>NZ_JARJNR010000010.1 GCF_030143255.1 Frigidibacter sp. SD6-1
TCGATGCTGAAACTGTCCTCGGCATTGGCCCCGAAGATCCAGCCGTAGCGACCCTCGGCCGTCCATTCCTGCATCCGCTCGAAGAGATCGCCCTCGTCATCGGTCGAGACCAGCAGCGAGGCGAAATCCGACCAGTTTCGTAGGCCCGCATGTCCTGCGCTCGCGTTCTGGCGCACGACTTCCTGCAATCGGTTGGTCTGAACCGGGGTTAGCGGTCGATCGCGCCGCTCCAAGAGGCTCGCGAGCCAATCAGCAAGCCATGCCTGGCCCCGCACGTCGATCTCGGTCTGGAGCGGATTGAGGCCCGTGGGGCGCCCCGCTCGTACGGTCGAATAGCTGCCACCGAGCGCACGTACGGCCATTTCCATGCCAGCGCGATAGTCGAAGACGAAGACCCGCGCACCGGCGCGGCGGGCCATGGTCATCAGGAAGGCCGCCAGTACGGATTTGCCGGAGCCGGGACGGCCCAGGATCAGCGTGTGGCCTCCCGTGGGCTCGCGATCCGGCGCGCCCTGTTCGTGGAAGTTGAAGCGGAACCCGCTGCGCTCGGGCGTTGGGAAAAGCGTGATCGGCACGCCCCAAGGGACTTCCCGCCCTGTCTTTCCGAGCGGGGTGCGGTGGAAAGTGGCGAGGTCGGCGAAGTTGTGGTTCGTGATCGCAGCCTTGCGGCTTCGCGCCCCGGTATTGCCGGGATGCTGCGCCATGAAATGCGCCCGCGCCCCGAAGGCCTCCGAAATCAGGTTGATCCCGGAAGTGGCGGAGATGTTGCGGATTTCGGCCGCGATGTCGTCAAGCGCCGTCTGGGTGCGGGCATAGACCGCCACGGTCATGTGGTGCTCGCCGAAGATCAGGCGTTTGGATTCCAGATCGTCCTGCGCGAGTTCCAGTTCCTGGGCGAGGCTGACGGCCCCGTCATTGGCGGCTTGCATCAGGCGCAGCTGCCGCTTGATCCGGCCAGCCATGATGTTGGTGTTGATCGGCACAAAAGAGTGCGTGACGACCATGTCGACGGGCAGATTCAACTCGTCGAGCATCAGGCTATCGGTCTTGGCGGGGTAGTTCTTCACCGCGAAGATCGCGCCGAGCTTGTCGCCGACCGCACCGTCGGAGAGCGCGATGGTCGTGCCGCGGAAAGTGACGCGGGTATTGGCCACATCTTCGGCGATCACGCCAAGGCGCGACCTCGGGAAGAGCGGATGCTCCTCGCCCGTGTTGAGCGAGCCAAGGAAGCCAAGAAGCTCGCCAGTGCTGGCCGCAAGCAGGCGGGGCTTCAGCTCATCGAAGGACGACAGCAGAAACCCCACAACCTCGTCGAGTTTGCGCAAGCGGCGGGTGGTGTCGGCTGCATGCCGGGCGCGGGAAGCCCCAAGTCCGAATGGCAAGCGACCGCCGGTCTCTGGTCGCTTCAGCACCGTCAGGGTCAATGTCTTGTCGCGCAAGCCCGCGCGGCCGAGATGCGCGTGCCATCGTTTGTCGACGGCGGCAGCAAACCCTTCGCCCGGGATGGGCGGCAGGGTCACGTCGACCGCTTTCGAGACCTTGTGCAGGTAGAAGGAGAACTCGGTTCCGACCTGCGCGACGATCCCGGCGAGGAGCCCGCCGATCCGGTCGAGATGCGCGTCCTCGCTCGTGGTGCTGTTTACCCCTTCCAGCCGGATGCATTGCATCAGCTCGTTGCCGCGTGTCCGGATCGTCCGGTCGGTGACAAGGCTGACGTAAGGCAGCATGGATGAGAGCCGCTTCTCGCCCTTGACCCATGCGGGCAGCGCCGTCAGCGGATCGAGGGCCTCCTCCACGTCATTGGCAAGTCCATCACGGGGCATAGCTGTCACCTCCGTGCAGTTTGCGGTTCGCCGTGGGCGGGGTTTCCTGCAAGGTGATCACCAGGACATCGAGGAAGTTCGGATCCCAGTCCGCGGCTTTCCAAAGCGCCGGCCAGGCCAGCCCCGCGAACACAGCCACCACCCAGCTCTGGACCCAGAGGAACAGCAGCGTCGAGCTGAAGAGCCAGACCATGGCGTACATGATCGGCAAGCCCATCAGCTTGGGTGGCCTGAGAAGGCCGATGAACACGCGGGACTGGTCGGACATGGGTGCTTCTCAGGTCGTCCAGATGGCGGCGACAATGGTCGGCGCCGCGGCAATGCCCGCGATCGCGACCACGACCCAGAGCGCCTGACGGAAATCGAGGATGCCGAAGAGCCAGGAAAGGAACACGCCGATCAGCGCGAGTGTGCCGATCACGATGCCCAAGGGGCCGGTGATCGCATCGACAATGCCTTGAAGCAGGGTCTGCACCGGCGAAAGGTCAATGCTCTGCGCAAGCGCTGGACCCGCCAGCACGATAAGGGCCATCGCGCCGAGCGCAACGGTCGAAGGTCTCGGTGTCATGAAAGATCTCCTCTGAGCCGCTCAAACACGGCAGTCACACGGGCCACATGCCCTTGGGTTTCTCGAAAAGGGGGGATGCCGCCGTGGCGTGTGACCGCCTCAGGGCCAGCGTTGTACGCCGCAAGGGCCAGAGAGCCTTCGCCGAACTGGTCGAGCATCATCAGCAGGTAGCGGGCTGATCCGTCGAGGTTTTGCGCAATGTCATGTGGGTCCACGCCGAGGTCGTGGGCGGTATCTGGCATAAGCTGGCCAAGGCCTATGGCACCGACAGGGCTGCGTGCAGCCGGATTGTATGCGCTCTCGACTTCGATATTGGCCCGGTAAAGGAGCGCCCAATCAGTGACTGAAAGCCCTGCGCGACGCAGCGCACCATGCCCGGCATACCGCAGAGCCGTGGTCTCGATCGCATGGAGGATTTCTGGGGTGGCGCGGGCGGCAGATGGAGCCGGGATCGCTGTCTCAACAGTGGCGTCGGGAACGCGAGGTTCTGCGAAGAGAAAAAGACGCCCGTTTGCCCCTTGAGAAGTGGAAATCAATTGGCCGTCTGGGCGGACCTGGAAGATCAAACCGTCGGCCAGGGCCGGGGGCGCGGAACAAACGCCTGTACCCAAAGCAACGACGAGCGCAGTTGCGCGATCAGCTGCCTTTGACCGGAGGCGCGGCGTGGCGCTCGCGGCCACCTTCTTCAAGTGGGATGCTAGCGGTCGTACAGCCCATGTCGGCCAGGAAGCTGACAAGACCAACGATGGTTTTGAAGTCGCGGAGCTTGAGGACGCTTCGGCTGGTGACGAGCATTTTGTCGTCACGCCCATCAGTGGCGACGGCGCGGATGACCCACGAGCCGTACCAGCTGTTATGGCGCTTCTCCGCTCTCTCCTTGCAGACCACCTCAATGAGGTAGCCCTCGGCGAGCAAGCCGCGCAGTCCGTCTTCTGTAACCACATTCGGGGCTTCTTCTATCATGGCCTTCCCTTGGGTCCTTGTTCTGCCTGGGTGCAGTATCAGGCCCACGGGGTCGCAACACCGTGAGCGATACAAAACAACATTAATGATAGCAAGACAATAATAACGTGTTGACGAAGTTCGCCTTGCTCCGATAACGGTGATAGCCGACACAATGATAATCTTAAAGGCGGCAAAGGAGTTTTGCCCTGCGCTTGTTTATTGCGCACAACGCACCGTTGCTGTTCGCGCTCCTGCTTGGAAGCATGCCGGTAGCCGCGGCTGCGGATTGCGTACCTCCCGAGCGACCGTTCTTGCCTCAGTCGCGAGAAGACATTCGTGCCTATGCCGATCTGCTGCGTTCTGATTTCGAGGGCTACATTGCCGACATTCAGGAATACTTCCGCTGTCTTGATGCCGAGCGCCAACGCGCGTTTCAGGAGGCGCGCGAGGTCAGTGAAGACTATGGAAGACTGGTCGAGCTATTGGACTGAGCAAACGCATGGGCTTAACCGCCGTCGAGATCCTCGTAGTAGACGAGCGCGGGCATGTTACGGCGCTGATGCACGATGCGCAGGATGACTGCCGCGCCATCCGCCGCATCGAGCCGCTTGTAGAAGATCACGTGACGCTGGCAATTGACGGACCGCATCCCCGGGACAAAGAGACTCCTGTCCCGGCCCGCGTCGGGATCCCCAGTGATCCGCTCGAAGGCGGTGACCAACTGGCGGTAATAGACGAGCCATTGGTCCCTGCCCCAGGTCTCGACGGTGTAGGTGCGTATCTCTTCGAGGTCGGACTTGGCCTGTCCGGAAAGCCGAATCGTCATGCGGGTCAGCGATCAAACGCATCCGGCTCGAAGGCTTGGGCATCGAACTCAGCGAAGTCCCCATTCTCGGCCAGGGTGGCTGCCATCTCGAGATCGGCCTTGAGGGTATAGAACTGCCGCGCGCCATCCTTCTCCATCAGCATCCTTACGCCGGCGCGCACGACTTCGCTCAGATTGGCGTAGGCGCCGGACTCGATCTGCGCCTGCGCATATTTCTGCATCGGTTCGGTCAGGTGGACGTTTGGCATCAGACTCTCCTATCCATGCTCAATCGTATCAGATACTGCCATAAATCTTCAAGCGCATGTTCGATCCCAACATAGCCCACAACATAGGATCGTTGCTCCACCCGCCCTTCCGTTCCCGGATTCCAGCCGTGGAACCAAGCCCTACAGTTTTCCGGCACTGCCCTTCCCGGGACCATGGGCGCTGCGACACGCCGTTTGACGGGCTCATGCGGTCTGTTCTTCCGTGACCGCTTTCGTGGCCGCATGGAAACACGACATTTTCCTTTTTTCGCAAATGTTTGTTTGGCATCTAACGTGAAATGAAGCCGCAATTTTGGCCGCTTTCAAGACGCCACAAGAGCCCAAACCGGCGTCAGATCTTGGAAGCTGTCTCGCGACACAAGCGAATAATCGCAGGTCACCATCAATCAAATCTCCTTGCCATCATTAATGTTGTTTCGTATCGCTGCACCATTATAGATGGAGTCGGCATCATGAAGCACGTGATCCACGGCGTGGCCACGGCCACGGCACTAAGCATATCCGGACTATTGGCCTCGTCAGCACCGGCTCAGGCCTATCAGGTGGACTGTGCGATCCTCCTCTGCCTTGCGGGCGGCTGGCCTGCCTCCGCGCCCTGCGCCCATGCCAGAGCGGTCTTCATTCGGCGGATCACGCCATGGCCGATCGAGCCGCCCCTACAAATCTGGCGGTGTCCGATGGGTGTGTCGTTCAACGAACCAAGTCCGTTGTCGCCTATGGAACGCCTTTATGACATCACGTTTCGCGATCCGCCCGAACCGCAGGTATCGACTCCGATACCCCTTGTTCGCGTCCAGGCGGATGAACAAGCCGACATCGACATCTCGGGCGACGCCTTTGATTTCGTGCGCAGCATTCGCGTCTATCACATTCAGTACCGCCAGCACGAAAACCGAGATGGCGACTGCAATCGCAGCGACTCCACGCGGTTGGGGTCCTACGGCGTGCAGGGCGATTACCGATGGACAAGATCCAACGTAGGCCAGGTGCCGGCCGCATCCGGCCTGAGCATCCCGAATGGATGTGGCAGCTACTTCTACCGCTCCGTCTTCGTCGACTGGCGTGATCACGCCGGGAACTATGGTTCTGAAGAAGTTCGCTACTGACAAAATCTGCTCGCGGTCTTGCCGCGCGCGTCCTCATAACCCCGCACGGGAGGCTGTGCAAAACCCCCGAAAAGGAGACGACGCCAGACCGTGAAGCCTGACGCCGTGCAAGAAAACTCCGTGAACAAGAGTTTCCTAGCGCACGGCTAAGACACCTGCAACCAGCAAAGTTGTTTTGCTGGCAAGAATGTTGTTGTCTCACGACATGGCGTCGGATCTCCAAGGAGACCTCGACCATGGAACCTACGACCGGCCTGATCCTGCGACGGATCACGCAGACAAATCTTTCTGTTGCAGCGCACAAGCTGGCCACCCTCATCCTTGATGCCATCGCCTGGAAGGATGGCTACAACGGTTTGTCGCGCGGAACGGCAGCCTTCACCCTCTCTGCCCTGGCGGAGAAGATGGGTGTCTCACGACAATATCTTTCAGTTCTTTTGAGCGAACTTGAGACGTCGGAGTTGCAGCTCGAGCGGGCGAAGCCGAATGGCAAGTTCGCGCCTTGGATCTTTCGGTTTTCCGCCTTCGACGAGGAGATTGAAACCCATGATCTCGTGTCAGGTGAAGGTGACACATCACTATCTAGAGATAATAATAACAAAACTATCTTCTCAGGACTGATCGACATCACCGCGAGTTCGAACGTTTTTCAGACCAGTTGGGCAGAGCTCATCAAAGCAGCGAAGGCCACGCTGCCCTGCTGGAACGTTGACACCCAGGTCATCTGGGATCGCTTCCTCGCCTTCAACCGGTCCCGAGGCAACGGGAAGGTGCCGGCCGGCTTCCTGCTTGGCTTCATGCGCCGATGGCGGAATTCGTCGGGAACACCGCCTCGTCCCGCGGTCAAGCCGCCCGCGAGACCAATAACGGACCCCAAAGAGCGCGAATTGCTGAGACAGATGCAAGCCGCCCCGACTGCGAACCGCCAGTTCCACGCGTCCGACCTGTGTCGTTTGATCAGTCACGCTGCCTACGAAGCGCGGGTACTGGATGTAATCCGCAAGTTTGGGTGTCAGAGGTTTTCAGCAACTCTGGCGGTGCACGGAAGAGCGGTGTTGGCAGGGGAGATATCCAGGTGAACCCGGCTACAGAGCTGCGCTGGAGGGTCGGCCAGCCACGGTCTGACATCTCAAAATTGTACAGTCCAGCTTGGACTACTCTTTTGTAACGAGAGCCTATCCACAAGATTTGCTCTTGCGAGGCAGGAAAAATTTTAACTTTCGCCGGAAATGACCTTTCCATGTACTTCACTTGTCATCTTTTCAATGCGCTCGCTGAGATCACGCGTTAGCTCTGTCAGCTCCGTGTTCTGTTTCATCAGCTCGACGAGTTGGGCCGTCTGCTGTGCGGCAATGGTCTGGCGTTGCTCCGCGGCGGCGGCCAAGGCCTCGCGATGCTGCGCATCGGCGGCGGCGTCCAGCTTGTCGCGATCCGCCTGTCGCGTCTGGGCAAGAAGGATCAGCGGCGCGGCATAGGCCGCCTGAAGGCTGAACATAAGGTTCAGAAGAATGAAGGGATAAGTATCGAACCTGGTCCACCCGCCAACGTTGATCAGGATCCAGGCGGCCACGATCGCGGTTTGCGCAATGAGAAAGACGGGCGTCCCAAAAAACCGCGCAAAGGTTTCCGCACGTTTGCCGAACCAGTCATCTCCGAAGACCGACGTGGCGTGGTGTGTCGGCCAGTGGAAATGCCGAACTGATTTCGTGGGGAAGGCTTGCCGCCCCTCAGTTTCATAGCTCATGCATGGTTCCTTCAATATCTGCCGACCGGTGCTGCCGAAGTGCGGAGCCGATTAACTCGGCATCCGCTTCTCTATTCGGCGCTCGGCGGTGTACGTGATGGCATCCATTTCTGGTTGAACAGCCCAAAATAGTCCAGCGCCCAACCTGTCAATCCGCGGTTTCAGCTCCGCCCGGATCCTTTTCCACGTTCCCCTGAACTGCGGTGAAGCCGTCGGCCTGGACCGAGACCGTGACGTGCTTTCCAGCAAGGCTGGTCACATAGAGCGAGTTGGGGTTTGCCCGCAGATGGCTCGGTGCGGTGCCTTCGTCGACGTGGATGCGGACCTCTCCGCCGGCGGGCACGGTAACCTGCGGATGGTAGATGTAGCTTTCCTTCGCTCCGCTGTCGGCGTCGGTGATCGTGTAATAGACGGTCAGCCCCGAGAGATCAGCGGCGCCATCGTTCAGGACCTGGATCTCGAGGTGATCGGGCGCGTCCTTGTGCGTGGCGGGATCGACGTTGTTCTCGACCAGAACTTCGCCAATCCAGTATGTCGCCGCAGCACCGCCTGCGACGGTGGGATCGGCGGCGTTCACCGGATCGTTGTCAGCAAGATCGTTCTGACCGTCGCCATCGGTGTCGGGGTTCATCGGGTCGGTGTGCAGAAGCGGTTCGGAGATGTCGGGCACGCCGTCGCCATCGGTATCGGTCGTCGTGGTCTGGGCATGCGCAAGGCTGGTGCTCAGAAACAATGCTGTGAGGGTCATTGTCGTGATCGTCTTCATGTCAGGACTCCTTGGTCAGACGGTCGGGATTGATCGGACGCAGCAGCGCGAGGCCGCCCAGCCCGAGGGAGAAAAGGAAAAGGAAGAGCAGGTCGCCCTGCTTCTCGGCCATCACCTTGGCCAGCGGCGCACCGGTATAGGTGTCCTTGATGCCGAGTACGGCGAAGGTGAAGCGCTCGAAGTGCTTGGTGACAGACGCGACTTCGATCCCGTTGCGGAATGTCTCGTATCCGGCGAACCCGGCCTTGATCCGGTCTTGTTCGGCCTTGGGGATCGAAAGCTGGGCAAATACGCCGCCCGCGACCTGGTTGTCGGGGTCCATCGTGTCGCCGATCTGTGGCGCGACGAGCACGACGAGGATCCAGAGCGCGAAGGCGTAGATAAGGCCGCTGGCGGGGCTTTTTGCCCAGAGGCTGAGCCCGAAGCCGAGAGTGAAAAGAGCAGTAAGATACAAGACGCCAGCCGCCCATGTCAGGACCAGCCGCAGGGCATCGCCCATGGTCAGCCCGATTCCGGAAACGATGGGCAAGAGGATCGCCGTGGCGAGGAAGACGACGGCCAACGAGACCGCCGCAAGGCCCATGCCACCGATGATCTTGGCAAGGGTATAGGCCCAATGCGGCATTGGCCGGGTCAAGATCAGGGCCAGCGTCTGCCGCCCCCTCTCGGCTGCCGCAGCGCGGTAGCCTGCCACAAGGGCGATCACCGCACCCATGATCTCGATCTGCTCGATCATCCCGCGCATGAGTTTCAGCGGGTAGAATTCGGGCGCAGCGATGGCGGAGGCGCCCTTGCCGAGCGCCAGAAGCTGCGCCCGCGCGGCAGCATAGGTTGCGGCATCGCCATGGAGCGCGATGGCGCCCGTGACCAGCGATACGGCCGCGGCGGCGATGAGGGCCAGCGTCGCCCAGAGGAGAAATCGGTCGCGCAGTTGCTCGCGGGCATCGCGCAAGGCGATCGTCGTGACGCTGCCGGACAGGCTAGGAAGGAGATCAGGCATCGGGGCCTCCGGCGTTGAGATCGAGTTTCGCGGAAGAGTGCGCGGCGAACAGGCCGGCGAGTATCAGCGCGACCGGAAGAGCCACCGCCGGTGGGACCGGACCTCGCGGGGCCAGGCCATCAGGCAGGAAGCTCAGGAGATCCCCCGAAGCCCATGCGAAGCCCTCGGCCAGCGACAACGGCCCCAGGACCCGTGACATCAGATGGAAGAAGACTGAGTCTGGGGTGGTGGCCAGCGTCGAGACCGGGTTGATCGCGGCGGTCGGATGCACGTTCGCGGTCAGTTCGGGCAGGACGAAGGTGACGACCAGCCAGACCACAGTGGCAGCGATCAGACCGCTCGCGGTGGCGGGCATGCGGGCAGCCGCCCCAAGCGCCACGAACCCGAATATGGTGATGTAGGCCCAGCCGGCGACCAGGAACAGCGCGAGCCGCAGCAGGTCCCCCGGTCTGACGACCAGTGAGGGGATGGTAAACAGCATCGCGACCGAGATGACCGCGGCGACCGCCATCATCGCCCCGGTCGCCGTCACCATTGCCCGCATTTTGCCAAGGGCGAGGTCGCTGCGCTCGAATGGGCGCGCGCCGATCAGCGGCAAGGTCCCGGCACGGCGATCGGTCTCGATCAGAAGCTGGCCGATCACGATGGACCCGAAAGCGCCGATCAGGCTGATGTAGACGCCAAGGTTGCGCAGTACCGCCAGCGGTGCGGACTGGCTGACCGGGTTCGGCGGCACAGGCTGGCCCGAGGCGGCCAGATACGTGGCCGCGTCGACATAAATCGCGTCCACAGTATTCGTCGCAGACCAGCCGAGCCAGGCCGTGACCAGCACCATCGCCGCGAAGAAGGCGATCAGGATCAGCACGCTTCTGTCCCGCGTGAGTCCGGACAGGGATTGTCGGGCGATGAGCCGCGCCGGGGTCATGCCGCCACCTCGGGGCCACGCTCGGCCACGCCGACATAGAGGTCTTCGAGGCTGCGCTCGTCATATTTGTCCGCGACGGCCTGCATGCTGTCATGGAAGACAAGCTTGCCATGGGCCAACACCCCGATCGAGGTGCAGCTCCGCGCGACTTCGGACAGAAGATGCGTGTTCATGAAGATCGTCATGCCCCGCGCATGCAGCTTCTCGATGATTTCGCGAAGCTGGCGCACCCCCATCGGATCGAGGCCCGAGGTCGGCTCGTCGAGGAACAGGACCTCTGGCTGGTGCAGGATCGCCTGGGCAAGGCCGACGCGCTGCCGCATCCCCTTGGAAAAGGTGCCGACACGACGGTCAGCCAGCGGGGCGATGTCGAGGAAGTCGAGCGTTTCGCGCACGGCCTCCACTGGGCCTGCGACACCCGACAGACGGGCGAAGAAGGTCAGGTTCTCGCGGGTCGTAAATCGGTCATAGAGGCGCACGTTTTCCGGCAGGTACCCGATGGAGGCGCGGACTTTGATCGGATCGGATGCGACGTCATGACCGGCGACACGCGCGGTGCCGGAGGTGGGTGCGAGCAGCGTGGTCAGCAGGCGGATCGTCGTGGTCTTGCCGGCACCGTTGTGGCCGAGAAAGCCGAAGACCTCGCCCTTTGGCACGTCCAGCGACAGGGGATGCAGCACAACTGCGTCGCCGTAGGATTTGCTGAGGCCGGAGGTCGAGACGGCGGGAATAGCCTTGGTCATGGCCGAGGTCCTTTCAGGGAAGGCGCGGTCCCGGCGTAGGCCGGAACCGCACGTGTTTCAGGGGTGGAAGGTCATTCCGCGAGGTCGGGCGCGGCTCTGGTCGTCATCAGCACCACGGTCCCGGCGATCACCGCGAGGAAGGCAAGGCTGGTGACGATGGTTCCAAGCCCGAGGCCGCCAAACTCGGCCGGCTGTGCCAGGAAGTCACCGAAGGAAGCGCCAAGCGGGCGGGTGAAGATGTAGCAGAGCCAGAACGCCCACATCCCATCGAGGCCAAGCGCGAAGTATCCCAAGGCCAGCGAGGCGATGATCAGCCCGAAGAGGACGCCGGTTCCGGCGAAGCCGACACCGAAGGCCTCGGAGATCAGGTCGCCCACGGCGGTGCCAAGCGCGAAGGTGAAGAGGATCGCCAGCCAGTAGAAGGCCTCGCGACGGAAGGTGAAGACCTCGTGGATCGAAAGCGTCCGTTCCACCGCGAACCAGGCCGCGAAGGTGGCGGCGAGCGCCAGCGTGAAGCCGATGGTCGAGGTGATGAGCGGGATGCCAATCGCGTCGGTCATGTTGTCGGTGATCAGCGTGCCGACGACCGAGATCAGGACCACTGCGATCCAGTAAGTGGCGGGAACGTAGGCCTTCTGGCGGAACTGCCAGAGCATTGCCACGACAAGGACCGCGGTCATCAGGACCGTCGTCGCGCCAAGGCCAAGGCCGAGGTTGACCGCAAGGAAGTCGGCGGCGGTTTCGCCCATGGTCACGGCCATGAGCTTGATGAGCCAGAAGCCGGGTGTGACTTCGGGCACCCGATTTACGCCACCGGGTTGCGGCACGGGGCGGTCGAAATCGGCGAAAGTTGCGTCGGTCATGATGGAATCATCCGTTCAGAAGGGCCAGCGCCTGCGCCGAGAAGGCGTCGGCGTGAGCGTCATCGTCGGCATTGCAGCGCTCGAGCGCCTTGGACTGCAGGTCGGCGACAGCGGCGGGCGGAGTGGTGTTGCCGATTGCACTGCGAAGCTGGCCGATCAGGTCCTCGCAAGGGATGGCCCGGCCGCCCTCGTCGGTCACGGCGATGCCGGAGACGTATTGAATGGGGCCCGAGGCTGTTGCTGGCACAGGGGCATCAAGCGTGGTGGACAGGGCAGCAAGAGCGGCATCAACGGTCGCTTGGTCGGGAGTTCCCGCGCGCAAGGCCGCGAAGGCCTCGTCGGCGGCCGCATCGACCGTATTCCAGGCAGCCCGGTCGGCCTGACGCAGCGCCGAGGCGTTCTGGTCCCACAGAGTTTCAAGGTCGGTGATGCGGTGTTCGGCGGCTGCGAAATCGCCGGTGGCGGCGATTATCTGGGTATCGGCCACGATGGTCTTGTAGTCCGAGAGGTCGCCCAGCCCGGGCGATTGGGTTGCTGCGGTGGTTTGTGCGATGGGCGAGATCAACATCTCGGCCAGCGCGAACCCGGTCGCCGGGACAGCGATCAGCGTCGCTGACAAGGCAAGGTTCCTTAGGGTGGCGTTCATGGGAGGCGTCCTGTCTGAAAGCACGCGGGCCTCCAACCGAGGTCCGTATGCGCAGTTCTGACAGCGACTTTCCCGAAGCGTCTGGCGGACTTCTTACACTTCGGTAAGAAGCCGATTTTCTCAGGGACGGAGGATGGACACGACGTTGTCCGAGGTGTGCGACGCGGCGAGGACGGTCGCGCCACGTGCCACAAGGCCCTGAACAAGCGTATCTCGGAGCATCGGGCTGGCCCCAATGGTCTGAGTCGTTTCCGTCTCTCCTGCTTCGTCGACACCCACGGTTCCGACGAAGGCGCGCAACCCATCGGCGGTGACGAATTCGGTGCGCCAGAAGCGGAGTTTCGGATCGGCCAGCGAAGGCGTCGCCCCAGGCGGACGCTGCACGAAGGCGAGATCGTTGGGCTGCCCGCGCCAGAAATGCGAGACGGTCTCGACGGTTGGATCTTCGCTGCCGCCGACCGCTGCGAAAATTGCATCGAAGACAAGGCCCGGGGTCGGCAGCTGCGCCGCTGTCCAGTTCGATGCGAGGACAGCATCGGAAAGAGCAAATTCGTCTCGGGCGAAAACGACGAGCGAGACCGGATGCACCGGCGAGCCCATCAGCGACTCGGATTGCGCAGGGAGGCCCATTTGCGCCAGAGCAGCAGCATCTGACAGAACCTGATCAGCGACCTGGACAGGCACATTGCGGGGATGATCATAGCGCCAGACGTTTGACGCGGCCAGGACGGCCAGTCCTGCGGCCACGGCGAGTGCTGCGATCCTCGCTCTGCGGGCCATCGGCGCAGTCTCGACGGATGTCCGCGATAAACGCCATTCCGAAATCGCGATGCCGACCGTCACCCAGAGCGCACCGACCAGCCAGCCGTTCAGGACATCGCTGAGGTAGTGCTCGATCAGGTAGATGCGGCTGACGCCGATGGCGAAGGCCATGAGGCCAGCCAGCAGAAGCGCCATCTCGGCGCGGAACCTCCCCGCCCGCCAGACGACATACATCAGCATTCCATAGGCTGCGACCGAAGCCGCAGCATGTCCGGAAGGGAAGCTGCCAGAGGTCTCGGCGAAGACACCGAGAGGCGAGCGCGGGCGCCCGAAGGTGAGTTTGAGCACCGCAACGGTAATGGTGTTTCCGGCCACCGAAACCGCCAGTCCAACCGCGAGCGCGCGCCGCCCTTCCGTCATCAGCCAGATCAGCGCTGCCACCATGACCGGCAGAACGACCTGCCAGCCGCCAACTGCGGTGATGAACGACGCCACCTGGATCGGGCCCGGTGACTGGAAATGGTGGATCAGTTCGGACAGACGTGTGTCGAGCCCAAGCAATGGATCGCCGACGAGAAACTCGAAGACGGAATCGAGCCAGATGGCACCGATGTAGATAAAGACCACCGTCAGAAGGCTGAGCGTCAGCCCCGAAAACGCATTTCGGTCGAGGCGCGCCTCGACCCAGCGTGCCGTCTCGGGGTGGTCAGCGATCCGGCGCCGCACCGCAGGCAGGTCCGCGAGATTGCGCAGCGCGGCAGACATGACCGCCCATGCGAGCGGCAGAAGCCTCAGCGTCGAATAGAGCGTGGTCCAGAGTATGAGCAGCGCCAGAAGAACGATGCCGGTCAGTACAGCGACCCGGGTCAGCGATCCGCCGATCCGGCCCATGACATCGCCCAGGAAAAAGCCGATGGCGACATGGGCAAGCGCATAGGGAATGCTGCCCAAGATGTTCCAGATCAGGAACTTGCGGCGGTCCATGTCCGCCATGCCCGCGACGAGCGGCACGAGCCCCGCCACCGGCCCGAGGAACCGGCCGATCACCAGCGCCATTCCGCCCCGCCTCTCGAAAAGTCCTTTGGCGCGGGCAAAAGCGGCGGACTCCCCGATGCGCCGGCGGCCCGGAAGGCGGTTCATGGCCAGCTTGCCGGTCCAGTAGCTCAGTTCCGATCCGAGGACCGACCCGAGCGCGACGAACCAGGCGAGATCGAAGAAGTCCAGCAACCCGCGCTGGACGAGGATGCCGCCGGCATCCACGATCAGTGTTCCGGGAACGACGACGCCGGTGATGAAGAACGCTTCGAGCATCGAGCCCAGGCCGATGAGCCAGTAACTGAGAACGCCAAGCGCCTGGAGCGAAGGGAGGATCTGGTCGAGAGACAGGTTCATGAAGTCACTTCGCAATCAGGCCCCGCGCCGAGCCCGCAATCAGGAGGGCCACGTCACCCATTACGCGCATCGGCGAGACGTTGGGCGGCAGCGCCAGATAGCGCGGGCGCCAGTCCGGCTGAAACTTCTGCTTGAAGGTCCTGAGCCCCTCGAAGTTGTAGAATGCGCCGCCGTGACGATAGATGAGCCGCCCGAAACGGTTCCACGATCGCGCGACCGACCGCTCGGACAGCCCCGACAGAGGCGCGGTGCCGAGGCTGAATTCCAGCGCTCCTTTCGCCTTGTAGTGCTCGATCAAGCTGAGGAACATGTATTCCATCAGGCCGGAGGCCTCATCGGGCAAGTATCGCATCAGATCGACGGCCAGGTGCGCGCCGCCTTTTGACGCCAGGATGTTTGCGAAAGCGACGATGCGACCGTCCTTTCGCACAACCGAGATGTCGAACAGCGCCAGGTAGTCCGGATCGAAGCGCCCGACAGAAAAGCCCTTCTCGCGTCCCGTCTTGCCGCCAAGCCACGCATCCGAGATTGCACGAAGTTCTGCAATGAGTTCGGGGGTATGGGGCGATGTCAACATGGTGAACTCGTACCCGTCCCGCTGGCGCTTGTTCATCGCAGCGCGCATGGTCTTGAACCGACCGCCCGCGAGGCTGAACTCGGGAAGCCGGACGACCGCCTCCTCTCCGACCTTGTGCAGAGTCAGGCCGAGTTCGACCCAGAGCCCAAGGTTGCGCGCGCTGGCCTCGTAGAAGACGGGGCGCGCGTTGGACCGGGCGGCCTGGTCGGCAAAGGACCAGACAAGGGCCTCGAACTCAGCCCGATCGCCAACCGGGTCGCCGAGCGCAATCCACGATCCGCCCCGGACGGCATACATGATGAAGGCATTTCCGGTTTCGGAAAACAGGAACCGCTTGTCTCCGGTCTGGCTCAGCCAGGCCTGCGGGTCTTCGGACATGTCGCACAGGACGGCGGCCTGGGACATTACTTCTGGCCGCGCCTCCTCGGGCGGCTTCCGCCGGATCGGACGCGTCAGGAGGTAGATCCCGAAAAAGAACATGAGCGCGGTCGCCGCGAGCCCCGCTCGGAGCGCGCGGGGTGTGTTCGAGTCGTGCGAGAACTCCGACCACAGGTCATTCGAATACGGGACGGCCTTGTGCACGAAGAAGAAGAACGCGGCGGCTGCGACCCCGACGCCGATGACCGTGGCGAACCATCGGGTATCGAAGACGCCGGCCGTCAAGCGGCCGGGTCGGTCGAAGGCTTTCCTGAACGGCAGGAGCAGAAGCGCACCGGCCCCCAGGAAAGCCGCGTTCTCGAACCCGAAATCGTTCAGGAGCGACGCGACAGCCCCGGCCAACAGCGCACCGATGGCGAACCACCAGGCCGAGGAAACCCGGCGCGCGAGGCCTTGCGAAACGATGATCAGGGAGACACCGGCTACAGCGGATGCGAGAGTTCCGCCTTCGAGCAGAAGCACACCGACGAGATCGCCTTCTGCCATCGCTTCCGCGCGTACGGAAGGTAACATCGTGATGAGCAAGAGCCAGGCACCGAAGCCGAAGGCAACGGTCGCGACAAGACCCGGCGAGAACCCGTGCAGAGTGGCAAAGGCCGGTTGCAGGGCCGGTGCCCGGGCAAGAAGTCGGCTGCCAAAGCCGCTGGCCAGCCGGATCTCGTTCAGGGCGACCAGCAGGAACGCCAGAGCGAAAGGCACCAGATAGTAAACCAATCTGAAGAGGAGCAGCGCTGCGGCTGCATCTCCGACCGGCACCGAGGTCGGCAGCGTACCGATGACCACCGTCTCGAAGACACCGATGCCGCCGGGCACGTGGCTGAGCACTCCGATCATGGTCGCAGCGGCATAGACGGCGACGAAGGTCGCGTAGTCGGGCTTTCCCGCGGGCAGAAGAACCCACAAGGCGAACGAGGCAGCGGCGATGTCGATCAGGGTGACGACAAGTTGTCCGGCAAGGTCGGCAGGCGGCGGCAGGTGCAGTTCATGACCGCGAATGCTCAGCGAACGCTGCGAGACGGACATCCAGGCGATGAGGGCAACCGAAACCGCGGCAATCCCGGCGGCAACGATCTGGATAGTTGATGAGGAATAGGGGAGCCAGGCACCGACGGCGCCGGGATGGACGGCAAGGGACAAGATGCCAACGAGGGTCAATCCAGTGCCGAGGGCAATGGCAATGTAGCCTGAAACGGCGGCCACCTCGAACGCGTTCAGGCCGACGGCAGAATAGATCCGGTATCGCACCGCGCCGCCGGAGATGACGCTGACGCCAATCGTGTTGCCGAAGGCATATCCAAGGAAGCCGCCTAGCGCCACGATGCCCCGGTCAAGCGTTTTCCCGATGAAGCGAAGGCCGAACCAGTCATAGAAAATGAGCGCGACATATCCGATGGCGGTTGCCCCGAGTGCCGCGGCGAGCGCGCTTGCCGGCGTCGCCCTGATCTGCGCTGCGACGTCGGCCGGGTTGACGGGCTTCAGGAGGTGATAGAGCGCATAGAGCCCCAAGGCGAAGAGACCGGCGCCCAAAATGATGGGTGCGGCGCTTCGCAGGAATTGTAAGTTCAGGCGGGCCATCCCACACTCCGGTCCGTTCGGCATTCTTGTGATCGGGATGTGATTACCCTCAGGAAACCCTATCTGAAAACAGCAAAATTCCCAAAGCCTTGGTTCTTACGAAGTTGTAAAAAGCCGGAAAAGCGATCCTTGGACTCGATGCCCAGTTGTAGAATGCAGGCGAAAAGACCTGTGCATTAAAAGGAACCTATCCCATGCTTCGCAAGACCATGATCCTCCTTCCCGCCGCGCTCCTTGGGGCCCTGCCGTTCGCGGCATCGGCCGAAACCATGGACCAGAGCGAGCTCGACATGTTCCGCTCCGCATCGCTCACGATCAGCCAAGCAAGTGATGCCGCCCTTCAGGCCCATGCCGGCACGCTTGCGGCCGTCGCCTTTGGCGACGAGAACGGGCGCGCGGCCTACGAGGCGGTGGTGATCGGCGGCGACGGACAGCCCTGGACCGTCCTGATTGACGCCAAGACCGGCGAGGTCTTCGCCTCGGCGCTGTCTTCGTCTATGGATGATCACGAGGATCAGGGCGACGGCCAGGACGAAGAAGATCACGACGGCGAAACGAACGACGGCTGATCGAACGTCCCCTCGAAAATTCAGACCATTCCCCGGCCGCGTCATGCGGCCGGGACGCATTCTTGGAAAGACCGCGGCGCATGAAGATTCTTTTGGCCGAAGACGATAGCGAAACAGCCGCCTACGTGGTGAAGGGTCTCTCCGGGGAAGGCCATGTCGTCGACCATCTGACCAACGGGAAAGACACGCTGTCTCAGGCCATGTCGGGTGACTATGAGCTCTTGATCCTCGACCGCATGATGCCCGGGCTCGACGGTCTGTCGGTGTTGAAGTCACTGCGTGCGGCCAAGATCGACACACCCGCGATCCTGCTGACGGCAATGGGCGCGGTCGACGACCGGGTGGCGGGCCTGCGGGGCGGCGCCGACGATTACATCGTCAAACCCTTCGCCTTCGTCGAACTGCTGGCTCGGATCGACACGATCTGCCGAAGGCCAGCGACGCGCGATGAGGTACTGGAGCTCGTCATCGGTGACCTGCGGCTCGACTTGCTGAAACGCGAAGTCACGCGAGATGGCGAAAGTATCGACCTTCAACCCCGCGAATTCCTGCTCCTGAAGCATTTCATGGAACGGCCCGGTCGCGTTCAGACCCGCACCGTGCTTCTGGAATCGGTCTGGGGGCTCCATTTCGACCCCAAGACCAGCGTGGTCGAAACCCATATCAGCCGACTGCGCAACAAGATCGACAAGCCCTTCGACAAGCACTACCTCGTGACGCTGCACGGGGTCGGTTACGTGCTCCAGCCATGAGGCGGCCACTGTCCTGGTCGATGCGCTTCGCTCTGGCGCTGTCGGCGGTGTTTGCCATCGGCACACTGTCCGCGGGAGGGCTCTCCTACCTGTTCCTGTCGCGGGAAATGACTGCCCGTCTGTCGGCCGATGTGCGGTCCAGCGCGGAAAGCCTTGCACAGATCGCGGCGACAGGGGACAGGACTGACCTGCGGGAACAGATCCTCGCGCAAGTACGATCCAGTCGCGACGGTGCAAGCCTCTACGCATTTGTCGATGCCGGATCTGGTCAGGTGCTCGGATCATTGCATTTTGGCGAACCGTTCGAGGGCCCGCGACGGCTGCTGGTCGGACAGGACATTCCAGAAAGCGACGTGACCGGTACCGAGAACGCCGAGGCCTATCTTGCCTACGGAATCCGGACCGACCTAGGCTGGGTTATCGCGGCACGTGACGAGGCATGGGTCGCTGAAAGCGGCGAAATCCTGATCCAGACAATCGCCTGGTCGCTGGTTCTTGCCACGCTCCTGTCCATAGGACTCGCGGTCGTTATCGCCCGTAAGAACGAAAGGCGCATTGACGGGATGGACAGGGTCCTGGACGAAGTTGGCGAAGGCAGACTCGACCGCCGGATCGGCGACACCGGCAACGACGATCTGGCGGCGCTGGCAGTCCGGGTGGACCGGATGCTCGACCGGCTCGAAGCGGGGGTCGCGTCTATTCGGCAGGTCTCCACCGATGTCGCCCACGACCTGCGCGCCCCGCTCGCGCGTCTCCGGATGCGGCTAGAGCCTCAGGCCCTGTCCTCCGACGTGCCGACCGAGGCCCGGCACGAAATCGGCTCCGCCCTCATGGACATCGACGCCATCTCGGCGACATTCGATGCGATCCTGCGTCTTGCCCGCCTGCAGTCAGGCACGGAGGAGCGGCGCAACGATTCCATCGACCTGACATCTCTGGCCGCCTCAGTTCACGAAATCCTGCAAGCCACTGCCGAGGAAAAGGGCCATACCCTTGATCTCGACCTGCCCATGATGCCCATCAAGGTGGAGGGAGACGAGGAAATGCTCTCGCAGGCCCTGACCAACCTCGTGGCCAACGCCATCGGGCATTGCCCGCCCCCGACACACGTCCGGATCAGGGCCGGACTGCGCGATGCGCGGCCTTTCCTAGAGGTTTCGGACAATGGCCCGGGCATTCCCGAAGCCGACCGCGCCCGGGTACTGGAACGGTTCGTGCGGCTCGACGCCAGCCGATCGATACCCGGAACCGGGCTAGGTCTCAGCCTTGTCGCGGCCATTGCCGCCCTGCATCGGGCCGAGCTCGTTCTCGAGGACAACGGACCAGGACTGCGGGCTTCGCTGGTTTTCCAACCGCTCGCTCCAGTGGCAACAGTTCTTACGAAAGAGTAAGGTGGCGGCAAGGCAATCCGAGACGGCGGCTGCCATATGAGGCGAACAACCCGCCAAAAAGGCTTCCCTCCAATGTCCCTCGCACTCGAAACTCCCCAGCCGGATCAGCACGCACATTCTACTCGCTTGGTCCATGCAGGGCTCGCCCTGTCCATCTGCACCCAACTTGCCACAAGCCTCATCATGCAGGGCCCGACCGAAACTGCGGCAGGCGACGCGATCTTCCAGCTTCACCGCTATTCCGGTTTCGCGGCGCTGGCGTTTGCCTTCCTGTTCTGGATGACCCTGGTGTTCCGGCGTCGGGGGACGGCTCCCTCGGCACTATTCCCATGGTTCACAGGCGAGCGTCGCCGCGCCTTCGCGGCCGACTTGGGCAACCACTTGCGCACCGTTGTCCGGGGACGCCTACCTGCCTACGAGGAAACCGGTCCCCTCGCATCGGCCGTCCACGGCCTCGGTCTGCTCTTGATGACGACAATGGCGGTCAGCGGCGGTGTCTACGCAGCGCAGGTCTGGGCGGGCCTTCAATCGCCCGAGCCCGATGGTTCGGTGGCCATGACCGTTCACTTCGCTCTCGCCAACCTCGTGTGGGTCTACCTGATCGCCCATGCCGGCATGGCGACAATTCATCACTTTGCGAGATCGGCATCTCTGGCCAAGATGTGGAGGTTCAAAGGCTGAGGACGTACGAACGATCATGGCGGCGGCAAGAACCAATCGAGCCCGCAAAAAAAATGAACGTAGGCCAATTTTGACGCACGGCACGGTGTCAGATAGCGGCCCGCCACATCCGAAAGCGGCCCTGACCTGTGACTTCCCGGACCAAGCCTTTGTTTTCTAGCCACGTCAGGTTTCGCTGAACCGCGGCCCGGCTCGTGCCGGTCATTGCCTCGGCCATTGGCGCGGAGACAAGTGGCCACTCCGTCAGCACCTGGCGTAACGCTGGCGGCGTTTTCCCCGAAAGCGTGGCAGTGATTGCCTCCGCCCGCGCCGCCCAAGCTTCGATATCGTCCAAGTGACGCATCGCCGTTAGAATTGCGCTGTTCATCCCATCCAGCCAACGGGCCATGCGTTCGGGCGGCAAGCCCGAAACACGCAGCCCCCCCGAATGGTTCGCGGCCCCACCCATGGCGAGCGGTGCGAAGATGGCGCCGCTTCCATCGCTGGCCGCGATCCTGGACGCGGTGACGGCGGCTTCCATCTGGCCGCCGTGCCGTCCGAGACCGGCCAGGTTCCAGAGATGAAAGCCCATGCAAGCCCGCGTGATCGGGTGGAGCTCGGCTGCTGCAGCCATTACGTCCAACCATCCGCCCGCGCGATCTTCGAAACGCTCGGCACTGTCTTCGATATTCTCGGGATCGCGGCGATCCAGAAAGGCGGCCAAGTCGACTTTTGGTCCGGGACCGCCTGTCAGGCGCCGAACAGCCCATCCAACCCTTGCCAGGGCATGTGGGTCGTCCTGTGCGCCCGAGAGCCGCATCGACACCCAGAGCGCCAGACGATCAGAACTCACCCGGTCCCCTGCGAACCAGCTAAGGTCCGCTGCCTCGATCAGAGCAAGCCGATGCCGCCAGCCTTTCGGACTGCGAGCCAACCGGTCATCCAGAGCACCCAGGCGTCCAGCCACGCGTGCCAGCCGCGCAGCGTGAACGCCTTCTGCCTTTGCCCAGTCATGGACGACAGCGGTGTCGGGCGGTTCCGCACGCGGTCCGGGAGGCAAATCATCCAGTTCTTCTTCGAGTGGCCCAGGCAGGAACCAGAGATCCTCTTCGTGAGCCTCTTCATCCTCCTCGATGGTGTTGAGGGGGTCATTGAAATCATCAGTAAAAGCGGATGCTTGGATCTTCATATGCGCAAAATACTGTTCTTTTGCACATTACCCAAGTGATTTTGTGGCGGTTGCCTTCGCTCTTAATATAGTATGCGCGCGCGACTGCCGGTGAAGCCTCTCAGATCGCGCTCAGCGCAAGGAAGCCAAGTGTTTTTGGACGAGCGCGACGAGAGAGCACCTGCTTGCATTCGTTTACAAATGGTCGTTTATTAGTGGTATGTGAAACTGCAAACGGCCTGTTTTGATGCCCCTGATCGGCTATGCGCGCGTCTCAACCGAGGATCAGACCCCCCTGCCCCAGTCGCAGGCCCTGAAATCCGCAGGCTGCGTCGAGATCCACGAGGAGCAGGCCTCGGGCGGAAACCGCGCGCGGCCCGTGCTGGCCCGGGTGCTGGAGCGGATCGGCAAGGGCGACACGCTGGTGGTGGTGCGCATCGACCGTCTGGCGCGGTCGCTCTCCCACCTCCTCGAGGTGATCGAACGGCTGGAGGCCAAGAACGCCTTCTTCCGATCGCTCACCGATCCGATCGACACATCCTCCCCGCAGGGTAAGTTCACCCTCCAGGTCCTCGGCGCCGCAGCTGAGTTTGAGCGCGCCCTGATCCGCGAACGCACCAAGGCCGGCCTGGCCAGCGCACGAACCAAAGGCCGGGTTGGCGGCAATCCGGGCCTGCGCGTCCGGGATCCGGCGGCGCTGCGCAAGGTGCGGCTGGCCCGGCAGGACGGCTATATGGAACGCCTGAACGAGACGGCGCAGGACTGGGTGCCCCATGTCCGCCGCCTGCGGCCCGACTTGGCTTGGGAAGATGTGGTGCGCATCGTCAACGGCCCCCTGCCCCGCGAGCGGCATTGGACGCAAAGCCGACTCCTGCGCGCGGTCAACGCCTATGTCCGGGACGGCTTCCTACCGCCCACGGTACTGGACCGCGCCGGCCGCCGCGAAATCGACGACCGCCTGCCCGCCATTGTCGCCGCCATCAAGGGCGCGGACCCCGAGATCACGCTTCAGGCGATCTGCACCAGACTGGAAGCGATGCGCGAGCGCACGCCCCGCGGGCGGACAAGCTGGCAGCCGTCATCCGTGAAGATGCTGCTGGAGAGGGCTGAGAGACTGGGGCTGCTTGAGTAGTCGCGCTACCTTGCAAATCCTCCACGACATGGAAGGATTACAAGGCTGTGGTCAGGACCACGCTCAGTAGCTGTCCGGTCATGTAAAGGGGTTGACGATGCGAAGCTGGCCTTCGACCAGCAGGCCATCTTGCATGTCCTCGCTCCACAGCGTGGTGCAGCCCGCAACCAAAGCGCTGGCCACGATCATGGCGTCGTAGATCGAGAAGCCGTAGCGTTCCGCCAAGGCGCGGCCGACGTCGTGGGTCTGAAGGGTCAGGTCTTCGACGGGGCACAAGGCGCGAATGCCCTCAAGAAACGTCCCTGCTTCCTCCCACCTCAGGCCAGCCTTGCGGCGACAGTTCACCAGCGTCTCGTTCAGGACCTGAACGCTGATCCGGGGCCCCTGCCCCAGGATGACCTCGGCGCGATCGGCCTTCGAGCCGGTGTCGAGCAGGTAAAGAACGACATTCGTGTCCGCGAACTCAGCGCTCATGCGCGTCATCGCGGCTCAGGCGTTCCGCAGCGGGCAGCTTGCCCCGGAAGCGGCGCAGACCCGTCAGCACCTCATCCGCGCGCGCCAGACGACGGACTCTGACCTGGCCGTCGTCCTTGACCAGGTCGATCTGATCGCCTTCCTTGAGGCCAAGTTCGCGGACAAGCTCAGCGGGCAAACGGACGGCAAGCGAGTTGCCCCATTTCGCGACCTGCATCGTGACCTCCTGAGTGGATATACGATCAAGAATGTATATCATGCTGGTTGCATGGGCAACCCTGTCCACGAGCCCAGGCTACTCTTGTGCGTCACGCAGTGGCTGACACCAGATTTAGAAAGAGCTTGCACGAATCTGAGTCCTCCGGCAATAGTCACGGAAAAGGGCGACTAAACGCCAAATTCCGTGAACACGCCACGGGCGCGCGAGGGCAGATGAGCAGAGCCGATACACAGGAAGACCTGAACGCTGTGATCCGTCAGCATTCCGAGGTGCTGGCGGCGCAACTGCATTCGCAGCGTGAGAGCCTGTTCCCGCCCGACGCATCCAAGTCTATGCGCAAATTCACCTCTGGGGAAGCTGCTGCTCTGCTGGGTGTCAACGACTCATACCTCCGAAAGCTTCACCTTGATGGCAAGGGACCGTCGCCAGAAGTTTCATCGGGGAACCGGCGGCACTACTCAGCTGACGATATCCATAACTTACGAATTTTGTTGGAGAAAACGGCTCGAAAGCCCGGAGATTACCTGCCCGGTCGTCGCGCCGGTGACCACCTGCAGATCATCGGCGTGATGAACTTCAAGGGTGGGTCCGGAAAGACGACCTCCTCGGCGCATCTCGCCCAACGGTTGGCCCTCAAGGGTTACCGTGTCCTGGCAATCGACCTCGATCCGCAGGCTTCGCTTACGGCGTTGCATGGGGTTCAGCCTGAGTTTGACTTGCTGGACGGCGGCACGCTCTACGATGCGATCCGTTATGAAGACCCGGTTCCGATCGCCGCGGTGATCCGCAAGACATACATTCCGAATCTCGACCTGATTCCTGGGAATCTCGAACTGATGGAGTTCGAGCACGAGACGCCACGGGCGCTGTCTCGCGGCAACGCGGGTTTGTTCTTCTTCCGTGTGAAGGAGGCGCTGGCGCAGGTCGATGAGCGGTATGACGTCGTCGTCATCGACTGTCCTCCGCAGTTGGGGTTCTTGACCATGTCCGCGCTGTCGGCCGCGACAGGCGTTCTCGTGACGATCCATCCCGAGATGCTCGACGTGATGTCGATGAGCCAGTTCCTCAGAATGACGGCCGACCTGATGGACGTCATTGCCGACAGTGGGGCTGACATGTCGCATGACTGGATGCGGTATCTCTTGACCCGGTATGAGCCGACAGACGCACCGCAGAACCGTATCGTCGCCTTCTTGCGGACGATGTACGGCGACAAGGTTTTGAACGCGCCGATGCTCAAGTCGACGGCCATCTCGGATGCCGGTTTGACCAAGCAGACCCTTTACGAGGTCGAACGCAGCGCGTTCACCCGGACGACCTATGACCGGGCCATTGAAAGCCTGAATGCGGTCAACGACGAGATTGCCCAGCTCATTCAGAAGACTTGGGGGCGCTGATGACCGACAGCAAGAAGAAGCGCATGTCCATGCTGGATAGTCTTGCAGCGGCGGGGACGCCCCCTGCTCCCGGTAGCATGATGTCTAGCAATCGGGCCCTGCGGTCGGCGCGTGATGCTGTCGATGCTCACCATGTTTGGGAGCTCGATCCGGCTGAGATCCAAGACGAGCGATACTCGGATCGCCTCGACCCAAAGGATGTGCACGATCTTCGCGCGTCGATTGAACAAAACGGGCAGACTGTGCCCATCCTTGTTCGGCGCCATGCGACCGAGCCCAATCGGTATCTCCTCGTCTATGGACGCCGCCGTCTTGAGGCCATTCGTGCCTCCGACAAAGTGAGCAAGGTTCGCGCCCTCATCGCTAACCTGGACGATACGGCGGCACTGCGCGCTCAAGTTTCAGAGAATACTGGTAGACGTGACCTGAGTTACATCGAGCGCGCCCTCTTCGCTCAGGAACTGCTCGATAGTGGCTTTGGCTCGCAGGCACAGATTGCCGAAGTGCTCAACGTGACCCGTTCGGCGGTATCGATGTCGATCTCGGTTGCCAAGGCGATAGGAACTGCACTGGCCCATGCAATCGGACCGGCGCACGGCGTCGGCCGTCCCAGATGGGAAGCTTTGGCCAAGGAGCTTGCCGACAGCCGGATCGAGAACGACGATCTCTCCCGAGTTGCTCTTGATGTTCGCGCCAAGGCGGCCGCGAACGAAGAGGCGGATGAGGATCCGCAGGTTGATCCTTCGGTGGCGGCTTTTGAGGCCGTTGCGCGGCACGTAAAAAAGAGTGTGAGCTCGACGCTCGGCAAGAAGCCGAGATCGAAGACCACTGCCCTTGTGATCGATGGCACCCCCGTGGGCGCTATCAAGAGATCTGGCCGGGCGCTTCGCCTGGACCTGACGGATGTGGATGATGCCTTTGCGGAGTGGCTTGATGCCCGCGCGCAGGACGTCCTCGAAGAGCTTCACGATCGCTGGAAAGGCGAGACATGAAGAGAGGCAGAGCAGCAACAAAAAGGAGGCACGGTACAGGCTAAAGAAAAGGTCCCGCAAAGCTTGCGCTCCACGAGACCCCAACTTTGATCTTAGCACTTTCAAGGTAGTGGGCCGGCGCGCAAACCGCAAGTCATATGTGATTCGCGGACCAGCTTTTCTATGCCTTCGTGAATGACATCATGGAGTACACACCGATTTCGCCGTTTATGCGGCCGATCTCGCATGCCCATCTGCGCGTGGTCGAGCGGCCTGAGGCGTCTGTTCCGGGCAAGCCCGTCAACAAGTGGGAGCTCCTTCGCGAGCTGTCCAAGGCGCAGGCGGCCTTTGGGGTTTCCGAACGCGATCTGACCGTTCTGCAGGGGCTTCTCAGCTTCTTTCCGGATGACGCGCTTGGCGGGAATACCGAGATGGTCGTCTTCCCGTCGAACAAGGCAATCTGCGAGCGGCTGAACGGCATGCCCTGCTCCACGATGCGCAGGCACATTGCCCGCTTGGTGGATGCTGGCTTGCTCATGCGCCGCGATAGTCCCAACGGCAAGAGGTATGTCCGCAAGCATGGCGAAGAGCGCGTGGCCTTCGGCTTCGATCTCTCGCCGCTCTACTGCCGCTCCGAAGAGGTGGCTCGAGCCGCAGAGGCCGTGCGCGAGGGCGAAGACCGAGTGCGGCGACTGCGGGAGGTTGTGAGCCTCATGCGGCGCGATCTCGCCGCCCTGGCGGAATTTGGAGAGGAGATCCAGCCGGGCCTTGGCCTCTGGGATCAGCTGCGTGACAAGGCTGTCCTGACAGCGCGCGCCCTGCGCCGCAAGCTGACGCTCGATGAGCTCTTGGCGTATCGGGCAGATCTCGAAGCTCTTCTCGATCATGCACGCAACGTCATTGATGGCCCTGAAACAGAAGAAATGAACACCAATGATGCCAGTTTTGAGCGTCACCATCATAATTCAAATGAAGAATCTATAGATCTTGAACCTGCCTTAGAAAAAGGCGGGGCGGCGGCCGGCGCGCCAGATGTTGAAACGGATGCGCCTGGTGCTGACGTGGAAGAAGCCGACGCAAGACGCGTACCGAAGATCCCGCTCCATCTGGTAATCGCGGGCTGCCCGTCGCTCAAAACCTTTTACCAGGGCGACATCCGCCACTGGCATCAGCTTTTCGACGCGGCTTGCCATGTACGGCCGGCCATGGGGATCAGTGTGTCCGCTTGGGAAGAAGCGCAACGGTTCATGGGGCCCGAGCAGGCATCGATCGTTGTTGTCGCCATGCTGGAACGCTTTACCGACATCCGATCGCCCGGCGGATACCTCCGTGCGCTGACTTCGAAGGCGGCGGCGGGCGAGTTCTCTTGCGGGCCGATGGTCATGGCGCTGATGTCCCGGCGAAACGCGGCGTGATGTTCACAGCTGTGAACATTCTCCCCGTCGACGCCCCAATCGACGAAGTTCACAGCTGTGAACTCTCTGCGCCGTCTGATGAGCAACCAGCAGACAGAGGGAAAGGTTGGGGGTTTGAGGGGTGACGGGAAGTGAGATCGGGAGAGTGGCTTCCGGCGCCCGTCGTGGAGAAGATCTGATGGCGAAAGCAGCCCAGAAAATCACGCTGTCCCCCTCGCGGGACATCCCCTTCGACAAGCTCGTCCTGAGCCAGTCCAACGTACGGCGCATCAAGGCTGGCGTCTCAGTCGAGGAACTGGCCGAGGACATCGCGCGACGCGGGCTCTTGCAGGGATTGAACGTCCGGCCCATGCTCGATGCCGATGGGGTCGAGACCGGCATGTTCGAGATCCCGGCCGGTGGCCGCCGCTTCCAGGCGCTGTCGCTGCTGGTGAAGCAGAAGCGGCTGGCCAAGACCGCGCCGATCCCCTGCATCGTTCGGGATGCCGCGTCGGATATCCTGCCCGAGGACGACTCGCTGGCGGAGAACATGCAGCGCGTCGCCCTGCACCCGCTGGATCAATTCCGCGCCTTCGTGGCTTTGCGCGAGAAGGGTCAGGGCGACGAAGCGATCGCGGCGGCCTTCTTCGTCACGCCCCAGATCGTGAAGCAGCGCCTGAAACTCGCGTCCGTGGCCCCTGCCCTTTTGGAAGTCTATGCCGAGGATGCCATGACGCTCGAGCAGCTGATGGCCTTCACGGTGAACCCGGATCATGCGCGTCAGGTGCAGGTCTGGGAAGCGGTGAAGAACTCCTGGAACAAGGAGCCCTATGCCATCCGGCGCATGCTGACCGAGGCCTCGGTTCGGGCTTCGGATCGTCGCGCGGTCTTCGTTGGTGTCGATGCCTATGAGGCGGCGGGCGGTGTTGTCCTCCGTGATCTCTTCCAGGGCGACGACGGTGGCTGGCTGGAGGACCCTGCCCTGCTCGACCGCTTGGTCGCCGAGAAGCTCCAAGCTGAAGCCGAGGCTCTGGCCGCCGAGGGCTGGAAGTGGATCGAGGTCGCGACCGACCTGCCCTATGGCTACAGCCACGGTCTGCGGCGTCTGGCCGGTGATCCCGCCCCGATGACCGACGAGGAACGCGCGGCCCATGCGACGCTCCTCGCCAAGTATCGTGCGCTGGAGGAGGAGTACTCCGGCCAGGACGAATATCCCGAGGAGATCGATGCCCGGCTCGGTCAGCTCGAGATGGCGATGGAAGCGCTCGAGCAGCGGCCGCTGATCTACGATCCGGCCGAGGTCGGGCGCGCGGGCGTCTTCGTCACGCTTGATCGGGACGGCAGTCTCGCGGTGTATCGCGGCTATGTCCGGCCCGAGGACGAGCCGCGCGAGGAGACCGCGGTTCAGGATGCCGATGGTGCGGATGTCATGGGGCAGGGGGGTGATGTCGGTGTTTCCAGTTGGAAACCGTCGGCGACCTCCGCCGGGGGCACGGTCATCACCTCGGGTGGTCAGCCGATCGGTGCCGATCCGACCGAGGAGGACGATGACGGCGCGATGAAGCCGTTGCCCGAACGGCTGGTCATAGAATTGACCGCCCACCGGACCTTGGCGTTGCGTGAGGCCATCGGACGTTCGCCGGACGTCGCGCTGACGCTCCTGCTCCTGAAGCTGGTGACGGATACCTTCCGCACCTCCTCTGCCTCGGACAGTTGTCTCGAGGCCTCGGTGCGTCACGTCTACATGTCGGCGCAGGCGCCCGATCTGAAGGACAGCATCGTGGCGAAGCTGGTCGATGAGCGGCACGCCGCTTGGGAGGCCGATCTGCCTCTTGGTGACGATGCCGCGCTCTGGGACTATCTGACGGTCCTCGACCAGGGCAGCCGTCTGGCTCTGCTGGCGCATTGCCTCAGCTTTGGGATCAACGCGCTCCATGAGAAGGTGAACCCCTATGGTGCGGGCATCTCCGCCAACGGTCTGACGCGCCGCATGGCCCATGCCGATCTGGTGGCCCGCGCAGTCGATCTCGACATGGTCGAGGCTGGTTGGGAGCCGACGGTCGATGGCTACCTCAACCGCGTGCCCAAGGCTCGGATCCTCGAGGCCGTGCGCGAGGCGAAGGGGGAGGGGACCGCGCAACTTCTCGATCACCTGAAGAAGGGCGAAATGGCGACCGAGGCCGAGCGGCTTCTCAAGGGCAGCGGCTGGTTGCCCGAGGTCCTGCGCCGGGTCGATCTCGCAGCGCGCGACGGCGAGGCGATCGCAGAAGGGCAGGGGGAGGATGCGGCAGAACCCGAGGATGTCGATCTCCCGGCTTTCCTGACGGCTGATTTGCCCGACGGCAATGCGTCGATGATGGCGGCAGAGTGATCTGAGCCATCCGGGGGGGCGGGGGTGCCCGCCCCCTATCTCACAAAATACAGCAATATCAATACGATGAATGCGAATATTCGCATTCGGGATGAGGAATCATGTCTGCAACAACCATCATCGACACAGCCCCTCTCGGGGCGCTCATTCGCTACACCGACGGCAGTCCCAAGCCGCCGGCACGGTTCACGAAGAAGCTCGCGGCCTGGGAGCGTTCGAACGGCGTCGGTCGACTCGTGAAGAAAGAGCCGCCCCGGGTCTATCTGACCTGGACCGCTCCGGCCTCCTTCACGCTGCATGAGGGGAATTTCTCCTCGGACGGGGTCATCCTCGTCACCATCATGCGCAGCCACTCGGCGGACAGCCGGCTGGTATTCGAGGTCGACGAGGAGCCGAAGCCCGGGCAGGTCCGCGTACTCCTGGACTTCGGAGGCAACACCGAGCTGCTGCATCTTGCGGAGTCGATCACCGCGGCCGAGCTCTGGATCGCGCGGGAGGGCTACCGAAACGCGCGGCTCGAGATCGTCGGTGCCGAGGACGGCGATAGGGCAGGGGGCGCGGACCTGGCCGCCTGAGCCCTGACAAGGCGTGAGGGGCCCACCCATGTGCGGGCCCCTCACCGACCACAAGAACCTCGTCCCGCGATGCCGCGGGGCGCAGAGTTATCCATCCCCCAATTCGGAGGTTTTCAACCAAGAGTCTGCCCGGGAGGTTGGCGGCGTTAGCAACATCAGCGGGACAATTGGCTCCAGTCGTCAGGGCACCTCCCCCGCTCGCCATTCCCTTCCTTGCCCCGAACCCTGTCTTCGAGATCAACCCGCGAGGGGTCGGACTACGGGCGAGCCCGTGCCGCCGGGTGGATTCGGGCAAGCCGAACGCACCCGGTGATGTCAGCCAGTCTTCGGGCCTGCGGGGTCCTGTCGCGCGGGGGATGGTCCCCCGCCTCCAAGACAGGAGCCAAACAGATGTCCCGTAAAGATGCTCACGCTTTCGCCGCCTCCCTCGCCGCCACGCTGATGGTCTCGATCGTCGTCTTCCAGGCAGGGGATGGAACCTTCGGCGCCGTCCCCGCCGATGAAATCGACGGCGACGAGGTCGTGATCGTCTCGGAATACGATCCCTTCGGGTGAGGCTTCGGCCTCACTTCCCAAGGGCCCGGGCACGGCGCTGGTGCGCCTCCGGGCCTATCGCCGACCGAGTGGCCTTGCGCCGATCAAATGGACGGTCATCGAACTATTGCGCGCCTGCCATCAATGGCAGGCCATCCTCGCGCCATTCCGGCAAACCGCCGTCAAGGCGGCGCGCATTGAGGCCGTGTTTGCGAAGTGCGGCGACAGCCTGGTGGGCATAGATGCAATAGGGGCCCCTGCAATAGGCCACGATTTCGGTGGCCGGATCGAGCGTCGGGACGATCCGCTCGATCTCCGTCAGCGCCATGTTGAGCGCACCCGGAATGTGGCCCGCGGCGTATTCGTCGGCCGGCCTCACGTCGAGCACGGTGACGGAGCCTTCCGCGAGCCGTGCGGCGAGGTCCGCGCGGCTGACGGCTTCGGGGGCGTCCTTGCCGCCTGAAAGCCCTCGCAGGATACGCTCGACTTGCGCGAGGTTCCGTTCTGCCACGATGCGCAGCAGATCCATCAGCGCGAGTGTCTTGGCATCGGTCAGCCGATAGATCACTGCCTTGCCGTCGCGGCGGCTGGTGACGAGAGCGGCGCGGCGCAGCTGTTGCAGATGCTGCGAGCAGTTGGCGATCGTGAGGCCTGTCTTGTCCGCAAGTGCCTCCACCCCGCGTTCGCCTTGCGCGAGTTGTTCCAGCAGCATCAGACGCGCCGGTGCTGATAAGGCGCGTGCGACGAGGGCATATTCCTCCAGCAGGGCCAACTTCGGGCTGATTGACAAGGCCTGTCTCCTGACGCTAGATCATTCAAGCGATAACTTGAATAATAGCGATTCCATCGCGCCCCACAAGCCCCAAGGCCAGCGATCCATGTCCGAGACCATCCTTGCCACCGAGGCGACCATCCGTCTTGCCATCTTTCTGGGTGTTCTGGCGGGCATGGCGCTGTGGGAAGTGGCGGCCCCGCGGCGCAGGCGAGAAATCCCGCGCGTCATCCGTTGGACGAACAACCTTGCTCTGGTGGTGGTGGATACGGTCATCCTGCGGCTGAGTTTTCCGATCCTCGCGGTCGGTCTGGCCGTCATGGCCGAGGATCGTGGCTGGGGCCTGTTCAACAATCTCGATGTGCCAGTTTGGGTCGCAATCATCGTCTCGATGCTGCTGCTCGATCTGGCGATCTACCTTCAGCACGTGATGTTCCACGCCGTGCCCGGGCTCTGGCGGCTGCACCGGATGCACCACGCCGATCTCGATTTCGACGCGACCACGGGACTGCGTTTCCATCCCGTGGAGATCCTCATTTCCATGGGGATCAAGCTGGCGGTGGTCGCGGCGCTCGGCCCCCCCGCCGTCGCGGTGCTACTGTTCGAGGTGATCCTGAACGCCACCGCGCTTTTCAACCACGCCAACATCGACCTGCCGCGCCCGGTGGACCGCGTGCTGCGCCTCATCGTCGTGACGCCGGACATGCACCGCGTCCACCATTCCACCGACCCGCGCGAGACCAACTCGAACTACGGCTTCAACCTGCCGTGGTGGGACAGGCTCCTCGGCACCTACATCGCCCAGCCCGCCAAGGGACACGAGGGGATGGAGATCGGCATCGAGCAGTTCCGGACACGCCGCGATCTCTGGCTCGACCGGATGCTGGTCCAGCCGCTGCGCGGACCGGCATCGGGCCATGCGCTCGATCCCCGGAACACGACAAGGAGCCCGCAGAATGACCGCAAGTGAATTCACGCGCGGCATCCGCGAGAATAGGGTCCAGGTCGCGCATCAGCTGATCCAGGTGATGCTGGTGGGTTTCGCCATCGGCATGACTCGCACGGTGGTCCCGGCGCTGGCCGAGAGCGAGTTCGGGCTCGAGCGCGGCTCGTTCCTGCTGCTGGCGTCCTTCGTCGTGGCCTTCGGTGCGGTCAAGGCGGTGATGAACTTCGTCGCCGGGCGCTGGTCCGAGCGGATCGGTCGCAAGCGGGTGCTGGCCTTCGGTTGGGTCATGGCGCTGCCGATCCCGGTGATGATCTGGTACGCGCCCGACTGGAACTGGATCGTCGCGGCGACCGTGCTGCTGGGCGTCAACCAGGGCCTCTGCTGGTCGATGACGCAGACCGCGAAACTCGACATCACGCGCGCCGAGGAACGCGGCCTCACCATGGGGCTCAACGAGTTCTCCGGCTATGTCGGCGTGGCAATCGCAGGCATCCTCACCGCATATGCCGCGGAAGGGCTGGGCGCGCGGACGGGCCTGCTGGTCTTTGGCATGGCCGTGGTCCTGCTGGCGCTGATCCTGACCGTGGTCTGGGTGAAGGACACGCTGCCTTGGGCCAAGGCCGAGACGGCCGCGCACAAGGCAGCACCCCCGAAATCCCTGCCGCGTTATCCGCAGGGCAGCTCCGAACACCCGACGACGCGCGAGGTCTTCGCGCTGATGAGCTGGCGCGACCGGCGGCTCTTCGCGATCTCCCAGGCGGGGCTGGTCGAGAAGTTCGTCGATGCGCTGGTCTGGGCGCTGTTCCCGGTCTTCCTTGTGACCCAAGGCGCGACCCTGACCGAGGTCGGCTGGATCGTCGGCACCTATGGTTTCGTCTGGGGCGGCTCGCAGCTCTTCACCGGGCGGCTGTCGGACCATGTGGGCCGCTTCTGGCCCAACGTGCTCGGCATGTGGATCTGCGGCGCGGGCGTGGCGATGGTGGTCATGGGCACGGGCGCGCTCTGGTGGTCGGTCTCGGCCGGGGTGGCGGGCTTCGGCATGGCGCTTCTCTATCCGAACCTCTCGGCGGCGGTTGCGGACATCACCCCGCCGGCCTGGCGCGGCTCGGCCATCGGCATCTACCGCTTCTGGCGCGACCTCGGCTACGCCATCGGCGCGCTCGGCCTCGGGCTAGCGGCCAGCCTGACCGGCGCTGCGGAAGCGGCCTTCTGGTTCGTCGCGATCTCCATGTTCGTCTCCGGCGGCCTGCTCTTCTGGCTCGGCGAGGAGACGCACCCGCGTCTCAACCCCGCCACCCAAGAGGCCCCTGCATGAAACACCTGATCCTGCTGAACGACCCACCCTACGGAACCGAGCGCAGCTTCAACGGCCTGCGCATGGCCTACGCACTGGCGAAGAACGATCCCGAGGCGGATATCACCGTCTTCCTGATGGCCGACGCGGTGCTCTGCGCCAAGGCGGGGCAGAAGACGCCCGATGGCTACTACAATCTCGAGCGCATGCTCCGCCGGGTCCTGTCCGCCAAGGGGCGCGTCCTGATGTGCGGCACCTGCCTGGACGCGCGCGGCCTTGCAGAGGGCGACATGATGGAGGGGACGAGCCGCTCCACAATGGACGAACTCGCCCAAGCGACGCTGGCCGCCGACAAGGTCCTGGTGTTCTGATGGCCGGGATGCTTACGCTCGCCGCCCTCGCGGCCGACCCGGATCGCTTCCACCTGATCGACGTCCGCGACGCGGAAGACTTCGTCGCCGCCCATTTGACGGGCGCCGTCCATATCCCGCTGGCCGAACTCGAAGACCGGGCGGGAGAACTTCCTGCTGGCAGAACACCCGTGACCATCTGCGGCAAGGGCGGCGGTCGGTCGGCAGAGGGCGCGGATGTCCTGAACAGGCTCGGCCACCCGGACGCCCTATGGCTCGAAGGCGGCACGATCGGCTGGCTTGCGCAGAACACCTGAACACCAAGAAACCGAAACGGAGGAGACCCCCGGATGACCCTGAAGCACCTACTTTTGGCGACAACCGTCGCGCTCGGGATGCACACATTGCCCGCCTTTGCGCAGGACGCGGCTATCGACGCCATGCAGGAATACATGATGTTCTCGGAATACGAGGCCGGCATCATCCTGCCCCAGCAACTCGACCAGACCGTCTTCGAGACCGCGCTTTTCGTCGACACCCGGGACGCTGGCCAGTTCGAGGCAGGCACGATCCCCGGCGCAGTCAACATCGAGTGGCGCGAAGTGCTGGACCGCATCGACGAGATCCCCGAGGATCGGATGACCATCCTGTTCTGCAACACCGGCAGCCTGTCGGCGCAGGCGGCCTTCGCGCTGCGTGTTGCGGGCAGGTCGAACGTGGTCGTCATGCAGACCGGCTTCACAGGCTGGCAGCAGGACGCGGCCTACAGACCCTGATCCGTTAACCCCTCGGTCGGGTGATGGCCCGCTGGGCCCGCCTCGCAGGAAACACCATGTCCGACGCCAAAAAGCCGCTCCCGCCGATCCTGTCGGACAAGCATCATGATGCCCCGTCGGCCTTCACGCCCGAAAGCCTGCTGCGCGAGGCACGCCGCCAGAAAGGGGCGGCGGCCGTCACGGTGCCAAGGATTTGCCTGCTTGACCCTGACGGCGATATTGTCCGCCAGCTCCGTATCGGAGGCCGCGCGCGGCGGAATGAGGGGTGGGTCTGCTACCACACCGAGATGTGGGTGTTCGACCTGGATGGCCATGACATCGGTGTGGTTGGTTGTGCCGTCGGCGCGTCATTCGCTGTACTGGTCGCCGAGGAGATGTTCGCGTCAGGTTGCGAACTTCTGATCAGTGTCACCTCATCGGGGCAGATCACGCCACAAGGCCCGCCGCCGTACTTCATTGTGATCGAGCGGGCGCTGCGCGACGAGGGCACGAGCTATCATTACATTCCTCCGTCTGACTGGAGTGAGGCGCCCTCGCACTTGCTCTCGCAGCTGACGGGCGCGTTCACCGAAGGCCCGCGTGTGCTGACCGGTGCGACTTGGACCACTGATGCGCCGTTTCGTGAGACCGAAGTTGCAATCGCCGCAGCGCGCGATCGTGGAATTCTCGCGGTCGAGATGGAGGCGGCAGCGCTCTACGCCTTTGCCCAAGCGCGAGGGCGGGCAGTCATCTGCCTGGCACATGTCACAAACCAGATGGGCACGATCGAAGGTGATTTTGAGAAAGGCAAAGCGAACGGTACGTCTGACGCCTTCATCGTACTTTCGCACATCGCCAAGCGCTGCGGATGATGACGTCGCCTTGATCTTGCATCATCTCGCAATGCTCAACCAATAGCCAAATCAGCTGCAGTTTTTCCGCCCGCCAACGCCTCAACGAACCACTGCGGTTTGCGTCCCCGGCCGGACCAGGTGAGCGCCGGGTTCTCAGGGTGCCGGTATTTCGCCGCGGCCGGTGCACGGGAGGACTTCGCCTCGGTTCCGACAAGTTCGGCCAGGGAGTAGCCGAGGTCTCGGGCGAAAGCTTCCACCTTGGCGCGGGCTTCCGCCTTCTGCCGATCCTCGAATGTGGAAATCGCCTTGGCGACGTCCTTCTGCATTTTCTTCAGCTCGCTGAGCGACAGTGCCTCGAGATCGTAATCAGCCATTGGTGCGGTCCGTGTCCTGAATGATCCGGTATCGATAGCCCGTCGCGGCAGGGCGCCGCAACTCCCGGAAGGCTGGGGCAGGGTTGGCGGAGGCTGTTGATCGCCGTTTCGTCGCCAGTAAGGGGCTGGACTGGGGGTCAGGCTGTTCCGATGGGCAAGGTGACGGGTTCAGGCATGGGCTCCCCGCGCATCTCTTTCTTCTGGGCCATCCCTTCGACTGACAATCCCCTAATCCCGTTCGTTTGCCTGCGTGCAACCCCGCGTCGGTCCGGGCCGTGTTGCCCCTTCGGGGCTGCCCGCTCCACCCCGGTCCTCTGGGGGTTTCCGGCGTCCGTTCCGTCCACCGTGCACGCGTCACCCGACGGGCTTTTTCCGGGTCTTGTCGAAGGGACGGTCCCGAAGACAGGAAACACAGGAGCTTAACATGCAGAACATCGTCATCCTCGCCGGCAACATCGGTCAGACCCCCGAAGTCCGCACCACCCAGGGCGGCACCAAGATCACCAACTTCAGCCTCGCCACCTCTCGCCCCCGCCTCTCGGAAGGTCGCGTCCTGCGCGACGAGAACGGCTACCGGGTCATGGACACCGAATGGCACCGCATCACCTGCTTCAACGGTCTCGGCAAGACGGTCGCGGAGCATTGCGAAAAGGGCATGAAGGTCCTCGTCCACGGCCGCATCCACTACACCAAGTGGATCGACAGCATGGGCAACGACCGCTACGGCTGCGAGATCATCGCCGAGAAGGTCGACTTCCTGAGCCGCCAGAAGTCGGCCGAGAACGAAAACCCCGAGCTGGTCGACCGCGACGACGAGATCCCGTTCTGAAGAGAACGGGGTCTCCCCCTCGGGCCCGGCGGGGAAACCCGCCGGGTTCGGGCGATCTCGGCTATAAGCCGACCATCATCATGCTCGGTCTCGCGCGCCCGAGACCGGGCATTCGTTCATGCCGCAGTATGCCGCGGCTCACTGTGTGATGGGAGCCTCTGGCTGAGAGCCTCGCCTCCGCTTCTCCATCCGGAGCCTCGGATTGTCGCAGGACAAGTCGGTCCGAGGAGGGGTGACGTTCGACCCTTGGCCAGTCTGGACAACGGAACCCCCTACGCCCTCGGCGCGAACAGGATGACGGCGGCACCGGCGAGGCAGATTGCGACGCCGGTCATGTCCCAAGTGTCCGGGCGTTGCTTCTCCACTGCCCAAAGCCAGACGAACGACGCGGCAATGTACACGCCACCGTAGGCCGCATAAGCGCGCCCTGCGAAATCGGAGGGGGCCAGGGTCAGGAGCCAAGCGAAAACGGCGAGGCTGAGGAGGCCCGGGACCAGCCAAAGCGGGCTCGCCCCTTGCCGCATCCAGGCCCAGACGGCAAAGCAGCCCGCAATCTCGGCCAAAGCGGCACCGATGTAGATGGCGAGTGTGCCCGGCGCTGTCATGACTGCACCTCGCTTTCCGGATGGCGGTGATCAGTTGCGCAAAGGGAATGGTCGCTCAAAACCTCGATCACCCGGCAATCGGCAATGCTCCCGCCCGCACATTGCACGACCATGCGTTCCAGTTCGGTCTTGAGGGCGGTCAGGCGCGCGAGCCGGCTTTCGACCTCGGCCAGTTGCGCCTTGGCGATGGCATCGGCGGCGGCGCAGGATTGGTCAGGTCTGTCGGACAGGCTGAGCAGGTCGCGGATCGCCTCCAGCGTGAAACCCAGATCGCGGGCGTGGCGGATGAATGCCAGCCGTTCCTGCGCCTTGCGGCCGTAGAGCCGCTGGTTGCCCGCGCTGCGTTCCGCCTCGGGCAAGAGGCCGATCTGCTCGTAGTAGCGGATCGTCGGAACCTTCACCCCCGCGGCCTCGCCCAGTTTTCCGATGGTCAGCATCAGATTCCCCTTGAAGCTATAGTTGCTAGAGACATTAGGTTCCTGATTCGATGAAAGCAACTGCCCGCACTGCGGCAGGAGGAATGACGATGTCGGAAGCTGCACGCGAAACGTCCTGCGACTGGACTGTGACGGGCATGGACTGCGGATCCTGCGCGACCAAAATCAAGGATGCGGTGGCTCGCCTGCCGGGGGTGAGCGGCGTCGAGGTCGGGATCATGACGGAACGCCTGCGGCTGACGCTGGATGAGGCGCAGACCGGGCGGGACAAGATCGAAAAGACCGTCCGGGCACTTGGCTACCAGATTGCGCCGCGCGCTGCCGGTGCGAAGAAGGATTTTGTGCTGCCTGATGCCCACGATGGGCATGACGATGACCATGCGACACATGAGGGCCACGATCACGCCGGGCACGACCACGGCCCCAAGGTCACCAGCGCAAAGCGCGATGACAGTGGCCACGGCAGCCCCGGCCATGTCCATGATGACCCCGCTGACCGGGGCAAGCGCTGGTATCAGACGGCCAAGGGCAAGCTGGTCATCTTCACCGCGTTGTTGCTCGGTGCCGCCTGGGTTATCGAGTATCTTGCACCCGAGATCGGCAAATGGGCCTTCGTCGCTGCTTGTCTGATCGGGGTAGCCCCAGTAGCGCAACGCGCCTTTGCAGCGTTGCGGATGGGTCAGCCCTTCACCATCGAAAGCCTGATGACGATTGCAGCCGTCGGGGCCTTGTTTATCGACGCAGCCGAAGAGGCGGCGTTGGTCGTCTTCCTGTTCGCCGTGGGCGAGGTTTTGGAAGGCGTGGCCGCAGGCAAGGCGCGCGACGGCATCAGGGCCTTGGCGAACCTTGTCCCGAAGACCGCGCAACTGGTCACCGGCGACATCACGCGCGAGGTGCCGGCCGCAAGCCTGACCATCGGCCAGACCGTGCTTGTTCGCCCCGGCGACCGGATTCCGGCCGATGGCGAGATCGTGGATGGCACCTCGGGCGTGGACGAAAGCCCGGTCACCGGCGAAAGCGTCCCCAAAACGCGCGGGCCGGGGGATGCGGTCTTTGCAGGCGCAATCAACACTGAGGCGGCGCTGCGGGTGAAGGTCACCAAAGGCGCGGAAGACAACACCATCGCGCGCATCATCCGGCTGGTCGAAGAGGCCGAAGAGGCCCGCGCGCCGACCGAACGCTTCATCGACCGCTTCAGCCGCTGGTATATGCCCGCCATCGTCGCGGTTGCCGCGCTGGTGATCGTGGTGCCGCCGCTGGCATTTGGTCAGCCTTGGGACACGTGGATTTACCGGGGGCTTGCGCTTCTCTTGATCGGGTGCCCCTGCGCGCTGGTCATCTCAGTCCCCGCCTCCATCGCCTCTGCCATGTCCACCGGCGCGCGGCGCGGGCTCTTGATGAAGGGTGGTGCGGTGATCGAAGCCGCAGCGAAGGTCGATGTCGTGACCTTCGACAAGACCGGAACGCTGACGCATGGCCGCCCGCAGGTGACGGATGTGGTGCCGTTCGGGTCAACGACCGAGGCCGAGCTTCTTGCCGTTGCTGCGGGCGTAGAAACAGGGTCGAGCCACCCGCTGGCGATTGCGATCCTGAACAAGGCCAAGGATGCGGGCGTTTCCGCGCTGCTCTCGCAAGACGCCAAGGCGCTGATGGGCAAGGGCGTTGTTGCAACCGTGGGCGGCGCTGCGGCCTATGTGTCCTCGCCCCGTTATGCGATGGAGCATGGCGGGCTCGATGGCTTCGGTCTTCGGCAGGCCACGATTTTTGAGGAGGACGGCAAGACCGCCGTCGCCGTGTTCCGCGAAAAGACCCCGCTTGGCCTGATCGCCATGCGGGACGAGCCGCGCGCGGATGCCAAGGACGCGGTGCGCCAGTTGACGGCGATGGGGGTGACTTCGGTGATCCTGACCGGGGACAACCCGCGCACGGCCGCCGCCATCGCCGGAAGCCTCGGGCTGAAGTTCGAAGCCGACATGATGCCCGAGGACAAGCTTGCCTACATCCGCGAGATCGGCACCCAAGGCGGCGTAATGATGATCGGCGACGGTATCAACGACGCCCCCGCGCTGAAACAGGCGAGTGTCGGCGTGGCGATGGGATCGGGCACCGACGTGGCGCTGGAAACCGCCGATGCGGCGATCCTGCGCGACCGGGTGACGGACATTCCGGCCACGATCCGCCTGTCGCGCGCTGCGATGGCCAATATCCGCCAGAACGTCACTATCGCTTTGGGGCTGAAGGCGGTTTTCCTGGTGACCTCGGTCTTCGGCTTGACCGGCCTCTGGATCGCAATTCTGGCCGATACCGGCGCGACTGTGCTGGTGACGCTGAACGCCCTGCGCCTGCTGCGGTTCAATCCGGAACGGGAGGCGTAAGGCCATGATCTCCGGTTTCGGCTGGGCAGCATTGGCCCTTCTCTTCGGCTATCTGGCTCTGTTCTTCTGGGGCAGCGCGCTGGCCGCGAAAGCGGTGGGTCGGCCGGTCTGGCTGTTCGCCCGTGCGACCGGACGCGACCGGCTGGCGGCAATCGGGTTCCGCGTGGCCTTTGCGCTCGCCTTCTTCGGGCCGCTTCTCTGGCTCGCCGTGCCTATCCTGCACAAGATCGATCCGCTTTGGACCGAGGGGCGCGCCGTACTTCTTGGCTTGGTCGGGGTCTTTGTCGCAGGGCTCGGCGCGATGGTGGCCTTTGCCGCGCAGATGTCGATGGGATCCTCCTGGCGCGTCGGCGTCGTCGGCGGCGAAACCGGCGATCTGGTCTCCGGCGGGCTTTACCGCTTCAGCCGCAACCCGACCTTTGTGGGGCAAGCGGCGCTGCTGGCGGGTGTTACCCTGGCAGTGCCCTCTGTCCCGACGGTCCTAGCCCCACTCCTGTTTCTCTGGTCCGCCACCACGCAAGTCCGGTCAGAGGAGGCTGCCCTGCGCATGGCAATCGGGCCGGACTATGACCGCTACACCGCATCGGTTCCTCGCTGGATCGGCATGAAGAGCAAGGCTGCGGAATGACCAAGATGACGCTGATTTCGCTGATTGCTGCCGCAGTGGTGGCAGACCAGTTGACCAAGGCAGCGGCACTATCGCTGCTGTCGCAAGGGACGGCTGTCCCTGTCTTTCCGAGTTTCAACCTCTCCCTCGGGTTCAACACAGGCGCGAGCTTCGGCATGATGGGCGGGATAATGGCGGGTAAGCCCCTTCTGATGGCCGCGCTGACGGGCGCACTGACCATCGCCTTCGCCGTCATGGCATTCCGGGCGCAGCACGCGCTGGAACGTGCCGGCTTTGCACTGGTCGTGGGCGGGGCGCTTGGCAACATCATCGACCGGCTGCGACAGGGTGCCGTGACTGATTTTCTCGATTTCTATTGGCGTGACTGGCACTGGCCCACGTTCAACGTCGCCGATATTGCGATCACCCTGGGCGCGGTCCTGATCCTCGCCGCATCTCTTCCCGTTCGCCGCCGCAAGGAGCCGGTTCTTGACCAAAGCTGACTCGGAAACCCTGTCGCGCGACGACCTTGCCTTGACTGCGGCCTTCCTGATTGCGCTGGCGGCCACACTTGGCGCGCTTTTCATCGGTGAGGTGCTGGGCCAGATGCCCTGCACGCTCTGCTGGTATCAGCGCATCGCCATGTTCCCGCTGGTGCCGATCCTTGGCTTGTCACTCTGGCGGGGCGACGGCGTGGCGCGCGCCTACGGCTTGCCCCTGGCCCTCGCCGGGCTGGCGCTGGCGGCGTGGCATTCGGGCCTTTACGCTGGGTTTTTGCCCGCGCCAATCGTGCCCTGCACCGAAAATGGCCCCTCCTGCACCGGTGAGGCGCAGATGATCCTTGGCCTGCCGATCCCCTATCTTTCCGCGGTCGCCTTTGCAGCGATCCTTGCCTGTCTCATCCTTCCGAAAGGACACCGCCCATGAACCGCCGCACCCTTCTGATCGGAGCCTCTGCGCTTGGCCTTGCCGCCTTCGCGGGTGGCGCCTACGTGCTGAACCAGCGCCGCGCCGCCGAGGCAGAAGTGGCGGCCGCTGCCGCGCCAACAGCCGATCAGGCACTACTGATCCGGGACTACTCCCCCAGCTTCGGTCCTGCCGATGCGCCCGTCACACTGGTTGAATTCTTCGATCCGTCCTGCGAGGCCTGCCGCGCCTATCACCCGGTGGTGCAAGAGATCCGGCGGCAGTTTCCGACTCAGGTCCGGGTCGTGCTGCGCTATACCGTCTTCCACGAAGGCTCGGACGAAGCCGTGCGCATCCTTGAGGCTGCACGGATGCAGGACAAGTTCGAGCCGGTACTGGATGCGCTGCTGGAACAGCAACCGGGCTGGGCCGTGCATGGTTCGCCGCAGCTGGACGTGGCCTGGGAAATCGCCGGGGCCGCGGGGCTCGATCTCGAAAGGGCGGAAAGCGACAAGCTCTTTCCGGGGATTACTGGCATCCTCAACCAGGACGCAGCCGACGTCGAAGCCTTGGCCATTCGACAGACGCCGACCTTCTTTCTGAACGGCAGGCGGCTGGAGAACTTCAGCGCAGACAGCCTGATCGCAGATGTGCGGTTTGCAATCGAGAACAGCTGATGCCGATCAGGACCGATTGGCGAAGGCCGCGAAGAGCGCCAGCGTTCGTTCGCTGACGTGATGCTCGATGCCTTCGGCGTCGCGCTCTGCCGTCTCGGGGTCAAGGCCAAGGCTGATCAGGAACCGCAGCACGATCTCGTGCCGCCGCCGACATTCCTTGGCCAGCGCGCGGCCCGTGTCGGTCAGAAAGACCGACCGATACTTTGCGCGGGTGATCAGCCCTTCGCGCGCCAGCCGGTCGAGGGTCTTGCTGACCGTCGGCACCTTCACGCCAAGGCGGGTGGCGATGTCCACCGGGCGCGCCTCGCCCTGTTCGTGGATCAGCTCAGCGATCAGTTCGACATAATCCTCGGCCAGTTCATTCCGCCGTGCCTCGCGCACGCCCTGAAACGCTTCGGTGCGCGGGTCTGCGGGGCCGTCGAGCGGCGCGGTGCGGGTGTCAGGGTGGAACTCGGTCATCTGCAGAGTGTCGCATGGGATGGATTGACAAGTAAAGTCGCGGGACAGATTGTTAGCACTGTCTAACTTTATGCGCCACGTCTTGTCGGGATCGTGACGAAACCCGGGAGCGCCCTAAACCATGTCCATCCCAGCCTGGCGACAAGAGCGCGAGACGCCCTCACTTTCCGAGGTCTTCCGCACCATTGCGGTCGGCAACGGCGGCACCAGCCGGTTCCGCCGGTTCCTCGCCTTCATCGGCCCCGGCTATCTGGTGGCCGTGGGCTACATGGACCCCGGCAACTGGGCGACCTCGCTCGCCGGCGGGGCGGCCTTCGGCTACACGCTGCTGTTCGTAGCCCTTCTGTCGAACATCATGGCGATCCTCCTGCAATCGCTCTGCGCGCGGTTGGCGGTCGCCTCGGGTCGCGATCTGGCGCAGGCCTGTCGAGATGCCTTTCCGAAATGGATGTCGGTGCCCCTTTGGGTTTTCGCCGAGCTAGCCATCATCGCCACCGATCTGGCCGAGGTGATCGGCACCGCCATCGGCCTGAACCTGCTGTTCGGCATCCCGCTGGAGATCGGCATCTTCATCACCGCCGCCGACGTGTTCCTGATCTTGTGGCTGCAGAACAAGGGGTTCCGCTGGATCGAGGCGCTGATCATCTCGCTGATGGCACTGATCGCGGCCTGTTTTGTCGTGCTGATCGCGCAGTCCGATCCGGTCTGGGGCGACGTCATCGCCGGGTTCGCCCCGAGCCGTGAGATCGTCAGCAACCCGACCATGCTCTACCTTGCCCTTGGCATCATCGGAGCCACGGTCATGCCGCATAACCTCTATCTGCATTCGGGCATCGTGCAGACCCGCGCCTTTGGCATGGACCTGCCCGCCAAGCGCGAGGCGTTGCGGTTGGCGACTTGGGACAGCACCATTGCGCTGATGTTCGCGTTGACGATCAATGCCTCGATCCTGATCCTTGCCGCTGCCGCCTTCTACACCGTCGGCGAAAATGACGTGGCCGAGATCGACAAGGCGCACCTGTTGCTGGAGCCGCTGCTGGGGTCGTCACTGGCGCCGGTCCTGTTCGGGGTGGCGCTTTTGTGCGCAGGCCTGAACTCCACTGTCACAGCCACGATGGCCGGGCAGATCGTGATGGAAGGCTTCATTCGGCTGCGCATCGCCCCCTGGGCGCGGCGGCTGATCACCCGCGGCCTTGCCATCATCCCGGCGGTCTTCGTGATCCTGCTCTACGGCAGTGAGGGCGTGGGTGAGCTGCTGATCCTGAGCCAGGTGGTGCTGTCCTTCCAACTGCCCTTCGCCATCGTGCCTTTGGTCATGTTCACCGCCAGCCGCGCCAAGATGGGCGAACTGGTCGCCCCACGCTGGCTGACGGGCCTCTGCTGGTTGATCGCCGCCGTCATCATCGTGCTGAACGTGAACCTGTTGTCGACCGTGCTTTTGGGCTGACCCTTCACCCTTCGGTGAGAGCACGAATTCGGGCTTGAACCTCAAGCGGCTGGAGGTTTTAGACAGAGAGCAATAAACAGGCAGGTTACGGATGCGGTTGACAAGGTTACAGAAAATCCTCTGGGCGGCGGCGGGACTGGCCACGCTGGCCTATGGGCTGCTCGTGCTGTTGCCAAACCGCGCGTCGGAGGCTGTCCCGCAAGCCGCCTTCCGACCGACCTTCACGCTGCCGGATGCCGAGGGTCGGGTGCGCACCCCTGCCGAGTTTGCGGGCCAGCATCTTCTGGTCTTCTTCGGCTTCACCAACTGCCCGGACGTCTGCCCGACAACACTTTCCGAAGTGGCGCAGGTGATGGACGATCTGGGCGACGACGCTGCCCTTGTGCAGCCTCTGTTCATCTCGATCGATCCCGAGCGGGATCGCAGACTGGGGCTGGCCGAGTTCACTGCGGCGTTCCACCCGTCGATCATCGGGCTTGCCGGGGACGAGGCACAGACCCGCGCCGCGGCGGACAGCTTCCGCATCTTCTACGCGCGCGAGGGTGATGCCGCCGCCCCCGACGGCTACACCATGTCGCACAGCCCGGCGCTCTACCTCATCGGGCCCGAGGGTGACTGGCTGCGTCAGTTCACCTACGGCACGCCCGCCACCGATATCCTTGCCGACCTTCAACCCAGATTGTGACCGCCATGAAATCCCTGATCCTCTCGGCCCTCCTCACCCTATCCGCCGCCCCCGTGCTGGCCTGCGAAACCTTCACCCTGGGCGATCTGAATATCGAACACGCCTGGTCCCGCGCCACCATCGGCGCGGACCGGCCGGGGGTATTCTATGTCGAGATCACCAACAACGGCAGCACAGATGATGCGCTGATCGGCATCGCGACCCCGGCTGCTGGCATGCCGATGCTGCACGAAACCGTGGTGACCGACGGCATCGCCTCCATGCCACACGCCATGTCGATCCCGGTTCCGGCTGGCCAAACCGTCGAGCTGGCGCCCGGCGGCTATCATGGGATGCTGATGGGCCTGACCACGACACTGGCCGAAGGCGACAGCTTCCCGGTGACACTCTCCTTCCAGAATGCCGGGGAAGTCGTCGTCAATGTCGAGGTTCTGTCGCTACGGGCGGAGGGTCCGGATTGCGACGACGCCAACTGATCCTTGGTCTGGGAGGCGCGAGCGGTGCATTGGCCTTCACGCTCGGCCTCGGCTGGTTGCAAAGCCGCGGCCGCGCGCAGCCGCCCGCCGCGCTTCTGCCACTGCCCATCGGCGAGATGGGCTTTGCCCTGACCAACCATCGCGGTGAACCGGTGCGCCCGGCAGACTGGATCGGCCGCCCGACCATGGCCTTCTTCGGCTTCACTTGGTGCCCCGATGTCTGCCCAACCACCCTCAGCGACATCTCGGGCTGGCTGGATGAGCTCGGGCCCGACGCCGACCGGCTGAACACCGTCTTCATCACCGTCGATCCCGAACGGGATACACAGCAAGTTCTGGCCGACTACCTGGCAAACTTCGATCCACGGATCACCGGCCTGACCGGCCCGCTGGCCGAGGTCGAACGCGCCGTCGCAGGCTTCCGCGCCCGGTTCGAAAAGGTGCCCCGCGACGGGGATTACACCATGGACCACACTGCCGGTGTGTTCCTGTTCCGCGCCGATGGGCGCTTTGCCAGCATCATCGACTACCACGAGGACCGCCGCTTCGCCCTGCCGAAGATACGCAGGGTTCTGACCTGACAGCCACACCTGTTCCGGAGAGCCACATGACCAACACGCCCCTTCTGACCCGCCGCACAATGCTGCTGTCCGGCCTCGCCGTCGCGACTTTCGCGGCCAGTCCGGTGCGCAGCGCGGGCCCGTCGATCCATGTCGTAAAGGGAACCGGCTGCGAATGCTGCAACGCCTGGGTCGCCTATCTTCGGGACGAGGGTTTCACCGTGACGGACGAGGAGCGCTACGGCACGCTCCTGATGACCTACAAGGCCGAAGTGGGTGTGCCTCAAAGAATGATCTCCTGCCACACAGGGATGATCGAGGGCTATGTGCTCGAAGGCCATGTCCCTGCGGCCGATATCCGGCGCCTGCTCGAGGAGCGGCCGGACGCGATCGGGCTTGCCGTGCCTGGGATGCCCTATGGATCGCCCGGCATGGGACCGGAGGACAGCCGCGAGGCCTACGACGTCCTGCTGATCGGCCGCGATGGCTCAACCGAGGTCTTCACCCGCTATCTGGCCGCCTGACAATTGTGTCGCCCGTGCTTCATGCCGCCTTCGGCCAACGGCGATGCAGGGTGTCGATGAAGACGGCATGGGTGTGGTGGGGCCCGTGTTCCGACAGGTGGAGATAATCGGCGGACAGGTCAGGAAGGTCGTGCCGCAAGAACGTCTGATCGTTCGCGGGCCAGAGGCGCAGCACCGCAACGAGGCCAGCCGCGCCGATGAGCGCCGTGACGCACAGACCGGGCACCGGCGCCGATCCCGCCGGCCAGCGGGTAGGTGACCAGCCAGCAGGCGCGCGAGAGGGCGAAGCTGCCATTCATGATGACCTTAGCGACTGACCGCCTTCTAGAGTGAGAGGAGTGCCGGTTTCCCGGTGACGGGTTAAAGGCTCGGGAGAGTGGCTCCCGGCGCCTGTCACGGGAGATAGCCGATGGGCGTTGTGGAAGTTCTGGATCCGGTCGCGCCGGCGCGAGCCGGTGGCTGGAAGGTGGATGTGAGCCGGGGTGAGCGGAACGGGCGAGTGTCGTCCGAATGGTTCAACCGCCCCGACGACGAGCGGTATCTGTCGCTCGACGATCTCTGGGCCAATGTGAAGGGTCGGTCCGAGCGCAGCCGCAGCCGGGTGGTGCAGACGGCGGACATCCGAGTCGAGGCCGCGCGCGACAGCGCCGAGCGGCTACATCTGGTCCTGCCGAAAGCACATGAACCGGTGGCACCTACGCACTGGGCCTTCGGCCAGCTTGCCAGCATCGTCGGCGCACCGGCCTCCTACCTGCGGCAACTGCCCGCGCCACTGGCGGGGATCAACCTGCAATACGGCCTAACCAACCACCGCGCAGAGCAGGTGAAGACCTTCGAGACCGAGGATGGCCGCACTGAATTGCGCGCGGTGACTGGCCCCGACTACGGCCGCATCCATGACCACGAACTGGTCGAGGCGGTGCAGCGCATCGCGGGCAATGGCACCGGCGACACGCGCTGGAAGGTGCCGGGCGTGCTCGACTGGTCGACCGGGGTCTACAACCCAGATGTCGAGATCAGCCGCGACACGACCACGCTTTATGCCTCTGACCGCGATGTCTTCCTGTTCCTGGTCGACGATCACAATCCGATCGAGGCGGGCCGCCTGCCTGATGGCTCCCCTGATCTCTACTTCCGGGGCTTCTATTGCTGGAACTCCGAGGTCGGGGCCAAGACACTCGGCATGGCGAGCTTCTACCTGCGGGCCGTCTGCCAGAACCGCAACCTCTGGGGCGTCGAAGATTTTCAGGAGATCAAGATCCGCCACTCGAAATACGCCGCCTCGCGCTTCGCCCATGAAGCGGCCCCGGCGCTGACCCGTTTCGCTAATTCCTCGCCGCAGGGTTTCGTGAACGGCATCAAGGCCGCGCGGCAGCAGATCGTCGCGCGGACGGATGAGGACCGGGATGACTTCCTTCGCAGGCGCGGCTTCTCGAAGGCCGAGTCGGGCAAGATCATCGAGAAGGTGTTGATGGAAGCGGGCCGCCCGCCGGAGAGCATCTTCGACTTCGTGCAGGGCATCACGCGGTTGGCGCGCGACAAGACCCAGCAGGATGCTCGCCTCGACATGGAAGGGCGCGCGAAGAAGCTCCTCGACCGGGTCGGCTGACGCCGGGGCCCGCCACAGCGACCGCCCGCATGCGCGGCGGTCGCGCTTTCCCCTTCCACAGGCACGCCAGTTGCCCCGTCCCGATAGGGCAGGGGGCTTCGGCCTGCGCAATTCAGCGAAACCCCCATGACCCCCCAGGAAGAAACCGTCATCCTCGAGGCCCGTGATATCCTCGGCCGCTATCTCAGCCAGAACCCCGTCATTGGCAGCTGGCAGGCGCTGATGGACTATTGTGCTCTGACCGTCCGAGGTCCCAACGAGCGGTTCCATGTCCTCTATCTTGACCGCAAGAACCGCGTCATCTCCGATGAGCGTCTCTCGACCGGCACGGTTGATCATGTCCCGGTCTATCCGCGCGAGGTGATCAAGCGGGCGCTGATGCTGAATGCCAGCGCCCTGATCCTGATCCACAACCACCCGTCAGGCGATCCGACGCCCTCGGAGGCCGATCTCGGCATGACCAAGGAGATCCAGAAGGGGTGCAAGTATCTTGGTCTGATGCTGCACGATCATATCATAGTCGGGGCCGGGACCGAGCTGAGCCTGCGGGCCCTCGGCAAGCTCTGAGGGCCCATCGGACCCATCACCGCTGCCCCTTCGAGGAAGAGGGCGGCGGTTTGGTCTTTGACGGATGAGGCGGGGAGAGCGGCTTCCCGCGCCGTCGGAGATCTTCCCATGTTCGACCTGCCATTGCCCATCCACCCGACCACTTACGCGCGGGTCGTCCCACCGCACTTTTCAACTGGTGATGTCGACCCCAATCACCCCTTCGCCCTGACCCTGTCTCGCCGCGCGCCGGCCGATCTGATGTCGGGCCGGGCCGCCCCGCTCGTCCTGGCACGCTTCGAGAAGTTGGCTGAGGCCATGCAGGGCGCGATCGACTATGCCGAGGGGATTGCCCCGGATGCTGCGCCCCAGCTCCTAGCGATCCTTGACCGTGACGAGCGCCTTGTGCTGGCCGGGGCCGCCAGTGAGCAAGCTGTCGCCTGGTGCCACCCGGTGACGAGCGCGGCCGAGGCGCGGGGCGTCGTGACCGAGGCGAGCCAGCTGCGCGCGCAAGCGGGCCGCGCGGCCGCCTGGGGTGAGGCCGATCTGGCGGTTCGGCTACGCCTCCGCGCCGATCTTCTGGACGGGCGTCTCGTCGACCCACTCTGGCGCGCTTTCGCCGCCCGCGCGCTGCAGGTCGCGGCGTGACGCCCGAGAGGCAGAGAAGGGCAGGGGGGATTTGGAGCTTGTCCGGGGGAGAGAGATCGCCCGGCCCGACTCCGATCCCTTTCCTTTTCCGGAGATACCCGATGAACATGACTGAACCCACCCTCACGCCGCCGATGGCACCCTCGACCGTCGACATGGCACAGATCTTCGCCGCGCATGCCGCGCGCGCGGCCCGGATCGAAGCGCTGCGCCCGGGCAACAAGGACCGCCTTTTCGACGGCCTCACGGCCGCTGGCATCACCCATGTCACTGTCACCTTTGACGGTGCCGGGGACAGTGGCCAGATCGAAAGCATCGGCGCCTGGTCCGGCGAGACCGCCGTCGATTTTCCCGCCACCGTGATCGCATACGCCGCGCTCACCTGGGACGATCCCGAGGTCGAGATGCGGCAGCTCTCGCTGGAGGATGTCGTCGAGCAACTGGCCTATGACTTTCTCTCCGACACCCATGGCGGCTGGGAGAACAACGACGGCGCCTGGGGCGAATTCTGCTTCGACGCCGCGGTCCGCTGCATCCACCTCGAGTTCAACGAACGGTTCACGTCGTCCGAACTCCATACCCACGATTTCTAAGGGGGCGGCGATGGCACATCCTTATCACCACGCCCTGTCCTCAGTGAAAACATGGGGCGGCACGGTCGACGACTTCATCGCGGTGCATGCCTGGTTCGACCAGAGCAAGGAGATTACTGCGGACTTTCGGCACCGGGCGCTGCGCCACCATGCCGAGGGCATTTTCATGGCCGAGACGATCTTTGGGGTGACCCTCACGCTCTCGACCGGGCGCATCATTCCGACCCGCTGGGTCGGCGAACAGCATGTGAAGGAAGATCTGGGCTTCATCCCGAGCTTCGCTGATTGGGTGAAGGCCATCCGACCCGAGCCATGGATGGGCCGGGCCGCGCAGATTGAGGCGCTGGTCGATCCACATCTTGCCTCACCCGTGGTCGAGGTCACCTGAGATGACCGACCCCGCATATCAGCGCCTCGGCCTGCCCGTGACGGCCTCGCCCTTCACCGTCCTGCGCGCGGCGATCCGGGCGCTCCACCCCGACACGCGCGCCGTTCGCGGCTTTCGGACGGCGCGTAAGCGCTTCTACCGGCAGATGCTCTGCGCGCATGTCGCGCGACAGGCGGCGGGCGACAAGCCCACCGGCTGATCGCGCCCAACCACCCCCATCATCCCGACACACCGCCCGGCCTCTTGGCCGGGTCTTCCCCATTCAGGAGGTTCCCATGGCGGATTACTTCACCCATTTCTCGTGCCTGCTCGACGTCGGCACTCCCGACAAGGCCGCTCGCGCGCTTGCCCTGTTCCAGAGCTTGCGCGAAACCGATCAGGATGCCGACGACCCGGAGGTCACGGGCTTTGATCTCGTGCGCCAAGATGCACCCGAGGGCAGCACCCTCTGGATCCATGACGATGACCACGGCGATGTCGATGCGGTCATCCGTTTCGTGCTGCGCCTTGCCGAAGAGCTCGACCTCACCGGTCTCTGGGGGTTCCAGTACGCCCTGACCTGTTCCCGGCCTCGCCTCGACGCCTTCGGCGGCGGCGCGCATGTCATCGACCTCGGCGCGCGCAAATCCGTCGGCTGGACGAGCGGCCAGGAATGGCTGGCCGCCGCGCTGAACGGGGAGGACGCACATGCCTGAGGTCATCTGCACCACAGTCTACCAGTTCCCTGAACTCTCCGATGCCGCCAAGGAAAAAGCGCGCAGCTGGTATCGCGAGCTTGGCCCCCACGACGATTGGTGGGACGCGGTCTACGAGGATTTCGAGCGGGTCTGCGAAATCCTCGGCATCCGCCTGAAGACCACGCCCGTCCGCCTGATGGGCGGCGGCACGCGGGCAAAGCCCTGCATTTGGTTCTCCGGGTTCTGGAGCCAGGGCGACGGGGCCTGCTTCGAGGGCTACCTTAGCCACGCCAAGGGCGCGGCCGCGCGCATCCGGGACTACGCCCCGACCGACGCGACGCTGCGCGGCATCGCCGACCGGCTGCAGGCCATCCAGCGGCGGAACTTCTATCAGCTCGCCGCCGAGGTCAGCCATCGCGGGCGCTACTACCATGAATACACCATGGCAGTTGACGTCACGCGCGACGGTCCGACCTGGCAGCCGCCCACCGAGGACGCCGAGGAGATCGTGACCGAGGCGCTGCGTGATCTGGCCCGCTGGCTCTACCGCCAGCTTCAGGCTGAATACGACCACCTGACCTCTGACGAGGCCATCGAGGAGGGGATCATCGTGAACGAGTACACTTTCACCGAAGCCGGGCGCAGGTTTGGGTGAGAGCGCGGACAGTTCATTTGAGCTTTACAATGAGGCCATATGATCTATATTCAGGCCAATGGAGGGCGCCATGTACATTGCTGAGAAAATCCGGGAACCCGCACAGATCAACGCCGTTGCGTTGAAGGCCTATGCGCGCGTGGCCGATGCCTGGGGTCTCAGCCTCAAGGAAGCGGCTGGCCTTGCCGACATGTCGGAAAGCACGTGGAAGCGCGCCAAGAAGCCGGATTTCGCGGGGGAACTGACCAAGGATCAGCTTCTGCGGCTCAGTGCGGTGATCGGCATCTACAAGTCGCTCGAACTCTACTTCTCCGAGCCGCTCGCGCGAAGCTGGTTCACCCGACCGAACACGGGGCCGCTCTTTGGGGGAAGCCGTCCGGTTGACACCGCCATCGACGGGGGCTTGCCGCAAATTCTCGCGGTTCGGACCTATCTCGATGCGTTGCGTGTTGGGGCATGAAGCAGACCGAGATTTCTGATCGCGGTCTCGTTCGTCTCCTGCCCGCCACTTACCACAAGCCGCCATCCCTGCGTGGTCTCGTCGATACCGATGACGAGATGGAGATCCTCGCAGAGATCGAAGGTCTGACCAGCGGCCGTCTTCTGGCGGAACGTGGCCGCAACCCGCATCTGGACCCGCGCGAGCTTGCCTGGCAGCGGCGCAGCCGTGATCAGCGTATTTATGGCGACAGTCATGTCAACGCCGCCTTCACCTATACCCGCGCCGGCGGAAATCGCTTCAACACAGAGGAGCGCGGCGCATGGTATTGCGCATGGGATGTGATGGTGTCCGTCAGCGAAGTGGCCTGGCACCGCACGCGCGAACTCGGCTTTACCGGCAGCTTCCATGACAGCGCTCGCTATGTGGAATTGCTGGCTGACTTCATCGGCGTCTTTGACGACCTGACCGACGAGCCGGGCCATCCGGCTCTGCATCCGGATCCGGCTGTCGGATATCCCGAGGGCCAAAGCCTGGCCCAGCATCTGCGCCGGGCTGGATCGCGTGGCCTGATCTACCCCTCGGTCCGAGCTGCCGCGCCGGGCGGGAATTGCCTCGTCTGCTTCGAGCCCCACGCCATCCAGAATGTCCGGCCTGGCGCGTCTTGGGATCTTGTTTGGGATGGGACACCGCACTACTCGGTTACGGCTGTCGGCTGACGAGTATCGGCGCATGCGTTTTGGAGGGGCCGAAGAAATGGAATCGGCAAATGGCAACAGCGCTGACGTGACGATCTTGCAGCCATGTGACCATCCGGCGTTATTCGAGGCTTTGGACTGTCCGCCGTCACCTACGGACGCACTACGAGCAGCACATCGCCGGACGAAAGAGAGGTCATTCCGGCGAAACACATGGCTTCCAACGATGGACTGAGTCTGCCGGTCTTATGGGCTTCCCATGGACGCGCTGAAGACGACGACGTCTCTGCCCCAAGAGACCTCTATAAATTGCTTTGATGAATGCGATGTTCCAGCGTTATGGACGCTCCAATGCCAACATTTCCAAAGAACTGAGGGACTAGCCCAAGTGGAGGAAAGTCTGAAGACGCTGGGTTAAGCGACGGCCACGACTTGCGGTGGTTGCCGAAGATCGCAGCGGTGTATCTCCCGGCGTGCCGCCGGGAGCAGACCTTGGTCCTTCGGACAGGAGCTTGACCGAAGCTGATGTCCCAAAGGGATAATCTGCCAATCTATAGGTTGGCAACTACGCTCGGTTTGCCAAGCCACGGCATAGCAGAAGCTCCGGAAGGCCGGAGCTAGCCGGTGCCGTGCTCACTTGTTCCCGTCGATCCACTTCGACATCAACCCCTTGTCGCGGAAGCATTCGTCCGGAACGGCGCGGCGCTTGATGCGGGCGAGCTTCTCCGCGAAGGCCACCTGCTTCGAGGTCGGCAGCCGGTCCATGTCGGATACCGGCTTCAGCTGGGCCTGCGCCTCGATCCAGGCGCTGAGCGACCGGCGGTCCTGCTGAACTTCCCAGAGCAGGAGGGTCTGGTTGCGCAGGGCGAGCGAGCGCGCATAGGCGATCTGCTTGGGCGTCGCGGGCAAGGCGTATGTGGTGCTGTCCATCGGGAAACTCCCTTGCTGGCTTGGCCCTGAATATAGAACATAACAGGAACAAAATCAAGCCGAAGCTCTGGGGCGCGTCGGTTCGAGAGGGAGAGATGGGCGGGGGAAGATCAGGCCTGAGGGTGCCCGAGAGAGGGTGTCCGGGCCTGATCCTGTCCCTCATTCTGGAGCTTCCCGATGACCTATCTCGCACCCGTTGCGCCTCCCGTTCCCGTTCCATCGCGCGATCTCGCGCCAGCGATCCTCGCCGTCGCCGAAGTGTTGCAGCCCGATCTGACCCAAGGTTTCCAGATCGACGCGCTGCGTCTGCGGCTCGAGATGGAGCGCGCCTTTGGCGGCTCAGATGCCGATGGTTGCTGGGACTGGAAGCTTGCCTATGAGGCGGGCGAGGTGGCGCTGGTCCTCTTCCTGCGGAAGTTCGGCCGCGCGCTGCTGGCCCGGGCCGGCTCGCCTGCGGCGCTGCTGCCGATCCTCTCCAAGGTGGCCGGCCTCTTGCCGACGCACACCCGCCGCTCGGAGGAGATGGAGCGCTTCCAGCAATTCTCGACGCCCTTGCCCATGGGGCTCGCGGCGCTCACTGCTGCGCAGATCACCCGGCGTGACCTGGTCCTCGAGCCTTCGGCCGGGACCGGCCTTCTGGCGATCCTCGCGGAAATCGCCAGCGGCAGCCTCGCGCTGAACGAGTTGGCAGACACCCGCGCCGACCTTCTGCGCCTTCTCTTTCCGGGTCATCCCGTCACCACATTCGACGCAGCACAGATCGACGATCATCTCGACGCGGGCGTCCGCCCAAGCGTCATCTTGATGAACCCGCCGTTTTCGGTTGTGGCGAATGTCGATGGCCGGACGACAGAGGCGACAGCGCGCCACCTCCGCTCGGCGCTTGCCCGGCTCGCCCCCGGCGGGCGTCTGGTCGCAATCACCGGAGCCGGTTTCGCACCCGATGCGCCTGCGTGGGCAGAGACATTCGGCCGCCTGACCGAGAGTGCCCATCTGGTCTTCACCGGCGCTGTGTCGGGCGCTGCTTTCGCCAAGCACGGCACTAGCTTCGAGACGCGGATCTCGGTCTTCGACAAATGCCGGGGCGGCGAGCAGGGTGGCATCACCGCCGATCTGGCACGGTCCATCTCGCCCGATGTGGCCCACCTCCTTGCCCGGATCACCGCCGAGGTCCCGCCACGCGTCGAGTTGGATGCGGGTGTGGGCGCATGTTCCCGGCCCATTTCCTCTTTCCGGGGAATTCCTTCCCGTGCCTCCGGCCCTGCCGCTCGACCCCAGCGGTCAACGGCGTCGGCCAAGACGGATGCGCATGTCACCACGCCCGATGCCGAGGACCTCGCCTACACGCTGCGCGAGACGGAGGACGGCCTCGGCTCCGCGCGCCTTTCTGACGAGATCTACGAGATCTTTCGGCTGCAGGCGATCGACATTCCCGGTGCCGCTCCACACCCGACCAAGCTTGTGCAATCCGCGGCCATGGCGTCCGTTGCGCCCCCGAAACCCTCCTACCGCCCGAAACTCCCCGCCGCCGTCCTGCGCGACGGCCTGCTGTCCGACGCGCAGCTTGAGACCGTGATCTATGCCGGTGAGGCGCATGACGCCTATCTCGCGGGGTCTTGGACCGTCGATGAGACCGGCGACACGGTGTCTGCCGCGCCCGACGATGCCGCAGACGCTGTCCGCTTCCGCCGCGGCTTCTTCCTTGGCGACGGCACCGGTGCGGGCAAGGGCCGCCAGTCAGCAGGCATCCTGCTCGACAACTGGTACCAAGGCCGCCGCAAGGCGCTCTGGATCTCGAAGAGCGACAAGCTTCTCGAGGACGCGCAGCGCGACTGGTCTGCCCTTGGCCAAGAGCGGCTGCTGGTGACACCCTTGTCGCGCTTCGCGCAAGGCCGCGACATCCCGCTCGCTGAGGGTATCCTGTTCACCACCTATGCGACGCTGCGATCCGAGGAGCGGGGCGCCAAGAAATCCCGCGTCGACCAGATCGTCGACTGGCTGGGGGCGGATTTCGACGGCGTGATCCTCTTTGACGAAAGCCATGCCATGGCCAACGCTGCAGGGTCCAAGGGCGAGCGCGGTGACACGGAAGCTTCGCAGCAGGGCAGGGCGGGCCTGCGCCTGCAGCACAAGCTGCCCAATGCCCGCGTGGTCTATGTCTCGGCCACGGGAGCCACGACGGTCCACAACCTCGCCTATGCGCAGCGCCTCGGGCTCTGGGGCGGGGAGGACTTTCCCTTCGCGACCCGCGCCGAATTTGTCGAGGCCATCGAGGCTGGCGGCGTCGCCGCGATGGAAGTCCTCGCCTGCGACCTGCGGTCCTTGGGCCTCTACACGGCCCGGTCGCTGTCCTACGATGGCGTCGAATACGAGATGCTGGAACATGCGCTGACCCCTGAGCAGCGCGGCATCTATGATGCCTATGCCGGGGCCTTCGCCATCATCCACAACAATCTCGCGGCCGCGATGGATGCGGCCAATATCACGGGCGACAGCGGCACACTGAACCGCCAGGCCAAGTCCGCCGCGCGCTCGGCCTTCGAGTCTGCCAAGCAGCGCTTCTTCGGGCATCTGCTCACCAGCATGAAGACCCCCACGCTGATCGCGAGCATCGATGCCGATCTCTCGGCAGGCCACGCAGCCGTCATCCAAATCGTCTCGACCGGCGAGGCGCTGATGGAGCGCCGCCTGTCGGACATCCCCACCGACGAATGGAACGACATCCGCGTCGACATCACCCCGCGCGAGTACGTCCTGGACTACCTCGCCCATTCCTTCCCGGTGCAGCTCTACGAGCCCTTCACTGACAGCGAGGGAAATTTGTCGTCCCGGCCCGTTGTTCGCGACGGCCAGCCAGTCGAATGCCGCGAGGCTGCGCGCCGGCGCGACGCGCTGATCGAAAGGCTGGCGTCGCTGCCGCCGGTGCCGGGGGCGCTTGACCAGATCGTGCAGCGCTTCGGCACCGACCTCGTGGCCGAGGTCACGGGCCGCTCGCGCCGCATCGTGCGCAAAGGCGAGGGTCCTGCTGCTCGGCTCGTCGTGGACAGCCGGGCGGGCTCGGCCAACCTCTCGGAAACTGCCGCCTTCATGGAAGACCAGAAACGCATCCTGATCTTCTCAGATGCTGGCGGCACGGGTCGGAGCTACCACGCCGATCTCGGGGCCAAGAACCAGCGCCTGCGGGTGCATTATCTTCTGGAACCCGGCTGGAAGGCAGATGCAGCCATCCAAGGCCTCGGGCGCACCAACCGCACCAATCAGGCGCAGCCGCCGCTCTTCCGGCCGGTGGCCACGGATGTTAAGGCGGAGAAGCGGTTCCTGTCGACCATCGCCCGCCGCCTCGACACGCTCGGGGCCATTACGCGCGGCCAGCGCCAGACGGGCGGGCAGGGGCTGTTTCGGCCGGAGGACAACCTCGAGTCGCCCTATGCCCGAGACGCGCTGCGCCAGCTTTACCGCCGGATCTATCGCGGCGATGTGGCGGGCTGTTCGCTCGGTGCCTTCGAGGACGCCACCGGCCTGAGCCTGACGGATGACAACGGTCTGAAAGAAGACCTGCCCCCGATCACCACCTTTCTCAATCGCCTGCTGGCGCTGACGATCGACATGCAGGCCGTGCTCTTCTCGGCCTTCGAGGAATTGCTCGATCAACGGATCGAGGGCGCTATCGCCGCAGGGGTCTATGACCTTGGTCTCGAGACGCTACGTGCCGAAAGCTTCCGTGTCACGGATGCGCGCGTGATCTACACCCATCCCGGCTCCGGAGCGGAAACCCAGCTCCTCACCATCGCAGAAAAGCGCCGCAACACGCCGACCTCGCTTGCCGATGCTCTCGACTGGCTCGATGACCCGAAGGCCCGCCTTCTGGTCAACAGCCGCTCCGGCCGGGCTGCGGTGCAGGTGCCCGCGACCAGTCTGATGCTGGACGACGGTACCATCGAGCCGCGGCTGCGTCTGATCCGGCCGACCGAGGCGAGCACGGTTCCGGCCAAGATCATGGACGACACCCACTGGCTGGAAGCCGACCGCGCGGCCTTCGTCGCTGCCTGGACCGCGGAACTGGCCGAGGTGCCGGAGTTCAGCGAGTCCACCCTCCACATCGTTGCAGGCCTCCTGTTGCCGATCTGGAAGCAGCTCCCGCAGGACGAAACCCGCGTCTACCGGCTGCAGACGGATGACGGTCAGCGCATCATCGGTCGCCGCGTCTCGCCCGCCTGGGTCGCGACCACGCTGGCCAATGACGCGCCGCAACTCACGGCGGCCCAAGTCCATGCCCTCGTTCTCGAGGGCAAGACCGTGGTCCGCCTTACCGAGGGGATGGAGTTGCATCGCTCCCGCGTCATGGGCGTGAACCGGATCGAGCTTTCCGGCTTCACGGAAGCGGCCAAGGACCGGCTGAAGGCGGATGGCTTCTTTTCGGAGATCATCAGCTGGAAGCTGCGCCTCTTCTGCCCGACGGACTCGGGCGGCATCGTCGTGCTGGATCGTCTGCTTGCACGTTGTCCTGTGACGGGACTACATGCACGCGGAGGGTGTTGACCCATGTATTCCGAGACTGAAGATGTGATCCGCGCTCTGGCGGAGAATGCTGAGAGCGTCTGTCGCGCTTACCTTCCCGCCGGACGGCGGGAAGGATCCTACTGGATCGTGGGCGACCTGCAGAACAACCCCGGCCGGTCGCTTTTCGTGCGGCTGACCGGACCCGCGTCAGGGCCGGGCGCGCGCGGAAAATGGCAGGATGCGGCGGTCGGACTGCATGGTGATCTTCTCGACATCATCCGCGAGCGGACCGGGATCTCCCGCTTTCCCGATCTTCTGGCCGAGGCCCGAGCACATCTTGGCCGTCCGCAGCCGGTTCTCCCGGATGCGCCCATGCCGAAGAAGGCGAAGGCTCCCGCTGGCACGACAGTGGCGGCGGCGCGTCTGTTCGCAGCCTCGATGCCGGTCGCAGGGACGCTTGCTGACTCCTACTTCCGCTCCCGCGGCCTGACCCAAGGCGGCAGGATGAACGCCCTGCGCTTCCACCCGAAGTGCTGGCATCGGGAGGAGGGCCAAACCAAGAGCACCCCCAGACCAGCACTGATCGCCGCGGTCACCGATGGGGCAGGGGCCTTGCAGGGCGTGCATCGCACCTGGCTTGCGCCTGACGGACAGGGGAAGGCGCGGGTCGAGACGCAGCGGCGTGCCATGGGTCACCTCCTCGGCAATGCCGTCAGACTGACCCCGCATGACGACATCCTCGTGGTCGGCGAGGGCATCGAGACCATGCTGTCCCTGATCGAGGCAGTGCCCGGCCTTCCCGTCTGGGCCGCGCTCTCGTCGGGTCACCTCGGGGCGGTCCTGCTGCCGGAGGAGCTGCAGCGCCTCTACATCGCCATCGACCGCGATCCGGCGGGGCGCGGCGCGGCAGAGAGGTTGAGCGCCAGAGCAACCGGGGTCGGCATTTCCGTGCGGGTGCTGGAACCGCGGCTCGGGGATTTCAACGATGATCTCCGGGCGACCGGCAAAGAGGCGCTGCGCCAGCATCTGGCAGGTCAGATCGGGCCCGAGGATCGGCAGCGCCTGTTCGGCTGAGCAGCGTCGCGCAGGGGCGGGCAAGGAACAGCAGGGCAGGGTCTGCATTCCTGTTGTGGCTTTTGACCGTCACCTTTGCCTCTTCCCGGGCAATCTCATCCACCCGTCCCCCGAGCGGCCTTCAAGAGATGGGCAGGCGGCCGTCAAAGGGGACGCCCCTTCAAGGACGGGGGGCGACTGATTTCCGCCGGCGGGGACAAGCCCCGCCTTTGCATCGCGAAGCAAATCAGCCGCCCCCCGTCCTCCTCCACATGCGTTCCGGCCCTGAAAAGGGGGTGAAGGGGCGGCCCCCGTGACGGCGCTCTACGCCCATGAAGGCCGCGCGGGATGACGCGCGGACGAGACAGGCCCGGAGGCAAGAAACCGATGACGATCCACACCCACGACGACGCGTACGAACCCGCCCACACCGCATCCCAGACCGCCCATGCGCTCGACGAGCTGCAGCTCTATGGCTACCGCCCCTTCGACGAGCCCGATCCGCGCCCGATGCCCGATGGGCAGCGCCTCGCGGTCGCCGTCGCGGACATCTTCGACGCCCTTGTCGCGACCCTGGAAGACACCCGCATGGAACCCGACCTCGAAGAGGTGCTCTGGGGCCAGGTCAACCTCTTCCACCGCGCCACGGCCCGGATCGAGCGGTCGCTCGACGAGAACGAGCAGGCGCAGCGCCGCCTCCAGCGCGAGCAGGACGGCTCCGAGGTGAAATCCACCGAACTCGAGCGCCTGACAGCAGAAGGCCTGACCCTGATCGAACGGCGCAACTGCATGGACATGATGCGCGATCACGCCGCCACCGAGTTCGTCCATCACACGGGTTCCACCTGGCGCCCCCGCACCGGTTCGATGGTGAATCGCCAGCACATGACAGCCGCACTGATTGACAGCCGCGACTTCCTCGCCGCCAAGCGCCGCGTAGAGACCGAGGTGATGCTGCCGGCAGGCCCCAAGGTTGCCCTCACCGGCGGGACCGACTTCAACGATCATCGCCTGATCTGGGGCAAGCTCGACCAGGTCCGGACCAAGTATCCCGACATGGTCCTCCTGCACGGTGGCAGCCCGAAGGGCGCAGAGCTCATCGCCGCCAAATGGGCCGAAGCCCGGGGCGTGACGCAGGTGACCTTCAAGCCCGACTGGACCAAGCACGCCAAGGCCGCGCCCTTCAAGCGCAACGACGCGATGCTGGATGTGCTCCCGGTCGGGGTCCTTGTCTTCCCCGGAACCGGTATCCAGGAAAACCTCGCCGACAAGGCCAAGAAGCTTGGCATCCCGGTCATGAAGTTCGAGAAGGGGGCGTGAGCCCCCTCTTTCTTTTCGGGATAGAACATTGTGGAAACGTCGAAGAGCGCTTGATATTGTGGTTTGGAGAGAGGCGCAAACAACATGTTCGACATATCGCAGCAAATGGAAGTGTTCCCGACGACGGTCGATCTCAAGCGGATCGACCCGTCTCTCAACATGCGGCGCTTCTATCGAATGAGCGTTCAGCCGGACCTGTTTGGCGGCGCATGCCTTGTGCGGGAATGGGGCCGGATCGGGATGCGAGGGCAGATGCTGATCGAACAGCACCCAGACGAGGGCAGAGCAGTCACTGCACTCATGAAGCTTGCAGCGAACAAGACGCGGCGAGGGTATCGAGCGGCCGCCGGGCAGAAGATCGATTGAAATCCGGTCAAAGAGATTTCGCCAGGCGTGTATTTCGCGTTTATTTTCGGTAGTTTCCGGCAGCTTCTTTGACTACGAATAGTGTAACGAATTCCGAGGCCTGTTGATGAACCCGACTGAAATTTATGATGCCCTTGCCGAGATTGCGGCCAAGCCATTTGATCCGAATGAGTTTCCCTTTGCTTTTGCCGAGGCGACGGACGCGGCCAAGGCGGCGATCTCGAAGTTGCGCAATGGCTCGACCAACAAGTCAGATCTTCCTGGCGGCGTTCTGTTCAACAAGAAGTTTCACTACGCACCTGCACTAAAGGGCCTGACTGATGTCACCCTCGATCAACTGCGCGCTTCAAAGAAGACCAAGGCGTCCAAGCCCGCGATCCTGATTGCGACCGATGGCGAAACCATTGCAGCGGAACACCCGGCTTCAGGCGATACGCTGCATTGCACCTTCAGCGAGCTTGGTGATCATTTCGGCTTCTTCTTGCCTGCAGCGGGCAAAGAACGCTACCGCGCGGTCGAAGAGAACCCTGTCGACGTCAAGGCAACTGGTAAACTCGCCCGCCTCTATGACGCGCTGACAAAAGCCAACCCAGACTGGGGCAGCGACGAGCGTCGGCACGAAATGAACCAGCTGATGATGCGGCTCATCTTCTGCATGTTCGCCGAGGACGTGGGCATCTTCCCGGACAACCAGTTCTCGCGCCTTCTGTTTACCCATGCGGGCGACAAGGGTGAGGAGGCGCGCGAGACCATCATCGCGGCCTTCAACGCCATGAACCTGCCCAAGGACAAGCGCGGCGGTCTGCCCGCTTGGACCGGAGAACTGGAATACGTCAACGGCGGGCTGTTCGCGGGTACCATCGACGCGCCGCGCTTTGACACCATCGCCTTCCGCTATCTGCGTGATGCCTGCGATCTGAACTGGCGTGAGATCAACCCCGACATCTTCGGATCGATGATCCAGTCTGTGGCCGACCCTAAGCAACGCTCGGAACTGGGGATGCACTATACCTCGGTCCCGAACATCATGAAGGTGATCGGGCCGTTGTTCCTTGATGATCTGGATTCCGAGATCCACAAGGCCTGGGACCGCGCGAAAGCGTTGCAACAGGTGCTGGATCGCATGTCGCGCATCCGAGTCTTTGACCCCGCGTGTGGATCGGGCAACTTTCTGGTCGTGTCTTACCGCGAACTCAGGGCGCGCGAGACGCGCATCCTGCAGCGGCTGGAGGAACTCAACGGCCGAGGCTCGATGCAGATGTTCTCGGCCATCCCGATCAGCAATTTTTACGGGATCGAGATCGCGGATTTTGCGGCAGAGACCGCCAAGCTCGCGCTGTTCATTGCCGAGTATCAGGCCAATGCCAGCTTTGCCGAGGTGTTTGGGCGGCGTCCGGCCGCGCTGCCTTTGAACGATGCGGCGCATATTCGGCGTGGGGATTCCCTTTATACCCAGTGGGAGGAGGTCTGCCCCCACCCTGGCGAGGAAGAGGAAGTATTCATCGCAGGCAACCCGCCATTCCTTGGAAAGGCTCAGCAGGACGCGGATCACAAGGCCGGAATGGACCATGTCTTCAAGGGCAAGGTAAAGTCTTACCGAGCGTTTGACTTCGTGGCGGCGTGGTTCTTCAAGGCATCGGTCTATCTGCGTGGCCGCAATGTTCGTGCTGCTCTGGTGTCTACCAATTCAATCTGCCAAGGGGCATCCGCAGCCAACCTGTGGCCCGAAATCTTGACTGACGGCGTAGAAATCGGATTCGCGCACCGATCCTTCAAGTGGCGCAACAATGCATCGGCAAATGCCGCAGTCATTTGCGTAGTCGTCGGAATGCGAAACAAATCCAATGCTACAAAGCGCATTTTCGACGAAGGTGTTTTCGAGGAAGCCGCAAACATCAATTCGTATCTGCTAAATGATCAAAACGTATTCGTATCTGGATCGAGCAAAGGACTTTTCGGGCTACCCGAGATGAATTTTGGCTGCATGCCATATGATGCTGGAAATCTGTTACTGCTCCCAGATGAGAAAGAGAAAATGCTGGCCGAAGCACCTGAGGCGTCGAAGTTCATTCGGCGTTTCATGGGGTCGCAGGAGGTTGTGAAGGGCATAGAACGCCATTGCCTTTGGATTTCAGATCCCGACTTGCCGGATGCCATGGCCATTCCACCTGTCGCCCTTCGTATCGAGGCGACTAGAGAGGCCCGTCTAAAAATGACGGATAAGGGCGGCATTGAACTTGCAGAGCGGCCACATCAATTCCGTGAGCATGTTGCGCCTGAACGCCATGCCATCCTTGTTCCCAGCGTGACTTCCGAACGCCGCCCTTATTTGCCCGTTGAGCGGGTTGGGGCCGATGTGATTGCCTCTAACCTCAACCAGGTGCTCTACGACGCCCCTGAATGGTGCATCGCCCTAATCGCCTCGCGCCTGCATCTCGTCTGGATCGCCACGGTCTGCGGCAAGCTGAAGTCCGATTTCCGCTACTCCAACACCCTCGGGTGGAATACCTTCCCCGTTCCAAAGTTCAGCGAGGATCAACTGGCCGAGCTATCCGCCTCTGCGCGGCGCATCCTCAAGTGCCGCTACTCGCATTTCCCCAAGACCATCGCCGAGCTTTACGACCCCGACAAAATGCCCGACGACCTGCGCGCCGTGCACCGCGAAAACGATGATCTCTTGGAGACGATGTATATCGGCCGCCCCTTCCGCAACGACACCGAGCGGCTTGAAAAGCTCTTCAAGCTCTATGCCGCCAAGGTGAAATCGCAGGATAAGAAGGGCGCGAAGGCATGAGCGGGCAAACGACACCCCAAAAAACAAGCGAGGCGGCGCCCGAAGGCCCGCCTCATGATCTTGTCCACGGGAGGGGCCAGAAGCCTGCCGAAGCACCTAAAGGCAACCTCACCGCGTCTCACGAAGCAATAGATAGCGCCGATGTGGCCACGGATCAAGTTCAAACTCTGACCGATCTTAGGGTTCAGAAGCTGTTAACCGACTGCCTGAGCGACCGAAGACTTCAGCGATACGCCCCTGCGGCCGGTGATGCCGGGGTAGCGCGCGAGGACATCTACCTCTGGAACTGCGACCTGTCCGAGGCATTTCACTTTGCATTGCATATGGCCGAAGTGACCTGCCGGAACAGCATACACAACGCGCTAACGTTCCGTGACCAGCGATGGTTCGAAAACCCAACGTTTCTCAAGATCCTGGACCCTGTTCGCAGGAAGGACCTCGACAACGCGATCGCTGATGAGACCGATCAACACGGTGACGTCATGGACGCCCACCACATGGTTTCGGCTTTGTCTTTCGGGTTTTGGGAGCACCTGACGACCAAGCGGTTCCAGCGTTATCTGTTCCCGAAAGGGTTTCAGCGGGTGTTCAAGCACGCTCCATGGGACGCCAAGCTGGAAGACTTGCACGACTTGATCGAAAGCGTGCGCCGCTGGCGTAACCGCATCGCGCACCACAATGCGATCTTCGACAAAGGCCCATCATCGAAGTACCAAGACGCGTTAAAGCTGATCGCGTGGTCCTCTCCGGACCTAGAGGCATGGGTAGCAACCCGATGCCGTGTGAACCAGATTATCAACGCGCGCCCGAAGGGAGAATGACATGGTTGAAATGGTGAACGTTACCTATGGGCGCTCCAACTCGACAACCAACAAGTTGGGCCAACGCCCGATGCAAGCCCGCGCCTATGCCGCACGAGCGGCGCAGTTCCTTTTGCTCAAAGCGCCGCCGGCCGCTGGCAAAAGCCGCGCGCTCATGTTCGTCGCTCTCGACAAGATGCTTCATCAGGGGCTGGAAAAGACGATCGTTTGCGTCCCCGAGACATCGATTGGCGGGTCATTCCGCTCGACGGATCTGACCCGCTACGGGTTTGAGGCGGACTGGGACGTCGAGGATCGCTGGAACCTCTGTTTAACGGGCGAGGACGCAGACAAGCAGAAGGTCAAGGCGTTTCAGGCGTTCCTGGAAAGCGATGCCAAGGTGCTGGTCTGCACCCATGCCACATTTCGCTTCGGTTTCGATGAGGTGGCAAGAACTGCGGGTATTGAGGCTTTTGACAATTGCTTCATAGCCATTGACGAATTCCACCATGTCTCTGCCTCCGACAACAACCGGCTGGGCGTGATCCTGCGCAGTCTGATTTCCCGAGCGGAATGCCATGTGATGGCAATGACCGGCAGCTATTTCCGCGGGGATGCGGATCCGGTGTTGCGGCCAGAGGATGAGGATCGGTTCACCAAGATCACCTACAGCTACTACGAGCAGCTGGAAGGCTACGAATTTCTCAAGGCACTCGGGATCAACTACGAGTTCTACAAGGGCAATTACGTCAACGGATTGCCAGGGGTGCTGAACCCTGACCAGAAGACGATCATCCACATTCCTCACCGGGGGTCGTCCGAGGCATTCGACGACAAGTACAACGAAGTCGGGAAGATTCTCGACCTCTTGGGTGTCCATGAAGGTCGCGATCCTGAGACCGGATTTGATCTTGTCCGCAGGCCAGATGGGCAGATTCTGAAAATCGCCGATCTGGTTGATGACGGACCAGGCCGCGACATCGTTAAATCTGCGCTTTCGCGAGAGATCAAAGGCGCTGATGGTCGTCGAGACGATACGGCGGACCGCGAGAAGGTCGACATCATAGTTGCGCTTGGTATGGCGAAAGAAGGGTTCGACTGGGTTTGGTGTGAACATGCCCTGACGATAGGCTACCGGTCATCGCTTACCGAAATCGTGCAGATTATCGGGAGAGCCACCCGCGATGCCCCGGGTAAGCCGCGTGCGCTCTTCACCAACCTGGTTGCCGAGCCGGGTGTGGAAACTGGCGTTGTGACAGACGCGGTCAACGATATGCTGAAGGCCATTTCTGGTTCTCTGCTCATGGAGCAGGTGTTGGCACCCAACTTCAAATTCTATCGGCGCGAGGATGGCGACGTGCGTGCCCCAGTCGGCACTGACGCCGAAGGCAACGTCACCATCGGTATCAGGGGACTGATTGAGCCACCCACTGATCGTGCTAGGGAAATTTGCGAGAAGGACATGCACGACTTGATGGCCACCGCTTACCAGGAAATGGATAGACGGGTCCTTTCTCCGGACACAGCGCCAGAGGTCGCCACGCAAATGGTTCTGACGGACATCATCGAGCGTAGATACGAGACCCTAGATGAAGAAGAGGCAGAGTCTGTCCGGCAACACCTTGCGGCGCATATGAACGTGCTCACTTTGGCTCGGCGAGAAGCTGAGCGTGGCTTCGCTGAAGGGCAGTCACCTTTGATCGGAAGCCCCGGCAAGGTGGACGCTTCTGACGACGATGGGGATGACCTCGGAGACAGCGCCCCCAATACGCTGCTGCAGATGGTCAAAAAATTCATCAACGTCCGCGACATTGATGTTGAGCTGATCGATAGCGTGAACACGTTTCGTGAACGGTTCGAGGTCGCATCGAAGTCTTTGAACTCAGAGCTTTTGGCACATGTCCAATCGGCGATGGTTGCGTTGCGGGTCAACATGACCGGCGACGAGGCTCGAACCCTCTGGCCGAGGATCAAGGCGTTCCGGGCCAGTGAAGGACGTGAGCCGAATGTTCATTCCGCCGATCCCCTGGAGAAGCGGATGGCAGAGGCGCTGGCCTGGCTGAAAGCTGAGAAGGCGAAGCGGCTGCGAGAGGGCGCGATGCAATGACGCGGCCGAGCTTGGAGGACATATTTTCGGAAGACGATGAATTCGGCCTGTTGGATGTTAGGCTGCGCGGCAGCCGCGCCCCAGTAGCCTCCGACCAAGGGGCGGGCGCGCTGAGAGAAGTCTCAGCGTTCTTTGAGAAACACGGGCGCGTTCCTGATCCTGATGCGGTGGACCATGACGAGATGCGGCTCGGTTCGATCTGGGCATCGATCAAGTCTGCGCCGACAGACCAGATGCAGTTGGAGGATCGGTTTGGGCTCCTGGACGACAAACCTGCGCAAGTGTTGAAATCTTGGCGAGATGAGCCACAGGGTTCTGAAGTGCCTGCCAGCCTCGATGACATCTTCGATGACGACGAACTTTCGGTGGATCTGTCACTGATCAACTTGAAACATACGACGCCTGCCGCAGACCGACATTTGCCCGATCATCGGGCGGAATTTGTTCCCTGTAGCGACTTCGAGCAGTTTGCAGAGCGTTTTGCAGCGGTACAGCAGGCCTTGGAGGCGGGCGATCGCCAAGCGTTGCCAGTAAAGAAATGGTCCGTGATTGAGCCCATAGAAGGCGATTTCTTTATCCGCAACGGGCTTCTCGCGATGATAGCTGAGAAATCCGAAATGTCCGCGCGAGGCGGCTCTCGTGACCACAGACTTCGGGTCATCTTTTCCAACGGCATGGAGAGTGATCCTCTCATGTCTTCGTTCCGCAAGTCGCTCAACGATGATAAAACGGCCCGTATGGTCCAGAAGGTAGGGCTTGGACCCCTCGATCCAGACTGGGAAACGGATCAGCTCGAACTTTCCGGGACCATTTACGTCGCTCGGTCACGCTCGGAGGATCCTGCGATCAGGGCGGAGCGAATGATCCTGCATAAGATCGGTGTGACCAGTCAGGATGTCGCGCGCCGAATTGCAGATGCCCGGAACGATCCCACGTTCTTGCTGGCTCCCGTGGACATCGTCGCGACCTATGAACTGCAAAACCTGTCCCGCCGCAAAGTCGAGAATCTTCTTCATCGCTTCTTCGCTGCGGCCAGGCCGGCCGAGCTCTATGTGACTGATCGTTTCGGGAAGAAAGTTTACCCCAAGGAATGGTTCTACGTCTTACCGGACCATGTCGGCCGAGCGGCGAAACTGATCGAAGAAGGGCGCCTTCATCTGTTTGAGTATAACGTTCAATCCCAAGAAATCGTTGCGAAGGTTTGACCAGGTAAAGGCGCGGCGGGCTACCAGCGCGACGGGAAAAATAAGGTCGGTTGGCTAGGTCTGATAAGTCGATCTTTGATGGAAATACGCGTTCCAGCCCTTTTCGGCGTCCCGTTGGCCGATAAAACCTCTAGCTCACGCGCTTGTGCCAATTCGGAGAGTACCTGAAAAATGTCGTCGTTGGTGCCTGCTGTTCGGTTGCCAATCTCATCCAACAGGCGTGCGACGTCCAACTGCCCATTTTCCATGATTTGGTGAACTTCGGCTGGCAGGGCGTTTACAAGCTCCGTATTCAACTTGGTTCGATCAATCTCTGAAAAGTTGAAGAGCGAGTCGCAACTTTCGATCAGTCGCGTATCATACCCCAAAGAAAATAAGCTTCCCGAACCAATGTGGGTGAAGCTGTTCTGTTCCTGCCAGTGCACACTAAGCATCTTGTCGCGGGCAGCTTGGTGTTGCGATAGGTGTGCAAGCATCATCCATCGGTTATCTGTGCGCGACCACAGCATGAATGGAGTGAAAAACTTGGCACCACTTTTTGCATGAATGTGTGCCATGAGCGCGCGCTGTGTCAGTGCGCGGCCCATATGTTCATCTTTTCGCTGTCTCCAATCAGCGATGAAGCGGGAGTCGATGCCAAACTGCTGGTAGAGGGGAAGCTCTGCCGAAGCGTCCTGGAGGTAGTTCAAGAGGCTATCAATGGCGAAATTGAGTACGACCTCTGCTCTATCAAGGGCAGAAAAGATCGTCTGTATCGCTGACATTGGCACGTCGGAGTAGCCAAACTGATCCAAAAAGAAAATCGATCGGCCTTTGCGCTGAGTCTGCGTGATCTCAGCCATGATTGTTGGCAAGTGTTCGACAAACTTTCCTTCTAATACAGATATCTGCGGATCGTTCTCTTTGTATCCTCGCCCGCGCAGCTCCCTCTTAAGGGCGGCCACATGCTCGCGTTCGTCATCCACAAAGATAAAGCGTGCGTTGATTTCCAAAGGCTTTGCGCGACCTTCGTTCAGTCTTACGGACGCCTCTTCAACAGCATTGAGGAGAACAAGCGGGCTCCCAGCTCTCGTCCCGTTTCCATCGGAATATGCGCCACCCCCACTGAACCCGTCCACAAGAGTAATATTCAAACGATCTTGTGCTGGGTTACGAACCACTGTGTCGAAATAGACATCAAGATAGTTCTTGAGGACATCGAGCTTACGCTTAGTGTGTTCTTCAATTCGCGGGAGACTGCCATCGGGTCCCCAGATGAAGTTCGTCGCCATCCCGTTCCTAACTCGTCAACTCTGCCATTATTTCTTTGGGTACGATCTGCCATGGAAAGCCGTTCCACTCCGCTCCTTCGAGAAGCCGTCCGCCAGACTTTGGCCGGGCGCCCCCCCACTGCTTGAAGAAGAATGCGACTTCATATTTTTCACATGCAATGCGCAATTCCGTTGCCCATGACGGTTCCATCGGCCTCGCCTTTGGGCCGCTTTCACCCCCGACAATTGCCCATGCTATGCCGCTCAGATCGACGTTCCCGATCCGCCCGAGTAGTGGTTCAAACGAAATAAATCGCGCTTCTGAATTGATTTGGCGCAGGTGTTCGATGCGGCTTTTGTGTGCGCTGTCCTCGACGGACACGCCGAGCCAGATGTGTGAAGGGACTTTTTCTCCAGAATATCTCTTTCTTACGTAGTTTCGCATCAGCGACGAGCGTTTGGTAAGAACCTGATACACATGCCAATTAGCCTTCTCCATCGCGTCAAAAACGGCATCGATGTGACTGATCGGGATATCTTTGTGAAATAGATCGCTCATTGAGTTGACAAAAATCATACGCGGCTTCTTCCAACGAGCCGGTTGGTCAAGGCGTGAGGGCCAGAGACGTAGATCAAAGCCTTGCTCATAAGGATGCCCCTCGATACCACGCCACCGCTCCGCAAATCTTTCTGCATAGCAGTTGTCGCAGCCCGGGCCGATTTTTGTGCAGCCGGTGACAGGGTTCCACGTCGCGTCCGTCCACTCGATTTCAGATTTTTGTGCCATCCTGCCCAATCCTTTTTGACGGCCACTCTACGCTGATTGGCACAAAGAGGGAACATCCAATCTGGGCACTGAGCGTCATGCCGAATCTGCCGATAGTGAACCTCCCAGGCTTTCTACCAACCATTCACGTCCTCCCACTTAGGTTCAACCAGTACCTCGTATGGCGTCGCTCACCGGTTCGGCTGAGCGCACCTTTCTCGACCAGGTCCTGCAGATCGCGGGTTGCGGTTGCGCGTGAAGTTCCGGTGATTTTGAGATAGTTGTCGGCGCTGAGGCCGCCTTTGAAACCGCCAGGGCCTTCCCGGAACATTCGAGCGATGGCCTTGGCCTGGCGTTCGTTCAACTGGTCCCTGTGACGATCGTAGAAGTGTGCCTTGCTGATGAAGAAGCCGACGCGGTCGAGTGTTGCCTGTTGGGCCTTCAAGACAACTTCCGCGAACCAGACGAGCCAATCGGTCACTTGAAGCGTTTTTTGATGCTGCTCGAGCTGGTCGTAGTATGCCTTGCGCTCCTTCTCGATGGTGAAGGCGAGCGAGATGAGGGTCGGCTGGCCAATGTTCTGCGCCAGCGACTTTTCAGCGAGGGCGCGACCCAGGCGGCCGTTGCCGTCTTCGAATGGGTGGATGCTCTCGAAATAGAGGTGGCTTAGCCCTGCGCGCGTCAGCGCTGGAAGCGGCTCTGCTCCCCCCGGCCCGGTCTTGTTGAACCAATCCGCGTATCGCTCCATCTCAGGCATGACACGCTCTGAGGGAGGCGCTTCGAAATGGATCGTGGGCCGGTCGAGGCGGCCGGAAACGATTTGCATCGCCTCGGCGTGGCGTCGGTAGGCCCCGATGGTTTCCAACCGACGGTCATGGGACAGGAGCATCCGATGCCAGCGGTACAATGTCTCATGGGTTAGCGGCTCTGCAAAACTGGAATAGACATCGACCATCATTTCCGCGACGCCCTGTTCGCGCGGTTTGGCAGGGTAGCTGTCTGGATCGAGGCCTAGATGGCGGCGCAGCGAAGACTGGACACTGAGCCGATCGAGGATTTCACCCTCGATGGCGCTCGTCTGCATCGCTTCCTCGCTGAGCAGTTCGATGCGGAGTTGCTCGCGCTCCGGCTGGCTGACATGATGGACCGCGCCGAGGATTTCCCCGGACGACAGCAGAAATGTCTGCTCGAACGCCTCCAGAGCGGAGGCGTCATACCGGAAATCCGGCCAATCAGGCAGCGTCCAGTTCCAAGCCATGAGTTATAGACATCCTTTCTATAACTCATATCTAGACCACTTCCGAGGCATAGAAGTCAACTCTATCGCTCAAAGGACCTGCGGGATGGGGTGACCCACAAACCGACGCGAGGCCTTGAACTATGCCTTTTCAAGGTGCGTCAGACCTTGCTGACGCGGTCTGGGGGCCTTCGGATCGGCGGGGTTTTGTTCCGGCGCTTGAATGAATGGTTCATAGCGAACGTCCGCTATGGCGCCGTCGAACCAGGCAGGCTGCACGTCACCATTGTTCCATTGGTAAAGGTAGCCAACCAGATTCTCAGATGTCTTGCAGAGGATGCGCATGATCGGTTCGCCAGTCAGGCGGGGCTTCGTGTTCATAATGCGTTCCTCCTAAATGGACCTCGCAACTCGTCACTACTGAGGTCTGAAATTCCTGTTAGCCGGTGTTAGGACTAGGTTTCTGCAACTGCAAGATGAACCGTCCCGGGTGGGCAAAAATCCACCGGCGAAATGCAAGTTGTCTTTTCAGATAGGTATCTTACGGCACGTTCGGTTCATGCGGCGATGCAGCACGAATGGCAATTTCTTCCAGGATCGCATCGATCTCGCCCCAGATGAGCGGTTCCACCTGGCCACGGATCAGGGCCCATTTACTCAAGACGTCGAGCGGGTCTTGTTCGCGGAGGAGCATACCCAGGCTTGCCGCATTTACAGCCAGAGATGTCCGGGCCTGCCACTGTGTGTTGCGAGTGCGTCGCTCCTCCGCGACTGGGGCGAAGACCGGCGACAGTTGCCAGCCTTTGACTGCACGGCGCAGGGCGGCACGCACCACATGCGCCGGCTCAACACCACAAGTCTCCAGCGCTGCTTCCTGTCGTTCGAGTGCGTTGACCCTGATGTCGATCTTGCGGGTCGGGCTCTTGGTCGCGGTCGATACGGGAGCATTCAGGTTGGTATGCGGGTCAGAGCTTTCCGCGGTGACTTGGTGCGGCGCCACGGCACCTTCCGGCACACACTCTGACTCGTGCCGATCAGCGTCAACGTCAGCGTCAACGGCCGGGGTGCCTGTCTTTGTTGCTGTGACCTGTGCCTCATCTTCCTTCCCGGGAATCTCGCGGTCACCCTGTTGCAGGGTGGCGGCGTAGGCTGGGTCGGGCCTGGTGATGGTCGGGATCTTCTTGCGCAATCGGCTGTCCTCACGCAGCAAGGATGTTGTTGAGGATGTCCGTTGCCTCCTCGAGCGCCTCGACGACATGGCGTACATGTGGACGCATCAGAGGGTTCGGATCGGATTGCTTTTCCAGCGCCAAGGCGTGGAGAAGCCCCTTCTGGTCCATCTCCTTGTAAGTGTTCCGTCGCATCATGACGGTCTCAATTACTGGAAAACGGGTGAGCGCTTCTTCAATCAGGGCGGCGTCAGCACGGGTCGTTTTCGGGTCGACCATGTTGAGGACGACGTGGTGGCGCGGAAGGCTAGAGGGGTCGTCAACACGGGATTTCAGCTTCTCAAACCAATCAGCCGTCTGCGCGCCGACATCGAAATCAGACGTCGACAGCATGACGGGCGTCACGATGTGGTCCGCAAGCACCGCGATGCCGTCTGACCATTCGGCACCGACCCCTGCGGTATCGATGAAGATGAAGTCTGCCGTGCCTGCCATGTAGACCTGATCGATCCGATCCTCGACACCCGCCACGCTTTCGACGATGGCCGAGCAGAGAAGCGGCGAACTCAGCCCACCGGCTTCCGCCCGGGTATGCCAGGCCCCGAGTACTCTCGTGCTGTCCGTGTCGATCAACATCACTCTGCGTCCGGCGGCGATCGCGGCGCTGATCAAGGCGCGCGAAAGCGTCGTTTTCCACTGCCCCCTTTCCGGGCCATCGCTGCGATCACCACAAGATTTTCGTTCGGCATTCTGATCCTCCACAAAAATAGTGAATCGCAACGATAATGCCAAAGTGTCGCTAAACGCATGAGGCGGAGGGGTCAAGCAGAAGTCGGGATGCGACCCGCGTTTGGCATGCAGAGGGCGGCGTTGTGCGATGACCGTGCGACGTCTGCCGTGGCGCCTTCAGCATTCGTCGCGGGGCACCACACACCATCCAAATGTCGGGATGCGCTTGGCGATGTGCTGCGGACGGAATGCAGGTGACGTATAGCGCGCTCCAAACGACGGGAGGCAAGAGACGGGGCGCAAAAGACGTGATGCGCGATGCGGAGACCGCATCGCGTGGTGCAATGAGCGCGAAGCGCGATCCATTGGACAAAGGACGGGAAATCGCCCCTGTAGGGCGATTTTCTACATTGAGTACAAGCCCTTATGGCCGACTCCACTTGCGTTGGGAGTCGGCGGGCTTGTACGAAGTTGGCAAGAAATAGGAACGTTAACTTCAAAATGCCCCGACGTCGCAGACTGTCAGAGATCGAGCGCTCGACCATCGCCCAGGACCGCCGGAACGGCGTCTCCGCGGCGTCGTTGGCCGCGCGCTACGATGTCAGCCTGAAGACGATCTACAATGTGGTGAACCACTGGGGTGAGCGTCAGACAGCGAACGGCAGCCGATCGCGGGTTGTGGGGATCCGGGTCTCGGACGACGACCTGCGCCGGTTCGACGCGGCGCTGTCGCGGCGCGGGATTGCGCACCGCTCGGATGCAATGCGCCGCCTGATGCTGGCGGCCGAAGGTGTCTTCCTGCCCGATGACGAGATGTGCGACGAGCTGCGCAGTCTCGGCGCCGCGCTCAACCGGGTCGGCAACAACGTGAACCAGATCGCGCGACGTCTGAACGAGGCCAAGGTGCGGGGCGAGAGACTGTCCTACCCGGCCTCAAGTCACCGTGACGTCCGCGCCCTTGCGGGTCTGGTCTTCGATCTGGCCGACCAAGTCCAGGAGATGTCGCGTGCGCGGCGCAGCGTGCTGGACCTTGAGATCAGCTCTGCCCTGGCGGGCCTCGCCGAGAGGGATGAGAATGGCGCGGAGTGACCGGGTCCGTGGCATCGACCCGGCGCTCTTTGACCGCGGCTGGAGCCGAGTTTCGGGATCCTGGCAGGGGCTTTCCAAGGGCGCGCAGATGGTTCGGGCCGCGCGCGGCTATTCGCCAGCGATCTTCAAGGCTATCTCGAAAGGGGGCTGCCACACCGGGGCGCAGCTACGGGCGCAGCTCACATATCTCACGACGAAGTCGACCCATATCCTCGACAGTCGCGGCACCCATGATGGAAAGAAGCAGCTCTCGGAAGCCGAGATCAACCGAGTGGCGCGGCGGTTCGAGAACCAGTGGAACGAGCGCTACAGCCCCAAGCTCGGACATACGTCGCATCTGCTGATGGCATTCCCGGTTGGAACGAGCGGCGACGAAGTGCGCGATATCACCCAAGCGGTCTGCGAGAGGTTCTTTCAAGGTGAGGGGTCGCATTTCGACTATATTGCTGCAATACACCAAGATCGCGCGCATCCACATGCGCATATCGTTCTGAACCGCCGCAGCAAGGATGGCGAAATGTTCTTTCTCGGGAAGGATCACCACTTCAACTACGACGCTTTTCGCGAGGCGATGGTCGAGGCTGCCCAAGTTCATGGGATCCGCCTTGAGGCGACGCGTCGTCTGGATCGCGGCGTCACGACCTACCGCGCCGAGATCGATGAAATCTACAAGGCCCGCGACGAAGGCCGTTCTCCTGTCGAACGCCAGAGAACCGGCGCTGACCTGGCGGCCGCTCTGGAAACCGTCAGGCACAATGCGTTGATCTACCGCGGGCTGGCGGCGGAGGCGTCACGTTCGAATTTCGAAGACTTGGCCGAGGCGCTCGAGAGGGCCAGCACCATCCTTGCCAGTGGCGGTCAGATTCAATCTGACGGAGCCATCTACATGTCCCAAGACCAAGCAGCGTTCGACACGTTGATCACCGAGTTTTCTCAGAACATTCGCCAAATCGAGGCGGCGATCGACAGGGCGCCGGCGGCCGAGAGGCCGGTGATCGAGCGCAAGCTGACCGACGTTCTGGCCTCGGTCGCGCATTTGAACCCGCTCGGGGATCGCTCCGCCGCCCTGGTCGATGCCCCGTCCCGGGACGGCATCTATGCAAGGCCGAACTTAAGTGAAGATCACCTCGCGCGTCTTGACGATGGAGAGGTGGCACCAAAGCTGGCCGAGGCGTTGCAAGGCACGGGCATCGATGCCGAGGCTGTGGCCGCGCGCCTGCGGGAAGGGGCAGGCAATGCCGCATTGGAGCGCCAGTGGCTGGCACAGGATCTGCAGGCGATTGCCAAGGAAGGGGGACTCGATCTGGAGAAACCTGCGGACCGGGAAGAAGCGCTCGACCGGCTGGAAGCCGTGCATGTTCGGTTGGGCGATGTTCTGACCGATGTACGCGTCCTGCGCGCGCCAACCGAGGTCGACGAGGTGGATGACGCTGAGGCAGCGCTTGGTGAGCGGTTGACGACACCTGGGAGTGATCTCGCGCAAGACGGGTCCGACATCTTTTCCCCATCGGAGCGGCAGGCGTTCAGTGCGCTGGTGGCGCAGTTCCGCCGGACGGATTTCGATCATCCGTTCTCCGACGACCCCTCTGTGCGGCGGGCAGGCGCCGTGGAGGTGGAAGAGGCCCGCGCCGCGTTCGACGCCTACGCGCAGAAATCGCCGCAACATGCCGAACTGGCCTCAATGGCTTGGGAACAGCTGACCGACAGTCGAATGCCGCCGCAATATGCGGTATCGGAGCAGGACCGCACGCTTCATGCTGGCGACATGGACCTCGCCTTGCGGGATCCTTCGGATCATTTCGGTCCGATTACCGAAGAGCTCCGCACCCTCGCCCGCTATCGCACGGAGATGCCGGATGACGAGTTCGGGCAGGCCGTCCAGGACGAAATCAATCACCTTCGTTCGCTCGGCGCGTCGCGTGCCTATATCAGCGAACGCAGTTTCGAGATCGAGGACCAGGCGCGACAAGACTACGCCGAGCGCCGGCATCTGGAAGAGACAGCGCCAACCGTCATGGCCTTTGTGCGAAACGCCGACGTCGAGGGCCCGCTCTCCGAGTCAGAGCAGCAGGACATCGTCCGACAGATAAACGAGCGACTAAGCCCCGACGCAATCGACGCGCTGCGGGCCGGTAACGCGGACGTCCTCGACAAGTTCACTGAGGATCCGTTGCGCCAGCTGGAACTCGCCAGGACCTATCTTCAAAGCAGCGAGGTCACTGCGCACGGCCCGGCGATGGAGCGCGTTCTCGATGCATTGGCCGAAGAGCAGATCGAGGCGCAGCGCGCGCGCCACGCCGCGGCACATGGTGAGAAGGGGATCACCCATGGATAAAGGCAAGATTGCCCTAGGAGTGTTGAGCCTCGTGCTGGTCGGTCTCGCCATGGGCTATGTCGTGGCGACCGGCTTTGTCATGTTCCGCTATGGGCTTTCTCCCACGCGTTTCGACGTCACCCTGCTTGCCCGCGAATATCGGGGTCTGTCTCAGTCCGCACCAAAAGACTTCCTCTGGGTGAACCTCATCCTTGGCGGCTTCGGCCTGGCATCGCTGATGCTGAGCGTCACGCTTCTGGGGGATGCATTGACTCGCTTCGGGACGACGCATTGGCAGACCCGCAGCGAGATGAAGAAGAACGGTTTCTTTGCCAAGCCCGGCGGCGGCTTTCTTCTGGGCAAGCTCGGCTCCCCGAAATCCAGGCGCCCGTTCCTTGTCTCAAAAACCTTCCCCCACGCGCTGATCGTGGCGCCTACAGGCCGCGGCAAGGGCGTGGGCTTCGTGATCCCGAACCTTCTGACCTACAAGGGCTCGGCTGTGGTGCTCGACGTGAAAGGTGAGAACTTCCGCGAGACCTCGCGCTTCCGCGCCAGCATGGGCGACAAGGTTTTCCGCTTCGCGCCGACCGACTGGGACCGACCGACGCATCGCTACAACCCGCTCGCGCGCATCGCGGCCATGACCAACCCCGACCGACAGCAAATGGAGCTGAAACTCACCGCCAAGCTCTTCCTGCAGACTGACAACGAAAAGCTGAGCGGGCTTTTGGCCGGGGGTATCGACCTCTTTGTGGCGGCAGGTCTTCTGGCCATCGAGCGCGGCGTGCCGACCATCGGCGAGATCTATCGCATCACAGCCTCGGGGGGCGACAAGCAGAAGGAATACCTGAAGCGTTCGCAGGAGGTGAAGAACAAGTCGGCCAAACTGATCTTCGAGCGTATGGCATCGACCAACAATGACACCCTGACCTCCTACTTGTCGCTTCTCATGACCTCGGGACTCGACACCTGGGATAACCGCGCGATCGACGCGGCCACCGCGACCTCTGACTTCTCATTCCGGGATATCCGCCGCCGCCCGCATGCGATCTATCTTGTGGTCGAATCCGAGATGATCCGACCGCTTGCCCCGCTGATCCGCCTCTTCTTTTCGGACCTGATTGCCTCGCTGCAGGCGCAGGAACCTGGAGACGACGAGCCTTGGCCCGTCATGATCATGCTCGACGAGTTCGACCGGCTCGGCAAAATGCCGATCGTCGCCGAGAGCATCAAGACGCTGCGCTCCTTCGGCGGCAACCTCGCCATCGTCACCCAGACGATCCCCGCGCTGGACGAGATCTATGGTGAGAACACCCGCAGGTCGCTTCAGGGCGGCGCAGGTGTGAAGCTCTACCTCACCCCGTCCGAACAGAAGACCATTGAGGAGTTGAGCCAGGCCGTTGGTAAGACCACCAAGCGCGTGGTGACCCGGTCACGCGCGGTCGGGCGCAATCCGTTTGAGGGGCGCAGCGTTTCGGAGAGGACAGAAGATACCCCGCTTCTGACAGAGGATGAAGCCCGGCGCATGGATCTCGACGAGGTCATCCTAGTGATAGACGCGCAAATGCCGATCCGGGCAAGAAGGGTGAAGTATTTCGACGACCCGGCGCTCAAGGTGCTGCACGCGGGCCAGTCGGGAAGCTTCCCCTATCCGGACGAGGATGGTCTGCGGCGAGATCGGCAGATGTCCGAGACCCGGGAAACGGTGGAGAAGCTGAAGCAAGAGCTGCAAGAGGTGCGTGCGGCTGCGGGGGCACAGGGGTCCGAGGCGAATGCGCTACCCAAAGCGGCTCAATCTCCCTCGCAAGAACAGCTCGATCCCAAGCCAGCACCGTCAGGGCGGGCGCGAGGGAGGGCTGCACGGACCGCTGCGGGTGCCGCTGGGTCGGATCAGCTCTCCTTCGATCTGGCCGGGCTGGGTCTGCGCCCCTCTGACAGAACCCAACTGGCTGCGGCGGTTCTGACGACGCGAAGGATCATTGCACAGCATACGTGACCGGCCGAGGCTGTGTGGAAACCGCTCTCTGTGGTAAACTTCCGCAGGTCAGGCGGAGGCGGGCATGGCGGGTTTCATTGAGGGCGTTGATCGCGGCCAGTCGGTGCTTTTCCCCGAACGGCTGGACGACTGGATCGGTGATGACAGCCTCGTTCGTGTCGTGGATTTCTTCGTCGAGGAGCTCGATCTGCAGCGTCTTGGTTTCGCCCGCTCCGCCCCCGCGTGGACTGGACGGCCAGGCTATGACCCTGCGGTGCTGCTCAAGCTGTTCATCTATGGCTACCTGAACCGCATCCCGTCGAGCCGCAGGTTGGAGCGCGAGGCGGGGCGCAATGTCGAGGTCATGTGGCTGACCGGCAAGCTGGTGCCGGATCACAAGACCATCGCGGATTTCCGGCGTGACAACTGCGTGGGCATCCGCAAAGTCTGCGCGCAATTCGTTGAACTCTGCCGCCGGATCGGCACGCTGAAGGGTGGTTGCGTGGCCATCGATGGCAGCAAGTTCAAGGCCGTGAACAACCGCGACAAGAACTTCACCAAGGGCAAGATCGCCAGCCGCATCGCCCATCTCGAAGCCGACGTTGAACGCTATATCACCGAGATGGTCCGCATCGACCGGCAGGAGGAAGGCGAGGCTCGGACTGAGAAGGTGGAGCATCTGTCCCGCCGCTATGGACGCATCCGGCAGGAGATCGCGCGGCTCAAGGAGATGGACCAAGCCCTGGCCGATGCGCCTGATAGCCAGATTTCCTTGACGGACCCCGACGCCCGCTCGATGGCAACCAGCGCGCGGCACAGCGGGATGGTCGGCTACAATGTGCAGAGCGCTGTCGATACCGAGACCCATCTCATCGTCGCACATGAGGTCACCAATCAGGGCTTCGACCGCGAACAGCTCAGCCCGATGGCCAACGCGGCCAAGGCCGCCCTTGGGCGGGACGACCTGCATGCCATCGCCGACAAGGGCTATTTCAGCGGCCCCGAGATCCTGGCCTGCCATGAGGCGGGCATAACCACGACCGTGCCGCGGCCCGCGACCTCGGGCAATGCGGCCAAGGGCATGTATGTGAAGGCGGACTTCGTCTACGACGCCAAGCGGGATGTCTATGTCTGCCCTGCGGGAGAGGACCTGACCTACCGGTACACGACCGAGGAACGCAGCATCCCGATCCGGCGATACTGGATCAACGGATGCAAGACCTGCCCGCTCCGGACTAATTGCACGACGGGCAACGAGCGTCGGATTTCCCGCTGGGAGCGGGAAGATCTGGTCGACGACATGGATAGCCGCCTGGGGCGCGACCCGGACTACATGACCCTCCGCCGCTGCACCGTCGAACACCCGTTCGGCACGATCAAGGCGTGGATGGGTGGCACCCATTTCCTGATGCGCAGGCTGAAGAACGTCCGGAGCGAGATGGCGTTGAATGTGCTAGCCTACAACATCAAGCGAATGGTCGCCTTGCTCGGCGTCAGGGGACTGATGCAGGCCATGCAGGGCTGATCGCAGTCATTTGGAGCTACATGAGGCCGATCAGTGGCCGTCAGATCCCCCTCCCAGAGGCGCGGTGAACGCGATGTGCCCACAATACGAACCCAGTCTCCGGAAATGCTCTGATCGCTCACGCCCCCGACGTCGCCACCGCGTTTCCACACAGCCTCGGCCCAATGCGGCCGGACGTCTTGTAAGGATGCTGCTTCGCCGTATTCTCCAAAGCCGCCTTTCGTCTGGCACTGCAACAAGATTCCGGCCACAATGGGAATGAACCTAGATTATCTTTTTTACTTCTTTGTACGGAATCTGCCATTTGGGAAATAGGCACTTGGGTAGCAGCACTATGGGCGCCGGGGAGGGCAATTTATTAGCGTGATGCGTTCCATAGACCTACGCCTTGTCGATGATCTCGTTGACTTTGTCCGAGGCCCGGGCTTCGTGCTCGATTTTTCGGACACGAGCTTCGCGGAATTTTTCGCATCCGAGTTGAAGATCAACATCGACGATCCCAAGTTCTCAGCGAACGGTGGGTCCAAGGGGAAACGCCTGCGCTACTTTCTGCAACAATGTGATGACCGCACAGCCGTGCGCGTGCTCGCCGCACTCTGGGAGCACCGATGCGAATATCTCGCGCGCAGCGGCACAAAGGACCCGGTGGCGAACGCCGGTTCGCGCTATCAACGCTTGATCGACCGTCTCTCCGATGGCATTTCGCCAACGCCGGTTCAACCCACATCCGCGCCCGTCGTCGATCGCCAGAAAATCGCGAACATCAAATCTGAACTGCTGCGTGTCTCTTCGCTCAGCGCACAGACACGCGGCTTCGCCTTTGAAGGATTCCTTAAGGGTCTGTTCGATGCCTTCGGACTTGCCGCACAAGAGCCCTTTCGGCTGCGCGGTGAGCAGATCGATGGCAGCTTCCAACTCGGCAGCGACACCTATCTTCTGGAAGCAAAATGGCAAGGCCAGCCAATCGGGGTTGCCGATCTCCACACCTTCCACGGCAAGATCGAGCAGAAAGCGGCCTGGACGCGAGGCCTGTTCGTGAGCATCAGCGGCTTCTCCGAAGACGGCCTCGTCGCCTTCGGTCGAGGCAAGCGCGTCATCTGCATGGAGGGCCTCGACCTCTACGAGATGCTCGACCGGGAGATACCGCTCAACCAAGTTCTGGAACGCAAGGTGCGCAGGGCTGCTGAAACCGGCATGCCCTTCCTTCGTGTTCGCGACCTCTTCCCGGCCTGAGGAGGAGGCGCATGGTGCAGTTCAACGATTGGTGCGACTCTGCAGATACGCCTCTGGGCAATCATCACGTTCGGGTCATGACGGGCCGCCCCGCGGACGCTGCAACCGGCATCCAAGCGACGGCTACAGCCGTGCCCACCCACTACGCCGCCGAGGAACGCATTGCTGCAGCGCTTGCGAGGCTGGGCAAGGTCGCTGCCGCGCAGATGATCACTGATCTTCTCCCACAAACGCCGCAGATCCGATCAGGCGACCTCGGCGAGATTTATGCAACGGAATGGATCGATGCTCATAGCGGCTATCGTGCCCCCGTCAAACGGCTGCGCTGGAAAGACCACCGCAATATGGCGATGCGCGGTGACGACGTCATCGGCATGACGCTTGACCCGGCAACACAACGCCTCCGCTTCCTAAAGACGGAAGCCAAGAGCCGCATCGACCTGCGAGCCCAAACGCTGCAGGAGGCGCGGACCGGTCTGGATAAGGATGGCGGCCTTCCATCGTCACATGCGCTGTCCTTCATCTCAGCCAGGCTAATGGAGCTGGGGACCGATGCGCCGCTCGTCGACGCCATCGACGAGGCGCTCTATCGGCACGGTATCCCGCCAGAGAGCGTGAGACATCTCCTCTTCACCTTCTCCGGAAACTCCCCACAGGCCTTGCTGACGCAGGCGCTGCAGGCCTATCCCGGTCCGATCGGACAATGGGGCATCGGCCTGCACGTTAACGGGCATGCCGACTTTGTCGGGGCCGTCTACGATCGAGTCATAGCCGATGCCAACCACTCCTGACGCGATCGAAACCGCCATCACCGATGCAGCGACGGCAGGCTTTCGTGGCAGGCTCATCGCGCGAGGCCAGGCCCGCGCCATGATCTGGCGTGATGGCATTCTCCCGCCTGACGCACCCGCCTTCTCGCCGCAGCTTAGCTTCGATCTCCACAACTACGCATATGGCTTGCTTGGGCTGGGGCTGCGCCTCCTCGAACTCGATGGCGATCCGAACCAGGCACGGATCGCGTTCGAACAGGCGGCGACCGCCCTCGAGGCGGTTATGGCCAAGGGCAATCGCGACGAAGCAGACCGCGATTTCCATTTCGTTATTGCGGCGGCCAGCTATCACCTCGCGCACCTGTCAGCTCGCGCCTATTCTCTACTTGCTATCGTGGCCGCTGAGGAGAATTTCTCGCCAATCGAACAGGCGCTCGCGCTGTTGATGCGCCGAGACGTCAACGAGCTGCGCGCACTTGTGTATGCCTTCCGCCTCGATGGCCGAGGATCGGACACGACCATTGCGGCGCTCTTCCAGCAGCGTCTCGCTGAGCCCGTCGCTGCCGACGCTCCGGAGCGCGACGGAAAGGATTTCCTTTTCGAGGGCTTGGATCTCGCGCTCACGGACGCCTTCTTCGGCGCTTTCGCGATGTTCCTGCTCGCGCTGGATCGCGGCGAGCGTGCCCTTCTCGACCAAGCGATCACCCAGCTTCGCGAAAGTCTCGACATCTGCGCGGAATTGAACCTTTTGCCGCAATGGTGGGTGCATCGGGTCGCCATCCATCTGCTTTCCGATCTCTGGTCGAACACCTTCCACGAAAAAGTTCCACTGCTACCCGCCGGCGGCGGCGCGGCTTCATGGTCCGGCCTTCGCGAGCTCTTCATCGCCTTGCTTGCTCGCCGCCCGAGGGCCGAGGTCGACCTTTGGCCTTCGCAGACCGAGGCGGCGTCGCGTGCTGTCGATCAGACCGACAACCTCGTCGTCTCGCTGCCGACCAGTGCCGGCAAAACCCGCATCGCCGAATTGTCCATTCTGAGATGTTTGGCCAGTGGACGGCGAGTCATGTTCGTGACCCCGCTTCGCGCCTTATCGGCGCAGACGGAAACCACCCTTCAGCGCACATTTGGGCCGCTCGGCAAGACCATCTCCGCTCTCTATGGCAGCATCGGCGTATCCGGCTTCGATGAGGACGCCATTCGTGAGCGCGACATCGTCGTCGCGACTCCCGAAAAACTCGACTTCGCGTTGAGGAACGATCCGTCGCTTCTCGACGACGTCGGCCTGCTCGTGTTCGACGAAGGCCACATGATCGGACCGGGGGAGCGCGAGGTTCGGTATGAGGTTCAGATTCAACGTCTCCTGCGCCGCCAGGATGCCGACCAGCGCCGCATCGTCTGCCTGTCAGCGATTCTTCCTGATGGGGATCAACTTGAAGACTTCTCGGCATGGCTGCGTCGCGACCAGCCCGGCGGTCCGATCAAGCTCGACTGGAGACCGACGCGCTTGCGGTTTGGCGAGGTAACCTGGAACTCTCCGACGGCGCGCCTCAATCTTCGCGTCGGGGATGAAAACCCCTTCGTGCCTCGCTTCCTTGCCGGCGCTGCCCCGCCGTTATTCGCCCCGCCGAAGAAGCTGCGCACCCGCCTCTTTCCGGACAACCAACAGGAACTAAGCCTCGCCACGGCGTGGCGGCTCGTCAGCGATGGCCAAACGGTGCTGATCTATTGCCCCGAGCGCCGGAGTGTCGAACCATTTGCCAAGGTCATCGTCGACTTGCACGCGCGCGGCGCGCTCGCGTCGCTGCTCACAGTGGCTCCGGCTACGCTCCAGACCGCTATCGCGCTTGGCGAAGAATGGCTCGGCCCAGACAGCGACATCCTTAAATGCTTGCGGATTGGCGTGGCGCTTCACCATGGAGCGTTGCCGACCGCCTATCGCAAAGAGGTCGAGCGGCTGTTGCGAGATGGCGTGCTCAAGGTCACAATCTCATCGCCGACACTGGCTCAGGGCCTCAACCTGTCGGCGACAGCCGTCGTCATGCATTCGCTCTATCGCCATGGCGAAAAGATCAAGGTTTCAGAGTTTAAGAACGTCATCGGCCGCGCTGGCCGCGCATATGTCGATGTCGAAGGCCTTGTCTTATATCCCATCTTTGAGGACGCGAAGAACAAAAAACACAAGGCATGGGTCGGACTGATCGAGGATCTCGGCGCGCGCGAGATGGAGAGCGGCCTCGTCCAGCTTATCTTCTCGTTGCTCAGTCGTATGCACGCCCGGCTTGGAGGCAACCTTGATCAATTGATCGACTATGTCGTCAATAATGCTGCCGCATGGACCTTTCCCGAGGTCGCCGGCGAAAAGGCCGACAAGCGCGAACGGGCACTCAACGAGTGGGAGCGTCATATGGCGACGCTCGACACGGCCATTCTCAGCCTCATCGGTGAAGCCGACGTTCCAGATGATCAGATCGAGGTCGCGCTCGACAACATCCTTCAATCGTCGCTCTGGCAACGTCGTCTGTTCCGCATGAACGATGCAACGCGGGCTGCTTATCGCACCACGCTGCTCACCCGGGGCCGCTTCATCTGGGCGAATTCGACCGCCGCTAGACGGCGCGGCTACTTTCTGGCTGGGCTGGGGCTCGAAGCAGGGCACGCGCTAGACGCAATTGCGCCTGAGGCGAACGACCTTCTCATACAGGCCAACGCAGCCCTTGCGGCAGCGGATCATGAGGCGGCAATCGCTGCGATCACCGGCATCGCCGAGCGTGTGTTTGCCTTCTACCCATTTGAACCGGATCCATTCCCGGTGAATTGGCGCGACATCCTCAGATGCTGGCTCCTCGGACAGCCATTGGCCGCGATCGTCGCCGGACAGGAAGCTGAGGTATTGCAATTTATCGAAGGCGGCTTGGGCTATCGTCTTCCTTGGGCCATGGAGGCCCTGCGCGTTCGCGCTGCGGCCAATGGCGATGTCGTCGGCATTTTGGAACTCCCGTTGGACGACCATGAACTTGGCCTGGCCGTGCCCGCTGTCGAAACGGGGACGATGAACCGCTCCGCCTCGATACTCATACAGGCCGGCTTCAATTCAAGGCTGGCGGCCATCAAAGCCGTTACCGACACCGCCGCCACCTTCACGACCGGCGCGGAATTGCGCGCCTGGCTGCGCTCGCCCGGCCTCGCGGTCTGGTCGGCGCAACCCGATTGGCCAACTGCCGAGACACAGGCGATGTGGCTCGAATTCATCCAGGAGTTTTCTCCGTCGGACAACCGGACCTGGGCGCAGCGAAGTTACCTTGGAAACGTCCAGTGGTTCGCGGCACCACCGCCTTCCGGGACACCAGTTAGCCTCTTTCATAGAAACGGCCAACCGCTGGTGCTGGCGCCGGACGGGCGCGCGATCGGCAAGCTACAGCACCCGCTCAACCCGAATGCCCGCGGTCTTGTTCGGGCGAACGTGGCTCACGACGTGGCCCATCTTGACCTGAGCTATCTCGGCCCCGACGATATGTGGACAAATTAGTGAAACCACAGCTTCCTCCGCTGCACTTTCTTGCGACAGTTGCTATCCGCCCGTTACGCTGCGGGTTGTTCGAGTGACTGCTCGCCCAGCGTCGCTGCAGTTGCCATGCCCCACCACCATTAGTCTGCTTTTCGCCCTTCTCGACAACGAGAACATTGACGTTCCATCTCACTTCCCCAGCCGTTTTGCCCTCTCGGCTATCCGTGCCACCTGCGCGCTTGCCGTTGCCGCAGCGCTCCGCACAGCGGCAGGCGTCTGAACCGCGCCTCGCCCGATCACTTCGCCTGTCGTGAGCGCGCCGATCCGCGCCCGGCCCTTCACGCCGTCGGTATTGAAGATCCCCCGCATGATCCCGGTCGATCCAGCGACCACAGCGGGTGCGGCTGCAACCATCAGGTTGCCCGACATCCCCCGCACGATCAGTGGTGTTGCAGCGACGAAGCCTTTGGCGAGGAACACCATGACGAAGAACGGCACCAGCGATCCGATGTTGGTTGCCGAGTTCGGATCACCGAGCTGCGCGAGAAGCGAATTCGCCATGCCGACGACGGTCGAAAACATGGCTGCGATGACGATGGGGTAGAAGGCATAGCTGACCGTCGTCGAGACCCATCTGTGGAAGAAATCCTTGGTTGCATCGAAGAGCGACAGCGCGATCATGATCGGTGCGAGGCCCAGCATCAGGGTCAGCATCATCTTGGCGAAGATGAGGACGATCCCGGTCATGAAGCCAAGGAGGCTGAGGAGCACCAGGCCGATCCCACCCAGGATCGCGCCTGTCATCCAGTTCAGATTGCTGCCGATCGCGTTCAGATATGTCGCGAAGCGCTCGATCAGGTTGTCGAACTCTCCTGCGAAATGGGTTGCGCCTGCGCCACCCCCGCCAACGGACGACACCAGCGCGCCCGCCACATAGTCGAGGCCCCCGATCACAGCGTTGGATACCGCGTTGAAATTGGCCCAGTTGAAGGCGAAGAGGCCTATCAGTGTCAGCTTGATGAGATACCAGAAGAAGCTGGCCCCATCCATGCTGCGGAACTGGAATGCCATGTTGATGCAGACGCCAATCAGAGAGAGGGTAACCATCAGCAGGACGATCGTGCCGGTATTGCTTGCCACTGCCCCGAACTGGGACTCGGCCGCATCGACAAGGAACGCGTCTGCGGTTCCGACCATCCAGCTGACGACGCCCATTACCAGTTGCCCTGAGCTTCGCAGATTTCCTGAACTGCCAACCGTAGATCATTCCGCTGCCTTCTGATGTCCCGCTGCGCGGTTGTGTGTTCCGCAGCCGAGTCCGGAAGGTACTTTTCATCGAATTCCTCAGAGGCATCTTCCCAAGACGGGAAGCGGACATCGCAAGCACAGTTGCCTGTCTCGACAATCTGTTCCCATGCCCGAAGTTCATAAAGGTCCATCAACGTCAGCGCCTTGTAGGCTTCACGCGGATTGATTTCGTCCATCCAGGTCGGGCGCGCCGGACGTTCGTTGCAGATCCGGTATTGTTGAGGCGACATATCGACTGTGAGATCGTTTGAAACCTGAGGCGAAGTCTGCGCCACAAGGGGGCCCGCCAAGGCGGCAAGCATGAGTACGAGAATTGGTTTTCGCATCTGGGGGGGGTCCTTTTTTTACTCAGCGGCGACGGAGGGGCTCTTGTTGCCTCTGCCGTCGACCGTGTCGAGGTTCAAATCTGTGGTTTGCCCCGGGAGGAAGAACTCGGTGATTCCGCGCGCGCCTTCATGGCGGCCTGCCTGAATGATCACGTCGATCGAGCCCTCAATATAATCGATCATGTCGGCATAGGTCATTGGCACATCGGTTTTCAGGGCGGCGATGGCGAGGCGACGAACGGCAAGTTGTGGGGTCTCGGCATGCAGCGTGGTCAGCGATCCGCCGTGGCCGGTATTGATTGCCTCGAGAAACGTCATCGCCTCGCGCCCGCGGACTTCGCCTAGGACGATCCGGTCAGGTCGCATGCGAAGCGTTGAGGCCAAGAGCACATCGGCACTGCGGGCATCCGTGTCCCGGTCCGCGATCAACGTCACGGCATTGGGCTGCTCGGGGCGCAGCTCGGCCGCCTCCTCGATGGTGATGATCCGCTCTTCGGGCGGGATCAGCGAAAGGATCTTGCGCGCCGCGACCGTCTTGCCGGTCGATGTACCGCCCGAAACGATCATGTTGAGCTTGTTCTCGACGCAGAAGCGCAGCGCGGCGTCGATGTCGCCGGAGGCAACCACATTGCGCAGCGCGGCGTTCCGTTCCCGGCGCAGACCTTCGAGGCTGCGCTCCTTTCCAAAGAGGAAGCCGAGCCGGATTGCCTCCAGCGGCAGGGAGGAGAAGAACCGCAACGATATTGAAAACCCGCCCTCGACTGCCGGCGGCTGGATCACCTGCGCGCGGATCGGGCGATCACGATATAGGATCGAGACCGAGACGATAGGCTTCTTGGTGCTGAGCGTAGTCGAGGCGGCGGAGGCGATCTGGTTGCCGAGGTCCTTGATCTCAGTCTGGCTCAGCGGGCTGCCGAGACCTCGCATGAAGTGATCGCCCTGGAATTCGCCCCAGACTTGTCCGTCGGGATTGATGCAGATCTCGATCGTGTCGTCGCGCAGGACCTCGGGGCCGAAACGGTCGAGCGACGCTTCCAGATAACTTGCAGCCATGTCAGAAAATCTCGAGGTCACGATCAACCATGACCGTGATCCGTGTACCCTGATCGACATGTATCACTGGCCGGATCGCCAGATAGTCCTGCATCACGCTTTGCGTGCTATCGCGCAGGTCGGTGCCGACATCACTCGCAACATCGGCCGCCGCCTCGCTGTCGATTTGACCCGCTGCAGCCGCAGGCAGGGCGCCGATCAAGGAGATCAGCGCGGCGGAGCCGAACCGTTGCGCGAAACGGGTGTCGACAAACCCGGTGGTGCCAGTACGGCCGAGTTCGTCTCCACCGAAGGCGCTGATCTGCACGGTCTGATTATCGGGCAAGATGATCCGGTCCCATGCCACCATGACGCGCGATTGGGCGAGTGCGACATCGGAGCGGTAGCGCCCGATCAGCCGCGCGCCGCGCGGGATCAGGATACGCGTTCCATCGAAAGAATGGACGTCTTCCGAGACGATGGCGCGGATCGCGCCGGGCAGTGTGCTGTCGAGGGCCGTCTCTGTCACAGCCTGAATCATGGTGCCCTGAACAACCGTGTTCGATGGGTTCGCGATCACTTCGGCACGTGTCACCTGTGCAGGTTGCGCGCCCGAACGAACAAAGGCTTCATCTGCATTCAGTCGCGCGGCTTCCAGCGTATTCTCCCTATCCGCACCCGCGCCCATCCCGGAGAAGGCGATCATAGGAGACGCGATGCGCTCTGCGCGGGCCTCAGCTTCGGCTGCGCGCCGCCTTTCGAGTTCGGCCAGCCGCAATTCTTCTTCACTTGGTCCCAATGAGGTCGGCTCTGGTGGTGCAAGCCGTGCAAGTTCCAAGTCCATGCGGAGCTGATCCAATTCGCGATCCCGCTCGGTCAGCTGCCGCTCGAGGGCACGCTGCGCCTCGGCGGATGCTTCCTGTAAGGTGGCAATTTGCGCCGTCAGGTCCGCAATAGCCTGCTCCGCCCCGCTGTCCGCGGCCTCGGCCGGTCTTGCGCGCAGTTCCTCGAGTTCCGCTCTCAATGTCGCAAGACTTTCCATCAGCGCGAGTTCCGACTCGCTCGGACCTGTGTCCGCAGGCGGGGCTTGGCTGGGCTCCGGGGCAGAAATCGGCTCCAGATCTCCGAATCCGGGGCCGCTGCTCTGGAACTCTTCCGGCGCGGCGGTCGCCATTGGTGCTTCTGCCGACGGCTGTAGGGCAGCCCACGCCAGACCACCTGCTGCCGCGATGCCGACGACTCCAAGGATCGCGGCAAGCGGTGCAGGCCGCTTGTTTGCCTTCGCTTTGCCTGTCGAACTTTCGAGAGCCGCGAGGCGCGCGGCGAGGTCTTCCGTACCTTCGGTCATGATGTGGCCTGTCCTGCGTCCTGAACGCAAACCACCTCTTCGCCAAGGCGAAGGACCCATTGTCGGTTGACGCCGGACACGCGGATGACGCCGTCACTAGAGGTGTGGCTGTTCACCGCGCGTTCCCTTCCGTTCGAATATCGGAAGATGGCGGGCACCGGCGCGTTCCGTGAAAACCGGAAATACGTGAAGGTACCATCATCCCAGATGGCCGTCGGCGTGAACTCTTCTCGGGCGCTGACCGCATAGTTCGCGTTCGGCGCATCGGCCGCAACCGCCCTGGTGGGTTGCACGCGATTTTCAGGATAGCGGAACTGCACGACATAATGCGGCGTCTCCCGGGCTTCGACGACATGGAAGTAGTAGGAGCGGCGGTTGGTGTAGACGGTGATGTTGGTGGCGACGCCAGATGCTGTCGGCTTGATGGCGAAGGCACGGCCACCCGGGACACCGTCGAATTGAAACCCGACCGTATCGCCGGCGATGATCGAGCGGATGGTTTCACCCTCACCGAATTCGACTGTGGTGACGCGGGTCAGAGTCGTGACGACACGGTAAACCTGGCCTTCAGTCCAGGTCGCCACGCGCACGCGATTGTCGTGAGAACCCGGGCGGGGCGTAGTTTCGGCCAAAGCAGTCGTTCCCGCGAACGCGAGAATACTGGCGGCCAGCAGCGCAGAGATTGGAGTGCGAGTCATTCGGAACGGTCCGATCGGATGGCATATTGGGTAACGGTGAAACCGAAAGGGTTTTGCCAAACATCGTCGATCGCGCGGGTCCGCTCGGGCCGGAATTCGAACATCAACGTGGCAGTGAACGATCCATCCTGTACCCCCTGAGGGCTGGTCAGGCGCTTTTTGAGCCGCACCTGGGCGCGGTTATCGCCAATAAGGGTGATCGATGCGATCTCGACAGCCATCTCGGCCGCAGCCCCGTAACGCGTCGGCGGATAGCTGTCCTGCCCCGATGTCCACATCGCGCGCATGCTGGCCTCGGCCGATCCGGAAGACTGTGCCAGGACACGGCGGACACGAAGATCGTTGTCGAGCTGGTTGTAGGTTTCGCGGTCGAGAATGTAGCGGTAGATTTGCGCTTCGATCACGGCAGGGCGTTCGGCGAGCGACACGGTTTCAACCGTGGCATTGGGGAGCGCCATCCCGGTCGCGGGATCGTAGGGCACAACCACGGGAAGCGGCGTCTCGACCATCAGCGCGACAGCCGCAGCCGTCAAACAGCCGAATACGCCAAAGCCTGCCCCGGAAATGCCGATCATCCGCCAGAGCTGTTCCCGGCGCAGGGCACCGTAGACAAGTTCCTCTTCCACGAGCTCGCGCGCAGTCATCACCCCTGCCCCACTCACGGCTCAAGATCCGGCAAGGTGAAGTCCATGTAGCGGCGTTCTTCAGCAACGGTGGCGGCGTCAACCACGCCTGCATTGCCTGCGCCTAGGGTTTGGATCGCTTCCAGCTCCCACATCCGGGTCATGGCGATGGCGAGTTCCGCCGTGACGCGTGTGTTATGATCCATCGAGGCTTTGAGATCTTCCATGTCCGGGATCATCTCGACCAGACGTTCCACCCGTTCGAGAGACTGTTCCGCCTCTGCGTGGCTGTTCTGCGCCGCCGCCGACATCACAGCACCTGTGGTTGCCCGCGTGGCTACGCCTTCAGCGCCCGGATTGCCGCTGGTGGCGATTTCGCGGAGTGAATCCTCGTCGAACCCGGCACTTGCCAGCGCCTGTTCCATCTGCGTGCGCATGGGCCCGGCATTGGGCCCGATGAGAGCGCTCCAATCGCCCGCCTGGATGCCCCGGATCAGGCCAGGGATGTCTTCGAAGTTGGCCTCAAGCAAGGTGTCGAGGTCCCCGCCCATGGCAAGCCCGAGGATGCTGCGCGGCCCGGTGAGCGAGGCATACATCTCGTTCAGCTGATCAAGCTGGCTTTGCAGCATGTCCAGTTGCTCCAACGCATTGTCCAGAAGATCCGTCTGAATCCCGAAATCCTGCAGCATCTGTTGAAGCTGGCGGATTTCCTGAGCAATGTTCTGAGTGTCCACCGTGGGCACACCCTGTGCCGCGGCAGGTCCGGTGACATTGAGGGCGAGCGCGAGAGCAATGCTACCGGCGAAAAGGGAACGGGGCAGGCGCAGGTTCAACGCAAATCCTCCTGACTGAAATCCATGAATTGCTGTTCGGCTGCCTGGGCCGCCGCCAAGGCGATCTGCTCGGCGCTGAGTGGCTCGGTTCGGGCGGCCTTGATCCGGGTCCGGATTGCGACCAGCCGGGCCAGTTCGGCCCGGGCATAGGTGTTGAGCGCGATGGCCTCGTGGAGATCCTCGGTCTCACCAATGCGGGTGATGATGTCCTGAACCCGCAGGGCGGCGGCACGGACCGAGACCAGCGAATAATCGCCATAGACCCCCGACCCATGGGCCGAAAGGCTGAAACTCGCGTTGGCGAGGAGCACAGGGTCGATGGTGCCGAGCGCGTCGATGCCGCCTACGGCCGCGAGGTAGCTGTTGTACTGCTGCGGGATCACCACGACATAGGCTTGGGTTTCCGCGAAGGGCGGCACACCGCCATAATCCTGCACATTGCCCGGACCGGCGTTATAGGCGGCGAGCGCATGGATGATGTTGCCGTCGAACATGTTCAGCATTTGTGCGAGGTATCGCGCACCGCCGGTGACCTGCAGATAGGGATCGTCGTAATAGGCCGGGTAGATCCCGAGATCGCCCGCGGTACCGGGCATGATCTGGGTAAGTCCGAAGGCCCCCACGGGTGAGCGCGCTCCAATCTGAAAACGACTCTCCTGCCAGATCAGCGCCTGCAAGAGACAGCGCCATTGCACGAGCGAAAGACCCGCGCGGCTCACCCCGGGCAGACTATGGGTATCGCGTGCTGCGCGGATGATCAGCTCCTCGATCCCTTCCCTGGCATCGCCAAACATTCGGGCGGCGGCCGGGTTGTTGTCCTCGGGCGCATAGAGGCTGGCGGCGGCGCTCTCGACTTCATCAACCGCCCCCTGCCCTGCCTCGAGCCCGGCCACGGTGCCGGCCACGTCTCCAGCGCCAAGCGACATAGCATCCATCAGCCCTTCGAGGGAGGCGAGTTGCTGACGCTCGATCTCGGCCAGTTCCTCCTCGCGGCTTAGCCGGTCCTGCTGCAGTGTCAGGTCCCGATCGGTCTGCTCGAGGATCGCCTGCCGCTCTGCGAACAGGCGCAGATCGAAGGTCGGCACGCCCTGGGCGACCGCTGGCCCCGCCGCGGGAGCTGCCAGTGCAAAGCCGATCATCGAGAGAGGAAGCCAGGTCCGCATTGGCTCAGCCGCCCGCACCCAACAGGACGAAATCGCAGGCCGTGTCGCGGCGCGTGACCTCCGCCCCCATGGTCGAGATCGTGGCGGTGGCGGTTCCTGCCTGCGCGGGCGCCTCGCGGAAGTTGAAGCAGTTGGCCTGCGCGGGGTTATGCTGCGCGCAAGCCGTCAGGGTCAGGCCGAGGCCGAGCAGCACAGCGCTGCGGATGATGGTACGGGTCATGTCACTCTCCAGAAATCAGGGCGGTCCCGGTAGTCAGAGCCAACGAGGGCCTCGCCTTTCTCCATGCCGCCAAGGATGGTCACGAGCGGGCCGAGGGCGCTGAGATCAGCGTCGATCACGACGGAACCCCGGTCATCGCGCACGAGAGCCAGGCGCGAGGCGGAGCCGACGCCCAGAAGAACGTCGAGTTCTTTCTCGCTGAGGCCGAGCATCGCGTAATCGGCAGCCGAGGCGCGGATGTTGGGCAAGAGCACCTGCGTCGGCACGGCTTCCACGATGGTCTTGCCGGTCCGGGTACGTTCGAGCTGGCTGGCATATTGGGTCATCATCACGACGACGGCGTTCTGCTTGCGCGCGGTCACCAGCCAGTTCGAGAGCCGCTCCGCGAAGTAGGCGTTGTCGAGCGCCTTCCAGGCCTCGTCGATGACGATGATCGTGGGCTTGCGATCCTCGATCACGCGCTCGACCCGTCGGAACAGGTACGACAGGACCGCCATGCGTTCCCGCTCGCTCTCGGAATCGAGGATGCCGGTCAGATCGAAGCCAGCGACGTCCCCATCGATGCTGAAACTGTCCTCGGCATTGGCCCCGAAGATCCAGCCGTAGCGACCCTCGGCCGTCCATTCCTGCATCCGCTCGAAGAGATCGCC
>NZ_JARJNR010000011.1:0-60000 GCF_030143255.1 Frigidibacter sp. SD6-1
CCAACAGCCGCGCTGCGCAACCTGAAAGCTCCGCGCATCTGTTGGTTGCTCCACCAGCGCCGATCGGCGTATCAACCCAAAGGACTCCGGTTCCGGCTGGGTGAAAGTTCAGTGGCAGGTCACTCGAAGAGGTCGGAGCGAATGCTGGGAGCGATGGCCACCTGCTGAAGCATTCTCTGCTGCAGAATGCTGAACCCTTTGCCTCATCCTCTGGCCACTGGTGCTACCACGGCACGACTCCAAGTTGGGCATCGGCGATCTGGTTGCGGGAGGTGCAACGAGGAGAGCTCACCGTGAAGCGTTGTCTAACAAATCCGGAATTTCCGTCGGCGTCGCATGGGAGAAACTGGCCGTTTTTCCGGAAAAATTTGACCAGATCCGGATCGCAACAAGATTCGGTCCGCGCATGGTTATGAGGAAATCGCGCAAACCTTTGGGTAGAGCGCAAGGTTTTGCGCGATCCTACAGTACTTCAGAAATCCAGATTCTCGACGCTCAAAGCGTTCTGCTGGATGAACTCGCGGCGCGGCTCGACCACATCGCCCATCAGCTTGGTGAAGATGTCCTCGGCCTCGGCCAGATCATCGACCTTCACCTGCAGAAGCGTGCGCGCCGAGGCGTCGAGCGTGGTCTCCCACAGCTGGTCGGGGTTCATCTCTCCAAGCCCCTTGTAGCGCTGCAGCGTCAGACCCTTCTCGCCCTCGGCGAGGATCGCGGCAAGAAGCTCGGTCGGGCCGTGGATGGGCTGTTCCTTGTCCTTGCGGACAAGGCGGGCGAGCGCGCCGTAGGTTTCCTGCAGGCTTTGCGTGTGCGTCGCAAGGCGGCGGCTCTCTCCAGAGCGCAGGACCGGGCCGTCGAGCGTGCGCACCTCCTCGACCCCCCTCAGCGCGCGGGCGAAGCGCAGGCCGTGATCCTGCGTCGGGCGGCCGGACCAGCCGCGCTCATACTCGACGGCGACCTCGTCCAGACGCCGTGCGACCTCGTTCGCCACGCCCTGGGCATCGGCATCCACCCTGCCAGCCAACAGCGCCCCGGCGATCGCCGCCTGTTCGAGGATATGGCGGGGGTAATGTGTGGGGAAGGCGGCGAGAATCCTCTTCACCACGCGGGCTTCCTCGATCACCCGGGCCAAGTCGGCCCCGCTGATTTCCTCGCCCGAGACGAGCTTCAGGACCGCGCCCTCGATCCCGGCCTGGACGAGGTAATCCTCCAGTGCCGCCTGGTCCTTCAGATAGACTTCGGACTTGCCGCGCGCGACTTTGTAGAGCGGCGGCTGGGCGATGTAGAGGTGGCCGCGCTCGATCAGGTCGGGCATCTGGCGGAAGAAGAAGGTCAGCAGGAGCGTGCGGATATGGGCGCCGTCGACGTCGGCGTCGGTCATGATGATGATCTTGTGATAGCGCAGTTTGCCCACGTTGAATTCGTCGCGCCCGATGCCGGTGCCCAGCGCGGTGATCAGCGTGCCGATCTGTTCGGACGAGAGCATCCGGTCGAAGCGTGCGCGTTCGACGTTCAGGATCTTGCCGCGCAGGGGCAGCACGGCCTGGTTCTTCCGCTCGCGGCCCTGTTTCGCCGAACCGCCGGCCGAGTCACCCTCGACGAGGAACAATTCCGACAGTGCGGGGTCCTTCTCCTGGCAATCGGCCAGCTTGCCGGGCAGCGACGCCACGTCCATCGCCGTCTTGCGGCGCGTGAGTTCGCGCGCCTTGCGCGCCGCTTCGCGGGCAAGCGCTGCCTCGATGATCTTGCCGACGATGATCTTGGCCTGGGCGGGGTTTTCCTCGAACCATTCGGCGAGCTTTTCGTTCACCAGATTCTCGACCGCCGGGCGGACCTCGGACGACACCAGCTTGTCCTTGGTCTGGCTGGAGAATTTCGGGTCGGGCACCTTCACTGACAAGACGCAGGTCAACCCTTCGCGGGCATCGTCGCCGGTGAAATCGACCTTTTCCTTCTTCGCGATGCCGGAGGACTGGGCATAGTTGTTGATCGTGCGGGTCAGCGCGCCGCGGAAGCCCGCAAGGTGTGTGCCGCCGTCGCGCTGGGGGATGTTGTTGGTGAAGGGCAGCACGCTTTCATGGTAGCTGTCGTTCCACCACATCGCGACCTCGACGCCGATGCCGGCGCGTTCGCCGGTCATGTAGATCGGCTCGGCCATCACCGACTGCTTGGAACGGTCGAGATATTTGACGAATTCCCGCACGCCGCCGTCGTAGAACAGCTCCGTCCGGATCGGTTCGGCATGGCGGTCGTCCTCGATGACGATGCGGACGCCGGAATTCAGGAAGGCCAGTTCCCGCAGACGGGTTTCAAGCGTCTTGAACTGATAGTCGAGGTTCGAGAAGGTGCCGTCTTCGCGGTTGGTCTTGGCCGAGGCGAGGAAGCGGACCTCGGTGCCGCGCTTGCCGGGAGCGGGGCCGACCTCGTGCACATGGACGGTGCACTCGCCATCCTCGAAGCGCGCGCGATATTCGGTGTCGTTGCGCCAGACGGTCAGTTCCAGCCACTCGGAAAGGGCATTCACCACCGAGACGCCGACGCCATGCAGCCCGCCCGAGACCTTGTAGGCATTGCCGCCCTCGTCGGTGTTGTTGAATTTTCCGCCGGCATGCAGCTGGGTCATGATCACTTCGGCCGCCGACACGCCTTCCTCAGGGTGCATGTCGACCGGAATCCCCCGGCCATTGTCGCGCACTGAAACGCTGTCGTCGGCATGGATTCTCACTACCACTTCGGTGGCGTGACCGGCCAGCGCCTCGTCGATGCCGTTGTCCACGACCTCATAGACCATGTGATGCAGGCCCGAGCCGTCGTCGGTGTCGCCGATATACATGCCGGGGCGCTTGCGGACAGCCTCCAACCCCTTGAGAACCTTGATGGAATCCGCGCCGTAGTCGCCGGGCTGTTGCGCCTTCTCAGTCATGCCTGTCCGCCTGTACGTTTTCTACCCATTTTATAGGGGTTCGGGCCGGGATTGTCACGCGCAAGCCCCAAGATTTTGTGGTTTCGCCGCCTGCGGCGGCGATCCGCCGGGAGGGCTCTGCCCTCCCGGACCCACCCGGGATATTTGCAAACGGAAGAGATGATCAGGTCAGAGTGATCGCGAGGCCGACGGCGATAAGGAGGCAGCCCGAGATCACGTTCAGACGGTGCAACCGTTCGGGCGAGGCGAGAAGCGCGCGGGCGCGGTCGAGAAAGAGGGCAAGGCCAAGGTTCCCGAGCATCGGGACAAGCGCCGAGATGGCAAGTATGGCGGCAATGTCGGGGGCAGTGATCCTCGACAGGTCGAAGAAGCCGGGCAGCACCCCCATGTAGAACAGGATGGCCTTGGGGTTTCCGATCACCGCGGCGACCCCGACGGAGAAAGCCGGCCATACGCCGGGCCTCGTCAGGCGGCTGTCGGCCTTCATCGTTCCGGTGGACTTGCGGATGAGCATCGCGCCCATGAGCATGAAGACCGCCGCCGCCACCCAGCGCAGGAGGGACAGGAACTCGCCATAGACGGACAGGATCCAGGTCAGGCCGAAGATCGCGCAGAGCGGCCAGACGAGGTCTCCAAGCGCCACGCCGACGGCGAGCGGCCAGGCCGACGCAAAGCCGCCGGAAAGCGCACGGGCCGTCAGCGCCACCCAGACCGGTCCGGGTACGGCCCAGAGAAGGAACATGCCGCCCGCATAAAGCGCGAGCTGGGAAAGCGTGACGGTCACTCCGCCACCCCGAGTGTCAGGCTGCCATCCTCGTCAAGGGGCCAGAAGGGATTATGGGCGATTTCCCAGACATGGCCGTCGGGATCGGCGAAATAACCCGAATAACCGCCCCAGAAGGCTTTCTTCGGCGATTTCAGCATCTCGGCTCCGGCGGCGACGGCGCGCGCGAAAGTCTCGTCCACATCTGCCTCGCTTTCCATGTTCTGTGCGAGCGTCATCGCCCCGGTGCCGAGCGCTGCCCCCGGCCTGTCCTGATCGGCTGCAAGCGCCTCCAGATCGAAGAGCGCCATCGCCAGCCCGTTCATCTGGAAAAGCACAAGCGCTTCCATCGAGCGCGGATGGGTCTGCCAGCCCCAGGCCTGGTAGAAGGCGCGCGCGCGGGCAAGATCGGCGACGCCGAGGGTGATCAAGGTGACGCGTTCGCGCTTCATGTTCCGCTCCGGAAGGTGGCGCGAGAGTGACCCGCCTCCTCCGAGACTTCAAGCCACTGCGCACGAGGCCCGAGCGCCTCGAAGAGTTCCGGCCCGGTGCCGGTCATGAACGCCTGCGCGCCAAGCGCCGCGATCTCGTTGTAGAGCGCGGCGCGGCGATCCTCATCAAGATGGGCGGCCACTTCATCCAGCAGCAGGATCGGCGGCTGGCCGATGTCGTTGGCAAGCGCACGGGCATTGGCGAGGATGAGCGAGATCAGAAGCGCCTTCTGCTCGCCGGTCGAACATTGGGCGGCGCGTGTGCCTTTCGCAGCATAGATCGCCGACAGATCGGCGCGATGCGGGCCGACGAGCGTCCGCCCCGCGGCCATGTCGCGGGCCCGGCCCGCGGCGAAGGCCCCCGCCAGCCCCTCCGCACCGCCGGGTATCGCGCCATCCTCGCCATCCAGGATCGCCAGTTCGGCGGCAGGAAACGTCGTGTCCGCGTTGGCCTGCGCCGCTGCCAGCCGGTCCAGCGCCGCGCTGCGGTTTCTGTCGATCTCGGCGCCCGCCTCGGCCATCTGCGCCTCGAGCGCCCCGTACCAGGCCGGATCGCGCACCCCGTCCTTCAAAAGCCGGTTGCGCTCCCGCATCGCCTTTTCGTAGGCCAGCGCTGCCTCGGCATGGGCGGGCACGAAGGACAGGACCATCCGGTCGAGGAACCGACGCCGCCCCTCCGCCCCTTCGATCCACAACCGGTCCATCGCCGGGGTCAGCCACAGGATACGCGCGATCCGCCCGAGCGTCGCCTGTGTGGAAGTCTTGCCGTCGATCGTGACGCTGCGCGCGGCGGCGCGTTCTGCCATGGTCTCGATCTCATGTCCGTCGACGCTCGCCGCGATCTTCCAGCCAAGCGCTTCGGGCCGCCGCGACAGGTCCTCTGCCGCCGCCCGCCTCAGGCCGCGACCGGGCGACAGAAGCGAGATCGCTTCGAGAATGTTGGTCTTGCCCGCGCCGTTCGGCCCGTGGATCGCCACCGGTCCACCGTCAAAGCTCAAGGCCGTGCGGCGGTGCGAGCGGAAATGCGACAGGAGCAGTTCTGTAACGGGCACCCCGAAAGACCCTCTTGCCCTTCATTCTGGTACAAATATCCCGGGGGGTCCGGGGGGCTGGCCCCCCGGCCTCGGCCCGGACATCACACCCGCATCGGCATCACGACATAGACGGCCGACGTATCGTTACCCTCACGCATAAGCGTCGGGTCACCTGCCGAATTGAACAGGAACACGGCATTCTCGCGATCGACCTGGCTTGCGATCTCCAGCAGGTATTTCGCGTTGAAGCCGATTTCCAGCCGCTCGTCGCCATAGGCGACCGCCAGCTCTTCTTCTGCCGCGCCGCTGTCGGGGGCGTTGACCGACAGGACCAGCCGGTCCTCGTCCAGCTGCATCTTCACCGCGCGCGAGCGTTCCGACGAAACCGTCGCCACCCGGTCGACCGCCTTGGCAAACTCGGCCGCATCCACTTCCAGCCGCTTGGTGTTTCCGGTCGGGATCACACGGGTATAGTCGGGGAAGGTGCCGTCGATGACCTTAGAGGTCAGCGTGATCGCGGGCGTGGCGAAACGCACCTTGGTTTCCGAAACCGACACGGCGATCTTTGCTTCGTCGTCTTCCAGAAGCTTTCTCAGTTCGCCCACGGTCTTGCGCGGCACGATCACGCCCGGCATGCCTTGTGCGCCGTCGGGCAGCGCCGCGTCGATCCGTGCCAGCCTATGGCCGTCGGTCGCTACGCAGCGCAGGACGGTGCCGTCTTCGCCGGTCGCCACATGCATGTAGACGCCGTTGAGGTAATAGCGCGTCTCTTCGGTCGAGATCGCGAATTTCGACTTGTCGAACAAGCGCCGCAGCACACCCGCGGGCGCCGAGAAATTGGCGGTATATTCCGACGAGGCCATCACCGGGAAATCCTCGCGCGGCAGGGTCGCGAGCGAGAAGGTCGAGCGGCCGGCCTCGACGGTCAGGCGGCCCGCGGCGCTGTCGTCGGTCAGCTGCACCAGCGCCCCGTCCGGCAGTTTCCGCACGATTTCATGCAGCATCACCGCCGATACGGTCGTCGCACCGGCGCGCTCGACCATCGCGGGGGCCTTGTCGATGACCTCGATATCGAGGTCGGTCGCGCGCAGCGAGACGGTCGATCCCTCGGCCTCGATCAGCACATTGGCGAGGATCGGAATCGTATTGCGCCGTTCGACGACCGACTGTGCCTGGGCGACCGCCTTCAGAAGCACTGCGCGTTCGATGCTGAGTTTCATTTCCGTCCCCTGTCATGTCCGGACACAGCCCGGGACGGAGAAACTAGCAAGTTTCCGCCCGGGCTCAAGGTTTTTCAGATGTTTCAACCGGAAAGGGGCGCGAGGTCAAGCCGCGCCCCGCCGTGACGGCTCAGCTTTCGAGAAGCCGGCGCAGCAGGTCCACATCTTCGGCCAGCTGATGGTCGGTGCCGCGCATTTCCTCGATCACGCGGACGCCATGCATGATGGTCGTGTGGTCGCGCCCGCCGAAGCGGCGGCCGATCTCGGGCAGGCTGCGCGTCGTCAGCTGCTTGGCCAGATACATTGCCACCTGACGCGGACGGGCAATGGTCCGGGTGCGCTTCGGCCCGATCATGTCGGACAGCCGGATGTTGAAATGTTCGCTGACCTTGCGCTGGATCTCCTCGATGGTGATCTTGCGGTCCGAGGCGCGCAGGATATCGGCAAGACAGTCCTGCGCGAGGTCGAGCGTGATTTCCTTGCCGACGAGCGAGGCGAAGGCGAAAAGCCGGGTCAGCGCCCCTTCCAGCACGCGGACATTGGTGGTGATCCGGTGCGACAGGAATTCCAGCACGCCGCCCGCAAGCTTCACGCCGGGATGCAGCGCCAGATAGGTCTCGGCCTTCTGTTGCAGGATGCCGAGGCGCAATTCGTAATCGGTGGGATGCAGGTCGACGACCAGCCCGCATTGCAGGCGCGACTTGATCCGCTCTTCCAGATCCTTGATCTCGCCCGGCGCGCGGTCTGCCGAAATCACGATGCGCTTGTTCTGGTCGATCAGCGCGTTGAACGTGTGGAAAAATTCTTCCTGTGTCGATTCCTTGCCCGCGATGAACTGGACGTCATCGACCATCAGCACGTCGACCGAGCGGAACAGCTCCTTGAAATCCATGATCTGCTTGTCGCGCAGCGCCTGGATGAAGCGGTACATGAACTGTTCGGCCGAAAGATACAGCACCCGCAGTTCGGGGTCGCGCGCCTGCATCTCCTGCGCGATCGCATGCATGAGATGGGTCTTGCCGAGGCCGACGCCGCCATAGAGGAACAGCGGATTGAAGGTGACCGGCCCGCCCTCGGCCACGCGGCGCGCGGCGGCATGGGCCAGCTCGTTCGGCTTGCCCACGACGAACGAATCGAACGTGAAGCGGGAATCGAGCGCGGCGCCCGGCAGGTCGCCTTCTTCCGACCGCTGGGCCGCCTGCGGGCGGCTCGCCGCCTTGCGGGTCGCGGGCGCGACCTTGGCGATCGGGACGGCGCGGGCCTTGGGCACCACGAAGTCCACCCGCTCGACCTCGGCGCCGACCTTGGCAAGGTGCAACCGGATCTGTTCGGAATAATTGCGCGACACCCAGTCGCGCATGAAATTGGTCGGAACGTCGAAACGGGCGGTGCCCGCATCGAGGCTGACGAGTGTCAGCGGCTCGATCCAGCTCGCGAAGGCATTCTTGCCGACCGTCTTGCGCAATTCATCTTGAGCCTGCCCCCAGGTTTTTTCGATCATTCTTTTTGTGCCCACATCTTCTGTCCCATGCGCCCGGTCGCCCGGCCGGCATTCCTCCGCTCTCCTTCAGGGCGCAGGCGGCGTGTCCGGCCGCTGCACCTCACAAGGTTGGGGGGTGATCGGAAACAACGGCACTACCTGCCAAAAATCGGCCGGACCGTTCCTTCACAGACAACCGTGCGAGCGCACGGGCAAAGGCACATGCCGCACATCTTCGCGAATGTGCGGTGAGGTGAAGCGGGTGCACCCCCGCAACTTCCCCGATGTCTTCCGTCCCCCCAGGACGAAGTGAATCGCTGACCAGACGCTAGCAAGCCGCGCGCGCGCCCCGCAACAGAACTTCGCGCTTGACTCACCGATTGGCAGAACGAATCCCGAAGGGCCGTGCAAACGTGTGACAGGGCGGTTTTCGGACCGGTTGGAACGCAAGAATCTTACGTCACGTCATGATCCGCCTGCGCCCGAAAATCGAAAGGGGCGTCACCTTGCGGTGCGCCCCTGAATTGGTCTTGATCGTCTGCCTGTCAGGCGGTCGCGAGCGCTTTCACGCGCGACGCCAGACGCGACATCTTGCGCGCGACGGTGTTCTTGTGCAGCACGCCCTTGGTGATGCCACGCGCCAGTTCCGGCTGGGCATTCTTCAGCGCGGCGGTCGCGGCCTCGGTGTTGCCCGAAGTGATCGCTTCTTCAACCTTGCGCAGGAACGTGCGGATCCGCGAACGGCGTGCCTTGTTCACGTCTTGACGACGCTCGGACTGGCGCGCGCGCTTCTTGGACTGGGGCGTATTTGCCATGGGACGGATTCCGATTTCGGTTCAAGTAAATCTGAAGCCGCGCTTCTAGGGGCGACTCGCGGAGAAGTCAACAGTGCGCCAGGCGCAAAATTCGCCTATCTATCGGTGAATTTCGGCGGGCGCTTCTCGATGAAGGCCAGCATGCCTTCTTTCTGGTCCTCGGTCGCGAAAAGCGACTGGAAAAGCCGCCTCTCAAAAAGCACCCCCTCGGCAAGCGTCATTTCGTCGGCCCGGTGCACCGCCTCCTTGGCGGCCTTCACCGCGATCTGCGATTTCTCGGCGATCTTCTGCGCGGCGGCCAGCGCTTCGGCCACCAAATCGGCGGCGGGCACGGTGCGTGCGGTCAGGCCCGCGCGCTCTGCCTCTTCCGCCCCCATCATCCGGCCGGTCAGATGCAGGTCCATGGACTTCGCGCGCCCGATCAGCCGGGTCATGCGCTGCGTCCCGCCGATGCCGGGAATGACGCCAAGGTTGATCTCGGGCTGGCCGAATTTCGCGCTGTCGGCGGCGATGATGAAATCGCACAGCATGGCAAGCTCGCAGCCCCCGCCGAGGCAATAGCCCGCCACCGCCGCGATCACCGGCTTGCGGGTGGCGCGGATACGGTCGGCTTCAGCCGCGAAGATATTCTCGAGGAACACTTCGGCGAAGCCTTTCGTCGACATTTCGCGAATGTCGGCGCCCGCCGCGAAGGCCTTTTCCGACCCGGTCACCACGATGGCGCGCACGTCCGGATCGCCGTCCATCGCGGTCAGCGCCGCCGCCAGTTCCCCCATGAGCTGCGCACTCAGCGCATTCAGCGCCTCGGGCCGGTTCAGGCGGATCAGGCGGACCGGTCCGTGGCTCTCGATGAGAAGCGTTTCATAGGTCATGGCACTCTCCCGTTTCCCCGTGACTATCAGGCGGGGCGAAGGGTGCAAGTCACGTTTGGCAGACGGGGCAGTGATAGGTGGACCGGCCCGACTGGACGATCCGCTCGATCGCTCCCGTGCATCCCGGTGCCGGGCAGGGCTGGCCTTCCCGGTCATATACCCGGAAGGAATGCTGGAAATAGCCAAGCTCGCCATCCGCCTGCCGGTAGTCGCGCAGCGACGATCCCCCCGCCGCGATCGCCTCGGACAGGACCTCACGCACCACCGGTACCAGCCGCGCCACGTCCGCGGCCCCCAGATCGCCCGACAGGCGGCGCGGGTCGATCCCGGCGCGGTGCAACGCCTCGGAGACATAGATATTGCCCAGCCCCGCGACGATCTTCTGATCAAGCAGCGCGGCCTTCACCGGCATCGCCCGGCCCGCCAGCCGTCCGGCCAGATAGGTTTCGTTGAAGAGGTTGCCCAGGGGCTCCGGCCCCAGATCGCGCAACAGTCTGTGTGCCTCGGCCCCGGCCGTCGGCATCAGATCCATCGCCCCGAAGCGGCGGGCGTCGTTGAAGGTGATCCGCACGCCGCCCTCCATGTCGAGAACGACATGATCGTGCTTTTCCGGCGCCGGATGGCTGAAGTGAAAGCCCCCCACCCCCTCCCTCCCCGCAAGGGGGAGGGGGCCGCGAACCTGCGCCGTGGTCTCTGGCGCTTCCCTCCCCCTTGTGGGGAGGGAGAGGGTGGGGGGCGCCGAAACCAGCATCCGCCCCGACATGCCAAGATGAATGAGAAGCGTCTCGCCGGTCGAAAGATCGGCGAGGATATATTTCGACCGCCGCCTGAGCCCCTCGACCCGGGCACCGGTCAACCGCTCCGCCATCCGCGCGGGCAGGGGAAAGCGCAGATCGGGCCGGTTGACCTGCGCGCGGGCAATCACGCGGCCCTCCATCACCGGCAGAAGCCCCATCCGGACGGTTTCGACCTCTGGCAGTTCAGGCACGGTGGGTCCGGTTCTTCCTGATCTGCTCCTGCGCAAATTCCTTGAATTCGCCGATACCGACGCTGTGTTTCAACACTTTCGCCTTGCCCCCCGGCTCGAATTTCAGCACCAGTTCATAGGCCCCATCATCGCCGATCCAGTCCAGGTTCCGCCAGAGATATTCCCGGCGAACGAACATCATCCGCGTCACGATCAGCACATCGCGGTCGTAGCGCGCCTCGAACCCGAAAATGTAAAGCACGCCGTTGCCAAGGAAGAACAGGATGGCCCAGTGCAGGTAGCTGACGCTGACAGGCAGCTCCTCCATCGCTTCGTGAAAGCCATTCGGCGCCAGATCGGGCCGGAAGACAAATGTGCCGATCACAGCGGCGAGGCCGAGGACGAAGAACCTCACGCCGACAGATGCCTTAAGGATCCGCTCGTTCAATGTCATTGGCGCAGGGCCGCCCGTGCCGATCCGTGCGACTGCATCATAATGTCGCGGAAGGGGCTGTCCCTGAAAGAACGCAGCCGGTCCGATCGTGCCCTGATCGCGGTGAAGGTCGATGATTTGGCGCCGCCTTCTTGCCTTCCACCAGCCGAAATAGGCCATCGGCCCGAAGATCACGGCGAATGGCAGGACGAGCGATATCGTCCTGAAGATCACGTCGAACGCAACCGCCATGTTCATGAACCGACCTTTCTTGCCGACAAAGGTTTTATTTGCAGCGGCTTCGGTATAACTCGAGTGCGGCGGAAATCGGGCAGAAGACATGACGCAGGACAGGCAACAGAACACGCATTTCGGTTTCCAGACCGTGCCCGAGGCCGAGAAGGCTGGGATGGTGCATGGCGTCTTCACCCGTGTGGCGAACCGTTACGACGTGATGAACGATCTGATGAGCGTCGGTATCCACCGGCTGTGGAAGGACGCGTTGATGGACTGGCTGGCGCCGCAGCCGGGCCAGAGGCTTCTCGATGTGGCGGGCGGAACCGGCGATGTGGCCTTCCGCTTTCTGACAAGGGCGAAATCGGCCCATGCCACCGTCTGCGACATGACCGAAAGCATGCTGGTCGAAGGCCGCAAGCGCGCCGAGGCCGAGAATATGGCCCCAAGCCTCGACTGGGTCGTTGGCGATGCAATGGCGCTGCCCTTCCCCGACCGGTCATTCGATGTCTACACGATCTCTTTCGGCATCCGGAACGTGACGCGCATCGCCGATGCGCTGACCGAGGCCTACCGGGTGCTGAGGCCCGGCGGGCGGCTGATGGTGCTGGAGTTCAGCCAGATCCCAAATGATCTGATGCAAAAGGCCTATGACCTTTATTCCTTCAATGTCATTCCGCTGATGGGCCAGATCGTCGCGAACGACCGCGCCTCCTATCAGTATCTCGTCGAATCGATCCGCAAGTTCCCCGATCAGGAGGCATTCGCCGCCATGATCCGGCAGGCGGGCTTCGGCCAGGTGAAATACCGCAACCTCTCGATGGGCATTGCCGCCCTTCACTCCGGCTGGAAGATCTGAGGTGCGGGGCCCTCACAATCTCTGGCGGCTGATCCGCACCGGGGCCACGTTCGAGCGCACCGGCGCGATGAAGCTCGCGCTGGAGGCAATGGAAGTTCCGCCGCGCCTGCGACTGCTGGCGCGCGTCCTTGGCTGGCCCTTCCGCTTCCTCGGCTATCGCGGTGATCCGGCGTTGCCGCCGGTGACGCGCGCCCTGACCGCCCTTGGCCCCGCCTACATCAAGTTCGGGCAGGTCCTGTCGACCCGCCCGGATGTGGTGGGGGTGGAGCTGTCCGACCAACTCAAGGTCCTGCAAGACAAGCTGCCGCCCTTCGATCTGGCGACGGCAAAGGCCACGGTCGCGGCCGAGCTTGGCAAGCCGGTCGAATATCTCTTCTCGGAATTCTCCGAACCTGTCGCAGCCGCCTCGATCGCGCAGGTGCACCGTGCCCGCGTCGCAAGTTCCGGCGAGGAGGTGGCGGTGAAGGTCCTGCGCCCGGGAATCGAGCGCGCCTTCCGCCGCGACATCGACGCATTCTATTTCGCCGCCGGACTGATCGAGACCCTCTCGCCCGCCTCGCGCCGCCTGCGCCCCACCGACGTGATCGCCCACTTCGAAAGCGTGGTGATGGGCGAGCTGGACCTGAGGCTCGAAAGCGCCGCCGCCTCGGAATTCGCGGTCAACACGGCGAAGGACAAGGGCTTCGCGGTGCCGACGCCGCTCTGGCACCTCTCCTCCCGCCGGGTGATGACGCTTGGCTGGGCCGAGGGCATTCCCCTTGGCGATGTGGCCGCCATCAAGACCGCGGGCCATGATTGTCAGGCGCTCGCCGCCCGCGTGCTGCAACTGTTCCTCAGCCATGCGCTGCGCGACGGGTTCTTCCATGCCGACATGCATCAGGGCAACCTGAAGGTCGCCGCGAACGGGGATCTGATCGCCTATGATTTCGGCATCATGGGTCAGATCGACACCTATACCCGCCGGGTCTATGCCGAGATCCTCATGGGCTTCATCCGCCGCGATTACGTGCGCGTGGCCGAGGTGCATTTCGAGGCGGGCTACGTGCCGCGCGACCGCGACATCAACGAATTTGCCCGCGCGCTCAGGGCCGTGGGCGAGCCGATCGCCGGGATGGACGCCAACCAGATCTCGATGGCGCATCTTCTGTCTTACCTCTTCGAGGTGACGGAACGGTTCGGGATGCAGACGCGGACGGAACTGATCCTTCTGCAGCGGACGATGGTGGTGGTCGAGGGCGTCGCCCGCTCGCTCGATCCGCATATCAACATCTGGGACGTGGCGCGCCCCGTGGTCGAGGATTATATCCGCAGCAATATCGGTCCGCAGGCGCTTTTCCGCGACCTCATCAAGACCGCACAGGTTCTGGGCCGGTTCGGGCCGAAACTGCCGCAGATCGCCGAGGCGCTTCTGGTGCGTGGCGCGGCCGTTCCCGAGGAATCGAGGCCGCCGCGCCGCCGCCCCTGGGCCATTGCGGCGCTTGCTGTTGCCGCTTTCGCGGCAGGCGTGGCGGTGGCCGCGCTCTTCTGACCCGTCAGGGCGTCGTCCCGGGCCTGAGCGCCGAGACATCGGCCGGCGCCACGGTCGCGCCGCCGGTCAGCACCAGCAGCGGCCCGGTCGGGCCCTGACGCACTTCGGTCACGCGGCTGAAGGTCTGCACCTTGTCGGTCGATGTCAGCTGACCGCCCGCATAATTCTCAAGCTTGAAGGTGTAGTTCCCCGGCAGGACCTGCCCGCCTGAGGCGGTGGTGCCCGTCCATTGCACCGGGTCGGTCGAGACGGGAATCTCCTGCCGCCAGACCTCCCTGTTCTTGTCGTCATAGGCGACCAGAACGGTCTTGTCTGCGCCCTTGGCGGGTGTGGGATAGACGGTCAACGGCTGTCCCGCGAAAGGCGCGGGCGCGGAGGACCGCGCCTCCATCCCCACCCAGCTCGCATACTGGCCCATCGCAGTGACGCCCAGCTGCGCGGTCAGCGAGGCCAGAAGGTCATTGGTCTTCACCTGCTGCTCGACGCCCGAGAAGGTGGCGAGCTGCACCGCATAGTCGGACGATTCGATCGGGTTCAGCGGGTCCTGGTTCTTCATCTGCGCGGTCAGCATCTTTAGAAACATCTGGAAATCCGACGAGATCGCCTGCTGTTCGGGCGCCCGCCCGGTCGGGTTTGTGCGGACAGCGCTGGTCTGGCTGGTGGTGGTCAGGTCCATGGGTCTCTCCTCAAAGCCTCAGGTCGAGCCGGTCTTCGCCCGCAAGGCGCATCTGACCGGTTCTGGTCGGTAGCGGCACGTCGGGCGGCGGCGCCTCGGCGCGCGCGGTCCCCGAAGGGGTGCCCTCGGGTTGCGGCATTGGCCCGCCGCCGCCGCGCTGGCCGCCGTCACTGGCGAAGGAAAAGGCCAGGTTGCGATAGCCGAGATCGCGGAAATCCTGCGCCAGCTGGTCGATATGGCGGCGCATCAGGTCGAGCGTTTCCGGCCGCTCGGCGGTCAGCGTCAGCGTCAGCCCCGCCTCGCCGCCCTGCAGGACCATCCGAACCCGGCCCAGCTCCTCTGGCGAAAGCGTCACCTCGACCGGCCCGCCGCGATGGGCGTCGAGGCCGAGGGCAAGCTGCCGCCCGACCGCCGCGCCATGATCGGCAGCGGGCGCCGGATGCGGCGGCGCGGCAGCGGCCGGAGCGTGTGGCGCCCGTCCGCCGGTGATGTCCGGTTCCGGCCGAACCGGCGCGGGTGCAGCGCTGTCGGGCAGGTCGCCCGCGCCGATGGCCCCCGCTCCGATGGCCCCCGCTCCGATGGCCCCCGCGCCGGACAGGGCTGTCCGGGGCTCAACCTGTTCCGGGGCGGCGTCGGGCTCAGGCTCGACGGCCACCGACCGGGACGGCATCGCGTGCGGTGGCAGGCCCGAGATTTCGCTGCGGAAACCTTCCTGCGGACGCTCGCCCTTCCAGTCCTCTCGCACCGGTGCCGCGACCGCCACGCGGTCCGTCTTTGGCGCGGGCCGGGGCATCTCGGCGTGCCGGCGCCCAGTCTCAGGCGCCAAGGTTGGCTCAATCGGCAGGTCACGCCCGGGGTCGGTCCGGCCAACCGCGCTCTGCCCGGCGCGTGCCGCCTGCTCGGCCCGCTCGCCATCGGTCGGCGGCGCAAGGGCGGCAACCTGCGCCGCCTCGTCGGGCAGGTCAACCCGCATCTGTGCCTTTCCCTGTGCCGGTGCCGCAGAGGAGGCCGGTGGGAGTGGCGCCTCGGCCGCATACGCCCGGGGCCGGTCCGGATCGGGCGGCGTCGCATCTGCCGCCACCGGAACGGCGCCGGGCGGCGTGCCCCGTGCCGCCGGCGGCGGGGGCGCCTCGTGGCCCTGACGGCCCGGCTGGCCCGGCGGGTCCATGCGGCCCGCAGTGTTCGGCAATTGCCCGGGGTCGATTGTCCAGTGCGCGCGCGCATGGGTCGGCGCAGCGTCGGGCATGGTGCCCGGACCGGCCCCGCGCGGATCCGGCAAGGCCGTGGGAGGCTCCTCTGGCACTTTCGTTGCGGGTTGAAGGCGCTCGGGCTCGGGCGCGGCGGGCGATTCGGGGGGCGCGGCGGGTAGCGGCACCGCGAATGCCGGGAGGGCGAGCTTCAGGTCTGCCGCCTCGTCCTCTGGCGGGCTGTCGGTTTCGGCCGGTTCGGGCGCGACGACCGTCGGTGCCGGGGGATCGGCCTCGCCGAAGAGCGCGAGAAAGGCAAAAGGCGCCAGCGCGACCTCTCCCTCCTCGGGGCCGGACAGTTGCTGCGCGGTCTGACCCGAGAGGCGGCCAGCGGGGGCGAGGAACGGGAAAGCGTCCACGGGAATCACCATGACTTCTGCCATTGCCCGCCGACCATCCCTGATGCCGGTTACCGCTTCTTTACCGTCCTCTGGTCTGATCTGCGGAAATAGCTTGGATTGGAACGATCGATGAGGATCGACAGCACCACCGCCCCTGCGGCGACGCGTCCGACGGCGGTCGACGAACCCGCACTTCGGCAGGCAGCGCAAGAGTTCGAGGCCGCCTTCCTCGCCGAGATGCTGAAACCGATGGGCGCCGCCAGCGCGCGGCAATCCTTCGGCGGCGGCATCGGCGAGGAACAATATGCAAGCTTCATGCTGGAGGCGCAGGCCAAGGCCATGGTGCAACAGGGCGGCATCGGCCTGTCGGAGAGTATTTTCGAGGCGCTGAAGGCGCGTGCCGAGGCGGCGGGAGGCGGGGAATGACCGAGATTGACGACCTGACAGCGATCCTGACCGAGGAACGTGCACTATTGAAGGCTGGCCGTATCGCAACACTTGCCGAGGCTGGCGCACGGAAGACCGAGCTACTTGACCGGCTTCTCGCCCATCCGCCCGCGGGCGGGGCCGCCCGCGCCGCGCTGGCGCGGCTGGCGGCCGAGGCGCGGGTGAACGAACGGCTGATCGGCGCGGCGCTGCGCGGTGTGCAGGCCGCGGTGGGGCGGCTGAAGGCGGTCCGCGATGCGGTCGAGGGGCTGACGGCCTATACCGCCGATGGCAAGAGCGTGCGCCACACCACCCGGCCCGGGACGGTCGAGAAGCGGGCCTGATCCGATGACCGCGATTGCTCAATTTCTAGAGATTCGGCGGGGCGGTGGCGGGCGGGGTTTAGCGAAACGTTAGCCTTTCGCCCGGAATGTGGGCTTCGCGCTCCGGACGGAGTGGCGCGGGGTCAGGGCGAAGGCCTTCTTCCGCAACGGTCAGAACACCGGCACGGCCCGCTTTCGGGCTCTCTTTGGCGCGGGTGCAAAGCACCCCCTTTCGAAGGAACAGATGATGTCCAGCATTCTGACGAACACCAGCTCCATGGTCGCGCTGCAGACCCTGCGCTCGGTGAACTCCAACCTCATGAAGACCCAGGACGAGATTTCGACCGGCAAGTCGGTCGCGACCGCAAAGGACAATTCCGCGGTCTGGGCGATCTCCAAGGTGATGGAAGCCGACGTGAAGGGCTTCAAGGGGATCTCGTCGAGCCTGTCGCTCGGTGAATCGACCGTCGCCGTGGCCCGTCAGGCGGCCGAGACGGTGACCGAGCTTCTGACCGACATCAAGGGCAAGATCGTTGCCGCGCAGGAAGACAACGTCGACCGCGCGAAGATCCAGACCGACATCGCCGCGCTGCGCAGCCAGATTTCGACGGTGGTCGGCGCCGCGCAGTTCAACGGCCTGAACCTCGTCGACGGGTCGCAGACGACCGTCGACGTGCTTGCATCGCTCGACCGGCAGGCGAACGGCACGGTGACCACCTCCTCGATCACCATCAACGCACAGGATCTGTCGATCGGCGGCTATGTCGCTTCGGATGTGTTCAGCGCCTCGACCGGCGGCACGATCTCGACCGACGGCGATACGTTCGTGGCCTCGCTCGACCAGGGCGGCGGCACCGACGACATCACCATCGCCAATGGCGGCACCTGGGCGGCGGGCGATCAGGTCTCGATCTCGATCGGCAACAAGACCGCGACCTATACGGTGACGGCGAACGATGTGCTTGCCGCCTCCTCGACCGACGATCTGGTGGCGGTCGGGCTGAAGAACGCCATCGATGCGCTCGGCATCTCGAACTTCACCGTGGATTATGACAGCGGCACGCCGGGCGAACTGGTCTTCACGAACAATGGCGCGGCGGACCTTGCGGTTTCGGGCCAGTTCAAGAACGCTGGCTCGGGCGGCCTGGGCGTCCTGTCCACGGTCGATGTCTCGACCGCGTCCGGTGCGGCGGCGGCGCTTGGCAATATCGAGAGCCTGATCCAGACCGGCATCGACGCCGCGGCGGAATTCGGTTCGGCCCAAAGCCGGATCGACATCCAGAACAAGTTCGTGATGAAGCTCTCGGATTCGCTCAAGGCCGGGATCGGCTCGCTGGTCGATGCCGATATGGAGGAAGCCTCGGCCCGCCTGCAGGCGCTGCAGGTCCAGCAGCAGCTTGGCATCCAGTCGCTGTCGATCGCGAACCAGGCCCCGCAAAACATCCTGGCGCTCTTCCGCTGATGAATCCCGGGGCGCCCGTACAGGGCGCCCCGCCCGCCGCGGCAAAGACCGCGCGCCTGCACCCTAGCCATCGGAAGGTTCTGAAGTGACCGCACAGATCATGGCCCGGGCGGCCTATGCCAGCCCAACTGCCGCGACCCGCTCGCCCCGCAGTATCGAATATGACGCTTTCGCCCGCGTGACATACCAGCTCAAGGCGGCACTCGCCGCGCCCAAGGCGAATTTCGCGGCACTCGCCCGCGCCCTTCATGACAATCGCGCGCTCTGGACGGTACTCGCCGCCGATGTGGCCGAGGCCGCCAACGGCCTGCCCGAGGCGCTGCGCGCGAAACTCTTCTACCTTGCCGAATTCACCGTGGACCATTCCCGCAAGGTTCTGGCCGGCGAAGCCGAAGCTGGCGTCCTGGTCGAGATAAACACCGCCGTCATGCGCGGCCTGAGGCGCGAGGAGGACAGGGGATGAGCGGCCTTGTCCTGAAACTCGCGCCGCATGAGCGTGTGCTCATCAACGGCGCCGTGATCGAAAACGGCGACAAGCGCTCGCGCCTGTCGATCCTGACGCCGAACGCCAATATCCTGCGGCTGCGCGACGCGATCCATCCCGGTGAAGTCAATACGCCGGTTCGTCGTGTCTGCTACATTGCGCAGCTCGTGCTCGCGGGCGATGCCAAACCCGCCGAGGCCAAGGTGCAGATGATGCGCGGCGTCGAACAGCTGAGCCATGCGCTGAGCGATCAGGACAGCCGCGCCCAGCTTGCGGCGGCAACCGAGGCGCTGCTGGACGATCAGTTCTACCAGGCGCTGAAAGCCCTGCGCACGCTTCTGCCGAGGGAGGCGCGGCTTCTCGCCGCCGGCAGCGGATGAGCTTCGCGCCGGTCGTTCCGATGGGCGGCTACGCGGGCTGGGCCTTCCTGACCCGCACGCTCGACGCGCAGAAAGGCGCCTTCCTCAAGGACGGCGCGATCCAGCGCGACGAGGCCTATTTTCGCGAGAAGATCGCCACCATACGCACGGCCGAAGACCTTGTCTCCGACCGGCGGCTTCTCAATGTCGCCCTCACCGCTTTCGGGCTGGAGGGCGATATCAACAACAAGGCCTTCCTGAGGAAGATCCTCGAAGACGGCACGCTGAAGCCCGATGGTCTGGGCAACCGGCTGGCCGACAAGCGCTATCTGGAATTTTCCAAGGCCTTCGGCTTCGGCGATTATCCGGTGCCGAACACCGTCCTGTCCGACTTTCCCCAGAAGATCCTCGCCCGCTACGAGGCGCGGCGGTTCGAGGCGGCGGTGGGCGAGCAGAATGACGACATGCGGCTCGCGCTCAACGCGCGGCGCGAGCTGGCCGAGATCGCGGGGCGCTCGATGTCGGCGGATGCCAGATGGTTTACCGCGCTCGGTTCGCCGCCGCTGCGTCAGGTGATCCAGACCGCGCTCGGCCTGCCGAAAAGCTTCTCCCAGGTGGATATCGACAAGCAACTGGTGATCCTGAAGGACCGGGCGGAAAGCGCGCTGGGGACCACCGACCTGAAGGACATGGCCGATCCGGCGCAGACCGAAAAGCTCGTCCGTCTCTTCCTTGTCCGATCCCAGATGCAGTCAGACCTGTCGGGCGCAACTGGCGGCTCGACCGCGCTCGCGCTTTTGCAGCAATCTCAGGCCGCGCGCAGCCGCCTGTCGCTCTATCTCTGAGGTTCCGCCCCCGCCAGGATATCGGCCAGTCGCGCGAAACTCGCGCCCGATCCATCGCTCTCTGCCTCCGCCAGAAAGGCATCGAGCCGCGGCCAGACCCGGATCGCCGCATCGACCAAAGGGTCGCTTCCGGCGGCATAGAGCCCGGCCTGAATCATCATCTCGGCCCGGTCATAGGCGCCAAGAAGCCTTCGCGCCTCGCCGATCAGCGCATTCTCCCGCTCGTCCGCCGCCGCGGGCAGCGAGCGGGAAACCGAGCGCAAGAGGTTGATCGCCGGATAGCGCCCGCGTTCGGCGATCTCGCGCTCCATCACCACATGGCCGTCAAGGACACCGCGGAGCACATCGGCGACAGGCTCGTCCATGTCTGACCCCGCGACCAGCACCGAAAAGACCGCCGTGATATCGCCAGCGCCCTCGGGCCCCGGCCCTGCGCGTTCGGCGAGCGACATGACCAGATGCGACATGGATGGCGGATGGCCGCGCATCGTCGCCGGTTCCCCCGCCGCCAGCGCCACCTCGCGGTGGGCTTCGGCCAAACGCGTGACGGAATCGGCGAGGAACAGCACATGTGCCCCCCGGTCGCGGAAATATTCCGCGGCGGCCATCGCCGTCCAGGCGCAGCGGCGGCGGACGAGCGGCGACTGGTCCGAGGTGGCGGCGACGACCACGCTGCGCGCCATGCCCTCGGGCCCCAGCACATCCTCGACGAATTCCCTCAACTCCCGCCCGCGTTCGCCGATCAGCGCGATGACCGCGACATCGCAGTCGAGATGGCGGGCGAAGCTTGCCAGAAGCATCGACTTGCCAACGCCGGAGCCCGCGAAAAGCCCGATCCTTTGGCCGCGTACGATCGGCAGAAGCGTGTTGAAACAACGCATGCCGGTCTCCAGCCGCCCCCCCATCCGCCGCCGCGCAGCGGCCGAGGGCGGATGGCCGCGAAGCGGCCTGGCCTCGGGACCCCGCGCCAGCGGCCTGCCGTCCAGGGGCCGCCCGAACGGGTCGACGATCCGGCCGATCCATCCGGCATGCGGGGCGATCCCGCCGCCGTCCGCCCGCTCGACCCGGTCGCCGATCCGCACGCCGTCCGGCGCCTCGTCGGCCAGGATCGCGGCGCCGCCCGCGTCGATCAGCACGATCTCTCCGCCGATCCGCCCGGCGCCGGTCTGAAGGACCACACGCTCGCCCATCTGCCAGTCTGGCCCCCCGCCGCCGACGCGGATCAGGCCGCGCCCCGCCTCTTCCACCCGTGCGAAGGGCCGCGCGGCGCGGCAGCCCGCGATATCGGCCTTCAGAAGCTCCAGCGCGCCATCGGCCATTCTGACCCCCTTTTGTTCACGCTCACCCTTTCTAAACGAATCGGGGTTAAGCCTTGATTGAAAGCTCGGAGGAGAAGCCCCGATGTTCGAAAGCCCCGAAGTCATGGGCATGGCATCCGCGCTGGCACGAAATGCCGGCGTCCGCCTAGGTGCGATCGCCGAAAATGTCGCCAACGCCGACACGCCCGGCTACCGCGCGAAGGACGGCAAGCCCTTTGCCGACGTCTATGGCGCCGGTCCGGGCCTTTCCTTGCGCGCCACGCGGCCCGGTCATGTCCAGGGCGCAGCGGGCGAGAGCCTCACCGCGATTTCCGACCGCGCTGGCGGCCATATGTCGCCCAACGGCAACAACGTCTCGCTCGAGGGCGAGATGGTCGCCGCCGCCGACGTGCGCCGCGACCATGACCTCGCGCTCACCATCTACAAGACCTCGCTCGGCATCCTGCGGGCGAGCCTCGGCCGCAGGTAGGGCATCCCATGGGCACATTCGAGAGTTCGCTTGCCGTTTCCGCCTCCGGGATGGAGGCGCAGGCCATGCGCCTGCGCTATGTCTCTGAGAATCTCGCCAATGCCGACACGCCCGGCTACCGCCGCAAGATGGCGCCCTTCGAGGCAGAGCTTGATGGCGGTCGGGCGACCGGGCGGGTGGAACTCGGTCAGGTGGAACTTGACCAGTCGGACCTGACACGGGTCTTCGACCCGGGCAGCCCGCTGGCCGATCAGAACGGTTACCATGACGGTTCCAACGTCGACATGGTGATCGAGATAGCCGATGCGCGCGAAGCGCAGCGCAGTTACGAGGCGAACCTCAAGCTCTTCGATCAGGCGCGGCAAATGTCGCAAAGCCTGCTTGAGCTGCTGCGCCGGTAGGGAGGTGATCCGGAATGGACGTGCGAAGCACTCTCGCCTCCCTGACTTACACGCGGGCGCGGCCCGCCACGGCGCCCGCACCCGGCGGCGCAGAACAGGCGCCCGGCACCTTTGCCGCAGCACTCGACGGTTTCGGTCAGACGCTGCGCGCAGGCGAGGAAACGGCGCGCGCCGCGATGATGGGTACCGCCGATCCGCATGCGCTGGTCGAGGCGCTCGCGGCTTCGGAGCTTGCCGTCGAAACCGCGGTGACGCTTCGCGACAAGGTGGTCGAGGCCTATCAGGAAATTCTCAGGATGCCGGTGTGACGCCATGAATGAAGCCCTCTTCTTCGACACGCTGCGCCAGGGCCTCTGGACCGCCGTGATCCTGTCGGCGCCACTTCTGGCCGTGGCGCTGGTGGTGGGCGTCGCCATCGGCCTCTTTCAGGCGCTGACGTCGGTGCAGGAGATGACGCTGACCTTCGTGCCCAAGGTCGGCGCGATGATGCTCGTTTTCTGGGTGTCGATGACCTTCATGACCGGGACGCTCGTGTCGTTCTTCACCGACCGGATCGTCCCCCTGATCGCGGGAAGCTGAGCCATGGACAATGCCGTCTACAGCACGCTGAACCGCCAGTCGGGCCTGATGCGCGAGATGCAGTCGGTCGCGAACAATATCGCCAACCTCTCGACCACCGGTTTCAAGCGCGAAGGCGTGATCTTCGCCGAACATGTGGCGGCCCTCGACGGGTCCGAGCCCTCGCTGTCGATGGCAACCGCCGAAGGGCGCGAGATCAACCTGTCGCAGGGCGTCCTGCAGGCGACCGGCGGCGCCTTCGATCTGGCGATCGAGGGCGAGGGCTTCTTCCTGATCGAGACCCCGCAAGGCAACCAGCTGACCCGCGCGGGCGCCTTCACCCGTTCGGCCGAGGGCGAATTGATGACGGCGGACGGCTTTCGCCTGCTCGACGCGGGCGCCGGGCCGATCCAGGTGCCGGTCGAGGCCGGAACCGTGACCATCGCCCAGGACGGCACGATTTCCGCCGCGGGCCAGCCGATCGGCCAGATCGGCCTTTTTCTGCCCGCCGACCCCAATGACCTGATCCATCAGGGTGGCACACGCTTTTCCACCGCCACGCCGCCCGACCCGATGCAGGACGGCATCATCTTTCAGGGATTTCTGGAAAGTTCGAATGTGAACCCGGTAAGCGAGATCACCCGTATGATCGCGGTTCAGCGCGCCTATGAGGCGGGCCAGAATTTCCTAGAGGCGGAGGATAGCCGCATCCGCTCCGTCTCCCAGACGCTTGGCAGGTAGGAGGCAGAATGCGCGCCCTTCAGATCGCATCGACCGGCATGACCGCGCAAAGCCTGCGGGTCGAGGTCATTTCCAACAACCTCGCCAACATGTCGACGACCGGCTATTCGCCGCGCCGCGCCGAGTTTGCCGACCTGCATTATCAGCAGATGACACCGCCGGGCGCGGTCAGCGCCTCGGACGGCACCGTGGTGCCGACCGGCATCCAGGTGGGCCTTGGCGTCCGGCCGGTCGCGGTGACGGTCAATATCTCGCAAGGCACGCTCTCCTCGACCAACGGCGATCTCGACGTCGCCATCGAAGGCCTGGGTTATCTGGAGGTGACGCTGCCGTCCGGGCTTTCGGCCTATACGCGCGATGGATCGCTGAAACGCTCGCCCGACGGCCAGATCGTTACCTCCGAAGGCTATCCTCTGGTGCCCGGCATCACCATCCCCGACGACACGCGGAACATCTCGATCAACCCTTCGGGCGAGGTCTATGCCTATTTCGCCGACCGGGTCGATCCGGAGCTTCTGGGCCAGCTGACGCTGGCCAATTTCACCAACGAAAAGGGCCTGCAGGCGACCGGGTCAAACCTTTTCCTGGAAACCGCGGCCTCCGGCCCCGCGCAGGTGGGCGCGCCGGGCGAAAACGGCCTCGGCGCCATCCGCCAGTTTTTCCTCGAATCAAGCTCGGTCGATCCGGTGCGCGAGATCACCGACCTGATCGAGGCCCAGCGCGGCTATGAGATGAACGCCAAGGTCATCACCGCCGCCGACCAGATGCTCGGCGCAACCACGCAGATCCGCTGATGCGCGCGCTTGTTCTCCTGATCGCGCTTCTGCCCGCGCCGCTTGGTGCCGAAACCCTGGTCGCCGCACGGACGATCCCGGCGCGGACCATCCTTGCGGTCGAGGATATGGAGCCGGGTGTGAAGCCGGTCGCAGGTGCGGTCGAAGATCCCGCCGACGCGATCGGGATGGAGGCGCGCATCACGATCTACAAGGGTTTTCCGATCCTTGCCGACAAGCTGTCCGCCCCGGCGCTCATTGAGCGCAATGCGAAGGTGACGCTTCTCTACCGCACCGGCGGCCTGTCCATCACCGCCGAGGGCCGGGCGCTGGCGCGCGCGGGCGCGGGCGAAGTCATCCGCGTCATGAATCTCGCCTCCCGCACCACCGTCAGCGGCACCGTCGCCGCCGACGGCACCGTCATCGTCACCCCCTGACCATGGAGCTCACCTTGCGCCGGATCGCCCTTTCCCTTCTCCTTGGCCTTCTTGCCGCCTGCGGCAACATGAGCGAGGTCGGCAAGGCCCCGGCGCTCTCTCCGGTCGAGGGCGGCAACGAATATTTCGCGATGACGAGTGCGGGCCTGCCGCGCGAGACGGCGCGCGCCGCGGGGGGCTCGCTCTGGGCGGCGGGGCGCGGATCGCTTTTCGGCGACCGGCGCGCAGCGCTCCGCGGCGACATCCTGACCGTGGTGATCGAGATCGACGACAAGGCGGAGATTTCCAATTCCTCGGGCCGCAGCCGCTCGTCCGCCGACAGTCTTGGCGTGCCTTCAGCCTTCGGCATCCCGCAACTGGTCGATGAGGTCTTGCCAGAGGGCGCCTCGATGGCCGATGCGCTCAGCACCAAATCCACATCGAACTATCAGGGCGACGGTTCGGTCAAGCGCAAGGAAAAGCTCACGCTGCGCATCGCCGCCACCGTGACCGAGGAACTGCCGAACGGCGTGCTGCGCATCCAGGGCTCGCAGGAGGTCAGGGTGAATTTCGAGATCCGCGAACTGATCGTCACCGGCTTCGTCCGGCCCGAGGATATCAGCCGCCAGAACGAGATCACCTATGACAAGATCGCCGGCGCGCGCATTTCCTACGGCGGGCGCGGCCAGATCACCGATGTGCAGCAGCCGCGCTACGGCCAGCAGATCATCGACAATCTCCTGCCGTTCTGAGAGGGCGCGATGCGCAAGCTGCTTCCCATCCTTCTGGGGCTGATCGGCCTTCTGGCCGGGGGTGGCGCGGGGCTGATGCTGCGCCCGCCGCCCGAGGAGGTGATGCTGAACCCCTGTGGCGAGACCGGCGAGACGGCTGACGCGGGTCACGGCGAGGCGAAAGCCAGCGCGGGCGAGGGCCATGGCGAAGACGAGGAAGGCGAGGCACCGCTTAAGGAGTATGTGAAGCTCAACAATCAGTTCATCGTGCCGGTCGTGAACAAGGGCGCGGTCAATTCACTCGTCATCCTGTCGATCAGCCTGGAAGTGCCGACCGGGTCGACCCAACAGGTGTTCCAGGTCGAACCAAAGCTGCGCGACAGTTTTCTCAAGGTCCTGTTCGACCATGCCAATGCCGGTGGCTTCGACGGCGCTTTCACCAATTCCAACACTATGGAAATTCTGCGTGTGGCGCTGAACGAGGCGGCGGCAAAGGTTCTGAAGGACATGGTCAGCGATGTGCTGATCACCGACATCGTCCGCCAGGACAACTGACGCCCTCAGAACAGGTTCTTCTTGTTGCCGAAGCGGCAGACTGCAGCAAGATTCTGATTTGGCGCGTTTTCGAACCGGAGAAGTCTGTCAACTCTTCCTGAAGACGCTCTAGCGGAAGAAATAGGCCAGCACCCTCAGGATCGCCTGCGGCACTTCGTCGGACCGGTAGGTGGTGCCGGAAAAGCTGGTGGCCCAGGTGACGAGCACACCGCCGAGGATCAGGAGCGTGACGGGCAACCGCATCGTCCGGCTGCCGGAAAAGGCCGATACGAAAGCTGGCATCGACAGGAGAATGCACAAAATCCCCGCCGTAAGCGCGAAATCGGCCTCCACAGTCACCTCCCGTTCGTTTCCCTGCCCGGCGCCTTCGGGACAAGTATTGCCCGCCGGGCGAGAAAATCAACCGGGCCGTGGCCTATTCCGGATCGGTGTTGAAGATCAGCCGTTCGTTGCAGGGCGCGACGCGCAGGATGTTGGTTGTGCCCTTCACGTTGAACGGCACGCCCGCCGTCACCACGATCTGATCGGTCTCGGTCGCGAATCCGTGGTCACGCGCGGCACGCACCGCGCTGACGACCGCCATCTTGAACCGGTCGACCGCCGGGGTCAGCACGCAATGGACCCCCCAGGTCAGGCACAGGCGCCGGATCGTTGCAGGCAGTGGCGTCAGCGCGAGGATCGGCACGCGCGGCCGTTCGCGGGCAACGAGGCTTGCCGTCATCCCCGACTGGCTGAAACAGCAGATCGCCTTGATGTCGGTGGTCTCGGCGATCTCGCGCGCCGCCGACACGATCGCGTCGGCGACGGTCTGGCGGTTGGCGCGGCGCGAGGCCTCGATCACCTCGCGGTAGGTCGGGTCCTGTTCGACGGACCGCGCGACATTGTGCATCGTCGCCACCGCCTCGACCGGATATTGCCCGGCCGCCGATTCCGCCGACAGCATCACCGCATCGGCGCCCTCGTAGATCGCGGTCGCGACGTCGGAAACCTCTGCGCGGGTGGGCATCGGGCTTTCGATCATCGATTCGAGCATCTGCGTTGCCACGATCACCGGCTTGGCCGCCGCCCGCGCCCCGCGCACCAGCCGCTTCTGGATCGGCGGCACCGAATGAACCGGCAGTTCCACGCCCAGATCGCCGCGTGCCACCATGATCCCGTCCGACACGGCGAGGATCTCGGCATAGGCCTTCACCGCCGCCGGTTTCTCGATCTTGGACAGGATCGCCGCACGGCCCTTGGCAAGGGTCCGGGCCTCGACCACATCCTCGGGCCGTTGCACGAAGGAAAGCGCCAGCCAGTCGACGCCGAGGCTGCAGGCAAATTCCAGATCCGCCCGGTCCTTGTCGGACAAGGCGGCAAGCGGCAGCACCACGTCGGGCACGTTCACGCCCTTGCGGTTGGAAATCGTGCCCCCGGTCGTCACCGTGCAATCGGCAAAATCGGCGCCGCAGGCCTCAACCTTCAGCCGGATCTTGCCGTCATTGACCAGAAGCGAGGCGCCGGGTTCGAGGGCTGCGAAAATCTCGCGGTGCGGCAGGCAGACGCGGGTGGCGCTACCTTCGGCGGGGTCGAGATCGAACCGGAATTGCGCGCCCTCCACCAGCTCCTCCGAGCCGTTCGCGAAGGTGCCGACGCGCAGCTTCGGGCCCTGCAGGTCGGCCAGCACCGCGATGGGGCGGCCGACATCTTCCTCGATCTGGCGGATCAGGTCGTAGCGCGCCTTCTGGTCGGCATGGCTGCCATGGCTCATGTTCAGGCGGAACACATCCGCCCCTGCCTCGAACAAGGCGCGGATCGTCGCATAATCGCTCGATGCCGGGCCGAGGGTGGCCACGATCTTCACATTCCGGTGCCGCCTCATCCCATTCCCCGACGTTAGCGCAAACTCGACCTGCTATCGCAGATATCCCCGCGCCCGGCAACAGGATTGGCCCCGTTCGACCCGTGCGGCGCAACCGGATATCTGGACGCCTGCCGTCTGATCACGTAACCCCTCTTGTTGCACAAAGAGGTGACAGATGGCCTTTGAAATCGAAGGGGAGGATCGGCCGGGCCGGTGGCTCGTGACCTGCGATCACGCATCGAACCGGGTGCCCGACTGCGTGGAGGGCGGCTCTCTCGGCATCGCGGCAGAGGATATGGCCCGCCATATCGCCTATGATGTGGGCGCGGCCGGTGTGACTCGGGCGCTCGCCCGCCATCTCGATGCGCCTGCCATCCTGTCGACCTTCTCGCGGCTTGTCATCGACCCGAACCGGGGCGAGGATGATCCGACGCTGCTCATGCGGATTTACGATGGCACGATCATTCCCGCGAACGCCCGCGCGAACAAGGAAGAAACCGAACGGCGGCTGGTGAAGTTCCACCGCCCCTACCACGAGGCGCTCGCCCGCCTCGCCGCCCGTCGCGCCGACCGGGCGATCTGCGCCATCCACTCCTTCACCCCCTGCCTCAAGGGCCGCGCGCCCCGGCCGTGGGAGGTAGCGGTTCTCTATTCCCACCTCGACACCCGCCTCGCGCTGCCGCTGATCGGCGCCCTGCGCGAGGCAGGCTATGTGACCGGCGACAACGAGCCCTACAACGGCCATCTTGAAGGCGATGCGATCGACCGGCACGCCCTGCAGCACGGCCGCCCGAACGTGCTGATCGAGGTCCGCAACGACCTGATCGCCGACACTGAAGGCCAGGCCTTGTGGGCGGCGCGGCTTGCCCCCATTCTGGACCATGTCCTGTCCACCTCCGGCCTGTGAGGCGCCCATGCCTGCCATCGACGAAAAGACCCAGATCGAGCTTGAAGCCGCCGCCTTCCGCACGCTGCGCCACCACCTGATGGACAAGCGCGCGGACGTGCAGAACATCGACCTGATGAATCTCGCGGGCTTTTGCCGCAACTGCCTGGCGCGCTGGTATCAGGAGGCCGCAAACGAACGCGGCATCGCAATGACGAAGGACGAGGCGCGCGAAATCTATTACGGCATGGCCTACGAGGACTGGCGCGCGGCGAACCAGACTGATGCGGACGAGGCCAAGAAAGCTGCCTTCGAGGTGGCCTTCCGGGAAAATGTGGGCAAGCCCTGATTGCATGAAACCGGGTCGAGTCGGGCTTCCGACTGGCCCGGCTTGGACTGTTGCGACGTGGCGGACCTTCCGCTCTTCATTTCAGAATTGGCGCCGGTTTGCCGACGCGCCGGGCCTGTCACGGTGACGTAACGTCCTGCATCTACGGTTATCGCAGCGAAGCTGGTAGCCTTGGATCATGAGCCTTCTGGAGACACGCACCCATTATTCCCGCGCCGAGTTTCTTTCGGATGCCGTGGTGCATGTCCTCGGCCTCATTTTCGTCCTGACCTCGGTTCCGGTCCTCATCACCGTCACCGCCTTTGTCCGCGGCGATGCGCCCGCCATGATCGGGACTGCGGTTTACGGCGCAACGCTTCTTCTGATGGTCCTCTGCTCGGGCCTTTACAATACGGTCGGTCACGGCAGCTGGGCCTGGCTTCTGCAAAGGCTCGACCATTCGGCGATCTATGCCAAGATCGCGGGCACCTACACGCCGTTCGCGCTGCTCTCCGGCCAGGGCGGCTGGCTGGTCGCGGGTCTCTGGGGGGCGGCGGTCGCCGGCATGGGGTTGAAACTCTTCTCGCCCCGCCGCTTCCGCCGTCTGGCACTCGCGCTCTATCTCGGCATGGGTTGGGCGGGCCTGGCCTTCGGCGGCGGGCTGATCGGCGCGCTCTCGGTACCGGTCCTGACACTGATAGTCGTCGGCGGCGTGCTCTATACGCTTGGGGTCATCCTCTATCTCTTCGACCGGCTACCTTATCACTATACCGCCTGGCATGTGATGGTGCTGGCGGCGAGCGTGATGCTCTATTCCGCCGTCACGCTGCAGGTGGTGCAGAGCGCCGTGTGAACCGCAGGCAGGGCCGCTTTTCGGGGCGGATGTCAGACGCCGGATTTGCGGCTTTCGTCGAGGTAGATTTCCCTCAGCCGCGCTGCCACGCGGCCAGGCTTGCCGTCGCCGAGCCTCGCACCGTCGATCTCGACGACCGGCATGACGAAAGCCGAGGCGGAAGTGACGAAGGCCTCGTCGGCCGCTTGCGCCTCATCCAGCGTGAAGCTCCGCTCCTCGACCTCCATCTGCGCTTCCGCCGCATAGCGCATGACGGCCGCGCGGGTGATGCCGTGCAGGATGTCGTTGGAAAGTCCGCGTGTGATCAGCTTGCCGCCCTTCACGATCCAGGCATTGTTCGAGGTGCCTTCGGTCACCAGCCCGTCCTCGATGAACCAGGCATCGTCGCATCCGGCCTTCTTCGCCATCATCTTGCCCATCGAGGGATAGAGAAGCTGGGTGGTCTTGATGTCGCGCCGCCCCCAGCGAACATCGGGAATCGTGAGAATCTTGAGTCCCCGCTTGGCGTCCGCACTGTCCTCCGGGCGTCCGGTGATCTGCGTGAAAAGGACGAGCGTCGGCCTGGTAACCTTCGGATCGGGGAAAAGAAAATCGCGATCCCCGGGGTTGCCGCGCGTCACCTGCAGATAGACGCGGCCGTCCGTGATGCCGTTCTTCGCGACGATCTCGCGGTGAAGGTCCAGCAGCTCCTCGGGCGTCGCGGGCGAGGGCATGTCCAGTTCCCCAAGGCTGCGATCCAGCCGTGCAATATGCCCGGCGAAGTCCACCAGTTTGCCGTCGATGACCGTCGTCACCTCATAGACCGCGTCCGCCATCAGGAAGCCGCGGTCGAAGACCGATATGACCGCCTGATCCTCGGAAACCCAGCTGCCGTTGACATAGACTGTGCGCATGATCCTACCCCCAAAGGTCCGGCGTGGCCGGGTGAACGGTCGAGCCCTCGTACCGAAGCGGCCGGTCGCGGTCTTGAGACAGAAGAAGCGGGCCGTCAAGGTCAACATAGGTCGCGCCCTGCGCGGCGAGGAGCGCGGGCGCCATGCCAAGCGACGAGCCGACCATGCAACCGACCATGATACCGAACCCTTCAGCCTCGGCGGCTGCGCGCAGTTCCAGCGCCTCGGTCAGCCCGCCGGTCTTGTCGAGCTTGATGTTGATCAGGTCATATTTTCCCCGAAGGTTGCCAAGCGAGGTGCGGTCGTGGCAGCTTTCATCGGCGCAGACCGCCACCGGGCGCTCCATGCCCGCCAGCGCGTCATCGTCGCCCGCAGGCAACGGCTGTTCGACAAGCGCGACACCCAGCCGGGCAAGGTGCGGCGCAAGGTCAGTGTAGGTCTCGGCCGTCCAGCCTTCATTGGCATCAATAATGATCCGCGCTTTCGGCGCACCGGCGCGGACGGCCTCCAGCCGCGGCATGTCGTCGGGCGTACCGAGCTTGATCTTCAGAAGCGGCCGGTGCGCCTGGTCCGCCGCCGCCCTGCGCATCGCGTCGGGCGCATCGAGCGAGAGCGTGTAGGCGGTGGTCAGCGGACCGGGCGGCGCGAGGCCCGCCAGCCGCCAGACCGGCTGGCCCGTCTGCTTTGCCTCCCGGTCCCAGAGCGCGCAATCGACGGCATTGCGGGCGGCGCCGGGCGGAAGGAGCGATCGAAGCGCGTCCCGGGTGACGTCGGGCGGCAATGTCGCGATCTGGGCAAGGACGCTTTCCACCGTCTCGCCATAGCGGGCGTAGGGCACGCATTCGCCCCGGCCAAGGGCGCCACCCCGCGCGACGGTCGCCGTCACCACCCGCGCCTCGGTTTTCGACCCGCGCGAGATGGTGAAGGCCTGGGCGAGGGGAAAGGTCTCTTCGGTGGCACTGATCATCGGGCGGCTCATCGGTCCTTTCAGACCTCTTCGCCGATTCCAGCCCGGGAGGGAAGCGAAGACGGCTGTGAGGCCGGATGAGCGCTGCGCCGCGGCGCCGATGCTGCGATTGCGAAAAGCTTCTTGCTGACGCTTCGGCAATAATCTACCAATTCCGGCAAACCATGCGACAGAAACGTGCGAGACGATCATGAGCTTCCGCCTGCAACCCCCCGCGCCCGCCCGGCCGAACCGCTGCCAGCTGTTCGGCCCTGGCTCGCGCCCGGCCTTGTTCGAGAAGATGGCGGCGAGTGCTGCGGATGTGATCAATCTTGATCTCGAGGATTCCGTGGCGCCCGCCGACAAGCCGGAGGCGCGCAGGAACATCATCAAGGCGATCAACGAGGTCGACTGGGGCAAGAAATACCTGTCGGTCCGCATCAACGGGCTGGACACGCCGTTCTGGTATCGCGATGTCGTCGAGGTGCTGGAAGAAGCGGGCGAGCGGATCGACCAGATCATGATCCCCAAAGTGGGCTGCGCGGCCGATGTCTATGCGGTCGATGCGCTGGTCACCGCGATCGAGGCCGCGAAACTGCGGCAGAAACGCATCAGCCTTGAAGTGATCATCGAGACGGCGGCGGGTATTGCCCATGTCGAGGAGATTGCCGCTTCCTCGCCGCGTTTGCAGGCAATGAGCCTTGGGGCGGCCGACTTTGCGGCCTCGATGGGGATGCAGACCACCGGCATCGGCGGGACGCAGGAAAACTATTACATGCAGCGCGGCGAGGCGCGGCATTGGTCCGACCCCTGGCATTGGGCAACCGCCGCCATCGTCGCGGCCTGCCGGACGCATGGCATCCTGCCGGTTGACGGGCCGTTCGGCGATTTTTCCGACGACGAGGGCTTTCGCGCGCAGGCGCGGCGGGCAGCGACGCTCGGCATGGTCGGCAAATGGGCGATTCATCCCAAGCAAGTGGCGCTGGCGAACGAGGTCTTCACCCCGTCCGAGGCGCAGGTGACCGAGGCGCGCGAGATCCTTGCGGCCATGGAGGCGGCGAAGGCCGCGGGGCAGGGCGCCGCGACCTACAAGGGCCGCCTGATCGACATCGCCTCGATGCGGCAGGCCGAGGTGATCGTCCGGCAGGCGGAACTGATCGGCGGCTGAGGCCGGGGGCTGCCTGCCCCCGGACCCCCGGGGATATTTGCGCCAGCGTGAAAGGCAGTGCGACCTGCCTGTGCCAACTCGCCGCCCGGGGCGAAGCGTGGCAAGTTGCAATCGGCCATTCAGCGCGTCATATAAACCTCGACCCTGCGGGAGAGAGTGATGAATTACCTCGAGTTCGAAAAACCGCTCGCCGAGATCGAAGGCAAGGCCGAGGAGCTGCGCGCCCTGGCCCGCAAGAGCGAGGGGATGAATGTCGAAAAGGAGGCGGCGGCGCTCGACAAGAAGGCCGCCGACATGCTCAAGGACCTCTACAAGGGGCTCGACCCCTGGCGGAAATGCCAGGTGGCGCGCCATCCCGACCGGCCGCATTGCCTGGATTATGTGAATGCGCTGTTCAGCGAGTTCACGCCGCTTGCCGGGGACCGCAACTTTGCCGATGACCATGCGGTGGTGGGCGGGCTTGCCCGTTTCAACGACCAGCCGGTCGTGGTGATCGGGCAGGAGAAGGGCAGCGACACCAAAAGCCGGATCGAGCGCAATTTCGGCATGGCCCGGCCCGAAGGGTACCGCAAGGCGATCCGCCTGATGGATCTGGCCGACCGGTTCCGTCTGCCGGTCGTGACGCTGATCGACACGCCCGGCGCCTATCCCGGCAAGGGCGCAGAGGAGCGGGGCCAGTCAGAGGCCATCGCGCGGTCGACGCAGAAATGCCTGCAGATCGGCGTGCCGCTGATTGCCGTGGTGATCGGCGAGGGCGGATCGGGCGGAGCGGTGGCATTCGCTACCGCCAACCGCGTGCTGATGCTGGAACATTCGATCTATTCGGTGATCACGCCCGAGGGCTGTGCATCGATCCTGTGGAAGGATGCCGAACGGATGCGCGAGGCGGCGAATGCGCTCAGGCTGACGGCACAGGACCTGCTGAAGCTCGGCGTGATCGACGAGATCGTCAAGGAACCTTTGGGCGGCGCGCAGCGCGGCCGCGAGGAAACGATCGAGGCGGTCGGCAAGGCGATCGGCAAGGCCCTAGCCGATCTTTCGGGCAAGAAGCCGGCCGACCTGATCCGCAGCCGCCGCGAGAAATTCCTCGATATGGGCTCGAAAGGCCTCGCGGCCTGAGACTTACCAGAGGCTCGCCTTGGCGCGCCTCGGCCAGTCCGCGTCATAGGCGGCGCCGTCGATCCGGCCCTGGGTCATCTCGGCAAGAATATCGCCCATCGTCGGCAGCCCGGCCGATTCGTCGCCGCTTGACCACAGCCGCGAACGGACGATGGCGCGGGCGCATTGGCTATAGATTTCCTCGATGGCGATCAGGATGACCGTGCGCGGGCATTTGCCGCCCTTCGCGAAGCTGTCGCTCAGGCCTTCGTCGGCGGTCAGCCGGGCGGTGCCATTGACTCGGACGACATTCGAGGAGCCGGGGACGAAGAACATCAGGCTGACGCGCGGGTCGCGCACGATATTGCGGAGCGAATCGATACGGTTGTTGCCATGCCAGTCGGGCAGCGCGAGCGTGCCGGGATCGACTTCGCGCACCACCGGACCGTCGTCGCCGCGCGGGCTGGCGTCGGTGCCTTCGGGGCCGACGGTCGAGAGGATGCAGAACCGGCTGCGCTCGATCCAGGTCCGGTAGCCGGGCGTCATTCGGCGGGCGACCTTCACGATGGAGGCTTCGACCGGCGTGCCGTAATGGCTTTCGAGTTCGGCAACCGTATCGATGAACCTCATCCCCGCGCCCCGCCCGTGAAGCCTGCCTCCGCCATCAGCCGGTTCGAGGCTTCCTCGACCGCCGGTTCAAGCCTCGCCATGAATGTTTCGATCGGCTCGCCCGCCGGGATGCGCGGCAGAAACTCGACGACGGCGAGGCCGGGTTTCCTCAGGATCCCGTGGCGTGGCCAGAAGACGCCGACATTGGTGGCGGCGGGCACGCAATCTTCCTGCAGTTCGTTGTAAAGCACGCCGACCCCGATCTTGTAGGGCTTGGTCGCCCCCGCCGCGACGCGGGTGCCTTGCGGATAGATGATCAGCTGCCCCGGCGCCTGACGGCCTGCCTTCACCTCGGCCACCATCTTCTTCATCGCCTCGGACCGCTTGCCGCGATCTACCGGAATGCAGCCGATCCGCTTGGCGTACCAGCCGAGGATCGGTGCCCACATGAGCTGCTTCTTCATGATGAATTTCGGGCGCGGCAGTACCGAGACGATCATGATGATGTCGAAGAAGCTTTGATGCTTGGACGCGACGATCACCTCGTCAGTCGGCACCTCGCCGCGAATCTCGGACCTCAGACCGACAAGCACTGCCGCAGAGAACCGCACCCAGCGCGTATAGGTATGGATCGCGTCGAAGGCCGCATCGCGGCGGAAAAGCGCGAAGGGCGTGTACCAGATCGCCAGAACCAGCATCGCCAGATACATCTGGCCGATGAAGATCAGAGACATGAGATATTGGAAGGCAAGCCTCATCGCACCGTCCTCAAGACCCGGAAGGCCGCCATGCGGGTGGCGACGAAGGCCAGAATGGCGGCAAGCGCGGGAATGGCAAGTGGCCAGAGCCACTGAAGCCCCTGAAAGCCCAGACCGGTAAGGAACCCGGCCTCTTCCTCGGCGGCGGGCATCAGGGCGATGGCGAGTGCGCCTGCGAAGGTTCCGGCGAGCGCGCCCGCGAGTGTGCGCAGCGTGAAGCGGCGGACGAAGGCGCGGGCGATATAGCGATCCTCGGCGCCGATAAGCCTCAGCGCCCGGATCACCTGGCCGTTCGCGGCAAGGGCGGCTTGGGCGGCAAGCGTGATCATCGCCGCCGTGGCACCGGTGATGAGGGCAAGCGACAGAAGGCCGATCGCGCGGATACGTTCCGCCGAGGCGACAAGCGGCGCGCGCCAGCGTTCGTGATCGTCGAGCACCGCGCCCGGCGCCTCGGCCGCGAGCCTGAGGTGCAGGCCTTCGGCATCGAAACCGGCCTCGGATTGCGTCACTTCTACCAGTTGGGGCAGCGGCAGGTCCTCGACCGGCAGGTCAGGTCCGAGCCAGGGTTCCAGAAGCTTGCGCGTCTCGTCCGGCGTCGTGGCACGGGCGAACTCGACGCCCGGCGTCTGTTCCAGCACTTCCAGCACCTTGGCGGTCTGCCGGTCGATCTGGTCGGCGGGGGCGGAGATGCGGATCGTGGCCGACCGCTCCAGCGATCCGGCCCAGCGGTCGGCAAGGCGACCGGTGGCCATGGCAAGCGCGAGCGCGAAGATCGCAAGAAAGGCCATGGCCGCGGCGGTCAGCATGGTCAGAAGCGCGGTCGGGCCGGTCGAGGGCACGACGCGGTCGGCGCCGCTCCGCCCGCCGAAGAGGGGCGCGAGGATGGAAAGCCGTGCGATCACAGGTCCGACCCCGCCAGTTGCAACCGCTTGCCCTGTATCCTCAGCACCCGTGCCGAGGTCAGGCCCTTGGCGGCGCGGATCAGGTTCAGGTCATGGGTCGCCATCAGCACGGTTTTTCCCATCCGGTTCAGTTCGGCCAGAAGTTTGAGGATTTTCAACGACATGTCCCAATCGACATTGCCCGTGGGTTCGTCGGCCAGGATCATGTCCGGCGACATGATGACGGCCCGGGCAAGCGCTGCGCGCTGGCGTTCGCCGCCCGACAGCGACGGCGGCAATGCCTGCGCCTGACCGGCAAGCCCGACCCAGGTTAGAAGCTCGGTCAGGGCTTCGCCGTCGGCCTTCTGCCCGGCGACCTCAAGCGGCAGCGCGACATTTTCGTCCAGCGGCAGGTGGTCGAGGAACTGGCAGTCCTGATGCACGATGCCGATCCGGCGGCGCATCCGCGCGGTTTCGTCCCGGCTCATCTTCACGCTGTCCTCGCCGAAGATCTCCACCCGCCCGCCGTTTGGCGCAAGCTCGCCGTAGCAAAGCTTGATGAGCGAGGTCTTGCCCGCCCCCGACGGGCCGGTCAGAAAGTGAAACGACCCCGGCGCAAGCTTCATCGTGACGCCCGACAGAAGGTCGCTGCCCGGATAGCCCAACGTCACGTCATGAAATTCGATCACCTGCCCGTCCCTCGGAAAAGCGGCACTGCCCCGGCTTTTCATCGCCCGTTTTCGCCCCCAACTTGCCACAAAGGCTTGGACGGGGCCTGCGGGCTTGCTACAACAGTCTCAAAGCAAAGGCCAGAATGGCCTCTGGCAGGCAGGCAAGTGGGAGCGGTGGGAAAGTCATGCGGCTGATCTGCCCGAACTGCAACGCGCAGTATGAAGTCGACGAGGCGGCGATTCCGGCCGCGGGTCGCGACGTGCAATGTTCAAGCTGCGGTCACACCTGGTTCCAGGAAAGCGCCGCGGCCCTGCGCGAGCGCGAACTGGCCGAGGCGTCTGCTGAGCCGCCGCCCCAGGAAGGCGCGTCGGAACCCGAGACAGCGGGCCTGACCCGCCGCAAACCCGACGACTCCGTCCTGAACGTTCTGCGCGAAGAAGCCGCGCGCGAGGCCGAGGCCCGGCGCGCCGAAGGCACGTCGCTTGAGGTGCAGGAGGACTTCGGGCCGATGGCGCCGCCCGAGCCTCCGCCCCGACCCGCCGACCCGGTCGAGGATGACGATGCGCCCGACCCCGCGCTGGTCCCGCGCGCTTCGCGGCGCGAGCTTCTGCCCGATATCGAGGAAATCAACTCGACGCTCCGCCCCACGTCCGAGCGGGGCGGTGACGCAGCTTCCTACGACGCACCTGAGACCCGCCGCCGCGAACGGTCCGGCTTCCGTCGCGGATTCCTGACCTCGGTCGTCTTCATGGTGCTGCTGCTGCTGCCCTATGTCTATTCGGGCCCCATCACCCGCGCGGTTCCGGCTCTGGAGGGAACGGTGGCCAGCTATTCCGCCGGTGTGGATGCGATCCGGCTCTGGCTGGACGATCTGATGCACCGCGCCACGGCCGGGATGAAACCGCAGGGCTGACGGCGCCCGGGCCGCGACCTATCCCTGCGGGTAGGCGATCACCGACAGATAGCGCGCGGGCAGCTGGCGCAACAGTTCTGGCCCATGCGGCGCGTCTGCATCGAAGAACAGGCTGTCGCCCGGCTTCAGAGCGTAAACCTGATCGCCATGGCGGTAATCGACTTCGCCCTCGAGCATGTAAAGCAGTTCAAGCCCCTCGTGCTGGAAGGCGGGGAACGTGTCGCTTTCGGTCGTCAGAGTGATGATATAGGGCTCGACCACCACGCCCGAGGAATTGGAGCCGATATGGCCGAGGAGGTTGTATTGATGCCCCGCGCGGGTGCCGCGCCGTTCGATCTCGATATGTTCGCCCGCCTTCACATGCTGCGCCTCGCGCCGCTCCTCGTAGCTGCGGAAGAAGGCGGTGACGGGTACGGAAAAGGCGTGGCTCAGCACCTGGAGCGTCGTCAGCGAGGGCGAGGTATTGCCGTTTTCGATCTTCGACAGCATGCCGATGGAAAGGCCGCTGACCGCCGCGAGGTCGGCCACCGTCATGCCCTGCTGGCGGCGGAAACTGCGCACTTCGCGGCCGATGGCGGCTTCGAGATTGCGCTCGGTGACTTCCCGGACGCGATGCGGGTCCTGGTTGAACGCAGGCTTGCCGCGCGGAAGGGTCGTTTCCTCGGCGGGGTCGGACATGGGTTGTTCCCGGCAGAATGGATGGTAGCGTTTTTCCTACCGGGAAACATATCCCCTCGCAAGCCGGAGTTCAGAGGACCGATGCCGCGGCGGTTTCGATCGCATGCAGCAGGCTTTTCGCCGATGACCGGGGTCCGTAGAGCGTGACTTCGCCCTGTCTGCGCCTGATCAGGTAGCAGCCGATATGTTCGACGAGGGTCCGGCTGGCGAAACCGTCCTCCACATGCGGGAAATCGACGTTACATAGCCGTTCCAGCAGTGGCGCGAGGTCGGGCGCGAAAAGGTCGAACCTTGCCCAGCCATCGGTCTGTTCGGTGACCGAGGCGCTGTCACCGAACAGGCGCTTCAGTTCTTCAGCGATATCCTCGTTCGTCGCGAAGGGCGCCTCGACAAACCACATGTCCGGGGCGACCCAGAAGCTTGAATAAGGTGCGCCCTGAGTTGAACCGGCAGGATCGGGCAAGGGTACCATGCCTTTTGCCGCTTTGGAGAAATCCTTGTCGCGCCCCCTGCGGCAGGCAATCGAGGCGAGCGCAATATCGAAGCGCTCGACGATCCGGTAGGGGCCGATCTCGCGCGTCACCGGATCAGAATGGCCAAGCGAAGTGAGGGCATTCAGACGGTCAGCCACGAAGTCTCTCCCCTTCCGGATCGAAGAAGTGCGGGCTGACGATCTCCACCTCGGTATCGGTTCCCGCAAGCAGGTTCACCGCGCGCATCCTTTCGCCGATCCTGCGGTCGCCTGCCTTCAGATAGCCAAGCGCTATGTCAGAGCCGAGATGCGGCGAATAGACCTTGGAGGTCAGCCAGCCACCATCGTTCTCCATCACCGCCGCCGCGCCGATATCGAGAAAATGGCTGCCCGCCGTCAGCTTGCCGTCCGGGGCGACCGGTTTCACGCCGACGAGTCGGTAGCCGCCCGGGTCCATCATGCCTTCTCGGCCCGAAAGCACCATGCCGATGCTGTCTTTCTTCCTCGACACCATCTTTCCCAGACCCATGTTCAGCGCCGTCGACTGTCCGTTCAGCTCATTTCCGGCAACATGGCCCTTTTCGACCCGCATGACGCCAAGCGCCTCGGTGCCATAGACAACCGCGTCAAAGGTGCGCCCCTCTTCGACCAGCCGCCGGATCAGCGCGTCGCCGTAGCGGGCGGGGACCGCGATTTCGTAGGCCAGTTCGCCCGAGAAAGAGATGCGGAAGAGCCGCGCGCGCAAGCCGCCAACGGTGATGTTGCCCGCCGCCAAATAGGGGAAGGCGGCGTCGGAAATGTCCTGATCGACGATCCGCTCCAACAGCCGCCGCGCGTTCGGGCCCGCGACCGAAAATTGCGCCCAGGCTTCCGTCGTCGAGATAAGCTGCACATCCATGCCGGGCCATAGGACCTGGCGGCAGAATTCCAGGTGACGGAAGACGGCGACCGCGTTCGCGGTGGTGGTGGTCATCACATATTCATGCTCGCCAAGCCGCGCGGTGGTGCCGTCGTCGAAGACGATCCCATCCTCGCGCAGCATCAGCCCGTACCGGCACTTGCCGACGGGCAGGGTCGAGAAGGTGTTGGCATAGACACGGTCGAGGAAGGCCCCCGCATCCGTGCCCTGAATGTCGATCTTGCCGAGCGTCGTCACATCGCAGATGCCGACCGACCTGCGCGTGGCCAGAACCTCGCGGTCGACGCTTTCGCGCCAGTGCGTCTCGCCCGGGCGCGGGATCCATTGGGTGCGAAGCCACTGGCCCACTTCGACGAAGACCGCGCCCTGTTCCTCGGCCCATGCGTGGCTTGGCGTCAGGCGTGTCGGCTTGAACTCTTTTCCTCTCGACCGTCCGGCGAGCGTGCCCATCGCCACCGGAGTGTAGGGCGGGCGGTAGATCGTCGTACCGGTTTCGGGGATCGTCCGGCCGGTCAGCCCGGCCATGATCGCAAGGCCCAGCACATTGCCGGTCTTGCCCTGATCGGTTGCCATGCCAAGCGTGGTGTAGCGCTTCAGATGTTCGACGCTGGTGAAGTTTTCCTGATGGGCAAGCTTCACATCCTTGACGGTGACATCGTTCTGCGGATCGATCCAGGCCCGGCCCTTGCCGCCCGCGACATACCATTTGGGCGTGATCGACACGGGCGCATCCTCTGCCTCGGGCAGCGGCTGGGCTCGGCTGGCGCGTCCGAGGTCGGCGAGAGCCGCAAGCGCCTCGGTCTGCCCGCTCGCGAGCGCGCCATGCGTCGAAAGCCGGCCTGCCGCCGCACCGGCTGCCGAGAGGCCGGGAGGGCCAGCCTTGCCCGGAACGAAGGACAGGATAGCCTCGTCCCAGACGGGCCGGGCGCGGTGGTGGGACGAGATATTGACGTTCGGGTTCCAGCCGCCCGAGACGCCAAGGGCCGAGGCGCGGAGAGTCTCTGTCCGCCCGTTCGCCTGGCGGATCGTGATCGACGTCAGACCGAGGCGTCCGCGCGTGTCGATCACCTCGGCGCCCCTCAGATGGCGGATGCCCGGCAGAAGCGGCCCGTCGGCGCGGGCGTCTATCACCGCGACGACATCCACCCCCTTGGCATGCAGGTCGGTGGCGGTCCGCAGCCCGTCCTCGTTGTTGGTGAAGATCGCCACCCGGTCGCCTGCGGCCACCGCCCAGCGGTTGGCATAGGCGCGCAGGCTGCCCGCCAGCATGATCCCCGGTCGATCGTTGTTCTCGAACGCGATCGGCCGTTCGGTGGCGCCCCCGGCAAGGATCGCCCGTCGCGAATAGATGCGCCAGAGCGTCTGGCGCGGTTTGCCCGGCGGGGGTTCCGGCAGATGGTCAGAGACGCGCTCGACCGCGCCGTAGATGCCGTGATCGAAGGCGCCGATGACGGTGGTGCGCGACATCAGCCGGACAGTTGGCAGTTGCGCAAGCTCTGCGACCGCCCCCGCAGCCCAGTCTGCCCCCGGCTGGCCGCCGATCTCGAACCTCTCGGAATTGAGCCGCCCGCCCATGCGGAAATCCTCGTCTGCAAGGATAACCCGCGCCCCCGCGCGGCCCGCAGTCAGCGCCGCCATCAGGCCGGCAGGCCCCGCGCCGATCACCAGAAGGTCGCAATGCAGGAAGCCCTTGTCATAGCTGTCCGGGTCTTCCTCGCGGGTCAGGCGCCCAAGGCCCGCCGCGCGGCGGATCATCGGCTCGTAGACCTTTTCCCAGAAGGCGGCAGGCCACATGAAGGTCTTGTAGTAGAAACCGGCGGCGAAGAACGTGCTCAGCCGGTCATTCAGTGCCATCGCGTCGAGGCGCAGCGAGGGCCAGGCGTTCTGGCTGGTGGCGGTGAGGCCGTCGAACAGCTCGGCCACCGTTGCGCGGCTGTTCGGCTCCTGCCGGGCACCGGTGCGGAGCTGGACAAGGGCGTTCGGTTCCTCCGACCCCGCAGAAAGGGGTCCGCGCGGGCGATGGTACTTGAAGCTGCGACCCATCAGCCGCACACCATTCGCAAGGAGTGCGGAGGCGAGCGTGTCGCCCGGATGCCCGGTATAGGGCAGCCCGTCGAAACTGAAGCGGATCGTTGACGTCCGGTCGATCTGCCCGCCCGCGATGCGATGTGACCGGCTCATCTCGACCGCCCCGACGCACGGGCCACGTCGCGGGCAAGCTCCACTTTCGTGATCTCATGCGTCAGCGTGTTGCGGGTGACGACAAGCCAGGACCGGTCGCCCTGCTCGTGATACCAAAGCTCGCGATGTTCGCCCACCGGGTTGGCGCGGTTGTAAAGATAGTCGTGGAAGGCCCCGATCCCGTCGGACAGGCCGTCGGGGCGGTTCATCAGGCTCGCATCGCCCAGATAGACGAACTCCTGCGCGTCACGGGGGCCGAGGATCGGGTGGTCGATGATCATCTCCGGTGGCTCCCCGGGCCGTTCATCCGCCCTGACAGGCGTCTTCGCTGCGGGCGCCCATGCGAAGAAAGCCCGCAAGGGATTGATGAGCAGCCGGTCTGGATATGTCGCATTACGGGCCTCAATGCAGGTTCGGGGTCGCGCCTTGCCCCTTTTCGTCGATCATCAGCCCTTTCAGGAACCGGTCGAACCGGTAAGCGCGGGCGGTCGGATGCGGTTCGTCGCGCGCCAGAAGATGGGCGAAGCACCAGCCCGACGCCGGTGTCGCCTTGAAGCCGCCGTAACACCAGCCGCCGTTGAAATAGAGCCCCTCGACAGGCGTCCGGTCGATGATGGGCGAGCCGTCCATCGACATGTCCATGATGCCGCCCCAGGTCCTGAGAAGCCGCGCCCGCCCGATCGCGGGCATCAGCGCCATGCCGCCTTCGGCAACATCCTCGATCACCGGCAGGTTGCCGCGCTGGGCATAGGAATTGTAGCCGTCGATATCGCCGCCAAACACAAGCCCGCCCTTGTCGGACTGGCTGACATAGAAATGGCCCGCGCCGAAGGTCATCACCCCGTCGATGAAGGGCTTCAGCCCCTCGGAGACGAAGGCCTGCAGCACATGGCTCTCGATCGGCAGCCGCAGGCCCGCTTGCGCCATGACCTTTGACGATGATCCCGCTACCGCGACGCCCACTGTCCGTGCGCCGATGAAGCCGCGTGTGGTCTCGACCCCAAGGATGCGCCCGCGTTCGATCCGCATGCCCGTGACTTCGCAATTCTGGATCAGGTCGACGCCGCGCATGTCGGCGCCGCGCGCATAGCCCCAGGCGACGGCATCATGGCGCACCGTGCCGCCCCGCCGCTGCATCAGCGCGCCCTTGATCGGAAAGCGGGCATTGTCGAAGTTGAGCCAGGGGTACATCGCCCGGACCTGCTCGCGGTCCAGAAGCTCGGCGTCAGCACCATTCAGGATCATCGCATTGCCGCGCCGGGTAAAGGCGTCACGCTGGGCGTCGGTATGGATCAGGTTGATGATGCCGCGCTGGCTGACCATCGCATTGTAGTTGAAGTCCTGCTCCAGCCCTTCCCAGAGCTTCAGCGAGAATTCGTAGAAAGGTTCGTTGCCGTCGAGCAGGTAGTTCGACCGGATGATCGTTGTATTGCGTCCGACATTGCCGCCGCCAAGATAGCCCTTCTCCAGAACCGCGATCCGCTTCTGTCCGAACTCTTTGGCCAGGTAATAGGCGGTCGCAAGCCCGTGCCCGCCGCCGCCGATGATGATGTAGTCATAGTCCGCCTGCGGCTCGGGGTCGCGCCACACCGGCGTCCAGCCCCGGTGGCCGGTCAGCGCTTCGGCAATGACCCTGAAGGCCGAGTATCGCATGCTAGTCCGCTTTCTGTTCCTGACTGGAAATCTAGCGGTTCGGCCCGGCGCGGCCCGCGCCTTTTCGCCATCGATCGCGCGGTTTTCGTCACGCCCCGTTCGCGCGCTGGACTGTCGGCGCCGCGCTCTGCTTCGACAGCTGCACGGCAAGGATGCCAAGCGCGATGATCGCGACGCCCAGGATGTCGGTCATGCCGAGCGCCTCGTGCAACAGGGCGGCGGCGACGGCGACCCCGAAGAAGGGATTGAGGAAATGGAAGGTCGCGGCCCGCACCGCGCCGATGCGGCCGACAAGGCGAAACCAGACCCAGGTGGCAAGAAGGCCGGGCACCAGCGTCGTGTAGGCGAAGGCGGCGGCGAGCCGGGGCGTCCAGTTGACCGTCCAGGTTTCGAGGAAAAGCGAGGCCAGCCCCAGAAGCGCGGCGCCCACGAACATCTGAAGGCCGACGATCATCAGAAGATTGCCGCCCGATGTGGCGCCGCGCACCGAAAGCGTCGCAATGGCGAGCGCGGCAGCGCCGGCAATGCACAGCGCGATGCCCGGCAGGCTGACCCCGCCCGACAGCCGCGCACCCATGATGATCGCCGCCCCTGCAAAACCCGCGATCAGGCCCGCGATGCCCAGGGGACGCACCTTTTCGCCGAATAAGAGCCAGCCGAAGAGCGCGACCAGAAGCGGCATGGTCGAGGCGATGATCGCGGCCAGCGAGGCCTCGACCCATTGCATGGCGACGAAATTGAAACCGAGGTAGATCGCGTTCTGGCACAGGCCGAAGATCAGCGTCGCGCGCCATTGCGCCGGGGAAAGGCGCCAGCTTTGCCCCAGTGCCCGGGCGATGCCGACGCCGATCAGGCCGGAGAGAAGGAAGCGCAGGCAAAGGGCGGCCATCGGCGGGGCGTCGGCCACGATCATCCGGGCAGAGGTGAAGGCCGAAGACCACATGAAGGCGAAGGCCAGCCCCATCCCGATCGCGCGGAGATCCATCGTTTCATCGCTCCAAAAGAAAAGGCCGCCCCGGGGGGCGACCCTAACCATTGCCGCGGCGCCCGCAAGGGCGCGCGTTGGCGTGAGGTCGGATCAGCCGTTCACGCTGTCCTTCAGGGCCTTCGCGACCGAGATCTTCACGACCTTGTCGGCGGCCTTGGTGATCATTTCGTTGGTCGCGGGGTTGCGCACCTGACGCTCGGGGCGGGCGCGGCAGACGACCTTGCCGATGCCCGGCAGCGTGACCGCGCCACCGGCCGAGACTTCGCGCGCGACGACCGACGCAATCGCGTCAAGGGCGCCCGATGCGGTCTTCTTGTCGGAGCCCATGGCATCCGCCAGAGCGGCCACGAGCTGGGTCTTGGTCATGGGTTTGGACATGTCTGTCTCCTTGTTGCCCCATCTTATGGGGGGTCATTGGGGGCTTGTTCACAGCCGGTAGAGGTGAAATTCATGCTTTTGCGGCGCAAGGCAAGCGATTTTCGCTTGTGTGCTGCGATTTCCCGCGCGTCACAGGAAGGCTGTCTCCTCGAAACTACGCAACTTCCGGCTGTGGATGCGCTCCAAGGGCATGTCGCGCAGCCGCTCCATTGCCCGGACGCCGATCAGAAGGTGGCGGCTTACCTGGGTGCGGTAGAACTCCGTCGCCATGCCGGGCAGTTTCAGCTCGCCGTGCAGGGGCTTGTCCGACACGCACAGAAGCGTGCCGTAGGGTACGCGGAAGCGGAAGCCGTTCGCCGCGATCGTGGCCGATTCCATGTCGAGCGCGATGGCGCGCGACTGGCTGAGCCTTTGAACGGGGCCGGATTTGTCGCGCAGTTCCCAGTTGCGGTTGTCGATGGTGGCGACCGTGCCGGTGCGCATGATGCGCTTCAGCTCGTAGCCTTCCAGCTCGGTCACTTCCTGAACCGCCTCCTGCAACGCGATCTGGATCTCGGCCAAGGCCGGGATCGGCACCCAGACCGGCAGGTCGGCGTCCAGCACATGATCCTCGCGCAGATAGGCATGGGCCAACACGAAATCACCCAGCGACTGGCTGTTTCTCAGCCCCGCGCAATGACCGACCATCATCCAGGCGTGCGGGCGGAGGACCGCGATATGGTCGGTCGCGGTCTTGGCGTTCGACGGGCCGATCCCGATATTGACGAGGGTAATTCCCTGCCCGCCCCGGCGTTTCAGGTGATAGGTCGGCATCTGCGGCAGGCGCGGCAGATCGGGAATGACCCCGTCGGGCGACCGTATCTCGGCATTCCCCGGCGCGACAAAGCTTGTGTAGCCGGAAGCCGGATCGCCCAGCGACGCCCGCGCGAAGGCTTCGAATTCATCGACATAGAACTGGTAGTTGGTGAAGAGCACATGGTTCTGGAAATGCACCGGATCGGTCGCGGTGTAATGCGACAGACGCGCCAGCGAATAATCGACCCGCTGCGCGGTGAAGGGCGCCAGATGTCCCGACCCGTCGGGATTGGGCCGCGCCGTGCCGTTGACGATATCGTCGTTCGTGGTCGTCAGGTCCGGCACGTCGAAGACGTCGCGCAGCGGAAAGTCCAGCACGCCCTCCTGCGGCACGGTCAGCGAGGGTTGCGCGGTGACGGCGAAATGCACCGGCATCGGCGTGAAGGAGGGGCCGACGACGACCGGCACGCCGTGGTTCTCGATCAAAAGCGACAGCTGCTGGACCAGATAGTGGCGGAAAAGGTCGGGCCGGGTGATCGTCGCCACATAGGTGCCCGGCACCGGAATGTGGCCAAAGCCCATCCGCGCGTCGCCCAGCGAATGGCTGGTCGTGGTGATCCGCACTTCCGGATAGAAGGCGCGGACCCGGGCGGGCGGGCGATGGCCCTGCAGCGTGGCGCGGAACTTCTCCATGAGGAATTGCGAGGACTGGGCGTACAGCGCCTCAAGCCGCGCCACGGCCGCTTCCGCATCGGTGAAGCTTTCGGCAGGCGGCATGTTCGGCAGAAGGATCGACGGTGCCGGGGTCATTCGAAAAGCTCCGTGAACTGGAAACGGGTCACATCGACCAGCCCGAGGTCGGATATCCGAAGCTCGGGGATGACAACGAGGGCAAGGAAGGAATGCTGGATCGAGGCGTTGTTCAGATCGCAGCCGCAGTCGCGCATGCGGGCGACAAGGGTCGAGGCTTTCTTCGCCATCTCCTCAGCGGGCGCGTCCGACATCAGCCCCGCGACGGGCAGGGGGATGTCGGCGATTTCTTCCCCGTCCTTCCACAGGCTGAAGCCACCACCCATCTTCGCGATACTGTTCGCAGCCTTCGCCATCAGGTCGCGGTCGGTGCCCACGACGATGATCTGGTGCGCGTCATGCGCAACGGTCGAGGCCATGGCCATCTGGCCCTTGTAGCGAAAACCGTTCACGAAGCCGTTCACCATACGGCCCGAACCAAGATGCCGCTCGATCACCGCGCATTGCGCGACATCCTGCGCCTCGTCCGGCTCGACGATCCCGCCCCTGACGGCCAGCGTCCGGGTCAGGGCGCGCGTGGGCGCCTGATTCTCGACGATGCCGATGACGCGGGCGCTGACCGTTTGCGCCCCTTTCGGGGCCGGGATCAGGAAATCGTCCGCCACCTTGTCGCGCCCCATCCTGACCGTATCCCTCGCTTTCGCGGGCCAGTCGTAATGCGGGCAGGTAACGGTCAGGCGACCGTTCTCGGCGACCGTCCGGCCGCGCGCGATCACCCTTTCGCAGGGCAGGGTCGTCAGGTCCGAGGTCAGGATCACATCCGCGCGGCGGCCCGGCGCGATCGACCCCAATTCGCGCTCCAGCCCGAAATGGGTGGCGGTATTGATCGTGGCCATCTGCAAGGCGATCAGCGGGTCGCAACCCTTCTCGACGGCGCGCCGATAGGCACGGTCCATATGGCCTTCCTCGACCAGTGTCCCCGGGTGGCAATCATCGGTGCAAAGGATGAAGTTCCGCGGGTCGAGCCCCTTCTCCGTCACCGCCGTGATCTGACGGTCGACGTCGAACCAGGCCGAACCATGGCGCATCATCGCACGCATGCCTTGCCGCGCCCGCACCACCGGATCCATCTCGGTCGTGCCCTCATGGTCATCCGCCGGACCGCCCGCCACATAGGCCAGGAAATTCGGCCCGAGGTCGGGTGAGGCATAATGCCCGCCCACCGTCTTGCCCGCCCGCTGGGTCGCGGCGATCTCGGCCAGCATCTGCTGGCTTCCCGCGCTGACGCCCGGGAAGTTCATCATCTCTCCCAACCCGATGATCCCCGGCCAGCTCATCGCCTCGGTCACCTCGTCCGGGCCGATCTCGTAGGGCGTCGTCTCCAGCCCCGGCGCCGAGGGCGCGCAGGAGGGCATCTGCATGAACATGTTGACGGGCTGGAGAGCCGCCTCGTCATGCATCATCCGCACGCCCTCGATGCCCAGGACATTGGCGATCTCGTGCGGGTCCGCGAACATGGTCGTCGTGCCGTGCGGGATGACGGCGGCGGCGAATTCGGCGGGGGTCAGCATGCCCGATTCCACATGCATATGGCCATCCAGAAGCCCGGGAACCATATAGCGGCCCTTGGCGTCGATCACCTGAGTATCGGGGCCGATGGCATAGGACAGATCCGGCGCGATGGCGGCGAAGCGGCCATCGGCAATCGCCACATCATGGCCGGGCAGCACTTCGCGGGTATGGACATTCACCCATTGGCCGCCGCGGATCACCAGATCGGCCGGGGAGCGACCGGCCGCGACCGCGACCAGGCGGGGGGCCACGTCGGCCCAGGAAAGAAGGGGGGGATTTTGGTTTTTCATGCCAGAATTTGGCAGAAGGTCCGGTGGCTTGCAAGAGCAGGCCAACCGCAGCTTTTCAATGAATCTCCCGAAAATGGCCGCTCATCGAGCCCTTCGCGCTCTCTTCGCTGACAGGCGCGCGGACGGAACCGAGGAGTGCATGAAATGCTCGACGAGGCCCGACGGACATCAAAGCCCGAGCCTGGCAAGCCCCCGCGCCTTCAGTCGCGCATGAAGCGCCGCCGCCTCTGCCGCGAGGGCCGCATCATGCGCGCCCGGCGCCTTGTCGCGCGCCACCTTCAATTCGCCTGCCGGGCGCGGTTCAAGCCCGATCCGGCGGGCGACGGCCTGCCAGACGGCGGGATCGGCGCTGAGCGCCTCATAAGGGACGAAAGCGATATTCTCATGCGCCGCCTCGGCGGTATCGAGCGCGCGATAGGCTGCAATCCAGACCCGAAGCCAGTAGTCAAGCGTTGCCGGGTCACCCTCGGGCCGCCCGTCGAACAGGAAGGGCCGATGCGTCGCGCCGAACTCGTGATGGCCGAGCCAGGTCATGTAATCGCACACGAACGGATCGCTGTCGGCAAAGCGCTCGTGCTGGTTCAGCAGGCTTGCCGCATGAGCCAGCGGTTCGCGCAGCGGCACGAGGATCTGCGCCTCGGGTATCGCCTCGGCCAGCGTGGCGATTCTGAGGATATTGTTATTGTTCTTAGAGACATAGCGCCCCTTGCCGGTCTTGCGCAGCACCAGCCGGATCAGGTCGCGATAGCCCGCGACGACGTCCCCGTCAGGCGAATGGGGGCTGAGCCCGTCGGCGCCGATGTAGGCGCCACCATCGGCCATCTTCCAATAGACCTCGTCCAGCGCCTCGGGGCTTTGGGTATCCACCTCGATCCCGTCGCCATGGGCGCGCTCGGTCCTGGCGCCGGGTTTCGCACCCTTCGACGACAGTTTCGCCCAGAGGTTCGGAGCCAGCACGAAAGGCATGTCGGCATAGGTGAGAGAGCCGAACTGGCCGGTCGCGTGGATTTCCCGCATCAGGATCGTGGTGCCGGCCCGCGCAAGGCCGGTGACGAACACATGGCGCCCGTCATCCTGCGGTGCGGATTTCAGGAAGAGGCCCTTTTCGATGTCCATCGCCATTTCGCCCACCATCGGCGAGCCAAGCGCCAGCCGGTGAAGCGTCCGGTCAAGCGCTGAATAGTCCGAAGAGGCGCCCGCCGCCCTGTGCGCCGCGGCGCCGCGTGTCCTCAGCCAGAGGTAGCCGAGGGAAACGACGCACAGCACGAGAATCGCCATCGGTCTCAGCAGGGCCGCCATCCAGGCGGAAAGACCCGGCGGATAGAGCAGCCCGAGCAGCGCAACCGGCAGAAGCGCAAGGCAGAGCAAGAGAAAGAAGGTAACCGACCCGACGCCGATGCGCAGCGCATAGGCTGGCAGGATCCGTTCCTTCCAGTGATCGGAAATGCGCCCGGATTTGAGGACCCGCCCGGCTTTCTGCGCCGTCGCCGAAACCTCGGCGATCCGGCCAATGACCGGCAGGCGCAGCAAAGCCTCGCTGGCGAGGACCGCCGCGAGCGTCACGAGCCCCCAGAAAAGCATCACTTGGCGGCGGAACTGTCGGAGGCCTTGGCGGCGCCGTTCGTCGCGCCGGGCTTCTTCTTGCCCTTCAGCATCCGCTTGATCGGATACCAAAGGACCGCGAAGATCGCGAGGAAGATGGCGCCGATGACGCCGATCACCGCACCGATCGCGCCCGCGCCGACGCCGGGGCCGATGTAGGCAAGCGCCATGCCCGGCTGCAGCGCCAGAAGGACGGCAGCAAGGCCAAGAGACATCAGGGATCTATTCATTGCAGGTAACACCTTCAATTGCGGCCAGGGCGCGGTCGCCCTCGACCTGGGAAAGAAAACGACTCCAGCCCAGCTGGTAGACCTTACCATTTTCGGCGCGGTTGGTGAACTCGGCTGCCTTCAGGCCCGCCGGATCGGCGAGGAGAAGCGTCGCCTGCGTCACATCCTCGATCAGGTGATAGCCGCCCGGCAGCGGCGAATAGAGGCCCGCGGCAATCGTCTGGACCTTCTCGGCGGCCATCAGATCGTCAAGGATCGCGCCGTCCTTGCCGGTGGCGAAGTCGTAGGTTGCTATCCGCGAATGATCCTCGACAAAGGGCCGGGCGCCCCTGTCCTCCGCCCGGTTGTCATAGACCGCGATCATATGGTCGTTCAGGACATCAACGTCATGCTGGGCGATCCAGGGACCCTGTTTCATCCAGACGATCTCGTCCGTCGACGGGCGGTAAAGCACGATGGCCGAGATATTGCGCAGGCTGAGGAAAACGTCGCCCTTCTTCCAGTAGGGTCCGTCGGCCAGCACCGGCTCGATATCGTTCAGATGGGTCGGGTCGAAGGAATAGCGGGCGTTGGTGAAAAGGAGATGGGTAAACCCGTGCTTCATCAGCATCGCGGGCACCGAACGGGCGAACAGCACCTTTCCGTCGGGCGAGACCTGCGCGATTTCGTCGTCGTAGAAGGTCTTGTCGGTGCGCGGGATGGTCGAAGGCTCGATCACCGACGGGATCCAGAGATTGCCGTCGGCATCGGCCTCGGTCGAGTGATGGAAGAGCTTTCCCGGCATGATCCAGTTTCGCTTGCCGCAGGCATTCACGCTGATCAGCGGGCCGGTGTGGTCCTTGATCAGCAGCGCGCCGCCTGGCGTGAGATAGGGATGGATCGCCCGGTAGAACTCGGATTCCCAATTGCTGAAGAGCGCGTGGTAGCTGTCGGTCTGGAAATCGCCGATGAGGTCGTTGGCCTCGATCACCCATTCATGCCGGACCTGCCAGTCCGACAGTGACAGAAGCTCGACCACCGGGCGGCGGCGGGTGCCGTCATAGCGGCTTTGCAAGAGATAGCCCGAAAGCGCGGGCATCGCACCCTGAAGGGGCGCCCAGCCCGTCGGTTTGCCGTCGAAAGCGCCGCTGTCATAGACCTGCATCCGGTCCTTGGCCTTCAGCGCGGCCTTCACCGTATCGGGCATTTCGGCGAGAAAAAGCGCGGTTTGCGAGAGTTTCCCGAAACGCTTGGCGCCGCGTTCGCCGTCAATCGCCGCAAAACCGAAGCCGAGCGCGCCGACGACGGCCACAAGCAGCAGGAGCAGGACCGCCCAAAGCTCGATCTTCAGCGCCATCAGCCGTTGCATGAACAGAATCCACCCGCGTATTTCTGCGACTGGCCTAGCATGGCTGCGCGATTGGCGGCAATTTCTTTGCGGAATTCCGGCATGAACGTCGGGATTATGCGGTCAGATGTGAACAATTGCCGGGCGCCTGCCGGACTGGCAACGGCGGGCAAACCGGCGGGGAGGTGAGCGATGAGCAAGGCGGACAATGCAGCTGCGCGGCCAAGGGTGGAGATCCGCTATTGCACCCAGTGCAACTGGCTCCTGCGGTCGGGCTGGATGGCGCAGGAACTCTTGTCGACCTTCGGCACCGATCTGGGCGGGGTGACGCTGGCCCCGGGCACGGGCGGCATCTTCGAGATCTGGATTGACGGCGAGCTGCTGTGGGAACGCAAGCGCGATGGCGGTTTTCCCGATGTGAAGGCGTTGAAGCAGCGCGTGCGGGACCGGATCGCGCCGGACCGCGATCTTGGCCATCTGGACCGCTAGGCGGGGTCAGCGGTTCGGGCGCTGTGCCTGGGGCGAGGCAAGTTCGGCCAGGATCGCCTGCGCCGCGCGGCGCGGGTCGGGCGCGGCCCAGATCGGGCGACCGACCACCACATGATCGGCGCCATCAGCAATCGCCTCGGCGGGCGTCGCGACGCGTTTCTGGTCGCCAAGCGCAGCACCGACGGGCCGGACACCCGGCGTGACGATCAGCTTGCCCGACGCTTCCGGCAGGGCGCGGATGCGCGCTGCTTCCTGCGGGCTGCAGATCACGCCGTCAGCCCCGGCGGCAAGGGCACGGGCCGCACGGTCGGTGACGATGTCGGGCACGGCGCCCGGCACGATCAGCGCGGCGTCAAGATCGGCGCGGTCGAGCGAGGTGAGGATGGTGACGGCGAGAATCTTCAGATCCTTGCCGCCCGCCCCTTCCTTCGCCGCCCGGACCACATGCGGGTCGCCATGGACGGTGAGGAAATCGAGATCGAATTGTGCAAGCCCGCGCACCGCCGCTTCGACCGTCGCGCCGATGTCGAAAAGCTTCATGTCGAGGAAGATGCGCTTGCCGTGTTCGGTTTTCAGTTCGTTCGCAAGCGCCAGTCCGCCCCCCGTCAGCATGCCGAGCCCGATCTTGTAGAAGCTGACGGCGGGGCCGATCTCTTGCGCCACTTGCAGACCGGCAAGCGCATTCGGCACGTCAAGCGCCACGATGAGGCGATCATCGGCTTCAGTCATCTCACTCTCCGCTTGTGTCGGCGCTCTCATGGGCCGCAGGCCGGAGGCTGTCAAGGCTGGAGGCGCGCGCGCGGCCTTGCTAAGCAAGGGGGCGGAGGACCGGGAATGATCATCGCATTCGATATCGGCGGCACGCAGATCCGCGCGGCAGAGGTCCGTGCGCCGGGCGTGCTTGACCCGGTGCGATCCTGGCCGACGCCGGGGGCGGATTTCGCGGCTTTCGTCGGGGTGCTGCGGGAAGCGGCGGCGGGTGCGGACCGGGTTCACTTGTCGATTGCCGGTATCGTCGACCCGGTGACGGGCCGGGCGCGGGTTGCCAATATCCCTTGCCTTGACGGCCGCCCTTTGGCGCGTGATCTGGAACAGCTGCTGGGATGTCCGGTCCTGATCGCCAATGATGCCGATTGCTTCACGCTTGCCGAGGCGCGAAGCGGTGCGGGAGCAGGGCACGCGGTGGTCTTCGGCGTGATCCTCGGCACCGGGGCGGGTGGCGGCCTGGTGATCGGCGGGCACCTGCATCGCGGCGCGCGCGGGGTGGCGGGCGAGTGGGGCCATGGGCCGGTCATGGGGCGGACGGATGTACCCGCCTGGACCTGCGGTTGCGGCCTTTCCGGTTGCGCCGATACGGTCGCTGGCGCGCGCGGGCTGGAACGGCTTGACGCCCATCTGACCGGCGACGGCCGGGACAGCCGGGCGGTTCTCGCGAATTGGGCGGCGGGGGAGGCGTCGGCGGTGCGCGCGGTCGGCCTCTGGCTCGACATGGTCAGCGGGCCGCTGGCGATGGTGATGAATGTGATCGGGCCATCGGTCGCGCCGGTCGGCGGCGGTCTCGGGCGGGATCAGCGCCTTGTGGCGGCGCTCGACCGCGCGGTTCGGGCGCGCATGCTTGCGCCGCCCGACGCGGCCCTTCTGGTGCCCGCGCTGCACCGGGTGGAGCCGGGGCTGATCGGTGCGAGCTATCTGGCGGAGGGGATCTGATGGCGGCGCGCGTGGTGCTGGAACTGTGCGTCGAGACGCCTGCGGGGATCGAGGCCGCAATAGAAGGCGGCGCGGACCGGATCGAACTGTGCGCGGCGCTGGCGCTCGGCGGGCTGACGCCCTCGGCCGCGCTGATGGCTTTCGCCGGAAGATCGGGACTGCCTGTCACCGCGTTGATCCGACCGCGCGCCGGAGGGTTCCGATATGACAAGATGGAACTTCAGGTGATCGCCGACGATATCGCACGGGCACGCGCTGCGGGTCTTGCAGGTGTCACCATCGGTGCGGGCGGGCTGGACGGGCTCGACCTGGCGGCGATGGAGCGGCTCGTGCGCGCGGCCGATGGGATGGACGTGACGCTGCACCGGGTCTTTGATCTGGTGGAAGACAAGGCGCGCGCGCTGGAAGCGGCGCGGGCACTTGGCGTTGCGCGTATTCTCACGTCGGGCGGTGCGGCGAGCGCTGCACAAGGTACAGCGACGCTCTCCGCGCTGGTCCGGCAGGCGGCGGGACGCCCCGGCATTCTGGCGGCGGGCGGTATCCGGGCTGAGACTGTCCGTGCCCTGCTGGACGCGACCGGGGTTCTGGAGGTGCACGCCTCCTGCGGCCGTGCCGCGCCCTCTACGGCGGGGGAGTTGGCCTTCGGATTTGCGGGCGCGGATCGGCAGATGACCGACCTGGCAGCGGTGCGCGCGCTTCGCACGGCGCTTGACCGGACGTGACCGCCGCCTCCTCGGGCACTTCGTTTCTCGTCGGGGCCGCGATGCGTGCACACAGCGTGACGGCGCGTCTCACGCCGCCGGGCGCACCAGCTCCGCCTCCGGCGGGCGGGGCATCCGCCCGTCCATGGCCAGCGCAAGTTTCGCCGCCGCAACCAGCCGGTCCTTGAGCGGCGCCCCGCCCGCCGCGATGACAGGCGCCATGACCCTGACCCGACGTTCGGCCGTCGCTTCGCCAAGCTCGAGCCGGATCACAATGGTTGCGCTGATCATCCTGGTGGTCCGGTCGTGCATCACCTCGGTGGCGCGGGTGGAAAGAATACGCATCGGCCTTGTCCTTTCTGGTGGGCAGCGCCAGTGAAGCGCATCGCGGTTACCAAAGGGTGGACGGATTGACTTGGGCCCCGCGCGGGCTAGCATCGCGCGGAAGGCGAAAGGGCAGGCAGATGCAGGTCAACATCACATACGAGCGGCCCGAAAGCGGCCCGGCCTCTGGCCCGGTCACCGTGGGCTGGTTCCGGTCGAACGACAAGAACGCGGTCCTCTACGACCCGCCGCAGCGGCTTCAATCGCGCGACATGTCGAAGACCCATGCGAAATCGGCCTCGCGCTGCCCGGCGGTGATCCAGATGGAAAGCCGCTATTTCGTCTTTCCCTGCCCGTTCGACCTGCATCTGGGTTTTGCCCGGTCGAAGGACGGAAAGCCCGCCTTCGTGAACCGCGCGGGCAATGCGAGCCCGATCCGCACCGCGAAGCTGAACGAAGTGCTGGTGATGGTGAACGAGGCCGAATGGCGCTATCCCGACCGGCCGACGATCCAGCTTGTGCTGCCCTATACGTTCATCGCCGACGAGCCGGTCTATGTCACCCAGCTTGGCGCCTTTGCGCATTACCGGCGCGACCCCCTGCCCGGCACGATCTTCGGCGGGCGCTTCCCCATCAACCTCTGGCCCCGGCCCCTGATGTGGGCCTTCGAATGGCACGAGCCCGAGCGCGACATCATCCTCAAGCGCGGCGAGCCGCTATTCTATTGCCAGTTCGAGGCGAACGGCCCGGACCGGCCGGTGCAACTGGTCGAGGTCGAACGGACGCCGGAACTGGAAAACTATGTCGAGGCGATCGGCGGGGCGGTGAACTACGTCAACCAGACCTTCAGCCTGTTCAAGGCGGCCGAAGCCCTGCGGCCGGAGCGACTCGTGGTGCCCAAGAAATAAAGAACGGCCCCGATGCCAATCGCATCGGGGCCGAACGAACCTCCCAGAGCGGACTGGGCTACTGGTTACAACACCTTCGTCTGATGGGGCGGGCGCCGTCGGTATGTGGCCGGTAAGTTCGTGGTGCGCTCCCTTCATCGACCCCGACAAATGAGCGCCTTTCCCATCAATATTTAGGCGGAGACGGTTCTTCTTCTGGTTTCGCTTCCTCTCTTGTGGGAGCCGGTTGCCGGATGTTCTGATCCCGGACCTCCCAAGTGATCATGGTCTGAGTGTGCGCCGGATTGCCGCGCCGCGGAATCGCATATTCGCATAGTGGGGGCACTCGAAAGGATAGGCCGATCCATCGGATGGATAGATTGTTTGCACACGCGCCCTGTCTGCGATACGCCGCATGCCCGCTCGCCGCAGCCGCGCGACCTATCGCGTCCGGTTATTGCTTTCAGGGTCGAGCAATTCGTCCAGGAGCGTCTTCCAGCCCTGAAGCTCCCGCCGTCGCAGCTGCTTCTGCCGATCAGCGTCGACAGGCTGATCCTCGCGCCACGCACAGCGGAAGGAAAAATCCGGGATGGCGATGCGCAGCAAGGTCTGTTGCGGGGCGGCCCCGGAATTGTCGGTGCGCCGGCGGGCGCCCTTCGGTTCCAACTGGCGGGTGGGCCGAACAAGGCGAGGTGCGACGCCGACGCGTTTTTCGTGTTTCATGGGAACCCCCGTACCCGCGGCTGGATCAGGGTGCGTCCAACCTGGAGACACGGTAGCGCAGGCAAGAGCTTCGCCGATGCGCTCGAACGTATATCCATAAGGCGCATCTGATTGCCGGAACGTGACAATTCGGATGTGACGTTTGTCTTTCAAAGGGTCGATTTCCCTGATCGGGCGGGATCGGCCTTACCGATGGTCAAGTTATCGGCCTCAGGCTCTTGCAGAGAGCGAATCTGTTCCCACCTAAGGACCAAGGCCCGGGGAATGTGCCGCGAGGCGGGCGTTCCAGGACGGGTGCTTCAGAGAAGGAGTTACCGATGAACATGGAAAAGTTCACGGAGAGGTCGCGCGGTTTCCTGCAGGCGGCCCAGACGATCGCACTGCGCGAGGGGCACCAGCGCGTGATGCCCGAACATCTTCTGAAAGCCTTGATGGATGACGAGCAGGGCCTGTCGGCCAACCTCATCCGTCGCGCGGGCGGTGCGCCCGAACGGGTGACCGAGGCCGTGAACCTTGCCGTCAGCCGGATCGCGAAAGTGTCGGGCGGATCGGGCGAGGTCTATGTCGATACCGCACTTGTGCGCGTGCTGGACGAGGCCGAGAAGATCGCCAGGAAGGCAGGTGACAGCTTCGTTCCGGTGGAACGGATCCTGATGGCGCTGGCCATGGTCAACACCAAGGCCAAGGATGCGCTGGATCAGGGCGCGGTCACGGCGCAGGCGCTGAATGCCGCGATCAACGATATCCGCAAGGGCCGCACCGCCGACACGGCAAGCGCCGAGGAAGGCTATGATGCCTTGAAGAAATATGCCCGCGACCTGACCGAGGCGGCGGCGGCCGGCAAGATCGACCCGATCATCGGGCGCGACGAGGAAATTCGCCGCGCGATGCAGGTGCTGAGCCGCCGGACCAAGAACAATCCCGTCCTGATCGGCGAGCCGGGGGTGGGCAAGACCGCGATCGCGGAGGGCCTCGCCCTGCGCATCGTCAATGGCGATGTGCCCGAAAGCCTGAAGAACAAGAAGCTCATGGCGCTCGACATGGGTGCGCTGATTGCCGGGTCGAAATATCGCGGCGAATTCGAGGAGCGGCTGAAGGCGATCCTGAAGGAGATCGAGGCCGCCGCGGGGGAAATCATCCTCTTCATCGACGAACTGCATACGCTGGTGGGCGCGGGCAAGACCGACGGCGCGATGGATGCGGCGAACCTGATCAAGCCCTCGCTGGCACGCGGCGAGTTGCATTGCGTGGGTGCGACGACCCTGGACGAATACCGCAAGTATATCGAAAAGGACGCGGCCTTGGCCCGCCGGTTCCAGCCGGTGATGGTCGAGGAGCCGACGGTCGAGGACACGATCTCGATCCTGCGGGGCATCAAGGAAAAATACGAGATGCACCATGGCGTGCGCATTGCGGATTCCGCTCTGGTGGCGGCGGCGACGCTGTCGCACCGCTATATCACCGACCGGTTCCTGCCCGACAAGGCCATCGACCTGATGGACGAGGCGGCATCCCGCCTGCGGATGGAGGTGGATTCCAAGCCCGAAGAGCTGGATGCGCTGGACCGCGAGATCCTGCAAAAGCAGATCGAGGCAGAGGCGCTGAAGAAGGAAGATGACGCGGCCTCGAAGGACCGGCTGGAGAAGCTGGAGAAGGAACTCTCCGACCTGCAGCAGCGCTCTGCCGAGATGACGGCCAAGTGGCAGGCGGAGCGTGACAAGCTGAACGTGGCGCAGGCGCTGAAGGGCGAGCTGGAACAGGCGCGCAACGAGCTGGAACATGCCAAGCGCGAGGGCAATTTCGCGCGTGCGGGCGAGTTGCAATATGGCCGCATCCCCGATCTCGAGCGCAAGCTTGGCGAGGCCGAGAGCCGCGAGGACGGGCTGATGGTGGAAGAAGCTGTCCGCCCCGAACAGATCGCCGAAGTGGTCGAACGCTGGACCGGCATCCCGACCTCGAAGATGCTCGAGGGCGAGCGCGACAAGCTTCTCAAGCTTGAGGAGGAGCTAGGCCAGCGGGTCATCGGCCAGCATACGGCGGTGGTCGCGGTGTCGAACGCCGTGCGACGCGCACGGGCGGGGCTTAATGACGAGAACCGGCCGCTCGGCTCGTTCCTCTTCCTCGGCCCGACCGGCGTCGGCAAGACCGAACTGACGAAGGCTTTGGCCGAGTACCTGTTCGACGACGAACATGCGATGGTCCGCATCGACATGTCCGAATTCATGGAGAAACATTCGGTCGCCCGGCTGATCGGCGCACCGCCCGGCTATGTTGGCTACGACGAGGGGGGCGTGCTGACCGAAGCGGTCCGGCGCAGGCCCTATCAGGTCGTGCTGTTCGACGAGGTGGAAAAGGCCCATCCCGACGTCTTCAATGTGCTTCTGCAGGTGCTGGACGATGGCGTCCTGACCGACGGGCAGGGGCATCGGGTGGACTTCAAGCAGACGCTGATCATCCTGACCTCGAACCTTGGAAGCCAGGCGCTGAGCCAGTTGCCGGAAGGGTCGGATGCCTCGGCGGCGCGGCGGGATGTGATGGACGCAGTCCGGGCGCATTTCCGCCCCGAATTCCTGAACCGCCTCGATGAGACGATCATCTTCGACCGGCTGACGCGCGGCGACATGGACGGGATCGTGAAGATCCAGCTCAAGCGGCTGGCAAAGCGGCTGGCGCAGCGCAAGATCGCGCTCGACCTCGATGCGGCGGCACTGCAGTGGCTGGCCGACGAGGGCTACGACCCGGTCTATGGCGCACGGCCCTTGAAACGGGTGATCCAGCGCAGCCTGCAGGACCCGCTGGCCGAGATGCTGCTGGCGGGCGATGTGAAGGACGGCGAGACGGTGCATGTCAGCGCCGGGGCCGACGGGCTGATCGTGGGTGAGCGCGTCCAGCGATCTGCCCGGCCGAAGCCCGAGGGCGCGGTCCTGCATTGAAGGCTTTCGTCCGGGCTTCGCCCGGCCGACCCGCCGGGGGAGGCGCTGCCTCCCCCGGACCCCCTCCGGGATATTTGCAAACGGAAGAGGGAATGTTTCAGGCTCTGATCGGTTTGTGAAACGAGTTCATTTGGGCGCGTTGCGATCCTCGCCTAGGTTCAGGTGAACCAAGGAGGGCAACGTGACCTATAGATTTCGAACCGATCTGCGCTGGTCGGACGTGACGCCGAAGGGTGTCTTTCTGAACCGCCGCCAGCTGATGGCGGGGGCGGCGGCCTTTGGCCTGGCGCGCCCGGCCCTGGCAAAGATCGCGGCGCAACCGTCGGCCTATTCGACGGACGAGGTGCCGAACAGGTTCGAAGACATCACGAGCTACAACAATTACTATGAATTCGGCACCGGCAAGGAAGACCCCGCCGCCAATGCCGGTTCGCTGACGGTGAAGCCCTGGACGGTGAAGATCGACGGGATGGTGGATAGGCCCGGCGACTACGGGCTGGAGGATATTCTCGCCCATGTCACGCTTGAGGAGCGCATCTACCGTTTTCGCTGCGTCGAGGCCTGGTCGATGGTGGTGCCCTGGATCGGGTTTCAGCTTTCCGATCTCCTCGCGCGCGCGGGCGTACGCGCGAGCGCGGAATATGTAGCGTTCGAGACGCTGATGCGGCCGGAGGAGATGCCGGGGCAGAATTACCCGATCCTCGAATGGCCCTATCGCGAGGGGCTGCGGCTGGACGAGGCGATGCATCCTTTGACGATCCTTGCGACCGGGCTTTACGGCGAGGTGCTGCCCAATCAGTCCGGCGCG
>NZ_JARJNR010000011.1:65000-87827 GCF_030143255.1 Frigidibacter sp. SD6-1
CTTACTGTGAAGCCGGGCTGTAAGGCATCCGGTGGAGTGATCAGAAGCGAGAATGTTGACATGAGTAGCGACAAACAGGGTGAGAGACCCTGTCGCCGAAAGTCCAAGGGTTCCTGCTTAAAGCTAATCTGAGCAGGGTAAGCCGGCCCCTAAGGCGAGGCCGAAAGGCGTAGTCGATGGGAACCAGGTTAATATTCCTGGGCCAGGAGGAAGTGACGGATGTTTACTGTAGTTCGGTCTTATCGGATTGACCGGGCTGCTGCGATGTCCCTGGAAATAGCCCTCCACAAGACCGTACCCGAAACCGACACAGGTGGACTGGTAGAGTATACCAAGGCGCTTGAGAGAACCACATCAAAGGAACTCGGCAAAATGCTCCCGTAAGTTCGCGAGAAGGGAGCCCCGTCTGTAGGCAACTATGGGCGGGGGGCACAAACTAGGGGGTGGCGACTGTTTACTTAAAACACAGGGCTGTGCGAAGCCGTAAGGCGACGTATACAGTCTGACGCCTGCCCGGTGCTGGAAGGTTAAAAGGAGGGGTGCAAGCTCCGAATTGAAGCCCCAGTAAACGGCGGCCGTAACTATAACGGTCCTAAGGTAGCGAAATTCCTTGTCGGGTAAGTTCCGACCTGCACGAATGGCGTAACGATCTCCCCGCTGTCTCTGATGTGGACTCAGCGAAATTGAACTGTGTGTCAAGATGCACACTACCCGCGGTTAGACGGAAAGACCCCATGAACCTTTACTCTAGCTTTGCACTGGCATCAGGATTGTGATGTGCAGGATAGGTGGTAGGCTTTGAAGCGGGGACGCCAGTTCCCGTGGAGCCTCCCTTGAGATACCACCCTTCGCACTCTTGATGTCTAACCGCGGCCCGTTATCCGGGTCCGGGACCCTGCATGGTGGGGAGTTTGACTGGGGCGGTCGCCTCCCAAATCGTAACGGAGGCGCGCGATGGTTGGCTCAGAGCGGTCGGAAATCGCTCGTTGAGTGCAATGGCAGAAGCCAGCCTGACTGTGAGTCTGACAAGACGAACAGAGACGAAAGTCGGTCATAGTGATCCGGTGGTCCCAAGTGGGTGGGCCATCGCTCAACGGATAAAAGGTACTCTGGGGATAACAGGCTGATGATGCCCAAGAGTCCATATCGACGGCATCGTTTGGCACCTCGATGTCGGCTCATCTCATCCTGGGGCTGGAGCAGGTCCCAAGGGTATGGCTGTTCGCCATTTAAAGAGGTACGTGAGCTGGGTTTAGAACGTCGTGAGACAGTTCGGTCCCTATCTGCCGTGGGTGTAGGAGACTTGAGAAGAGTTGCCCCTAGTACGAGAGGACCGGGGTGAACGAACCACTGGTGGACCAGTTGTCGTGCCAACGGCAGTGCTGGGTAGCTATGTTCGGACAGGATAACCGCTGAAGGCATCTAAGCGGGAAGCCCCCTTCAAAACAAGGTCTCCCTTGAGAGCCGTGGAAGACGACCACGTCGATAGGCCGGAGGTGTAAGTGCAGTAATGCATTCAGCTGACCGGTACTAATTGCTCGATTGGCTTGATTTGATCCAGTAAAAGCCAGGTTTGGCTTAAGGATCGTCAAAGGCTCTTGGCTTGGACGATGATTGATTGTGTTTCTTTCTTGGTTTGGTGGTCATAGCGCGAGCAAAACACCCGATCCCATCCCGAACTCGGCCGTTAAGTGCCGCCGCGCCGATGGTACTGCGTCTCAAGACGTGGGAGAGTAGGTCACTGCCAAACCTAGTAAGAAACACCATATCTCTCTGTCGATGCGCCCCCGAAATTTTCTGTTCTGGGGCGACCCAATTGGCGCGGGGTGGAGCAGCCCGGTAGCTCGTCAGGCTCATAACCTGAAGGCCGCAGGTTCAAATCCTGCCCCCGCAACCAAAATCTTCCGCGTTTACAAACGCTTACACGCCGCCCTCCAGGGCGGCGTTTGCGTTTACACCCACCGTGGAAGCACTGTGGAAGCAAAGTTCCTCGTAAGCCTGCGCAATTTCTCTGAACCCTGACATCCCCAGATGTAATGGTGTGATGTCATTTCACGAAGAACTGTTGATAGTCCTAAAGCTGTCCGGCGATGATACGCCATCCGACACTATACCGTTCTCGGTAATTGATGAGATCCGAAGTGCTAACTCCCAAAGCTCTTTAGACTCAGCGAGGCAAGCCGACATCAGATCATAGGTCCGCACTCTCTGGCACCCCATTTTGTTCATCACCGGCGCCTTCATCTGCAGACAGCTGATCAAGCGCGCGAAGGATCAGCTCAGCGCTTTCGTTAAAGGTCGCGACTGACTTCTGAATGTCCGACACCATCTCTTCTCTTCGGGATAAGGCCTTGTCCGACCAACCAAAGAGGATCCGGGTCACCTGTATCTCTGCGCTTTCAACTCTTCCTAGCGCCGCCAAGGCTGCCTCCTCCTTCACCTCTGGATCCGCTGCCTGCGCAGCAATGTGCAATGCGGCATGGGTCAGTGGCTCAGCAACAGTTTGAAGATGCGAAGCTAGAGCGAGGCAGACTTCAGATTCTGACATTCCTTCTTCGACAGAGCGACGGCGTTGACCCATGAGGTGATCCAACAAATGTGCGTTCCGCGACCGCAGAAGGCGAGTCCATCCTGCCAGTATCCCCATTTGCGACAGTCTGCCTGGTGCTCCAGCACGGTGCTGCCAAAGCGCAAGAATCGCGTTTCGGCAGGCGTCTCGGGCCCTTTGCTTGTCGACATCGCTGGCGTGCTCCACCTGATGAATCAGTTCAGCTATGTCATGCGCCATCCAGCGCGCCAGAGTATCCGTAGAGCGCTCAGCTCCCAGTTCGGCGACCAGCTTCCGACCGAGCTTTAGAATGGCATCATCTCTTTTCTGATCCTCAATCACGCGATCAGCCGTATGCTGGTTCGTGTTCGGCTCTTCTTTCCGTCCCATCCGTCTCTCCCTGTTACATCATGAGCAACCACGACCTCCCGCAGTAGTGCCATGCCAGTCTTTGCACATAGGTCAGCTAGAAACTCACAGGAAGCCAAAAGCCGGTCGCCCCGATCACTCGCTTTGTCCCCGTATCGTTCTCCCGTTGACCATGTTTCGCGCCGCAACCAGTGCAACTCCTTGCCCTTTGCAGACCAGGTCTGAGCTATCGGCCTGTGTAGGCCGAAGCGCTCGGTGACCCAGCGCCGCGGCCGAAGTACCCCTAGTGGCACATCCCCAGCCCACGGATCGCGGGCATCGAAGTCACCTGTTGCCTCATATTCCGCGATCCAACCACGCAGCACATATCTTGGCGAGCCGATTTCGAACGAAGTGTCGTTGTCCGGGAGACGGTAGTCATGAGGACTGTGAGCCGTCTGAAGCGCTCGGAGAAGTGCCGGTGCAGTTTCGACCGATACAAGTGCAGTTGAGACACTGACAGTCCGGACTAACTGACCAGCATAAGCTGACCACTGACCCCAAACGCAGACGTTTCCGACTGATTCCACCAGACCGTCCAAATCCACCTCAGTGATTTGTGCTGGCCACTTATCTGCTGGGACGTCGACGGTCAGGCGGCACGAGATTGGCACGGGACAGCGTCGGTCGGCAGCCCATGTTGCACCATCTTCCGAAGACAATTTTTGGTAATCAAGAAAGTGTTCAGGACCGAAATAGTCATTGGCACTTTGGCCGGGGGTGTCGCCATCCAACAGTTGACCGCACAACACCATTGTCGCATGCCTCGAAAGGTACGCACTCCAGTCATCCCGATGGCCTGCATTCCGCCCACCGCGGTCATCTTGACGAAACATGCCGCGTGCACGCCTCGGATCCTCGAACAAGACCTTTCCGGCGCCGTCGGTTGCTAGAGTTCGCATGATAGGCTGGACCCGCTGATCCGCGTCGTCTTCACTTATCCGAAAGGCCGAAGAGAGCGGTCTCAGCACGGAGTCGCGACTGTCATAGTGATAGTACAGCCGCTCATCACTTTTCGGTTTTGGCAGAACCGCTTTCGGAAGGTCCGGGTTCGAACGGTCGGAGTTCATTGCGTCAAGGCGTTCAACTTCATCGTCTGTCTGCAAACAGATGCCAGCGCGGTGAAGACGTAGTGTAAGCCTTGCTGCTAGACCACGGAGGCGAGAATGCTTTTCCTCTGGTCTCGCCCAATGTTTCAGGAGGTCGGCAGCACATGCAACATGCTTTGGGTCATCGACTGCAACTCGATCGAGGGCGACCAAAAGCCATTCAACTGCGTGGAGATGATAGAACGGCAGATGCACATCTTGAAACGCGTAGGCCGCTCCGGTCATTGCTCTGTTGCAGATCGTTTGAATTACCGGCGTACGGTCCCAGCGAGCCAGGTTACGAACAACATGTGCCGCGCGCCAGCGCCTCCGAACTTCTGGCGAGCCCAACATGGACCATAGGTAATCAGCAAGAGCCTGCGACATACCGTCGGAAACAGATAGTGATTCTCGCCACGGGCCGTCTCCGTCATCTGGACGGAGCGCATCTTCCATCTCGTCCAGTGCGAATTTTAAGGCGGTACTACTTCCTACAGCCCCGCATGCAACAGCGGCAAGACTGGCTACGTGAAAGAGTTCCGCAGCACCACCAATTCGCTCCTCTTCCGCAATCGCCTTGAGCGCTTCGCGCGCGAGCACTGAATCCTCGACGCCGACGCGGTTGGAGATGCCGGTGAGAGTGGAGCTTCGAGACCACCACGCGGAGAACATGAGCCGATAGGGTGAACGCCTGACGACGAGCGATGCAAGACGGGCTAACCGTGGCGGAACTGCCAGGCGCGAACGCCAATGACGAGGGATCCGATCGAGCAGGGCGTCGAGGTCGTAAAGATCAAACTCTTGGATGTGCTCGAGTCCTGTCAGAAAGTTTGCCTCATGCCCCGCAAGAACGCGCTCCGGCAACGCTCGCCAAAGGTCTCGTCTGTAAAGCCCGTCTTGCGCCCGTAATCGGTCCAGTGTCTCGCGTAAGCCGTTGGGCGTGGTTATGTCGAGTCCAGCCAGTAGCGTATCCCAATCTGGTACGGCAGATGACGAGTCGCTGTTTCGTGAACTGTTTCGACTATCCGATTGCCGCGCTGACGCCTCAGCATCGTCAAGCCAAGGCCAATCGAAGCCATACCGATCGGCAATTACCCGGACATCTTGCCAAGTTGTTTCGGGCCAGTCTTCCACTGCCACGTAATGGGTCGCGATGTGTTCCACCGCAGTTCGTTCCGCACCTGCTATTAATCCAGCTTCCAGCGCGGTCGCGGCCCTTTCACCGTGCGCCGGAAACACGAGCATCGCGGTAGTACCTGAGAGGTGTCCGTCTGCAACGAGCGTGTGAAGAACCACCTGCAGTTGGTCGTCCGTGACACCGAAATCGCGGTCAGCCCAACGCGATAAGATCGCCAGGCAAGAGATCGGTGATAAGCGCGCAAGCGCGCAAGCCATGCGGTCCCACTCAAGATAGCTGGACTTCGCTAAGTTTTCATATGTGGGCTCGGCAAAGCGAGCGAGACGGTAGGCTAACTCTTGCTGTTCGACGGGCACCTTGCCTGCAACTTCGGCGATGGCAAGAAGAGCTCGCCAACGGTCCAGGTTTTCCTCACCGAGCCGCTCAGTGCTTTCAGCAGCGGCATCAAAGTAAGCGCGAGCTTCGAGTTCGCTGATGTGAAGCAGAGCGCGCGCAAGCGACAATTGCCCCTCAACCGTCATTTCCGCTGTGTCGCGCCAGCGATGCAGAGTTTCGCCCGCTCGAGCCGCCAATTCTAGTGCTAGGGCATGTTTCGCGGGATCGCTAGCCATGAGGCGAACTAGTGAGGTCACTGTCGTTGTTGAAGCTCGTTGCCCCTTTTGTGTGGGCGGCGGATACCAGTCATCCACACTACCCCAGCTCGAAGCGTCGGCACCGGGGATCAAGAGGCACTCGGCCTTGATCAACATGCGATCATCGAGCGTTGCGTCATGCTCATGAAAAATCTGTGCTTGAGCCTTGGATGACGCCAAAGATGTAGCGGCGATAGTTGCGGGCGCTTGGCTCGCACTTACGCGGCCGAGGATTATCTCGGCCCATAGCACGTACCATGGCACAAGGGGAGCGAGCCCACGTCGACGCTGACTATCCTCAGACGAAGTCTTTCGCTGCCCTTCCTTCCGATCACGAAGTCGGTCAATTGTAAGTTGGCGCCCATTCAGTGCGGCGCGGAGGGCGAACCCTTTTAGTAGCGAATCCCTACGTCCAGATGGGTCATGCCAATTTGAGTCAAGTTCGTGACCCGCGAGGGCGGGTAGATACCGGTTAAGCAGCTTAGTAATAGTTTTTCGAGCAATCGCATGTGTTCGCAGCGCCGCTGTAGAGATTGCGATGATCGCTTTCAACTCGGTGCGTTCATGCTCATATCGGCCAAGCTTTTCAATCAAAACGCGACGGTCAGCGATCATGCGGAATAGGCGACGCACTGTTGGAGCGTTCGGAACTAAACCAACCTTTTCCAGCTCGAGTGTTCCGGCAAGCCCCAGGAAGATGTCGTTTCCTGCCGCATCCATCAAAGCTTGCAGCTCTTCGAAACGCCCTGCATCTGCAAGGCGAGAACACACGACGCGCCCAACACTGAACGACACTTTGCGTGGCCGCCAACTGCGCAGAAAACTTGCGCACGATGCAGTTCCTCGCAATTCGAGACGGGCCCAAGCTAGGGCGACAATCTCTTCGTCGAGATCAACGCCACTGCCGCCACGTTCGTCATCGCCCCGAACACGGAAATGGTGATCCAACCACGCCAATGCGGTGCCTAGACGAGCATTCGCATCCCCATGAAAGCGCTTGTAGCCCGCGAAAAGAGCAGCCTGATGCGCGTTGCCAGAGCCTGGCCATCCCCCTCCGCCTATCTTTCGGGTGGCAATGAGTTCAGCAGTCTTCTCAGCTGCCAGGAAGCGTGCTGCGAGGTCAGGGTTTCGCGAAAGCAGGCTGCGCTGTCGTTCTTCCGCGGCCTCTGCGTTAGCCGTCTTGAAGGCGAGCTTTGCAGCATCGACGTAGCGTTCGTTCCGCAGCGCAGCTTGCGTGGCAGCGCGTAAGCGCATCAGTCTCACGTCGCGGCGGCCAAGCTCGTCGGTATCGGGCAGACTGCTGTCGGAAAGCACCAGATCTATCAGTTCATCGACTCGTCCAGTCTCTAAAAGAAGCTGAGGAACAGCCGCTGCTGCATAGGAACTTTTCGCGGCTTGTGGCTGTAGGCGCCTGAGTACTTTCTCTACCGCATCATCATCAGAGCGGAATCGTTTCCGAAACCAAGTCTCCGTGGGCTCGTCTGCGAATTGAACTGCGCCATCATTGATGACAAGAGCACGCCCCAGTTCGCTGGCAAGACTGATGACGAACGAGTGCTCGACCTCTGCAACTTTCGCAACTACCTCGAGAGGGACGAACGGTCGCAGAACGGCGAGAGCTGTACAGATGCCGTCGATAGATTTCTTGTCAACTGGTCTCACACCATCTCGCGCTTTCGCCACCGCCTCATCCAGCAGCGCCTCGATCGCGCCCTCAACGGTTAGCGGCTCAGGCCCAAGGCGATCAATCATCTTGCTGAGATCGTCAGAGTTCTCAAATGCTCGATGCTGCAGCCGCGGGTTTGCGGAGGTAAGTCTGTGGAACGCTTGTGCAGTAGCCAATGAAGCGGATGGGTGTCGGCTACGCAGATGGGCGGCCGACTCTGCCTCGTCAAATGGTGGCAAGACCAAACATGGGATGTCGGGTGGTGGATTAAGAAGGCCACGACGTTCCGGCCGTGTAGTCAGGATTATGTGCGCACCTTTAGGCCAACTCATCCTCAATAGCCAGCGTGCGAAACTCCCGGATTCCCCGTATTCTAATGCTGCCATTTCTGCGTTATCTGCAGCGTCAATCACGATGAGAAGAACAGCTTCGTCCTTTGCCGAAACCGAGAGAGCTGCTTGCTGAATACGGGCTAGGAAGGCACTTGCATACTGTTCATCGGGTGCTCGACTCGACGGGATAAGAGGATCACATAGCCCCTGGAATGCTAACTCATTGATAATCTGTACGAATGCCTTCCGGGGTTGATCGCGCCGCATCGTCGGATCGCGGTAGCTTCCGTTACCAAAACAATCGTAAACCACACAGACGCTTGACAGGGGAAGAAGCTGTGACAACTGCATCGCCGCTACGGACTTGCCTACACCTCCCTCTGCCTCGAGGATGACGGGCTTGTCATGCCGCAGTGCTTCCGACAACAGTGTTTCTAGAACTGGACGCCTAATTTCATTGCTCGGCCTCTCAAGCTTGGACTGTGCCGGGAGAAGCGAATGTTCGTCGCAATCCATCAGACGAAGAACATCGAACCGCGTGATCTTTAGATCTGCAGCATTTGGTTTTGCGGCTTTGTCAGCGATCATTTCCACGAGGCGTGTTGGGACGTCTCGGTCAGTTTCAGGCAGGTACGCAGCCGCATCATGACCAAGCCCGCTGCGCTCTCCGTCGAGCGACTGCGTTTTGGGTAACAAGCGAACGCGCGCTGCAAAATCGCTAAGATCGTCGTCTTTCAGCGGTAACGAAGCCCTAAGATAATTGCTCGTTTTCGAACGGCGGCCGTCCTTAAGCTCCTCTATTGCAGCTATTACTTCCGACGCGATGGGGCGGTTAGTTTCAAATTCAAAGATGAAGCGCACTGGCGTTGTCGAGGATTTCTCGGCCGCTTGAGTGCTGGCAAACCGGGACGCATAGCCCCTTAGCGTGTTCACTAAATCGCTAGCAGTCATAGGCTTGTCGACGGCGGTAAGCGAGTGCTTGAACTGCCTGTATGCGATCCGGCAACTGCCGCCAGATTCGGTGTAGTATAGTGCGAGGTCGATAACGTCTTCGCCTCCCGACGCCGGATCGTCGAGAGCTGGTCCTTCAACCGCCACGCTCCTTAAGTCTGCGTTGGGCGCCAGCATCGTCAAACAAAGCCGAGCTGTCCGGACATAATGATAGCGATCACCGGCACGGCTGGGCGCTTGATGATTATCGATGGTATGCTTCTCGAAAGCTGCGGTTTCCTGAACGTTGCTCACTTCCACACCATTATGTGGGCCACCGCTATTCTCTGACGTTTTCTTTCGACCCACGCTCTTCGCCCAATTCCTTCAATGTTCGCATACTATGTCGCGGCAAGAGCATACGCGACAGATTTAGATGACCTTCTTCAGCCTCTATGTCATCACCATCCTCAGATCTCCCGCGCGAACCATCGGATGCGGCCGATGATGCGGATCTCGTCGGCAGTGCGCTCGTAGGCGGGGTAGAGCGGGTTGTCCGAGATCACCCGGACGGCTGGCGGGTCGCTGTTGGGGATGTGCTCGAGGCGCTTGGCGACCAGGCCCATGCCGTCGTCGAGAACGAAGATGCCGGGCGGGCTGGGGAACTGGCGCGTCATGTCGACCAGCACTGCATCCCCGTCGTGTAGCGTGGGGACCATGCTGTCGCCTTCGACATGCATGATCCGGAGCTGTGACGGGCTGGCCTTCAGCTTGTGGCGGATCCACGACTGGCGGAAGTGGTAGGCGCGGCCGGGCGTGTCGCCATCCTCGGTCACCACCGCACCGCCGCCCATGGCGGGGCGAGGCGTGGCATGCGCGATCGCCACGAAGGTATCTTCGGGGGTCTCGGTGAAGGGGGAAGGGCCCTCGATCTCACCGATGCCGTGGATCAGCCATTCCCGGTCGACCTTCAGCACGCGGGCGACGTCTGCCAGCCGGTCGATGCTGGGGCGCGAGGATCGTCCGCGCAGGATGTCATAGACGAAGGATCGGTTGACCCCGGCCATCTCGGCGACGTGGGCCGGCGCGAGGCCGAGCTGGTCCGAGCGGGCCCGCAGACGGTCGGCCAGAGTGTGAGTTTCGGTCATCTTCTCCCCAAGGGGCTGTGGATAGAGTTGGATATGACAGGATTGAATTGGGATCGTCAAGCAGCTAGAACAAAAGCCAAACAGATTGCATGGGAATCGGGGGCCCGGATGGAGATTGAGAAGGCGTATTTCACCCTGCCGGAAGTCCTCGCTCGCTGGTCGATGCCCGAGGTCGATCTGGTCTATCTGGCCGAGAACGACCAGCTGCGGCTGTCGGTCCGCATCCTGAACCTGCCCATTGAGTTTGGCGACTACGAGGAAACCAACGATGGCCGCTGCTACTCAATCCCCACGGAGCGATCCTTGTTCAATGGGCTGCTGGACCTGCACGTCCAGGACGTCTTCCAGCTTTTTCGCAAGGGTGAGGTCAGCATCACCCGCTTCCGGACCGCAAAGGCGGACTACGCCTGTTTCTACGGCTCGCGCGAGAGCCTGACGATTCGCAAGCCGGATTTGATGTTAAGGCGCGAAGAACGCGATCGTTTCGAGGCGGCGACCGGATTTGGCGGCGCCTCGGGCATGAAGCCAGCAGGCGCCTTCCACGCCTCTGCCGACTATCAGAGCGTCCGCTGCCATGGCCGCGAGTTCCGGCTGGGGCCGATCCGGGCGCAGGTCGTGCGGATCCTGCATGCGGCGGCCAAGCGGGGCGATCCGTGGCAGAGCGGCAAGGCGGTGCTCTCCCAGGCTGGGTCGCGCAGCCTCAAGATGGCGGACGTCTTCAAGTCCAAGAAGGACTGGCCGCTGCTCATCGAGTCGAACGGCCGTGGGGCCTATCGCATCGCTGGCCTCTGAGTCGGACCCTCCGCGCGTCCCTATTTTCTCACCGTTGTGGGATGCGCCAGGGGATGGAGGGGGATGGCGATCCCACCGTCATACGTTTCACCCCATGATTGAAACGGTCCGGCTGATCCCCCGCCGTATCCCACTCTGATCCCGACGACATCCCCGCATCGCGCCGTGCATCTTCCTCCCAACGACACACCGGGAGAGGACGATGCAAACGAGAACCTGCCTGAACCAGACCGAACTTGCCGCGCGCTGGAGCATTTCGGCGCGCACCCTTGAACGCTGGCGCTGGACCGGCGAGGGCCCGGCTTTCCTGAAGATCGGGGGCCGTGCGGTCTACCGGCTCGAGGATGTGCTGGCCTATGAACAGGCCCGCCAGCGGCGCAGCACTGCGGATCGGGGCGCGGCATGATGGCCCGGCACTCCACCATCCGCGCCACCGGCGTCGTGTCGATCTTCGGCGCGGGCGGACCGGCGCTCGACGAGGTCGCGCTTTCGGCTTGGATCGCGCAGGCCGCACCCGGAGAGACGCTCGTCTACCACCGCGGCTTTCTCGCGGTCGATGCGACCTCCGTCATCTCGAAGCTGCCTGCTGAACAGCAGCGCACCTTGCGCATGGTGGCCTCGGCTGCGCTGCGCGCCGCCGAGCAGGGCCTTGTCCACCTCGTGCAGGCCCGGATCGGCCCCGACCAGTTTGCCTACATCGCCATCGCGCGGGCCAAGCCGCGCCAGGCCGGTCCTGCCCTTTCCATGCGCCTCCTCGAGGCCGCCTGACCCTATCCCCCATCACGGAGACCCCCATGACGTTCCCGCAGAACACCCCCAGCATCGATCAGCTGATCAACCTGCCCGCTGGCGAGATCGCCCAGCTTCCCGTCGAGCTTCTGGCCGCCCTGCAGCGCGAGATTGATGCTGCCGCCAAGCAGATGAAAGCTGTGACCGCGAGGTTTTCCACCGCGCTCGAGGTTCGCTACGCCGCCCGCGCCGCCGAGGCCCGCCGCGCCTGCGGCAAGGACACCGGCACCGTGCGCCTTGTCGATGGCGATTTTACCGTGGTCGCCGATCTGCCGAAGCGGGTCGAATGGGACCAGGCCAAGCTGGCGGCGATGGTCGAGCGCATCCGCGCCGCAGGCGAAGATCCGGCCGAATACGTCGAGATCAGCTTCAAGGTGCCTGAGCGCGCCTATTCCGCCTGGCCCGAGGCGATCCGACAGGGCTTCGAGCCCGCCCGCACCGTCAAGACCGGCACGCTCAAGATCGATCTCCTCCCGCAGGAGGATCGCGTGTGAGCCTGCCCATCATCACCGCCGACCAGCGGCTTGCCGAGCCGCGCGGCATCAAGGGCTGCATCTTCGGCAAGTCCGGCATCGGCAAGACCAGCCTTCTCTGGACGCTCGACCCCGCCCGCACGCTGTTCATGGATCTCGAGGCGGGCGATCTGGCAATCGAGGGCTGGCCGGGCGACAGCATCCGACCGCGCACATGGGCGGAATGCCGGGATTTCGCGGTGTTCATCGGCGGGCCGAACCTGGCGCTGCGTGATGAACAGCCCTACAGCCCAGCACATCATGCCGCCGTCTGCCAGAAGTTCGGCGATCCGGCCGCGCTCGACCGCTACGACACGATCTTCGTCGACTCGATCACCGTGGCCGGGCGGCTCTGCTTTCAGTGGTGCAAGGGTCAGCCCGAGGCGGTGTCGGAAAAGACCGGCAAGCCTGAGTCCGCGGCGCCTACGGGTTGCACGGGCGCGAAATGATCGCCTGGCTGACCCACCTCCAGCACACCCGGGGTCGCAACGTCTGGTTCGTCGGGATCCTCGACGAGAAGTTCGACGACTTCAACCGGCGCATCTTCCAGCCGCAGATCGACGGCTCGAAGACCGGCCTCGAGCTGCCGGGGATCGTCGACGAGGTGATCACCATGGCCGAGTTGAAGGCCGATGGTGGGGATCCCTACCGCGCCTTCGTCTGCCACACCATCAACCCCTGGGGTTTCCCGGCCAAGGACCGTTCCGGTCGCCTCGGCCCGGTGGAAGAGCCGCATCTTGGCCGCCTGATGGAGAAGATCCGCGCCCCCGGCACGCCTGCGCCAAGGCGCCTGACCTTCACGCCGCCCGCTGAAGGCGCGGCTGATCACCCCCATACGCAATCCTGATCCGCAGAGGAGACACCCCATGGGTTCCTGGAACGACTTCAACGACGCGCAGTCCAACACCAACCTCATCCCCAAGGGCACGCTGGCCAAGGTCCGCCTGACGATCCGCCCCGGCGGTTTCGACGACGCGTCGCAGGGCTCGACCGGGGGCTATGCCACCCGCGGCTCGACCGGCGCCGTGTACCTGAACGGCGAGTTCACGGTGACCGAAGGCCAATATGCCCGGCGCAAGATCTTCACCCTGATCGGCCTCTACAGCCCGAAGGGACCGGACTGGGCAAACATGGGCCGCAGCATGATCCGCGGAATGCTGAACTCGGCGCGCGGGATTTCCGACAAGGATCAGTCCGCGCAAGCGCAGGCGGCGCGGCGGATCAACGGGCTCGGTGATCTGGACGGGATCGAGTTCCTCGCCCGGATCGATGTCAGCACCGATGCCACCGGTGATGACAAGAACGAAATCCGCAGCGCCGTAACGCCGGACCATCGGGACTATGCCCAGCACATGGGGCCGGCGGCGCAACCGGGCTATCACCCGCCCGCTCAACCCGCGGCGCAGCAGCCGGTCCAGCAGCAACCCGCGTCGCCGGTGGCAGGTCAAATGTCACACTTTCCCGCACAGTTCATCGAATATTGACCCGTATCAAGGCGCTCGCGCCTCGTCCGGTGGTTGGATTGCCCGATCATCCGACGGAGGGAGAGAGATGAACGATCAGACAGCAAGCGGAATCGATGCACCTGTGCCACAAGCGCAGAAGCCCGCAGGACCGCGGAAGTTCCCCACCCCCGACCGCGATCAGGTGCGGCTCGCTTTCGAAAGCGGCGCCTATCCTTACCACGACCGGCTCGGGGCGCGCGCCTATGAGGCAGAGAAGGCGAAGCTTCAGGCCGAACTTCTGAAAGTCCAGCTCTGGGCTCAGGAGACAGGGCAGAAGTTCGTCATCCTGATGGAGGGCCGTGATGCCGCCGGAAAGGGCGGCACGATCAAGCGCTTCATGGAGCATCTGAACCCGCGCTATGCCCGCGTGGTGGCGCTGACCAAGCCGTCCGACGTGGAAAAGGGCCAGTGGTTCTTCCAGCGCTATATCGAACATCTGCCGACGGCGGGCGAAATCGTGTTCTTCGACCGCAGCTGGTACAATAGAGCGGGCGTGGAGCGGGTGATGGGCTTCTGCACGCCGTCGGAATATCTGGAATTCATGCGCGAGGCGCCGGAGCTGGAACGGATGTTCGTCCGCTCGGGCATCAGGCTTTACAAATACTGGTTCTCGGTCACCCGCGACGAACAGCGCCGCCGGTTCACCGCGCGCGAGACCGATCCATTGAAGCGCTGGAAGCTGAGCCCGATTGACAAGGCCTCGCTCGACAAATGGGATGACTATACCGAGGCGAAGGAGGCGATGTTCTTCTACACCGACACGGCGGACGCGCCCTGGACGATCGTGAAGTCGGACGACAAGAAGCGCGCGCGGCTGAATGCCATGCGGCATTTCCTGACCGCGCTCGACTATCCCGGAAAGGATGCCTCGATCATCGATGCGCCCGATCCGCTGATCGTCGGGCGCGCCGCCCAGGTGCTGGCCGGGAACGGCGATATCATCGAAAAGGCAACGCATCCGCGCACGCGGCGCAAGGCGAACGGCGCCCCTGCACCGGGCTGAGAGCGGCAGCCTCTGGACCTTCCCTCATCCCGGGTCTAAGGCTCGGGGATGAGGGAACGCCTCACATATGCGGCGCAGTCACGGGCGCTTCTGGTGCTGGGCCTGCCGATCATCGGCAGCCATCTGGCGCAGATGCTTCTGCATGTCACCGACACCGTGCTCCTTGGCTGGTACGGCGTCGAAGAGCTGGCCGCCGTGGTCCTTGGCACGTCCACCTTCTTCGTCCTTTTCATCCTTGGCGCCGGTTTCGGCATCGCGGTGATGGGAATGATCGCCTCGGCCTTGGGTCGCGGGGACGAGACTCAGGTCCGCCGCGATACGCGCATGGGACTCTGGCTGTCGCTTCTCTTCAGCCTCTTCACCTTGCCGGTCTTCTGGTATTCCGGCCCGATCCTGCTGCGATTCGGGCAAGAGCCGCACATCGCCGATCTGGCGCAGGATTTCCTCAGGATCGCGGGCTTAGGCATGGGCCCGGCGCTCGTCATCATGGTGCTGAAGAGCTATCTCGCGGCGCTCGAAAAGACCAAGGTCCAGCTCTGGGTGACGCTGACCGGCGTCCTGTTCAATTTCTGTGTCGCCTGGGCGCTGATCTTCGGCCACTGGGGCATGCCGGAGCTGGGCGTGCGCGGCGCGGCGATCGCCTCGCTTCTGACCCAGAGCTTCGGCGCGATCCTTCTGGCTCTTTATGCCGCGCTGGAGCCGTCCAGCCGCCGGTTCCGCCTGTTCCAGCGCTTCTGGCGGCCGGACTGGGTGGCCTTTCTCCGCGTCCTCAGGCTTGGCGTGCCGGTCGGCCTGACCGGCCTGGCCGAAAGCTGCCTGTTCGTGGCGGCCTCGGTGATGATGGGCTGGATCGGGACGGTGGAACTGGCCGCGCACGGGATTGCGATGGAGGTCACGGCGCTTGCCTTCATGGTCCATCTTGGCCTGTCGAATGCGGCGACGGTGCGCGTGGGCCGGGCCGAGGGCGAGGGCGATCCGCAATCGATGCGTGACAGCGCCCTGACCGCGACCGTTCTTTCGGCGGGCTTCGCCCTCCTGACGATCACGCTTTTCCTCGCTGCTCCGGAATGGCTGGTCGGCCTCTTCCTCGACGAAAGCAAGGCGGAGGCGGGGGCGATTCTTGTCTTTGGCGCGAAACTTCTGGCGATGGCGGCGCTGTTCCAGCTGTTCGATGCGATGCAGGTGATGGGGCTCGGCTTCCTGCGCGGGGTGCAGGACACGCGCGCGCCGATGCTGATCGCGGCCCTGTCCTATTGGGTGATCGGCGTTCCCGCGAGCTATCTTATCGCCTTCCCGGGCGGGTACGGCGGCACCGGCCTGTGGTTCGGGCTTGCGGTCGGTCTTGCGGTCGCGGCGGTGCTGCTGATGGCGCGGTTCTGGCGCGGGCCCTGGTGGCTGCGCCTCGGCGCTTCAACTGCGGTCGGCCTTGCGGCGGACAAGGACGCTGCGCAGATCATGCATGGCGAGTAAGAGCGCGTCAGTGATCTGATCGAGCTCTTCGTCGCTGGCCTTGGACTGCGCCCAATGGGCGGTCTGGTTCAGGTGATCGACCGTGCGCAGGATATCGTCGATATCGCGCCGCGCCAGCACCGCCTGGCGGTCCGCCATCCAGGCGCGGATCGCCGACAGATCCTCTTGAGAAAGCGTGCGGTCACCCTGTGGGCGGATCTCGCCATTGCGGATATTGACGACAGCGATCTGCTCCATATCCAGCCGCCGGTGACGGTTCTCCGCATCGATGCGGAAGACCGCGGCGCCGTTCTCGCGCGTCCTGAAGAAGTAATCCGGCAATTCCGACATGAGCCCGCCCTTCCGGCGCCGACATTAGAAAGCGCCGCGGCGTCTGTCAAAGCCCGTTCAGCGCAGGCGGGCGACGATATAACGCCGGGGCGGCCCTTTGGGGAAATCGCCGGATTCGACGATCTCCAATCCCTGCCGCCTGACCGCCGCTTCAAGCCAGCGCGTCGAGAAGAACGAAACCTTGGGCGCCTTGCCGAAAAGCCGCATGAGCGCGACCGCAGGCCGCATCGCCCGGTAGGCGCCCTGCAGGCAGGCAGTCTTCGAGATGAAGAGGCCGCCGGGTTTCAGAAGGCCGCGTACCCGGCCGATCGCCGCCTCGGGATCGTGAAGCAGGTGGAGGAGGTTGAACGCCAGAACCGCGTCGAAAGGGCCAGGGGGCAGGGGGCCACCCTCCAGGCTCGCCTCTTCGAGGCTGATGTTCGTCAGGCCCGCCTCCTCCACCTTCTTCCGGCCGATGGAGATCATGGCCGCCGAATAGTCCGTCGCCGTGATATGGCCGACGACCGGAGCAATCAGAAGCGCCGTACTTGCCGTGCCGCATCCCAGTTCCAGCACACGGTCCGTGAGTGAGAGGTAGGATTTCGTGCGGGCCAGAGTGTATTCGTAGGCACTCGGGTCCTTGATCGGACCGGCCGCGTATTTCGCGGCGGTCCGGTCCCAGAATGCGGCGTCGGTTGTCATGGGTGCCTCCTGGGCGCGACCCTAGGGTGCGATATTGACGAAAGAAATTGCATAAATTTCTTCACCCATTATGCATCAGCGCATGGATTGGAACAGCGTTTCATTCGACTGGAATCAGGTCCGCGCCTTTTTGGCGACGGTCGAGACAGGGTCTTTCTCCGCCGCCGCCCGGGCGCTCGGCCTTGCGCAGCCGACGCTCGGCCGTCAGGTCGCGGGGCTCGAGGCCGACCTTGGCGTCACGCTTTTCGAACGGCTGGGCAAGAGCCTGATCCTGACAGAGGCGGGGCAGGAACTTCTGGGCGCGGTGCGCGAGATGGGGGCGGCGGCGGGACGGATTTCGCTGACCGCGGCCGGGCAGAGCCAGGCGATCGAAGGGTTGGTGCGGATCAGCGTGGGCGACGCGCTGGCGACGTGCCTTCTGCCGCCGATCCTCGCGCGGCTGGGCGACATCGCGCCGGGGGTCGTCATCGAGCTGATCGTCTCGAACGAGCTGAGCGACCTGCGCCGTCGCGAGGCCGATATCGCCGTGCGCCATGTGCGCCCGACCGAACCCGAACTGATCGCGCGCTTCATCCGGGACAGCCGCGCCCGGCTTTATGCTGCGCCCTCCTATCTTGCGCGCCATGGTCGGCCGACCTCGGGCGCCGAGCTGAAGGGCGCGCTTGTCATCGGCTTTGAGCGCGGCGAGCGGATGCTTGAGATCCTGCGCGCCCATGGGCTGGCGGTGGAACAGGAGAATTTCCGCCATTACACCAACAATACGGTCGTGGGGTGGGAGATGGTCCGCCAGGGGCTGGGGATAGGGATCATGATGGAGGAGGTCGCGGCAGCCACGAAGGGCGTCGAACTGGTCCTGCCCGGGTTTACGCCGATCCCGGTGCCGATCTGGCTGACCACGCACCGCGAACTCAGGACCAGCCGGAGGATCCGGCTGGTCTATGACTTCCTTGCCGAGGAGCTTGGCCGGATCAACACCTGACAGAGCCTCGTCGAAGCCCTTCGGGCACTCCTCGGGTGGGGCGCCCCGACGAGAAGCGAAGCGCCCGAGGAGGCCTTAGCGCAGGCCCGCGCAGAACGACTGGATACGGCGGCAGGCTTCCTCCAGTGCCTCGTCCGAGGTGGCGTAGCTCACCCTGAAATTGGGCGACAGGCCGAAGGCCGCGCCGAAGACGACCGCCACACCGGTCTCTTCCAAGAGCGCCGTGGCGAAGGCCTCGTCATCCACGATCCTCGTTCCACCGGCCGAGGTCTTGCCGATGCAGCCGGAAATATCGGGATATACGTAGAAGGCGCCTTCGGGGCGCGGGCAGGTGATGCCCTTGGCCTGATTGAGCATTGACACCACCAGATCGCGCCGCCGCTGGAACAGTTCCCGGTTCGGGCCAAGGAAATCCTGCGGACCCTCCAGCGCCTCGACCGCCGCATATTGCGCCACCGAGGACGGGTTCGAGGTCGATTGCGACTGGATGGTGCCCATCGCCTTGATCAGATGCGCGGGCCCTGCGGCATAGCCGATCCGCCAGCCCGTCATCGCATAGGCCTTGGATACGCCGTTGCAGGTCAGCGTCCGGTCATAAAGGCCCGGCTCGACCTCGGCCGGGGTCGCGAATTTGAAGTCGTCGAAGACGAGATGCTCGTACATGTCGTCCGACATCACCCAGACATGCGGATGGCGCATCAGCACGTCGGTCAGCCCCTTCACCTCGGCCGCCGTATATCCCGCGCCTGTCGGGTTCGAGGGCGAGTTGAAGACGAACCATTTGGTCTTCGGCGTGATCGCCGCCTCAAGCTGCGCGGGCGTCAGCTTGAAATTCGTCGCGGCCGATGTCGCCACGGTCACCGGCGTGCCCCCCGCCAGAAGCACCATGTCGGGATAGGAAACCCAGTAGGGCGCCGGGATGATCACCTCGTCGCCCGGGTTCAGCGTCGCCATCAGCGCGTTATAGAGCGTCTGCTTGCCGCCGGTTCCGACCGTGACCTGGTTCGGCTGGTAATCCAGCCCGTTCTCGCGCTTGAACTTCCGGCAGATCGCCGCCTTCAGTTCGGGAATGCCGTCGACGGCCGTATATTTCGTCTTGCCCGCGTCGATCGCGCGCTTGGCCGCGTCCTTGATATTCTGCGGCGTGTCGAAATCCGGCTCGCCTGCGCTCAGGGCAATGATGTCCTTGCCCTCGGCCTTCAGTTGCGCCGCCTTGGTCGAGATTGCGATCGAGGGCGAGGGTTTCACGCGGGCGAGCGTGTCGGAAAGAAAGGCCATTGGGCGCTCCGGTTTGAACAATCCGGGATGATGTCTTAGGGTGCCCCTTCGACGCACACAAGCCAAAGGAGAAAGAATATGGCCGCGGCAACGGCACCGACCGGGGACGGATGGTTCACCGACGAGATTGCGACGCTGGGCGACAGGCTTGCCGCAGCGCGCGAGGGGCAGGGCATGAGCGAGGCCGAGGTGGCCCAGAGGCTCGGCGTGCGCACCAAGACCGTCCGCCAGTGGGAGGCAGACGCATCCGAACCGCGCGCCAACCGGTTGCAGATGCTTGCAGGCCTGTTGGGCGTCAGCCTGCGCTGGCTGATGACCGGCGAGGGCGAGGGCGTGGCGCCCGAACCGGCACGCCCCGGCGCCGAGGCGCTGGCGCTGATCGAGGAACTGCGCGCCGTGCGCGGCGGCATGGACAGGCTGAGCGGCCGGATCGAGCGGATCGAGGAAAGGTTGCGCAAGCTTGGTCAGGAGGCCGCATGAGCGATGAGCAGGCCGCCGACCGGCTGAAGCGTCTGCATATGCGCAGCTGGCGGCGGGGTACGAAGGAGATGGACCTGATCCTCGGGCCCTATGCCGATGCGCATCTGGCGGCGATGGGGCCAGAGGCGCTCGACCTCTACGAGGCGCTTCTGGGAGAGAACGATCAGGACCTTTACCCCTGGATCACCGGCGGGGCCGCTTCCCCGGCGCGCTTCGCGACCCTTCTGGCCGAGATCGGCGCCTTTGCCCGATCGCGTCACGGCACCACGACAGGCTGACCCGCGCAGCGGGTCGGAAGGCTTTAACTGAAATTTGGCGTTTTTTGCTCACTCTGTGCCGGACACGTAGTGGTACGGAGCGAGTAGATGACGATGCAGGCCCCCCTTCAAGACCTGTCGCGACCCGGGTTCCTTCAGGGCTATATCGAGACGCTTGGTCTGGTCGAGCGGTTGCACCGGCTGCTTCTGGATGTGATCAAGGACGAGTTCGAACGGACCGCGGAGGCCGAGATAAACGCGGTGCAGGCGCTTCTTCTTTTCAATGTCGGCGCCAACGAAGTCACCGCAGGGGAGCTGAAGTCGCGCGGCTACTATCAGGGCTCGAACGTTTCCTACAACCTGAAGAAGCTGGTCGAGCTTGGCTATATGCACCACGAGCGGTCCGAGGTCGACCGCCGGTCGGTTCGCGTGCGGTTGACCGAACGGGGCGAGGCGGTGCGCGACCGGGTCGCCGATCTCTTTCGCCGCCATGCCGAAGGGATGGCGGGGCGCGGAATCCTCGGGCTGGAGGGGCTCGAGGACATGAATGCGCTTCTGAAACGGATGGAGCGATACTGGGGCGACCAGATTCGCTACATCTACTAAAGAGACCTGCCGCGCTGGCGGAACGCGCTGTCTATGTCGGGTCGAAAGCCCGTGGCCTGCCCCCTGATTTTCCTTGCTCGGAATGTAAGTCTGGTTTGGGTGTGGCTCCCACGCTGACCGGTTGAGTTACTCCCGCCGCAAGAGCCGGTCGAGGCTCGGGTGCGCGGTGGTGGTGGCTTCAGTCGCCGCACCTTGCCGCGATCAGTCGGTTGGCGTGGCGCCGCGCCGATGGCGGCCCCGCGAACGATGCCCGCTCCGACGGGACGCGCGACCAGTCCCGCCGCTGCAAATCCAGTCGCCAGCAGCGTCACGGCGGCAGCGCTTTGCAACAGGATTGCAAGGCAACGGCCTGTGAAGGACAGGGCGGATGCGCCCGCCGCTGTGCGCAAAAGCGCGCCCGCAGGATCGGCCGAAGGCGCGTTCTGCGTCGGCCCGCGCCATCCGGTCCGCTTAGACCAGCAGGAAGACGGCACCGAGAGCGTGAAACAGGAACGAAAGTGTCGCCACCTCTTCTTCCCTGCGTCGCCGGGCTGTTCACTTGGCCCGCCTCACTTTCTGTCCGAAAATACTCCCGCCGGAGGCTCCCTTCGGCGCCGCGCGCTCAACCTGGCCAGGGCAGCGAATAGGTCTTCACATTGGTGAAGAACTTCATGGCCTCGGTCACGCCTTCCTTGACGCCGTTGCCACTGTCCTTGATGCCGCCGAAGGGCGAGGTCTCGATGCGGTAGCCGGGCTGTTCCCAGATGTTCACCGTGCCGACGTTCAGCCCCTCGATATAGGCCTGCATGCGGCGGAAGTCGTTGGTGCAGACGCCCGATGACAGGCCGAACTCGGTGGAGTTGGAAATCCGCATGACCTCGGCATCGTCGTCGGGCACGCGGACAATGGGGATGACCGGCCCGAAGGTTTCCTCCATCACCAGTTCACTGTCATGGGGCACGTGATCGACCACGATGGGCGGCAAAAGCGCCCCCTTGCGGCCGGGATCGTAGAGGACCTTCGCCCCCTGATCGGCCGCCATGTAGACGCGCTTTTCAAAGAGTTCCGCCGCCTGCGCGTGGATCACGCAGCCAAGCTCCGTCGTCGGGTCCATCGGATCGCCGAAGCGGATCCTCTTCGCCTTCTCCAGCACCATGGGCACGAAGCGGTCGGCGACGCTTTCCTGCACCAGGATGCGCTTGACGGCGGTGCAGCGCTGGCCGCTATTGCCGGTGGCGCCCGCGACTGCAATCGTCGCCGCCTTCTCAAGATCGGCATCGTCGAGATCGTTCAGCACGATCAGGGGATCGTTGCCCCCGAGTTCCAGCGCCTGGCGCTTGTAGACGGCCTTGGCGGCGATCATCTTGCCCACCGGCACCCCGCCGGTGAAGGTGATGATGTCGATGTTCGGATCGGTGATCATCGCCTCGCCGATATCGGCGGGCAGGCCCGTCACCACCTGGAACATCTCGGGCGGCAATCCGGCCTCATAGAGGATGTCGGCCAGCGCCAGCGCCGTGAGCGGCGTCAGTTCGGTCGGCTTCACCACCATGCAATTGTTGGTGGCGACCGACGGGGCGATCTTGTGGCTGACCATGTTCAGAGGATGGTTGAAGGGCGTGATCGCGCTGATCGCGCGGACCGGCTCGCGCTTGGTGTAGATCTTCCGGTCCTTGCCGTTGTGGGTCAGGTCGCAGGAAAAGATCTGCCCGTCGTCCTGCAACGCCTGCGCGGCGGCGAAAGTGTAGACGTCCTGCGCGCGCCTGGTTTCATAGACCGCATGCTGCCAGCAGATGCCAAGTTCCAGCACCAGCCATCTGGCCAGATAATCCCGCCGCTCGCCGATCAGCTCGCCCGCGCGCTTCAGGATCTGGCTGCGCTCGTACCGCGTGAGCTTGGACCGATATCCGGCAGCAATCTCGAAAGCCCGGCGGGCATGTTCGGCACTGCCCGCCGGCACCGTCCCCACCACTTGGTCCGTGTAGGGATAGCGGACCTCGATCACCTTGTCGGTGAAGACCTTCTCGCCGCCGATGCGCATGCCCTCGTGTCTGATCTCGATCACGGCACCTGTTGTCTTGTCCATGGCCTCGCGCCCCCTCGATTCGGTATCGCCCGTCGTTTTCTGTGCCGTCGCGCCCCGGACCTGATCCGGGGCCTCTTTCACCACGAGGTCCCGGATCAAGTCCGGGACGGGTGGCTCACTCTCAAAGCGCCGCCGCCGTGCAGGCGTAGAGAAAGGCGTCGAAGTTCCTGAGTTCCGGCGCGGAGGGCAG
>NZ_JARJNR010000012.1 GCF_030143255.1 Frigidibacter sp. SD6-1
AAAGCGATCAGCATGGTCCGACGACTTCGCAAGGTCCATCATCGGCCAAATGCGATAGCCCTGCCCACCTCGGGGGCGCCACTTGCATCCTCTGGCGGCTTCTGTATAAGGCCGCATCCTTCCGCCAGTCACTTCAACCGGCGAAGCCTCTCCTAACGGGTCGCGGAAGGTGTGGACCCGCCCGTGAAGCCGCCCGAGACGAAAGGAATGCCATGCCGCTTTACGAGCATGTGCTGATCGCGCGTCAGGACCTGTCCAACGCGCAGGCCGAAGGCCTCATCGAACATTTCTCCACGGTCCTCTCGGACAACGGCGGCAAGGTCGTCGGCACCGAATACTGGGGCGTGAAGACCATGGCCTACAAGATCAACAAGAACCGCAAGGGTCACTATGCCTTCTTCCGCACCGACGCGCCCGCTGGCGCCGTGCAGGAGATGGAGCGTCTGGCGCGTCTTCATGACGACGTGATGCGCGTGATGTCGATCAAGGTCGACGCGCACGAGGATGGCCCTTCGGTGCAGATGCAGAAGCGCGACGAGCGCGAGCGCGGCGATCGCGAAGGCGGCGACCGTCCCCGCTTCGACCGCGGTGATCGTGGTGGCGACCGTGGCGGCGAGCGCCGCTCGTTCGGCGACCGTCGCTGAGCCCGGCTTGTTGAAAGGATAAAACCATGGCGAACAAACCCTTCTTCCGCCGCCGCAAGGTCTGCCCCTTCTCGGGCGACAACGCGCCGAAGATCGATTACAAGGACGTGCGTCTGCTGCAGCGCTACATTTCCGAGCGCGGCAAGATCGTGCCGGCCCGCATCACCGCCGTCTCGGCCAAGAAGCAGCGCGAACTGGCTCAGGCCATCAAGCGCGCCCGCTTCCTCGCCCTGCTGCCCTATGCCGTGAAATAAGGAGCCACGACAATGCAAGTGATCCTTCTTGAACGCGTGGCCAAGCTTGGCCAGATGGGCGAAGTCGTCAAAGTGAAAGACGGCTATGCCCGCAACTTCCTTCTGCCGCAGGGCAAGGCGCTGCGCGCCTCGGACGCCAACATCAAGTCGTTCGAAGCCCAGAAGGCCCAGCTCGAGGCCCGCAACCTCGAGACCAAGAAAGAGGCCGCAAGCCTCGCCGAGAAGCTCGACGGTCAGAAGTTCGTCGTGATCCGCTCGGCCTCGGACGCCGGCGCGCTTTACGGCTCCGTCACCCCGCGTGACGCCGCCGATGCCGCGACGGACGCCGGCTTCTCGCTCGACCGCAAGCAGGTCGTCCTGATCCAGCCGATCAAGGAACTGGGCCTTCACGACGTCCGCGTCGTGCTGCACCCCGAAGTCTCGGCCACGATCACGATGAACGTCGCCCGCTCGGCCGAAGAAGCCGAACTTCAGGCCTCGGGCAAGTCGGTGCGCGAGCTGGCCGCCGAAGCCGAAGCTGCCGCCGATTTCGAGATCGCGGAACTCTTCGACGAGATGGGTTCGGCTGCGAACGAAGAATAATCGTCGCCAAGACGAGGGACAAAAGACCGCGTCCGGGCAACCGGGCGCGGTTTTTTTCTGCTGGGGAGGCCGTGAGATCAACCAATAATTGCAGGTCGACACATTCTGTTATTGGCTGTCTCGACCTCGTGCCACTAGCCTTCCGGTGTTGCCCATTGGGAGTGTCGCGTGAAAGAAGCGGTGTTCAAAAGCCTCGGACCAGCACTGAAGGCTGCTGCCTTTGTGGCGTTGCCCGCTTTCACGGCTGTCGCCGCGGACACCGCCCCCGAAACCACAACCGATACCGCACGAATGACCGCGACAGCGCCAGAATTGAGCGCCACGCTAGCTCTTTTGGGAGAAGAGTCGCTGTCGAAACAGTCGAGTTACGATACTTCGACTTGGAGGCTCGTCTATGCAGATACGCCTGGGCTTTCTTATGTGATCACGGTTACGGTCGACGCAAGTGGCAACCCGGCACTCGTCGGCACTCGCGCCTCCGATGGCTATCTGCGTGAGCAGGACATTTTTGATGAGCATAAACTGAATTGCGACTTGCGTTTTGGCCCTGGCCCCCAGCTGGCGGTTATTTGGGAAGAATTCAGCGACCGCGATTGCAGCAAAACTCTGGCTGAACCGGTTTTTTCGACCGTACGACTAATCTTCGAAGTGACACCCAGCGATCTTGAACGGTTGACCAAACTCGATCGCGCGGCGGACCTGTGCCACACTGGCTCCCCGGACAACATTATTGAGTCTCGCGGCTCGACCTTCCTCGAACGGGTCGAGGCGGGTCGGTACTGCGTCGTCGGTGGAAAAGGTTTCTTTGCTGATGAAGTCTCCCGGCTCATCTCCTACATCTCCGCCCTCACTCTGGGCGAAATTTCCTCTTTCTGATAAGGCGAGGTGCGTCGTGCGCAGAGGCTTCCGTGGTAGGTCGTGGCGCGGACCGCAAGCGATGTTCTTCGCTGCCATATTATTCACGATGGGCACGAACGCCCGCGCATGGATGTCGGATACTGCATTTGACCGGCAAATGCGCCTCGACCTCAACCAAGCCCTGGCCACGCTTGGCGAGGGCGATCTGCGCGTGCAAAAGGACGACGCAACCATCACTTGGAGGTTTACATGGCTCGACTGGAACCATTTTGCGCATTCCATTCGGGTCGAAGAGCAACCCGGCGGCGCAGGCAAGGTCACAATGCGCGAATTGGATGACGATTACCAACGCGCCTATCTCCAAGCTTTGAGCTGGGCATACGAATGCGGGAAACAGCCTGCCGTGCAAGGCTGGCCAACGGAAAGCATTGCAGCCTCAAACGACATCCACGCCAATATCATCTGCACAACGGTACCACGAACGCGTGCCGCAGAGCCAACGACGGAGACGTTTCAGGCATCTGTAGAAGATCTTGATCGGCTACACACCATGGTCTCCTCTGCGCATTTGTGCGACGATCCGCCAGTAATGTCGACCGATGTGATTTCTTTCGACGGAACTACTTGGTTCATCGAACAATCCGGAAAGGGCGAGTATTGCTCGGCGTGGCTGAACTCCCCCGATCGCGGCGCATTCCGCAGGCTCGGCTTCGCGATAGCCTTGCTCACTGCCGGATCCTTTACACCATTCTGAACTGCGAACTCTCTCCAACCACCAAAGTTAGTCGTTTCGATTTCCTGTCGGAAAGTCGGCTTTTTCACTTTTGGCTCCGCAAACCTGCAACTCGCTCGACTGGCCGCGACCGGAGATCGAAAACTTCGAGGACAAGAAAAGCCGCGTCCGGGCAACCGGGCGCGGTTTTTCTTTGGGCGGCAGATTCCAGCCGACCGGAATTGCCGGGTTGTCACGCAACCGTTTCAGGTCTTCCATAGGCTGGTGATCTGCCATGGAGGGAAAAATGTCCATTCGTCTGACACGCCGTGGGTTCATCGCCGGTTCGACCGGCCTTCTGGTCCTGCATCCATTCGCCGTCCGTGCCGAAGCCGGACAGGCGCATCTGCGGATCATGGAGACGACCGATCTGCATGTGCACGTGTTCCCCTACGACTATTACGCCGACAAGCCGGTCGACACCGTGGGCCTCGCCCGCACCGCCAGCCTGATCGCGGCCATCCGGGCCGAGGCCGCGAATTCCATCCTGCTCGACAATGGCGATTTCCTGCAGGGCAATCCGATGGGCGACTATATCGCCTATGAGCGGGGCATGGCCGAAGGCCAGATGCACCCGGTCATCGCGGCGATGAACACTTTGGGCTACGATGGCTCCACGCTCGGGAACCACGAATTCAACTATGGCTTGCCCTTCCTTATGAATTCGGTCGCCGGGGCGAATTTCCCGGTGGTGTCGGCCAATGTGGCGACAAAGGCCGGGACCACGCCGCGCGACGACAAGACGCTTCTGCCGCCCTATCAGATCATCGACCGCACGGTGACCGATGGCGCGGGGGCCGAGCATGCTATCCGCATCGGCCTGATCGGCTTCGTGCCGCCGCAGATCATGAACTGGGACGCGAAGCATCTGGAAGGCAATGTCACCGCCCGCGACATCGTCGCGACGGCCAGGGCCTGGGTTCCCCAGATGCGCGAGGAAGGGGCGGAGCTTGTCGTCGCCCTTTGCCATTCCGGCATGGGCGAGCCGAACGCGGCCGATGGCGCCGAGAATGCGGCAATCGCGCTCGCCGCGGTCGATGGGATCGACGTGATCCTGACCGGCCACAGCCATCTCGTCTTCCCGAGCGGGGATTTCGAGGCGCTCGCCGGCGTGGATACGGCAGCGGGCACCATCGCAGGCAAGCCCGGGGTGATGGCGGGCTTCTGGGGCAGCCATATGGGCCTTGTCGATCTTTTGCTGGAAAGGCAGGAGAACGGCTGGAAGGTGATTTCCCACACATCCGAGGCCCGGCCGATCTCGAAGCGGAACGAGGACCGGTCCATCACCGCGCTGGTCGAGGATACGCCAACGGTCCTTGCGGCGGCGCAGGCCGAGCATGAGGCGACGCTCGACTATGTCCGCCGTGCCGTGGGCAAGACGGACGCGGCCCTCTACAGCTACTTCGCGCTTGTGGCGGACGATCCCTCGGTGCAGATCGTGTCGATTGCGCAATTGTGGTATATAAAGCAGATGCTTGCCGGAACGGACTATGCCGACCTGCCGCTTCTCTCTGCCGCTGCCCCCTTCAAGGCCGGCGGGCGGCAGGGTCCGGAATATTATACCGACGTGCCCGTAGGGGACGTGGCGATAAAGAATGTGGCCGACCTTTATCTTTATCCCAACACGGTCAGGGCGGTCGTCGTGACCGGAGCGCAGGTGAAGGACTGGCTGGAACGTTCGGCGGGCATCTTCAACCAGATCACCCCCGGCCAGCCCGACCAGTTGCTGATCAACCCGGACTTCCCCAGCTACAATTTCGACGTGATAGACGGGGTCACCTACAGGATCGACCTGTCGCAGCCCTCGAAGTTCGATAAGGACGGGGCGCTGGTGGAGGAAGATGCCAGCCGGATCGTCGACCTCAGCTACAATGGCGCCCCCATCGACCCCGAACAGCGCTTCGTCGTGGCCACCAACAATTACCGCGCGGGCGGCGGCGGCAAGTTCCCCGGCGCAGATGGCACGACGATCATCTTCGAAGGGCCCGACACCAACCGCGACGTGATCGTGCGCTATATCGTCGAACAGGGCACGATCGATCCGGCAGCGGATGCGAACTGGGGTTTCGCACCGCTGCCGGGGACGACGGTCCTGTTCGACACCGGGCCGGGCGGCACCAAGTATCTGGGCGAGGTCAAGGGCGTTGCCATCGAGGCGGCGGGCGACGGCGCCGACGGTTATGCCCGCTTCCGCATAACCCTCTAACCTCCGGGGCGCGCCGGGATCGTCCGGCGCGCTTCCTTCGATTTCTCTGCCAGGTTTCGCCGAAGCGACAAGAAACTGCGACAGAGCCAAGGAATAGTCGCGCCCGTGCGTCGGAAGATCATATCCGGCGGATCAGGGAGGGTGCGATGGATCTTGGGCTCAATCTCGGCGTGCTGGCACTTGTGGCCTTCCTCGCCACGCTCGACACGGCCTGGGCCTGCCTTCCGCCGCTGCTGCCGGACGCCGGGGCGACCAGCGATGATCCGGCGCGTTCCGCGTTGGGCGAAATCGCCGGCCTCACATGGCGGGTCGACGGGATCGGCGGCACGCCCCTGCCTGACGGCGTCCGGCCCTTCGTGACCATCGCCGCCGACGGATCCGCCAGAGGCACGCTGGTCTGCAACAGGTTCAGCACCGATTACGCGATCGTCGGCCAACCGCTCGCCTTCGGCGCTTTCATGATGACGCGGGCTGACTGCGGGGGCGAGGGCGCGGCACTGGAAGAGCGGCTTGCGCAGGCGCTTGCCTCGATCGAGAGCTTCAGCCTTGGCGAGGATGGCTGGACCCTGACCCTTGAGACCGGCGCGGGCGCGCTGGACCTACGCCGCGTCGATCTTTTCTGATCCCGGTCGCCCACAGGCAAAGCCTGTCGGTAATCTGCGATCCGGGCGCGGGCCTTGCCCCTAGAGTTCGCCCATGGCCCGCCAAGGGCCCATGGGTGCCCGATGGTCCTGCGATCCCGCCGCCTTAACGGCATCCTGTTCCTGCTCGCGGGGATCGCGGTCTTTTCGGTGCAGGATCTCATTCTGAAATTCCTCTCGGGCGCCTATCCGCTGCATGAGGCGATGGTGATGCGCAGCCTGGCGGCCATCCCGGCGCTCCTCCTGATGGCGCTGTGGGACGGCGGGCTTGCGACGCTTGCCTCGCGCGGCTGGCGGGCGATGGCGGCGCGGGGCGTGCTGAACTTCTGCGCCTATACCGCCTATTACCTCGCGCTGGCCGCCCTGCCGCTTGCGACTACCGTCGCGCTTTTCTTCACCGCGCCGCTCTTCATCACCGCGCTTTCCGTCCCCTTCCTGGGCGAGCGGGTGACGGGCGCGCGCTGGCTGGCGCTTCTGACCGGGTTCGCGGGCGTGCTGGTCATCGTGCGCCCCGGCAGTTCGCTCTTCGACTGGGCGGCGCTTCTGCCGCTTGTCTCGGGCCTCTTCTACGCCGCCGCCCAGATCTTCGCCCGCCGCATGGGCGTGCGCGAAAGCGCGACCGCGATGAGCTTCTATTCCAACTTGGCTTTCCTCGGCGGGGCGACGATCCTTTCCGCCATCTTCGGCGGCGGCGCCTTTGCAGAAGAAGGGCAGGCAAGCCTCGGTTTCCTGACCCGCGGCTGGGTCGAACCCTCGCTGCGCGACCTCTGCCTCATGCTCTCCTGCGGGGTGATCGCCGCTGTGGGCCTGACCTTCCTGACGCAGGCCTACAAGCTCGCCGAGGCAAGCCTGGTGGCACCTTTCGAATATACCGCGCTGATCTGGGGCCTGACCTGGGGCTGGCTCTTCTGGCAGGACTGGCCGGAACCCATCGAATGGGCGGGGATCGCGGTGCTTGTGGCGGCGGGCCTGATCCTGCTTTATGGCGACAGACGCAGCGCAGAGCCAGAGCCCCAGCCATGACCGACGACCGCCTTGCCGCCACGCTTGCCGCCATCGACGCGGCCAACGCGGCCGACCCCGATGTCAGCGAAGGCGCCCCTGCCGCGCTTCTCTACGGTCAGCGGATGACCGAGGACCTGGACCGGTTGTTTCCGGACGCACCCGACCGGCTCCGCATTGCCGCGCGCGGCCAGCATATCGAACGCTGGACCAGCCCGCGCAGCGCCTATCCCGAGGGCAAGCAGGGCTATCTGAACTGGCGGCGCGATCTGGCCGCCTTTCACGCCCGCCGGGTGGGCGAGATCATGGCGGCTGAGGGCTATGGCGCCGACGAGGTCGAGCGGGTCGGCCGGATGATCCGCAAGGAGGGCATCAAGCGCGATCCGGACGTGCAGGCGCTTGAGGATGTGATCTGCTTCACCTTCCTGCGCTGGTATTTCAAACCCTTCGCCGCAGGGCGCGCCCCCGACGCGCTTCTGAAGATCGTCGAGAAGACGGCGCGCAAGATGTCCGACTCAGCCCGCGCCCGGGCACTTGCCGACTTCGCCCTGCCAGAACCGTTTGCGGCGGCGTTCCGGGGCTGAATCCGCGCCCTGTCGGCAACAATGCTGCAAATTTGTGACAACTGCCGCAACTGTGGATAACTCCCCGCAGAAAGTCGCTTGTCTGCATCCGATCCTGTCGCATTCTATCTTGACGATGCCGCAAACCGACCCTATCTGCGCCGCGCCATTGCCGTGCAGATGCGGAAAGATGGTGAGGCAGAGAAGGGACGGCCGGGAAACGGCCGAGAGTGGGTGCGAAGATGGACAAGGTGCAGCAGATGGGTGCGGCGCGTCCGGAGGACCGACAGGGCGACGAGCCCCGCCGCGTGCCACAGGCGCAGAACGGCCAGATGAGCCAGCAGGCGGGGGGCGGCCAGGCGCCCCGCCAGATGCAGGCCACGCAATACAGGGACTGGGCGGCGATCTGAACTTGGGTGGCTCCGTGCCCTGAGCTATTCAGGGCCATGGCCACACCTGTTTCATCGATTCCCAATCTCGGCCCCGCTTCCGAAGCAGCCTTTGCCCGCGCGGGCATCCATTCGGCCGAGGAGGTCCGCGCAATGGGCGCGGACGCGGCCTATCTGAAGCTTCTGCGGTCGGGCTCGCAGCCGCATTTCATCGGCTATTACGTGCTGGTCATGGGCCTGCAGGGTCGGCCCTGGAACGATTGCAAGGGCAAGGAAAAGGCCGCGCTCCGCGCGACGTTCGACGCGCTGAAGGCCGAGGCGGCGGGCAGCCCCGATGCCGCGGGCGATCTGCACCGGCTGGAGAAGGTCTTCGACGAGATCGGCCTCAGGCCAAGGGCCTGACTGGCCGCTCATACTGCGCGGCCGCGCAGTCTTCGCTCTGGCGAGCGCGCGCCAAGCGATGAGCGCTGAAAGGCGCGAAGAGCGGCCTGCCCGTCGCCTCAGGCGCGGCCGAGCTTTTCCAGCCGCGCCGCGCGCAACCGGGCGAAATCGTCGCCCGCGTGGTAGGACGAGCGCGTCAGCGGCGTGGCAGACACCATCAGGAACCCCTTGCCATAGGCCGATGTCTCATAGGCCTTGAACTCCTCGGGCGTCACGAACCGGTCGACACGGTGATGCTTCGGCGTCGGCTGCAGATACTGGCCGATGGTCAGGAAATCGACATCGGCCGCCCGCATGTCATCCATGATCTGCAGAACCGCCTGCCGGTCCTCGCCAAGGCCCACCATGATCCCCGATTTGGTGAACATCGCGGGGTCAAGCTCCTTGACCCGCTGCAAGAGCCTCAGCGAATGGAAATAGCGCGCGCCGGGCCGGACCGAGGGATAGAGGCCGGGGACGGTTTCCAGATTGTGGTTAAAGACGTCCGGGCGCGCCTCGACCACCTTTTCCAGGGCCGCGGGCGGGCATTTCAGGAAATCCGGCGTCAGGATCTCGATCGTCGTGCCGGGCGAACGGTGGCGGATCGCGCGGATCGTCTGGGCGAAATGCTCCGCCCCGCCGTCATCGAGGTCATCGCGGTCGACCGAGGTCACCACCACATGATTGAGCCCGAGCGTCTGGACGGCGTGGGCCACCCGGCCCGGTTCGAACTGGTCAAGCTGACTGGGCTTGCCGGTCGCGATATTGCAGAAGGAACAGCCCCGCGTGCAGATGTCGCCCATGATCATCATGGTGGCGTGGCCCTGGCTCCAGCATTCGCCGACATTGGGGCAGCCCGCTTCCTCGCAGACCGTCACCAGCTTGTTGGTCTTCAGGATCTCGCGGGTTTCCTTGTAGCCCGTCGAGGTCGGCGCCTTCACCCGGATCCAGGCCGGTTTCTTCGGCTGCGCCTGATCGGGGCGGTGCGCCTTTTCGGGGTGACGCTCCTGTGGAATTTTGATGTCCCGCATCGGATTTTTCCCCTGAAAGGCCCGCATCTCTCCCAATAAGGTCTCGCCTGCGGGAAGGCAACCGCGCCCGCCGCCTTCGGGCAGCAAAGTCAGGCTCCGGGGAAGGGGCCGCAGGAGGGAACATGACACGCAAACTCATCGCCGAAGTGATCGGCACCGCCATTCTGGTTCTGTTCGGCTGCGGATCGGCCGTCATCGCCGGGCCGGAGATTGGCTTCACCGGCATCTCACTGGCCTTCGGCCTCGCCATCGTCGCGGCGGCCTACGGGCTCGGCGCCATCTCGGGCGCCCATCTCAACCCCGCCGTCTCCTTCGGCATGGTGTCGGCGGGCCGCATGACGGTCACCGAGGCCGTGCAATATTCGGTTGCGCAGATCGTGGGCGCCATTCTCGGTGCAGCTCTGCTCTACATGATCGCCAGCGGCAAGCCGGGCTTTGCGCTTGGGGAGTGGGGCCTGGGATCGAACGGCTACGGTCCCGGCTATCTGGGGGAATATGCGCTTGGCGCCGCGCTGATCTTCGAAGCGGTCATGACTTTTCTCTTCGTCACGGTGATCCTTGGCGCCACAGGTGCCGGCGCAGCTCCAGGTTTTGCCGGGCTGGCGATCGGTCTGACACTGGCGGCTATCCACCTCGTCGGCATCAATGTCACCGGCGTTTCAGTGAACCCGGCCCGCTCGATTGGCCCCGCGCTTTTCGCAGGCGGAGCCGCACTCGCGCAGCTCTGGGTCTTCATCGTCGCGCCGCTCGCGGGCGGCCTCGTCGCCGGGGCGCTCTACAAGGCGGGCATGACCCGCGCGGCCTGACACGCAACAACATGCGCGCCAGCCCGCATACCGGGCTGGCCGTTCCCTGCCGCTCACAGGAAAGTTTTTCGTGACCTCCGGCTCGCGGTCTTTTAGAATCATTCTAGATCGCCATGATGGCGCGCAACGGCAGGGCGAGCCCTGCCGAGGGGATACAAAAGACGAGGAGGACTTCGATGGACGGCAACGATACCCAGGGCAAATGCCCGGTCATGCATGGCGCCGCGCGCCCCGCGACACGGTTCAGCGGCCGGGGCAACCGGCACTGGTGGCCCAATCAGCTGAACCTTTCGATCCTGCACCAGCATCAGCCGGTGTCGAATCCGATGGGTGCCGAATTCGATTATCGCGCCGCCTTCGGCAAGCTCGACTACAAGGCGCTGAAGGCCGACCTCGCAAAACTGATGACCGACAGCCAGGACTGGTGGCCCGCCGATTGGGGTCACTATGGCGGGCTGATGATCCGCATGGCCTGGCATTCGGCCGGAACCTACCGCACGGCCGACGGCCGCGGCGGCGCCTCGACCGGCACGCAGCGCTTCGCGCCCCTCAACTCCTGGCCGGACAATGGCAACCTCGACAAGGCGCGGCGCCTTCTCTGGCCGATCAAACAGAAATACGGCAACGCGATTTCCTGGGCCGACCTGATGATCCTCGCGGGCAACGTCGCGCTCGAATCGATGGGCTTCAAGACCTTCGGCTTCGGCGGCGGGCGGGAAGACGTCTGGGCGCCGGAAGAGGATATCTACTGGGGGGCCGAAACCGAATGGCTCGCCACATCGGACAAGGCAAACAGCCGCTATTCCGGCGAGCGCGCGCTGGAAAACCCGCTTGCCGCCGTGCAGATGGGCCTGATCTACGTGAACCCGCAAGGCCCCGACGGGGTGCCCGACCCGGTCGCATCGGGCCGCGACGTGCGTGAGACCTTCGGCCGCATGGCGATGGATGACGAGGAAACAGTGGCGCTGGTCGCGGGCGGCCATACCTTCGGCAAGGCCCATGGCGCGGGCGACGCAGCCCTTGTCGGCCCCGACCCGGAAGCGGCAGCCCTGGAAGAAATGGGCTTTGGCTGGACCAACAAGTTCGGCACCGGCAAGGGTATCCACACCACCACATCCGGCTTCGAAGGCGCATGGAAACCCAATCCCACCACCTGGGACATGGGTTATTTCAACGTGCTCTTCAAATATGAGTGGGAACAGGCCACCACGCCCGCAGGCGCGATCGTCTGGCTGGCGAAGGATGTCGAGCCGCAGGACCTGATCCCCGATGCGCACGACCCCAAGATCAAGCACCGCCCGATGATGACGACGGCGGACCTGTCGATGCGCTTCGACCCGATCTACGGGCCGATCTCGCGCCGGTTCCACGCGAACCCCGACCAGTTCGCCGACGCCTTCGCCCGCGCCTGGTTCAAGCTCACGCACCGCGACATGGGGCCAAAATCGCTTTACCTCGGCCCCGAGGTTCCCGCCGAAGACCTGATCTGGCAGGACCCGATCCCGGCGCGCACCCACGCGCTGATCGACGCGACCGACATCGCCCTGCTGAAGGAGGACATTCTCGGCTCGGGCCAGAAGGCCGCCGATCTGATCTTCACCGCCTGGGCCTCGGCCTCGACCTTCCGGGGCTCCGACAAGCGTGGTGGTGCCAACGGAGCGCGCATCGCGCTTGCCCCGCAGAAGGACTGGGAGGTCAACGAACCCGCCCGCACCGGCCCGGTGATCGCCGCGCTTGCGAAAATCCAGGCGGCGTTCAATGCCAGGGCCACGGGCGGCAAGGCCGTCTCGCTCGCCGATCTGATCGTGCTCGCAGGCACGGCCGCCGTCGAACAGGCGGCCATCGCCGCAGGCCATCCTGTCGAAGTGCGCTTCACCCCCGGCCGCATGGACGCGACCGAGGCACAGACCGATGCGGAAAGCTTCGCCGCGCTGGAGCCCGAAGCGGACGGCTTCCGCAACTGGCAGCGTCAGGCCTATCGCACGACGGCCGAGGAGATGCTCGTCGACAAGGCGCAGCTTCTGACCCTGTCGGCGCCGGAAATGACGGTGCTGGTCGGCGGCCTCCGGGTGCTTGGCGCCAATCACGGCGGCAATGCCCAGGGCGTTTTCACCAAGCGGCCGGGCGCGCTGACCCAGGATTTCTTCACCGAGGTTCTTGACATTGCCACCACCTGGGCGCCGACCTCCGACGCTGCCGATGCGTTCACGGGAAGCGACCGGGCAAGCGGCGCGCAGAAATGGCAGGCAAGCCGCGTCGATCTGGTCTTCGGCTCGAACTCGCAGCTGCGCGCGCTGGCCGAGGTCTATGCGCAAGGCGACAATGCCGCGAAATTCGTCCGCGATTTCGCCAGCGCCTGGACAAAGGTGATGGAACTCGACCGCTTCGACCTGCGCTGATCCCGAAAGGCCCGCGGAATGCGGGCCTTTCCTTCCGGCGGGCCTCGTCGAGCATTTCATGCACTCCTCGGGCCACCCCGACGAGGCACGCAGTGACCGAGGAGGCCCCGTCTGGCTAGCGCGCGAGGATCAGTTCCGCCTTCAACCCGCCCAGCCGTTCGCTTTCGCCCAGCCTGAGACTGCCGCCGTGGCTCCGCGCAATATCTGCGGTAATGGCAAGCCCCAGCCCGACGCCCGATCCCTGATCCTGGTTGCGCCCGGGAACCAGCCGAACGAAAGGCTTCAGCGCCTCCTCGCGCTTGTCTTCGGGAATGCCCGGTCCGTCATCCTCTACCGTGAAGCGCACGGATCTTTCCAGGATCGCGACCGACACCTCGGCGATCCCGCCATAGGTCACCGCGTTCGAGATGAGATTGTCGAGCGCGCGCCTGACCGCGCCCGCCCGCCACAGCGCCACGCCCTCACCGGCCGCGCCCTGGAAGATCACATGCCGCCCCATCCGGTGCGCATCATCAACCGCGCGGCGCGCAATCTCCGCCGGGTCGACCTCCTCGGCATCCCCTTCAAGCGCATCGGTGCGGGCGAAGGCAAGAAACCCGTCCAGCATCCGGCGCATGTCCTCGACATCGCGCTCCAGCGCCTCCACCTCCTCGCCGTCCCCCAGCATCGCGAGGCCAAGCTTCAGCCGGGTCAGCGGCGTGCGCAAATCATGGCTGACGCCCGACAGCATCTGCGTCCTTTGCTCCATCTGCCGCTCGATCCGCGCCCGCATGTCGAGGAAGGCCGCCCCTGCGGCGCGCACCTCGCTCGCCCCGGCAATCCGGTAAGGGACCGTACGGCCCTTGCCGAAGGCCTCCGCCGCCGCCGCAAGCCGCCGGATCGGCCGGAGCTGGTTGCGCAGGAAGACGAAGGCGACAAGCGTCATGAGGGCACCGGTCGCCAGCATGTAGACCAGAAGCTGGTGGGGATTGCGCGCCGTCACCCGATTGCGGCTGAACTGCAGCTGATAGGGGCCGTGCGGGCTCTCGAACGACAGGCGCACCGTTCGCAGATCGGACAGATCGACGCCCTTGAGGCTCTCGAACGCCTCGCGCAGCGTGCGGATCACCACACGGCCGGAGAAATCATAGAAAGCGCGGCCGTCCCCGGTCTGGGCCTCGGCCTGCCGCGTCAGGACGAGCCCCAGACCGCTCGCCCGGCTCGCCGCCGCCGCAAAACCCGCCTCGGCCGAGGCCGCGCCCCGCAGCTCCGTCTCGATCATCCTGAGTTCGGGCATCATGTTGCGCGACATCTGCTGGGTGACATCGGTGAAATAGCGCTGGACAAAAAGCACCGAGACGACCAGTTGGATGGTCAGGATCGGCAGGATCAGGATAAGCGCCGCCCGGCCGTAAAGACCCTTGGGCAGAAAATGCTTGAGCCAGTCGAACATGATCCAAGCCTAGCGGCAGGCGCGAAGGGAGGAAAGCCTCATGCCCGTCGATGCGCCCCCTGCCCCGCCCGGCGTTGCCGAATGGCTGCGCCCCGGCAAGGACGGCGGCCTGAGGCGCGTTCTGGCGCCGAACCCCTCGCCCATGACCGGCCGCGGCACCAATTCCTATATTGTCGGCACCGGCAGCGTCGCCCTGATCGACCCCGGCCCCGATGACGACCGCCATCTCGCGGCCCTCCTCGCGGCGCTCGATCCGGGCGAGCGGATCAGCCATATCTTCGTCACCCACGCCCACCGCGACCATTCCGCGCTTGCCCCCCGCCTTGCCGCCGCCACCGGCGCGCCGGTCCTCGCCTTCGGTGATGCGACGGCAGGCCGGTCCGAGCTGATGGAAGACCTCGCCCGGCGCGAAGCGCCGACGGGCGGCGAAGGCGCCGACCGCGCCTTCCGGCCCGATCGACTCGTCGCCGACGGCGATCAGGTCGCCGGGGGCGACTGGTCCCTCACCGCCCTTCACACGCCGGGCCATTTCGGCAACCACCTGTGCCTGGACTGGCAAGGCGAGGTCTTCTCGGGCGATCACGTCATGGGCTGGTCGACCTCGATCGTCGCGCCCCCCGACGGCGACATGGGCGCCTACATGCGTTCGCTCGACCGGCTTGCGGCCGCCAGACCAGCGCGGCTCTGGCCCGGCCATGGCGATCCGGTCCTCGCCCCCCTCGCCCGGATTGCGGAGCTGACCCTCCACCGTCAGGCGCGCGCCCGCGCCATCACGGAAGCCCTGCGCGAAGGCCCCGCAACGCCGCTTAATCTCGCCCGGCAGATCTATACCGACACACCGACCGCGCTCCTCGGCGCCGCGGCCCTCAACACATTCGCACATCTTATTGAATTGTCAGAGAAAAATGAAGCCATCGCCGAAGGCGATCTTCGCTTCTCGGCCCGCTTTCGCCTTACCTGACCAGCGGCCGCCCGACCGGCCAAAAAACTTGGAAAACCCACTGGACGCCCCCCGGACCAGTTGCTATATCGCCCCCGGTGTTCCGGCGTAGCTCAGCGGTAGAGCAGTTGACTGTTAATCAATTGGTCGTAGGTTCGATCCCTACCGCCGGAGCCAATTAAACCAATAAAAGCAGCTACTTACCGAGACCGCCACTGGCGGTCTTTGTAGTTCTAGAACTACCTAGCAACCAATTAGCAAGCAAACGCGGTTGCTCGGTTTCGCTGTCCGAGCCAGCGTGCTAAATTTCAGCACCCTCATTTCGATTCAGTGGCTTGCTCATGAAGTTCGTTCCTCCCTCCGTCAAAGAGACCGCCTTCAACTGCCCGCACTGCGGTGTTCTGGCATCCCAATACTGGCATTCACTTCATGCGGACCCTCGTGGGCGGAACGGCCTACCAGAAGTGATTGACGACGACAAACTCAAGGAGCTGGCGTCGGGCCCTTTCAAGGACGAGAAAGAACGGGAACAGAAGTTGCGCTTCATTGAGCGATTACGGACCGCCCGGCCCTTCCTTACCCCCTTTCAAGTCAGACGGGATTACGATCTGAAGAATGCTTGGTGCAGCAGGTGCCACAACTGCGACGAAGTCAGTCTTTGGATAACAGATCAAATGATCTATCCTCAGATCGGTGATGCACCGTTGGCCAATCCCGACATGCCCCCGGATATCCGCAACGATTATGATGAGGCCAGTAACATCCTCGGCCAATCGCCCCGAGGCGCGGCAGCTCTTATTAGGCTCTGCATCCAAAAGCTCTGTAAGCACCTTGGTCAACCGGGCAAGAGCATTAACGATGACATCAAGGAACTTGTCGCGGGAGGGCTTGACCCGCGCATACAGAAGGCTTTGGACGTGGTCCGCGTGGTAGGAAACCACGCAGTTCACCCCGGCCAAATCGAACTCAAGGATGACAGAGCGACCGCGGAAAGCCTCTTCCGGTTGCTCAACTTGATCGTGGAAAAGATGATCTCCGAACCCAAACACGTTGATGAGGTCTACGCGGCGCTCCCGGAGGAAGCACGCAAAGCGATTGAGAAGCGCGACGGTAAGTAAGGCGCCCCCACAACCCATGCCGCGAGGGCGCCTGTCGGTTCGGGCAGCGAAGGAGCACCGCCGCCGACTGGTCCCGATGGTTTAGCGTCCGTCGGTTTCCTCAAGGACGTGCAGGTGGCTAGCCTGCGCCGCCGCGTGCCACTCCGGCGCGGCGGTCAGTGGGTTGCTTGCATCCGTGACAGAGGCGGATCGCTGTCACGTCAGTGCTCCAAAACGGCGATCCGCAGCGTAGGCAGACCCGCCAGCCGACACGACGAACCACACGGGGCGGCGACTGGTCATGGTCCAGAACCGGCTCCCGCCGCACCCCGCCATCCCATGCCCAAGCCTCCGAGGGCGGTTCCTCGAACCCCTGCCAGTATAGTCCGCCGCGCGTCTTCTCGGGCGCGGTGGACACGGGTGCAGGCTTCGTGGTGCGCTTTGGTGCGGGTTTCGGGATCGTCGCTGTGGGGTTCGAGGCTCGCCACGCGACCAGCCAGTCGGGCTGCTCGGTCATCGGGTCCACACCCGGTTCCCGCCGCGCCGCCACTGCGCCCATGTACCGTCCCGCTCCCAGCGGGCGAGGCAGTCAATCGGAAAGTCCTTCGCTAGCTTGCCCGCCTCCATCTCGGCGCGGCACTCAGCCTCGAACTGCTCGAACGTCCCGTAGATTGCTGCGAACGGCGAGAGCTGCGCGGCGGTGCGGTCCCGTTCCAGCTTTCGGACGCGGGCAAGGAGCGATTGCGTGCTGGGCATGTGGTCACCCCGCGCCTCCCGCCGCTCTCAATGCCGCCCCCAGCTCCCGCAGCCCTGCCAGTGCGCGGTCGCGCGATGCGAGCCGCGCCCGTGCGGCTCGCATCGCGCGCAGCCCCAGCAGGCGTTGTTCCGAGGGGGTCACCGTGTTGTCGGGATCGTCGCGCATAGTCTCGCGGCGGAAGAACCGCCCCGAGTGGAAGCTGAGGCCGGTGTGGTCATCTTCGCTGGCCTGCGCCCGGTGCGGTTCGGGGTCAGCGGCCCGTGCCGGGGATAACCACATCGCAGCGCGGGCGTTCATTGGTAACGCCCCTCGTAGGCGGCGATTGCCGTCTCGCGAACGTCTTGGGGCAGCTCGCCCCAAAGCTCCGTCAGCGATGCCTTGTTCCGCTCGACGTACTCCTTCGCGGTGATAGGCAAGAGGGTGACCGGATGGTGCTGCCACGTCGCAATCTTCTTGGCGAACGCCAGCACCTCATCGTAGCGCCTCAGCGGCACCGTGTGCAGATCGCTCGACCCGGCGGGCGTGCCAATGATGACGACCACAAACCGATCTGCGGGTGTCGGTTCGTAGGCGACGACCATGCCGCCGTTCTCAACGTGATGGACCGGCATCAGTTCACCTCCCGCGCTTCCAGCGCGATAATCCGCTGTTCCAGTTCCTCGTCCTTCCGGATCGAGGAAAGGGAGCCGATGGCGTTGATAATCATCTGCCCCACATCCGGCGGCACCTGACCGGATGCCACCGCCGCCAGCACCTGCTCGACCTGCTTGCCGATGGGCAGCTCGGGGTCAAAGTCGAACTCGACAGTCTGTGTCTGGCTGCGGAGCGTGGGCGCGATGCGGGCGAGGACAAGCCCCGCCGCCTGCATGTCCCCTGCCAGTGCGGCCTCGATCACCTTCTCCGCGACAGCCAACCCATCATCGCGCAGGGCGGCTTGCACCCGCTGCCGCTTATCCGGGACGCCCTTCGGACGTCCGGCAGGGTTGCCGCTGACACCTTTCTGAAAGCGTCCGCTGCGTGTGTTGGGCACGTAGCCCTGCATCCACTCGGGCTGTGTCTGATCGGTCATGGGGGCTTCCTGATCTCAACAGTTGGCGCGCAGCGGGTCAGGCGTGCTTCGCATAGACCGCAGCGGACTTGTCGCGCTTGGCGCGGATCGCCTCGGGACCGTCGGTGCGGATCACGTGCCCGGTGCGGGCATCGGTGACGGGCAAGCCGCCCACGGCCTTGACCGCCTCGGCCAGCACCTTGCCGCCGTGGTTCTCGAGGTAGGTCTTGGCGGAGCGCAGGGCACGCAGGCGCTGTGCGATGACGGGCTGGCGCGCGGTGTGGTACTCGACCAGAAGCACGCGGTGAATTTCAGGCGTCAGACCGGACAGCATCGGCGGCGCCCCCAGCGCACTGGCGGCAACCTCGTCGTCGCCGTCCGCGATTGCCTTTCTCACAAGGTCGATGCGGTTGGGGCTGGCTTTCAGGTGCGCCCGAACCTCGGTGCTGATGACCTCGCCCGCCTTCTGCTTCACCGGGGCGGCCAGATCGCGCTCGTACGAACCGATGGTCTTCTCGAACTGCGCCACGGCGCTGTCGATCTTGCTGGTCACCCCCGCCAGCTTCGCCCGTGCGTGGTCATCGGTTTTCAGCAACGCCGCTTCCGGGGTCAGCGTCGGGTCCGCGAAGGCCGCAGCCCGCAGGTCGTGGATGCCGGACAGGTAGCCATAGGCTGCGTCCAGTGCCTCGGTGGCGCTCGCCACCAGCGGGGCGGTCTCGTCGGTGTACCCGTCGAGGTTGGCGATGTTGGCGCTGTGAAGCGCGGGTGAAATTCGGGTGTCGATTTGGTCGGCCATGGTGTGGGAAACCCTGATGTGGCTTGCTGTTGCATGGCTACACTAGCTGTTAACCCCCGGGCGGTCTCCTGATATTTGTTTTAGATCAATGCGTTACGTCTAGTCGTCCCATTGATTGTCAATCTTTGGCATGGGCACCTCGCGCACCCTGCATGGGGCGGGACCGCGCAGCCGCGCGTACAGCGCGCGCTACAGCGGGGGTTTGCTGGGGCGCTACCCTGGCACCCCAAAGCCGCGCTCACCCCCTACAGCGCGCGCTGCGGTGCGGCAGGGGTGCGAAAGCAAACGGGGCGCTACCCTGCGGCAGCGCCCCGGTGCGGGACAGGTGGTGGAGCCGGGGCTACGCGGCGATGAACTGCTTCCAGCGGTAGAACTGGACGTTCAGGGTGCCCGCCGCCCATCCCCGCTCGGCTGCGACTGCCTTCGCCTCCTTGAGCGTCGGTGCCTTGCCGGTCTCGGCGAGCATCCCGTCCAGCGCGGTCCACACCGCATCGAGCTTGCCCCCGGCACGCGGGCGGATGATGCCGTTGTTCTCGACCTTGACCTTGATCGGGGCGGGTTGCTCGTCGGTGTGGGTAACCACACCCGTCAGCGCGGCGCGCATTCCGTCATTGTCGAGGTTGGCGTAGCTGATCCCCGCTTCCTTGCACGCGGCGCGGAGCTGGGTCTTGTTCATCGTGGCATAGTCGGTCATCGGTGGTTCCTTTTCTGTTCTCACCTACGACCTGCATCACATCAGCCGTCGCGCCTGTCTCCGGCGAAAATGCATCCATGCCCCGCTTGCGCCTCACGCCTGACACCGTTCATGTTCACCCTCTCGAACAATTCGCCGAAAGCCAGCAGCATGGACGTAAAGAAACCCCGACCACAATTGACCGGCAATGCCGGGCTGAATTACGCCTCGTGGCAACTCTCGCGGCGGGGCTGGCACGTCATGCCGACCATTCGCAATGCCCGAGGATCGGACCTAATCGCCACCAACGACGACGAAACGGTTTTCCTCGGCATTCAGTCCAAAGCGCTAAGCAAGCGCTCGGCGGTCCCCCTCGGGCAGCACATCAACAACCTGCGTTCGGATTGGTGGATCATTACGATCCACGCCAACAGCGACAACCCGGTTTGCTTTATCCTCCGGTTGGAAGAGGTGCGGTCGCTGGCGGGGCAGGACCGGAACGGTGGCGCGTGGTGGCTGGAACCAAAGAACTACGACAAGCCTGAGTTTCGTGAGGCGTGGGACCGCCTCACGAACCCCATTTCGCCGATAGCCACACCCGGGAGCTAGCGGCGCTACCCCATCTTCAGGGGACCAAACATCCCTGACTGCACCATCGCCATGTAGATGTTCTTCATCGCAATGGCGGTGTCCTGTTCCACGAACAGCGACGACCTAGCCCCGTGAGGTACGCCAAGAAGGTAGGGGCGCATGGTCTCCCAAGATTCCGCCCTTTCCGCCCACCGCCAACACGGCAGCTCCTGCTCAAGCATGAGCGGCACCGCAAGCGACTTCGGAACCATCTTGCCGGGGTTGAGGGGCTGCGACCATTCACAGCGCACCAGAACCGGGGTGGTCCCGTCTGCGTAGAACGGAATGTCAACCTGCTCGGCGGTGATGGTCGCGCACGGGTGGCTGGGCAGCGCCTCCACCGCCTCAATCACCCTGTCGGGGTTACCGTAGGGGCAGGTGATAAAGCCGTGGGCGAAGTGCCTCGTGTGGTCGAGTCCCTCATACCCGCAGCGTTCGTTCGGGTTCGTTTCGGGATGCCGCCCATCATGGTTCACAACAAGCGGGTGCCAGGTCGGGTAGGCGTCCACCACGGGACCGCACTTGTCTACGATGTCGAGCAGCGCTTCTTCTGCGCGCTGACGGTCGGGACCGGACAGGTGCCTGCCCAACAGGTACGACTTGACCCTCTCGTAGCCACCGGCTGCGTCTTCTTCTGCACGAAATGCCATGTTTGACTCCATACGACATGCTTCACGCATGAATTTATCACGGTACGCATGAAATTCAAGTATCGTGCGCAACATGCGTTCACCACGCACGGCGCGGCGCTCATCGCTGCGATGGCTCCCCAGCTGGATGCTACGGAAGGTTTGGATGACCACACCGGCAACGGACACAACGGGTTAGGTGCCCCGTGCCGTTGATACCCGGTCAAGTGGACGACCATTACACGGACGCAAATAACCGCGTAATGCAGGTAGTTGTAACTGCCACCCCTATATGCAAATCCGAGTTACAACACTAACAACACTAACAACACACCAAATGTTAGCGCTAACTGTTTACTATTCGTTTTGGACGAACAGCAATTTCAGATGTTAGTGTTGTAAGTGTTGTTATCCCAATTTGCATAGGGGGGGTGGGATTACAACACCCCGCGTCAGTTCGTTTCCTCGGCCTTAATCGGGCGGTACAGGGTGAGGTTCTTTGCCCCTGTGGTCAGCTCGACTTTATGGACAAATTCGAATTGACGCAGGTCCATATCGACCTTCGCCCATTGCGCCCGGTTCACCTTCACGTCCGGCAACTGGCACTCGACCTGCTCACGGGTAATGAACGGTTCGCTGCCCGCGTGGACCATCTCGACCAGCTTGTTCCGAACAATGTCCGCCACGGTGAGCTTGCGACGGTCCTCGAAGCCTTCACCCTCCTTCGGCACTGTGGTTGCCTCCTGCCACAGCTCCTCCATCGCGCGCCTGCCCCACACAACCGCCCCCGGCTCGACCTTCACCAGCACCGTGTCGGGACCATCCTTGCGCTCGTACAGCACATGCACCGGCGCGGTCTTGTACGACAGCCCGAACCAGACGAGGTTGGTTTTAGCAACGACCGCGACGTATTCATTTTCTTCCCGAAGGTCTTGCGCGTGCAGGAATGACAAGCGCGGGCTGTTCACCCACGCCGTTGCCCCCATCACCGAATCCGCGAGGTATTCATGCTTCCCCTTGTTGGCGTGTCCGATCACGGCAATCGTCAGGTTGTGCCGCTCCGCAATCCCTTGGAGGTAGGCCATCAGCTTCTTGACGCCCTCATCGCTGTTCGGTCCCGCCTGCCGCTCCCATGTGGTCAGCCCGACCGCCGTGTCCAGCACCACCAACCGCAGCGATTGCACCCCCGCGTGGGCGGGCAGGTTCTCGATGCGCACGGCAGCGGCAATGATCGCCGGTTCCAGGTGCTCGTATACGTTGAAGGTCGAGCCAACCGTGCGCCCTTGGTGATCCTGCTTCACGGCGACCGCCTTCACGACCTGAAGCGTCCCGTCCCCGCCGCCGGCCTTCGTGTGGCGCACCTTGATCCAGTCCGTCAATTCCTCGCAACTGATCCAGAGGGTGGAGGCGAAGCCGCTGATGTGAGCAGCCATACTCGCGACGAAGGACGACTTTGCGCTGGACCCTCGTCCGTAGAAGCCGACAACGCACCGCTCAGGCAGATACGGGTCCAGAAGGTAGCGAAGCGTGATCTTGGCGGTATCGCTGGACATAGCAAACTCCAATTCGATGCTGTTCGGGTCGGCCTGCGGCGGGAGTCTGGTCTGTGCGCCCTGCTTCATCCCCTCGCGCCGCGTCCGTTCTTCCTCCTGCTTGAGCTTCAGTTCTTCGCCCTTCGTAAATTCCTCTTGCAGCTTCTTGGCTTCGGCCATTCGGTCCCGCTCAGCCTCAGCTTTGCGCGCCTCAAATTCCGTTTTCCGGGTCTGAGGGTCCATTGCCGCTCTTTCTTCATGTTCGGCGCGCAGATGTTCCGGGGCGATTGACGCAAGGAACCGATCTTCCTCAGGCGTGGTCTCACGCACCGCGAACCAATCAAGCGCTTTACCATCGGCTTTGGAATTGTCAGCCACGGCGCACCTCCGCCGCGCGAATGCACGAATTGGGTTTACGCCTGTAATTGAAGCGCTGGCCGTGCAGCGCGGTATCGGGTAGGTTTCCCATTGTGCTTGTCTCGCTATGCAAGGTGGGATTGCGTTGCTATCGCCCGGGAGCTGGTCACTTCCGGGCGATTTTATTGGCGGCGCTTACTGCGGACTTGCTGCGGGCGGCTCGTGTCCAAATTCGGCAGCAATTACCTGCCCCCGCCATTGATGGACCGTAAAGCGTTCGCGGAATACTCGCTGGTACTCCCGGCGCTATGCTGTTCGATCCACTCAAGAACATCACCGAGCCGGTAGCGCACGGGCGATTGGGCAGTCGGACCAAGTTTGATGAAGCGCGGTCCCTTGGACTTGAATCTCCATATCTCGAGAGAATTGTTCCGAATGCCGAGCAGCTCGGCGGTCTCTTGGGAGGTGAGAAGTTTGTTGGGATCGGGCGCGCGATATGTCGCGGTCTCGGTCGGCGGAATAGAAGCCGCACGGTTCCCGTTGATCCACGGAGGCGTAATGGTGTCAGACATACTAGCGGTCCTATGGGGATCGGGTTCCCGCCTGTGAGCCATGTCACTCAGACGTAGCCGCGTCCCCATGGACCGCAATTTTTCGCCCAAACCACTTGGCTCAATGCCGAGAGCGCTTCCTCAGCGCGGCAGTAAGGGCAGGCCTTGGGAAGCTACAATAAGCTGCTTAATTCTAGCAAGCGAAATATTGCACGCGTTCTGCGGGTAAATGCGGTTGCACGGCCACCCCCCAAAAAACGCGCGTACAGCGCTGAGAGCGCGGGGCCACTGGTAGGGTAGCGGCCCACCCCGCACCCCCGCTGCCGCGCGGGAAAACGGGGTGTACGGGGTGCTATTAGCGCTGGGGTAGCGGCACCACATTGCTGCGGGCCGATCCCGTTTCACGTTCCCATTTTTCGAGGTGAGCGACCAACGACTGTTGGACAGCAAATTGGAGGTCGCGCAAGGACACGCGCGGGCGGTCAGGGTCGCAGCAATCGGAGTAAGTGTTTTTATCAACTTCGCAAGCGGCGTAGTCCAAAACTGAAAGAGCCTCTTCGATACTGATGCGAATACCGAGATCGGTCATTGTGGTCATCCCATTTGGATGCAGCCGTCTGCATTGCAGACGGCTAGCGGGTTGTGATGTGATTAGAACCCGCCATTGACCCATGTCCTGCATGGCGCGCCGTTAGAAAGAATCACAAAAGAACAGCGCGAGCAAGTGTTATTCCTGCCCGCGCTTTCAACAGTCGGTTTTTGAGCTATGGACGATGTTGGTCAGGCGGTAGCCCCGAGCTGCACCACGTTCTTCCCCGCTGCGACCGCCGCCTTCTGTTCGATCCAGCCGCCGATTTGTTCAATCTCGGGGTGCAGCCAGCGCAGGTCGGTCAGGTCAAGATACGCGCGGCTGGTCACGTCCTCTTGGGCAGGCTTGTGACCGATCAACAAATCGGTGCGGAATTTCTCGATGCGCAGCTCGCGCTGCGAGATGTTGGAAAGCGTCTTGCGCAGCCCGTGCGCTCCGACGATGCGCCCAGCCAGCCTGTCCACTTCAGCCAACACCGTGCGCGGGTCGGTGATATGCCCATCCTTGCCCCGGCTGGGGAACACATGGTCGTTCCCCTCCACCCGCTTGCAAGCATCAAGGATGGCAATGGTGGCGGAGGACAACGGCAACATGATCGGCTTGCCCTGCTTCCGGTCCCCGAGGAACCAATACGACCTGGCGGGGCCTTCGCGGTCGATGTGAACGTCAGTCCACAGCAGCTTGGACGCCTCGCCCCTGCGGCAACCTGTGGTGAGCAGGAACATCACGAAATTCACCCCGGCCAACACATCACGGTTGCGAGCGGTCTCGCGCGCGGCGAGCAGCATGTTCCAGACCGCACCCACCTTGTCGAAAGGGACATAACGGTCGGTGCGGTCGCCCAGCGTTGCCCAGTGCCGCTTCATCGCACCGACGGGGTTGACCGGGATCAGCGGGCTACCGTCCGCAAGCTGGTGTTCGTCGGCGGCGTAGTTCAGGATGATGCGCAGGACCACCATCGCCGAGTTGGCGCTGGCCGGTGCCCCGCCCTTCCGCTTCTTCCCCTTCAACCCGCCGCGTACCAGTTCCGCGTGCCGCTCGCGCACCATGTCGCGGGTGATGCTGACCACAGGCTTGTCTGCCCAGTCCTTGAAGGTCTTGTCGATGAAGAAGCGATACCAGTCTTTCGTGCTCTCCTTCAGCTTGCCCGGCCTGCCAAGGTAGCTGTCGAACACGTCCTTGAGCGTGATGCCTTCCAGCTCCTGCTTCTTCTTCGCGGCTTCCTCCTGCGCCTTCTTCTCCGCTTCCACGGCGCGCGGGTCGATACCCCGGCTCATTGCCAGCACCAACTCCCGCGCCTCGTCCCGTGCGCGCTCGACTGTCAGCGGACCATAGGCGCCCACCGTGATCCGCACTGCGGCGCTGGCACCGCCCTTGATGCGGCGCTGCACGATGAAGATGCGCTTGCCCTTGGGGGTCACCTTTAAGCCGAACCCGGCAATGTCGGTGTCCCAAAAGAAGGCGTCTTGGTTGCTAGCAACCACCTTGTCGACGAAGGTCTTGGTGAGTTTGACGGTTGTTCTGTCGGACATAGCAAAATCCCCAGCAAGCAAATAGCAAACGGTTGCGGTACGGCTGCATAAAGCTACGCTCGGGCAGGTTAGTCAGTCAAGTATCTGATTTTGCTACAAAAATAAAGCTACACCGGGGTTATGCAAAGCTGCGTAAAGGTGCGCGGCTCGATACTGTTAATCAATTGGTCGTAGGTTCGATCCCTACCGCCGGAGCCAATCAGTAGAAACCGATGGGAAGTACCGCGATAGCGGGCGCGGACCGCGGTAGGGATTGCGGATGGCCGACCGGAAGTGCGGAACCTCAGCCTCAGCCTAACCCTCAGCCGCCGCCGCCCATCGCGACCGACATGAAGGCGCGGAAGATCGTTGCGGGCTGGCTGTGCGGACGCTTGCGCGACCAGGCGAGGCCGACATCCATGCTGGGAATGTCCTGATCGACCGGCCTGAGTTCGATCCGCTGCCCTTCCAGGGACCAGGGGCGATAGACCATGTCCGACAGGATCGTCACGCCCATGCCCGCTGCCACCAGCGACCGGACGGCCTCGACCGAGCTGGTGGCGAAGATCACGTTCGGCGCCAGCCCCGCCTCCTGCCAGTAGCGTCCGGCGGTGGTGCGCGCCTCGTCGACGGTCAGCATCACATAGGGTTCACGGGCCACGTCGGCCAGGGTCACGCGGTCCTGGCCCAAAAGCGGGTGGTCGGCGGGAAGCCACAGCCTGCGCCGCGACCGCATCAGCGTTTCCTGTTCGATCTCGGCCCGGTTCGCGAGGTTCGAGACCAGCATCACCGCGATGTCGACCGAGCCCTCGATGATGCCCTTCTCGATCTCGCCGCGTGGCAGTTCGATCATTTCCAGTGCGATATCGGGATAGGCGCGGCGGAAGCGGGCATAGTGCCGGGTCATGAAATAGCCCGCGACAGTATAGGTGGCGGCGACGCGCAGGCTGCCCTGCGCCGCGCGCCCCTCGCCGAGCGGGCTGCGCACGGCGTCCTCGACGGCGGCGGCGATGTTGCGCGCGTGATGCAGGAAGCGCGCGCCCGCGATGGTGGGCGTCACGCCGGCCGGCGTGCGTTCCAGAAGCTGGACACCCAACTGCGCTTCGAGCGCCTGTATCGCGGCCGTGACGGCAGATTGCGAGACGTTCATCTCCATGGCGGCATGGCTGATCTGTCCGGTTTCCACCGCGGCGATGAAGTATCGCACCTGCCGGAACGTAATGGACATCACTCAACCTCATCTGATTTTTCGATACGATGATACAGAATTTAGAATTTTACAATATGAGGGTCGCGCCGCACGATCCCCTCGACAAGGTTCATTCGGGGAGGCGGGTGATGGCTGTCACCATCAACTGTGACATGGGCGAAGGATTTGGCCTGTATCACATGGGCGACGATGCCGGCATGATGCCGATGATCGACATCGCCAATGTCGCCTGCGGGTTCCATGCGTCCGACTTCAATCATATGCGCAAGACGGTGCGGATGGCCAAGGCGCATGGCGTCAGGGTTGGCGCGCATCCCTCGCTGCCGGACCTGCAGGGCTTTGGCCGACGCGAGATGAAGATGGGGCGCGAGGAGATGGCGAACTGCCTGATCTACCAGATCGGCGCGCTTTGCGGTTTCCTCAGGGCCGAGGGGATGGAGCTGAACCATATCAAGCCGCATGGCAGCCTGTTCGGCATGGCCGCACGGCAGGAAGAGATCGCCCATGCCGTCTGCGACGCCGCCGACATCTTCGGCGTGCCGATCCTGGGCATGGTCGGCACATTGCACGAGACGATCTATCCCGCGCGCGGGCACCGGCTGGTGGCCGAATATTACGGCGACCTGGATTATCGCCCCGACGGCACGCTGATCGTCACGCGCGAGCACGAGGCGAAGGACCCGTCCGAGATGGCCGCGCGTGTCCTGCGCGCGATCGAGAAGCGGGAAGGGACGGCGACCGACGGCTCTCACTTCCCGACGCGCTGCGAATCGGTCTGCATCCATTCCGACACGCCGAACGCCCTTGAAATCGCCGCCGCCGTGCGCGCGGCCATCGCGCCCCATTCCGACCGCAAGGAGTAACTCATGGCCCAGATCCTCTCGCCCCTGCCGGGCACCTTCTACCGCGCCTCCTCGCCCGACAAGCCGCCCTACAAGGCCGACGGTGATGCCGTCGCAGTGGGCGACGTGATCGGCCTGATCGAGGTGATGAAAAGCTTCCACGAGGTGAGGTCGGACGTGGCGGGCGCGAACGTCCGCTTTGTGGCCGACAATGAAGAGCCGGTGATGGCCGGTGCGCTGCTGGCGGAGCTTGACTGATGCTGAAGAAGCTTCTCGTCGCCAACCGCGGAGAGATCGCCGTGCGGATCATCCGGGCGGCGCGCGACCTTGGTATCGCGACGGTGGCGGTGCATTCCGACGCCGATGCGACCGCGCTGCATGTGCAGATCGCGGACGAGGCGGTGAACATCGGCCCGCCGGCGGCGAAGAAGAGCTATCTGAACACCGAGGCGATCCTGAAGGCCGCCGAGGCGACCGGGGCGGATTCGATTCATCCCGGCTATGGGTTTCTGGCCGAGAACGCTGCATTTTCCGATGCGGTCGCGGCTAAGGGTTTGACCTTCGTCGGCCCGTCGGGCGACGCGATTCGAATGATGGGCGACAAGGTCACGGCACGCTCGGCGGCGGCGGCTGCGGGCGTGCCGGTTGTTCCGGGGTCGGCGGGCCGCGTCGACGGAATCGAGGCGGCCCGCCAAATCCTGATCGACACCGGCTTTCCGGTCATGATCAAGGCGGCCGCAGGCGGCGGCGGGCGCGGCATCCGCATCGCCAATTCGCTGGCCGAATTCGAACAGGCCTTCCCCCAGGCCGAGGCCGAGGCACTCGCGGCGTTCGGCGACGGCGGGCTTTACATGGAAAAGGTCATCGCGCGGGCCCGTCATATCGAGGTGCAGGTGCTGGGCGACGGCAGGGATGCGGTCCATTGCTTCGAACGCGAATGTTCGCTGCAGCGCCGCCGCCAGAAAGTGTGGGAGGAAGCGCCCTCGCGCGCCCTGTCGGACCGGGTGAGGGAAGAGCTTTGCGCCTCGGCCGTCGCGCTGGCGCGGGCGGTCGGCTATTCGGGCGCGGGCACGGTCGAATACCTTTATGACGATGCGGCCGACCGGTTCTACTTCATCGAGATGAACACCCGGATCCAGGTCGAGCATCCGGTGACCGAGGCGATCACCGGCATCGACCTCGTGGCCGAGATGCTGCGGATCGCGGGGGGCGAGCCCTTGCGGTTCCGGCAATCCGATCTGCGGGTGAAGGGCCATGCGATCGAGGTCCGGCTGAACGCCGAGGATCCGGCCCGCGATTTCGCGCCTTTCCCCGGCACGGTGGGCGATCTGCGTATTCCCGGCGGGCCGGGGGTGCGGTTCGATTCCATGCTCTACCCCGGCTATCAGGTGCCGCCCTTCTACGATTCCCTTCTCGCCAAGCTGATCGTCCATGCCGAAACGCGCGAGGCCGCGATCACGCGGCTGGTCCGCGCGCTCGATGAGCTGGACATCGGCGGGATGAAGACGACGAAGCCACTCTTCCTCGCATTGGCGCGGGACGCCGACGTGCAGGCGGGGGCGGTTCACACCCGCTGGCTGGAAGGCTGGCTTGAAACCCATTCGGGCGCGCTCGCGCCCGATCCGCAACCCTGAGGGAAGGAGGGACCATGTCTATCCGTTTCAGCTTTGGCGGTGACGAACATATCTTCGCCGAGGTGTCCGAATCCATGTCGCTCGAGGCGTTCTTCACCTCGCTGTCGATGACCAATGCGGTCAAGGCGGCCGGGATCAGGGGCGTGACCGAGATCTGCCCCGCGAACGCAAGCTTCCAGATCAAGTTCGATCCCGACCGGATCAGGCCCGCCGATCTTCTGAAGGAATTGCAGTCGATGGAGGGCGCAGCCTCGAAATCCGATGCTACGCTGAAGACAAGGATCATCGAGATCCCGGTCTTCTATCAGGACCCCTGGACGCATGAGACGCTGATGCGGTTCCGCGAACGCCATCAGGACCCGAGTTCGACCGACATCGAATATGCGGCAAGCGTGAATGGCTACGGATCGGTCGAGGATTTCATCGCCGCCCATTCCGGCAGCCCCTGGTTCGTCTCGATGGTGGGTTTCGTCGCCGGTCTGCCGTTCCTGTACCAGATGGTCGAACGCAAGCGGCAGATCGAGGTGCCGAAATACCTGCGCCCCCGGACCGACACACCGAAACTGACGGTCGGCTATGGCGGCTGCTTTTCCTGCATCTATTCGGTCAGGGGCGCGGGCGGCTACCAGATGTTCGGCATCACGCCGATGCCGATCTACGACCCGAACCAGAAGATCAGCTACCTGACTGAGGAGATGTGCCTCTTCCGGCCCGGCGACATCGTGAAATGGAAGCCTATCGGGCGCGACGCCTATGACGCCGCGGTCGAGGCGGTGGAAGAGAACCGGTTCGAGCCGGTGATCCGCGACTGCAGCTTTTCGCTGGCCGATTTCAACCGCGACATCGACGGAACCAATGCCAAGCTGATGGAGGTGCTCCATGGCCGTTAAGGTGATCTCTCCGGGCCTGTCGACGACCGTGCAGGACCTCGGGCGGCCGGGTTACTACCATCTGGGTATCCCGATCTCGGGCGGCATGGACCGTTTCGCGCTGCGTGTCGCCAACATGCTCGTGGGCAACGACGAAGGCGCCGCGGTGCTTGAGGCCGTGTTCATGGGGCCGGAACTGGAATTCACCGCACCGGCCACGGTGGCGGTGACGGGGGGCGATCTTCCGCCGAAGGTCAATGGTGAGGATCGCGACAGCTGGTCCGCGTTTCAGGTTAAGGCGGGGGATCGTCTCTCGTTCGGGTTCCTCAAGGGGGGCGCCCGGGCTTATATCGCCGTGTCGGGCGGGATCGACGTGCCCGTAAAGCTCGGCTCGCGCTCGACCTACACGCTCGGCGCGCTTGGCGGGCATGAGGGGCGCGCGCTGAAGGCGGGCGACGAGCTTGCCGTCGGCGGCGGCGGCGGGCCGGGCAAGGGCGCAGTGCCCGCCAACCTGCGCCGCATGCCGGGCAATCCGGCGGAACTGCGCATGTTGCCGGGGCTCTACTGGCACCGGATCACATCTGCCGCCGGAAAGCAGTTCTTCGCCGATACCTGGAAGGTCGCGCCCGAGGCCGACCGGATCGGCTATCGCTTCAAGGGCGGTACCGCGCTTGATTTCGTGCCGCGCGAACAGCCGTTCGGCGCAGGCTCGAACCCGTCGAACATCGTCGATGCCTGCTATCCCTACGGCTCGATTCAGGTGCCGGGGGGCACGGAACCCATCGTCCTGCACCGCGATGCCGTGTCGGGCGGCGGCTACATGATGCTCGGCTGCGTGATCGCCGCCGACATGGATCTGATCGGCCAGCTTCAGCCCCACGCGCCCGCCCGCTTCGTCGAGGTGACGATGGATCAGTCGCTGGCCGCGCGGGCCGACCGGCAGGCCGCATTGCAGCGCGTCCGCGACCATCTGGGACTGTGAGGGAGGGAGACAAACATGACGAAATCAGCAAATGGCCTCATGGCTTCAAGCCTGCCGCAAAGCCTCTGGGCGCGGGCGGGGATCGTTCTGGCGGGAACAGCACTTCTGGCGCTGTCGGCCAAGGTGCAGGTGCCGTTCTGGCCGGTGCCGATGACCCTGCAGACGCTTGCCGTCCTGATGATCGGCGCGACGCTTGGCGCGCGGATGGCGGGCGCGGTGCTTCTGGCCTATCTGGCCGAAGGCGCCGCCGGCCTGCCGGTCTTCGCCTCGGGCGCGGGGCTTGCCTATATGGCGGGGCCGACGGGGGGGTATCTTCTGGGCTTCCTCCTCGCCGCCGTCTTCGTCGGCTGGGCGTCCGATCGCGGCTGGCTGAGGGGGCTGGTGCCGACCGCCGCCGTCATGCTGGCAGGCGTGGCTCTGATCTATATCCCGGGGGTTGCCTGGCTTGCGGCGCTGATCGGTTCCGGCAAGGCAATCGCAGGCGGGCTTGTGCCCTTCCTGCCGGCCGAGGCCTTCAAGCTCGCGATCGCCACGGCGCTTGCGACCGCCGCCGCCCGTCGCGGCGCGCGCTAGGCGGGATCGGTGCGGCGATGACCGGCGCGCATCTCTTTCGGCGTAAGGCCAAAGCGGGCCCGGAAGGCGCGGGAAAACTGCGCCTGATCGGCGAAGCCATGGGCATAGGCAATCTCGCCGATGCTGCGGGCATCGGCGGGGTTGGCAAGGTCTTCCTGCGCGGCCTGCAGGCGCCGGTCCCTGATCCACTGGCCGAGCGTCGTATTGGTGTCTCGCAAAAGCTCGTGCAGGTAGCGAACCGATATGCCGCAGCCGGCGGCCACGCCCTCCGGCCCGAGGTCGGGATCATCGATATGGCGATGCACGAAGGCCTCGATCCGTGCCAGATGCCCGGCGCGAACGGACGACAGGCCCGAGGTCAGCACCCGGTCGTCGGACTGAAGCGCCAACGCCAGAAGGTCGACCAGCTGGCGGCCGACCGTGGCGCGCGTCTCCTCGGTCATCGCGTCATAGCGGCCGGGGACGAGGTGCAGCATGTCGACGAAAAGCCCGTTCGCCCCGTTCGTCGCGTCGAATTCGAGCGAGCAGAACCGGTCGGGCGCGCGCACCCGGCCACCGAGCATGTCGGCGGTGACCTTCATCACCCAAAGATCGGCCGCCTCGGCGTGGCTGAACTCGTAGGGTTCGTCGCTGCGTTCAAGGATGAAGGCGCCGGGATTGGCCCGCACCTCCTTGCCGCACTGGCTGAACCGGACCTCGGACTTGGCGGGGACGGTGACGAGGAATTCCTCAGGCCCCTGAGCGGTCAGATGACGCGGCAGGCGGCGGTAGAGAAGCGCGTCGGAGGTCAGGCGGGACAGCGAGACAGTGCCAAGCTGCCAGCTTGTCAGTTCGCCGTCGAACGCCTCGGGCCGGCGGAAGCTGAGATCAAGCGGGAAGTAAGCGCGCCCGATCGTCTCGTGCCAGTGGCGGCTGCGCGCCGCCTGATCCACCCCGCGCGTCGTGATCGTCGTTTTCATCCCCGGCACCTCCCGAAGGCAAGTGTGAAAGAGCCACGCCGCGCCTGTAAAGACCTGTCTTCCTGCGCGGGCCTTCCGTGCACTCCCCGACAAGAAAGCATGCGCCCGGCGCAAAGACCGGCCGGGAAAACCGGCGCTAGCCTGATCGTCGCAACGGTGCAAAGAACGCCGCGCGACAGGGAGTTTCCGCGATTCGACCGGGCGATCCGCCCGTCCGTCCCCCTTGTGCGCGGCCTCAAGAGAGAGGCGCGATGATGGCGAAAGCTGCCAAAAAGCCCGTGAAGGTCGATCCGATCACCCTGTCGGTCGTGCGCGGGATTCTGGAAACCACCCAGCGCGAGATGACGCTGTCGCTGGAAAAGACCGCGCGGTCGTCGGTCTTCAACCTCGCGCATGATTATTCGACGGCGCTCTTCAACGCGGTGCCCGAGATGATCCTGCAGGGGCAGGACATTCCGATCCACCTCGGCTCGCTCATCCCCGCGATGAAAGTGGTCGCCGGTTATTTCGGCGACGACATACACGAGGGCGACCTCATCATCCACAACGACCCCGCCTGGGGCGGGTCGCACGCCATCGACACCTGTTTCTACCGGCCGGTCTTCTGGAAGGGGAAGCTCAAGTACTGGACCGTCTGCAAGGGTCACCTGACCGATGTGGGCGGCCCGGTGCCTGCGGGCTACAACCCCGGCGCCAAGGAGATTTACGCCGAATGCCTGCGTATTCCGCCGGTCAAGGTCTGGGACCGGGGGCAGCCGCGCAAGGATGTCCTGAACTTCATCCTGACCAACATGCGCGCCCGCCGCGATCAGGAGGGCGACTTCAACGCGCTGATCGGCGCTTGCCAGGTCGGCGAACGCGCGCTTCTGAACATGCTGGAGAAGTACGGCGAGGCCGAGGTCGATGCCTGCATCGCGACCCTTCTCGATATGGCCGAGAAACAGATGCGGGGCCTTATCGCGAGCGTGCCGGATGGCACCTACGAAGGCGCGGCGATCCTTGAGGATGCCGGCCACGGCTTTGGGGATTTCGAGATCAGGGCAAAGGTGACGATCAAGGCGGATACCTGCCACATCGAGATCTCCAGCCCGCCGCAGATCCCCTATTTCATCAACTCCTACGAGGGCAATTCCTATTCCGGCGTCTACCTCGGCCTGATGATGTTCGCCCAGCTCCCGCCCCCCTATAACGAGGGGCTTTACCGCTGCGTGACGGTCGACATGGGGCCGAAGGGAACCTTGTGCAACGCGCGTGAACCCGCGCCGCACATGAACTGCACGACAACGCCGATGGAGACGCTGACCGACGCGGTGCGGCTTGCCTTCGAAAAGGCGGTGCCGTCGAAGGTCTCGGCGTCATGGGGCCATGCCAACGGCCTCAACATCGCCGGTTGGGACAAGCGGCACGACGAGGAATATGTGACGATGGTGCTCGCCACCATCATCTCGGGCGCCGGGGCGACGCCAAGCCAGGACGGCTGGCACGCCTGCGGGCCGGAATGCTGCTTCGGCGCGCTGACCTCGGGCGATGTGGAACTGCTGGAATATTCCTACCCGATCATCATCCACCGTTATTCGCTGATGACCGATAGCGGAGGCGCCGGCAAGTTCCGCGGCGGGTCGGGAACGGCGTGGGAGGTCGAGCCCCTCAACGACGACATGACCTTCATCACCTTCGGCGAAGGCCGCCGCATCCCGGCGGTGGGCGCGGCCGGCGCGGCCTCGACCATGACCGACGAAAAGGTCGGGCGGCTGGAACTGGTGAAGGGCGGTGACGCGAAGACGATCCGCGAGAACGTGATCGAGGTCATCAAACCGGGCGACCGCATCACCAACATGAACCCCGGCGGCGGCGGTTACGGCGACCCGATGGAGCGCGCGGTCGAGAAGGTCGTCTGGGACGTGAAGAACGGCCTCGTCTCGCTGAAAGGCGCGAAGGAGGATTACGGCGTCGTCATCACCGATGCCGCGACGCTCGCCGTCGACATGAACGCCACCAAGGCCCTGCGCGCCGACCGGCGCGCGGGCGCGAACTGAGGGGGGCGGGATCATGAGAACCGACTATCGCCTCGGCATCGACGCGGGTGGCACCTTCACCGATTTCGTGCTGGCCGACAAAAGCGGGCAGGTCAGGCTCTACAAGGCGCTGTCCACCCCGCAGGACCCGACACAGGCCATCCGGAACGGCCTTGCGCTGATCACCGAAGACCTCGGCGTTCCGGCGGAAAAGATCATCTCGAACTGCGATCTCTGCATCAACGGCACGACCGTGGGGCTGAACGCGCTAATCCAGCACAAGGGCGCCAAGACCGGGCTGATCTGCACGGCCGGGCACGAGGATAGCTTGGAAATCCGCCTTGGCCACAAGGAAGACGGCTACCGCTACGACCCGGAATATCCCCCCGCGACCATGCTCGTGCCCCGCTACCTGCGGCGCGGCATCCGCGAGCGGGTGCTGTCGGACGGATCGGTGCGCGAGGCGTTGAACGAGGCCGACGTGCGCGCGGCCTGCGAAGTGTTCAAGGCCGAGGGGGTCGAGACGGTGGCGATCAGCTTCGTCTGGTCGGTCCTTCACCCCGACCATGAACGCCGCGCGGGCGAGATCCTGCGCGAGATGCTGCCGGACGTCATCCTGACGCTGGGGTCAGAGCTTTACCCCCAGGTCCGCGAATACACCCGCACCTCGACGGCGGTGGTGAACGCCTATCTCGCCCCGATCATGAAACGCTACGTGACCGCGGTGGACGCCTATTTCCAGTCGCTCGGCGCGAAGCAGCCGGTGCGCTACTACCAGTCGAACGGTGGCCTTGCGATCGGGCAGGCGATGACGGACCGGTCGGTCTATGCGATCAACTCCGGCCCGGCTTCCGCGCCCGCCGCCGGGCAATATGTCTGCGAGCCCTTCGGCAAGACCGACGTCATCACCGTCGACATGGGCGGCACATCGTTCGACATCACGCTGACCAAGGGCGGCGTGACCAACGTCAACAAGAACATCGACTTCCTGCGCTACAGGATCGGCGTGCCGATGATCCAGGTCGAGACTTTGGGCGCAGGCGGCGGCTCCATCGGCTGGATCGACGAGATGGGGCTGATGCAGATGGGGCCGCAATCGGCGGGGTCGGACCCGGGGCCTGCCTGCTACGGACAGGGCGGGGCGGAGCCCACGGTGTCGGACGCGAACCTTGTCCTTGGCTATCTGAACCCCGACGGTCTGGTCGGCGGGCGGCTGCCCTTGGACGCGAAGCTCGCGCGGGCTGCGGTGAAGACGAAGCTCGCCGATCCTCTTGGGCTTTCGGTCGAACGCGCCGCCTACGGCATGTTCACCATCGTCAACGCCAACATGGTCAACGGCATCCGCCGCGTGACCGTGGAACGCGGCTACGACCCGCGCGATTTCGTGCTGGTCGGCGCGGGCGGCGCGACAGCCGCCCATATCTGCGCGCTGGCCGCCGACATGGGGATCGACACGATCGTCCTGCCGAAACTCGCCTCGGGCCTCTGCGCCTTCGGCCAGATCATCTCGGACGTGAAATACAACTACATGGCCACTGCGCCGCTTCGGCTCGACAACGACGCGGCCTATGCCAGGATCGACAGCCTTTTCAACGAGATCGAGGCACAGGGCATCGCCCATCTGAAGGCCGACGGCTTCGCCCGCAAGGACATCGACATCCGCCGCAGTCTCGACATGCGCTATGTGGGTCAGGTCCATGAATGCACGGTCGAGATCGGCACCTTCAAGGTCGACGCGAAGTCCATCGCGAAGATCAAGGAGGCGTTCCACAAGCGGCATGAAGAGCTTTACACCTATTCCGAACGTCACTCGACGGTCGAGGTGGTGAACATCGAAAGCACCGTCTATGGCCGGGTGGACAAGCCGAAGCGCATGGCGCTTGGCAAGGGCACCCCTGTCGCCAAGGCCCTGAAGGGGCACCGCGACGCGGTCTTCTCGGCCGATGGCAAGCGGGTGAAGACCCCGGTCTATGACGGCGGTTTGCTCGGCACGGGGGCGAAGATCGCAGGCCCCGCGATTATCGAGGAAGTGACCACGACCATCGTGATCGAGCCCGGCTGGACGGCCGCGCTGGACGACAGCGGGTCCTACCTCATCACCAGGGAAAGAAAGGGGGGCTGATGCGGCGGCTTGGCGCAGACGGGGTGACGGTGGCGTTCGACGGTCTCACGGCCCTCAGCGAGGTGAATCTGGCGGTCGCTCCCGGCCGGATCACCGGGCTGATCGGTCCGAACGGCGCGGGCAAGACCACCCTTGTCAATGTGCTGACCGGGTTTCAGGCCCCGACCGGCGGGGCGGTGACGCTGGACGGCACCGCCCTGACCGGACTGAAGCCGCATGAGATACGTCGGAAGGGCATTGCCCGCACCTTCCAGGGCGGGCGGCTCTTCCGCGATCTTCCCGTGATCGACAACCTCGAGGTCACCGGCGTCGGTCTTGGCCAGAGCCGCCGCGCGGCGATTGCCGAGGCCGAGGCGATGCTCGACTGGGTCGGCATCGCCGCCCTCGCCGACCGGATCGCGGGCACCCTGCCCTATACCGACGAACGGCGCGTGGCCATCGGTCGCGCGCTGATGGGGCGTCCGGGCTACATCCTGCTGGACGAACCCGCCGCGGGCATGAGCGCCGCCGAGGCCGCCGACCTTGCCGCGCTCGTCCGCCGGATCGCGCTCGAGATGGGCTGCGGCGTCCTTCTGATCGAGCACAATGTCGGGCTGGTGCTCGAGCTGTGCGACCATATCGTCGTCCTCGATTCCGGCGCGGTGATCGAGACCGGCGATCCGGCCGCGATCCGCGCCTCGGAAAAGGTCCGCCACGCCTATATGGGCACCGCCGCCGAGGCACAGATGCCGGAGGGGGTGGCATGAGCCTTCTGAAACTCGCCGACGTGACCATCCGCTACGGCCGTCTGACCGCCGTCAGGTCTGTGTCCCTGTCGCTGGCGGAAGGAGAAATCCTGTTCATCACCGGGCCGAACGGGGCGGGCAAGTCCTCGCTCCTGCGCGCCATCGCCGGGGTGACGCCGCCTGCGGGCGGGCGGATCGATTTCGCCGATCATGATGTCACTGGCCGCGCGCCCGAGGATATTGCGCGCCTTGGCCTGTCGATGGTGCCCGAGGGCCGCGATGTCTTCGGCTCGCTCACCATCGAGGAAAACCTTCTCGTCGGCACCGGCATGCATGCGGGTGAACGCGGCTGGCGGGCGCGTGCCGCCAGCGCGCTTGAAGAAGTCTACGCGACTTTCCCGATCCTGAAGGACCGCCGGAACGCGCAGGCCGGGCTTCTCTCCGGCGGGCAGCAGCAGATGCTGGTGATCGGCCGGGCGCTCATGACCAATCCGCGCCTGATCGCCATCGACGAGCCCTCGCTGGGCCTCGCACCCAATATCACCGACCAGGTCTATGAACGGCTCATCGCGCTCCGCCGCCAGCGGGCGCTGACGCTCCTGATCGTCGAGCAAAGCTCCACCCGCGCCATGATGGTCGGCGGCCGGATGATCCTGATGCGCGGCGGGCAGGTGATGATGGACGGCGACGCAAGCGCCATGGGGCAGTCCGAGGCGATGCAGGACGCCTATTTCGGTTACGGGGAGCATTGATGTCCGCGATCCTTCAGATCCTGTTCGACGCGCTCAGCCTCGGCTCGCTCTACGCGCTTGGCGCGCTGGGTATCGCGCTGATCTTCGGGGTGATGCGGCTGGTGAACTTCGCCCATGGCGACGTGATCGCCTTTTCGATATTCGCGCTCCTCTGGCCCTCGACCGACGCGGTTGCGGTGATCTTCGCCGGAAATCTGCCGTGGTTCCTGCTGGTGCCCTTCGTGCTGGTCATGGGGGCGGGGCTGTCGGTTCTGGCGGAAATCACCGTCTTCCGGCGGTTCAGGAAAGCGAGCCCCGCGACGATGATGATCGCCTCCTTCGCATTGGGCTTCGTCATCCGCTACTTCCTGCTGATGCTCTTCTCCTCGCGGCCGAAGTCGATCTCGCTTCTGCCCGCGCTCAGCCAGCCGGTGGAAATCCTTGGCGCGCGCATCCCGCTGTTGCAGGTCATCACTATTGCGGTGACGGTCGCGATCCTCTTCGGGCTGACCTCGTTTCTCAAGCGCACGCGCTTCGGGCTGGAAATGCGGGCGGCGGCGGAGAATTTCACCATGGCGCGGGTGCTGGGGGTGCGGGCGAACCGGGTGATCATGGGGGCCTTCGCGCTTTCGGGCGCGCTCGCCGCCGCCATCGGTCTGATCCTTGGCAGCCAGACCGGCACGGCGGATATCCAGATGGGGGCGAATGTGATGCTGATGGCCTTCATCGCCACCGTGATCGGCGGGCTCGGCAGCCTGCCCGGCGCGGTGATCGCGGGGTTCCTTCTCGGCGCCGCCTCGGTCGTGATGCAGGTCACGCTGCCCATCGACGCGCGGCCCTTCCGCGATGCCTTCGTCTATGGCGCGGTGATCCTTGTCCTGATCTTCCGCCCGCAGGGGCTTCTGGCCGCACGCGGCACGAAAGAGAGGGTCTGAGATGTCCGCCCGCACCTCCGTCGCCCGCCGTACCCTGGCCACGCCACTGATCCTGTCGGCGCTCTTGATCGTCTTCGCGCTTCTGGCCTGGTTCGTCGGCTCGAAGCCCTTCAACCAGACGATCATCGACATCTTCCTGCGCGTGATCCTCGTCGTCGGACTTTACATCTTCGTCGGCAATTCCGGCGTGATCTCGTTCGGGCACGCGGGCTTTACCTGCCTCGGCGCCTATGCCGCCGCCTGGCTGACCATGCCGCCGATGATGAAACAGACGCTTCTGCCGGGCTTGCCGGAGTGGCTGACGGCACTGCAACTGCCCTACTGGGCGGGGGCGGGGCTGGCCGCCCTGTGGGCCGCAGTCTGGGCGGCGCTCTTCGGCAAGATCCTGATGCGGCTGTCGGGCATCGCCGCTTCGATCGCGACCTTCGCGATGCTCGCCATGATCAACACGATCTATTCGAACTGGGAGGATGTGACAGGTGCCACATCCTCGGTCGTCGGCATTCCCATCGTGCGCACCGTCTGGCCCTACCTGATCGCCGCGATCCTTGCGGTCTTCATCGCCTGGGCCCATGCGATCAGCCGCGCGGGGCTGGCGTTGCGGGCGGCACGCGACGAACCCACCGCCGCCTCGGCCTCTGGCATCGACCTGCCGCGCGAACGGCTGATCGCCTTCGTCGTCTCGGGCGCGGTCATGGGCATGGGCGGCGCGCTTTTCGCCCATTCGATCGGCGTCGTGACGCCCGACACATTCTACCTCGGCCTGACCTTCATCACCCTTTCCATGCTGGTCGTCGGCGGCATGGGCAGCCTGTCGGGCGCGGTCATCGGCGTGCTTTTCCTGTCGGTCCTGATCCAGGCGCTGCGCTGGCTGGAGGCAGGCGTCACCATCGGCGCCTCGAAATTCGCCCTGCCGAACGGCGTGCAGGAAATCGCGCTCGGGGTCGTGATGATCCTGATCCTCGCCCGCCGCCCCTCGGGCCTGATGGGCAACAAGGAACTCGGCTGGCGGCGCGCCGGCTCAGTGGCTCCGGACGTATCCGGACAAAAACAACCTGACCTCAGCAAGGGAGTATCCAAATGAAAAGACGGACATATCTGACCGCGACGCTTCTGGGCGCCGCGCTGGCCAGCACCCCGGCGCGGGCGGACGACGACAGGATCGTCGTCGGCTTCGCCACGGCGGAATCGGGCTTCATGCAGGCCTATGACAAGCCCGCGCAGGATGCCGCGATGATCCGCATCAAGGAGATCAACGATGCGGGCGGCCTTCTGGGCAAGCAGATCGAGGTGGTGAACGCCGACACCAAAACCGACCGCGCCGAAGGCGCGAAGGCCGGCCTGTCGGTGATCGACCAGGGCGCCGACCTTGTCGTCGTGTCCTGCGACTACGATTTCGGCGCGCCCGCAGCGCTGACGGCCGAAAGCGCGGGCCTCGTCTCGTTCTTCCTCTGCGCGGAATCGATCAAGGCCGGTATCCAGGGCGTCGGCCCGCACAGCTTCTCGGCCTCGGTCCTGGCCGCGGTGCAGGGTGCCACCATGGCGCAATGGTCCTACGAGAAGAAGGGCGCGCGCAGCTACTACCGCCTTCTCGACACCTGGACCGAATATAACAAGGGCATCTGCGACGGGTTCGACTGGGCGCTGCCGCAACTGGCCGATGCCACGCTCGTGGGCGAAGACACGTTCAAGAACGAGGATGCCTCGATCGCCGCGCAGATCACCCGCATCAAGTCGCTGCCCGAAGAGCCGGACGCGATCATGCTCTGCACGATGATGCCGGGTGCGGTGTCGGCCATCAAGCAGATCCGGGCGGCGGGCATCAATTCGATGATCCTGAACGGTTCGGGCGTCGATGGCAGCTACTGGCTGTCGGCGGTGCCGGACCTGTCGAACTTCTTCGTGCCGGTCCAGGGTTCGATCTACGGCGACGATCCGAACGCGGATGTGACGGCTTTCAATGCCGCCTACAAGGAAGCGACCGGTGGCGATCCCTCTACCCAATATGTCTATCCGGGTTACGTGCTGATCGACGTCTGGGCCAAGGCGGTCGAGCGCGCCGGCACTACGGACGCCGATGCGGTGGTGGCCGAGCTTGAGAAGATGAACGAAGAGCCGACGCTCTTCGGTCCGCGCACCTTCTCGAGCGAGATCCATCACCAGAACAAGGCGCGCTATCTGATCGTCGAGACGACCAATGGCAAACCTGGCGTCGTTGACGAATGGACCATCCCGGAGGCGATTCCGGTTGCCGACCTGATGAAGTGATCGTGCAGACCTTCGCTGGTCCCGGGTCAGCCGGGGCCAGCATCTCCTGCGGGCGCGAAGCTCTCGCTCAAGAGCGCTCGCTCCGTCTCGACACCCGCCAGCGCCCGCCACCCGATGCGCATACATGCCGCCCGAGGGCATTGCCGGTCTGTGTCGCAAACTTCCCGGATACGTGATCCCAAGGTTTAGGCCTTGTTGACAAAAGGGATTCGCAGGGCGGGCTGAACGTGATTCAAGCCGGTATCTGCAATGGAGACGATCTTGGCAAGAGACCTGATATCGGACGAGTAGTGGGCGTCTCATGAACGCTTCATCCTGGCCGCCAGCGCCCCGAACGGACGCAAACCCCTGAACCATCGCCTTTTCTGGACGGGATTTTCTGGATTGCACGCGCCGGATCGCCGTGGCGCGATCTACCGGAAGAGTTCGGCAAGTGGTCGTCGGTCTATCGCGGGTTCCGACGCTGGACGCTGGCCGGGCTCTGGGAGCTGATCTTGGACGCGCTGAACGAAAGTCGGCTGGTTCCCGATGCCCTGCAGATGATCGACATCGAGCCGGTGAACGCCACTGGTGCGAGAGAACCGGCGAGGGTGGTTCGCGCACGTCATCAGGCAGCGGGCGCTAAAGGGGGACTCCAAGACAGGTTTTTGGCCGTTCGCGAGCGTCCGGTGGGAAAACGATCCACCGGATCGTTTTCTGGACCACCTTCCACGTCACGACCAAGATCCACCTCCGCGTCAACGGCGTAGGCCTGCCCATGAGGTCGGAGATCACGCCCGGGCAGACATCGGACTACCTGGGCTTTGATCTGGTCATGGCCGACAACCTGCCCGAGGCGACCATCCTGCTCGCCGACCGCGGCTATAACTCTGACATCGTTCGCAAAACCATGGAGGCGTGCAATGTGGTGCCGGTCATCCCGATGCGCAAGACACGCAAGCTGCGCGTGGCCTTCGATCGCACCCTCTACCGGCTGCGCACCCTCGTCGAGCGGTGTTTCAACAAGCTGAAGAACGCCCGCCGCGTCGCCACCCGCTGCGACAAGACCGCCGAGAGCTTCCTCGGCTTCATCGACATCACGTCGATCCGCCTATGGCTCCGCCATTTGTCAACATGACCTAGTCCGACCAATAGGCGTCAGGCGGCGGACCATAGTCCAGCAACGCGCAGGAATAGACAGCTGTCTCGTCGAATGGGTAGCGCTCTTCCATCTCGGGGGTCAGAGACAGGCCAAGGCCGGCTGCCGAAGGGCGCAGGAGTTTGCCCCCCACAATCCGCGCCTGATCGCCCATCATCTCGCGCCCAAGCGGGAAGTCGAGCATTGGAAACTCGACCAGTTTGCCACCTGCCGCAAAGGCCGCATGGTAGGAGGCCATGATCGCCGCCGCGCCGCCCCAGGCGTGGACGACCACATCGGTGCCCTTCGCCCTTGCCGCCGCGAAGACATCCATCACCGCCGATATCCCGCCCATGACCGAGGCATCCGGCTGGACGAAGTCGTAGACCTCATTGTTCAGCCGTTCGATCATCTCCTTCGGCGTGGTGATGATCTCACCGCCGCAGACCGGCACGTCGATGCGGGACCTGAGTTCCTTGAACCCTTCGGGCGCATCGGGGCCGATCGCCTCCTCGACGAAAACCATGCGGAAATCGGTCTTGGCATGGACGGCCTCGACGAAGCCCACCACATCATCCACCGCCTGCGGTGGGTCGGCGAGGTTCTGGCACATGTCGACGCCGACCTCGATCCCGCGCCGCCCGGCTTCCTCCAGCACCCAGGCGGTGCGCAGGATATCATGCTTGACCGAGCGCATCTTGAAGATGGTGATGCCGAGGCTCTCCAGCAGGTCCAGTTCGCGCAGGAACTGTTCCTTGCGGTCGCAGCATCCGCCGGAGCCGTAGATGCGGATTGCATCGGCCTTCGGCCCGTCGCTGAGAAGATCATAGACCGGTTTGCCGAGCGATTTGCCCTTGGCATCCCAGAGCGCGATCTCGAAGGCGGCGATGACGTGGCGCGCGGCCCCCTGCAACGACCAGTAATCGCAGAGCGACCGCAGATCGCGCACCCGTGCGGCGATGTCGAACCCGTCCTTGCCCATGACCTGCGGCGCGCAAAGCTCGACGATGGACTGGAAGACCTTGGGCGCGAAGACGGCGATGTAGCCCTCGCCGAGTCCTGTCACGCCGTTGTCGAGCGTCACCTCGACCATGCCGATGGTGCGCTTCGGACCGTTGGGGAAGCATTCCTTGATCTCGGGATCGTCGGCATCGGCGTAAGGCGAGGACAGGAGTATGCAGCGGATATTGGTGATTTGGTGCATCAGTAGCCTCTGGCGAAATCAATAAGCCCGCGCAGCGGTTCTCCGGCGCGGAACCGGGTGAGGTTGTCGAGGAACCAGTCGATCTTGCGGTCGGTTTCCTCGGCGAAACCACCGCCGGAATGCTGGGTGAGGATGGTGTTCGGGGTGGACCAGAAGGCATGGCCCTTGGGCAGCGGTTCGTCGCGGGTCACATCGATCACCGCACCGACAAGTCGGCCTTCGGTGAGGGCTTCGGCCAGCGCCGCCTCGTCGACGAGCGAGCCGCGCCCGAGATTGCAGAAAACCGCCCCGGACGCCATCCGCGCGATCCGTGGGGCATCGAGCAGACCGGCGGTCTGCGGTGTGTGCGGCACGGTCGCGACAACGATGTCGGCGTCGGCCAGGGCTGCGTCGAGCGCCTGTTCCGTCCAGTCACGGCCAAAGGAGGTGATTTTGCAGCGGAACGGCGTCAGCAACTCTGCCAGCCGCCCGTTGATCGCCCCGCGCCCGAAGAGAACCACCCGCGCCCCGGTCAGAAGCCGCAGCTCCGCCCGGACCGGGTCGCCCACCCAGTCGCCCGCCCAGCGCAGCGTCCCGAGGCGGTCGATCCCGCGCATCAGCGCAAGAATGCCCGCAAGCGCGGTTTCGGCCACCGGATCGGCGAAGAACCCCGCAAGGTTCGTGACCTGCGCGTTGCCGCCGGGCCGCGACCAGTCGAGCCCGGCATATTCCCCGAACCCGACCGATTCCAGTTGCATCCAGCGCAGGCTGGCATTGGCTGCGATGACCTCCGGTTCCGGATTTCCGAACACGATGGGCGCATCGCAAGGATCGGCCGGATCGCGAAGCCGCAGCGTCGCATCCCCGACCCCGCGCCTGAGACGGACCTGTTGCGCCTCTTTCAGTGGAAGGCAGACGGCGATTTCCATCAGGCGGCCCCTGGCTGAGAGGTGCAGATCCAGATCGTCTTGGTCTGCAGATACTGGTCCATAGCCTCGGCCCCGTTGTCGCGCGAGAGCGAGCCGGACTTCCTGTAGCCGCCGAAGGGCGTTGTGACGTTGCCTTCGGAAAACCCGTTGACCGAGACGGTGCCGCAGGGCAGCCGCCGCGCCATGTGGATCGCGCGGTCGATATCGCGGGTGAAGACCGAGGCATGCAGGCCATATTCGGAATCCCGCGCGATCTGCAAAGCCTCGTCCATGCCCTTGACCGGCAGGATGCCGAGGACCGGGCCGAAGATCTCCTCGCGTGCGATCGTCATGTCGCGGGTCAGGCCCGCAAAGACCGCGGGCCGGATGAAAGAACCCGGCCCGAAGGCATCGCCGCCGGTCAGAAGCCGCGCGCCTTCGGCCTTGCCCTTGCCGATATAGGACATGACACGGGTCTGATGCTCAACCGTCACCATCGCGCCGATAGAGGTGTCCGGGTCGAGCGGATCGCCGACCACGAACTCTTTCGCGCGGGCGATGATCCGTTCGGCATACTCAGCCGCCAGCTTTGCATCCACCAGTTGCCGCATGTTGGCCGAACAGTTCTGCCCGCCATTCCAGAAGGCCGACATGGCGGCATGTTCGATGAGGTCATCATTCAGATCGGCATCGTCGAGCACGATGAACGGGCTCTTTCCCCCCATCTCCAGCCCGATGACCTTCAGGTTGCTCTCACCCGCATAGCGCAGGAAATAGCCGCCGACCTCGGTCGAGCCGGTGAAGGAGACGATGTCGATGTCAGGGTGCCGACCGATAGCCTGTCCTGTCGTCTCCCCCAGTCCGGGCAAGACAGACAGAACACCGTCCGGCACTCCGGCCTCGCGCGCCAGTTCCGCCAGCCTGAGCGCCGTGAGCGGTGTCTGTTCGGCAGGTTTGACGATGCAGGAGCATCCTGCCGCGAGCGCGGGCGCGAGTTTCCAGGCCGCCATGAGAAGCGGGAAGTTCCACGGCAGGACAAGGCCAACAACGCCCGCCGGTTCCCTGACGATCAGCGCGAGGTTGGCTTCGCCCGTCGGCGCGACCTTGCCAAAGCTCTTGTCGGTCAGTTCAGCATACCACTGGAAGAAGGTCGGCACCTCGTTGCCGATCTCGTGCAGGCAATCGGTGATGGTCTTGCCGCTGTCGAGGCTTTCGAGGACTGCCAGCTCGTCGCGATGTTCACGCACGAGGTCGGCCAGTTTCAGCAGCACCGCCTTGCGATCCTCTGGCGCGGCGCGTGACCAGACGCCGTCGTCAAAGACCTTGCGTCCGGCCGCAACGGCGCGGTCCACATCGGAGCCGGTGCAGTGGGCTACATTTGACAGCGTCTCACCCGTCGAGGGATTGATCGTGACAAAGGTGCCACCGTCGGACGCATCGCGAAACGATCCGGCGATGAAGGCCCGGGTTTCGGGTTTGAGGCCTGCGGCGATCTTCTGCGCCTGTGCCTTGGTCAGAGACATGGAAACCTCCGCTTCTTTCAGTGAGCGGTCCGGCGGACCGAGATGTGCCAGGGGATCAGCAGCCGTTCGGCGAGCGTCACGATGCCGAACAGGGCAAGCCCGAGCAGCGTCAGGAAGAAGATCCCCGCGAAGGCAAGATCGGGCCGCATGTTGCCGGTCACGATCTGGATGTAGAATCCCAGCCCCTCGTCCGAGCCGATGAACTCGGCAATCGCCGCGCCGACGGTCGCATTGATCGCCGCGTATTTGAAGCCGACGAAGCACTGGGGCAAGGCGGCGGGCAGCCGGATCTTGAGGAAGGTCGTCCAGACGCTCGCCCCGGTCGAACGGGCGAAGCGGGTGAGTTCTTCGCTGAGCGAATTGAACGCGAGGATCGCATTCAGGACGATGGGGAAGAAGCAGACGAGGAAGACGATGATCACCTTGGGCAGAAGGCCGAAACCCAGCCACGAGATGAACAAGGGCGCGAAGGCGATCTTCGGCACCATCTCGATACAGACGAGGAACGGATAGATGGTGCGCCGCAGGATCGTCGAGAAGGCGATGGCCAGACCGATGGGCAGGGCAAGGACCACGGCGACAACATAGCCCAGCACCGTCTCAAGCCCCGTGACATAGGTGTAGTAGAGAAGCCGGTCCAGATCGGCCGCGCCCTTCTCAACGATCAGCGAGGGCGGCGTCAGGATGTAACGCGGGATGTCGAACCAGACGACGGCATATTCCCAGAAGAGGAAAAAGCCGATGAAGAAGGCAATGAACATCCAGGAGTTGGCCAGATGAATCCTCAGCGCCGCGAAGTAGGGTTTTTTGTCAGATGACGCCATAATTGCGGAAAATCTCCTGTGTTTCGCGCACATAGGCGGTGAACTCGGGCGAGCTTTTGACATCGAAGTCGCGCGGGAAGGGCAAGTCGATGTCGATGATCCTTTCTATCCTTCCGGGGCGCGGCGTGATGACCGCGACGCGGGTCGAAAGCTGGATCGCCTCTTCGATGGAATGGGTGACGAAGATCACAGTGGGCCGTTTCTGCATCCAGAGCGATTGCAGGTCCTTGCGGATGTTTTCACGGGTCATCGCGTCGAGCTTGCCCAGGGGTTCGTCCAGCAGCATCGTCTTCGGCCGGTGCACCATCGCCTGGCAGAAGGCCGCGCGCTGCTGCATGCCGCCGGACAGTTCGTGTGGAAAGCGTTGCTGAAAGTCCTCCAGATGGACCGAGCGCAAGAGTTCCTCGACATCCTCCTCCCGGCTGGCCGGGTCGATGCCGCGCATTTCCAGTTGCAGGTCGATATTGCCGCGCACGGTGCGCCATGGGACGAGAGTATTGTCCTGGAACATGATGCCGATGTCGGTCTGCGGTCCCGTCACATTACGACCCGCAAGTGTGATTTCGCCCTTGGTGATGCCCAGAAGCCCGGCGATCATCAGCATCAGGGTGGACTTGCCGCAGCCCGAAGGCCCCAGCAGCGAGATGAATTCGCCGTCTTCGATGGTCATATCCACCGGCCCGAAGGCATGCACCGCGCCGGTGCCGGAGCCGAAGACTTTCGTCACACCGGCAAGATCAATCAGGGTCGACATGTCCGATTTCCGTCAATGAAGGCGCCGGGGACAGGGAGCGCGGCCCCCGGCGCGACAGGTCACTCGATGAAGTCGTTGGTGTAGAACGACGCCGGATCCGCGTTGGGATCAAGGTCGTTGTATTCCTTCATCAGGGCAACCATGCCCTCCCAATCGGACGCCACGTTCAGACCGATCTTCCGGTCGGTATTGGCGTTCGAGTAGAGAAGGCCCAGCGTCACGTCGAGCACGGCGCGCGACTGCGCCTTGCCCTCGTCCTCGGCCATCGTGCCGCCGACGATATCGGCCATGGCGTTCACGGCGGCATCCGGGTCGGCCTCGGTCGCGGCATAGGCTTTCATCGTCGCCGCCACGAAGCGCTTCACCAGATCGGGGTTGTTCGCAACCAGATCCTTGCGCGTCGAGATGCAGTAGCCGACCTGGTTCACCCCATAGTCGCTGTAGGGGAAGATCACCGGCGCCTCGCCGCCATTGGCCTTGATCTCGGCCGGCTTGTCGTCGATGCCGCCCAGCATGCCTACCGCATCGCCCGCACCCTGAAGATAGCTCGACACCAGCGCTCCGTCGGGGACGTTGGTCAGGTTGATGTCGGCCTCGGTCAGCCCGGCATTGGCCAGAACGATCGGAAAGAACGTGTTCACCCCGGCATTCGCCGTGGTCAGCAGCTTCTTGCCCTTCAGGTCGCCGATTTCCTTCACGCCGCTGTCAGGCCGGACAAGGATCGCTTCGGACCCCATCGCGTCGATAACGCCGACCGAGATGATCTCGGCCCCTTGCGAGGCAAGGTTCACAAGCGCGCCGCAGGACCCGTAGGCAAAATCGCTGTCGCCATTGGCGACCAGCCGGTGGGCCGACGAAGACCCGTTGCCCGACCGGATATCGAGGTTGATCCCGGCCTCCTTGTACAACCCCATGTCCTTGCCATAGGCGAACCCCGCATGGGATCCGTAATACATCCAGTTCAGCCGCAGGCGCACATCGTCCTCGGCCATGGCCGCCCCGGTGAGCGCGGTCAGCGTCACGGCAGCGGCAATCACATTCTTCATCTTGGTCATCCCAGTCTCCTCCCTAGAAGTCGTTGGATTTCACTTTTCGATCAACCGCGGCACACCGATGGCTTTCATCATCGCGTGGCAACGGTCCCGGTAACGGTTCCGGACATCCCGCGTGGGCGGGCGGCAGCGGCTGGACGGCAGGCCGATCAACTCCATGCAGAGCTTGTCGAGATAGCCGTCGCCAGAGGTGTAAGTGCGCTCGATATCGACCCAGAGCTTGTAGAAGGGCATGCCTTCCTCAACCAGCATCCGGGCAATCTCGGCATAGTTCCCCGCCCGGACCTCATCGACCAGCTTGATCCCCCACTCCGGCCAGAAGTTGCAGTGATGCACCTCGAAGGCACGGGCACCGAGCGCGGGCATGGCGCTGACGGGGAACAGAAGGTTGTTGTCGATGATGGTGAAGCGGTCCGAGAAGTTCGAGGTCACATCCTCGAATTCCATCGCGTCGGTGCGGGGCGTCGCCCATTTCAGACCGACGATGTTCGGGATCTCGGACAGCCGCTCGATCATGCCGAACGAGAGGTTCTGGCTGGTCCAGAACGTGTTGTAGATGATCAGGCCGACACCCGGTGCGGCTTCGGCGGCGGCGCGCACATAGTCTTCGAAATCGGCCTCGGTATGGGCGAAGTAAAACGGGCAAGACACTTGGATAAAGGTCGCGCCAAGTGCCTCGGCTGCCTTGGCGAGCCGCACCAGTTCCAGCGTCGATGTGGTCTGCGCCCCCATCGCGACGGGGGCCGCGCCGCCAACCTCTTCCACCACGACTTCGGCCACGCGGATGCGTTCGTCGAAGGTCATGGTCGAGAAATCGCCCGCAGCGCCACCGGCAAGGAAAGTCGCGTAATCCGCCGTCAGTCCGGCATCGACGAGAAACCGGACATAGGCCCGCAGCGCCGCCTCGTCGACCTCCATCTCGGGGGTGTCCCGGAACGGCGTCGGGATGGTCACGTAACACCCTTCCAGCGCTTTTTTCATCTTTTCTGGCGTCACAATCGACCCTCGTCTGATCGGTCACAGTCCACCCGCGGACGGAAAGCGCACTTGCAATCCGTCGCGGGCCGAAAGGCCCATTTTTCATTTTTCAGGATCAGGGCTGCGGCACGCGGCGTTCCCCGATGGCGTAGTCTTGCGTCCTCTCTCGCCATTGGACTGATAATTCTGGCCAATAAGTTGATTTTCTCGGCCAAATATTGTCAGTCTGTCAGAATGAACACGCCCGCATCACCCTCTGCCGTTCCGCAGTTCAATTTCCTGCTGCAACCGGAATTTCCACTCAACGCGCTGATTCTGGCCTCGGACGCACTTCGGATCGCGAACCAGAACTCCGGGGTCGACCTCTTCCGGTGGTGTTATGTGACCGAGACGGGCGAACCGGTCCGCGCCTCGAACCAGATGTGGTTCGCAGCCGATCATGCGCTCGACGACATGCCGCGGGCCGATGTCTATCTGTTGTTTGAAGGTAACCTGCCCACGCAGAACATCTCGCGCACGCTTCTCGGACGGCTGCGTGAAGCCGGGCGCTATGGCGCGATTGTGGGCGGTATCGACACCGGCGCCTTCGCGCTGACCAGGGCGGGGCTGAGCGGCACCGAGACCTCCCCGGAAACCGTGGTGCATTGGGAGGCTGAAGCCTCTTTCCGCGAGGAGTTTCCGGCGGCAAGGCCCGAGGATCGCATCTATCGCGTCTCCGGAAACCGCGCCCATTGCGCGGGCGGGGTGGCGACGCTTGACATGATGCTTGATCTCGTCGGCCGGTTCCAGAACGAGGCGCTGGCCAATGAGGTGGCCAATGCCCTGATCCACACCCGCCGCCCGTCAGAAACCCAACAGCGCGGCGATACGGGGGTCGGATCGAAACAGGCGCGACAGGCCGAGCGCATCGTCAGCCTGATGGAACGGAACCTCGATTTTCCGCTGAGCCTGCACGAAATAGCGGAGGCCGCCGGGATGCCGGAACGGTCCCTTGTCAGGATGTGCCGCCGCATTTTCGGCGAATCTCCGATGCGGCTTTACCTGCATATCCGCCTGCAGGCCGCGCGGAATATCCTGTTTTACGAGGAATATTCGATCAAGGACGTCGCCCTCTCCTGCGGCTTCTCTTATCCGGCCGTTTTCTCACGCGCGTTCAAGCAGCAGTTCGGCCAGACCCCGCGCGCCTTCCGCACGACCTTGCGCGACCGGCAGCGGCAGGGAATGCGGCCCGAGATTCGACGTTTGATCACCTCGTCGGAGCGCACGGCCTGAGCCACGAGCGCAGTTCAGCCACACTGTGTTTCAGACGCGGCGAATGGCCGGCGTGGTGAAGCAGCACTGCAGTGCTTGAGGATGCGATCAAAGCCCGGATTGGACCGACCATCTCGAACTACCATCAACATCCTGTCCAGGTGCAGCTGGGCGTCCAAGAACGCTTGCGATCTTCGGCGATCCTGCTCTTCTAGATGCATGGTCAAGCTCGTTCTCTTGCACAAGGCAGATTTCGATCTACGAGGACGAGCTCGACGTCGTCTACGACTTCGATAGTGCCCCGCGGGATGGTGTAAGAGCGCCGAGGTAAGTCGCATCCAGCCAGAGATAGGGCCACGCCCCTCCAGCGGTCGCGCCAGGAAGGCATTCACCCGCTCGTCGATCTCGGCGCACAGCCGGCTGACCTGGCTCTTGGACATGCCGCCCGCGCCCATCGCCTTGACCAGATCATCGACGGCGCGCGTCGAGACGGCGTGGACGTAGGCCTCCTGGATCACCGCAACGAGGGCCTTCCCGGCAGTCCGGCGAGGTTCCAGGAAGCTGGCGAAGTAGCTGCCCTTGCGCAGCTTCGGGATCTCCAGCGCGATCCGCCCCGCCCGCGTGTCCCAATCGCGGTCGCGGTATCCGTTGCGCTGAACCTCCCGCATCGGCGAGCGCGCGCCCTTGGCCGCGCCTGTCCGGGCCTCGATCTCGGCTCCATGATGCGGTCGGCCGCGTAGGCCAGCATCTCGCGCACGAGGTCGCCATCGGCCTGCTTCTCAACCAGCTCGATCAGCGCCACTCTCTCTTCGGTCATCGTCATCTCCGTTGTCGGTTCAAGGTCTCGCAACCCGAACCTTCCCCGGAAGATCGGCGATGACCGCCTGTTGTCGGGGGCCGGCTACCTTAGTTGCAAGTCTGTGCCTGGCGGGCGTTGATCGCAACTGCTACCGAATGGCGTGCTGGCGGCTTCTTGGGCACATCTCCGTTCCCGGGGCAGAAGGAACAAACGAGACGCACAAAGATGTTGGATGAACGGGCAAAGGCAATGTTGCTCGCGCTCATGTCTGCGCCATGATGGGCGCGATCATGGCAGCTTTGTCGGAAGGGGCGCTCTGCTCTATGAGGTCGTAGCCCGCGTCCCCGGTCAACGCCCAGGTTCCCGAACTGGCCACAACTTCACAATGAGAACCAGTCTGCTTCCATTGCGTCCACTGCCTGTTGCATGCTGCAGGCAATATGATCCAACCCCCAACGTTGGACCGACTGGTTAATGTCGTGCTCCTTCTTTCTGACACCGTGCTGTGAGGAGCTACCCTTGGCGCTCCCCAGTCTTTGATGGCCTGATTGCTTGAAGTCATCCGAACCGGTCGACAGTAGCAGGCCGCCGGATGCGCATCACTCCGGCTGGTAGCCCGCGATGAGTTGGCGCAGGCCGACAAGCGCGCCTGCGGCAATTGCCGCAATGGTCACCGGGCCGGACCAGGCCAGGGTTGCAAAGGCGGTCATACCCTGGCCCAAGGAACAGCCCATGGCGACCACGCCGCCGATCCCCATCAAGGCCGCTCCGCCTACCTGTCGGCCAAGCTCGCGCGGGTCCTCGCAGGCCTCCCACCGGAACAGGCCGCGGATCGTCGAGCCGATCAGCGAGCCTGCCATCACGCCCACCACCGAGCCGACCGAGAAGGTGATCCCCCCTGCAGTCGAGGTCATCAGGAAGATCAGCGTCCGGCCGACGGGCGCGGTGAATGACGGGCCTTCGACAGTTATCTCGCCCAGGCTTTCGGCGGCAAGGTAGGTCGTTCCGACAAAGCACCAGGCGACCGCAAGGCCCGCTGCAACGCCCCAGGCGATCTGGCGTGGGCTCTGGCGAAGTCCGGCATGGGACAGGCCCCAGATCAGGAAACCCCCGGCTATGGCAACGATCACCACTGCGGGTGGCAGGCCAAGCTGGCCGAGGTCATGCACAATCCCCTGCGGCCCGGTGGCATCTGGTTGGGGAAACAGCATCACCCGAAGCGGGGCGAGTGGTCCGGACAGCGCAATGAAGCCGAAGATCCCCATGACGACCACGACGACCAGCGACCGCAGATCACCCCCGCCAAAGCGCACCAGCGCGCCGAAGCCGCAGTTGCCCGCCAGGGCCATGCCGTAGCCAAAGACCAGCCCGCCCAGTATGGACCCCAGCGCATTCCACTGGATCGCGTGATAGAAGGTGCCGCCAAGATCGATCCATCCGATCATCGCGCCTGCCTGGGTGGTCAGGATCGCGGTCGCCAGCACCACACCCCAAAGCCTGAGCCGGGTCTGGTCGCGGCCGTAGACCGCCGATTCCAGCGCCCCGAGCGTGCAGAAATCCCCCAACCGCGCCGCAAGGCCCAGGACAAACCCGCCCGCCAGACCGACGAATGCCGCGAGCACCCCGATCGGAACCGATTCCAGCATCTGCGCCTCCCTTCGGCCTCTCAGCCGCGCTCTGCCAAATATAGCCGCGCCAGGACCTCGATCATCTCGGTGACCTTCGGATCCAACAGCGAATAGTAGATCGCCTGCCCCTCGCGCCGGGCGCTGACCAGACCCTCCAGCCGCAGCCGCGCAAGTTGCTGGCTGACGATAGCCTGACGCGCGGACAGAAGGTTTTCAAGCTCGGTCACACTTTTCGGTCCGGTCCGAAGGTGACACAGGATAGTGAGCCGCCCGTCATGGCCCATGGCCTTGAGGAGCGTCGAGGCCTGTTCGGCAGCCGAAATCAGGTCGGAAAGATCGCAGCCATCTACCGGGCCATCCTGTCCGTTCTGTTTCTGGAAGTCGTCACCTGCCAATGCGTCTGCCCCGGTTTCACCTGACTCCGTTATTGCGTGCGCCCGACGCAAAGGGCAACCCAACTTACTTCTCTTGCCTGCGATTGTCCGGGCAAAGCGGCGCGGCTGCCTCAGTTCTTCCTTGCGTCGGCGATCAATCCGGCCAAGAGAGGCCAGAAGAAATCCTCGCTTACATAGCCCTCGATCCGGCCGGATTCCATCCCGTCCTCGACCAGCACGAAGGTCGGCGTGAGAACTGGGGGCGAGACAACTGTCAGCCCCTCGGGTAGGGCGGCGCGCAACTGCAGGCGGCGCAGTGGGGCGGCTTTCCCCTCGGCAGTAAGCGGATACTCGGGCGCGATCTCTTCGTTCCACGCCGCGCAATAGATGCAACCGGGCTGTTCGAACATCAGCAATTGCAAATCGCCAGCCGTCACGTCGGCAGGGGTCAGCGCCAATACCGTCAAGGCAAGTCGACCGGGATACGCCACGTTGACAGTCCTATAGAAACATAGAACTATCGTAATCTACCTTTGCCCTTCCGGCAAGGCAGCGCTTTCCTCAGGAGGAGGGGCAATGCTGGATATTTCCTTTGGCGGTGCAGCCCTTGCCGGCCTCTTGTCGTTCCTTTCGCCCTGCATCCTGCCGATGGTGCCGTTCTACCTGTCCTATATGGCGGGCCTAACGGTGCGCGAACTTCGCGACGGCGGCACGATCGCCCCCGGTGCGCGTGGGCGGCTGGTGGTGCAGGCGCTGGCTTTCGCGCTTGGAGTGACAACGATCTTCGTCCTCCTTGGCCTTGGCGCCACCGCCCTGGGGCGTGGCTTTGCGCAGTGGAAGGAACCGCTGTCCTACGTTGCCGCCGCGATCCTCATCATGTTCGGCCTGCATTTCCTTGGCGTCTTCCGCATCGGGTTCCTCTACCGCGAGGCGCGGGTGGACTCGACCGCCAACCCCCGCACCCTCGTCGGCGCCTACGTCATGGGCCTTGCCTTCGGGTTCGGTTGGACTCCCTGCGTCGGACCGGCGCTGGCCGCGATCCTGATGGTCGCGTCGGGCATGGGCGACCTCTGGCGCGGCGGGGCGCTCCTGCTGGTCTACGGCCTGTCGATGACCCTGCCCTTCGTGCTTGCTGCCCTCTTCGCAGGGCCTTTCCTCTCGTGGGTCGCCCGGCACCGCGCGCTGGTGCGGTATGTCGAGAAAGCGATGGGCGTAATGCTCATTCTCTTCGGCATCTTAATCGCCACCAATACAGTCAACCTCATCGCTGACTGGATGATCCGCGCCTTCGACTGGTCCGCAACCGTGACCTGAAAGGACACCCCATGCTGCGCCGACTGTTCCTGATTGCTGCCGCCACTCTGGCCCTGCCGGCCTTTGCCGTCGAACTCGGCGATGATGGGTTGCACAAGCCCACCTGGCTACGCGAGACCTTCAAGGACCTGCGCGAGGACCTGGTCGAGGCTAATGCCGAGGGCAAGCGCCTGCTGCTCAGCTACGAGCAGCGTGGCTGCATCTACTGCACCGAGATGCACGAGAAGATCTTCACCGACCCCGCAATCGACAAGCTGATCCGCGATCACTACTTCGTCGTGCAGCTGAACCTCTTCGGCGATGTCGAAGTGACAGACTTCGACGGCACCACGCTGTCCGAGAAGGAAATGGCGATGCGCTGGGGCGTAATGTTCACACCAACACTGATCTTCCTGCCGGAAGACGTGGGCGAGGGGGTTTCGGCCCCCGACGCGGCCGTGGCGATGATGCCGGGGGCTTTCGGCAAGGTTACGACAGAAGCACTGCTGATCTGGGTGCGCGACCACGGTTACGAGGGTGGCGAGAATTTCCAGAAATTCGTTGCAGAACAGTCGATTAAAGAAACTGACCAGTGACTTCGAACACCTAGCAACATATGTATATAGGTTTCCTACTATATTTTTCTTGCCCGACGCCCGATTCCCTCGCATAGTCGCAGTCGGACGAATACGGGGAGGATAGGATGAGACGCCAGTTAGGCTTGGTGACAGTGGTCGCGCTGTCGCTGGCAACACCAGCTCTGACCGAAACCGCACCGAAAGACGTGGTCTTCGATGGCGGCAAGGTCGAAGCGTCCCTGACCGGCGCGCCGGGTGATCCCGCAAACGGGGTCAAGGTGATGACCACGAACGCGCTTGGCAACTGTGTGGCCTGCCACACCATTGCCGCGCTGCCCGACGTGCAGTTTCCGGGCAATATCGCGCCACCGCTTGACGGCGTCGCCAGCCGCTGGACCGAGGCGGAACTGCGCGGCATCGTCACGAACGCGAAGATGACCTTCGATGGCAGCTTCATGCCGGCCTTCTACAAGACCGAAGGCTTTGTCCGGCCCGGCGGAGGCTACAGCGGCAAGGCGCCGGAGGGCGACCTGCCGCCGATCCTGAACGCCCAGCAGATCGAAGATGTGGTGGCCTACCTCCTCACCCTCAAAGAATGACGGGCCAACGGCCCCCCACTGACAGGAGAACCCCGTGACCCTTACCAGACGAAAGGCGCTCACTCTCGGCGTCGGCGGCATTGCCTTCGCCGCGATCCCCGGTCTTTCCGCCGCCGCGACTGTCGAGGAGCTGACCGCCGCCTTCACCGCCGGCGCCGCGCCCGCGATGGATGGCATCACCCTGACCACCCCGGAAATCGCCGAGAACGGCAACACCGTACCTGTCTCGGTCGATGCGCCCGGCGCGGTCGCCATCATGCTGATGGCTTCGGGCAACCCAGAACCGGCCGTCGCCACCTTCACCTTCGGCCCCGCCGCCGGTCGCCAGTTCGCCGCCACGCGCATTCGCCTGGCCAAGACCCAGGACGTGATCGCGCTGGCCAAAATGGCCGACGGCTCGATCAAGCAGGCGCAATCCACCGTCAAGGTCACCATCGGCGGCTGCGGCGGCTGAGACATCAAGAGGAAACACCATGGTCGAAGAAGTCAAACCTCGGGTGAAAGTCCCCAAGTCTGCAGCCGCAGGTGAAGTCGTCACCATCAAGGCCCTGATCTCGCACACGATGGAGTCCGGTCAGCGCAAGAACAAGGACGGCAACCTGATCCCGCGCAGGATCATCAACCGCTTCACCTGCGACCTGAACGGCATGAACGTGATCGACGTCGCCATCGATCCGGCCGTCTCCACCAACCCGTATTTCGAATTCGACGCCAAAGTCGATGCAGCGGGCGAGTTCAAGTTCACCTGGTATGATGACGACGGCTCTGTCTACGAAGACAAGAAGCCGATCGCGGTCGGCTAACGGTCGGGCCACGGGGAGGAGAAAGCCATGCACCGTAAAGCCACATCATTGGTCGCCCTGACCTTCGGCCTCGCCCTCGCGGGCGCGGTTGCGGCCGATCCGGTCGACGACACGCTGGTCGTCGAAACCGAAGACGGGACCATCGAAATGCGGACCAAGGCGCCCGCGCCGGACCATCTTAAGGATGTGATGGAGTTCGTCTATTCCGGCTGGCACTACCGCGAGGATGAAACCCGCGATCTGCAGCGCGACGATTTCGACAATCCCGGGATGGTCTACGTGGACCGCGGGCTCGATCTCTGGAACTCGGCCATCGGCACGGGCGGCGAAAGCTGTGCGGGCTGCCACCAGGGGCCGGAAACCATGGCGGGCCTCCGCGCAGTCACCCCGCGCGTCGATGAGAAGACCGGCGCGCTGATGACGGTCGAGAACTACATCGACGCCTGCGTGACCCAGCGGATGGGCCTTGAGGCCTGGGGTTGGACCGGCAACGAGATGAAGGACATGCTTGCCCTCATCTCGATGCAGTCGCGCGGCCAGACGGTCGACGTCAAGATCGACGGCGCCGCCGCCCCGTTCTGGGAAAAGGGCAAGGAAATCTACTACACCCGCTTCGGGCAGCTGGAGATGTCCTGCGCCTCTTGCCATGAGGATAACCAGGGCAATTTCATCCGCGCCGACCACCTGAGCCAGGGCCAGATCAACGGCTTCCCGGTTTACCGGCTCAAGGACGCGGGCATCCTGTCCGCCCAGCAGCGCTTTGTCGGCTGCGTCCGTGACACCCGGGCGGAAACCTTCAAGCCCAACTCGGACGAGTTCAAGGCGCTGGAGCTTTACGTCGCCTCGCGCGGCAACGGGCTGATGGTCGAAGGCGTCTCGGTCCGCCACTGACATCCGGGACGGGCGCCCAGACGGGCGCCCCCCGTTCACTGAAAGATCAGGCGTGGACCCTCTCCCGACGTGCTTGGCGCGGACGGGTTGCCATGCCCTATGACAAGGAGCAGGGGATGATCACCCGGCGCGAATTCCTGCAAGCCTCACTCGCCGCATCGGCCATCTACGGTGTGTCCGGCTTCGGCAACTGGTCCCGGCTGGCCGCCCAGCAGGCGCTGACCCAGGACCAGCTGTTGCAGTTCGACGATTTCGGCAACGTCACGCTGATCCACATCACCGACATCCACGCCCAGCTGAAGCCGATCTGGTTCCGCGAGCCGGAATGGAACATTGGCGTGGGCGAGGCGAAGGGCCAGCCGCCGCATGTCGTGGGCAAGGCCTTCCAGGAAATGTTCAAGATCGCCCCTAGCTCGCCCGAAGCCTATGCCCTGACCTACGAGGATTTCGCCGCCCTTGGAAAGGCTTACGGCCGGATGGGCGGGATGGATCGGGTCGCGACCGTAGTAAAGGCGATCCGCGCCGCACGGCCTGACTCGCTGCTTCTGGATGGCGGCGACACCTGGCATGGCTCGATGACGAGCCTTTTGACCAAGGGCCAGGACGTCGTGAACGTGATGAATGCCCTCGGCGTCGAGGCGATGACCTCGCACTGGGAATGGACGCTTGGCACCGAGCGGGTGAAGGAGATCGTCGACAGCCTGCCCTTCCCCTTCCTCGGCGCCAACATCTTCGACGCCGAATGGGATGAACCCGCGTTCGAGCCCTACAAGATCTTCGAAAAGGCCGGCCTCCGCATTGCCGTCATCGGCCAGGCCTTCCCCTACATGCCGATTGCCAACCCGAAGTGGATGTTCCCCGAATACTCCTTCGGCATCCGCGAGGAGCGGATGCAGGAAGTCGTGGACGAGGTCCGCGCCGAGGGTGTCGATCTGGTCGTCTGCCTGTCGCACAACGGCTTTGACGTCGACAAGAAGATGGCATCCCGCGTCACCGGCATCGACGTGATCCTGACTGGCCACACCCACGACGCGATCCCCGAACCCGTGCTCGTCGGCCAGACCATCCTCATCGCCAGCGGAAGCCACGGCAAGTTCGTCAGCCGCGTCGATCTGGACGTGCAGGGCGGCAAGATGATGGGCTTCCGCCACAAGCTGATCCCGATCTTCTCGGACGTGATCACCCCCGACGCGGACATGGCCGCGCTCATCGACGCCGAACGCGCGCCCTTCAAGGCGCAGCTTGAGGAGAAGATCGGCACGACCGAAAGCCTCCTCTACCGCCGCGGCAACTTCCAGGGCACCTGGGACGACCTGATCTGCAACGCAGTCCGGTCCGAGCGCGACACCCAGATCGCGCTGTCCCCCGGCGTCCGCTGGGGCGCCTCGCTTCTGCCCGGCGACCCGATCACGCGCGAGGACATCCACAACGTCACCTCGATGACCTACGGCCAGGTCTATCGCACCGAGATGACCGGCGAGACGCTGAAGACGGTCCTCGAAGACGTGGCCGACAACATCTTCAACCCCGACCCCTACTACCAGCAGGGCGGCGACATGGTCCGCATCGGCGGCATGGGCTTTTCCTGCGACGTGTCAAAGGACATCGGTAACCGGATCAGCGAGATGGTGCTTCTGGACACGGGCGAGGCAATCGATCCCGCCAAGTCCTACACCGTCGGCGGCTGGGCTTCGGTCAACGAAGGCACCGAAGGCCCGCAGATCTGGGACGTCGTCGAAGCGCATATCAAGAAGCTCGGCACAGTCCGGCTTGAACCCAACTCCTCGGTCAAAGCGACCGGGATCTGAACAGGAGCGTTCGCCAGATGACCGACGAACCCACACGCCGCGCCTTCCTTGCGGGCACCGCAGCCGCAGGCGCAGGCCTTGTCGCAACCGCCGCGACGGCCCAGACGGCCGACCCCCTGATCACCGAGGTCCAGGAATGGGCCTCGGTCTTCGGCGACGCGGTCGATGCCACGCCTTACGGGATGCCGATCGAGTTCGAATCCCACGTCGTCCGCCGCAATGTCGAATGGCTGACCGAAAGCACCGCGTCCTCGATCAACTTCACGCCTATCCACGCGCTGGAAGGCACGATCACCCCGCAGGGCTGCGCGTTCGAGCGCCACCATTCCGGCGCGATCAAGCTGTCCAAGCAGGACTACCGATTGATGATCAACGGCCTCGTGGACCGCGAACTGGTGTTCACCTACGAAGACCTCCTCCGCTTCCCGCGCCAGATTTCCATCGCCTTCTGCGAATGTGCTGCGAACGGCGGAATGGAATGGGGCGGCGCGCAGCTGGAGGGCTGCCAGTTCACTCAAGGCATGATCCACAACATGGAATACACTGGGGTCATGCTGCGCGACCTCCTCGCCGAGGCGGGGGTCAAGCCGGAAGGCAAGTGGATCTATGTCGAAGGGGCGGATGCCTCGTCGAACGGCCGTTCGATCCCGCTGGAAAAGGCGCTGGACGACGTGATGGTCGCCTTCTTCGCCAATGGCGAGGCGCTGCGCAAGGAACACGGCTATCCGGTCCGCCTGGTCGTTCCGGGCTGGGAAGGCAACATGTGGGTCAAGTGGCTGCGCCGGATCGGGGTCTATGACCAAGCCGTCGAAGGCCGCGAGGAGACCTCGAAATACACCGACCTGATGCCTGATGGCCGGGCGCGGAAGTGGACGTGGGTGATGGACGCGAAATCCGTCATCACTTCGCCCTCGCCGCAGGCCCCGATCCGCCACGGCAAGGGTCCGCTGGTCATCACTGGCCTCGCGTGGTCCGGTCACGGCAAGATCACCCGCGTCGACATATCGACCGATGGCGGCAACAGCTGGACTCCCGCCCGCATCACCGGCGAGGCGCGGCCCAAGGCGCTGACCCGCTTCCACTACGACATGAACTGGGACGGGTCCGAGATGTTCATCATGTCCCGCGCCACGGACGAGACTGGCTATGTCCAGCCGACCAAGCAGGCCCTGCGCGACATTCGCGGGCTGAACAACGTCTACCACAACAACGGCATCCAGGTCTGGTGGGTGCGCGCCGACGGAGAGGTCGAGAATGTCGAAATCGCTTGATGATATGCCGACCACCATTGCCTTGGCCGCAGCCGTTGCCGCGGCCTTCCTGCTAGGCGCCGCTGCCGCCCGTGCCGAAGGCGGGCCGCTCGGCCTTGGCCGCCCGGCACTGCCGGAGGAAATCGAGGCTTGGGATGTGGCCGTCCTGCCCGACGGCCAGGGCCTTCCCGTAGGCTCGGGCGACGTCGAAACCGGCGACATGGTCTTTGGCGAAAACTGCGCGTCCTGCCATGGCGACTTCGCCGAAGGCCTCGACAGCTGGCCCGTACTTGCAGGCGGCGCAGGCAGCCTAAAGGACCCGCGCCCCGTCAAGACCATCGGCAGCTACTGGCCCTATCTCTCGACCGTCTTCGATTATGTCCACCGCTCGATGCCCTTCGGCCAGGCGCAGACCCTGTCAGCGGACGACACCTATGCAATCACGGCCTTCCTTCTCTATTCGAACGGGCTCGTCGAAGACGACTTCGTCCTGACGAACGAGAATTTCACTTCGATTGTCATGCCGAATGCCGAAGGCTTCTACGTCGATGACCGGCCGGAGACGGAATATCCGCTGTTCTCTGTCGAACCCTGCATGGAGAACTGCCGGACCGCCGCGCCCGAAGTCACCAAGCGCGCCATCGAACTGAACGTGACGCCCGAGGATGAGGACGGCAAGCCTGCCGGGACCCTTCCGGTGATCTCGGCTGCCCTGACTGGTGCAACGGAAGCTCCGGCAGAGCCTGCAACCGAAACGGCGGAAGCTGCCCCGGAACCCGCCGCCGAACCCGCCACGACTGAGGTGGCCGAGGCGACCCTCGCCGAGCCGACGGCCGAAGCCGCTCCCGCTGCCACCGCCGAGGCTGCGCCCGCCGGGGCGGACCCTGCGTTGGTCGCCGCTGGCGAGACGGTTTTCAAGAAGTGCGCTGCCTGCCACAAGGTCGGCGAAAACGCGAAAAACGCGGTCGGTCCGGCGCTCAACGGAATGGTCGGCGGGCCCATGGGCCAGGCCGAAGGCTTCAAATACTCCGCCACTCTGGCCGAGATGGGGGCCGCAGGCGGGGTCTGGGATGCGCCCTCGCTGCATGCCTTCCTGGAAAACCCCAAGGGCTTCGTCAAGGGCACCAAAATGTCCTTCGCGGGCCTGAAGAAGCCCGAGGATCGCGACGCCGTCATCGCCTATCTGTCCACCTTCGGCCCCTGACGATGCGCAAGGGTCGCTCTCTCTTCGGTCTTCTCTTTGCCTTGGGGGCCTTCCCCGGGGCAGCCGAAGAGATCGGCGATGCCGACCACGGCGGCGGCGTCTTCAACAAGGAATGTGCCGCCTGCCACCGCATCGGTCCCGAAGCGCAGCACCGCGTCGGGCCGCGCCTGACCGGGATCTTCGGTCGCCGCGCCGGGTCGGAAGAGGATTTCAGCTACTCGAAGTCCATGGCACGGATGGGCGCGGACGGCCTGACCTGGACGCTAGAGACGCTTGACGCCTATATCGCCAATCCCAAGGCGCTGGTTTCAGGCACAAAGATGAACTACCGCGGCCTTGCGTCTGACGCCGACCGCGCCGACCTCATGGCCTTCCTGCGCGAGTTTTCCGACGAGCCGCAGAACATCCCCGAGGCAGAGCCGACAGCGTTGAAGACCAACCCCGACCTGTCGCCCGAAGTCCTCGCGATCAAGGGCGACCCGGCCTACGGCGAATACCTCGCCTCGGAATGCCAGACCTGCCACCAGGCCGATGGCTCGGACCAAGGGATACCGTCGATTATCGCCTGGCCACCTGAGGACTTTGTCATCGCCATGCACGCCTACAAGCAGAAGCTGCGCCCGCATCCCGTCATGCAGATGATGGCAGGCCGCCTGAACGAAGAGGAAATCGCGGCACTTGCCGCATATTTTGCAACGCTTGAATGACGAGGCGCGGGCCAACCGCGCCGGACTGCAACCCATGGGGAGGAGGACCCAATGAAGCTGAACAGACGCCTCTTTCTTGGCACCGGCATCGCCGCTAGTGCGCTTCTGACCGCCCCCACCGTCTGGGGTCAGGCCAAACCCAAGGTCGTCGTCATCGGCGGCGGCGCAGGCGGGGCCACCGCCGCGCGCTACCTCGCCAAGGACAGTCAGGGCGCGCTCGAAGTGACCCTCGTCGAGGCGAACCCGATCTACACCACCTGCTTCTTCTCGAACCTCTACCTCGGCGGCTTCCGCGAGTTCGAAAGCCTCCAGCACGGCTATGACAAGATGGCCGGCGCGGGCGTGACCGTGATCAACGACATCGCCACCGCCGTTGACCGCGCGGCAAAGACGGTGACGCTTGCCGGCGGCCAGGTCCTGCCCTACGACCGCCTCGTCCTGTCGCCCGGCATCGACTTCAAGGACGGCTCGGTCCCCGGCTGGTCCGTCGACACCCATGCCGAGATCATGCCCCACGCCTACAAGGCCGGCCCCCAGACCCAGCTTCTGAAGAAGATGGTTGAGGAAATGCCCGAAGGCGGCACCTTCGCCATGGTCGCCCCCCCGAACCCCTACCGCTGCCCGCCCGGCCCCTATGAGCGGATCAGCATGATCGCCCATGTCCTGAAGGGAAAGAACCCGACGGCCAAGATCCTGGTCCTTGACCCCAAGGACAAGTTCTCCAAGCAGGCGCTGTTCGAAGACGGCTGGCAGCGGCACTACGGCACGATGGTCGAATGGATCGGCCCCGATTTCGGTGGCGGCGCGGTCGAGGTGCGCCCCGACACGATGGAGGTCGTGATCGACGGCGAAGCCACCAAGGTCGATTGCTGCAACGTGATTCCCGGCCAGATGGCCGGCAAGATCGCGGCCCTTGCCGGGGTCACCGATGACAGCGGCTGGGCGCCGGTCGATCCCGCAACGATGAAGTCGAAGATGGACGAGAACGTTTGGGTCCTCGGCGACAGCTCGGCCCAGGGCGACATGCCGAAATCCGGCTTCTCGGCCAACAGCCAGGCCAAGGTCGCGTCCATGACCATCCGGGGCGAGCTGACCGGGTCAAAGACCTTCCCGGCGAAATACTCCAACACCTGCTGGTCGCTGCTTGCCCCCGACGACGGGGTCAAGGTCGGCGCGTCCTACGAATCCACGCCGGAAAAGATCGCATCCGTGGAAAGCTTCGTCTCGGAGGTCGGCGAGGACGCCGCACTCCGCAAGGCGACCTACGAGGAGAGCCTCGGTTGGTACGCCGGGATCACCGCCGACATGTTCGGCTGATCCCTTCCTCCCCAACTGGCGGGCGCGAGAACAGCGCACCCGTCATTCTCACGGAACTCGCCCATGCTGACCCGCCGCTTGCTTCTGACCGCCACGGCCGCCGCCGCCCTCGCCCCCCGCAGGCTTTGGGCCTCCAGCACGCTGACCCTCGGCAGCCTCCAGATCGACACGCTCTCGGACGGCAACCTGGTCCTGCCCGGCGATTTCATCCTTGGCGGGATGCCGCAGGACGAAATGCAGGCCATCGTCGCGAGATACGGGCTGTCAACTGACCAGCTCACCCCGCCCTGCAACGTGACCCTCCTGCGCGACGGAACCAACACCGTCCTCTTCGACGTGGGCGCGGGGCCGGACTTCCAGCCCTCCGCAGGCAAGCTGATGGAAGCTCTCGACACCATCGGCCTGACAATCGAGGACGTGACCCACGTCCTCTTCACCCACGGCCACCCAGACCATCTCTGGGGCCTCCTCGACGAATTCGACGAACCCGTCTTCCCGAACGCCGAATACATGATCGGCCAGGCAGAGTTCGACTACTGGACCAACCCCGACACCGTGACCACCATTGGCGAGGCGCGCGCGACCTTTGCCGTCGGCGCCGCCCGGCGACTGGGCGTGATCGCGGAAACCGTCCGCCTGTTGGCGGATGGCGAGGAACCGCTTCCCGGCATCGCCGCGCGCCTGACCCCTGGCCATACGCCGGGCCACATGGCCTTTGAAATCGCCGGTCCCACCCCGGCGATGGTGCTGGGCGACTGCATCGGCAACCATCATGTCGCCCTTGAACGCCCCGAATGGGAAAGCGGCTCGGACCAGGACAAGGCGCTCGCCGCCACGACGCGGCTGGCACTCCTCGACCGGCTCGCGACAGATGGCCACGCGATCATCGGCTACCATTTGCCCGAAGGCGGGATCGGTCGCGTCGAACGTGCCGACACCGGCTTTCGTTTCACTCACGAGGTCTAGGGTCGCCCTGCCCCAAGGCCCGCATTCAGGAGGCTGACCATGCTCAAATTCGCTTCTGCAATCCTGCTCACCCTTTGCGGCCCGGCACTGGCGCAAGAGGTCACGACCTATCCCTTTGACGGCAGCTTCGACGACGCGACTTTCGCCGTTGAGACCGCCATCGTTGGAAAAGGTCTGGTGATCGACTACCGCAGCCACGTCGGCGAAATGCTGAACCGCACCGGCGCCGATGTCGGCAGCGACGTCAAGGTTTTCGACAATGCCGACGTCTTCCTGTTCTGTTCGGCGGTCCTGTCGCGCAAAGTGATGGAGGCGGACCCGATGAACATCGCCCATTGCCCCTATGGCATCTTCGTCACCGACCGTGAGGGGCAGGTCGCCGTCGGCTACCGCCACCTGCCGGATGGCGCAATGCAGGAAGTCCAGACCCTGCTGGACGACATCGCCCGCGAGGCGGCGGGCGAATAGCCGCTTGTCGAGCACTTCGTGCACTCCTCGATCGTGCTCAAGGTTGCACTTCTGCGGCGGGCACCGCAGGGCGCGCCCCTTAAGCTGCAAGAGGCCGGACCCGGCGAGGTTCTGGCCGAGGCGTCCGTCTGGTCCGCCCGCTACCACTGCGACGCCGAGGCACTGGGGCCCGCGACGCTTGCCGCCTTGCCCGTCACCCGCTTCCGCGAAAGGCTGGCCGGGGACCCGAGGTTGGCCTAAGCCTGGGCGCGCCATCTCGCCCGCGCCGTGCAGTCAGCCCGGTTCCGCTCCGGGCTTCTGGCGCTGCGCTGCGTCACCGAGAGGCTTGATGCCTGGCTGGCCGAGGGTCACGATCTGCCGCCGCACGGCCAACTGCAGGACCTCGCCGCCGACCTCGGCGTCACGCGTGAGGCGCTCTATCGGGAACTGTCGCGGCGGCGAAAACGGGTTCACAACTCATGAATGTGCGCGGGCAAGCCATTGAATTTGCTGGACCCGAAAGCCTACCCACGCGCGGACAGCCGTGTCAGGCCAAGGCGCGTCCCTGTCGAAGCCCCCCCACCCGATCCACCAGCCAGTCCGTCACCCCCGCGCCCACCCACATGCAGAACAGGGCCAGCCAGGCGGTCGCGACGAAGATCGACCCGCCCGTGATCCCCGACCCGATGGCGCAGCCCCCGGCCAACATCGCCCCGAACCCCATCAGCGCCGCCCCGGTCATTGACCGCCGCATCTGCCCCTCACCCTCGAAGCCCTGGAACTTCAGCTCCCGCCCCGCCCAGGCCGCGACCAGAGCGCCAAGGAAGACACCGGGAACCAGACCCACATCGAACTCCAGCTTCGGATCGTCGGTCAGCAAGAACATCAGCGTGTCGGCAGAAGGCCCCGAAAAGGTGGCCGAGGTCACCGCCATCGGTTCGAAGGCCACTTGGGCCAGGCTGAAGGTCAGCGCCCAGCCCAGGGCCACCGCGAAACCCACGCCAGAAGCGAAGACCATGGTTGGAACCGTGACCCCGTTCCGCCAGACCAGAACAAAGGCCAATGCAGCAATCGCAATCCCCATCGCGAGACCCGACAGTTCCGGTAGCCCCAGCGCAGCCAGTAGATCGACATTTGTTCCGCCCGGCGTCACCCAAAGCCCCGCGAGCCAGGTCCGCAGTGGCGCCAGCCAGCCATGCAGCGACATCTGCGCGACCACGGCAAAGATCAGGCCGGAGATGACCGCCCGCAAGTTCCCCGTCGCCGCAAGCACCAGAAGCCGTCCGGAACAGCCCCGGGCCAGCACCATCCCCGCGCCGAACATCAATCCGCCAATGATCGCCCCCGACCAAGACCCGGCCACGGCCATCATCCTCGCCTCCTCCACGCGGAAAAGGCCGAGAAGCCTTGCCCCCTGAACCCAGATCAGGGCGGTCGAAAAGGCCAGAAGCCAGACCGAGACCTTCGGGCCAAGGCGACCCCGGGCGAACTCGACGGTCGCAGCCCGCAGGCAGAACTGGGACCGCTGTGCACCGACGCCAAACACGATCCCAACAAGAAGCCCCATGAGTGCAGCCAGCGCGGCCTCGTCAAGAACCTCCAGCAAGGCCAGGATATTCATGGTCCACTCCTTTCATCAAAAGCATGCGGAAATCCCCGTACGCCGCCTTGATTCAAGTCATGCTTAGCAAAGGAATGTCTGGATCTCATGGGGACGACTACCCAAGCCGAGCGCAAGGTTATGACCCACAAAGGGATCGCTTGAAGCTTTCGCCAAGTGATTCCGATCGCCCATAGAGGACCCTTCCCGCCGGCTTACGAGCGTCAGCCGATCGGGACTGAGACGGATGCATGCCAGTCTATTTGTCCGCTTTCCGCCCAAAATGCCGACTGCGACGCCCGAACCGGGAATGATGTTGGCCAATGGCCTCCAGCGACTCAGCGTCAGTGGCAAGGTTGAGTCGCGCCTCCCGATGGTCTGTGGCAGGACGTGCGCGCAGGTTGCAATGTGGATGTTGTCGGTCTGACGAACGCCGCCCACATCCGACTTGCTTGACACGCCAGTGCGAAGGCGCTTCAGCGTGGCGTATTTGTTGCCGAAGGCGGCAAGGAACTGGAACTGGAATTCCGCTCGGTCAAAGGGCTGTTCGGCCAGTTCGGAAACGGCCTGTTCGATCTCGACAGCGTTCATTCGCCGCGCCACGGGTTGATCACGTCTATCCCACAGCCCTCAAAGTCACGCGTGTTGCGCGTGACGACCGGCATTCCGGTCGCCCGCGCAATAGATGCGATCTGGCAGTCCGCGTCCGCGATCGGCCGGCCCGCCGCACCGCGCATCGACGCGATATCCGCATAGGTCTTGGCCGCATCGCTGTCGAACGGCAAAATGCGCCCCTCGAAATCCTCGGCAATCGTTGCGTCTAGCGCGGCCTTGAGGCCTTCGCGCCGCTGGCCTGCGGGAAGGATGGCGATGCCGGTGCGCAGCTCGGCCTCGGTCACGGCAGAGAGGTAAAGGGTGGAGGGGTCTTGGGTGGAGAACCAGTTGAGGACAGAGGGGGCTGGGGCGGCCCGCATCAGCTCGGAAATGACGTTGGTGTCGATCAGGAACATGAGTCACTCGAAATTCGGCGTCGGTCTCATCTCGCTGCGCTTCGGCTGGGGAAGATCGATGCCGCCAACTTCTGCAAACCGCGCGTGGATGGACTGACCCAGATCGCGCAGCGGTGCAGGCCGCGTGACCACCTGGCGCAGGATTTCCCGCGCCTCTTCTTCCATCGACCGCCCATGCTCGGCCGCCCGCACGCGCAGGCGGCGCTTCACGTCGTCGTCAAGATTTCTGATGGTGATGCTGCCCATGCGTGCCTCCCTTTGCTTCTTGCAAGTTAGGCAATGCTTGCACTGCAATCAAGCGATGCTTGGATTTGACGACAGCAGCCTTGTCCAGCTGACGCATCCGGCGCTGCAGTCTGCGCTCGACGCCAAGAGCGACAGCAATCGCGGGCAGCAGCACGGCAACGAGTACACCCGCCACCGCATGTGAAGGTGGTACTGGCCGTGCTGATGAACACCGGCCTCGATCCGTCTGACGCGCTGAACCTGCGGCGCGACCAGATCGATGGCGAAACGATCTGGGGCGTGCGGGGCAAGACGGGCGTCGATGTCGCCATTCCCATCGGCCTGACCCTGCATGCGGCCCTGAAACAGGCACCGCAGCACGATGCGCCCGCCCTGCTGGCAAACTCACGCGGCGAGCAATGGACCGACAACGGCTTCTCGACTGTCTGGCACCGCTTCAAGACGGGGTTGGAGGCCGAGGGGCTGATCCAGCCCGGCCCAACCCTCAAGGGCCTCCGGCACACCGTTGCGACCACTCTGCGAGAGGCGGGGCTGGATGAACGCCGCATTGCCGACCTGCCGGGGCAGAAAACCCTGTCCATGGCGCGGCACTATTCGCGCTCTGCCAACCTTGCGGCCAAGAACCGCGCGACGATGGCGACTCTCGAAACCGAGAACGCGCGGCGGGCTCGTATTGTCAAACCTGCTGCCAAAAGCGTCAAACCCGAACCGAAAGGGAAATCGGCATGAGAAGAAAATGTAGCGATTTCAGGGATTTAAGTGGTGCCCAGAGCCGGAATCGAACCAGCGACACGCGGATTTTCAATCCGCTGCTCTACCAACTGAGCTATCTGGGCACCGGGTCCGGGCATTGCCGTCCGGGGTGGCGCGGTCTTAGCCGGGCGGGCGGGGGCTGTCCAGAGGGTTTGGCGAAAAATCTCGGTGCGTCAGTGCTTCGGCGGCGGGTGCCTGGCGTCAGGCGGGACGGCCTCGTCCTCGACCGCCTCGCCGGGGATGACATAGGATCCGCTCAGCCAGCGGCCAAGGTCGATGTCGGCGCAGCGCTTGGAACAGAAGGGCCGGTATTTCGCATCGCTGTCCTTCTGGCAGACCGGGCAGCTCATGCCGTTCCCCGCGTCAGATCGGCCAGCGCGATCCGGTCGCGCTTGCGCTGGATTTCATAGTTTCCCAGGGGCGTCCAGCCCGCCAGAACCGTCTCGGCCGCCTCGCCCCGGAAGGCGGTCCTCAGCTGCTGGTCCAGCGCGGCGCGGTCCTTCTTCGGCATAGGCGCGAAATCGACGATGACCTGGCCGCCAAGCCCCCTCAGCCGCAATTGCCGCGGCAGGTCGCGGGCCGCCGCGATATTGGCCTTGAGGCTCGCGGCCGGCGAGGTATCCGCCCCGGTATTCACATCGACCGCCACGAAGGCGCGCGTCGGCTCGATTGCCATATGGCCGCCGCCCGACAGCGCGACGGTGGGCGTCAGCAGCGCGTCAATCGCTTCCTCGACCCCGTGAAGGGCGAACGCCCCCGGCCCGTCCGCCACCTCGTCGGGTGCCGGATCGGCCCAGTCGCGCCAGGCTTCCTCATGCGGACCCGGCGCATCGACCAGGAGTTCGGGCGCGCCGGTTCCATCCGCCATCACCGCCTCTGCCAACGCCCGCACCGCCGCAATATCTTCGGCAACCTCCTGATCTTCGACCGCTTCCGCCGCCGACCGCACGATCAGCCCGAAAGGCGACCCGTCCATGCCCGCCGCGGCCAATGACGAAAGCCGGGCGCGCTCCTCCTCGTCCTTCACCCGACGCGAGATATTCAGGCCCGGCGCCAATGGCGTCACGATCACATGGCGCGACTTGAAGAGGATCCGTGTCGTCACCGGCAGCGCCTTGCCCGCCTCGGCCCGGCCGGTCACCTGCACGAGCACCGATTGGCCGGGCGCCAGCCCGCCGGTTTCGCGCAGGAAACCCCTCTGCCCATCGGGCAGTCGCAGGAAGACGCCGCCCTGCCCCTTCATCTGCCGGTCGACCGTGCCGCGCAAGATCGCGCCCGGGCCAAACATCTCGTCCGGCGGCGCGATCAGCAGATCCTCGAGCCGCCCGTCGACCATCAGCGCCGCCGCCTCGCGGCCCTGCCATTCGCCAAGGGCAACGACCCGGCCCTTCATGCCTGCCATCCCCCGTGCAGATCGACGCCCGCCGCCATCAGCAGATGCGCCGTCTCGGCGACCGGCAGGCCCACGACCCCGGTGAAGGAGCCTTTCAGCCAGGGGATCATCGCCCCGAACCGGCCCTGAATCGCATAGGCCCCGGCCTTGCCCTGCCATTCGCCCGAGGCCAGATAGGCGTTCACTTCGCCGTCCGACAGGGCCTTGACCTTCACTTCCGTATCCACCAGCCGCTCCCATATCCGCGCGCCGCGCCGCACGGCAACAGCGGTCAGCACATGATGGCGCCGCCCGGAGAGGGCCCAGAGGAACTCGGCAGCCTCGCCCGCTGTCCCGGGCTTGCCCAGGATGCGGCGCCCGACCGCGACCGTCGTATCGGCGCACAGCACGACCTCGTCAGGCCCGGCCTCCAGCGCCAAGGCCTTCTCGCGCGCCATCCGCGCCACATAGGCGCGGGGCAATTCGCCCTTCCGGGGGCTCTCGTCTATATCGGGCGCGCGCACCGCGTCGGGTGTCAGCCCAAGCTGCGCCAGAAGCTCCCTCCGGCGCGGGCTGGCCGAGCCGAGGACAAGCCGGACCATCTTACTTGAAGCGATAGTTGATCCGCCCCTTGGTCAGGTCATAGGGCGTCATCGTCACCTGAACCTTGTCGCCCGCCAGCACGCGGATCCGGTTCTTGCGCATCTTTCCTGCCATCGTGGCGATGATCTCATGGCCGTTCTCAAGCTCGACCTTGAATGTCGCGTTGGGCAGGAGTTCACGCACGACACCGGGGAATTCGAGCTCGTCATCCTTGGCCATGGTCACTCCATAATGAATTACCCGCGGCATTGTCCGCGGGCGCGCCCTAAATGCGCCCCTTCCCCCGGTTTTTCAAGCGCGTTTCGCCCCGGGGCCCCGGATTTCCAGATTTTTTGCAGGGGCGACCTGCTCCGGCCAATGCGAGAGGTTCAGAACCCCGCCATCGGCCCGCACCGCCGCGATGGCCTCCAGCGAGACATCGGCGTAGACCCAGCCGGCCGCGCCCAGCGCGCCCTCGGCCAGAATGCCCTCGGGCGGAAAGCCCCGGTCCGGCGGCCCGTAGACCGAGGCGCGGCCGGTGTTTTCCTCCATCCCCGCGCACCAGTCGGCCATGCCCACCACCGGCGCATGGACAGAGATCATCTGCCCTTCCAGCGCTCGCGCCATAGCGCCCACCCGGACCCGCGTGAAACCCGCCAGAGTTTCGGTCGCCGAGGGCACCAGCAGGATCTCGCATCCCGCCTCGGCCAGCACCCGCGCCAGCAGGGGAAATTCGCTGTCATAACAGATCGATATGCCGATCCGCCCGATGGGCGTTTCAAAAAGGCGCAGGCCCTCCCCCGGCGCCATCCGCCAGGGATCGCGCTCCCAGCGCGTCATCATCGCCTTGTCCTGATGGCCCAGAATGCCCTCGGGGCCGTAAAAGGTCGCGCGGTTCACCGGCCGGCCGCCCGGCGCGCCCGGATCGAAGACCGGCCCCGACCCGCCCAGGATATGGACCCCATGTTCCGCCGCCAGCCGCACATGCACCACGTCCGCCGCCGCCCGGTGGCGCGCGACCTCGTGCAGCGCCCCCTCCTGATCGGCCGCCACCGCCGCGCCCCCCAGCGAAGCGAGCTCCATCGCGCCATATTCGGGAAAGACCAAAAGGTCCGCCCCCGCGCCGGCCGCCTCCGCAACCCAGGCCGAAAGCTTCGCCTCGTAATCCGCGAACCGGTCGAACCAGGACAGGGGATAGGCCGCCGCCGCAATCTTCATTCCGCTTTCCCTCTTCCGTTTCCAAATATCCTCGGGGGAGCGCGAGGGGGCAGACAGCCCCCTCGCCCGTCCCCTCACAAGGCGCGGAACCAGACCTGCAACTCCTTGCGCGTCTCTTCCGCCGCGCCGATGTCACGCCAGCCATATTCGGCAAAGACGCCGGGCAGCGGCGCATAGCCCCGGCCCTGCCAGAACGCGTCGTTCGTGCGGAATGTGGCGGGCCGCATCGGATGATCCCCGGGCCGCTTCACCGAACAGAACGCCATGTATGTCCGCCCCAGAGCCCGCGCCTTCGCCTCGCGCGCATCGAAGAAGGCATGCCCGATCCCCCGGCCGCGATACTCCGGCAAGAGCACGGATTCCGCGCAGTAATAGACCTCCTCCAGCCGGTAGCCCAGCGCCAGAAGCGGCGCCCCCAGTTCCTCGGCATGATCCTCCATCGGTGCCGCCGTCGACACGCCCACCAGCCGCGTGCCGTCAAAAGCGCCGACGACCAGGCTGCCCTGGCTCTCCAGATAGGCGGCGAGGTACTTGCGCTCATAGTCCAGATCGCCGTCATAGAGGTAGGGCCAGTCGCGGAAGACCGTGATCCTCAGCCGCGCCACATCGTCCAGCGCCGCGGCAAAAGCCTCCCGGGTCAGGACATGGACCTCGGTGCTCATGACACCTGCCGGATCCAGTCGGCGAGGTTGTAATAGGTCGTCACCCGGGTGATCAGCCCGTCCTTCAGCGTGAAGAACCCGCCTGCAGGCAGGACATATCTCTGCCCGCGCGCCTCCGGCAGGCCCGGATCGGTCTTCAGATAGGTGCCGTTCACGGTGAATTCAGCCGCGCCGCGCGTGCCGTCGTCGTTGGCGAAGATCACCATGTCGGTCAGGGTCTCGCGATAGGTCTCGCTCATGTGGCGGCAGAAGTCGGCGAAGGCCGCCTTGCCCAGCCGCGCCGCGCCCTCGTTCACATGATGGGTGAAATCCTCGTGCAGGCAGGCGAGCATACCCTCGATGTCGCCCCGGTTGAACGCCTCGTAATAGCGCGCGATCGTCGTCCGGCTCATGGGCCCTCCCCGGCATGTCCGCGCTCCGGCACGGCGGCGCCGAAGCTGTCAGCCATGCCTAGCGCGGCCGTCCCCGGCCGGGCAAGACCGGGCAAGACCCCTTGCCGGAGATTTGCGACAAACCGGCGCTGCCGCCTCAGTTCGCGGGGCAGGCGCAATCCTGCACCATTCCACGCGCCGTCGTGTCGATCGGCAGCAGGCGGAACGGTCCGATCCGGTACACTTCCTCCAGATAGCTGTCGGTCGCGCCATCCGACCCGATCAGCTCGACCGGCGTCTGAACCTTCTCGACCGTCGCCGCCAGCGGCTCGCCCTGGTTCAGCCAGCCCGCATCCAGCACCATCTGGCCGTCCCTGAACTGCCAGCTGCCCGTGTAGGGCCGCTTGGCATAGTCGAACTGGAAGGTGCCGTCCTTCCCGATCCGGAAGAAGCCGCGCGCGATCACCGCATCCTCGCCCTGATCGTCCTTGCCCATCACCTCGGCCCAGTTCACGACATAGGCGTCCTGGCCCTCGCAGATCGCTGGGCGCGCAACGGCCGCCAGCGAGGACAGGTCCCATTTCTCCTCATAGATCGCGTCCATGACCGCCTCCTCGCTGGTCAGGGGTTCGCTCTTTTCCAGATCATAGCGCACGCGGCGCTCGCTCTGCTGGTCTTCCTCGTTGCCGCTGTCGTCGTTGTTGTCGCCCGGTGCGAGGAACGGATCGCACAGGGCGACCTCGGTCGGTGCCTGGCCATTGGCCAGCGCCGCTGGCCCCATGGCCACCGAAATCAGGATGAAAAGTCCGGGATTGAATCGCATCTGAAGCCCCACTGATACAGCTACCCGGGCGGCAGGCTAGCATGTGCCCGCGCATTGGCCAAGAAAGCGTCGCGCCCGGCGCAACAATAGCGCAAGAACTCAGCCTTCGGTCGGCGGCCCGAAACGGTCCAGCATCCGCGCCTTGATCTGGTCGCGCGCCTGCCGGTAGGCGGCGAGCTTTGCCTCGCGGCTCTCGCCGATGCCGGTCGGATCGAGGATCGGCCAATATTCCACGTCGAGATGGAAGAACCGGGTGAATTCCAGCGCCTGCCTCTGGCTCGCGGGCGACAGGGCCACCACGAGGTCGAAGCCCGACAGATCGTCCCCCCAGTCGCGCATCTCCTCGAACGAGCGCGAGCGGTGGCGCGACAGTTCGATCCCCAGCTCCTGACAGACGGCCACCGAAAAACCGTCGATCTCCATGTCGTTATGGACGCCCGCCGACTGCACATAGGCGGCATGCCCGTAGAATTTCTTCATCATCCCCTCGGCCATGGGCGAGCGGACGGCATTATGGTCGCAACAGAAAAGCACCGAACTCGGGAACCTGCCCGTCAACTCATCCCCCGAAATGCAGGACGCAGATCAGCGTGAAGAGCCGCCGCGCCGTGTCGATGTCGAGGTCGGCCTTGCCCTCCAGCCGCTCCTGCAACGTGCGCGCGCCTTCGTTGTGGATCCCGCGCCGCGCCATGTCGATCGCCTCGATCTGGGCAGGCGGCAGGCGCTTGACCGCATCGAAATAAGAGGCGCAGATCTGGAAATAATCCTTCACCACCTGCCGGAAAGGCCCCAGCGAGAGGTGAAATTCCGCCACTTTCTCGCCTGCCTCGGAAGCCAGATCAAAGACAAGCCGCCCTTCGCGGATCGCCAGCCCCAGCCGGAAGGGGCCGGGAAAGTCCTGCCCGTTCTTCGCGGGAAGCGCGAAGGAGTTTTCTTCCAGAAGGTCGAAGATCGCGACCTTTCTCTCCTGCTCGATCTCGGGCGTGGGCGGCGCAAGTCCCCGGTCGTCGATCTCGATATGGCAGATGCGGGTCATGGCCAGCCTCTCATCTTCCCGGCCGGCAAGGACCCGGGACATTCGCTTGGCTCTTCAAAACCGGGAATATCGCCCCCGTCAAGCGTTCAGACGGTCCAGACGGGCCTGAACCGACAGACCGTGCGCCGAAAGGCTCTCGGATGCGGCAAGCCGCACCGCTGCGGGGCCGACGGCACGCAGAGCCGCGGGTGACATCCGGGCGATGGTGGTGCGCTTGAGGAAGTCCATCACCGACAGGCCGGAAGAAAACCGCGCCGACCGCGCCGTCGGCAAGACATGGTTCGGCCCGCCGACATAATCGCCGATCGCCTCGGGCGTCCAGGCGCCAAGGAAGATCGCGCCCGCATGAGTGATCCTTGCCGCCAGCGCCTCGGGGTCGGCCACGCACAGTTCCAGATGCTCCGGCGCCACGCGGTTGGAAAGCTCCGCCGCCTCGGCCAGATCGCGCACCGTGATCACCGCGCCATAATCGCGCCAGGACGCCCCGGCAATCCCCCGACGCGGCAGCGTTTCCAGCCGCTTCTCGACCGCCGCCGCGACGCTGCGCCCGAACGCTGCATCATCGGTCATCAGGATCGCCTGCGCGCTCTCGTCATGCTCGGCCTGTGACAGAAGGTCCAGCGCCAGCCAGTCCGGGTCATTGTCGCGGTCGGCGATGATCAGTATCTCCGACGGCCCGGCGATCATGTCGATCCCCACCCGCCCGAAGACCCGGCGCTTGGCGGCGGCCACATAGGCATTGCCCGGCCCGGTGATCTTGTCCACCGCCCGGATCGTCGCGGTCCCGTAAGCGAGCGCCGCGATCGCCTGCGCGCCCCCCACCCGATAGACCTGATCGACGCCCGCCAGCCGCGCCGCCAACAACACCAGCGGATTGACCGCGCCCCCCGGCGTCGGACAGGTGACGACCAGCCGCCCGACGCCCGCCACCTTCGCCGGAATCGCATTCATCAGCACCGAGGACGGATAGGAGGCGAGCCCCCCCGGCACATAAAGCCCCGCCGCCGACACCGGCCCCCAGCGCCAGCCAAGCTCCGCCCCCTCGGGATCGGTCCAGCGCTGGTCCTCGGGCATTTGCCTGACGTGATAGGCGCGGATCCGTTCGGCGGCCATCTCCAGCGCCGCCCGATCCTCCGCCGCGACCTTCGCGCATTCCGCGTCGATCTCGGCATCCGAAAAGGCCAGCGTCCCGGGCGTCAGCTCCAGCCGGTCGAACCGCGCCGTCAGCTCGACCAGCGCCTCATCGCCGCGCGCCCGCACCTCCTCGATGATCGCCGCCACCGCCTGATCCACATCCGGCGCATCCTCGCGCTTGGTGGTCAGGAAGGCGGCGAAGGCCGCGTCAAACCCGGGATCGGTGGCGTTCAGGAACTGCGGCATGGGCTTTCTCCTTCCCGCTCCCTTTACGGAAGGCAAAACCAAGGCTCAAGCCCCGGCCGAGGCTCAAGGATCGTCTTGATCGCACATGTGCCGGCGAAGCCCGTCCGCGCCGCCGATCGTGCAAGCCTCACCCTGCCAGCCCGATGCCCCCTCCCCTTCATTCTGGCCCAAATATCCCGGAGGGGGCACGGGGGAGGCAGCGCCTCCCCCGCCCGGCCCCGTCGGCCGACGGCTCCCGGCCCAGCGCCCACACCTCCTCGATCATCGCCGCCACCGCCTGATCCACGTCCGGCGCATCCTCGCGCCTGGTCGTCAGGAAGGCCGCGAAGGCCGCTTCAAAACCGGCACCAGCGGAAATTCAGAAACTGCGGCATGGCTCTCTCCCTTCGCACTGCCTTTACGGAAGGGGTTCCCAGGGCTGAAACCCCGGTCAGAGCGTCTTGGCCATGGTGACCTCGCACCGGTGCGCGCAGGATTTCGGCGCGCCCTCGACCTCGCGGAACCCCAGACGCGCGTAAAGCCCCCGCGCAGCGGCATTCGACGCCCGCACCTCAAGCCAGAGCGCGTCCAGCCGCTGGTCCCGCGCCACCTGCTCCAAAGCCCCCAGCACGGCCTGCCCGAGCCCCCGCCCCCGTGCCTCGGGCCGGACATAGACCGACTCGACCCACCCCCGCGCCACGCCCTCATCATCGGGCGTCAGCGCGGCTACCGCGACCGGACGCTCCCCGTCAAATGCCGCCCAGACGGACGCGCCCGCAAGCCGGGCTGCGAAATCGGCGAGCGGCCGCTCCACATGGTCCTCATGGCGCGACGCAAACTGCTCGGGCTCCCGCTCGAGCGCCTCAAGGCGGATCTCGCGCCAGAGTGCTGCATCCGCGGGGCTCAGACGGCGCAGATCCATGTCATGTCTCCTCCATGGGGCGCCACCGGTGCGCCTCTAACACAGCCGCGCTCCGACCGCATCCGCGGAAGCCTCCGGCGGGGATATTTGAACCAGCGTGAAACGCGTTCTTTCACGCTGGACCAAATATCCCGGGGGGCCTGGGGGGGCCGAGCCCCCCTACTCCGGATGTCCCGGCACCTGCCCCGACGGCGCCGCATAGGGCCGGGTCACGTCGCGCAAGGTCAGGTCGATACATTCGACCTCTGCCGCAATCGCCCCGTCTCCTGCCAGCGTCAGAAGAAGCCGCCCGGCCCCGTCGGCCGACGGCTCCCAGCCCAGCGACAGGACCGACAGGATCATATCGCCATCCGTCCGGTCGAAGCCCTGGCTCGACAGTTTCATGACACCGCCGATCACCAGAAGCGCCCGCGCGCGCTCGAACGGCCGCCCCTCGCGCTCGGCCGCCGCGCGATCTTCCCAGCGGAAGCGGTTGAGGAACAGGGAAAACGTCCGCCCGCGCCGGTCCCAGGCCATGTCGCCCGCCGACAGGACCGCATCCTGCACCAGTGCCGAGATGACCTGCAGATCCTCCGGCCCCTCCGCCTTCAGGCTCAGCGCCGCTTCCCTGCCGTCCTCGAACCGCGCGTCGGCCATCACTCCCCCCTGATCCGCTCGACAAGCGCGCCCACGCCCGCGAGCTTCTCTTCCAGCCGCTCATAGCCGCGATCCAGATGATAGACCCGGCGCACCAGCGTCTCGCCCTCCGCCGCGAGCCCCGCAAGGATCAGCGAGACCGAGGCACGCAGGTCGGTCGCCATCACCGGCGCGCCCTTCAGCTTTTCAACGCCGCTCACCGTCGCATGGCCGCCATGAACCTCGATCACAGCCCCCATGCGCATCAGTTCGGGCGCATGCATGAACCGGTTCTCGAAGATTGTCTCCTCCAGCACAGACGTGCCGTGCGCGGTGCACAGAAGCGCCATCATCTGCGCCTGCAGGTCGGTCGGAAAACCCGGGAAGACCTCGGTCTTCACATTCACAGCCTTCACCCGGCCGGTCGCATGCGCGACCTTCAGCCCGGCCGCCGTCTCCTCGATATGAACGCCCGCCTCCTCCAGCTTGTCGCAGAACGACCCCAGCAGCGCCCGCCGCCCGCCCAGCAGTTCGACCTCGCCCCCCGCAATCGCCGGCGCGATCATGTAGGTGCCAAGCTCGATCCGGTCCGACACCACCCGGTGCGTCGCGCCATGCAGCCGCTCGACGCCCTCGATGGTGATCGTCGCCGTCCCCTCGCCCTCGATCTCGGCGCCCATCGCCCGCAGGCAGGCCACCAGATCGACGATCTCCGGCTCGCGCGCGGCGTTCTTCAGAACCGTCGTGCCCCTGGCCAAGGTCGCCGCCATCACGATATTCTCGGTCGCCCCCACGCTCGCGAACCGCTGTTCGATCACCGCGCCCTTCAGCCCTTTCGGCGCCACAGCATGCAGATAGCCGTCCTTCAGCTCGATCTCGGCGCCGAGCGCCTCCAGCCCCGCGATATGCAGGTCCATCGGACGCGCGCCGATCGCACATCCCCCCGGCAGCGACACGACCGCCCGCCCCGCCCGCGCCAGAAGCGGGCCAAGGACAAGATTCGAGGCGCGCATCTTGCGCACGATGTCATAATCCGCCGTCAGGTTCGTCAGATCATGCGACGACAAGGCCAGCACCTGCCCGCCCTGCATCGAGGTCACTTCGGCGCCGAGCGACTGCAGAAGCTGCGTCATCGTCTTGATGTCGGAAAGCCGCGGCGCATTGGTCAGCGTCAGCGGCTCGTCCGCGAGAAGCGTCGCGGGCATGAGCGCGAGACAGGCGTTCTTCGCCCCCGCGATCGGTATCGCACCCCGCAGGGGCCCGTTGCCCTTCACCAGAATTGAATCCATCCGCCTGCCTCAGCTTTCTTTTTTTCCGGTCCCGACCGCGTCCGCCTGCCCGTCGCCGCGCGCCCGCGCCTGCGCCTTGCGACGCTGCAGGTTCGCCCGAAGGGCGGCCTTCCGCCGCTCCTCCCGCGTCGGTTCGCGCTCAGACTTTCCCGGTTTTTCATCCATGCCGCCTTCCTACAGCGGATCGGAAAAAGGGTCCAGATTGCCCTTGCGCGCGCCCGGATTTGCCACTAAACCGCGCCCCACCAATCGGCGCTGCAGTAGCTCAGTGGTAGAGCACTCCCTTGGTAAGGGAGAGGTCGAGAGTTCAATCCTCTCTTGCAGCACCATCTTTCCTTCTTTCAGGTCAAGAAGATAGGCGCTATCAAGGGCCTAGATTGACTTCGGTGCTACACCTATGTGCTACACCGTGGCTCTGCAGATGGCGCGTCCTTGCAAGCATCCCCGATCCCCACGCCTGGCTCGCCGACATCCTCGCCCGTATACCCGACCACAAGATCATCAAGGTCGACGACCTGCTGCCATGGCGCTGGAACCGGTAGCGGCCAGACCGGGCGCTTGCCAACGGCAATCAAAACCGTGGATTCCCCGAAGGGCGGGTCAAGCAGAGTTTGTCGCGATGCCCGGGCGAGCCGATAGAATCTCCGCGACGCGGTATGATGCCTCCAGTTCGTGCCTCCAACTGTCAGTCTGACTATTGCGCAGCAGCCTGAGTTCCGTCCCGGGAAGGCTCTTCGGTACGTCGCGCCCGATGGCAGCCGCGAAGGATTGAAGGCTGCCAAGCGGATCGATTTGGATGTCTTCATAAAGAAGGCGGCACGGTGAGATTCCGCAGGACGCAAACATCTCTTCGAACTTGATCTCTGCAGCGATCAGCTCCGCTAACCGGCCGGTACATCGTTCAGGGTCGAAGGAGAGATTGCCGAGTCGGTTAGAGCTACCCTGGTAGGAGTGCCAATAGCCGGTAGCGGCACTTTTGTATAAGGAGATAGCTTGGGAAAGGATATCTTTTCGGCGAAGGTAGAACCATTTGATCTTCCCGACAGGTAGCCATCCTCCACTCAATTCGACCAGTGACTGCGCCTGCCAGTAGGAAAGCTGGACACCCGCCGCGCCGTTCCCTTCTTCGACAATCTCCGAGACATAGCGGTTTATATCCCTTGTGCCTCGCAATTTGGGTGGCTTGCAATCGAGATGCATCGCCTCGCCGCGGACGAAATCGAGGTTGAACCATTCCTGCGGCTTTCCCAAACCGCCAGCCTTGCCGATTATCTCACAAAACCAAGTAGATCCTGAACGCGGTATGATAAGGATAGCGTACAGAGCAGACCGCTCGGCCAGTGCGCCAATCAAACGACGATCTAGGGTCCAGACTCATTGAACCTCAAAGCCAGAACATGACGGTGGCGGCGAGGGCGACAGCG
>NZ_JARJNR010000013.1 GCF_030143255.1 Frigidibacter sp. SD6-1
CGTGCCCGATCGTGCCAACGTTAACGTGCGGTTTGTTCCGTTCAAACTTTGCCTTTGCCATAGTGGCCTCCTGTTTCGGTGGGGATGGGCGGATCGCCCATCCTACGGGATGGTAGGATGGGCGATCCGCCCATCCCGCTTATGCGTATTTCTTCTGGATCTCGTCCGAGATGTTCTGCGGTACGGCTTCATAGTGATCGAAGATCATGGTGAAGACGGCCCGGCCCGAGGACATCGAGCGCAGGTTGTTGATATAGCCAAACATGTTGGCAAGCGGCACGAAAGCGTTGATCACGTTGGCGTTGCCGCGGGTGTCCTGCCCCTGCACCATGCCCCGGCGCGAGGTCAGGTCGCCGATGATGCCGCCGGTATATTCTTCCGGGGTCACCACCTCGACCTTCATGATCGGCTCGAGGAGCTTCGCGCCGGCCTTCTTCAGACCATCGCGCATCGCGGCCCGCGAGGCGATTTCGAAGGCGAGGACCGAGGAGTCGACATCGTGGAACGCACCGTCGATCAGCGCGACCTTGAAGTCGATCACCGGGAAGCCCGCGAGCGGACCGGAATCCATCACCGACTTGATGCCCTTTTCGACGCCGGGGATATATTCCTTCGGAACAGCACCGCCGACGATCTTCGATTCGAACGAATAGCCCACACCCGGTTCGACCGGAGTGATGACCAGCTTGACGCGGGCGAACTGGCCCGTACCGCCGGTCTGCTTCTTGTGGGTATAGTCGATCTCGGCTTCACGCGAGATGGTCTCGCGGTAGGCCACCTGCGGCGCACCGATGTTCGCTTCGACCTTGAATTCACGCTTCATCCGGTCGACGAGGATGTCGAGGTGAAGTTCGCCCATGCCCTTCATGATCGTCTGGCCCGATTCCAGATCGGTCTCGACGCGGAAGGAAGGGTCTTCGGCGGCCAGACGAGCGAGGGCGAGGCCCATCTTCTCCTGGTCGGCCTTCGACTTCGGCTCGACGGCAATCTCGATCACCGGCTCGGGGAAGGTCATGGTTTCAAGGACCACCTGGTTCGACGGATCGCACAGCGTGTCGCCCGTGGTGGTTTCCTTCAGACCCGCCAGCGCTATGATGTCGCCCGCGAAGGCTTCGTCGATTTCCTCGCGGTTGATGGCGTGCATCATCATCATCCGGCCCACGCGTTCCTTGCGGCCCTTGGTGGAGTTGACCATCTGGTCGCCCTTCTTCAGGACGCCCGAATAGACCCGGGTAAAGGTGAGCGAGCCCACGAACGGGTCGTTCATGATCTTGAACGCAAGGCCAGCGAAGGGCTGCTTGTCGTCGGCCGAACGCGGAATGTTGCGCTCTTCCGTCTCGTCGCCCGGGGCGAAGCCCATGTAGGCGGGCACGTCCAAGGGCGAGGGCAGATAGTCGATGACCGAGTTCAGAACCGGCTGCACGCCCTTGTTCTTGAACGCGGACCCGGCAGTGACCGGAACGAAGGCCATGGCAAGCGTGCCCTTCCGGATCAGCTTGCGCAGCGTCTCGACATCGGGCTCCTCGCCTTCGAGGTAGGCCATCATCGCGTCATCGTCCTGCTCGACCGCGAGTTCGATGAGCTTGCCGCGCCATTCCTCGGCTTCGGCCTTCAGGCTGTCACGGATGTCCTGGATGACCCAGGAGGCGCCAAGGTCTTCGCCCTGGTAGACCCATTCCTGCATGGTCACGAGGTCGATGATGCCCTCGAGCTTGTCCTCGGCGCCGATCGGCAGGGCGATCGGGGCAGGGGTCGCACCGGTGCGGTCCTTGATCATCTTCACGCATTTGAAGAAGTCGGCACCGATCTTGTCCATCTTGTTGACGAACACGATGCGCGGCACCTTGTAGCGGTCGGCCTGGCGCCAGACGGTTTCGGTCTGCGGCTCGACACCGGCGTTGGCATCGAGAAGGCAGACCGCGCCGTCGAGAACAGCAAGCGAACGCTCGACCTCGATGGTGAAGTCGACGTGGCCGGGGGTGTCGATGATGTTGAAGCGGTGCTTCGGCGAAAGGGCGGTCTTGCCGTCTTCGGTCCGTTCCCAGAAGGTGGTGGTGGCAGCCGAGGTGATCGTGATGCCACGCTCCTGCTCCTGCTCCATCCAGTCCATCGTCGCGGCGCCGTCATGCACCTCGCCGATCTTGTGGGACTTGCCGGTGTAGTAGAGGATCCGTTCCGTCGTCGTGGTCTTGCCCGCGTCGATGTGGGCCATGATCCCGAAGTTACGGTAGAGATTCAGCGGAAATTCGCGTGCCATTTTATCTGTCCTCGGCTGGCCGGATTACCAGCGGTAATGGCTGAACGCCTTGTTGGCGTCGGCCATCTTGTGGGTGTCTTCGCGTTTCTTCACGGCCGAGCCGCGCGAGTTCACGGCGTCGAGAAGCTCGCCCGCGAGGCGCTCTTCCATCGTGTTCTCGTTGCGGTTCTTGGCGGCCGTGATCAGCCAGCGGATCGCCAGCGCCTCGCGGCGCTCGGGGCGAACCTCGACCGGGACCTGGTAGGTCGCACCACCAACGCGGCGCGAACGGACCTCGAGCGAAGGCTTCACATTCTCGAGCGCCTCGTGGAACGCATCCACCGGCGGGCGCTTCAGCTTGCCCTCGACGCGGGTCAGCGCCGAATAGACGATCGTCTCGGCGACAGATTTCTTGCCGTCGACCATCAGGTTGTTCATGAACTTGGTCAGAACCCGGTCGCCGTACTTGGCATCGGGCAGAATTTCGCGCTTTTCAGCGGCGTGACGACGCGACATGGCGCTCTCTCCTTATTTCGGACGCTTGGCGCCGTACTTCGAACGACGCTGACGACGATCTTTGACACCCTGGGTATCGAGGACACCGCGCAGGATGTGGTAACGGACGCCCGGAAGGTCTTTCACCCGGCCGCCACGGATCAGGACAACGGAGTGTTCCTGAAGGTTGTGCTTTTCGCCGGGGATGTAGCTGATGACTTCGAAGCCGTTCGTCAGACGAACCTTGGCCACCTTACGCATAGCGGAGTTCGGCTTCTTCGGGGTCGTGGTGTAGACCCGGGTGCAGACACCGCGCTTCTGCGGGCAGCTTTCCAAGTGCTGCGACTTGGACTTTCTTGCATTCGCTTCCCGCGGCTTGCGGATCAGCTGTTGGATCGTCGGCATTAATCTCGCCCTATGTTGCAACCCGTTCAACGTGCGCGCGTCCACGCCGTTTTCCGGGGGCTTTCGTCATGTCGTGCCCTGCGCGTCCGCAAAACACCAAAACCGCATTCGTCCCCTTCGCGGGGGCGACGCGGTGGAATTCCAGAGGATCGAGGCTTTTGGCCCGGATCGTGACCACTTCAATTCTGATCCCCGTCCGCAGGCACACTTCGCCCCCGGTCAGGTGCGCGCCGTATAGGAGGAGTCGCGGGGGATGTCAACAAGACCCCCGGAGCCTGCAGGGTAGCTTCGGCGCCTAGCTGCGGCGGGCATCGCGCTGCAGGATCAGCGCGCCGAGGACCAGCGCCAGAAGGCACACGAAAAGGGCGGCAAAGACCGAATCCGACAGAAAATGGCGGCCGGTCGCAATTCTCTGCAATAGCGCGGCGACTGGCAACAGAACGGCCGCCGCGCCCCACGGTCGAAGCGCCCAGCCGGGCAGCCGTCCGGCAAGCGCCGGACGCAACGTCAGAAGCGCGATCCCCAGAACGACGGCCGCCGATCCCTCGCCCGAAACGAAGGAACAATTGGAACTGCACTGGTCGGAGGGAATCAGCGCGGGCGTGAAATGCAGCGCGCCGCCGAATTCGGTCACATCGGCAGGGCGCGCCCTGCCCCAGTGTTGCTTCAGAAGCCCGTTGACCAGCAGCCCCGGCCCGAGAAGATAGAGGGTGAAGACAAACCCCCAGACCCGCGCGCCGACCCCGGCGAGGCGTCGGCCAAACACCGCCAGCACGAGCCCGACAAGCGACAGGAGCCAGAGCGCGATTGACAGGTCCCAGACCGCATTCCGGGCGGCTTCGAGCATTGCGCTGCGCGCGAGCGGGAAGCCCGCGCCGGGCGCATGGAAAAGCCCGGTGAACCAGAGGTCCAGCCCGGGCCAGAGCGTAAAGACCAGCGCCGCGAGAACCAGTGCGGCAAGCAGGCCCAGCCATCTTTTCCGGCTCGCGTGGTTCATCGCAGGCACCCCTCGGGCACCAGATAGGCCGCCAACGTCCGCTTGGCGTAGGCGCCACCCGAAAGGTCGAAGTCGCGTAAGGGCGCCAGCACGCCGCCATCGCAGACCGGCGCAGCCGCAAGCACTGCGAGCATCCGCCCATGACCCTGCGGCAGCGGATAGGTCTGCTCATAATAGTTGCGCGGCCGTCCAGCCGGACGCGGCGCGGCGATGGCAAGCCCCTGCCCCGCGCCGCTGTAGAAGAGGTCGGCCAATATGTCGCGATCGTCGGCATAGATCAGGCCCACGCCCGCTGCCCGCGCCGCCGCGATGATCTCGCGGCTCAGATCCGCCCGGCCGAGATAGCGTTGCAGAAGCGGCGCGCCGTCCCTCTCTGGCCAGGGCGCCAGCGTGGTCAGCAGCGGAAGCAGGATGGCAATCGCCCCATTGACCGCGATGGACGCGCGCAGCAGTCGAGGCCGCCGACGCACAAGGTAGGGCACGACCAGAAGACATCCCGCGAAATAGGCGGCCAGTGCCCAGTTGGCATAGGCCTTTTCCATCAAGGCCTGCACCGACACCACCAGAAGCGGCGGCAGAGAGGCGAGAACCAGCGCCCTCTCGGTTCCGCCCGCGCGCCAGCCGGACGCATAAGCAACGAGGAGCGCGGCGAAGAGAACCGGCCCGAAGACCGCAAACTGGCTGAAGAAGAATTCGGCAAGTCCAGCGGGATTGAGGGACGAGGCGGGTGCCTCGCTCCGCACCCAGCCGACATTGTCCATCGTGTGGCTGACCGTCGTCAGATCATGAGTGAGGTTCCAGATCACGTTCGGCGAAATCACCAGCCCGAACGCGCAGAGAAGCAGGAGTGAATTTTTCCAGCCGATCCGCCCCTCGCGCGTCAGCGCGGCCGCGAGCGCGGCACCGAGAAGGAAGTAGATCGCCGCATATTTGGCGAGGAAAGCCATGCCGATCGCCGCCCCGGCGACCAGAGCCCAGCCGGGCGCCCGGCTGTCCATCAGCCTGAGCCAGGCAAGAAGGGCAAGCGCATAGAAGGGTGCCATCACCGTGTCGGTGGAGATGAGAAGCGAGCCGACGGCAACAAACGGCAGGGTTGCGTAGCTGACTGCGGTCCAGAAAGCGGCGCGCCCGCCCGCCAGCCGCTCCGCCGCGACGCCAAGCAATAGTGCCGTCGCGGCGTGCAGCACCGCGCCCGGCATCCGCACCCAGAACGCACTGTCGCTGCCCGCAAGGTCGGTCACCGCGCGGATCAGCCAGCCAATGAGCGGCGGCTTGGAGTAATAGCCAAAGTCGAGGTTCTGGCCCCAGAGCCAATACTGGCTTTCGTCGACAAACAGATCGGTACGGTTGAAGGCCAGCAGCATGAGCCGCGCACAGGTCACCCCGACGACAAAGAACAGTGCCGGGCCAAGCCAGCCCCGGACCTGCTTCACGCGGCCTCTCCCGACTGGCGGATCAGCCACAGGTTCCGCAGATAGATGAAGACCCCGAGCGACTGGCCGAGGATGAAGACGGGGTCCTTTCGATAGATCGCGTAGCTGAGAAGGATCACCCCGCCCGCGAGCGAGAAGTACCAGAACATCACCGGCACGACCGAGCGCTTGGCCTTTTCCGACGCGATCCACTGAACGAGGAACCGCCCGGTGAACATCAGCTGGCCGAAAAGCCCGAATGCGACCCAGAGCAGTTCCGCCCGGTTGTCGACATGCATGAGCGCCATGAGTTTTTCCAAGGCCGCTCTCCTATTTTCCGGCGACTTCTGTCGCGCGCGCCTTCTTCTTGCGACGGATGAGCCACATCACGCCGAAAAGGTCGACCGCGCCGACAAGGCCGCGCTGCAGATTGTTGTAGTTCGACCGACCCGCGCCCCGCGCCTGGTGGGTCACGTCGACATGGCGCACCTCCCAGCCGTCGCGGGAAAAGAGCGCGGGCAGGTAGCGGTGCATGTGGTCGAAATAGGGAAGCGCCAGAAAAGCGTCGCGCCGGAAGGCCTTCAGCCCGCAGCCGGTATCGCGCGTGCCGTCCTTCAGCATCCGCGACCGCAGCCAGTTGGCGAACTTGGACGCCCAGCGTTTCGACAATGTATCGCGCCGCCCGACCCGCTGCCCGGCAACAAGGCCGACCGCATCCGATCCGTCCGCGAAGAGCGGCGCGAAAAGGTTCGGCAGATTGTCCGGCGGGTTCTGCCCGTCGGCGTCGAGCGTGCAGATGACCGGCCCGCGCGCCGCCCTGACCCCGGAATGGACCGCAGCGCTCTGCCCGCCGGACCGGTCGTGGCGCAAGAGCCTCAGGTTGCCCTGCCCCGCCATCCGCGCGGTCAGCATTGCGATGCTGTCGTCGGTCGACCCGTCATCGACGACGATCACCTCATGCTGCACGCCCGCGCAGGCAGCCCCGATGCCGTCCAGAAGCGCGGGCAGGTTTCCGGCCTCGTTCTTGGCGGGAATGACGATTGAAAGGGCGACCATCGGGCCTGCGTCCAGCTTTGGAATTCGGCTCCGTGCTACAAGAGCCCCCCTTGATTGTAAATGCGGCGCGCCCTGAACTTCGGGTCTAGCTAGCGCCGTTTGGTATCGTGCCGCCTCTCGATGCTTGAAATCAGACTAGCGGCTCCAAGCGTCAGGATCACGTAAAGGATCGCGGCAGAGTTGAACGGTGCGAAGGGCAGGAAGCTTGCCGACTGGAACTCCCGCATGCGCTGCGTCACATCCCGGACCGAGAGGATCGACAGAAGCGACGTGTCCTTCAGGATCGCGATGAATTCGTTGCCAAGCGGCGGGATCACGATCTTCAGGGCCTGCGGCAGCACCACCAGCCGCGCGACCTTGTAATTGTTGAGGCCGAGCGAGCGGGCGGCCTCGATCTGCCCGGCAGGCACGGCCTCGATGCCCGCCCGGAAAATCTCCGCCAGATAGGCGGAATATCCAATTGCGATGGCAATGACCCCCCTGAGGACGTTCGGCATTTCGATGGCCCCGCCCGAGATATCCTTCAGCGCACCGGCGAACGGCAGGCCGACGAAGAGGATGATGACCAGCATCGGAATGCCGCGCACCGTGTCGATGAAGAACTCGGCACTGACAGAGAGCGGGTGGCGGCCGTGCTGATGAGCAGAGAAGGTAAGAAGGCCGATGAGCAGCCCGCCGACGAACAGCAGAAGCGCGGGAACCCGGTAACGGTCGGGCAGCTGGCTGGTCTGCCACAGGATCGGCTGACCCTCGGGGGCGAGTTCCGCCGGTATGAGCGCGGCCGAAACCTGGCTGCCGTCCGCCAGCGCCTTCAAGGCATTCTCGTTGGATGCGCTGCTGCGAAGCCCTATCTCGCGGTCAAGCGTCGGGTCGAACTCCGCAAAGCGGATGGCATCGACCAGAGCCTTCGGCGTTCCCTTGACGATCGCCACCCGCTTGTCGAGCGAGCCTACAAGAACAAAGCGCTCGTGCGGCAGGTTCCAGAGAATGGCGGCCACGAGAATTGCAGCGGCGCAGGCCGCCCCCCAGATACGGGTGGTCATCTTCGAGGGGCGAAGGAACAGAAGCCCCGCCCAGATCAGACCAAGGCTGCCCGCCAGCAGATAGGCGAAGATGCCCGCGCGAAGCGTGGTGAATAGCCCTGAGGCAAAGCCGAGATGCGCGGCGAGCAGAAGGTAGGCCAGCCCAGCGACATTGAGTGCCAGAAGCGCCAGCGACGCCCAGCGACCGGCCATGGTCCGGCCCTTGGCGGTGCGCAGTTCACTGAGGCCCGCCAGCGAAAGGACCACGGTCAGGCCTGAATAGAGCCAGAGACCCTTGCCGAACTCTGCGGCGACATAGGCCGCCGCTTCCGGCGTCAGCTGGCGCGGGGTGGCCGATTTGACCACCATGTCCGACGTCACCGGATCGAGCGCATTGGCCACGATCGAGGAAGCAAGCGCAGTCAGATCGCCGAAGGCCGCCAGCGCGACCGCCAGAATGGCGCTGCCGAGAAGCGCTGCGAAGGCCAGGGTACGGTTGCGCCCCTGTTCGATTGCGCCACGCAGCCTCAGGACCGGCCAGACGATGCCCAGCACCAGCACCGCCATGATCAGCAACCAGTCGCGCAGAAGGACAGGGGCCCCCTGCTCGACCCCGAGGATCGCCGTGATCGACCGTTTGTAATTCGGCACCATCGTGAAGAGGTACAGAATGAACGGCAGCATCGTCAGGATGACAAGATTGCTGGGTCGGATGCGAGCGAGCCGGTGCATGGCGGTCCATATCTTTCAGGAAAGAGGGGCCGCGCGCGGCAATCGCGCACGGCCCGGCGGGCGCTCGCGCGCCCGAGGCGGCTGTCAGTCGGTCGTCCAGTATTTCGCGACGAGCGCGTCGAGCGTGCCATCCGCCTGGATCGCGGCGAGCCCTTCGTTGAAGGCCGCCACATTCTCGTCGCCCTTGCGGAAGACGAGGCCGAGCGGATCCGACTGCAGTCCCTTGATCCCGACGATGAGACTGCCGGCAAACTCCTTCTCGTAGGCTGCGGCCGAGGTGCCGTCGATCACCACGCCCGCGACATCGCCGTTCTGCAGCGCCACGACCGCGCCCACGAACGTATCGTAAAGCGCGACGTTGTCGCGGCCGACAAGCTCTTCGGCCAGCTGGGCATTCGTCGTCGCCGTCTGCGCGGCAAGCTTGCGGCCGGAGGATTTGATGTCGTCAAGCGTCAGCCCCTCGTCCTCGACCCGGACAAGCACCGCCTGACTTACGATGATGTAGGGTTCAGAGAAATCCATCGTCTGCTTGCGCTCGTCCGTGATCGAGACGCCAGAAGCGACGAGGTCGAATTCGCCCTGCTGAAGCGCCCCGAAAATGCCGTCCCAGGCGGTCGTCACGAATTCGGCCGTGCAGTTGATGCGCTCGCAGATTGCATTCACGACATCCACGTCGAAGCCGACGATCTGCCCGGTCGCGGGATCGACGGTTTCCATTGGCGGATAGGTCGTGTCGGAACCGACCTTCAGATGGGCGCCGCCCAGGTCGGCGGCATTGGCGGAAAATCCGAAGGCGGCGATGGCCGCGGCCAGCATGATGGTCTTCATTTCATTCTCCTCTGTTGTGTGGAATGCCCCGCTTCGGCCAGCCGGTCGGGCTGGCGCGGGATCAGTATTGGCCGGAAGACCTTCTGGAGGTCCGACGGCAGCTCCCCCGCCATGCGGCGGAGAAGAAAGTCGCCCAGTGTACGGCCGAGGTCCTCGACCGGTTGGAAATAGGTGGTGAGGGGTGGGGCGAGATATTCCGACACGTTCAGGTCGTCATAAGCGATCACGGAAACGTCGCGCCCGGCCGAAAGACCAAGGTCACGCAGCCCCGCAAGCACGCCCAGTGTCGTTGCCTCGTTCACGCAGACGAAGCCGGTCGGTGGCGAGGCCCCGCCACACAACCGCTGCACGCTGTCGCGGCCGAAGCGCGCCGTCAGATCGCCCTCGGCGATAAGGTCGTCGCAGTCCGGCAGGTCTGCTTCGGCGAATGCGGCACGAAAGCCCGCGATGCGGCTCTGTGCATAGGCCAGGCTGGGTATGGGGTTGATCAGCGCTATGCGACGGTGTCCTCCGGCAATCAGCCGACGTGTCGCGTCGAGGGTAAGCCAGTGGCTGTCGATATCGACGAAGGCATAGTCTTTCGGAGTGTCGCAGCGACCCATCGCGACGAACGGAAAATCGGCATCGCTCAGAAATTCGATGCGCGGGTCGTTCTGGAGAACGCCGGAAAAGGCGATGCCGTCGGCCAGGCCGCGCCTGACGATCGCTTCGGCGGCCTTCACACCCTCGGCGGCATCGCGGATCGGATGGATCGACAGCTGGTAGGGCGAGCCCTCAAGCGCCTGGCTGATGCCGCTGAGTATCTCGGCATATTCAACACCGTTCCATTCGTGGCCCTCGGCGACCGATATCGGCATGAGAACGGCCGCGTGAAAGGTCTTGCCGGTGCGCAGCGAGGCGGCGCGCGGATTGACCGAATAGCCGATCTGCCTTGCCGCTTCGCGGATGCGCTCCTTGGTGTCTTCGGTGACCACCGGCGAGTCGTTCAGTGCCTTGGAGACAGTGGCAATGGAATAGCCGGTCACTTCGGCGAGCGTCTTCACGGTCGGGCGCACACCCTCTGACGCGCGATGCGACCGTTGGGCGGTCATGGTTGCCCCGCTCCTGACCATTGGCTCCAGCTCTTCATAAAAACGTTTTTATGGCATCGCGAGGTCGAGTCAAGACCTAAGGCCTGTCACCGCGTGGCTGACGACGTCACAAGCGGCAGGACCTTCGGTATCTGCCGCTTGAGATAGTCAACCCAAGACCGCAGCACCCACAATCGCTGTTCGGCGAGGTGGCAGCCGTACGGGCCGCTTGACTTGTCGCGACAAAGCAATAAAAACGTTTTTATTCTTCGCTATGGCTGCGCCAGCAACGGAAAGTCCAGCGTAACGAGAGGAAAAGGCGATGTCGAACAACGCCAAGTCGGTTCAGTCTCTGGAAGAACGCGCTGCCGCGCTGCATTTCCCGGCAAGCTTCCGGTTCGGCGCCGCGACATCATCCTATCAGATCGAGGGCGGCATGGATGCCGATGGCAAGGGCGAAAGCATCTGGGACCGTTTCACGCGCCGGCCCGGCGTGATCAACGACGGTTCCTCCGGCGACGTGGCCTGTGACAGTTACCACCGCTGGCCAGACGACATCGCCCTTCTGCGAGAGATGGGTCTTGGCAGCTACCGCTTCTCGCTCAGCTGGCCGCGCATGCAGCCGGACGGTCGCGGCAAGATGAATGCCAAGGGCATCGGCTATTACGACCGGCTGATCGACGCGCTTCTCCGCGACGGGATCGAGCCCTTTGTCACCCTCTACCACTGGGACCTGCCGCAAGAGCTTCAGGACAGCGGCGGCTGGTATGACCGGGAAACCGCCCACCGGTTCGCCGACTACGCCGAGCTTGCGGTCGCGGTTCTGGGCGACCGGGTGAAACACTGGACAACGCTCAACGAACCCTGGACCTTCGCGTGGAGCGGTCACGCTTGTGGCGAAGACGCGCCGGGGTTCGCCGACGGTGTCAGGGGCGGTCTTGCGGCCAGCCACCATGCGCTGCTGGCGCACGGCCTCGCGGTGCCGCGGATACGTGGCGCGGCCCCGGGATCGGACGTGGGCATCGTTCTCGACTTCAACGTCGTTCACGCGGCGACGGATGCGAGCACGGACATGGCTGCCGCCAGGCGCTTCGAGGGTGTACAAAACCGCTGGTACCTCGACGCGGTGTTCAAAGGCAGCTACCCCGAAGACATTCTCAAGCTTTGCGCAGGGCTTCTGCCCGACATCCGGCCCGAAGATAACGCGACGATCGCCCAGCCGCTCGACTATCTGGGCATGAATGTCTATCGCCGCTCGGTGATCGGCGCGGGCAGCGACCTGCCGCCGCTCAACTTCGCGCGGACGAACCCGCCGGGCCGCTATTCGGCGCTGAACTGGGAAATCTGGCCGCAATGCATCAGGGAAGCGCTCGAATATGTGCATCGCGACTATGCACCCCAGCAGATATTCATCACCGAGAACGGGCTGGCGACGCTGGCCGAGAGGCCCGGGGCGGACGGACGGGTCTTTGACCCTGCCCGGGCGGAATATATCGTCGATCATCTTGAGCAGGTGTCGAAAGCCCTTGCGTCCGGCGTGCCGGTGAAGGGCTATTTCGCCTGGACCCTCATCGACAATTTCGAATGGGCCTATGGCCATTCAGCGCAATTCGGCCTCGCGCATGTCGATCGGAGAACCCTGGATCGGCGGCTGAAATATTCGGGCGAGATCTTCGGGCAAATCGCCCGAAACGGGCGCTGACCGATGTCGGCCGTCGTCGTGACCGGCGCCAACAGGGGGCTCGGCCTCGAACTGGTTCGCCGCTACGCCGCCTCCGGCGCCCGGGTGATCGCCGCCTGTCGCAGCTTGCCCGATCATCCGTCGAAGGTGGCTGATGGCAACATCCGCTGGCTGCCGCTCGACCTTGCCGACGCCGATGCCATTGCCGCCTTTCCGGCGGCGCTCGGCGCGCTGCCGGTGGAGGTCGTCATCCACAATGCCGCGATCCGGGGCGCGACCGGCGGGCTGGGGGACCTGAACACCGACGACTTTACCCGGGTCATGAGGGTGAATGCGCTGGGGCCCCTGCTTCTGACCCGTGCGCTCTTGCCCAATCTGATGGCGGGGCACCAACGCACGGTCGCAATGATCTCTTCGCGCGCCGGGTCGATGGCCGAAGGTCTCGACCCGGACGGAGACTACGCCTACCGGCAATCGAAAGCGGCCCTGAACATGGGGGCGCGAAAACTCGCCTTCGACCATCCGGACCTCAAGGTTCTTCTGCTGCACCCGGGATGGATACGCACCGACATGGGCGGGCCGGACGCGGAAATCGACGCGGCCAAGGCCGCGCGCGGGCTGATCGAACGCATTTCCGAAGCAGACCATTCGGCGAGCGGCAGCTTTCAGACCTGGGATGGCCATCCAATTGCCTGGTGACGGGGTTGCGGGGCGGGCCGCCGCACCGTCCGGCCCCGGTCGCCGGCGCGCCAGCCCTGCAGCGTCGGTTTCAGGCGGCCGTCTCGCGGCAGCGCTGGACAGGAAGATCCACCTCCGGCAGCTTCGGTCCGGCCTGTCGCAAGGTCATACAGGCGCCTGCGCCCGCTGCACCAGCCGCCGCTCGCGCAGGAACGCATAAATGCCGGTCGCGACGACAATGGCTGACCCGGCAAGTGTCCAGCGGTCGGGAAACTGGCCGAAGACCGCCCAGCCAAGCCCGATCGCCGCGACAAGCGAGACATAGCGGAAAGGCGCGATGACCGAGATATCGCCCACGCGCATCGTCATCACCACCGTCAGATAGCCCACGATCAGGAAGGCTGCCGCGCCCGCGACCTGAGCGGCCTGAACGGCCGATACCGGCACGATACCGGTGAAGGGCAACGCAAGCCCGGCGCTGAGCCCGACCGAGACCGCTGCAGCAAGGGCGACAAGCGGCGACGGCACGGACGCCGAGAGTTTCCGGGTCGAGATATCGCGCAGGACGACGCAGGCGACCGAGACCACACCGAGCAAAGACCAGCGGTCGAAGGCCTCGGTCCCGGGCCGGATGATCATCATCACGCCCGCAAAGCCGATCAGGATCGCCGTCAGCCGCCGCCAACCGACCGGTGTGCCAAGAAAGACGGCCGCCGCCAGCGTCACGGCAAGCGGCAGCGATTGCAGGATCGCCGACAGGTTGGCGATGGGCATGTGCTTCAGTGCAAAAAGGAAGGTAAGCGTCCCCAGAACCTCGCCCAGGGTCCGCATTGCCAGCCAGAAACGATCCGTTCTGCCGGGCCAAGTCGCGAAGGCGCCCGCCCGCCAGGCGATGGCCAGAAGAAAGAGCGACGTAACAACCCCGCGCATCGCGATCGCCTGCAGGACCGGCAGGTCGACCGTCGCGGCCTTCATAAACGTATCGTTGACCGTGAAGGCGACCATCGCCGCGCACATCAGTGCCGCGCCGCGCAGATTGTCGGAAACCGCCATGAGACACCCGATAAGGAAAGCGCCGCAGCCCGGAAGTGAGATCGGCCGGGCGAGCTAATCCGCTTCGCCGGAGAATGGCAAGCATCCGGGCGGCCCTCGCGGCGCATAAAGCCCGGGCTTGAATTCGCCGCGCGGCGGGCGTATCTGCCCTCGGGTCGCGAAAACTACGAGAAAGACGGATAGACATGGCCAATCCCCTTCTGTTCCTCCAGCAGGTGCGCACCGAAGTGGCCAAGGTCGTCTGGCCGACCCGGCGCGAAGTGGTGACCACCACCATCATGGTCTTCATCATGGCGGCGATCACCTCGGTCTTCTTCTTCCTGGTCGATCTGGTCATCCAGGGCGGCTTGCGGGCGATCCTCGGGATGGCGGGATAAGCGCCCGGCGAGGGAAAGGCTTTCGGCGGCTTGAATTCCAGCGACTTAGCCGCTAGAGGAGCAGGACTTTCCCGGAACCGGCGCGCAGCGATTCGGCATGCGCGCTGTTTTTGTTCGGGGCAGTGGCGGGTTAACCCGCTGAATTGATTGGAATAATCCGGCGGAAGATCGTCGGTCGAGCGAGGTCTGGGGCAGATGGCGAAGCGGTGGTATTCGGTGAGCGTACTCTCGAACTTCGAGAAGAAAGTCGCCGAACAGATCAAGCATGCCGTGGCCGAGAAGGGCCTTGAGGAAGAGATCGACGAGGTTCTCGTGCCGACCGAAGAGGTCATCGAGGTCCGTCGCGGCAAGAAGGTGACGTCCGAGCGCCGTTTCATGCCCGGCTATGTTCTCGTCCACATGGACATGAGCGACCGGGGCTACCACCTGATCACCTCGATCAACCGGGTCACCGGCTTCCTTGGCCCCCAGGGCAAGCCGATGCCGATGCGCGATGGCGAGGTGAACGGGATCCTTAAGCGGGCCCAGGAAAACACCGAACAGCCGCGCAACCTGATCCGGTTCGAGATCGGCGAGAATGTCAAAGTGTCCGACGGCCCGTTCGAAGGCTTCTCGGGCATGGTCGAGGAAGTGGACGAGGCGCACAGCCGCCTCAAGGTCACCGTCTCGATCTTCGGGCGCCCGACGCCCGTGGAACTGGAATTCACCCAGGTGTCGAAAGGCGCCTGACGTGAGGTCGTGGGAGGCCAGCCCCGGACCCGATCCGGGGCCTCGGCCGGACCACTAAGCAAGGCCCTGATACAGGGCGTGTGACAAAGGAGAAGGCCAGATGGCCAAGAAAGTCGTTGGGCAGCTCAAGCTGCAAGTGAAGGCGGGGCAAGCCAACCCCTCGCCGCCGATCGGTCCCGCGCTGGGTCAGCGCGGCATCAACATCATGGAATTCTGCAAGGCGTTCAACGCCAAGACGCAGGAAATGGAACCGGGCTCGCCCGTCCCGACCGTGATCACCTATTATGCCGACAAGTCCTTCTCGTTCGAGATGAAGACCGCCCCGGCCTCCTACTACCTGAAGAAGGCCGCCGGCCTGAAGCCGGTGGGCAAGCGCAACCGCCCCAAAGGGTCGGAAAAGCCGGGCCGCACCGTCGCGGGCACCGTGACCGCCGCCCAGGTGCGCCAGATCGCCGAAGCCAAGATGAAGGACCTGTCCGCGAACGACGTCGAAGCCGCGATGAAGATCATCCTCGGCTCGGCCAAGTCCTGCGGCATCGAGGTGAAGGGGTAAGTCATGGCCAAGCTTGGTAAGCGTATCAAAGCGGCCAATGCCGCCTTCGAAGGCAAGTCGAACCTCTCGGTCGAGGATGCCGTCAAACTGATCAAGGGTGCCGCTTCGGCGAAATTCGACGAAACCGTCGAAATCGCGATGAACCTCGGCGTCGATCCCCGTCATGCCGACCAGATGGTCCGCGGCGTCGTCGCCCTGCCGAACGGCACCGGCAAGACCGTCCGCGTCGCCGTCTTCGCCCGTGGCGGCAAGGCCGACGAGGCCAAGGCCGCTGGCGCGGATATCGTCGGCGCCGAAGACCTGATGGAGACGATCCAGTCCGGCAAGATCGAGTTCGACCGCTGCATCGCCACCCCCGACATGATGCCGCTCGTCGGCCGTCTGGGCAAGATCCTCGGGCCCCGCAACCTGATGCCGAACCCCAAGGTCGGCACCGTGACGATGGACGTGAAAGCGGCCGTCGAGGGCGCCAAGGGCGGCGAAGTGCAGTTCAAGGTCGAGAAGGCGGGCGTGATCCACGCCGGCGTCGGCAAGGTGTCGTTCGACGAGGCGAAACTCGCCCAGAACATCCGCGCCTTCGTCGATGCGGTGTCGAAGGCCAAGCCCTCGGGCGCCAAGGGCACCTACCTCAAGAAGGTGTCGCTGTCGTCCACGATGGGTCCGGGCGTGTCGCTCGACCTCGCTTCGGCGACGGCGCATTGATTTCGTAGGATGGGCAATATTGCCCATCCTACGGCGAAATTCCCGGTTCGCCGGGAATGACGGGGCGCAGACGCCCCGTCCTGTCCGAGACGGAGGGCGGACCCGGGCCTGAACCGGGTCGTTAAGTCCTTCCTGAGATGGGAAACGAGACGAGATTCAAACGGGGCATACGCCTCGGGCGATCCTGGCCTCGGGACCATCCGGACCCGACCCCCGGCCACCCGGCCGGGGAAATGAGAGCCGGGGGGAAACCCCCATACTTGGAGTGAAACCGTGGATAGAGCCCAAAAAGAGAAAGTGGTCGAGGAACTCGGCCAGATCTTCGAAAGCTCTGGCGTTGTGGTGGTTGCCCGCTACGAAGGCATGACGGTTGCTCAGATGCAGGATCTGCGGGCGGAAATGCGTTCCGTCGGCGGGTCTGTCCGCGTCGCCAAGAACAGGCTCGCCAAGATCGCCCTTGAGGACAAGCCCTGCGCAAGCATCGGCACACTTCTTACGGGCATGACCGTGCTGGCTTACTCCGAAGACCCCGTCGCTGCGGCGAAGGTTGCGGAGAAGTACGCCAAGGCGAACGACAAGTTCGTGATCCTTGGCGGTGCCATGGGCAGCGCGGCCCTCGATCCGGCCGGTGTCAAAGCCGTCGCCGCCATGCCGTCGCGTGAAGAGCTCATCGCTCAGATCGTGTCGTGCATCGGGGCGCCTGCTTCCAACATCGCCGGCGCGATTGGCGCACCTGCTTCGAACATCGCGGGCATCCTCAAGACCATTGAGGAACGCGCTGCGGCCTGAGCAACACATGCCTTCGTGGGGTTGTTACCCTGACGTTGGAACCCAATATAGGAACGGAACAGAGAAATGGCTGATCTGAACAAACTCGCCGAAGAAATCGTCGGTCTGACCCTTCTTCAGGCACAGGAACTGAAAACCATCCTCAAGGACAAGTACGGCATCGAGCCCGCCGCTGGCGGCGCGGTCATGATGGCTGCCGGTCCGGCGGCTGGCGCTGCTGAAGCGGCTGAGGAAAAGACCGACTTCGACGTCGTCCTGACCGACGCCGGCGCGAACAAGATCAACGTGATCAAGGAAGTGCGCGGCATCACCGGTCTTGGCCTGAAAGAAGCCAAGGACCTCGTGGAAGCCGGCGGCAAGGTCAAGGAAGGTGCTCCGAAGGCAGAAGCCGAGGACATCAAGAAGAAGCTCGAAGCGGCTGGCGCCAAGGTCGAGCTCAAGTAATCCGGGCCGGGGCCTCGCCCCACCCAGATTTTCAGGCTGGGCCCGCAGGAATGCGGGTCCAGCCGATCCCGTCTTGGAAGGGGCGTGCCCGCGCCCGCCCCTTCCAAGGCCGGATCAAAGGCTCGGGAGCCCCCCTTTGGGACGGGGGGCATGAATTGAGCCGATCCGCCCGTTCGCATGCGGCGCGCCTCCGTGACCCCGACGGCAGACGCACCCGCGAAAAAGACGAAAGGTAACGACGAGCATGTCGCAAGCGACCGTTGGCCAGAAGCGTATCCGCCGCTATTACGGCAAGATCCGCGAAGTTCTGGAAATGCCGAACCTCATCGAGGTTCAGAAATCCTCCTACGACCTCTTCCTGCGCTCGGGCGATGGCCCGAAGGCCGCGGATGGCGAGGGGATTCAGGGCGTTTTCCAGTCGGTCTTCCCGATCAAGGACTTCAACGAGAACGCGATCCTCGAATTCGTGAAATACGAGCTGGAAAAGCCGAAATACGACGTCGAGGAATGCCAGACCCGCGACATGACCTATTCGGCGCCCTTGAAGGTGACGCTGCGCCTGATCGTCTTTGATGTGGACGAAACCACCGGCGCCAAGTCCGTGAAGGACATCAAGGAACAGGACGTCTACATGGGCGACATGCCGCTCATGACGCCCAACGGCACCTTCATCGTCAACGGCACCGAACGCGTCATCGTGTCCCAGATGCACCGTTCGCCCGGCGTCTTCTTCGACCATGACAAGGGCAAGACCCATTCCTCGGGCAAGCTGCTCTTCGCCTGCCGGATCATTCCCTACCGCGGCTCCTGGCTCGATTTCGAGTTTGACGCCAAGGACATCGTCTTCGCCCGCATCGACCGCCGCCGGAAACTGCCGGTGACGACGCTTCTCTATGCGCTCGGCCTCGACCAGGAAGGCATCATGGATGCCTATTACAACACGGTCGAATTCAAGCTGGTGAAGAACAAGGGCTGGGTCACGCGCTTCTTCCCCGAACGCGTGCGCGGCACCCGTCCGACCTACGATCTGGTGGATGCCGCCACCGGCGAAGTGATCTGCAAGGCCGGTGACAAGGTCACGCCGCGCATGGTCAAGAAATGGGTCGAAGACGGCAAGATCACCGAACTTCTGGTGCCTTACGACCATATCCTCGGCCGCTATGTCGCCAAGGACATCATCAACGAGGATACCGGCGCCATCTACGTCGAGGCAGGGGACGAGATCACCCAGACGCTCGACAAGGACGGCGAGGTTTCGGGCGGCACGCTGAAGGTGCTTCTCGACAACGGCATCTCCACGATCCCGGTTCTCGACATCGACAATATCAATGTCGGCCCCTACATCCGCAACACGATGGCGGCGGACAAGAACATGGGCCGCGATGGCGCGCTCATGGACATCTACCGCGTCATGCGCCCGGGCGAGCCGCCGACCGTCGAAGCGGCCTCGGCGCTCTTCGACACGCTCTTCTTCGACAAGGAGCGTTATGACCTCTCGGCCGTCGGCCGGGTGAAGATGAACATGCGCCTCGACCTCGGCAAGCCCGATACCCAGCGCACGCTCGACCGCGACGACATCATAGCCTGCGTCAAGGCACTGGTGGAACTGCGCGACGGCAAGGGCGAGATCGACGACATCGACCATCTCGGCAACCGCCGGGTGCGTTCGGTGGGCGAGCTGATGGAAAACCAGTATCGCGTCGGCCTTCTGCGCATGGAACGCGCGATCAAGGAACGCATGTCCTCGGTCGAGATCGACACGGTCATGCCGCAGGACCTGATCAACGCCAAACCGGCGGCAGCGGCGGTGCGCGAATTCTTCGGCTCCTCGCAGCTTTCGCAGTTCATGGACCAGACCAACCCGCTGTCGGAAGTCACCCACAAGCGCCGCCTCTCGGCGCTCGGGCCGGGCGGTCTGACCCGCGAACGCGCAGGCTTCGAGGTGCGCGACGTTCACCCGACCCATTATGGCCGGATGTGCCCGATCGAGACGCCGGAAGGCCCGAATATCGGCCTGATCAACTCGCTCGCCACCTTTGCCCGCGTGAACAAGTACGGCTTCATCGAGACCCCCTATCGCAAGGTCACGAACGGCAAGGTTTCCGACGACGTGCAATACATGTCGGCGACCGAAGAAATGCGCCATACCGTGGCGCAGGCCAACGCCGACCTCGACGCCCAGGGCCAGTTCGTGAACGAGCTCGTCTCGACCCGTCAGTCGGGCGAATACACGCTCGCGCCCCGCGAACAGGTGGATCTGATCGACGTCTCGCCGAAACAGCTCGTCTCGGTCGCGGCCTCGCTCATCCCGTTCCTGGAAAACGATGACGCCAACCGCGCGCTGATGGGCTCGAACATGCAGCGTCAGGCGGTTCCGCTTCTGCAGGCGGACGCGCCCTTCGTCGGCACCGGGATCGAGGCCGTGGTGGCCCAGGATTCCGGCGCCGCCATCATGGCCCGCCGTGGCGGCGTGATCGACCAGGTCGACGCGACCCGTATCGTTATCCGCGCGACCGAGGATCTGGAGCTTGGCGACGCCGGCGTCGACATCTACCGCCTGCGCAAGTTCCAGCGTTCGAACCAGTCGACCTGCATCAACCAGAAGCCTCTGGTTAAGGTGGGCGACAAGGTCACGAAGAACGAGGTGATCGCCGACGGCCCGTCCACCGACATGGGGGAACTGGCGCTTGGCAAGAACGTCATCGTCGCCTTCATGCCCTGGAACGGCTACAACTACGAAGACTCGATCCTGATTTCCGAACGGATCGTGCGCGACGACGTCTTCACCTCGATCCATATCGAGGAACATGAGGTCGCCGCCCGCGACACCAAGCTCGGGCCGGAAGAGATCACCCGCGACATCCCGAACGTCGGCGAGGAGGCGCTGCGCAACCTCGACGAGGCGGGCATCGTCTATATCGGCGCCGAAGTGGGGCCGGGCGACATTCTGGTGGGCAAGATCACCCCGAAGGGCGAAAGCCCGATGACGCCGGAAGAAAAACTGCTCCGCGCCATCTTCGGCGAAAAGGCATCGGACGTGCGCGACACCTCGCTCAGGCTGCCGCCGGGCGATTTCGGCACGGTCGTGGAAGTGCGCGTCTTCAACCGTCATGGCGTGGACAAGGACGAACGCGCGCTGCAGATCGAGCGTGAGGAAGTCGAACGTCTGGCGCGCGACCGCGACGACGAACAGGCGATCCTCGAGCGCAACATCTACGCGCGCCTGAAGTCGATGATCCTCGGCAAGACCGCCGTCAAGGGCCCGAAAGGCATCAAGGCGGGCGCCGTGATCGACGCCGACCTGCTGGAAAGCCTCTCGCGCGGCCAGTGGTGGCAGCTTGCCCTCGGCGAAGAGCAGGACGCCCAGAACGTCGAGGCGCTCAACGCCCAGTTCGAGGCGCAGAAGCGCGCGCTCGAGCACCGGTTCGAGGACAAGGTCGAGAAAGTCCGTCGCGGCGACGACCTGCCTCCGGGCGTGATGAAGATGGTCAAGGTCTTCGTCGCGGTGAAGCGCAAGCTGCAGCCGGGCGACAAGATGGCCGGCCGTCACGGCAACAAGGGTGTCGTGTCGAAGGTCGTTCCGATGGAGGACATGCCCTTCCTCGGTGACGGCACCCCCGTCGACATGGTGCTGAACCCCTTGGGCGTGCCGTCGCGGATGAACGTCGGGCAGATCCTCGAAACCCACATGGGCTGGGCCTCGCGCGGCCTCGGGCTCAGGATCGACGACGCGCTGCAGGACTATCGCCGGTCTGGCGACCTGACGCCGGTCAAGGACGCGCTGCGTCACGGCTATGGCGATGACGCCTACGAGGAAGGCTTCGGCGCGCTCGCCGATGAAGACCTCGTGGATCGCGCCGAAACCGTGCGCCGCGGCGTGCCGCTCGCGACCCCGGTCTTCGACGGCGCCAAGGAAGCGGACGTGAACGATGCGCTGAAGCGCGCGGGCTTCGACCTCTCCGGCCAGTCGGATCTCTTCGACGGCCGCACGGGCGAGAAGTTCCAGCGCAAGGTCACCGTGGGCGTCAAGTACCTTCTGAAGCTCCACCACCTTGTCGACGACAAGATCCACGCCCGTTCGACCGGCCCCTACTCGCTCGTCACCCAGCAGCCGCTCGGTGGTAAGGCGCAGTTCGGTGGCCAGCGCTTCGGCGAGATGGAGGTCTGGGCACTCGAAGCCTACGGCGCCGCCTACACGCTGCAGGAAATGCTCACCGTCAAGTCGGACGACGTGGCGGGCCGGACCAAGGTCTACGAGGCGATCGTCAAGGGCGAGGACAATTTCGAGGCCGGCGTGCCGGAATCGTTCAACGTTCTCGTCAAGGAAGTCAGGGGCCTCGGCCTCAACATGGAACTCCTGGATGCGGAGGTAGAGGAGTGACCGCACTCCGACCCCGTAGGATGGGCAATATTGCCCATCCTACGTTCCGCTGTCCCCTTTCAAGGATTTGAAAATGAACCAGGAACTCTCGACCAACCCGTTCAACCCGCTGGCCGCGCCCAAGGCGTTCGACGAGATCAAGATCTCGCTCGCCTCGCCCGAGCGCATCCTGTCGTGGTCCTACGGGGAGATTAAGAAGCCCGAGACCATCAACTACCGGACCTTCAAGCCGGAGCGTGACGGTCTCTTCTGTGCCCGCATCTTCGGGCCGATCAAGGACTATGAATGCCTCTGCGGCAAGTACAAGCGCATGAAATATCGCGGCGTCGTCTGCGAGAAATGCGGCGTCGAGGTTACGCTCCAGAAGGTGCGCCGCGAGCGCATGGGCCATATCGAACTGGCCGCGCCCGTTGCCCACATCTGGTTCCTCAAATCGCTTCCCTCGCGCATCGGCCTCATGCTCGACATGACGCTGCGCGATCTGGAACGCATCCTCTACTTTGAAAACTACGTGGTCATCGAACCGGGCCTGACCGACCTGTCCTACGGCCAGCTTCTGACCGAAGAGGAATTCCTCGACGCGCAGGACCAGTTCGGCGCCGACGCCTTCACGGCGAATATCGGCGCCGAGGCGATCCGCGAAATGCTGGCGGCGATCGACCTCGAGGCGACGGCCGAACAGCTGCGCGAGGAGCTGAAGGAAGCCACGGGCGAGCTGAAGCCCAAGAAGATCATCAAGCGGCTGAAGATCGTTGAATCGTTCCTCGAATCCGGCAACCGCCCGGAATGGATGGTCCTGACCGTCGTTCCGGTCATCCCGCCGGAACTGCGCCCGCTGGTGCCGCTCGACGGTGGCCGGTTCGCGACCTCGGACCTCAACGACCTCTATCGCCGGGTCATCAACCGCAACAACCGCCTGAAGCGGCTCATTGAACTGCGCGCGCCCGACATCATCGTCCGCAACGAAAAGCGGATGCTGCAGGAATCGGTCGACGCGCTCTTCGACAACGGCCGTCGCGGCCGCGTCATCACGGGCGCCAACAAGCGCCCGCTGAAGTCGCTCTCCGACATGCTGAAAGGCAAGCAGGGCCGCTTCCGCCAGAACCTTCTGGGCAAGCGGGTCGACTTTTCGGGCCGTTCGGTCATCGTGACCGGTCCGGAACTGAAGCTGCACCAGTGCGGCCTGCCGAAGAAGATGGCGCTCGAGCTTTTCAAGCCGTTCATCTACTCGCGGCTGGAGGCAAAGGGCCTTTCCTCGACTGTCAAGCAAGCCAAGAAGCTGGTGGAGAAAGAGCGCCCGGAGGTCTGGGACATCCTGGATGAAGTCATCCGCGAACATCCCGTCCTTCTGAACCGCGCGCCGACGCTGCACCGTCTGGGTATCCAGGCGTTCGAGCCGATCCTGATCGAAGGCAAGGCGATTCAGCTGCACCCGCTCGTCTGTTCGGCCTTCAACGCCGACTTCGACGGCGACCAGATGGCCGTGCACGTGCCCCTGAGCCTCGAGGCCCAGCTGGAAGCGCGCGTCCTGATGATGTCGACGAACAACGTGCTCTCGCCCGCCAACGGCGCGCCGATCATCGTTCCGTCGCAGGACATGGTGCTTGGCCTCTACTACACCTCGATGATGCGCGAAGGCATGCAGGGCGAAGGCATGAAGTTCGCCTCGGTCGAAGAGGTCGAACATGCGCTGAACGCGGGTGAGGTGCACCTGCACGCCAAGATCACCGCGCGGATCACCCAGATCGACGCCGAAGGCAACGAAGTGGTCAAGCGGTACGAGACGACGCCGGGCCGGATGCGGCTTGGCGCGCTTCTGCCGAAGAACGCCAAGGCGCCGTTCGAACTGGTGAACCGTCTTCTCAGGAAGAAGGACGTGCAGAACGTCATCGACACCGTCTACCGCTACTGCGGCCAGAAAGAGTCGGTCATCTTCTGCGACCAGATCATGGGTCTCGGCTTCCGCGAGGCGTTCCGTGCGGGCATCTCGTTCGGCAAGGACGACATGGTCATCCCGGAGAGCAAGTGGAAGATCGTCGGCGACGTTCAGGACCAGGTCAAGGAATTCGAACAGCAGTACATGGACGGCCTGATCACCCAGGGCGAAAAGTACAACAAGGTTGTCGACGCCTGGTCGAAATGCTCCGATGCGGTCGCGAACGCGATGATGGCGGAAATCTCGGCGGTCCGTAAGGACGATGCCGGGGCCGAGAAGGAACCGAACTCGGTCTACATGATGTCGCACTCCGGGGCGCGGGGTTCGCCCGCGCAGATGAAGCAGCTTGGCGGGATGCGCGGCCTGATGGCCAAGCCGTCGGGCGAAATCATCGAGACGCCGATCATCTCGAACTTCAAGGAAGGTCTGACCGTTCTTGAATACTTCAACTCGACGCACGGCGCCCGCAAGGGTCTGGCCGACACCGCGCTCAAGACCGCCAACTCGGGCTACCTGACCCGCCGTCTGGTCGACGTGGCGCAGGACTGCATCGTGCGTGCGCACGACTGCGGCACCGAACGGGCGATCACGGCCTCGGCCGCGGTCAACGACGGGGAAGTGGTCTCGCCGCTCAGCGAACGGGTCCTCGGCCGTGTCGCCGCCGACGATGTCTGCGTGCCGGGCACCGAGGACGTGATCGTCGCCAAGAACGAGCTGATCGACGAACGCAAGGCCGACATGATCGAGACGGCGGGCGTCGCCTCGGTTCGCATCCGCTCGGCGCTGACCTGCGAAGCCGAGGAAGGCGTCTGCGCCATGTGCTACGGCCGCGACCTTGCACGCGGCACGCTCGTCAACCAGGGCGAAGCGGTGGGCATCATCGCGGCGCAGTCGATCGGCGAACCTGGCACCCAGCTGACCATGCGGACCTTCCACATCGGCGGTATCGCTCAGGGCGGCCAGCAATCCTTCCAGGAAGCGAGCCAGGAAGGCCGTGTCGAGTTCCGCAATGCGATGCTTCTCGCCAACGAGAATGGCGAACAGGTCGTCATGGGCCGCTCGATGCAGATCGCGATCATCGACGAAGCCGGGCAGGAGCGCGCCTCCTACAAGGTGAGCTACGGTGCGAAGGTCCATGTTAAGGATGGCGCGACCGTCAAGCGCGGCGCGAAACTCTTCGAATGGGACCCCTACACCCTGCCGATCATCGCCGAAAAGGCGGGTGTGGCGAAGTTCGTCGACCTCATTTCGGGCATCGCGGTGCGCGAAGTGACCGACGATGCGACCGGCATGACCCAGAAGATCGTGACCGACTGGCGCACCGCGCCCAAGGGCAGCGATCTGAAGCCGGAAATCATCGTGATGGATCCGGCGACGGGCGAACCGATGCGCAACGATCAGGGCAACCCGGTCAGCTACCAGATGTCGGTGGACGCGATCCTGTCGGTCGAGGACGGGCAGGAGATCAAGGCCGGCGACGTGGTGGCGCGTATCCCGCGCGAAGGTGCGAAGACCAAGGACATCACCGGGGGTCTGCCCCGCGTGGCGGAACTCTTCGAAGCGCGCCGTCCGAAGGACCATGCGATCATCGCCGAGATCGAGGGCTATGTGCGCTTTGGCAAGGACTACAAGAACAAGCGCCGCATCACCATCGAGCCTGTGGACGAAAGCCTGCAGCCGGTCGAATATATGGTTCCCAAGGGCAAGCACATTCCGGTTCAGGAAGGTGACCATGTCCAGAAGGGCGACTATATCATGGACGGCAATCCCGCCCCGCACGACATCCTGCGGATCATGGGGATCGAGGCTCTGGCCGACTACCTCATCGACGAGGTCCAGGACGTCTATCGTCTGCAGGGCGTGAAGATCAACGACAAGCACATCGAGGTGATCGTTCGCCAGATGCTGCAGAAGATCGAGATCCTCGACTCTGGCGAGACGACGCTTCTGAAGGGCGAGCATGTCGACAAGCAGGAGTTCGACGAGGAAAACGCCAAGGTCATCGCCCGCGGCGGCCGTCCCGCCAATGGCGAGCCGGTGCTCCTTGGCATCACCAAGGCGAGCTTGCAGACCCGCTCGTTCATCTCGGCCGCTTCCTTCCAGGAAACCACGCGCGTCCTCACCGAGGCCGCCGTGCAGGGCAAGCGCGACACGCTTGTCGGCCTGAAGGAAAACGTCATCGTCGGCCGCCTCATTCCGGCGGGCACCGGCGGCGCGACGAGCCGCGTCAAGAAGATCGCCCACGACCGCGATCTGGAGGTGATCGAACAGCGCCGCACCGAGGCCGAACAGGCCGTGGCGCTCGCCGCACCGATCGAGGACGTGCCCGAGATCGACGAAAGCGCGGCACTCGCCGAAAGCCTCGAAAGCCGCGATTGAGTTCGCAACCAGAAAACGAAACCCCCGCCAACCGGCGGGGGTTTCACTTTGGGTGGACCATCAGGCAAGAGCGGAATCATTGCACCACCTGACGGTCGCATCCTTGACCGTCGGGTTCATCCGCTCGACCCGGCGGCTGGTCCGCCGGTGGGACGGTTCAGCAAGAGCGAAGACTCGTCCAGAAGGTAGCGCCGAACAGATTTCGCGCCCGCCGGAGGAATATCGTAAGCGCTGCTCCTCTGCGGCGCCCTCGCAATATGCACTGCCTTGGGCTGCCGTCGTAGCTGGAGTATCGGACAGCTAGAGAAGCGGTAGGCTACCTCCGCCCCCCACGCTTCCCGCCCCGCATCCCCGCTCGCCCGGCCGTCGACCTCCCCCGCGCCTTCACCGCCTCGTCCACGGCCTCCTCGACCGCCGACTGCCGCGCCAGGGGATCGTCGGCCACGGTCAGCTCCACCGCCTCCAGCCGCTTGACCTCGTCCCTCAGCCGCGCGGCCTCCTCGAACTCCAGGTTCTCGGCGGCTTTCCGCATCTGTGTCCGCAGCGCGTCGAGATGGGCGGCGAGGTTCTGGCCGACCATGGCTTTCTCGACCTTGGCCGTGACTCTCGACTGGTCGGTGTCGCCCTGCCAGAGGCCCGCCAGCACATCCTCGACGTTCTTGCGGACCGTCGTCGGCGTGATGCCGTGGGCGATGTTGTAGGCCTCCTGCTTTTCGCGCCGCCGGTTCGTCTCGGCAATCGCGCGTTCCATCGAGCCGGTGATGCGGTCGGCATACATGATCACCCGGCCGTCGGCGTTCCGCGCCGCCCGCCCGATCGTCTGGATCAGCGAGGTCTCCGAGCGCAGGAATCCTTCCTTGTCGGCGTCCAATATCGCCACCAGCCCGCATTCGGGGATGTCGAGCCCCTCGCGCAAGAGGTTGATGCCCACCAGCACGTCGAAGGCGCCAAGGCGCAGGTCGCGCAGGATCTCGATCCGCTCGATCGTGTCGATGTCGGAATGCATGTAGCGGACGCGGATGCCCTGTTCGTGCAGGTACTCCGTCAGGTCCTCGGCCATGCGCTTGGTCAGCGTGGTGACGAGGACGCGCATGCCGTTCGCCGCGACCTTGCGTACCTCGTCCAGAAGGTCGTCGACCTGCATCGAGACGGGTCTGATCTCGACCGGCGGGTCGAGAAGGCCGGTCGGACGGATCACCTGTTCGGTGAAGACGCCGCCCGCCTGTTCCATTTCCCATGCCGCTGGGGTGGCCGAGACGAAGACCGATTGTGGGCGCATCGCGTCCCACTCCTCGAACTTCAAAGGCCGGTTGTCCATGCACGACGGCAGCCGGAAGCCATGTTCGGCAAGCGTGAACTTGCGGCGGAAGTCGCCCCGGTACATGCCGCCGATCTGCGGGACCGAGACGTGGCTTTCATCGGCGAAGACGATGGCATTGTCGGGGATGAATTCGAAGAGCGTCGGCGGCGGCTCGCCCGGGGCGCGGCCGGTGAGGTAGCGGGAGTAATTCTCGATCCCCGCGCAGGAGCCGGTGGCCTCGAGCATTTCGAGATCGAAGTTGCAGCGCTGTTCCAGCCGCTGGGCCTCCAGCAGCTTGCCTTCCTCCTGCAACTGCTTCAGCCGCTGGGCAAGTTCGACGCGGATGCCCTTGATCGCCTGCTGCAAGGTCGGGCGCGGCGTGACGTAGTGAGAGTTTGCGTAAATTCTGATCTTTTCGAAAGTATCGGTCTTTGAACCGGTTAGCGGGTCGAATTCGATGATCCCCTCCAGTTCCTCGCCGAAGAAGGAAAACCGCCAGGCCCGGTCCTCAAGGTGCGCGGGCCAGAGGTCGATCGTGTCGCCCTTCACCCGGAACGACCCGCGCTGGAAGGCGGCGTCCTGGCGGCGGTACTGCTGGGCCACGAGTTCGGACAGGAACTTGCGTTGCTCGTACAGCTTGCCCACTTCCATGTCCTGCGTCATGGCCGAATAGGTCTCGACCGATCCGATGCCATAGATGCAGCTGACCGAGGCCACGATGATCACGTCGTCGCGCTCCAGAAGCGCCCGGGTCGCCGAATGGCGCATCCGGTCGATCTGTTCGTTGATCTGGCTTTCCTTCTCTATGTAGGTGTCGGTGCGCGCGACATAGGCCTCGGGCTGGTAGTAGTCATAGTAGCTGACGAAATATTCGACGGCATTCTCCGGAAAGAAGCCCTTGAACTCGCCGTAAAGCTGGGCAGCGAGCGTCTTGTTCGGCGCAAGGATGATGGCGGGGCGCTGCGTCTCTTCGATCACCTTCGCCATGGTGAAGGTCTTGCCCGTGCCGGTGGCGCCGAGCAGAACCTGATCGCGCTCGCCCGCAAGAACGCCCTGGGAAAGCTCCGCGATGGCGGTGGGCTGATCGCCCGCCGCCTGAAACTCGGTCTTCATCACGAACCGCCGCCCGCCTTCGAGCTTTGGCCGGGTCAGAACCTCGGGCCGCGGAGCGGGGGCATTGGTATTGTTGTGGGGCATGGCTGATTCCCTGTCAGACCCGTAGATTTGGTCCGTTTTTGTTCTGGTTCAAGGGTGCCTGCCGCTGCCGACCGCCGCGCCGGGGGCATAAGGAAGAATTTTCTCGCCAGATTCAATTTTAGGTTGAATCCTGGGCGCCGCCATCGTAATCTTCATCTGCAAGCAGCAAGCGACTGTCGGTCACTGCCGCACCACCCTTTGCTCCCCCACCCCGCACTGACCGACAGTCGTCTTTCGCAGCAGAAGAAAAACTCCCCCCAAGAAAAACCCCGCCGATGCCGTCGCACCCTTGCGCGCGGCGGTCAGTTTTTCGATAAGAGGGCGACGTTTGCGAGAGGTGATCCATGCGCGCACGCATTTACCAGCCGGCCAGGACGGCCATGCAATCCGGCACGGCGAAGACACATGCCTGGGTTCTGGAATTCGCCCCGGGCGAGGCGCGCGAGGTCGATCCCTTGATGGGCTGGACCGGATCGGGCGACACGCAGGCGCAGGTGCGGCTCAGGTTCGAAAGCCGCGAGGCGGCAGAGGCCTATGCCACGGCCAACGGCATCGATTATGCCGTCACGCTGCCGCATGCCCGCAAACCCAATGTCCGGCCGCGCGGCTATGGCGAGAATTTCGCCACCGACCGCAAGGAAGTCTGGACCCACTGATCCTTCGGCCTGCCTCCTGCGGGCCGTGTTATTTGAAAGGTGTACTGTCATGCGTTCTTTCCGTTACCTGCTTCTCACAACCGCCGTTTGCCTTCCGGTCGTCGCGGTCGCCGAGCCGGCGACCCAGACGGGGGCGGACGAACTGACAGCGCTCTTCCAGTCCTATCTCGGCGCGACGCCAGGTGTCGTGACCGTGGCGCCGGAAGGCGAAAGCTATGGCCTCAAGCTCGATTTCGCGCTGCTCCTCGCCAAGGTGCCCGTGGATGGTTTCGAGGCTTCCCTCTCGCCCCTGCAGCTGCAGCTGACCGATCAGGGCGACGGCACCTGGGCCTACCAGATGGATCAGCCGGTGTCGCTGTCCTATACGCTGCCGGACGGCGAGGGTGGCCATTCCAAGACCGAGACGAATTACGGCTCGGTCAAGCTGACCGGCCTCTTCGACGAGGCGCTCGGCGCGTCGCGGACAGTGCACATGGAAATGACGGACGTCGCCACGGTGCAATCGCAGGCTGGCGGGCCGATGGGCGGGTTCGTCATGAACGGCCTCACCAAACTGTCCGTCCTTGACGGCAGTGCCAGCGAAGGCGCCGCCGGGGTAGATGGCAAATATGTCCAGACCGTCAGCGGTACGGATTTCTCGGTGGTCTTGCCGGGCACGCCGCAAGGTCCCGTGACCATCTCTGGCACGGTCGCGGACGGAAGCTTCGATATGGCAACGACCGGCTCTCAGCCGGCAGCTCTCCTCGGCCTTTGGTCCTGGTTCATCGCGCATCCCAGCGAGGAGCTGATCAAGGCAGACCGCGCCTCGCTGAAGCCCGTGATCGAGCAGGCGCTGCCGATCTTTGGCAACGTGAAGGTGGATGGCGCCTATCGGACGGTGCAGGTGGAAACGCCGCTCGGGCCGTTCTCGGCCGAAGAGCTGGGCATCGCGGCTGACATCAACGGTTTCGTTGCCGACGGCAAGTTCCGCGAGGCGATAAGCGTGAAGGGCCTGTCCATCCCCGAGGGCCTCGTGCCGCCCTTCGCCGCGACGCTGGTGCCGACCGAGGCGAGCCTCGATTTCGCGGCGAGCGGCTTTGACGCGGCGGCGCCGGCGGTGCTGGGCCTCGGGCTCCTCGACCTGCCCGATGGCGCAGAGCCGCCCGCCGGGTTCGAAGGCCAGCTTCTGCAGGCCCTGCTGCCGGACGGGACCGTCGACATCACGCTCGCACCCGGCGCGGTCACGGCACCGGATTACAAACTGACCTATCAGGCAGCGCTTGCCGCCGGTCCTGGTCAGCCCGCACCGGTCGGGACCGCGAAATTGACACTCGTCGGCATGGAAGCCATCCAGAAGGCCCTGCAATCGGCGCCGCCCGAGATGGGTGGCCAGGCGATGATGATGCTCGGCATGGCCGGCGGCATGGCCAAGCCCGGCGCCGATGGCGAACTGGTCTGGGAGATCGAGATGACCGAGGCGGGCGGCCTTCTGGTCAACGGCGTCGACATGGCTGCCATGATGGGCGGGCAGTGACGGACAATCCGGTGATTGCACGCGAAAGCCCCGTCCAGGCGGAGCTTTCGCTGCTCTTTCACCGCCATACGGCGGCAATGCACGAGGAAACGCCACCCGAGAGCATCCATATGATGGATGCCTCCGAACTCGACCGGCCCGACATTGCCTTCTTCGTCATGCGCGACGCGGGCCGCGCCATCGGCATGGGCGCCGTCAAGCGGATCGATCCGACCCATGCCGAGATCAAGTCGATGCATATCTTGGCCGAGGAACGCGGCCGGGGGCTGGCGCGCCGGATGCTGGATCACCTGCAGGCCGAGGCGCGGGCGGCCGGTTTCCGTCGCCTCAGCCTCGAGACCGGCTCACAGCGCGGTTTCGTCGCGGCGCGGGCGCTGTATCTGAAGGCGGGCTTCACAGAATGCCCGCCGTTCGAGGGCTATCGGGACGATCCCAACAGCGTCTTCATGACGCGCGCCCTTGATTGAGGCCGCCCCGAGCCTTTAAAGGAAAGCAACGGTCCCGTAGCTCAGCTGGATAGAGCAGCTGCCTTCTAAGCAGCGGGTCGGGGGTTCGAGTCCTCCCGGGATCGCCAGTTTCTCTTCATGCCCAGGATCGATCGCGCCGTGCGGGCAAGCCGCTTGACCTGTCGTCATACGTCTGATCTTATGTAGTACAGATGTACTATAATTGGGACGGCGATGCAGTTCATCCATTTTCTCAACAGCCATCTCCTCGATCCGAATGTGGGCGCGGGCAGGCACTATGCCGGGGTGCTCGAACAGGCGGTCGCGGCCGACCGGCTGGGCTTCCGGGGGGTTGGTATCCCCGAACATCATCTGGTCAACCTGCTTCTGATCCCGTCGCCCCTGCAGATGGCGGTGGCGATCGCGGCGCGGACGCGGAGGGTGGAGCTGGTGACCTCGATCTGCCAGCTGCCGATCCGCGACATGCGCATCTTCGCGGGCGAGGTGGTGCAGGCGCAGGCGCTGTGCGAGGGCCGCCTGATGCTGGGTGTCGGCAAGGGCGCCTTCGGGTATGAGACCGGGCGGCTCGGCGTTCCGATGGAGGAAACCAAGGCACGGTTCGAGGAATCGCTTGCCGTGCTCGAAGCGCTCCTGACGCGCGAGGAGGTCAGCTGGGACGGGCGCTGGTACAGGTTCGACGCGCTCACCGTGATGCCAAGGCCCGACCGGCCGGTGCCGATCCAACTGGCCTCCATGGCCCCCGATGGGATCGAGGCCGCAGCGCGGCGCGGCTATCATGTACAGACGACCCCCCTCGGCGCGAGCGAGGAAATCCTTGCCGCGCAGGTCGGCGCCTTCCATCGCGGGCGCGCGGCGGCGCCGGACGGCGGTAGCAACCGGCTGTCGCTGCAGCGCGGGCTCTATCTCGCCAGGAACGCCGCCGACGCGCGCGACAAGCTCGACCGCGCCCATGCCTATTACGAGAAGTTCGACAATGTCTTCGGCGGGCCGGGGTTGGTCGATCATGGCATCGTGCGGTCCCTGCCCCGCAAGCAGACGGTCGAGGAGCTGGGGCGCAACATCCTGATCTGCGAGCGCCAGGAGATGATCGACAAGCTGTCGCATTACGCCGAACTGGGCATCGACGATGTGATCAGCTCGTCGAATTTCGGCCAGCCGCAGGCGGAGACGCTCGATATGATGGAACGGTTCGCGGCAGAGGTCATGCCGCATGTCACCAGCCTCGGGGCTGACATAGGAGAGTAAGGAAGATGCCAGTCATCAGGATCGAGATGTTCGAGGGCCGGACGGCCGATCAGAAACGCGCCTGCGCGAAGGCGGTGACGGAAGCCTGGGTTGCGACCTGCGGCGGCACGCCCGATGCCGTCACCATCATCTTCGCCGATGTCGCGAAATCGGACTGGGCCACTGCCGGGCGTCTCGCCTCGGACCCCAGGCCGGGAACGTGATATGGTGATCGACTGTTCCTATTCGGTCACCGGAGAGGGTCCGGCGCTTTTCCTCATCCACGGGATCGGCGCGCGGCGGGCGACCTTCGCCGGGCTCGTCGAGGGGCTGAAGGATCACTTCACCTGCGTGACCTACGATCTGCGCGGCCACGGCCTGTCGCCCCTGCCGGACGGCCGGTTCGGGCTTGAGGATCTGGTCGACGATCTGGAAGCCCTGCGCAGGCGGCTGGGCATAGAGCAGGCGCATTTCGCCGGTCACTCTCTGGGCGGCATGATCGGCCCGGCCTACGCGCGGCGCTATCCCGACCGCGTCCTGTCATTGGGGCTTTATTCGACGGCGGCTTTCCGGACCGAGGATGACAGCCAGAAGGTGCGCGCCGTGGTGCAGGCAATGCGCGACAAGGGCATCGGGCCGGTGCTGGACACGCTCACCGCGCGCTGGTTCACTGACGAATTCGCCGCCGCCCGGCCCGATGTGATCGACTGGCGCAAGCAGCAGGTCGTGGACACGGACGCGGATGTCTTCCTCAATGTCTTCGATATCTATGCCGAAACCGAAATGGGCCCATGGCTGCACGAGATCGCAGCCCCCGCACTGGTCCTGACCGGCGAAAACGACGGCGGTTGCAACCCGCGCCTGAACCGGGAAATCGCGGCAGCGATGCCGAATGCCGAGCTGGTGATCCTCGACGCGCTGAAACATGCGATCTTCATCGAGGCGACCGACCGCGCGCTGCCGCCGATCCGGGACTTTCTGCTGCGGCACCGGGGTTAGGCGCAGGGCAGCAGCTCAGGGTTTCGCAAGAGCGCGCGCCAGGTCCATCGCCGTCGACAGGCCGTTTTCCAGAGCTTTTTCGTTCCCGCGCCTGATCCAGTCGAGCCAGAGGCCGTCGAGCAGCGCCATGACTGTGTCGGTCGCTGCGCAGACACGGGCCGCCTGCGCATTCCTGTCATGTGCAATATCGCCGAGAAGACCGGCCAGTTCCTCGCGGTAGCTTGTGTAGAGCGCTGCCTCGGTCTCGGCCAGCGTCGGATGATCGACGGCCGCCGACCAGAGGTCGAGCCTGAGCCGCAGATAGCCGCGCGACAGGAAATCGGGCTTGAACCCCGCCCGCACGAAGGTTTCGAGACGCTCAAGCGGATCGCCCGGTGTGCTTGCGCCAAGATCTTCGGCGGTCGCCTGCCGCAGCCGGGAAGAAGCGATCCGGTAGGCCTCGCACAGGATCTCGTCCATGTCGCGGAAGTGATAGGTTATATGGCCAAGCGAAAGACCCGCCTCCTTGGCCACCGCCCGCGCGGTCAGCTTCGCATGGCCGTCGCGCACCAGGCAGGCTATGGCTGCCTCCGCGATCTCGTGCCGCCGGTCTTCGTTGCGGCGATAGGGTTGGCGTTTGCCGGGTTCGATGGTCATCCGCGGTTCTTGTCAGAGATCAGACCTCGCCACCTTAACAGTGTAAAGCCTCTTGAGAAGCGCAAAAATCGCGGCACCGTCGGCATCAGAGTTTTTCCTGCGTCTGCAGAAAGCTGATGAGCGAGCGGCTGGCGCCAAGGATATGGGCGCGGGTGAGGGCAGCGGCCTCGTCCGCATCGCGCGCCATTGCAGCACGCAGGATGCCTTCATGCTCCTGCCGCGCGCGTGCGATTCCATGGGTCAGGACAAGCTGGGCCCGGAGATAGCGCGCGATCTTGTCGAGCGCCTTCGACACGACCTGCAAATGGTAGGGCCGCCCGCAGTCCTTGTAGAGCGTATAGTGGAACAGCCGGTTCAACTGCGCCCATCTCGCGCTGTCGGGCTCGGCGGCGAAAGCCTCGGCAAAAGCCTTTGCCTCGGCCAGCGTACGGTCGCTGATACCACTCACCGCATGGCGGATCACCTCGCCCTCGACGAGCGCGCGGAATTCGAACATCTCGGCAATCTCTTCGAGCGAGAGCGAGGAGACGACCGCGCCCTTGTGGCGCTGGGTCGTGACAAGACCCTGTTCCTCAAGCCGCGCCAGCGCCTCGCGCACCGGGATGCGGCTGACGTTGAAAAGGCTCGCGATATGGTCTTGTCGAAGGGTCTCGCCGTCCTTCAGCTCGCCCTCGACTATGGCTTCGCGCAGCGCCTCGAAGATCACATCGGCCGGGGATGGCATGCTGCCCAGATTGGTGGCCTTGAGCTTCAGCGCCATCATCATTTGCTCACGAAAAACTGCCTCGGTTGCATCGATAGAACCTCCGAATGTGGATTGCATCCACTTTCTTCGGGATAAAGTCTATTGTAAATTGGATCCAATATCCAGTAGAACTCTTGCATCGCGATTCCCCGGGGGGGAGCGCGTTCCGACAGGAGGGAACTCAATGAAAAAGACATATCTTGCCACCGTCAGCCTTGCCGCGATGCTTGCCGCAGGTGCTGCGCAGGCCGACAAGCTTGACGATATCATCGCCTCGGGCACGCTGCGCTGTGCGGTCGTTCTCGACTTCCCGCCGATGGGGTCGCGCGATGCCGACAACAATCCGGTGGGCTTCGACGTCGATTATTGCAACGACCTTGCCGCAGCACTTGGCGTGACGCCGGAATATGTGGAAACCCCGTTCCCCGACCGTATTCCCGCGCTCGTCTCGGGCCGCGCCGATGTGGGCGTCGCCTCGACCTCTGACACGCTGGAACGGGCCAAGACCATCGGCTTTTCCATCCCCTATTTCGCCTTCACCAACGTCGTGCTGACCCGCGAAGGCGCGGGCGTCGACAATTTCGAAGGCATGTCGGGCCATGTGGTCGGTTCGGTCGCGGGCACGTTCGAAGGGATCAAGCTTGAGGAAAACATCAAGGCCTGGGGCGCGGGCGAGTTCCGTCCCTACCAGACGCAGGCCGACGTCTTCCTCGCCCTCAGCCAGGGCCAGATCGACGCGACCGTCGTGACCTCGACCGTCGCTTCCTCGATCGTTGCTTCGGGCCAGTATCCGGGGCTCAAGATCGCGGGCGATGCGCCCTATCCGATCGACTATGTCAGCCTGATCGCGCTGCGCGAAGAGCAGGGGCTGATCAACTACCTCAACCTCTTCGTGAACCAGCAGGTCCGGTCGGGCCGCTATCAGGAACTTTACGACAAATGGGTCGGCGGCACCGCGCCGGGCCTGACGATCGACGGCGTCTACCGCTAAGCCGTCGCGGGGCGCGTGCCTCCTCCCTGAGCGCGCGCCCCTCATTCGCTGATCACAGACCCGGGGGAGGGTCATGTTCAACTATACGTTCCATTGGCATCAGGCGTTCCGCGCCCTGCCCGACATGATGTGGGGCGCGCTCGTCACGATCGAGGTCGCGGTCTTTTCCATGGTGCTGGGCATCGCCTTCGCGGTCCTTCTGGCGGTTGCGCGCCTGTCGTCGAACCGGCTGGCCTATGGTGCGGCAACCGTCTGGATCGAGGTCGCGCGCAATACGCCCGCGCTTTTCCAGATCTACATGGCGCATTTCGGGCTCGGGTCCTTCGGCATCCATCTCAGCCCCTGGTGGGCGCTTCTGGCCGGGATCACCTTCAACAATGCAGGCTATCTGGCCGAAACCTTCCGCGGTGCGCTGCGCGCCATCCCCGCAACCCAGACCCGCGCCGCGCGGTCGCTCGGCATGGGGCCGATCCGCGCCTTCTGGTCGGTCGTCCTGCCGCAGATGTTCCGCATCTCCTTCCCGCCGATGACGAACCAGATGGTCTGGGCGATCCTGATGACCTCGCTCGGCCTGACGGTGGGCCTCGCGACCGACCTTGCGGGCGTCACGCAGGAACTGAACGTGCGCACCTTCCGCACCTTCGAATTCTTCGCGCTGGCGGCGGTGCTTTACTATCTGATCGCCAAGGCCGTGATGCTGGGCGCGCGACTGATCGCCTGGCGGCTTTTCCGGTACTGAGGGGGCAAAGATGTTCGATACCGCATTGACCCTCAAAGACCTGATGTTCCTCGCGAAGGGCGCCGGGATCACACTCGCGATCACGGCAATCGCGGTTCTCTTCGGCACCGCTCTCGGCGTGGTGTTCGGCACGATCAAGGCCCAGGTCTCGGCCCTTGCAGCCGCGCCCCTGACCTTTGTCCTCGACATCCTGCGCTCGGTGCCCTTGCTGATCCAGCTGATCCTCGCCAATGCCTTCCAGTCGATCGCCGGTTTCGGCTGGTCGCCCTTCACCGTCGCCTGCGTGATGCTGTCGCTCTACACCTCGGCCTATTGTACCGAGATCGTGCGCGGCGGCATTGACGCGGTTCCCGCCGTCACCCGACGCGCCGCGCGGTCGCTCGGCATGAGCTGGGGCCAGGACATGGCCAACGTGACCCTGCCGATGGCGATGCGCGTGGCGCTGCCCGGCTGGATCGGGCTGGCGCTTGGGGTGATGAAGGACACGGCCCTTGTCCTCTGGCTGGGGATCATCGAACTGCTTCGGTCGTCGCAGATCCTTGTGACGCGCCTGCAGGAGCCGCTCTTCATCCTCCTGATCACCGGCGCGATCTATTTCCTCATTTCCTTCCCGATCGCCCGGATGGGCGGGCGGCTTGAAGCACGGTGGCGCGAGAATGATTGAGATTGAGAATGTCCGGAAATCCTTCGGGGCCCTTGAGGTTCTGAAAGGCGTGTCGATGACGGTCGAGAAGGGCGAGGTGGTCACCGTGATCGGCGGCTCGGGGTCCGGCAAGTCGACGCTCCTGACCTGCATCAACGGGCTGGAGGCGATACAGGGCGGCAAGATCACCGTGGACGGCACGGTCGTGCACGACCCCAGGACCGACCTGAACAAGCTCCGCCAGAAGATCGGCATCGTCTTCCAGCAGTTCAACGCCTTCCCGCATTTGACGGTTCTGGAAAACGTCACGCTTGCCCCCCGCAAGGTCCTGGGGATGAGCCGCGAGGCGGCAGACGAGATCGCGGTGAAGCAGCTGTCGCATGTGGGGCTCGCCGACAAGCTCTCCGTCTACCCCTCGCGCCTCTCCGGCGGTCAGCAGCAGCGCATGGCGATCGCGCGGGCGCTGGCGATGTCGCCCGACTACATGCTGTTTGACGAGGTCACATCGGCCCTGGACCCCCAGCTGGTGGGCGAGGTGCTGGATACGCTGCGGCTTCTGGCATCCGAAGGCATGACGATGATTTGCGTCACGCACGAGATGCGGTTCGCGCGCGAGGTCTCGGATCGTGTTGCCTTCTTCCGCGAGGGGCTTATTCATGAGATCGGCACGCCCGCCCAGATTTTCGAGGCGCCCGAGAAACCGGAAACCGCGGCTTTCCTCAAAGTCGCGCACTGAGACGAAACGTAAGGAGTTCTGAGAGAATGTGGACGGGAATGATGCCCGCCGTGACCACCAAGTTCACGGCTGATGGAGAATTGGACCGCGCCGAGATGGAGCGCTGCTTCGGCCTGCAGATCGACGCGGGCAATGCGGGCCTGATCACCTGCGGGACGCTGGGCGAGGGCAACATGCTCAGCCCCGACGAGCGGCTGGAGGTGCTGAAGATCGCCAAGTCGGTCACCGGCAAGAAGCCAGCGCTCCTGACGATTTCCGAGGCGGGTACGCGCGAGGCCTGTGCGCTGGCAGCTCGCGCCGCGAAGGCCGGGGCGGACGGGCTGATGGTCGTACCCTCGCCGATCTACCATACCAACCGGGCCGAGACGATCGCGAACCTCAACGCCATCGCGAACGCGGGCGGCCTGCCCGTCATGATCTATTCCAACCGCGTCGGCTACCGTGTCGATGTGACGCCCGAGATGATGGTGGAACTGGCCGAAAACCCGCTGATGGTGGCGATCAAGGAAAGCTCCGACGACATCCGCCGCTGCACGGAAATCTTCAACACCGTGGGCGACCGGTTCAAGGTGCTGACCGGGGTAGACAACCTTGGGCTTGAGGCGATCCTGATGGGCTGCGATGGCTGGGTGTCGGGCGTCTCCATCGCCTTCCCCAAGGAAAATCAGGCGATCTATGACCTCGCGAAGGCAGGCCGCGTGGCCGAGGCGCGCGAGATCTACCGCTGGTTCCGCCCGCTTCTCGACCTCGATGTCTCGACCTTCCTCGTCCAGCAGATCAAGCTCGCCGAAGCCATCGCCATCGGTTCGACCGAACATGTCCGCGCGCCGCGCCAGCCGCTGGTCGGCGAGCATCGGGCGCGGGTCGAAAAGCTGGTGCGCGAGCGCATCGCCTGCCGTCCGGCACTGCCGAAACTGGCGGCGTAACGCCCTTCGCCGACCTTGCGCCTCCCCTCCCCCGCGTGGGGAGGGGATGGGGGTGGGGGGCGGAGCGAAAGCCCCCTCCCCATCCCTCCCCCACAAGGGGGGAGGGGGGCTCTGAACCGGTAGGCGTTGCGAAAGAATGGCATCGGGAATGCAGGCGTTTTGATGTTTGACGTGATCGTCATCGGCGGCGGGATCATCGGGCTGACGGCCGCCTTTCGTCTTTGCGAAGCGGGCCGGAAAGTCCTGATCCTTGACCGCAAGGGCATGGCCTGCGAGGCGAGCCGCGGCAATGCCGGGGCCTTTGCCTTTGCCGATGTTGAACCGCTCGCATCCCCCGGCGTGATCTGGAAGGCACCCTTCTGGCTGATGGACCCTCTCGGGCCCCTGTCGATGCCGCTCTCCTACGCGCCGAAAATGCTGCCCTGGATGTGGCGCTTCTGGCGCGCAAGCCGGCCGGCGCCGCACGAGGCCTCGACCGCCGCGCAGGCGCGGCTGATGGAGCTGGCCAAGGCCGAGACCGACGATCTGTTCGCCACGGCCGGGCTGTCACATCACCTGCGCCGCGATGGCGCGATCTATCTTTACGACGGCGAAGCGGCGCTGAAATCATCGCGGGGCCTGTGGGACCTGCGCGCGCGCCATGGCGTGGAATTCGAGACCGTCAGCGGCGCGCGGCTGGCCGAACTGCAACCCGGCCTGCACCCAAAATACACCCATGGTGTCTTCATCCCGGCCTGGATGACGCTCTCGGACCCTTACGAGGTCGCCTGCGCCATCGGTCAGGCGGCGCTGGCGCGTGGCGCTCAGTTCGAAAAGGGCGAGGTCGTGGACCTTTCACCCAACGGGCAGGGGGTGAGTGTCAGGCTCGCCGACGGGCGGCGGATCAGCGCGCCGAAGGTCATCCTCGCCTGTGGCGCCTGGTCGCACAGACTGGCGGCAAAGCTGGGCGACAAGGTGCCCCTGGAAACCGAGCGCGGCTACAACACCACTCTGCCGCCGGGCGCTTTCGACCTGAAGCGCCAGCTTGTCCTGCCGCAGGACGGCTATGTCATCACGCCGCTTGCCACCGGCATCCGCGTCGGCGGCGCGGTGGAACTGGCGGGTCTGGACCGGGCGCCCGATTTCCGCCGCTCGGAAATCCTCCTGAAAAAGGCCGAAGGCGTCATGCCGGGCCTGAAGACTGAAGGCGGCGTGCAGTGGATGGGCTTCCGCCCCTCGCTGCCCGATACGCTGCCGATCATTGGCCGCGCCCCCCGCGCGCCGAACGTGCTTTATGCTTTCGGCCACGGCCATCTTGGCCTGACCCAGGCCGCCGCCACCGCGCGGCTTCTGACCGACATGACGCTGGGGCGGCCCCCGGCGATTGACCTCAGCCCCTACAGACCGGAAAGATTCTGACCATGGCGAGCCATACGTTCTTCTGCATCGACGGCCATACCTGCGGGAACCCCGTGCGGGTCGTCGCGGGCGGCGGGCCGAATCTGCAGGGTACCACGATGCTGGAAAAGCGCGCGCACTTCCTGGCAGACTATGACTGGATCCGCCACGGGCTGATGTTCGAGCCGCGCGGGCATGACATGATGTCGGGCTCGATCCTCTACCCGCCGACGCGCGAGGATTGCGATGTGGCGATCCTCTTCATCGAAACCTCGGGCTGCCTGCCCATGTGCGGGCACGGCACCATCGGCACGGTGACGACCGCCATTGAACGCGGGCTGGTCACCCCCAGGGTGCCCGGCGTCCTCAGGCTGGATACGCCCGCGGGGCTGGTGGTGGCGGAATACCGCCAGGAAGGCCAGTTCGTCGAGGAAGTGAAGCTGACGAACGTGCCCGCCTTCCTCCATTCCGAAGGCCTGACGGCGGAGGTCGAGGGGCTGGGCGAGGTCGTGGTCGACGTGGCCTATGGCGGCAACTTCTATGCGATCGTCGATCCGCAGAAGACTTTCCGCGACATGGCCGATCATTCGGCAGGCGACCTCTTGCGCTGGTCGCCGCTTCTGCGCCGCGCGCTGAACGACAAGTACCAGTTCCAGCATCCCGAGAAGCCCGAGATCAGGGGCCTTTCCCATATCCTCTGGACCGGCAAGCCCACACGCCCCGAGGCCACGGCGCGCAATGCGGTCTTCTACGGCGACAAGGCCATCGACCGGTCGCCCTGCGGCACTGGCACCTCGGCGCGCATCGCGCAATGGGCCGCGAAGGGCAAGCTCAAGGAAGGCGAGACCTTCACCCACGAAAGCATCATCGGGTCGATGTTCAAGGGCCAGATCGTCGGGCGGGCCGAGGTTGGCGGCAAGCCTGCCGTCATCCCCTCGATCGCCGGATGGGCACGGGTGACCGGCTACAACACGATCTTCATCGACGACCGCGACCCGTTCGCGCACGGGTTCCAGGTTTTGTAAGGCGGCACGTAGGATGGGCAATATTGCCCATCCTACCGACAGGGGGGACGAACATGAAAATCACCGGCATCCGCGCCTATCAGGTCGACCTGCCCCTGAAGGAAGGCCGCTACAGCTGGTCGAACGGCAATTATGTCGAGGTCTTCGATGCGACCGTCGTCGCGGTCGAGACCGACGAAGGCATCACCGGCTGGGGCGAATGCTGCCCCTTGGGCTCCGCCTATCTGCCGGCCTATGCGCTGGGCGTCCGCTCGGGTCTGGCGGAAATCGCGCCCAAGGTCATCGGGCTTGACCCGCGCGACCTCGGGGTCCTCAACCGCCACATGGACGCCGTCCTGCGCGGCCATCCCTATATCAAGGCCGCAATCGACGTGGCCTGCTGGGACATTCTCGGCAAGGCCTCGGGTCTGCCCTGCTACCAGCTTCTGGGGGGCAAGGCACAGCAAGACATCAGGCTCTACAGGGCGATCTCCCAGATCGAACCCGAGGCGATGGCGGCAAATGTCGCGGGCTACCGGGCCGAAGGCTACACGAAATTCCAGCTCAAGGTCGGCGCCGACGCCGACAGCGACATCGCCCGCATCCGCGCCTGCCGGTCGATCCTGCAGCCGACTGACATCCTCGTCGCCGACGCCAACACCGGCTGGACGATGCACGAGGCGGCGCGCGTGGTGAATGCCGTCCGCGACCTCGACGTCTATATCGAACAGCCCTCGCCCAGCTACGAGGAATGCCTCGCCACCCGGCGCCGGTCGTCTTTGCCCTTCATCCTCGACGAAAACATCGGCTCGGTCGGCGACCTCATGCGCGGGATCGCGGACGGGGCGATGGATGTGATCAACCTGAAGATCTCGAAGGTCGGCGGCCTGACAAAGGCCCGCCAGATGCGCGATCTGTGCATCGCGGCGGGCATCCCGATGACCATCGAAGACACCTGGGGCGGCGATATCGTCACCGCGACCATCGCCCATCTCGCGCAATCGACGCCCGAGGAATTCTGCTTCTCGGCCACCGATTTCAACTCCTACGGCACGAAAGACATCGCCAGCGGCGCGCCGAAACGGGTGAAGGGCTGCATGCGCGCCTCCGACGCGCCGGGCCTCGGGGTCGAGCCGATCATGGCGGCGCTCGGCGCACCGGTGCTGGAGGTCTGAGATGCGCACGAAGGGCGTGATCCATGTGGTGGGCTGCCATGCCGAAGGCGAGGTGGGCGACGTGATCGTCGGCGGCGTCGCCCCGCCACCGGGCGACACGATCTGGGACCAGTCGCGCTGGATCGCCGCCGACAATGGCTTGCGCGATTTCGTCCTGAACGAACCGCGCGGCGGGGTCTTCCGGCATGTGAACCTTCTGGTGCCGCCGAAAGACCCGCGCGCTGTCACCGGCTGGATCATCATGGAGCCCGTCCATACGCCGCCCATGTCGGGGTCGAACTCGATCTGCGTCGCGACCGTGCTGCTGGATACCGGGATCGTGCCGATGACCGAACCCGAAACGCGCTTCTGCATGGAAGCGCCGGGGGGGCTTGTCGAGGTCGCCGCCACCTGCCGCGATGGCAAGGCCGAGCGCATCCGGGTGACGAATGTGCCAAGCTTCGCGGCAAGGCTGGGTGCGGCGCTGGAGGTCGAAGGTCTGGGCACGCTGAACGTCGACACCGCCTATGGCGGGGACAGTTTCGTTCTGGTCGATGCGGCGGCCTGCGGCTTCGCGCTCGACCCGTCCGAGGCGCGGGATCTGTCCGAGACAGGCATGAAGATCCGCAAGGCCGCGACCGAACAACTGGGCTTCCACCACCCGACCAACCCCGACTGGACGCATATCTCCTTCTGCCAGTTCACCCACCCGGTCGCGGTGGTGAACGGCGTGAAGACCGGGCGCAATACGGTCGCCATCGAGCCCGGCAAGCTCGACCGCTCGCCCACCGGCACCGGCTGTTCGGCGCGGATGGCGGTTCTTCATGCGAAGGGCGAACTGAAGGTGGGCGAGGCCTTTACCGGCATCTCTATCATCGGATCGGAATTCCACTGCCGCCTCGAACGCGAGACCGACCTGAACGGCACCCCGGCCATTGTCCCCTCGATTTCCGGGCGGGGCTGGATCACTGAAATCAAGCAACTGGTCTGCGATCCCGCAGACCCCTGGCCGCGCGGCTACCGGGTGGGCGACACCTGGCCCATGCGGTGACTATGGAAGGAAAAGACATGCTGACCGGATGCCATCTGATTGCCGGGGACTGGGTGATGGGCGAGGCGACCTTCGCCTCCGCCCCCGCCTCGGGCGAGGCCCATCACTTCTCGGTGGGAACCCCCGCCCATGTGGACGCCGCCTGCAAGGCGGCGGAAGAGGCCTTCTGGTCCTTCTCGGCGCTCGGGCGTGACACGCGCGCCCGTTTCCTCGAACGGATCGCCGACGAGATCGAGGCGCGCGGGCCCGCGATCACCGAAGTGGGCCATCAGGAAACCGGCCTGCCGACGGCGCGGCTGGAAGGCGAGCGCGGGCGCACCACCGGCCAGCTTCGCCTGTTCGCCGCCCATATCCGCAAGGGCGACTATCTCGACCGCCGCCATGATGCGGCGCTTCCCGACCGCCAGCCCCTGCCGCGCCCCGAACTGACGCTGGTCCAGCGCCCCATCGGCCCGGTCGCGGTCTTCGGCGCCTCGAACTTCCCGCTCGCCTTCTCGGTCGCGGGCGGCGACACGGCCTCGGCGCTCGCCGCAGGCTGCCCGGTGGTGGTGAAAGGCCATTCCGCCCATCCCGGCACGGGTGAGCTTGTCGCGCAGGCGATCCATGCGGCGATCCAGGCCGAAGGGCTGCATCCGGGCGTCTTCTCTCTGATCCAGGGCGGGCGGCGCGATGTGGGCGAGGCTTTGGTGAAACATCCGCTGATCCGCGCCGTGGGTTTCACCGGATCGCTCGCCGGGGGCCGCGCGCTCTTCGACCTCTGCGCCGCGCGCCCCGACCCGATCCCCTTCTTCGGCGAGCTCGGCTCGGTCAACCCGATGTTCCTCCTGCCCGCCGCCCTTGCCGCGCGCGGCGAGGCGATCGCGAAGGGCTGGGCCGGGTCGCTGACGATGGGGGCGGGCCAGTTCTGCACCAATCCCGGCATCGCTATCCTGATCGACGGGCCGGAGGCTGAGGCGTTCGTCGCCGCCGCGCACGCGGCGGTGGGCGCGGTCGGACCCCAGACGATGCTGACCGACGGCATCGCCAGCGCCTACCGCGATGGCCAGCGCCGGATCGCGGCCGGCCATGGTGTGCGCGAGGTGCTGGCCACCTCCTGCGACCTGCGCACCGCCACGCCCTACCTCTACGAAGTCCCGGCCGCCGACTGGCTCGCCGATCACGCGCTGGCCGAAGAGGTCTTCGGACCGCTCGGCCTGATCGTCCGGGCGCGCGACGCGGCGGAGGTGGAGCGCATCGCACACAGCCTCCAGGGCCAGCTCACCTGCACCCTGCACATGGACGCCGCCGACACAGCCGCCGCCCGCCGCCTCCTGCCGATCCTCGAACGCAAGGCCGGCCGCGTCCTTGCCAACGGCTTCCCCACCGGGGTCGAGGTCGCCGACGCCATGGTCCATGGCGGTCCCTATCCGGCCTCGACCAACTTCGGCCACACCTCGGTCGGCACTATGTCGATCCGCCGCTGGCTCCGGCCGGTCTGCTACCAGAACATGCCCGCCGACCTGATCGCCGACGCCTCGTAAAGCGGAGGGAGGGCCCTGCCTCCCTCTTTCGTTTTCAAATATCCCGGGGGTCCGGGGGCCGGCCCCCGGCCTACGTCTCAGCAGAAGCCCGGCGCCAGGCGCAATTCACCGGTGGTGAAGCCCCGCCAGTTCTTCTGCGGCCCGCTCAGATATTTCGCCACGACCGGATCGGCCGGGTCGAGCGCGCCAAGCCGCACGAGGATCGCGGTGATCGCGGCTTCCGCCGCGCGGGTGCCGCCGTCCATGATCTTCAGCGCCACGCCGCACTTCTGTTCGGGCAGGATGGCGATGAACACTGCCTCCGCCCCGGTCTTGACCGAGACGCGGCCGCCCATGGCGCGCATGAGGTTGGTGCAGGCGCGGCCTTCGCCGGCAACCAGGTCAGGATGCCGCCCCATGGCGCGGGTCAGGCGGAAGGCGGCGCGGGCACGGGCGTCGCCGTCCTCGCGCGCGGCGGCGAAGTAGGACATCGAGCGGGCAAGCGCCTGGACCGAGGTCGCGAAATTCGGCGCCGAACAGCCGTCGATCCCCCAGCCGGGGCTCTCCATCCCGGTCACCTCCTCGAAGGCGGCCCGCACCGCCTTCTGCACCGGATGATCGACCTCGACATATTCCGACCCGCCGCCCAGATGCTGGTTCAGGGTCAGGAAGCCCGCATGCTTGCCAGAGCAATTGTTGTGCAGCTGACAGGGCCTCTCGCCCGCGCGGATCATCGCCTCGCGGTCGGGCTCGCCCATCGGCATATGGCTGCCGCAGCGCAGGTCGGCCTCGCCGAGGCCGCGATCCGACAGCCAGGCCGCGACGCGCCCGGTATGGATCGCAGCGCCATTGTGGCTGGCACAGGCCAGCGCCAGATGTTCGTCCTCAAGCCCCGCCGCCTCCGCCGCGCCGCTTTCCAGAAGCGGCAGCGCCTGCAGCATCTTGCACGACGAGCGGGGAAAGATGATCGCGTCCGGATCGCCCCAGGCCTCGACGATCGCGCCCTTTTCGTCGGTGATCACCACATGGCCGCGATGGGTGCTTTCCAGAAGGCCGCCGCGCCAAAGCTCGATCAGTTCCGCCGCCGCCATCGGTTCCCCTTCCCATCCTGCGCTTTTCAGCGATTTTTCGCCACCCGCGGTCCCTGCGGGTCTTTCCCTGCCGGGCTCCATTGGGCTAAGAGTTCAATATCGAGTTGAAATGGCCCCCGCCACCCAAAAACAAGCGCGACCCGGTATCGGGCCGGGGCGCAAGAATCAGGGCGGGGCAGAGGCTGGAGGGCGGACAATGAAGGTTTGGCAGAGTTGGATTGCAGCCGCGGCCTTGCTGGTGACAGGGTCGGGCACGGCACTGGCGCAGGTATCGACCAATCGCGTGGCGGCCAATACCGACTGGAGCGTCTTTGTCGAGGGCGCCGATTGCTGGGGCGTGTCGGCGCCGAAAGAGACGGTGAACACCAAGGACGGCAAGTCGGTCGCGGTGCGCCGGGGCGATATTCTGCTCTTCATCACCTACCGCAAGGGGACGAAGGGCGAGATTTCCTTCACCGGCGGCTATCCGTTCGCGCCGGGATCGACCGTCGGCCTTGATGTCGGCGGCACCAAGTTCGATCTCTTCGTCGATGGTGAATGGGCCTGGGCCGGGTCACCGGATGATGATGCGAAGATCATCACCGCGCTCAAGGCCGGGTCGAGTGCGATCCTCACCGCCCGCTCGGCGCGTGGCACCCAGACGCAGGATACTTTCTCGCTCCTCGGCTTTTCGGCCGCCGTCGACGAGGCCGCCAAGCGCTGCGGCGGCTGATACATGCGCGACGCCGAGCTTGACGATGCACTCGTGATCGCCGGTGCCGCCGCTGAGGCGGCACTTGGCTTTTTCCGGGGCCGCCTCGGGATAGAATTCAAGGCCGATGAAAGCCCGGTGACCCAGGCCGACCGCGCCGTCGAGGCCGAGGTGCGCCGCCTGATCGCCGACCGTTTCCCCGGCCACGGCATCTATGGCGAGGAGCACGGGATCGAGGGCGGGGACGCGCGCGCGCTCTGGGTCATCGACCCGATCGACGGCACCCGCAGCTTCATCTCCGGCCATCCCCTGTTCGGCTTCCTGCTTGCCCATCTCGTCGATGGCGAGGTTGAACTGGCCGCCGTCGGCATGCCAGCGCTGGGCGAGGTCTTTGCCGCGCGGCGGGGCGGCGGCGCCTGGAAGGACGGTGCGCGCCTGTCCTCGTCAGGGCGGCGGACGCTCGACGGGGCGACGCTCTATGTGAACGAGGGCGAAAAGATCTGGCGCGCCCATCCGGAGGTCTTCGCGCGGCTGATGAACGCGGGCACCACCCGGCGCTTCTCCTACGACTGCTACCCTTACGCGCTTCTCGCCATGGGCCATGTCGATGTCGTCGTGGATTTCGACCTGCAGCCCTACGATTACCTGACCGTCTCGCTTCTGGTCGAGGAAGCGGGCGGCAAGATGACCGACTGGGCGGGCGGGCGCCTCCATATGGGCGAAAGCGTCGCGACCGTCGCTGCCGCGACACCCGATCTGCACGCCGCCGCGCTGGCCCTCCTGCGCTGAGGGCGCGGTCAAATTCCTTCACGAAGGAATTTGGCGGCACCGTTGCGCCCGATCCGGGGATCGCGCGGCGCGTCAATCGTCTGGTGGGTGTGCTGATCAGGCATACGTTCTGCCATACGCAAACTGCACCGGTTCGCTTTTGTTCGGTTCAGGGTTTTCGTCACGAAACCGAAACCGCCGTGCCCCAGTCGGCACATCTCGCCGCAAGCTCCGGGGGCAGCTTCCGGTCGGTGAAAAGCCTCCCGATCTCCGACAAAGATGCGATCCTGACCGGCGCCGTCCGTGTCAGTTTGGAATGGTCGGCCACCAGATAGCTGCGCCGCGCCTGCCTTATGATCGCGCGGCTTACCCGCACTTCCTGGCTGTCGAAATCCAGAAGGTCGCCGTCCCGGTCGAGCGCCGAGGTTCCGATCACCGCGAAATCGACCTTGAAGGTCTCGATCGCCTCTTTCGTCAGATCGCCGACCAGCCCGCCGTCGGATCGCCTGAGCACGCCGCCGGCGACGATCACATCGCAGCTTTCGCTTTCCGCCAATATGTTGGCAACATTGAGATTATTGGTCACGACCGTCAGGTTTCGATGGTCCAGAAGCGCCCGCGCCACCGCTTCGGTCGTCGTGCCGATATTGAGGAACAGCGAAGAATTGTCGGGGATCGCAGCAGCGCAGGCCTGCCCGATCCGCGCCTTCGCCTCGGCATTCAGCAGCCGCCGCTCGGCATAGCCGATATTGGCAACGCCCGCCTTCAGCACCGCCCCGCCATGCACCCTGTCCAGCCGTCCGGCGTCGGCAAGTTCCGTCAGGTCGCGGCGGATGGTCTGCAGCGTGACGCCGAACCGCTCGGCCAGGTCATCGACCAGCACGCGGCCCTCGGTCCGCGCCAGCGCGAGGATTTCACTTTGTCTTAGGCTCAGCGCCATAGGATGCTCTCCTGCCTTTGCGCCAGTCTATCGCGAAATCCCGGCGGGCAAAGCAAAAACGAATAAAAACGAACATAATCTTTGACAGATCGCGCCAATCCGCCTCTAATCCGCACAAGGAGGCCCCCATGGATTCGCGCCCCGTTTACGATCTGTTCATCATTGGCGGCGGCATCAACGGCTGCGGCATCGCCCGCGACGCCGCCGGACGCGGGCTGACGGTCTCGCTCGCCGAGATGAACGATCTCGCCTCGGCCACCTCCTCGGCCTCGACCAAGCTCTTTCACGGCGGCCTGCGTTATCTGGAATATTTCGAGATCGGCCTGGTTCGCAAAGCCTTGAAAGAGCGCGAAGTTCTGCTCTCCGCCATGCCTCATATCTCCTGGCCGATGCGCTTCGTCCTGCCCTATCACCCCGACATTCGGTTCGAGGGCGAAACTCCCACCTCGCGCCTCTTGAACCTCTTCATGCCCTGGATGCGCGGTCGTCGCCCGGCCTGGCTGATCCGGCTCGGGCTTTTCCTCTACGACCATCTCGGCGGCCGCAAGATCCTGCCCGGCACCCGCACGCTGAATCTGCGAAAGGACCCTGCAGGCCTTCCCCTGAAGCGAAAATTCGCGAAAGCCTACGAATATTCCGACTGCTGGGTCGAGGATGCGCGCCTCGTCGTCCTGAACGCCCGCGACGCCGCCGAACGCGGCGCCGAAATCCTGACCCGCACCCGCGTCACCGGGGCCGAACGGACAGGCGATCACTGGACCGTCACGTTGGATAGGGGCGGGCAAACCGAGACGCGCCGCGCGAAGGTGTTGGTCAATGCCGGCGGCCCATGGGTCGAGAAGGTCGTGCGCGGCATCGCCCATATCGACACGAAGGAATCGATCCGCCTGGTGCGCGGCAGCCATATCGTGGTCCGCAAGCTTTACGATCACGACCGCTGCTATTTCTTCCAGGGCGAGGATGGACGCATCATCTTCGCCATCCCCTATGAGGAGGATTTCACCCTGATCGGCACCACCGACATGGATCACGGCGACGATCCGGCGGGACCGGTCTGCACCGAGGCCGAGCAAGACTATCTCTGCGCTTTCGCGTCGAACTACTTCGAAAGACCGGTGACCCGCGATCAGGTGATCTGGACCTATTCGGGCGTCAGGCCGCTCTACAATGACGGGGCGAAATCCGCGCAGGCGGCGACGCGCGATTACGTCCTCTCGCTGAACCAGGAAGGCCCGCCAATCCTCTCGGTCTTCGGCGGCAAGATCACCACCTACCGCAAGCTTGCAGAGGCGGCGCTGGCGAAGATCACGCCCTTCCTTGCGCCCGCGGGTGGCGATTGGACCGCAGGCGTGCCGCTCGCCGGGGGCGGTTTCACCGTCGGCGCGGCGCCAAGCCTCGGGGCCTTGCTGAAGCTCGACCATCCGTTTCTCAGCGACTACACCTGCCGCCGCCTCGCGCGCGCCTACGGGACGGAGGCTGCAAAGATTGTCGCCGGAGCGTCCCGGTCGGAGGATCTCGGCCGTGCCTTCGGTGCGGGCTTGACGGAACGAGAGGTCGACTGGCTGATGACCAGAGAATTCGCGCGGACGGCGGAGGATGTGGTCTGGCGGCGCTCGAAGCTCGGGCTCCGGATGACGGCGGGGGAAATCGCCGAGCTTGACCTCTGGATGAAGGGAAGGGCCGCCGCATGAGCCATATCGTCGCGATAGATCAGGGCACCACCTCCTCCCGCGCCATCGTCTTCGACCGCGAGATGCGGGTGAAGGCCTCGGCCCAGCAGGAATTCACCCAACATTTTCCCGCCTCAGGCTGGGTCGAACATGACCCGGAAGAGATCTGGTCCACCGTCACCGCCACCGTGCGCGGCGCGATTGACCGGGCCGGGATCACGGCGGCCGAGGTGACCGCGATCGGTATCACCAACCAGCGCGAAACGACGGTGGTCTGGGACCGGGAAACCGGCAAGCCGCTTTACAATGCCATCGTCTGGCAGGACCGCCGCACCTCCGAAACCTGTGCGCGACTGAAGGCTCAGGGCCATGAGGCCATGGTCACGCGGAAGACCGGCCTGCTGCTCGACCCCTATTTTTCCGGCACCAAGCTCGCCTGGATCCTCGACCAGAGCCCGGACGCCCGCGCCCGTGCGGCGCGAGGCGACATTCTCTTCGGAACCATCGACACATTCCTGATCTGGCGGCTGACCGGTGGCATGGTCCATGCGACCGATGCCACCAATGCCGCGCGGACGCTTCTCTTCAATATTCGCGAGAACCGCTGGGACGAAGAGAGTCTCGCGCTTCTTGACATCCCCAGAGCGATGCTTCCGCAGGTCCGCGACTGCGCCGCCGACTTCGGCGCGACGCGCCCCGATCTTTTCGGCAAGGCGATCCCGATCCTCGGCGTCGCGGGTGACCAGCAGGCAGCGACCATCGGTCAGGCCTGCTTCACCCCCGGCATGATGAAATCGACCTACGGCACAGGCTGCTTTGCCCTTCTCAACACAGGCGAGACGCTTGTCGAAAGCCGCTCGCGACTGCTCGGGACCATTGCCTACCGACTGAACGGCAAGACTTCCTACGCGCTCGAAGGCTCGATCTTCGTTGCGGGTGCCGTGGTGCAATGGCTGCGCGACGGGCTGAAGATCATCCGCGAGGCGCAAGAGACCCAAGCCCTCGCCGAGACAGCAGATTCCGCGCAAGATGTGGTCCTCGTCCCCGCCTTCACCGGCCTCGGAGCGCCCTACTGGAACGCCGACTGCCGGGGGGCGATCTACGGTCTGACGCGGAACTCAGGCCCCGCGGAGCTGGCAAAGGCTGCTCTGGAAAGCGTGGGCTACCAGACCCGCGACCTCCTGGAGGCGATGCGCGCGGACTGGTCGGGGGCGGCCGACAGCGTCCTCAGGGTCGATGGCGGCATGGTCGCGTCGGACTGGGCGATGCAGTTCCTCGCCGACATCCTTGGCGCCCCGGTCGACCGGCCGGTGATCACCGAAACGACCGCGCTCGGCGCCGCCTGGCTTGCCGGCATGCAGGCCGGGCTCTACCCCGATGCGGCGGGCTTCGCCCGCACCTGGGCGCTTGACCGGCAGTTCCGCCCGGCGATGGACGGGACGAGGCGTGCCGCAAAATATGCGCGCTGGCAACGTGCGGTGACGGCGACGCTTTCTGTCTGAAAGGCCGGGGGTTTCACCCCCGGACCCCCAGGATATTTGGACCAGAATGAAAGGGCATGCTTTTCATTCTGGTTCAAATATCCTCGGGGAGCGCGAGGGGCAGACAGCCCCTCGCATCCGCCCTCAGGCCGCCTGAACCGGCCGGATCTTCGCCGAGGCCTCGATGACCAGCGGCTTCAGCCCCTGACCGCCAGCCCCGATATGATCGAACAGCTGCTTGCGCATGCGCGGCTCCCAGAAGTCGCTGATATGGGCGGCGGTGCCCGCGACGGCCTCGTCATGCTTCTTCGATTCGAAGAAGGTGGCGATCTGGTTGGCCATGCGGATCATTTTTTCAGGCGACATCGGCAGCCTCGTTTCCGTCAAATCTTTCGGGATGGGTGAAAAGTTCGAAATCGGCCCCGCGCAGGACGGCGACAAGAGTGATGCCCGCCGCATCGGCCTCGGCGATCGCGAGCGCGGTCGGGGCCGAAGCGGCCATCAGCACCGGCGCGCCGATCATCGCAGCCTTCTGCACCATGTCGACCGAAACGCGGCTGGTGATGACGATCGAGCCGTCGCTGGCCTTCAGACCCGCCCGCGCGATGGCACCCGCGAGCTTGTCCAGCGCATTGTGGCGGCCTACGTCCTCGCGCCCCAGCACAACGCCCTGGCCGGGGATGTAGAAACCGGCGGCATGCGCCGCGCGCGTGGCGTCGTTCAGCGCCTGGTGGCGAAGCAGTCCTCTCATCGCCGCCTCGCAATCGGCGGGCGTCAGGCGCAGGCCGTCGGCGACGGAAGGAAGCGCCCGCATCGCCTCGTGGATCGAATCGATCCCGCACAAGCCGCAGCCCACCGGGCCCACCTGCGCGCGGCGCCGGGCCTGAAACCGCGCCTCGGCTTCCGGGGCCAGCCACATGCGCAGTTCGATCCCCTGCGGCAGTTCGACCAGTTCGGTCTCGCGGATCTCTGACAGGTCCCCGACGATGCCTTCGGTCAGCGAGAAACCGGTGGCGAAGTCCTCCAGCGCGGCCGGGGTCGCCATCATCACCGCCTGCGTCGTGCCGTTGTAGACCAGCGCCACCGGCACCTCTTCGGGCACGGCGCGACTGCCGCGCTGCCACCGCCCTGCCCGGAAGGCGCGGCGGTCTATGGCGCGGTGGGTCTCCATCACTCGGCCGCGGGCAGGATGCGGCGGGCCATGTCGGCCTGCGCCTCGTACTCGACCTGCCATTCCGACGGGCCGTTCGAGGGGCTGACCTGCACCGCCGTGACCTTGTATTCCGGGCAGTTGGTGGCCCAGTCCGAGAAATCGGTGGTCACGACGTTGGCTTGCGTCGTCGGGTGGTGGAAGGTCGTGTAGACGACGCCGGGCGAGACGCGGTCGGTGATTTCCGCCCTCAGCGTGGTTTCGCCGGACCGCGACGACAGCCGAACGAAATCGCCGTCCTTGACGCCGCGGTTCTCGGCGTCGTGGGGGTGGATTTCCAGGATGTCCTGATCGTGCCAGACGTTGTTTTCCGTCCGCCGGGTTTGGGCGCCAACGTTATACTGGCTGAGGATCCGGCCGGTGGTCAGCAAGAGCGGGAAGCGTGGCCCGGTCTTTTCATCCGTCGCCACATATTCGGTGCGGATGAACTTGCCCTTGCCGCGAACGAAGCCGCCCACATGGACAAGTGGCGTTCCGTCGGGTGACTTGTCGTTGCAGGGCCACTGGACCGAGCCGCGCTCTTCCAGAAGATCGTAGGTCACATTGGCGAAGGAAGGCGTGGTCGCCGCGATTTCATCCATGATTTCAGACGGATGGGTATAGGTCCAGCCCGCGCCCATGGCATTGGCGAACATCTGGGTCACTTCCCAGTCCGCATAGCCGTTCTTCGGCGCCATCACCTTGCGGACGCGGTTGATGCGGCGTTCGGCGTTGGTGAATGTGCCGTCCTTTTCAAGGAAGGACGAGCCCGGGAAGAAGACATGGGCGTAGTTCGCCGTCTCGTTCAGGAAGAGGTCATGGACGATGACGCATTCCATCGCCGCAAGGCCTGAGGCCACGTGATGCGTGTCGGGGTCGGATTGCAGGATGTCCTCGCCCTGGCAGTAAAGGCCCTTGAAGGTGCCCTCGACGGCGGCGTCCAGCATGTTGGGGATGCGCAGGCCCGGCTCGGACGAGATGGTGACACCCCAGAGCTTTTCGAAGATGTCGCGCACTTCGGGGTTCTTCACATGGCGGTAGCCCGGCAGTTCGTGCGGGAACGACCCCATGTCGCAGGAGCCCTGCACGTTGTTCTGGCCCCTGAGCGGGTTCACGCCGACGCCGGGGCGGCCGATGTTGCCGGTCAGCATCGCAAGGTTGGCGATGCCGATGACCGTGGTCGAGCCCTGGCTGTGCTCGGTAACGCCGAGGCCGTAGTAGATCGAGCCGTTGCGCGCGCCCGCATAAAGCCGGGCGGCGGCGCGGACTTCGGCCGCCGGAACGCCGGTGAAACCTTCGATCCGTTCGGGGCTGTGGCGTTCGTCGGCAGCGAATTCCATGTAATCCTGGAATTCGTCCCAGTCGCAGCGCTCGCGGATGAAGGCTTCGTCATAAAGCTTTTCGGTCACGATCACATGGGCAAGCGCGGTGACGATCGCCACGTTGGTGCCGGGGCGCAGCGCCAGATGGTGGGCGGCCTTGATATGGTTCGACTGCACCATTTCCGTCCGGCGCGGGTCGACGACGATCAGCTTTGCGCCCTGGCGGATGCGCTTCTTCAGGCGCGAGGCAAAGACCGGGTGGCCAGCCGCCGGGTTCGCGCCGATGACGATGGCGACATCGGTTTCCTCGACCGAGTCGAAATCCTGCGTGCCGGCCGAGGTGCCGAAGGTCTGGCCAAGGCCATAGCCCGTGGGCGAATGGCAGACGCGGGCGCAGGTATCGGTGTTGTTGTTGCCGAAGACCGCGCGGGTCAGTTTCTGGACCAGGAAGGTTTCCTCGTTGGTGCAACGCGACGAGGTGATGACACCGACCGCTTCCTTGCCGTACTTGGCCTGGATCGCCTTCATCCGGTTGGCGGCGAATTCCATCGCCTCGGCCCAGGTCACTTCCTTCCACGGGTCAGAGACACGCTCGCGGATCATCGGGTTCAGGATGCGGTCCTTGTGGCTGGCGTAGCCATAGGCGAAACGGCCCTTCACGCAGCTATGGCCCCGGTTGGCCTTGCCCTGCTTGTAGGGGACCATGCGCACCAACTCGTCGCCGCGCATTTCGGCCTTGAAGGAACAGCCCACGCCGCAGTAGGCACAGGTGGTGATGACAGACCGTTCCGGCGTGCCGATGTCATACATCGACTTTTCGGCCAATGTGCCGGTCGGGCAGGCCTGCACGCAGGCGCCGCAGGACACGCAGTCGGACGAGAGAAACGTGTCCGACTTCATCCCGGCCTTCACCCGGCTGTCCCAGCCACGCCCCTCGATCGTCAGGGCAAAGGTGCCTTGCACCTCTTCACAGGCCCGCACGCAGCGCGAACAGACGATGCATTTCGACGGGTCGTAGCTGAAATAGGGGTTCGAGTCGTCCTTGGGGATGAACTGCGGATTGGCCTCTCCGCTGGTGTTCTTCGCCCGGAAATGGGTATCCTTGGCCTCGTAGCGCACATCACGAAGGCCGACGACGCCTGCCATGTCCTGCAATTCGCAATCGCCGTTCGAGACGCAGGTCAGGCAGTCGAGCGGGTGGTCGGAGATGTAGAGTTCCATCACCCCGCGGCGGATGTCCTTCAGCCGCCCGGTCTGGGTATGAACCTTGATGCCGGGAGTGACGGGCGTGGTGCAGCTGGCGGGCGTGCCCGCGCGGCCCTCGATCTCCACCAGGCACAGGCGGCAGGAGCCGAACGCATCGACCATGTCGGTCGCGCAAAGCTTGGGGACGGAAATCCCCACCTCTTTCGCCGCGCGCATGATCGAGGTGCCGGCAGGCACGGTCACGTCGAACCCGTCGATGGTCAGCGTCACCATCTCTTTCGCCTTCGAGGCCGGGGTGCCGTAATCCTGATCGGGAAGGATGAAGTCTTTCATTCTGCGGCCTCCTTCATGCGGACGGCTTGGGTCTGAGGCGCCAAGATTTTTCGAAAAATCTTGGCAAAATTCTTAGAAGAATTTTGCACGCTCATTCTGCGGCCTCCTTCGAACGGGCGAAGTCGTCGGGGAAATGGGTCAAGGCGCTCATCACCGGATAGGGGGTGAAGCCCCCCAGCGCACAGAGCGAGCCGAGTTTCATCGTGTGGCACAGGTCCCTCAGGATCGGCATGGCGCTGGGGTCGCCCGCCGCGATCCGGTCGACGGTTTCCACGCCGCGCACCGCGCCGATCCGGCAGGGGGTGCATTTACCGCAGGATTCAATGGCGCAGAATTCCATCGCGAAGCGCGCCATTTTCAGCATGTCGGTGCGCTCGTCAAAGACAGTGATCCCGGCGTGGCCGATGAGCCCGTCCTTGCCCGCGAATTCCTCGTAACCGAAGGGCGTGTCGAAAAGCGCGGGCGGGAAATAGGCGCCCAAGGGGCCGCCCACCTGCACCGCCTTGACCGGGCGGCCCGAGAAGGTGCCGCCGCCGATCTCGTTGACGATCTGGCCGAGCGTCAGGCCGAAGGCCGTCTCATAGAGCCCGCCAAACTTGACGTTGCCCGCGATCTGGATCGGGATCGTGCCGCGCGACCGGCCAAGGCCGAAGTCGCGGTAGAAGCCGGCGCCCTTGTCCATGATCACCGGAATCGTGGCAAGAGAGATGACGTTGTTGACGACCGTGGGCTTGCCCATGAAGCCCTGCAGCGCGGGCAGCGGGGGTTTCGCGCGCACGATGCCGCGCTTGCCTTCCAGCGAGTTGAGAAGCGATGTCTCCTCGCCACAGACATAGGCGCCCGCGCCGACGCGGATCTCCATGTCGAAGGTTCTGCCGGAACCGAGGAGCGAGGAGCCAAGAAGCCCCTTGGCGCGCGCAATCGTCAGCGCCTCGCCCATCACCTCGATCGCGTCCGGATATTCCGACCGGATATAGACATAGCCCTTGGTCGCGCCGACCGCGACACCGGCAATCGCCATGCCCTCGATCAGGACGAAGGGGTCGCCCTCCATGATCATCCGGTCGGCGAAAGTAGCGCTGTCACCCTCGTCGGCGTTGCAGACGATGTATTTCTGGTCGGCCTGCGCCTCATGGACGGTCTTCCACTTGATGCCCGTCGGAAAGCCCGCACCACCCCGGCCGCGCAGGCCGCTATCGGTGACTTCCTTCAAGATCTCGGCGCCGGTCATCGCCAGCGCCTTGCGCAGACCATTGAGGCCGCCCTCGGCCTCGTAGTCCGCCATCGACAGGGGATCAGTCCGGCCGCAGCGGGCGAATGTCAGGCGGGTCTGGGTCTTGAAGAAGGGGATTTCTTCGACAAGGCCGACGGCCTTGGGGTGGTCGCCGAAATTCGCGTCGAAGAGCGACGGCACATCGTCGGCGCCGACCATGCCGAAGCCGGTGCGCCCGCCAGGCGTCGCGACCTCAAGCAGCGGTTCGAGCCAGACCATGCCGCGTGAACCATTGCGGATGATGGTCACATCCTGCCCGCGCTTGGCGGCTTCAGCACGCACGGCGGCGACCAGTTCCTCGGCGCCGCAGGCCTTGGCGGCGGCATCGCGGGAGATGTAGACCCTAAGGCTCATGCGTCGATCTCCGAGATGATCTTGTCGAAGCGCTTCTTGGTCACCAGACCCACCACCTTGCCGTCGACCATCGCCGCCGGCCCGCAGGCGCAGAGGCCAAGGCAGAAGACCGGTTCCAGCGTGACCGCGCCGTTCTTCGTTGTTTCGTGCCAGTCGACACCCAGCGTTTCGCGGGCGTGATCGGCCACCCGGTCGGACCCGGCGGCCTGGCAGGCCTCCGCCCGACAGAGTTTCACCACATGGCGGCCAGCCGGTTCCTCGCGGAAGTCGTGGTAGAAGGACATGGTACCATGAACCTCGGCCCGGCCGATGTTCAAGACTTCGGCAATCACCGGGATCGCCAGCTGCGGGACATGGCCATATTCGGCCTGAAGCGCATGGAAGATCGGCAGAAGCGGCCCTTCCAGTGCCATATGGTCCGCGATGATCTCGCGCACGCGCTCCTGAGACGGTACGGCTGGCATGGGTCCTCCGGGGCTGGCACTCTGTCAGCTCCGGAAAGTACCGCCCGTCGATTGAAGGATCAATATCGATATGCCGTTGATTGATAGGTAGTGCCTATCAATCCATCACACCGTCGCGATCCGCCGCGCCTCGTCCAGAAGCGACGCAATGACCGGCGTATGCGGCTCGCGCCAGGCGGCGATGAGGCCGACGAGGTGGTGCGCATCGCCGTCATGGATCGGCACGGCGGTCAGACCCGAGCCCTTGCCGAACATGTCGGCAATGGTCTGTGTGACGATCGAGGCCCAGCGGCCGGTCGTCACATGCGCGACAAGCGCGATCGAGGAGTTCGATTCGACATTGGGTTCGACCGAGGCGCCTGCCTCGGCAAGGTGGCGGTTGATGATCCGGCGGTTCTGCATGTCCGAGGTCAGAAGGCACATGGGCTGCGCCGCCGCCTCTTTCCACGACACCGACGAGCGCCCCGCGAGGGGCGAGGAACTGGCCACCAGAAGCCGGTAGGTCTCTTCATAGAGCGGCTGGGTCGTGACGCGGCCCAGCGGTTCGTTTTCCAGATAGGTGATGCCCGCGTCCAGCTCCAGCCGCTCGATCTCCTCAAGGATCTCGTAGGAGGTCCGCGACAGGATCGTCACCTGCACATTCGGGTTGCGCGCCAGATAAGGCACCGTCAGGCGCCCGACCATCGGCAAGGCGGTCGGGATCACCCCGAGCCTGAGATTGCCCGAGACGCCCGAGCGCAGCGCCCGCATCTCCTCGCGCATGGTCCGCGCATCGCCGACGATCCGCAAGGCCCAGTCCAGCACCCGCTGCCCCTCGGGCGTCAGCCCCTGAAACCGCGCGCCGCGAAACACCAGTTGCACACCCAGCATGTCCTCAAGCTGCTTGATGGCGGACGAAAGCGAGGGCTGCGTCACACCTACCGCCTCGGCCGCGCGGCCGAAATGGCGCTCGTTGGCCAGCGCTATGAACATTTCCAGCTTGTCGATCATGGCCGCGAGCCTACGCGAGGGCCGCGCGGCGGAACAAGGGGGGCCTTCAGCCCCCCCAGGGCTATCGCATTTGGCCGATGATGGACCTTGCGAAGTCGTCGGACCATGCTGATCGCTTT
>NZ_JARJNR010000014.1 GCF_030143255.1 Frigidibacter sp. SD6-1
GCAGCCGAACTCTGCCAGCATCATACCGTCCCGGCCAAGTCAGGGCAATTTTTCGAGGTGCCCAACTGCTTCAACCCGGTTGCCTTGGTGAGGAAGGCCGAGTTCTGCGAGAGCCCCAGGCCGCTCCTATCCCCGGTGCCATCCCTTCGACTGACAATCCCCTAAGCCTGTTCGGCCTCTGGCGCGCAACCCCGCGTCAGTCCGGGCCGTGTTGGCTAGCGTTTCTGAGGAAACGCGTCACCTGCCCGCTCCACCCCGGCCCTCTGGAGGTTTCCGGTCGCCGTTCCGTCTCCCGTGCACGCCTCAGCCGACAGGCTTTTTCCGGGTCTTGTCGAAGGGACGGTCCCGGGGACAGGAAACACAGGAGCTTACCATGCAGAACATCGTCATCCTCGCCGGCAACATCGGTCAGAAGCCCGAAGTGCGCTCGACCCAAAGCGGCACGAAGATCACCAGCTTCACCCTGGCCACCTCGCGGCCGCGCCTCTCTGAAGGTCGCGTGATGCGCGACGAGAACGGCTACCGGCTCATGGACACCGAATGGCACCGCATCACCTGCTTCAACGGTCTCGGCAAGACCGTGGCAGAGCACTGCGAAAAGGGCATGAAGGTCCTCGTCCACGGGCGCATCCACTACACCAAGTGGACCGACGCAACGGGCACTGACCGCTACGGCTGCGAGATCATCGCCGAGAAGGTCGACTTCCTGAGCCGCCCGAAGTCGGCCGAGAACGAAAACCCCGAGTTGGTAGATCGCGACGACGAGGTCCCGTTCTGAAAAGAACGGGGTCTTCCCCGAAAGGGCCCGGCGGGGAAACCCGCCGGGTTCCGTCGTTTTCGGCCCATAGCGGTCACTCGGTCCAGAGACTTGTAGCAGTCGGATTGGGCAGGGCCCTCTGCCGGTCGTTGAGTCAGCGACTTTCTGAGAAGCGCATGGAGCAACCTTCCGAGTGGCACTGCAAGAGCCGGTTGTTGCCTGCCTGCAAAGCCCAGCAGGGTTAAAATCCGTTCTCCGTTCTGCGCAAGTCGGCCGCGATCCAGGCAAGGCGCAACGCCTTCGCCGCCGTTGCCGGGGGGGACAGCAGTCGCTCCACGGCGTCAATCCCGCTTGAAGCCATGCGCAAGGCCAGCGGGGCGGCCGGATGCTGCCCTTGGCCCAGGTCAAGGGCGGCCGACAACAGGTCGTCGCTCAGGGCGCGGGTGGCAGGCTTGGCACCGGCCTTCTGTCCCTTGCCAAGCCAAGACGGGACCTGGGCCAGCCAACTGGCCTCTGGCCAGGCAGGCGGCGGATCCAGCGTGGGATTCCAGACCAACGCGCCCTGCGGCCCATGAAGGACGGAGACGAGGGTGAACTGCAACCGGCCCATGTGCTCGCGCGTCTCGACCAGCAGGCGGGCGCGATGTGGGATGCGGGACAGGGCGGTCCGCGCGGGCAGGGACAGTCCTGCCAGCTCGACCGGCAGCAGGCGATTGCTCCGATCCCGCAAGGGCAGGACCCAACCGGCCGCGCCCGGAACCGGCGCTTCGCAGGCCGCCGGGGCCAGAAGCGCAGGCCGCACCAGTCCGTCGCGCATGAGGGTCGGGCCCATCTGGTGCCACAGGCTGTGATGCAGGTCCTGCCAGTCGGCGCAGTCCGGCAATGGCCCATCGGGCCGGGACAGGGCGCGGGCGACGCTGTCGGGCGACAGGCGCAGGTCGTCGGACAGTTGCGGCGCGTCGATTGCCAAGGAATGCCCGACGGCCTGCATTGCAGACGGCAGGCCCAGCATGGGGCGCTGGTAAGCCGCCTCGGGATCGAAGCTTGCGTCCAGTCCGTCCGGCCGCGCGGCCCCGGTCGCGATCCAGCGCAGGCACTCGGGGTCCCAGCCCCACATGCGAAGCCCCCGCGCGCCCGTCGGGGACTGCCAGCGCCGCGCGCCTAGAAGCCAAAGCGTCAGCGGTGGCCCGGGGCGATAGTCCCGGCGCGACAGCCCGGCCAGCCGGGGATCCGGATCCGGTCCTGCCAGTGCATGCGCCAAAGCCTGCGCCCGTGCCGCAGCGATCAGGTAAGCCGTTCCATCCGACCCTTCGGCCCGGTTTTCCAGCCCGATCGCCCGTTCGACCAACCCGCGCAAGGCGGTGGCCAGACGCGGTGCGGCCTCGATCCGGGCAGAGAGCGCGAGGTCCAGCAACCGGTCCGACGCAAGGCCCCCGTAGCCCGAAAGGACCGGCGCAACCGAAGCCTCGATTTCCCGCGCAATGCTCTCCAGCAGTCCCCGGTCAAGGCCCTCGGCGGTGGTTTCCGTCCGGGGCGGCCTTGGCAGCGCCAGACCGCGCGCCGACCGTAAAGCCAGTGCCGCAGCAGTGACGGCAAGACGACGGCGGCTGTCCGGTCCCTTCCAGACGGCACCGCGCAGACCGGCCCCGGCCAGAAACGTCACCGGATGCGGCAGGCCGGGAAGGGGCATCGTCAGGCTTGCCGCCCGGTCGCCGCAGTCAGGCGGCGGTGTGGCCTGGACCAGGCGCAGGGCTGCCGCAAGGTCGCTGCCGGCAAAGGCCAGGATCTCGGCGTCGGACAGGTCGGCGATCTCGGCCGCAGCATCCAGTTCGGGTGCCGGGGCTTCCGACTGCAGCGCCAGCAGCGCCGCGATGACATGCAGGCAGAGGCCGGTTGCGGGGCAGGGACAGCGCGCGCTGCCGATGCCCTTTGCGCCCAGGGTCACCGCGAACCCCTCGACCTCGACCTCGGCTGTCGCCCCCTGGATCGTGACGGTCCCCACACGCGCCGCCTTGGCCCGCCGGAGCAGACCCGCCGACCCAAGCGCCACCAGCGCCGCATCGTCAAGGCCAAGCCACCAGGGCGACGCGGTCATGTCATCACCTCGCCCAGCCACCCGGCCAGCCGGTCCGGGGTCATTGCGCCGATCTGCATGCCAAGGTCCGCAAGGCGCGCGGCGACGCGGTGGTCATGGAACGGGTCGCCCCGGTCGTCCAGCGCCGCAAGGCCCAGCAGTCGCACCCGCGCCTCGACCAGCTGCGCGACCTGAGTCTCCAGACGGCGGGTCGAACCGCCTTCGCAAAAGTCGCTGATCAGCACCAGGACAGAGCGGGCCGGGTCCTCGACAAGGCCGGCGCAGTACTGCATCGCCGCGCCGATATCGGTGCCGCCCCCCAGCCGGACCGTCATCAGCGTTTCCAACGGATCGGTCAGCCGGTCGCTGACATCGACGACCTGGGTGTCGAAGAGCACCATCCGGACGTGAATGCCCGGCAAGCCCGAAAGGATCGCCGCCATGACGGCCGAATGGATGACGCTGTCCGTCATGGATCCCGACTGGTCCACGCAGAGGATCACCTGCCAGGGAAGGCTCGGGCGCTGTCGGCCGTGGAAGAACAGGCGGTCCGGGACCAGCCGCCCGGTATCCGGATCGATGCGGTGCAAGTTGCGGAAAAGCGTCCTGCGCGCGTCGAAATCGGCGGCGCGCGGAAGGCGGCCCCTCACCTGCCGATTGCGCTGGCCGGACAGGGCAAGCTCGATCCTGGGGCGGAGGCGTGCGGTGATCTCATCGACCACGCGGCGCACCGTATCCCGCAAAAGCGCCATCAGCGCCGGCGGCAGGCTGCCCCGCAACGACAGGAGAAGCCGCAATGTCGCGGGGCTGGGCTCGACCCGCGCCAGGACCTCGGGGTCGGCCAAGAGGTCTGCCAGCCGGAAGCGGTTCAGCGCGTCAGCCTCGATCCGCTGGCAGGTCGATTTCGGGAACAGCTTGCGAACACGCCCAAGCCAGTGGAGCGCCTCGGGACGCGACGGTTCGGTGCCGCCAAGACCCCCGCCCCGTGCCGAGGGCGATTGCTGGTAAAGCCAGGTCAGCACCTCGTCCTGCTTGGCAGCCTCGCCTTCGGGTTCGGGCAAGGGGCCGTTTGCCGCGGGTCCAAGCGCCATGCGCCAGCGGCGGGCAGCGTCGGTCATGCGCGTTCTCCCGTCGCTTGGGCCAGCCATGCACCCAGGCCCTGGGTGACAAGATCGTCCAGAACCTTGCGCAGGGCGGCCGCGTCGGCAGGGTCCAGCGTCGTCTCGGCCGGGCCCAAGGCGTGCCGGGTGGCCACATGGGTGGCAAGACGCGCTGTCTCTTGCGCGGTCAGGGTCGAGAAGGCCGCGCGCAGTTCGGGCAGCAGTTCCAGGAAAGCGGGCTCGTCGATCCGGGCAAGATGGGCGTCAACGGCGTCCATGACCGGGCCATTGCGGCAAAGGATTGCGGGGGCCGCGCGCAGGACCCCTGCCAGAAGCGCGCTGCGACCCTCTCCCAGATCCATGCCCGCAAGCCCGCCAGCCACGGCTGCGGCTACCTCCGCCTCCGTCCGCCGCCCCGCCAAGGCACCCAGCCCCAAGGCCGCGCCCAGCAGGGCAGGGGGCACCCTGGACGCGGCCAGCCGGTCAAGCGCCGCGGCAAACCGACCGGCATCCAGCGCTTCTCCGCCCGGCCCCGCCAAGACTGCGTTTACCAGCCGCAAGGCGTCGATGGCCGATGGCAGATCGTCGGCGGGAAGGCCCGGAAGGCTGTCGATCAACCAGACCAACCGGTCGAAGGCCGCCGACACCAGCGCGCGGATGTCCAGCACGGCGGGCGCCCGCAACGGCCCGCGGGTCACGGCGACCAGGTTCAGCTGTCGAAGGGTTTCGGCCAGGGCAGAGGGATCGCGGGACAAGGCGATGTCCTGCGCCAGACGCCTGGCCAGTGGCATGAGTTCCCCGCCCAGCCCGGCCAGAAGCCCGCGCAGCAAGAGACGGCAGCGAAGCGGAAGGTCGCCGCGACGGGCCTCGGCCTCCAGCGTCTCATAGTCGAGCAAAAGCTGCGCCGCGCAGGCCGACGGAAGGGTGTCGCCCAGGGCGGCGCTTTCGATCAGGCGCGCCTCGACGCGCGCAGACCAGGCGACGGACCAGTGTTCGTGCAGATGCACCGGGTCGGGACCGGCCATGTAATCCGGACCAGAGGTCATCCTGGCGAAGCCCGTCTCAAGAATGGCCATCGCATGCAGAAAGGCCGAAGCGGCCCGGTGTGCAGGCTTGCGACGCACTTCCAGCCGCCGCTCTCGCGGTGTGCTGTCCGTGACCGCAAAGCGCAGCGCGGCGGCCCGGGACTGGGCGTCTGCGACCAGCGGCGGCAATCCGGCATTGCGGCAGACCTGCCCCAGACGGTCCCCGCGCAGGTAGCGGGCGAAGTCGGCGGTCCAGAGCTTTCGGTCCGACGCCTCGCCCTTCACCATTGCACTGGCAGCCGCGTCAAGCAGGTCCTGCCGCATCGGGCCGGGCCGACCGCGCAGGCGGGCAAGCCCCTCGGCCAGCCGCAGGCTTTCGACCAGGATGGGGACCGGCTGCAGGTGCCCATCCTTGCGCAGGGCTTCGGCATGGCCGGAAATCAGCGCCAGCGCGGTCGCGCCCCAGGCAGGAGCGGCACCGGTGGCCTGCACCTCGGTCCAGAGCCGATCATAGTAGCCGGGCAAGGGCAGACCGGCTGCATAGCCGCCCAGTGCATCCAGCGCCGCAAAGCCGTAGCGCACAAGATACGAGGTTGCCGGTGCGCCCGGCGCGGCATCCTGCGTCACGCTCTCGGGGTCGCAGAGGGCGGGCGCGTGATACCCGCCGACCACGACAACCACCCGGGGCGCTGCCCCGTCGCCAAGCGCCGCCCGCACATGCCTTGCCATATGCGCCTCGCGGCGGAGCGTCCGCGCATCCGGCGGCGTGGCCTGGCGCAGACCGGCACAATAGGCCCCCACATCGCGGAAGAACTCCTGCCAGTTGCCGGTGCCAAGGCGCGTCTCGAAGAGATGGTCCCAAAGGTCGTGCCCGTCGCGGCAGCCGGTGGCCTGGCACAGCGCGTCGATATAGTCCCCGGAGGTGAAGGGCAGGTCGTCCTGCAACGGCTGGGCGATGGCCGGCGTGGGACTGTCCGGAAAGGTGCCGCTTGGCAGATCGATGAAGCGCAGCCGGGCCCCGGCCGTGCGCCCCGCCCGCAACGCGACATACTCGGGCGAATGCGCGGTCAGGGGGTAGTGGCTGGCCGTGCGCAGCGTGGTTGCCCCCTCGACCTCCGTGAGGGCGACGATCGCCACGGGCGGCCGGGTGCCGGGATCAAGGATGTTGTCAATGTGCCGGTCAAAGTCGTCCGGCCCCTCGACCAGAAGATGCGTGGGTGCGACATCCCGGATCAGCGCCTCCAGCGCCCAGGCGCAGGCTGGCGAATGGTGACGGACCGGCACGACCCAGAGGCCCCGCCCGGGCGAGAACAGTCGTTCCGCCGCCTGCCCCAGGTCCTTGCGGTCGGGGTCCTGCATGGCGACGCCTCAGGTCCCGTCGCAGAAGGCGGCCCAGGCACGGCTGGACCTGGCGCGAGGGCGGGCGACCTGATCGACATAGGCGCGCAGCTTCCGTCCATCCTCCGGGTCGTCCTTGAACACCACGCCGCGCAACTGCCCCGCGACATGCCGGGCCGTCAGCGGCCCGCCGTCCAGGTAGGCCGCGGCCAGGCTGGCGGCATGCACCGTGTTCACGGCTTCGGCGGTGGACATGATGCTGGATGGCTGGGCCACCGTTTCCCCCTCCGCCGTCCGCCCGGTCCGAAGGTCACGGAAAACGGTGACCAGCACGTCCAGAACGTCCGGTGCAGGCGCCGGAATCGCGGGATGGTCGGCAAGCCGGTCCGCCAGTTGCCGCGCGATCAGCGCGCGTTCAAAGGCGGGATCTCGGATCGACTCGACCGTCTCGAAGTTGAACCGCCGCTTCAGCGCGCCCGACATCTCATGCGTGCCCCGGTCGCGCAGGTTCGCCGTGGCGATGACGTTGAACCCCGGCGCGGCGCGGACCTCGGTCCCTTCGCCAAGTTCGGGCACCGCCAGCGTGCGTTCGGACAGGATCGAGATCAGGCTGTCCTGCACCTCGGGCGGGCAGCGGGTCAATTCCTCGATCCGGACGATCTGGCCGGTGCGCATCGCCGTCAGCACCGGCGAGGCGACCATCGCCCGCGCGCTTGGCCCCTCGGCCAGAAGCAGCGCATAGTTCCAGCCATAGCGCAGATGGTCCTCCACCACGCCGGCCGAGCCCTGGACAACCAGCCGCGACGTGCCGCAGATCGCGGCGGACAGAAGCTCGGACAGCATCGACTTTGCCGTGCCGGGTTCGCCCACCAGCAACAGCCCCTGCAATCCCATGACCGAGACGATGCAGCGGTCGACAAGCGCGTCGTCGCCCCAGAATTTCCGGGTCACCCCGCGCGCCTCGTCGCCGGTGACGAAGGCCCGCACCGCCCGGGGCGACAGGCGCCAGCCGGGCGGACGGGGACCGGGGTCGGAGGCCGCGAGGCGCGCCAGCTCCTCGGCAAATCGGATTTCGGCGGGCTGCTTCTGGACCTCGCCTACCATGGCGACCGCCGCTCCCACTCTGGATCGAACGCCCCCTTGGAGGCCGCCACATGATAGTCGTGCCAGCATTCGGCCAAGAGGACCGGCGGCACCTTGGACGGGGGCACCTCGCCGCCGGGCTTGCCGTCGCGGTCGCGCGCGAAGCGCAGGTCGTAGATCACGGCGGTCACGTTCTCTTCGGGCAGGCAGTTGCCCGAGAAGTTGATCGTCGCGATCAGGCCCGCCACCGGGAAACGGCGCAGGTAGTGGCCGAAGTGGCCACCGTCCTCGGCCGCGCCGCGATCATAGGCCAGCTTCTTTGCCAGGCCGCGCACCGTGAAGGTGTCGGTGACCCAGCCATTCCTGTCGGCGATGCTTTCGGCATCCACCGCCACCGGTCCCGGGGTCGCCCGACCGAACTGCGCAAAAAGCGGCTGGACCTCGTGGTCCTTGAGATGAGCCGACCACTCCTTATCCGCGGTCGGCCCGACAAGCATCGTATGGGCCAGCCGGATCCCTGCAAAGGCGGAGGGGTCGACGGCAGCATCGTCAACACCGATGAAGTCGCCTTCGGGCGTGGGGCGGAAGGCCGACGGGGTGTTTCCTTCTGCGTCCACCCCCAGCCAGACCAGTTGCTCGCAGGCCTTGCGCAGGACGGGATGGCCGAGGATGTCGCCCAGCCATTCGGCTGCCGACCAGACCCGACCCGAGCACATCGCGTCGAACAGCCGTTCCCGCTGGATCGACACGACTTGCGTCAGCGTCTTCTTGGCGTCGGCAAAGCTCGCCTTGGACTCGACCGTCGCCTCGTCCTCGCCCGCGGGCAGCGCCTTGACCGGGCGGCCGTCGGGGTTGAAGAGCACCAGCTCCAGCGCCTCGCTCAGACGGGCGACATAGGGCTTGCGGTCCTCGCCGCAGGGAAGCTCAAGCCGGCCGGTCTCGTCCAGACCAAGGGTCGGCACGCTACGGTCGGCCAGCTGGTCCAGCGTCCAGTCATTGTCCTCGGCGATCCGCGCGACCAACTCGCCCGCCAGCTTCTGCACGCCCTTCTGCTTCAGCCGGTTCGCCGCCGACAGCACCACCTGCAACGACGGCGGATCGGCCTTCGCCGCCAGCAGTTCCAGCAGGGCCGAGGTCTGTGACGTCTGCGGCCCGTGCGTCTTGAGATACCAGCGGGTCTTGGCCGCGGCATGGCTCGACGGCACGGCGCGTGCCAGCGCCAGAAGGCCCTTGGTTTCGGACGACTCGTTGTGAAGCACTTCCCGCGGGCCCATCCAGGGGTTCGTCTCGACGACGGTCACCAGGGATTCCGCGACCCAGGCATCGAAGATCAACCGGCCCAGGGCCGCCGCGTCCTCGGGGTGCAGCTGGTCCAGGTACAAGGCCAGCATGCCGTTGCCGCCGGGCTGCTTCAGCTTGATCGCCAGCCTGATCCACCAGTGGAGAACGACGTCGGGAACAGGCGATCCGTCGCGCCAGCGCAAGGCACCCAACCGGTCCAGCCCCAGCCAGGCGGGCGGGGGGGCGCCTGCGCCCTTCATGCCGGCCTGCGCTTCGGCCAGAAGGGCTGCGGGTCCTGCATAGGCGGCGATATCCGCACCCGCCCGCGCCAGCGCGGTGATCATCGCGGCCCGCACGGCCTCGGTCTTCTCGACCTTCAGCCGGTTGCGCAGCGCGGCCTCGGCCCCTGCGGCCCGCCGTTCGCCCAGCCATTCCGCCGCAATCCGCCGCGTGTCGGCCTTGCTGTCCTGCAAGAGATCGATCAGATGCGCGTCGATGCCCGGCGCATCGGCCAGAAGCGCCCGCGCCTCGGCCCGGCTTTCCCGCTTGGGTGAGGTGGCGATTGCCAGAAGCGGCGCCAAGAACCGCTGCGGCGTCGCGGGCAGAACGCCAAGCCACAGGATCGAGTTCCGCCGCGACTGGTTGCGAAACACCTTGGGCGCGGTCGAAAACGCGTCCTCGATCACGTGCAGGTTCGCGGCAACCATCGGCCACACGCCTTCCCGGGCGAATTCGCGGCTGCGGTCCTCCCGGCTGTACCGGTCGTTCGTTCCGATCAAGGTCGCCAGGGTCTTTCCCTTGGGCCAGTCCGGCTTCAATTCGATCATCAGCTGATCGATCCGCCGCAGGTCCATGTTGGGCGCCTGCAAATAAGCCTGAAGCGGCGCGGACTCGTTGTCGTAGAAGGACATGTATTCGAGGGACCTTCTGGCGAATTCGCGTAGCCCAGTCTCCTGCGGCAGCCTCAGCAACTGACGCCGATACCATTTGGAGCCGGCCTCGCGCATCAAGTGCGCGAAATCCGACGAATAGGGCGGGCGCGGGTTCAGTGTCTGCCCGTTCAGGGTCGCGATCAGGTAATCCGCCTGCTCGGCCTCGATCATCGTCGGGACCGAAGGTTTCCATTTCATGTCGCGGCGCATCCATTCCTCGTATCGCGCCTGACGCCTGGCATTGTCGGCCTCGATCAACGCCACCAGTTCTGCCCGCTCTGCTGCGCCAAAGACCGGCCGAGTGCCGGGGGCGAAATCCTGCATCGGCGGAATCGCGATCCGCGTGCCGCCAATGGCGGTATAGCCTGTGTCGTCGTCGGCCTCTGTCGCTGTCGCCTGCATCGACTTGCCGGCGAAATAGGCCTCGATCACCCGTCGCACGGCGCCGGCCTTTTCGACCTCCAGCCGCGCCTGCAAGGCAGCCTCGGCGCCGAGCGAGCCAAGACCCGCCAGCCAGGTCGCAAGCTCTTCCCTGACCTTGGGGTCGCTGTGGTCCAGCCGTTCGATCACCAGCCGTTCGCGGGTGGCAACGGGCAGGCTGGCAAGCGTTCCCTGGGCGCGTTTGCGGATGTCCTTGTCACCGACCACCAATTCGTCCCCGATGAAGGCGGTGTAGTTCGGATGGTCCATCTGCTCAATTGCCCGCATCATCGCGACGGCGGTTGACCCCTGGTAGTTCAATGCCTTGAGGTGGGCGCAGATCTCTTCCGGTCGTTCGCCGATATCGCGCTTCAGCCCCATCGCCGCCGCAAAGCGCTGGGTCACCGGCCAAGCCTCGGTCGGAGAGAGAAGCATATGCTGCATCATCAGCATGGCGCGCAGCAGATCGCCCTCGGTCCCGCCAAAGGCGCGCGCGATCGCCAACGCCGTGTCGCGGGTCATGCCTTGCGGCGGCATTTCCTCGTCTGGAATGGTCTTGTCGGTGATCAGAGTGTTCTGGAGCGCAAAGTAGATTTGCCGCTGCGCAAGCGGGTAGCTTCTGAACGCATCGTTCCAATCGTTGCGACCGGCATGTGCAACTGCGGCCAGATGCAGCGCCCGCAGATAGCGAACGGTGAGGGCAATATCCTCCCCGGCGCTGCGGTACAGGAACAGATTCCGCCCCGTGACTTCGGCGGGCTTGTGGATGACCTGGACCTGGTAGCCCCACTTGGCAAAGGACTGGTCCGTCTGTTTCGCCAGCGCCTCGACACCCGCTTCGCCTTCCCCGGTCAGCACATAGCGCAGAAGGCCTTCGCCCACCTCGGGCTTTGTCTTTGATGCCAGCGCAAGGTCCGCCGCAATCACTCGATGCGCTGGGGAGAGGTTCTGCTGCCCGCCGACATCATCATTCCCACTGCCCAGAAGCCTTGAAAGCCAGCCCATACCAGAAAAACCCCTCAAGTTGTCCCGCCACTCGTTTCCGCTACCGAGACAATAAGGCGCCTGTTTGACGAGAGTGCGGCAGGTTGGCGACCTGGCGTCCTGCAGCGCGCTGCCGGCCACCTGTCTGCCCAGCAATCTATCTGGCCACTATAGCCACTATCGAGTCATGTTTGCTTCTCGGGCAGGAGCAGAGTTCGAAATGAACGTCTGCTTTCCGCCCTTCACGTCAGCCAGAGTAAGAGGAGTGCCGGTTTCCCGGTGACGGGTCGAGGGCTGGGAGAGTGGCTCCCGGCGCCCGTCGCGGGAGATCGCTGATGGGCATTGTGGAAGTTCTGGATCCGGTCGCACCGGCGCGGGCGGGTGGCTGGAAGGTGGATGTGAGCCGGGGGGAGCGGAACGGGCGGGTGTCGTCCGAATGGTTCAACCGGCCCGATGACGAGCGGTATCTGTCGCTCGACGATCTCTGGGCATCGGTGAAGGGTCGGTCGGAGCGCAGCCGCAGCCGTGTGGTGCAGACGGCGGATATCCGGGTCGAGGCCGCGCGCGACAACCCCGAGCGGTTGCACCTGATGCTGCCGAAGGCACATGAACCGGTGGCACCCACGCACTGGGCCTTCGGCCAGCTTGCAAGCATCGTCGGCGCGCCGGCGTCCTACCTGCGGCAGCTGCCTGCGCCGCTGGCGGGGATCAACCTGCAATACGGCCTGACCAATCACCGCGCCGAGCAGGTGAAAACCTTCGAGACGGAAGACGGCCGCACCGAACTGCGCGCGGTGACCGGCCCCGACTATGGCCGCATTCATGACCACGAGTTGGTCGAGGCGGTGCAGCGCATCGCGGGCAATGGCACGGGCGACACGCGCTGGAAGGTGCCCGGAGTGCTCGACTGGTCGACCGGGGTCTACAACCCCGATGTCGAGATCAGCCGCGACACGACCACGCTCTATGCCTCGGACCGCGACGTCTTCCTGTTCCTTGTCGACGATCACAACCCGATCGAGGCGGGCCGCCTGCCGGATGGCTCCCCCGATCTCTACTTCCGGGGCTTCTACTGCTGGAACTCCGAGGTGGGTGCGAAGACCCTAGGGATGGCGAGCTTCTACCTGCGGGCGGTGTGCCAGAACCGCAACCTCTGGGGCGTCGAGGATTTCCAGGAGATCACCATCCGCCACTCGAAATACGCGGCCTCGCGCTTTGCCCACGAGGCGGCACCGGCGCTGACGCGCTTTGCCAATTCCTCGCCGCAGGGGTTCGTGAACGGCATCAAGGCCGCGCGGCAGCAGATCGTCGCGCGAACGGACGAGGACCGGGATGAGTTCCTGCGCAAGCGCGGCTTCTCGAAGGCGGAGTCAGGCAAGATCATCGAGAAGGTGCTAATGGAAGAGGGCCGCCCGCCCGAAAGCATCTTCGATTTCGTGCAGGGCATCACGCGGCTTGCGCGCGACAAGACCCAGCAGGACGCCCGCCTCGACATGGAAGGGCGCGCCAAGAAGCTCCTCGACCGGGTCGGCTGACGCTTGGTCCAACAACGCGACCGCCCTCGCGCGCGGCGGTCGCGCTTTTTCCTTCCACTTGCACGCCACCGGCCCCGCCATGAGAGGGCAGGGGGCTTTGGCCGGCGCATTTCAGCGAGAACCTTCATGACCCCCCAGGAAGAAACCGTCATCCTCGAGGCCCGCGACATCCTCAGCCGATACCTCAGCCAGAACCCGATCATCGGCAGCTGGCAGGCGCTGATGGACTATTGCGCGCTCACCGTCCGCGGCCCCATCGAGCGCTTCCATGTTCTCTATCTCGACCGCAAGAACCGCATCATCTCCGATGAGCTTCTCTCGACTGGCACCGTCGATCACGTCCCCGTCTATCCGCGCGAGGTGATCAAGCGAGCGCTGATGCTGAACGCCAGCGCCCTGATCCTGATCCACAACCACCCCTCGGGCGATCCGACGCCGTCGGAGGCCGATCTCAGCATGACCAAGGAGATCCAGAAGGGCTGCAAGTACCTCGGCCTGACGTTGCACGACCACATCATCGTCGGGGCCGGGACCGAGCTGAGCCTGAGGGCCCTCGGCAAGCTCTGAGGGCCCATCGGACCCGTCACCGCCGCCCCTTCGAGGAAGAGGGCGGCGGTTTGGTCTTTGACGGCTTGAAGCGTGGAGAGCGGCTTCCCGCGCCGTCGGAGATCTCCCCCATGTTCGACTTGCCCCTTCCGGTCCACCCGAGCACCGCCCCGCAGGGCTTCGCGCCGGTCTTCGCTGTCGGCGACACTGACCTCAGTCATCCCTTCGCGCTGACCCTGTCGCGCCGCGCGCCGGCCGATCTGATGTCGGGCTGCGCCGCGCCCCTAGTGCTCGCCCGCTTCGCGACGCTGGCCGAGGCCATGCAGGGCGCGATCGACCATGCCGAGGGCATCGACCCGGAGGCTGCATCCCAGCTTCTGGCGATCCTCGATCGCGACGAACGCCTTGTGCTGGCCGGGGCCGCCAGCGACCACGCTGTCGCCTGGTGCCACCCGGTGACGAGCGCGGCCGAAGCGCGGGGCGTCGTGACCGAGGCGAGCCAGCTGCGCGCGCAGGCGGACCGCGCTGCTGGCTGGGGCGAGCCCGATCAGGCGAGACGGCTGCGCCACCGCGCCGATCTCCTGGACGGGCGTCTCGTCGACCCGCTCTGGCGCGCCTTCGCTGCCCGGGCGTTGCAGTTCGCTGCGTGAGGCCCGAGAGGCAGAGAGTGGCAGGGGGGAATTGGAGCTTGTCCGGGGGAGAGAGATCGCCCGTCCCGGCTCCGATCCCTTCCCCCCAACCGGAGACACCCAATGACCCTGACTGAACCCACCCTCGCGCCGCCGATGGCACCACCGACCGTCGACATGGGCCAGATCTTCGCGGCGCATGCCGAACGCGCGGCCCGGATCGAAGCGCTGCGCCCAGGCAACAAGGACCGCCTCTTCGATGGCCTGATGGCTGCCGGTATCACCCATGTCACTTTGACCTTCGACGGGGCCGGGGACAGCGGCCAGATCGAGAGCATCGGCGCATGGTCCGGTGAGATCGCCGTCGATTTCCCCGCGACCGAGATCGAATACGCGGCGCTGACCTGGGACGACCCCGAGGTCGAGATGCGGCAGCTCTCGCTGGAGGATGTCGTCGAGCAGCTGGCCTACGATTTCCTCTCCGACACCCATGGCGGTTGGGAAAACAATGACGGCGCCTGGGGCGAGTTCTGCTTCGACGCTGCCGCCCGCTGCATCCATCTCGAGTTCAACGAACGGTTCACGTCGTCCGAACTCTACACCCATGATTTCTGAGGGGGCGGCGATGGCACATCCATACCACCACGCCCTGTCCTCGGTGAAGAAATGGGGCGGCACGGTCGACTGCTACATGGCCGTGCATACTTGGTTCGACCAGAGCAAGGAGATCACTGCTGACTTCCGGCACCGGGCGCTGCGCCACCATGCCGAGGGCATCTTCATGGCCGAGAGGATTTTCGGCCCGACCCTCACGCTCTCGACCGGACGTGTCATCCCGACCCGCTGGGTCGGCGAACAGCATGTGAAGGAAGACCTCGGCTTCATCCCGAGCTTTGCTGACTGGGTGAAGGCCATCCGACCCGAGCCATGGATGGGCCGGGCCGAGCGGATCGAGGCACTGGTCGATCCGCATCTCGCCTCGCCCGTGGTCGAGGTCAGCTGACATGACTGATCCCGCATACTTGCGCCTCGGTCTGCCGGTGACCGCTTCGCCTTACGCCGTCCTGCGCGCAGCGGTCCGGGCGCTTCATCCCGACACGCGCGCCGTGCGCGGCTTCCGGACGTCGCGCAAGCGCTTCTACCAGCAGATGCTCTGCGCCCATGCCGCGCGACAGGCGGCGGGCGACCAGCCAAACGGCTGATTACCCCCAACCACCCCTTCATGCCAACACAACGCCCGGCCTCTCGGCCGGGTCTTCCCCATTCAGGAGGTCCCCATGGCGGATTACTTCATCCATTTCTCGTGCCTGCTCGACGTCGGCAGCCCAGGCAAGGCGGCCCGCGCGCTCGCTCTGTTCCAGGAACAGCGTGCTGCGGATCAGGACGCTGACGACCCGGAGGTCGCGGGCTTCGATCTCGTGCGCCAGGACGCGCCCGAGGGCAGCACGCTCTGGATCCACGACGACGCGCACGGCGATGTCGAGGCGCTCATCCGCTTCGTGCTGCGTCTCGCCGAAGACCTCGACCTCACCGGTCTCTGGGGCTTCCAATACGCCCTGACGTGCTCCCGGCCCCGCTTCGACGCCTTCGGCGGCGGCGCGCATGTCATCGACCTCGGCGCGCGCAAATCCGTCGGCTGGACGAGCACGCACGAATGGTTGGCCGGCGCTCTCAACGGGGAGGACGTCGATGCCTGAGGTAATCTGCACCACCGTCTACCAGTTCCCCGAACTCTCGGATGCCGCCAAGGAAAAGGCGCGCAGCTGGTATCGCGAGCTTGGTCCCCATGACGATTGGTGGGACGCGGTCTATGAGGATTTCGAACGCATCTGCGAAATCCTCGGCATTCGCCTGAAGACGACTACCGTCCGACTGATGGGCGGCGGGACGCGGGCCAAGCCCTGCATCTGGTTCTCCGGGTTCTGCAGCCAAGGCGACGGAGCCTGCTTCGAGGGCTACTGGTCCCACGCCAAGGGCGCGGCCGCGCGCATTCGGGACTACGCTCCCACGGACGCGACGCTGCATGGCATCGCCGACCGGCTGCAGGCCATCCAGCGGCGGAACTTCTACCAGCTCGCAGCCGAGGTCAGCCATCGCGGGCGTTACTACCATGAATACACGATGTCCGTTGACGTCACGCGCGACAGTCCGACCTGGCAGCCGCCCACGGAGGAAGCTGAGGAGATCGTGACCGACGCGCTGCGTGATCTGGCCCGCTGGCTCTATCGCCAGCTTGAGGCTGAATACGACCACCTGACCTCGGACGAGGCTATCGAAGAAGGGATCATCGTCAATGAATACACCTTCACCGAAGCCGGGCGGCGGTTCGGGTGAGGGCGCACGGTTGAAAACTGTCAGAAAAACGCATATTTTTCTGACAAAGGAGCATCATGGAGCGCATGGCCGAGAGCATTATGAATGTCGCGACGACGTTGCCGGAGGGGGTGCCCTTGGCAGCGAAGGGGCTCTTGCACCTTGGCTCGCGCGCGGCGGTCGATCAGACGCTGTCGCGTCTGGCCGCGCGCGGCGAGTTGATCCGTGCGGGACGCGGCATCTACATGCGCCCGGTCCAGACACGTTTTGGTCCGCGCGGTCCGTCCGCTGAACAGGCGATCGAGGCTCTGGCGGTGCAGCGGGGCGAAACGATCGTCCCGAGCGGGGCTGTTGCAGCAAACGCTCTGGGCCTCACGACACAGGTGCCGGTCAAGTCGGTTTACCTCACCTCGGGGCGAAGCCGCGTGCTGAACCTTGGCCGCCAAGCTGTCGAACTGCGTCATGCGCCGCGTTGGCAGTTGGCCCTTGGGAACAAGATATCCGGCCAGGTTGTCCGCGCTCTGGCATGGCTCGGGCCAGATGAGGCTCCCAATGCCTTGCAAATCCTGCGATCCAAGCTCACGGAGATCGCAAGGATTGAACTGATGTCCGCCGCGCCGCAGTTTCCAACCTGGCTGGCACGATTGGTCGCAGAGATGGTCCATAGCTGAGGCGTCAGTGCGCCTGAGCGCTTTGCCTGTTGCCCATCCCGAGGCGGGAGGCAAACTCTAGACAGTCGACCCAAGGGGCCAATGCTCACCCGCCTCGCGAGGGTGCGGTGCACGGTTCAGCCCAGAAGCTTCACCAAGGCGTCGCGCTGCGCAGCGTGCTTTGCAGGGTTGTCCCGCTTCAGCTTGTTCAGGTTGAGGAGCTTCCACTGCACGGCTGGTAGGTGAGCTGTCTGCGACCGGTCGATGGCCGCAAAGTCAGGCTCCCCGTCTTGAAGTGTCAGCAGGAACTGCTTCGCCTTGTCGTCGAGGCGCGATTGCACATCTGTGATCAGCCTCAGGCGCGTCGCCAAAAGCGTATCGAGAGGAACGGGTGTTCTGGTCATGCCCTCGAATTCCCGCGCGTAGGGTTGCCCGAGATCGATCAGGTTCGGATCGAGAAGCTCATGCGCCGGGCGCGGTGAACTGGCGACATAGATCAGGAAGGTCTGGAACAGGTCCTGCGTCAGGCCCTCGTTTTCGTAGAGGAGCGTGACGTCGTAGAGATCCCGGGGATGCTGCCTGTCGAGGGCAGCGTGCAGTTTGCCTGCGAACAGGTCCTCGAACGAGACGATCTGCATTTCAGCATAGCCGTAGGCATCCTCGACAGCGGCGGAGACAGTCCGGATCTCCGGGTCGTGGACGACGCCACGGGTCACAGGCGAGGTTTCGATCTTGATTTCGGCATGCCCGAGGCGCGCCAGGAGCCGTGTGGCTCCGCCGCCGCCGCCTTGAATGCGCTGAGTTTTTGCGCCGCGAATACCGGTCTTGATGGCGGCCGCGATGCGGTCCATCGCGGCATTGATCTCGTCCAGGCTCTCGACGCGTTCCTTGATTGGCAGGTAGGTCAAGTCGATATCGACCGACAACCGCGGCAGGTCGCGGTAAAAGAGGTTGATGGCCGTCCCACCTTTGAGCGCGAAGACGGTTTCGCCCGCGACATGCGGCAGGACGCGTACCAGGAGTGCGACTTGGGCTTCATAGGTCTCACGCGCCACTGTCGGCCTCCGGTTTCACGAAATCTTCCGGCACCATGATCCGATAGCGCGGGTGGATCTTGCCGCCCTGAACCAAGGCTCGGTCGCCGCTGCCGAGGTCGAATGCCTGCGTGTCGATCCGTTTGCGCCAGGGATGATCGTGGCGGTCAGCGAAAACGAAGAACAGGCGCTTGACCTTGATCTTGCGGCAGGCCTGGAGGAGGTCGGACAGCAGTCTTGGGCGCAGGGTCGTCAGGCTCTCGAACACCATGTCGAGCGTGTGGAAGCTTTCATGGTCGGGCAACTCGTCCATGGCCTCCAGGATCGCGCGCTCCGGCGTCGACATCGTGAGACCCCAGTCCCATGGCTGGCCGGTCGTCTTGCCCTCGATCAGGCCGAGTTCCGGGTCGGCAAACAAGGACCGGGGGCGGGTTCTTATCGGGGCATCCATCGGCAGTTTCGCCAGCCAATTCGGGATACTGTCCCCATAGACCCAGACTGGAGCGCTGTCGCCGAGGCGCAGGTAATGGGCATGTCCCTGTTCTCCGAGCGCCGTGGTGCCGCCGACATGCAGGTCATGACCCATGATGTGCTGCGTGGACAGGATGCAGGTCTTCCAGTCGATGCTGTTCGACGTCATGGGGGCTGCGGTGCTGGGGAGGGGGCGGCGGAAGACGCCTCGGGTGATGCGCTCGAGCCAGCCGCGCTTCACGTAGTCACGGAAGCTCTCGTAGGCGATGCCTTGGGAGACGAGCCATGCGGCATCGACCAGATACCCGGCGGGCACTGCGTCGAGCATTTTCTTCAGATTCTGTGACCTTCCGGCATCCATGATGCCTAAAGTGACAGATTTTCAAAGAGAGGGCTACTGGTTTCTTTGGTGTGGGCGGCCTTTCAGCGCCAAGAACGCTCCAATATCAAGATTTCCAAAGACCTGAGGGAGTACCCCAAGTGGTGGGAGATCTGAAGACGCGGAATTGAGAGACGGCGGCGACTTGCGGTGGTTGCCGAATGTCGATGCGATGTACCTCCCGGCGTGCCGTCGGGATCAGACCTTGGTCCTTCGGACAGGAGTTTGACCGAGGCTGATGTCCCGAAGGGCTCATCTGCCAATCTATAGGTTGGCAACTACGCTCTGCTTGCCAAGCCACGGTTTGGCAGAGGCTCCGGAAGGCCGGAGCCAGCCGGTGCCGTGCTCACCTGTTCCCATCGATCCACTTCGACATCAGCCCCTTGTCGCGGAAGCATTCTTCCGGGACGGCGCGCCGTTTGATCCGGGCGAGTTTCTCCGCGAAGGCCACCTGCTTTGAGGTCGGCAGCCGGTCCATGTCGGAGACCGGTTTCAGCTGGGCCTGCGCCTCAATCCAAGCGCTGAGCGACCGGCGGTCCTGCTGAACGTCCCAGGGCAGGAGGGTCTGATTGCGCAAGGCGAGGGACCGCGCATAGGCGATCTGCTTCGGTGTCGCGGGCAGGGCGTGCGTGGTGCTGTCCATCGGTAAACTCCCTTGCTGGCTTGGCTTCCAGCATAGAACATAAAAGGAACAAATTCAAACCAAGCGAACGGAACGCACCGGTTCGAGAGGGAGAGATCGGCCGGGGAAGATCAGGCCTGAGGGTGCCCGAGAGAGGGCGTCCGGGCCTGTCCCTGTCCCTCGTTCCGGAGCTTCCCGATGACCTATCTCGCGCCCGTTGCGCCTCCCGTTCCTGTTCCATCTTGCGATCCCGCGCCCGCGATCCTCGTCGTGGCCGAGGCGCTGCAGCCCGATCTCGCCCAAGGCTTCCAGATCGACGCGCTGCGTCTGCGGCTTGAGATGGAGCGCGCCTTTGGCGGCTCCGATGCCGATGGCGCTTGGGACTGGAAGCTTGCCTATGAGGCGGGCGAGGTGGCGCTCGTCCTCTTCCTGCGGAAGTTCGGCCGCGCGCTGCTCTCCCGGGCGGGCTCACCTGCCGCGCTGCTGCCGATTGTCGCCAAGGTGGCAGGCCTCTTGCCGACGCATACCCGGCGTTCGGAGGAGATGGAGCGGTTCCAGCAATTCTCGACACCGCTCCCGATGGGCATTGCGGCCCTGGCCGCTGCGCAGATCACGCCGCGCGACTTGGTCCTCGAGCCTTCGGCCGGAACCGGGCTTCTGGCGATCCTCGCCGAGATCGCGGGCGGTAGCCTCGCGCTGAACGAACTCGCCGACACGCGCGCCGAGCTTTTGCGCCACCTTTTCCCCGGGTGCCCGGTCACCAGCTTCGACGCCGCACAGATCGACGATCACCTCGACGCGGGTTTGCACCCCAGCGTCATCCTGATGAACCCGCCCTTCTCGGCTGTGGCCAATGTCGATGTCCGCAGCACCGATGCGACGGCGCGGCATCTGCGCTCGGCCCTTGCGCGTCTCGTGCCCGGAGGTCGGCTCGTGGCCATTACCGGCGCCGGTTTCGCGCCGGATGCCCCCGCCTGGTCCGAGACCTTCGGCCGCCTGACCGAGTCTTCCCATCTGGTCTTCACCGGAGCTGTCTCGGGCTCGGCCTTCGCCAAACACGGCACCAGCTTCGAGACGCGGATCTCGGTCTTCGACAAGTGCCGCGGCGGCGAACGGGGTGGGATCACCGCTGATCTCGTCCGGCCCATGTCATCCGACGTGGCGCAGCTCCTCGCCCGGATTGTAGCCGAGGTCCCTCCGCGCCTCGAATTGGCTGCGGGCGATGTCGCTCGATCCCGCTCGACGTCCCCCTTTTCGGGAATTCCTGCCCGAGCGTCTGGCATAATGGCTGGCAAACCGCGTGCAACGCCGTCGGCCAGCGCCGCCGCGAAAGTCTCCACATCGGATGCAGAAGACTTCGCTTACACCCTGCGTGAGACGGCGGACGACCTCGGCGCCGCGCGCCTGTCGGATGCGATCTACGAGACCTTCCGCCTGCAGGCGATCGACATCCCTGGCGCTGCCCCGCACCCGACCAAGCTGGTCCAGTCCGCGGCGATGGCTTCGGTCGCGCCCCCGAAACCCACCTACCGCCCGAAGCTGCCCGCCGCCGTGCTACGCGATGGCCTGCTGTCGGACGCCCAACTCGAGACCGTGATCTACGTGGGCGAGGCGCATGACGCGCAGCTCGCGGGGTCTTGGACCATCGATGAAACCGGCGACATGGTCTCGGCCGCGCCCGACGAAGCTGCAGACGCTGTCCGCTTCCGTCGCGGCTTCTTCCTCGGCGATGGCACCGGCGCTGGCAAGGGCCGCCAGTCGGCCGGGATCCTGCTCGACAACTGGTGCCAGGGCCGCCGCAAGGCGCTTTGGATCTCGAAGAGCGACAAGCTCCTCGAGGATGCACAGCGCGACTGGTCAGCGCTCGGCCAGGAACGCCTGCTCGTCACCCCCCTGTCGCGCTTCGCCCAAGGCCGCGACATCCCGCTGACCGAGGGCATCCTCTTCACCACCTATGCGACGCTGCGCTCGGAAGAACGCGGCGCCAAGAAGTCCCGCGTCGATCAGATCGTGGACTGGCTCGGGGCGGATTTCGATGGCGTGATCCTCTTCGACGAAAGCCATGCCATGCAGAATGCCGCACGGTCCAAGGGCGAGCGTGGCGATACGGAAGCCTCGCAGCAGGGCAGGGCGGGCCTGCGTCTGCAGCACAAACTGCCCAATGCCCGCGTGGTCTATGTCTCCGCCACTGGGGCCACGACGGTCCACAATCTCGCCTATGCGCAGCGGCTTGGCCTCTGGGGCGGAGCAGATTTCCCCTTCGCGACCCGCGCCGAATTCGTCGAGGCCATCGAAGCCGGCGGCGTTGCCGCGATGGAGGTTCTGGCCCGCGACCTGCGGTCGCTTGGCCTCTACACCGCCCGGTCGCTCTCCTACGATGGCGTCGAGTACGAGATGCTCGAGCATGCGCTGACCCCGGAGCAGCGCGGCATCTACGATGCCTATGCCGGGGCCTTCGCCATCATCCACAACAACCTCGCCGCCGCGATGGAGGCGGCCAACATCACCGGTGAGAACGGCACGCTGAACCGTCAAGCCAAGTCGGCCGCCCGCTCGGCCTTCGAGGGCGCCAAGCAGCGCTTCTTCGGTCACCTGCTGACCTCGATGAAGACGCCGACCCTGATCGCTGCCATCGACGCCGATCTCGCGGATGGCCATGCTGCCGTCATCCAGATCGTCTCGACGGGAGAGGCGCTGATGGAACGCCGCCTGTCGGAGATCCCGACCGAGGAATGGAACGACATCCGCTGTGACATCACTCCCAGGGAGTATGTCCTGGACTACCTCGCGCATTCCTTCCCGGTGCAGCTCTATGAGCCCTTCACCGACAGTGAGGGCAATCTCTCCTCGCGCCCCGTGGTGCGTGACGGCCAGCCGGTCGAGTGCCGCGAGGCCGCCCGCAGGCGCGACGCGCTGATCGAGATGCTGGCCTCGCTGCCGCCCGTGCCGGGGGCGCTCGACCAGATCGTCCAGCGGTTCGGCACCGATCTCGTGGCCGAGGTCACGGGCCGCTCGCGCCGCATCGTTCGCAAGGGCGAGGGTCCTGCCGCGCGCCTCGTCGTCGAACGCCGGGCGGGCTCGGCCAACCTCGCAGAGACCGCCGCCTTCATGGATGACCAGAAGCGCATCCTGATCTTCTCGGATGCAGGCGGCACGGGTCGCAGCTATCACGCAGATCTCGGCGCCAAGAACCAGCGCCTGCGGGTGCATTATCTTCTGGAACCCGGCTGGAAGGCCGATGCGGCGATCCAGGGCCTTGGGCGGACCAACCGCACCAATCAGGCGCAGCCGCCGCTGTTTCGGCCCGTGGCCACCGATGTGAAAGCGGAGAAGCGGTTCCTCTCGACCATCGCGCGCCGCCTCGACACATTAGGCGCGATCACGCGGGGTCAGCGCCAGACCGGCGGGCAGGGGCTGTTCCGGCCCGAGGATAACCTCGAGTCGCCCTATGCCCGTGATGCTTTGCGCCAGCTTTACCGTCGCATCTATCGCGGCGATGTCGCGGGCTGTTCGCTCGGGGCCTTCGAGGATGCCACCGGCCTCAGCCTGACCGATGACAACGGGCTGAAGGACGAGTTGCCGCCGATCACGACTTTCCTCAATCGCTTGCTGGCGTTGACGACCGACATGCAGGCCGTGCTCTTCTCGGCCTTCGAGGAATTGCTCGACCAGCGGATCGAGGGCGCAATCGCCGCCGGGGTCTACGACCTCGGGCTCGAGACGCTGCGCGCCGAGAGCTTCCGCGTCACGGATGCGCGGGTGATCTATACCCATCCCGGCTCCGGCGCGGAAACCCAGCTTCTGACCATCACGGAAAAGCGCCGCAACACGCCGACTTCCCTTGCGGATGCTCTGGACTGGCTCGACGACCCGAAGGCACGCCTGCTGGTCAACAGCCGCTCGGGCCGCGCCGCGGTGCAGGTGCCTGCCACCAGCTTGATGCTGGATGATGGCACGATCGAGCCCCGCTTGCGGCTGATCCGTCCGACCGAGGCGACCACGGTTCCGGCCAAGATCATGGACGACACCCACTGGCTCGAGGCCGACCGCGCGGCCTTCGTCGCTGCCTGGACCGCGGAACTGGCCGAGGTGCCGGAGTTCAGCGAGTCCACCCTCCACATCGTTGCAGGCCTCCTGTTGCCGATCTGGAAGCAGCTCCCGCAGGACGAAACCCGTGTTTACCGGCTGCAGACCGATGACGGCCAACGCATCATCGGTCGCCGCGTCTCGCCCGCCTGGGTCGCCGCGACGCTTGCTGACGACGCGCCGCAACTCACGGCGGAGCAGGTGCATGCCCTCGTTCTGGAGGGTAAGTCGGTCGTGCGGCTGGCCGAGAGCATGGAACTCCATCGCTCACGCGTCATGGGCGTGAACCGGATCGAGCTGTCCGGCTTCACGGAAGCGGCGAAGGACCGGCTCAAGGCGGATGGCTTCTTTTCGGAGATCATCAGCTGGAAGCTGCGCCTCTTCTGCCCGACGGACTCGGGCGGCATCGTCGTGCTGGATCGTCTGCTTGCACGTTGTCCTGTGACGGGACTACATGCACGCGGAGGGTGTTGACCCATGTATTCCGAGACTGAAGATGTGATCCGCGCTCTGGCGGAGAATGCTGAGAGCGTCTGTCGCGCTTACCTTCCCGCCGGACGGCGGGAAGGATCCTACTGGATCGTGGGCGACCTGCAGAACAACCCCGGCCGGTCGCTTTTCGTGCGGCTGACCGGACCAGTCTCGGGGCCCGGTGCGGCGGGCAAGTTCACCGACGGCGCCACGGGCGAGCACGGTGATCTTCTCGATATCATCCGCGAGCGGACAGGAATCTCCCGGTTTCCCGATCTTCTGGCTGAAGCCCGGGCGCATCTTGGCCGTCCGCAGCCGGTCCTCCCGGATGCGGCAATGCCGAAAAAGGCCAAGGGCCCCGGCGGCACTACGGCGGCGGCGGCGCGATTGTTTGCAGCCTCGGTGCCGGTCGCAGGCACGCTTGCCGACACCTACCTGCGAGCCCGGGGCCTGACCCAAGGCGGCGCAATGAGCGCCCTGCGCTTCCACCCGAAGTGCTGGCATCGGGATGAAGGTCAGACCAAAAGCACTCCCCGACCAGCGCTGATCGCTGCAGTCACCGATGGGGCAGGGGCCTTGCAGGGCGTGCATCGCACCTGGCTGGCGCCTGACGGACAGGGAAAAGCTCGGGTTGAAACGCAGCGGCGTGCCATGGGTCACCTCCTCGGCAATGCCGTCAGGCTGACCCCGCAGGACGACATACTCGTGGTTGGCGAAGGCATCGAGACCATGCTGTCCCTCGTTGAAGCCGCACCCGGCCTTCCCGTCTGGGCGGCGCTCTCGTCGGGACACCTCGGGGCGGTCCTGCTGCCGGAGGGGGTGCAGCGCCTCTGCATCGCTATTGACCGCGATCCGGCCGGCCAACGCGCGGCAGAGAGGCTGAGCGCCAGAGCAACCGAGGCTGGGATTTCTGTTGGGGTGTTGGAACCGCGGCTCGGGGATTTCAACGATGATCTCCGGGCGTACGGCAAGGAAGCGCTGCGCCAGCATCTGGCAGGTCAGTTCGGGCCAGAGGATCGGCATCGCCTGTCAGGCTGAGCTGCATCGCGCAGGGGCCGGTCAGGGGACAGCGGGGCAGGGGTCACGGATCCCTGTCATGGCTCTGGATCGTTGCTTTGCCTCTTCCCGGGCAAGCTCATCCACCCGTCACCCACACGGCCTTCAAGAGATGGGCAGGCGGCCGTCAAAGGGGCCGCCCCTTCAAGGACGGGGGGCAACTGATTTCCGCCGGCGGGGGCGAGCCCCGCCTTTGCATCGCGAAAGACAAATCAGCCGCCCCCCGTCCTCCTCCACATGCGTTCCGGCCCCGAAAGGGGGTGAAGGGCCGTCCCCTCCCACGGCTTTCGCAGCCCATGAAGGCCGCGCGGGATGACGCGCGGACGAGACAGGCCCGGAGGCAAGAAACCGATGACGATCCATACCCACGACGACGCGTATGAACCCGCCCATAGCGCATCCCAGACCGTCCATGCGCTCGACGAGCTCCAGCTCTACGGCTATCGCCCCTTTGACGAGCCCGATCCGCGCCCGATGCCCGATGGGCAGCGCCTCGCCGTCGCCGTAGCCGACATCTTCGACGCCCTCGTTGCGACCCTCGAAGACACCCGCATGGAACCCGACCTCGAAGAGGTGCTCTGGGGCCAGGTCAACCTCTTCCACCGCGCCACGGCCCGGATCGAGCGGACGCTCGACGAGAACGAGCAGGCGCAGCGCCGCCTCCAGCGCGAGCAGGACGGCTCCGAAGTGAAGTCCGTCGAACTCGAGTGCCTGACGGCCGAAGGCCTGACCCTTGTCGAACGGCGGAACTGCATGGACATGATGCGCGATCACGCCGCCTCCGAGTTTGTCCAGCACACGGGATCAGCCTGGCGCCCCCGCACCGGATCGATGGTGAACCGCCAGCACATGACCGCCGCCCTGATCGACAGCCGCGATTTCCTGGCCGCCAAGCGCCGCGCAGAGACCGAGGTGATGTTGCCCGCAGGCCCCAAAGTCGCTCTCACCGGCGGGACCGATTTCAACGATCACCGCCTGATCTGGGGCAAGCTCGACCAGGTCCGGACCAAATATCCCGATATGGTCCTCCTGCACGGTGGCAGCCCGAAGGGCGCAGAGCTCATCGCCGCCAAATGGGCCGAAGCCCGGGGCGTGACGCAGGTGACCTTCAAGCCCGACTGGACCAAGCACGCCAAGGCCGCGCCCTTCAAGCGCAACGACGCGATGCTGGATGTGCTCCCGGTCGGGGTCCTTGTCTTCCCCGGAACCGGTATCCAGGAAAACCTCGCCGACAAGGCCAAGAAGCTTGGCATCCCGGTCATGAAGTTCGAGAAGGGGGCGTGAGCCCCCTGTTCCCCTCTCGGGGAAATCGAGGTGGAAGCGCATGCCTCCACCTGATATTGTGTAAGAAACCTTACCTTATCACTACATGTACCATAGTCCGATCCAGCTCGATGTCTTCCCGACCGACGTGCAGATGCGCCGGATCGATCCGGTGCGCAACATGCGTCGTTTCTATCGGCTGAGCGTGCAGCGCGATCTCTTCGGTCGCGCGAGCCTCGTGAGGGAATGGGGTCGGATCGGCTTCCGTGGCCAGATGATGGTCGAGACGCACCCTGATGAAGGCAAGGCCATCACCGCTTTGATGAAGCTCGCAGCGGTGAAGAAGCGGCGCGGGTACGTCGACTGACAAGGGCAACTCCTGAAGAAGCGACCCAGCTTAGGCCATCTTCTTTTCGAGCTTGTCTTTGCGATCTGGCCAATCGGGGAGGACCCTACCCAAGAGCTCAAAGAATTCTGGACCATGGTGCGGGACAGCAATGTGACAAAGTTCGTGGGTGATCACGTAGTCTATGGAGTCCACGGATGCTTCAATCAGCCTGCGATTGAGCATGAGGCGCGAAGAAGGTGACATCGACCCCCAACGTTGCTGAAGTTGACGCACAATCAGTCCTTTAGGCCGAAATTCCTCGGGTGCAGGGAACCGAAGCAAGTTCACCTCGAGACGTTCTGCAAATTTGTTCTGAGCCTTTTCCCGATACCACGCCTCTACGAGCTCGCGTGTGAGCTCGGATCGTTCGGGCCTGTGTGTTTGGACCACGATGAAGCCACGGACGAGCTTCACCGTCGCTTGAACGTGTGGCACTATTTTCAGCCGATATTGGCGCCCGAGATAAAGATGGGTCTCACCCGCCACATACTGGCGATCCGGGGTACGCGGCAGGAACTGGATGAAATACCGCTGTTGGCGCCGGATCCATGCGGCGCGCTTGCGCACTTTCTCTTCGATAGCCGCCAGTTGAGCATCCCGTGGAGCAGCGACCACAACAGAGGCATCTGGCTCTACGGCGATTTCCAGCGTCGTCCGGTCACGGCGCACGATGGCGAAATCGATCTGGTGTTCACCATATCGGACGCTGTGTCGTTCCGCTTTCATCCAGGAAACCGTGCCCGGGCCAGGTCCATGATCTTGAGTTCGAGATCGTCCATCACCTCAAGGGTCAGTTCGATGCCCAGCTCATCGCGAAGGACATCAAAGAAGTAATCGTCGATGGCGTTGCGCATATTGTTCTGAGCGATGTCGTTGGACCAGACGTCGACGATATGATGGGACTTGATGATGTCGATGATCGTTAGTGCAATGGCGGCGACCTCATCGGCCGTAGTCGGTTTGCCGTCGTCGGTCGCGAGGACGCCTTCAAGGATGCCGAAGAACGCCTGCCCATCGTCGTTGCCCTTGATCGAATCCGGCACCTCGCGCCCCCGGTCCTTGCGCGCGACCTTGCTCGCGAGATCAACAACGTTCTTGAGGTAGTCTCGTTCGGAAATCCGTTTGGCCCGATAGTCGCGGATGGTCTCCTCCAGCAGTTCCGAGAAACTGCGGTAGAAGGTCGGGTCCTCGCCCATCTTTTCGGTAATGGTCCGGCGTGTCGCGCTGGCGATCCGGTCCGCCCTCGACGCCTCGGAGACGCCCGACTCCTCCACCACCGCTTTCAGCGCGTCCGGGTCGTTGATGTTGACCATCTCGATGATCGTCTCTGCCGGCATGGCAACCACATGGTCGTCGAGCAGCTTCTGGATCTTCGGCTCAAACTCCTTGACGTCAACGGTCTCCTGGTAGCGCAGCTGGACCGAGCGCCGCAGCTCGGAGAACTGCTTCCAGTCCCTCTTCATGGCGTCGATCTTCGCCTCGTCGAAGACGTCGAAGAGCTTGTCCGACGACAGCGAGATATGGAGGCAGCGGCTGAACGCCTTCAGTCGTTCATAGAAATCCTGCCGGATCGCTTCATCGGCGAGGAACTGTTCGAACTGCTCCATGTCTTTCTTGTTCTTGACCGGCTTGAATAGGTCCCAAAGCTGATCATGCAGCTGGGGCAGCTTCCGGATTTCCTCGCGCACATCGTGGACTGTGCCGGCGAGATCGGCGGCGTCGAAGCCCTCGAAGGCGCTGTAGGTCGTCAGCGCCGTGTCTAGTTCTCCGAGCAGCCCCTCGTAGTCGATGATGAAGCCAAATTGTTTCTCGGTCGCGCCGTCTTCATAGAGCCGATTCACGCGGGCGATCGCCTGCAGCAGGTTATGTTCGCGCAACGACTTGCACACATAGAGCACGGTATTCCGCGGGGCATCGAACCCGGTCAGCAGCTTCGAAACGACGATGAGGATCTCCGGATCGCCCGAGCCCTTGAATGCATCGATGATCTGACGGGTGTATTCGTCCTCGGTCTTGTAGCGGGCCATCATCCGCGCCCAGAACGCGCGCACGAGGTCCTTCGATTCCTTGTCGACCTCCTCGTTGCCCTCGTTGTCATCGGGCGGCGAGATGACGATTTCGCTGGTGACGTGCCCGATCTCGTCGAGCACCTCCTTGAAGCGGACGGCCGCTGCCTTGGACGGTGCCACAAGCTGCGCCTTGAACCCCGTGCCTTGCCAGTGCTGGCGGAAGTGCTCCGAGATATCGAAAGCTTTCGCCCGGATCGCTTGGCCCGTCTTCGACAGCGCGTCCATGCGGGAGAACTTGCGCTTCAGGTCGGCCTTCTGGCTGGGGGTCAAGCCCTCGCTGATCTTGTCGAACCACTTGTCGATCACGCCGCCATTGACCTGCTGCTCGACAAGCCGTCCCTCATAGAGGAGCGGCACAACGGCCCCGTCGGCGACAGCCTCGTCGATCGCGTATTTGTGGATCAGGCCGCCGAAGGTCGAGAGCGTATTCTTCTCCTTCTTCAGGAGCGGCGTTCCGGTGAAGCCAAGATAGCAGGCCTTCGGCAGCAGCCGGCGCATCCGCGTGGCGAACTGGCTGTGACCGCCATAGCGGCCGGTCTGCGAGCGATGGCTCTCGTCGACCAGGACGAAAACGTTGGCATCTTCGTCGACGTCCTCGGCGGCTTTGGCGGCCGTATCGAACTTGTTGATGATGGTCGTAACGAGCGGTGTCCGGTTTCGGATCAGCTCGATCAGATGGGCGCCGCTGGTTGCCCGCACGGGTTCCAGTTCGCAGGACTTGAATGTGTCCTTGATCTGCTTGTCGAGATCGTCGCGGTCGGTGACGATCAGAATGCGCGGATTGGGGATGGCCTTGTCGAGCGCGAGAGAGCGCCCCAGCATCACCATGGTCAGCGACTTTCCCGACCCTTGAGTGTGCCAGATCACGCCACCCTTGCGGCGGCCGTCCAGATTCAACTGGCGGACGCGTTCGACAGCCTTCCGGATGCCAAAGAACTGCTGATGGCGCGCAACCTTGCGTGCGCCGCCATCGAACACGGTGAAGCGACGGATCAGGTCCAGCAGGCGTTCCGGCCGGCACGTCGCATGGATTGCTCGGTCCTGCGCAGTGATCGCGCGCGCACCTTCGGCGGCTAGGGCTTCGAAATGAGCGCGGGCAAAGGCGAAGTCGCCCGAGAAGACCGCGTCGGCCTCCGCCGCGGTGAGCGGCCGATTGGCCAGCGGATCGATGATCTCGTCCCTGTCTTCCTCGTCCCGCCACGTCTGCCAGAACTGCCGCGGCGTGCCCACGGTAGCGTAGCGCGCCTCGACACGGTTCATCACCATGAGAAGCTGCGCGAAGTGGAACAGCTGCGGGATGTTGTCTTCGTTCTGGTAGCCGATCAGCTGGCTGCCGGCCTTCTTCAGGCTCTCGGTCGGCCGCTTGTTCTCGATCACGAGGAACGGGATGCCGTTCACGTAGGCGACGATGTCGCACCGCTTGGTCTGGGTGCTGGCCGTCCGCTCGACGGAGACTTCGGCCGTCACGTGATAGACGTTGTTCGCAGGCCGCTCCCAATCGACGTAGCGGAACGAATAGGACTTCGAGTCTCCCTGGATGGTCTTGGTGATGGTCGTCCCGAGCACGAGGGTATCGTAGATGTCCTGGTTGGTCCCGCGCAGGCCCTTCTGCCGGTCAGGCGTGGGCTTGAGCCGCCGGATGGCTTCATGCGCATCCTCGAGGTCGAAGGGATACTCCCGGCCGCGATGGGTGAAGCTGTTGATCCGCAGAAGCTGGTCCGCAAGAACGTCGTCGAGCACCACGTTGCGCAGGCGACCGCCGCGCAGGCGCACAGCCTCGCTTTGGGAGAGCGGCGTGAACCCCAACGCCACCAGGAGCTGCAGGGCGGGGATCTGGGACTGATGCTTTTCGGCGGCGTCGAAGGTCATTGCGGACCCTCCGAGAATAGCCCGAACAGCGCCGCGCGTGCCGCGACCGCGTTGATGTTCGCCTTGATGACGCGGTCGAGTTCGCTGCCGTCCGTGTAGATCGCGGGCACGGCGCAGTGGACCCGGCCATCCTTGATGTAGTTGTCGGCCTTGCCGCGCGCGCCCTTGGTGTGGGGCTTGAACACCGCCACGGAAAGCCCGCCCTGTTCCTTGACCAATCGAAAGCACGGGATGTCGGTCGAGCCGTCGCCGATGAACACCATGTTCTCAAAGGGCACCGGCCTGTCGCGCTTTTCCACGAACTGATTGACCTTGCTGTTGTCGCTGAGGTCGAAGGCGCCCTTGTTGATGCGGAACAGATACTGCGTCTTGGTCGTGTAGTTGACGGCAAGCGCCGGCCAGGCGGCGACGCCGTTCTGGTCGAACATGAACTTCGACGCATAGACCTGGGCGAACCTCGAGGCGATGGGCGTCCCTGCGAAGATCTCGGCGTTCCCCGACGAGACGAGATAGTGCGTGACCCGGACACCCTGCGCCTTGCCATAGCCGGTGATGCGGTCGAACCAGTCCTCGACCCCCTCGAACAGCTGGATCGCCTTGCCCCGCGCCTTGAAGTCGTCCCGCCGAACCGGAACGCCGGCGGCGGCGGCCTTGCGCAGCATCAGGTTCATGTAGACGAGCACTTCGTCGGCCTGATGCTCCTTGGTGAGGCGCTTCACCTCGGCCCAGAAATCCTTCGGTTTCATGCCGATGTCGGGCAGGAACTGGTGTTCCTGCATGTTGCCGTCCGCCAGCGTGCCGTCGAAGTCGTAGGCGATCGCCATCTCGATGTGTTTTCTGGCCATGCGCTTCTCCTTCAGACAGCGACGCGCCATTCGCCCGTCAGCAGCTTCTGCATCAGGCCGCGTTTCTGGCGGGTGAGGGCTTCGATTTCCGCGTCGATGGCGGTGAGTTCGGCTTGCGATACTTCCACCACCTCGGCGATGGCGGACTGCTCGGCTTGGTCCATCGGCAGGCGCAGCTTGCCTTCGAGGAAGCGGCGATTGGTGATCGCGATGGTATTCTTGGCGCCCTTCTGAACGAGCGGGTGCAGGTAGTTGCGGACGGCGATCGGGGACTCGAACAGGGCATCGAGGATGACGCCAAGCGCGCGGGTCGCGGGGGTGAACACCCCGTAGAGCGGCGACACGATCACCTCTGCCGAGATTTTGCTCTGCTTGATGATGCCGAGCGGGAAGTCCCCGGTCGGGCTCTTGGTGTAGACGATATCACCCGGCAGGACGCGGTTGTAATGGCCGGTATCAGCGGCGGCGAAGGACCGGCCGAGGTGCTCGATCTGATTGATCAGGCCCTTGTGGACCGACACGGAAAAGACCTCCTCCGCGCCGGTGCCTTGTAGGCCGTGTTCGGTCAGCACCGCGCCCAGTGTCACTTCGCGCCATTCGCCCGTGTAACCGGGCAGCCGCGTGCGCCCCGTGAACAGGTGAGAGCGCATCCAGATGCGACGCCGAAGGTTCGCTTTCCGCAGCGCCTCCAGCTTCTCGATGGCCTCGTCCCATGTCCGCAGGATCTCGGCGATCTTGCGCTGTTCGGGTAGCGGGGGGAATGGAAGCTCGAGCTCTGCGAAGCGAGAGACGCCAAGATGTGCAATCGAGTTAGTCTTGACAGCGATCCTCGAAAAAATGCCGATGGCTTGGCAGTAGCGGAACAGTTGAATCGCAAAGTTGGCGTCTGTCTGGGGGCCTGCGCGGTAACGGATAAGCGTATTTTGGAAGCAGCAATCTTCCGGCCCGTCGGCGTACATTGCGCAACGCCCAACCAGCTCCACGCTTTGCCCCTCATTCAGGAGGATATCTCCGGGCCTGAGGCGGAAGGTTTCAATTTCCCGCTGTTTAAAGGGCATTTCGTTGATGTCGCTGAAGTCGATATAGCCATCGAACACATTCGCCACACGAAGGTATGGGACAACTCGTCCTTCGATCATGTGAGGGGACCGCTGGCGTCCTCCTTGCACTTCACCGGTGGCCGCCACTGGCATCATCGGGAACCGTCTATTCATTGTGATCACCCGGTTTCCGCTCCTTGGCGGCCTTCTCCATCTCCTCCAGCTGAGCGATGTCCGCTTCATCCGCCGCCAGTGCCTCGGCGGCGCGGCGGTTGGCGTCGAACACCTCGAACCGCTCAACGGCCAGCTTCTGCGCCACGTCCATCCGCAGCCGCCCGGCATGGGTCAGTACGTCCCGTTCGTTGAAGGACAGGAAGGCGTCGAGCTTGTCGGCCCATTCGGCCATGCTGACCGGGCGGCGGCGCCTCGCCTGGTCCTCGGCGTAGTCGAGGTACATCACGACGATGCGGTTGAGTTCCTCGACCTCCTCGGCCCTCAGGTAGTTCTTGGCGGTCCCGACATCGCCCTTGCGAACGACCGAGCCTTTCCAGCTGGTCAGGCCCATGTTGGGGGCGCTGGGATCGCTGCGGTTCTCGATCAGTTCGGCGGCCGTCTTGCCCGTGACTGTCCAGAGCATCTTGTTCTGCACCTTCTTGAAGAAGGCCTGCGCCTGGTCGGACGTCTTTTCGTAGTCGATGGCGGTCGTGTAGAGGTCGCGCACCTTCTGGTAGAAGCGCTTCTCCGAGGCGCGGATGTCCCGGATGCGGGCAAGCCACTCGTCGAAATAGTCCCATTGCTCGGCCTGCTTCAGCCGTGCATCGTCCATTGCGAAGCCCTTGACCAGATATTCGCGAAGGACGGTGGTTGCCCAGCGGCGGAACTGGGTGCCACGTGTCGAGCGGACCCGGTAGCCGACCGACAGGATGACATCGAGATTGTAGGTGTCGACCTCGCGTTCGACCTGCCTCGAGCCCTCGGTCTGAACTATCCGGAATTTCCGGATAGTTGCCCCCGGATCGCACTCACCCTCGGCGAAGACGTTGCGGATGTGCTCGTTTACGGTGCGCACGTCCTTGTCGAACAGCTCCGCGATCTCCCGCTGGCTCAGCCAAACGGTGCCGTCCACGGCCCGCAGGCCGATGGTCGCGGCGCCGTCCTCGGTGCTGTAAAGGATCAGTTCGCCCTCAGACATCGACGCCCAGCTCCTTCAGGTAGCCAGCCATCTTGCCCCGCACCTCGGCCAGCTTGGCCTCGATCGTGTTGATCTGCTTCTGCAGGGCGGCGACGTCGATTTCCTCCTCCGGCTCGAAGGTGTCGACGTAGCGGGGGATGTTTAGGTTGAAGTCGTTCTCGGCGATCTCTTCCGGGCTGGCGCGGTGCGAGTACTTCTCGACCTCCGCCCGCGTGGCGTAGGTCTCCAGCACCCTGTTGATATGCGCCTCGTCCATCACGTTCTGGGTCTTGCCCGGCGTGAACTCCTTGCTGGCGTCGATGAACAGGACGTCGCGCCGGTCCTCGTTGGCGCCGCCCTGTTCGCGAGAGCGGTCGAAGACCAGAATGGCCACCGGAATTCCCGTGGTCGTGAACAGGTTGGCGGGCAGGCCCACCACCGCGTCGAGCAGGTTCTCCTCGATCAGCGCCTGGCGGATACGCCCCTCGGCCCCACCCCTGAACAGCACGCCATGCGGAACGATGACGGCCACCCGGCCGTTCTGGCGCTTGGCGATCTCGATCATGTGGGTGATGAAGCCGTAGTCGCCTTTGGACTTCGGCGGGATCCCGCGCCAGTAGCGCTTGAACTGGTCGGTATCCGCGTTCTCCGCGCCCCATTTGTCGAGGCTGAACGGCGGATTGGCCACCACCACGTCGAACTTCATCAGGTGGTCACCCTCGACCAGCGCAGGGCTGTTAAGCGTGTCGCACCACTCGATGCGCGCGGCATCCTTGGCGTGGAGAAACATGTTCATCCGCGCCAGCGCCCAAGTCGCGCCGTTCACTTCCTGGCCGTAGAGGGCGAAGTTCTCGGACCCGACTTCCTCGGCTGCACGGATCAGCAGGGATCCGGACCCGCAGGCCGGGTCGCAGATCGTGTCGCCCGGCTTCGGGGCCGCCAGTTTCGCAAGCATGCGGGAGACAGCGGAGGGCGTGTAGAACTCGCCAGCCTTCTTGCCCGCGTCGGAGGCAAAGCGCGAGATCAGGTAGATGTAGCACTCGCCGATGATGTCCTCGGTCACGCGGCTGGGGCGCAGGTCGAGCGCGGGCTTGGCGAAATCCTCCAGCACGTTCTTCAAGCGCCGGTTGCGGTCCTTGACGCGCCCGAGGTTGGCTTCGGAGTTGAAGTCGATGTTGCGGAACACGCCTTCGAGCTTGGCGCGGTTGGCATCCTCAATCCGTTCCAGAGCGATGTTGATCCGCTCGCCGATATTGGGTTCGTTCCGGGCCTCGTAGAGGTCGTAGAAGCTGGCGCCTTCGGGAAGGACGAAGCGCTCTCGCTCGAGCCTGCGGCGGATCCGGGTTTCATCTCCGCCATACTGCTTGCGATAGTTGTCGAGGTGATCGCTCCAGTGGTCGGAGATGTACTTCAGGAACAACATCACGAGGATGTAGTCCTTGTACTGGCCGGCATCGACGACGCCCCGGAAGGTGTCGCAGGCGGCCCAAGCCGTCTGGTTGACCTGCTGCTGCGTAAGTTGGTCGGTCATTTGGACGTCCTTTCCTGCCGTGTTGCGGGTCTAAGCCTATTCGCTCGTTCCACGAGGATCATGCTCAGCATTTTTCTGCGTGTTTCAGCGACTAGCATGGCTAGCGCCCGTTCCCGTTCAGCGAGTGCATCAATCGTAACGATTTTTTCCTGTGTTCCGAAGTCGGGTATCTCAAGATCCAGGTCGTCGAGGCTAGATCTCGGGATCATCCGGATGTTTGTGCCACGCGCTACTAAATCAAAGTAGCGTTGCGCAGGCGGCTGATTGATGGCCCATGCCAAATACTCTGGCAGGACAACATCAATGTTCGGGCGGAGCACCAGCAGTGGCAAAACAGCGAGCGCAGGTTCTTGGAGGCGTTTGTCAATAACGGACGCCGTGTTGCGCTCTCCCCGAGACCGAAAGACAACGTCGCCCGACCTTACGAAGTAGCGATCAGGCAAATCATCCAGCGGAACGCGCGTCAGTCGTTCTGGGTCCATGAAGCCATCAGCAGAAATGTCCCGCAGTTGGATCGCTAGAACGCCACCGTCCTCGGCCGCTTCGAGGCGGCCCCGAACTGTGTATCCGCTATGAATGGTACAAGCATCGGGAAGCAGCATTGACATGGTCTCTGTAGGATCTCCTACAGCAGATAGTCCACCAAGCTGAAGAAGTCAATGATATTCACGCTGTAGGTCGATCTACAGCGCTTTCGTCGAGCTTCAGCCAATACCGCGCATGCCGCCGCTCCCCAGTACGGTTGAGCGCGCCCATCTCTACCAGATCCTGCAGATCTCGGGTTGTGGTGGCACGTGACGTGCCAGTTATGGCGATGTAGTTCTCGGCGCTGAGGCCACCTTTGAACCCGTCGGGCCCCTCGCGGAACATGCGCTCGATCACCTTGGCTTGTCGCTCGTTCAGTCGATCACGGAATTGGTCGTAGAACTTCGCCTTGGCGATGAAGAAGGCGACGCGTGTCAGCGTTACTTGCTGCGCCTTCAGAACGATCTCAGCGAACCAGATCAGCCAGTCTGTGACATCCAGCGTCTTCTGGTGGGCCTCGAGCTGGTCGTAGTAGACCTTCCGTTCCCGTTCGATCGTGTAGGCCAGCGCGATCAGGCTCGGCTGGCCGATGTTCTGGGCAAGGGACTTTTCCGCCAAGGCGCGGCCGAGGCGACCATTGCCGTCCTCGAAGGGATGGATGCTTTCGAACCAGAGATGCCCAAGCGCCGCGCGGGTCAGAGCCGGCAGGGGCGTTGGACCGTCTGGCGCCGTTCGGTTGAACCAGTCGACGAACACGTCCATCTCGCCTTGGACCTGCGCGGAGGGCGGCGCTTCGAAATGCACCGTCGGCCGGTCGATACGCCCCGAGACGATCTGCATCGCATCTGCATGCCGCCGGTAGGCCCTAATGGTTTCGAGGCCGCGGTCATGGGATAGAAGCATCCCGTGCCAGCGGCTGAGGGTCTCGTGGGTCAGAGGTTCGGCGTAGGTCGAGTAGACGTCGACCATCATCTCTGCGACGCCCTGTTCGCGCGGCCTTGGCGGTGCGCCGTCGGCAGTCAAGCCGAACTGACGGCGCAGAGAGGATTGCACGCTGGCCCTGTCCAGCACCTCGCCTTCGATGGCGCTGGTCCGCATCGCCTCTTCGCTCAGAAGTTCGATGCGCAGGCGGTCGCGTTCGTCGCCGGTCACATGGCGGACGGCACCAAGTATCTCGCCGGATGACAGCAGGAACCTCCGTTCGAGAGCCTCGACGGCGGCGCTGTCAAAGCGAAAATTCGGCCATTCGGGTTGTGTCCAGTTCCAGCGCATGAGCTATAGAATCCCTTTCTATAACTCACAATATTGCATATTAATGATTTATGGAAGTGCGTTCTATGCATCACGTCCAGCGCTTGAGCTGGGGCTTAAAGGCGCAGGCCCACACAAAACGCCGCACTTGTGCGCGTGTCAGGCTGCGGCTGAGATCGGTTCGTAGCGCACTTCAGCCTTGGCGGTGTCCAGCCAGGCGGGCTGCAGGTCGCCGTTGTTCCATTGGTAGAGGTAGCCCACGAGCGTGTCGGTTTTCTTGCAGAGGATGCGCATGTAAGCGGCGGAGCAATAGTCGGCCACGGGAGCGGCGGGATGATCTCGCTGCGGGCGGCACAAAAGTCGGCCACTTTGGCCCTTTCTGGCGACAGGGAGGGCGGGGGTATTTTCACCGTGGATTTGTATCGGAAGGTTCGCTTGGCCTGTGCGGGTGGCATGAGCGCGCGTGAGGCGGCGCGCCAGTTCGGGATTTCGCGCGACAGCATAAGGAAGATGCTGAGCTTCTCGGTGCCGCCGGGGTATCGGCGCACGGCGTCTGTGAAGCGGCCGAAGCTGGATGGGTTCACCGAGATCATCGACGCCTGGTTGGCCGAGGATCGGGGGCGGAACAGCAAGCAGCGGCACACGGCCAAGCGGGTTCTTGAACGGTTGCGGGACGAGCACGGGTTCACCGGCGGCTACACGATCATAAAGGATTACATGCGCGAGCAGGAACGGCGCGGCCGGGAGATGTTCGTGCCGCTGACGCATGCGCCGGGTCATGCCCAGGCCGATTTCGGCGAGGCTGTGGTCATCATCGGTGGCGTCGAGCAGAAGGCGCATTTCTTTGCCTTCGATCTGCCGCACAGCGACGCCTGTTTCGTCCGGGCCTATCCGGCGGCGACCTCTGAAGCCTGGGTCGACGGGCACGTTCATGCCTTCGCCTTCTTCGGGCGGGTTCCGGTGTCGGTGCTCTACGACAATGACAAATGCCTGGTGGCGCGGATCCTGCCGGACGGGACGCGCAAGCGGGCCAGGCTCTTCAGCGGGTTCCTGTCGCATTACCTGATCCGGGATCGGTATGGCCGCCCGGGCAAGGGCAACGACAAGGGCAGCGTCGAGGGGCTGGTCGGTCTTGCCCGGCGCAACTTCATGGTGCCGGTGCCGCGGTTCGCGACCTGGGACGCGTTCAACCTCTGGCTCGAAGAACAATGTCGCAAGCGCCAGTCTGATGTCCTGCGCGGTCATGATGAGACGATCGGTCAGCGTCTCGCGCGGGATCTGGCGGCGATGGCCGATCTGCCGCCAGCGCCCTTCGATGCCTGCGATCAGACGACCGGGCGGGTCAGCTCCCAGGCCCTGGCACGCTTCAGGACCAACGACTATTCCGTGCCGGTCGCCTATGGCCACCGCGACGTCTGGATCCGTGGTTATGTCGACAGGGTCGTGATCGGCTGCGGCGGCGAGATCATCGCGCGGCATCCCCGCAGCTATGAGCGCGAGGACATGGTCTTCGATCCTGTCCACTACCTTCCGCTGATCGAGAGGAAGATCAATGCCTTCGATCAGGCCGCGCCGCTGGCCGCATGGGACCTGCCGCCCGAGTTCGCGACCCTGCGCCGCCTGATGGAGGCGCGGATGCTCAAGGCTGGGCGCCGCGAGTATGTGCAGGTCCTGCGCCTGCTGGAGACCTTCGACTTGGTCGACCTGCATGCTGCGGTAAGGACGGCGCTGCGCATGGGCGCCATCGGCTTCGATGCCGTCAAGCATCTGATCCTGTGCCGGGTCGAGAAGCGACCGCCCAGACTCGACCTCGACATTTACCCCTATCTGCCGCGCGCCACTGTCGGAACCACCTCGGCGGCCAGCTACATGTGCCTGATGGCGGGGGATGGCGCATGAGCGACGCCCCGCAGATCCTGCTTGCCCATCATCTCAAGACGCTGAAGCTGCCGACCTTCCTCAGGGAATACGACAAGCTCGCCCGCCTGTGTGCCGCCGAGGGGCAGGATCACGTCCAGTTCCTCGCCCGCCTGGTCGAGCTGGAACTGATCGACCGGGAGCGGCGGATGATCGAGCGCCGCATCAAGGCCGCCAGGTTCCCGGCGGCCAAGAGCCTCGACAGCTTCGACTTCAAGGCCATTCCCGGCCTCAACAAGATGCAGGTGCTTGAACTGGCCCGCGGCGAGTGGATCGAGCGGCGCGAGAATGTCATCGCCCTTGGCCCGAGCGGCACCGGCAAGACCCATGTCGCCCTGGGGCTCGGGCTCGCAGCCTGCCAGAAAGGCCTCTCCGTCGGCTTCACAACTGCCGCGGCGCTGGTGAACGAGCTGATGGAGGCCAGAGACGAGCGCCGCCTCCTGCGCCTGCAGAAGCAGATGGCGGGCTACAAGCTGCTGATCATCGACGAGTTGGGCTTCGTGCCGCTGAGCAAGACCGGCGCCGAGCTGCTCTTCGAGCTGATCTCGCAGCGCTACGAACGTGGCGCCACCCTGATCACCAGCAACCTGCCGTTCGACGAATGGACCGAAACATTCGGTTCCGAGCGCCTCACCGGCGCGCTGCTCGACCGCCTGACCCATCACGTCAACATCCTCGAGATGAACGGCGACAGCTACCGGCTGGGTCAGAGCCGCGCCCGCCTGGACGCCGACATCAACTGAACGTCACGCCAGATCTGGCCCTTACGAGCCAACGCGCCCCGGCAGCCGCCAGCTACCTTGAAAGCGCTGCTGCCGGGCCGCGAAACCCATTCCGACCTTCCGCCAAAGGCACCCTCAACTGGTAGACTTTTGCGCCGCCCCGTGGCTGGTTTTTACTCCGGCGTTGACAGCCGTCAATTCGGCCGATCTTCTTCTGCTGGCTGCGCTAATGGAAAGACGCCACCTAAAACCCTGAGCCAATCTTCTTTGGCGCAAATGCCACGTTGAAACATCGCGTCGGCAGTGCGGGCCATCGATACGTAGCCATGGCGCTCGCCAAGTTCTCGGATTTTGTCGATTGACTGCCTCCGCTCGATGGCATCGGCGATTTCTGGTGTAACTCGCAAGAGTTCTTCGACGACCGTACGCCCTTTGCGTCCCGAATTTCGGCAGATTGAACAACCCACCCCGCCGCAAGTCTGGCAGATGCGGCGAACAAGTCGTTGAGACAAGACGCCGCGCAAAGTGGCCGCAAGCAAGTAGGGCGGAACACCCAGATCCAACAGTCTTGTCACCGCCGACACGGAATCGTTGGTGTGAACCGTCGACAGGACAAGCCTACCCACGAGTGCTGCGCGTACCGCGATCTCTGCTGTTTCCTGATCCCTGATTTCACCGATCATGATCACGTCTGGATCCTGGCGCAATATCGCGCGCAGCGCACGGCCGAATGTCATATCGACTGCCGTCTCGACCTGCACCTGGGCGATGCCGCTAAGAGAATACTCAACGGGATCTTCAACCGTCACGATCTTTCGGTCATCAGTGTTCAGTTCTTGCAGCGCAGTGTAGAGAGTGGTCGTTTTTCCGCTGCCGGTTGGTCCGGCGACAAGGAAAACGCCGTTTGGCAGGGACAGAATACTGCGGATTTCACACACCCGCTGGGCATCGAAACCCAGTTCACGCCAGCTGAGCAGAGTTTGGTGACGATTGAGAAGCCGAAGTACGACGCTTTCGCCATGCTGCGTGGGCAATGTCGACAGGCGTAAGTCGATCGTGTTTCCCCGTACGGAAACGTTCGCCCTGCCGTCCTGCGGCCGCCGTTTTTCAGAGATATTCAGGTTCGCCATAACTTTAAGGCGCGATACAACGGCCGCTCGGTCGGCCTGCGCAATCGTACGGATCGTCGACAACTGTCCGTCGGAGCGGAAACGAACGCGTGCGCCGTATTCTTCGGCTTCGATATGGATATCGGATGCTCCCGCGGCGACGGCATCCGCGATCAACGCGTTGACCAGCTTGATTACTGGCCCATCATTGGCCAAAGCGCGCAGCCGCTCGACGTCTGCTTCGGTGACAATTTCGGTGTCATTTGCTTGCGACAACCGGTCTTTCTGCGTGGTCGAGAATTTTACGGCTGATGGGACAGTGATCGCGATGCTGACTGGGCGGCGCAGATGGAAGGCAACGCTTTCGATCGTCGGCCCTGCGCCCGGGTCGCTAGTGGCGACACATACTGTTTCATCCTCTTCGTAAGCCGGCAGAATAGCCGCTCGCTGCAAGAACTGTTCGGTGAGACCTAGCCTATCAGATAAGGATCTGTCGATCTCAGATGGCTCGACAAACGGCAGGCCCAAATGATGTGCGAGGGCTCGAAATAGTGGCTCCTCAGCGACCAGGCCGATCTCCAGAAGGGTTCGCTCTACGCTGGTCCCGGTACTAAGACTCGCGTCAAGCGCGCGCCGCGCACCTTGCTGTGTTAGCGCGCCGCGTTCAACCAGTTGATCCACGAAGACCTTTGGGTCCAGAGTCGCTATTTCCATGCCAACCGCGCAATATTTGTTGTGCTTCTCCATCGTCCATATACTATAGCTGCCTAGGCGGAAGGCGAATAGCGACAATAAGCGGGCAAGTTGAGCAAGCTCACGAAATTCAGGGCCTTGGCTCGCTGGCGGTCTGTGCTGCAGCGCAGCGCCAATCTTCATGCTGTGTTGCGTTCGTGGTTCGGGGTTCTGTTTTTAGGAGATGCGTCCGCGAAGCGCCTGCATTTCAGCGATGACGCGGATGGCGTCGAACTGCGAAATGGCGAACTGTTTGTACCCTCTGAATGGCTGGCAGTGCCACTTGTACGCCCGGCGCCGACCCGCCCTCGGGAAGTGGTTGATGCTTATTTGCCGAAGACTGCATTTCTTAAGCGTCATATTCGGTTCCCTGCATCGGCGCTGCGGCAGCGTCAGGCCGTGGCGACGCTCGACCTGACAAGAGGGACGCCTTTTGGACCTGGTGAAGTTGTATGGTGCCTGTCGGAGCCCGAAAGGGACGGCGACACAACAGTGGCAAGCCAATGGGTCCTTCGTCGAACCGACCTGGAGATCATCAAGCGAAACCTGGCTTCCGCCGGTTTCGCGCTTCGTCACATTCTAGTGGAAGGGGTTCGGTCCGCCCCGATAGACGCGGACGATATGGGCGCCGCGCGTCGATCTACGAGGCGCTGGCGGCGCCTGAACGCCGGACTGGCAGTCGCCACATGCTTACTTCTTCTTTCGAATTGGCTCTATCCGTCCATGCGGCAATACCAAGAACTCGGACCCGCAACCGCCGAGCTTGAGCGCGTGCGGATTTCCGCGGTTGAGTTGCAGAAGGAGCTGAAGAAACGTCGCGTGTCAGCGGAAGAACAGAAAGCGTTGCTCGACGTCACGCTCGGTCGGCCAAGATTGTCTGAGACCTTGCGAGAACTGACCGTCGCCCTTCCCGACGAAGTATGGATTTCAGACCTGGAGCTCAATGATTCAGGTCTCTTGGTTGCGGGCGAGACAGCTGCCTCCGCCGCCGACCTCGTCATCGCGCTTGCCCGTTCGCGGACCTTCACTGATCCGCATCTTTCGGGGCCGGTCTCTGCCACCGCTTCTGGTGGCGAGCGTTTTCAACTTTCGCTGGGCATAGCGGTCGCAAGATGACGGTTCCGATTTTTCAAAGCGTGAATGGCTGGTCTACAAGGATCGTGCCGTTTGTACTGAGTGCGGCTGTCCTTGGCGTACTGCTGCCTCTCAGCGACTGGCGCGCGGAGACGGCGACGCGGCTCAGCCAAGTTCGAGCGGAACTCGAGCATCTGAACAAGAGCATCGCGGAACTTCAGGCAGAGATGACGCGGCTCTCCGCAGGTATTGCAGAGAGCTATCGCTGGAGCGCTCCCCAACTCGGCGAAGCAAGCGCGATGGTTCAGTCGCGAATTTCTGACGTGGCAAGACAAGTTGGCGTATCCTTGCGCCAGATATCCCCACTTCCAGACCGGGATATTGGGTCATCGGGATTGCTTGGGTTCAGGATCGAACTAGAGGCGACAGTAGACAACTTCGTGAAGTTTCTGATCCAGGTCGAGCAGAACAGCCCTGCTTTGACGGTCCGACGGGCGACGGTCCGTCGGCTCACCCGAGCAGAGGTCGTTAGCAGTCAACCGTTCCTTTTTGTCCAGATTGACCTGCTGGCCCCCGTAGCGCTGGAAAACACAAAATGATGCGCGCTCAGCTCATGCCTTTTGTTGGATCCGCCCTCTTGCTGGCCACAACCTTTGCAGCGGCCATCGCGTTCGCCGCTCAGCTGAAAGCAACCAAGGAACGGCAAGAGCCCGATGTTGAGCAGCAAGTGGTCCCCAAGGCCTCAGCAGCGGCGAGCCCATACCAGCCGACGATGCGCAGCGACGCGTACTTTAACGCGATATTCGAGCGCCCGCTCTTCTCGCCGACAAGGCGCCCCGATAAACCGGCAGCCAATCCGCAGGAGATTCCCGAGACAACCGAGGCATCGCCGCCGGAAGCGCCAGAATTGGGACCGGATTTTCGACTGTTGGGGACGGCAACCTTCGGCGATGCGCGCACTGCGCTCCTTGCCGCTGCAGATGGAATGAGTACATGGGTTGGCGATGGCCAGAGCATGGAAGGCTGGACCGTCAAAGAAATCGGGAATGATTGGGTTCTGCTCGGACGAGACGCCGAGCGCTTGCGTCTGGAGATATATCCGAAGTGACATCAAGATCATTTGTCCGCTGCTGCGTTGTCCTATTGTGTGTGGCGCTTACAGCGTCCTGTGTGTCGGACCGCTCTGGTTGGCTGAGGCCATCCCTGCTCGCCAACTCCGGTGGAAGTCGGGCATCAGTCGCCGGTCAAGGCGCCTATCGCGGTTCGGGCATTGAGGGGCGCTCGGCGGACAGAAGACATCTTGGTACGGATGAATTCCTGAACGAGCCTGCACAAGACGGCCGCAAGCTGGTGGAGAAAGCAGGCCGGGACGGATATTCGCTCAATCTGGTCAACGTGCCGATCGACCAGGCCGCCAAGGCAGTCTTGGGTGACGCACTAAAGCAATCGTACTCCGTTTCACCGGAGGTGACGGGTTCGGTAACCCTGCAAACAACGCGTCCGCTTTCCGCCGACGAGCTGCTGGAGACCTTCGAGACCGTCCTTGAAATGAACGGAGCCGCGCTTCAGACCTCCGGCGAATTGGCTACGATCGTTCCGGCCGCGGGCGCCACCCAGCGGGTTACGACCGCAAAGCGCTACAATGGCGGTTCTGGTCGAGTGGTCGCGCTCCCGCTCAAATATATCTCAACCGACGAGATGGTGCGCCTGTTGACACCGATTGTGGGGGAGTCGCTCCGCCTGACATCAATCCCGAACCGAAATATCGTTCTTATCGCTGGCTCGAAGGATGAGGTGAACGCGGCAATCGAAGCCGCGAACCTGTTCGACGCCGATATTCTGAAAGGCAAGTCGGTCGGGCTTTATGAGCTCCGGGCAGCGGAGCCGGAAGCAGTTGTGCTGGAGTTGAATTCGATCTTTGAGTCCTCCGAAGGCGGCGGTCTTGAAGATGTCATTTCCTTCGTCCCTTCCCAGAGGCTTGGCGCGATCCTGGTCGTAACATCGCGTTCGTCCTATCTTGCTGAAGCAGAACGCTGGATTCGTGACCTCGACAAGGCCGCGGGTGGTGTGAAGAGACGCCCCGAAGTCTATTATCTTCAGAACCGTAGCGCCGCAGACCTTGCGCCGGTGCTTTCAGAGATGTTGCAAGACATCGCGAGCGGAGAGTCGGCGACCATCGAAGGCGCGCCCAAAGTTGTAGCCGACGACGCGAAAAACGCGATCGTTGTATGGGGCAACGACCGAGAGCAGGATAGTTTTGCCCGCCTCATTAACTCGCTCGACACAGCACCGGTACAGGTCTTGCTTGAGGCAACGATTGCAGAAGTAGCGCTAAACGATGAGCTCAACTTCGGACTTCGCTGGTTCTTCGAAAACAGCGGAGAGACCGCGACCTTCTCCGACACAAACAATGGAGGCGTATCCTCGACCTTCCCCGGTCTTTCATTATTGTTCCAGGGAAGCTCCTCTGCGGCTGCGATAAACATGTTGAGCTCAATTACCGAAGTTAACGTGGTTTCTTCTCCCAGCCTGATGGTCGTCGACAATCAGGAGGCCAAGCTCCAGATCGGCGACCAGGTTCCGGTGGCGACGCAGCAGTCTCAAGGGACGGATGACAAGAGCGCTCCGATCATCAACACGATCTCATTCCGCGACACTGGCGTCATCCTGAAGGTGAAGCCCAGGGTTTCACGATCTGGACAAGTTATTCTCGAGATCGAGCAGGAAGTATCATCCGTTGCCAGCACCACGACCTCTGGCATCGATAGCCCGACCATCTCTCAGCGCAAGATCACAACCAGAGTCGCGGTCTCCGATGGCCAGACAATCGCACTCGGCGGCCTGATTGAAGAAAAGAGCAACCGGACTACTGCGGGTGCCCCCGGGGTTTCGAAAGTTCCTGTACTGGGCGCGCTCTTCCGCAACCGAAAGGACAAGGTAAGCAAAACTGAGCTTCTAGTGCTGATCACGCCCAGGGTAATACGGGACGGCGTCGAGGCAGCGGATATCACTGCCGAGTTCCGCAAGCGCCTTCTCAACACCAATGTTTTGATCGAAAACGGACTGCCGGAAGACAATACCGTTCACCGAATTGTCGACTAGCTTGGACGCTGGCTCTATACCTATCTGGGATGAGGGCAGGACTGTGACATCGGCGGTGAGGTTTGGCCCTGAACCGTTCTGCGATGGAGACAGAGCCGGCAGGCTGTTGGAGACGCTGGAATGTCGCGGTTCGCCTATCGGGCTCTGACGATTGCAGGTGAGGAGAAAGCGGGCGAAGTCTCGGCGCAGGACGAGGCGCAGGCACTGGATCTAATTGCCCGACAGGGGCTGACACCGGTGTGGCTTCGCAGCGGCTCGCAACCGTTGCCTTGGTGGCAGCGCGAGTTCAGTTTCAGCGGCAAAGTCGCGCCGTTGAAGCCTTCGGAAATGGGAGAATTTTTTACCAGCTTTGCCGCCCTGATCGAGGCGAAGCTGCCACTGGCCTCGGCGCTCGGCCATTGCGAGCGCCAGGCGAAAGGACGGACGAGGCTGCAGTCCGCGCTGGCAAGGGCCCGCCTGTCGGTCGAAAACGGATCGACGCTCGCGCAGGGTCTGAGAGACGCTGCCCCTGTCTTTCCAGAGCGGTGGATCGCCGTCATCCAGTCCGGCGAACAGGCCAACCGCCTCGAAAGCGTGGTGCGACGCGCGGCCGAGACGCTCGCGAGCGAGGAAAGAAGGCGACGTGAGATCAGGGCGGCCCTGATCTACCCGGCTATACTGCTGCTAATGTCCTTGCTGGTGGTCGGGATGGTGATTTTCTATCTTTCGCCGACGCTTCTGCCAGTATTCACCTCTACGGGACGGGAACCGCCTGCCTTGCTGGTGACTCTCAATTGGCTCGGCGAAGTGCTTCACATGCACTGGCTGGGCGCGATCGTTGCTTTGACAGTACTGATCGCTGCGGCATCGGCACTGCGGACGAGATATAAGGATTGGCTTTTCCCGATCCTATTGCGCACGCCGCTGGTTGGCGCGTACTTCCGACGGATAGAAACGGCACAGATCTGTCAAACGCTCGCACTGATGATGGAAGGGGGCGCACCGCTTATGCAGGCGCTATCCGTTCTGCGCGGCGGCCGTCTTCGCGGGCCTTACCGCACCTTGATCGAGGAGACTTCGGATTGCGTCGCGGCCGGTGGGACATTGACATCTGCTCTTCAGCGTTCTGATCTGATCGACCCAACGGCGATGATTCTTATTGCGGCGGGCGAACAGAGTGACCGGCTGCCTACATCGCTTCGTTCGGCAGCACTGACGCTTGAGGGCATGATCAGCCAGACAACGTCTCAGTTTGTACGGATGCTTACGCCGATCCTGACGCTTCTTCTGGGCGGCAGCGTCGGCGCATTGATCCTTTCCACCGTTACAGCGATAATGGATCTCAATGAAATTGCCTTCTAGTCGGTCGACCGGCGGCTTCACGCTTTTTGAGGCTCTGATCGTCTTGGCAATCATCGGCCTGATCACGACAATCGCCGCGGCGTCGTTGCGACGCCCTACCCCTGAGCTCAGGCTTCAGCGCGCAGCAGCGGATCTGCGGTCCCAAATAGCGGATCTCCGTTATCGCGCTGCTCTGGAAAGGCGACAGATCGCCTACGACCTTGAGTCATTGAGTTGTGATCCCGAGCGGACGATCATCTATCTGGCGCCGGATGGCACAATGCATGGCCCTGACGTATGCCTTCTCGACGACGGGGTTGCGCTTAGATTGCGCCCTCTAACCTTGACCGGTGAATTCATCCCGGCGGAGGCCGAATGAGAACAGCCGGTTATTCCCTGTTCGAAGTTCTGCTCGCATTCGTGATCATGTCACTTGTCCTCGCGGTGCTGCTTCCCGGGCAGGCCCAACTGATGCGCCGGACCTACGACACAGAAACCCGGCTTCTCGCGGCAGATTTCGCCGTTTCTCGCTTGTCTTCACTCCAGCTCAGCCGGTCACTCGCACCTGGGCGAGCCACGAAAGAATACCGAGATTGGATCGTCGTAGAGAATGTCGAAGAGCTGGTCTTGGTCGTCACCGAAGAGCCTGTCAGCGTCATTGAGGTTACGATTTTGTCGAGGCGTGGAGAGGTCGAACTGGCGCGGGTTAGCGGATTGGCGGGCATGAGATGAAGGTCGGAAATAGCCGAAGCGGCTTGAGCTTGTTTGAACTGCTCATCGCCCTCAGCCTGCTCGCTTTCATCGCCGCTGCATTGAGCTCCACCCTCGGTTTGGGCATTCGGCTCTACAAGCGCACCGACACGCACGACCAGACCGCGTCCGCGCTCGCCGCCCGAATTCGGCTCAGGACGATGATTGGTGCAGCTCTGCCGCCCTCACGACTGACGCCATTTACGACAGAGTTCCTCGGCAATTCGAACGGCTTCAGCTTCACGACTTTGTCAGCACGAGGCGCAGCCCCGGATGCGGCCGCTTTCAGGGTCGCGGTTAGTGTTCTCGACAAGGAGCTTCAGTTACAGGTTGCGGCACTGGGCGATGATGGGCACCAGGCGCCCTACTCAACCCTAACGCTCGTGATAGACCCAGATCAGGTTATGTTCTCCTACCTGGATGGTGCAGCCGATCCGCCAGACTGGCGAGCATTCTGGAGCGAACCGGACCGGCTGCCTGACCTTGTTCGGATTGAAATCGCGCCCGGGAGTATCCCGGCGTGGCCGGAATTCACCGCCGCGACTTACCTCGGCCCGTAAGGCTCAGAGACCCAGATCTGCATCTTCACCGTCTCCGCCCTTGGCGCCATCGCGGCCGAGAGACATGACGACGGGCGAGGCATCGCCCACGGGTTCCTCGTAGACATAGTCACGACCCCATGGGTCCTTGAGTGCCTCGGCCTTATCGATGTACGGGCCGCGCCAGCCAGTCCCCTCTGCGGGCGACTGCACAAGAACGGCCAGCCCTTCAGCCGACGTCGGGTAACGGCCGACATCGACAAAGAACAGCTGAAGCGCGCTTTCGAGTTGGTCAATCTGAAGGGCGGCGGTTTCCGACTTCGCCCGGCCGAGATACCCAATCAGCCGTGGACCGACGACTGCAGCAATCATTGCAACAATGGCAAGAACCACCAGAACTTCGAGGATTGTCATGCCGGCATTGCGACCAACGGATGCTTTGCCTCCACCCCAAACGACCAACTTCACCTCAATCCTCCATATAGAAAGGCAACCCAGGTAAAAAGACAGAGGAACGGCCCGAAGGCAATTGCCGAAACCGTCAGATCGCGCAGCGATTTTTGCTGAATCATGGCCAGTCCCACCAGCGTCAATAGCGCCGATATCGACGCACCCAGGATAACAAAGGTGGCGCCATCGAATCCAACCCAGATAGCGATGCCAATAAGCAACTTGACGTCCCCTCCGCCAAGGCCGTGCCACCCTCTGAAGCGATAGTAACCCCAGCAGATAGTGAGGGCGAGCGAAGGCCAGATGAGAATTGCGACAAGATCACTCAGGGCGGGCAGCGTCGGGGCAATGGCCAGTCGCCCAAGTCCGGTGAGTGCCAGAAACGCCGACACACCGTCCGGAATCTCGAATCGCTCGATATCCACCGCCGACGCGAGGATCAGAAGTGGCCCGAGGACAAAGAGCCAAGGCCATTCGTCAGGCCAGGCTAGAAGCGCGCTTCCTGCATAGATCGGCAGATGATAGAGGGTGAGCCAGCACGTCTTTGCATGCGTCTCAGGTACTTCTTTCAAATTGTCGCTCAGCCTATGTGGACAAAAACCATCAGACGATCCAGACGTGCGGGTTTTGCCCTGATCGTCGTTCTCGGACTGCTCGTGGTCATTACCGCACTCTTCGCCGTAACGCAAAAGCGCCTGCTGGCCCGGCATTCGGGGGACGCGGCCGATCGCATTGTGCTTGCAAATATGGTTGAGGCAACCGCCTTGCTTCGCCTGGCACTTCGCCTGCGCGCGAACGATGCGACTGCGGTATCCTACGACATCGAATGGGCAGATAAGCGCATGCAGTTGAATCTTCAGGATGTCGGCGGCCTCATTGATCTCAACACCGCCAACCCCGACCTCTTGTCGCGGCTTGCCGACGACCTCAAGGTCTCGCACGATGGCATGAGAGATCTGCGTGAATGGCGCCGTCTGTCTCTGCGCCTTCTGTCTCTGCAGGACTTCGTTCGGCTGACCGGTGCGGCGCCAGACTCGCTCGAGCGACTGCGATCGGCAGCCACGGTGCACTCTGGGAGACCCGGGATTGATATCGCGTCAGCGAGCCTGTCGGCTCTAGAAATTGCGACAGGCAGCAGCGGCACAGACGAAGAGCTTCGCCGCCATGTGCCATCCGTATTTTCCAGTCAGCCGACGGGCACGATCTTCGACGTTTACCTCGCCGCAGATGACGGAAGTAGCTTTGCGGCCTACCTCGGAACGATTGCGAGCGACGGTGGATCCGGAAGGATACTGGAAATGCGGTGATACAAGCGGCCCTGCCGAAGGCGTGAACGCCTCCTCCGGATGGCATCAAAATGTGTCCGCGACCTCGAGATTGTGCACCAGCGTCGGCCGGTCGTCCAGCTCCGCCGAGACGACGGTGATCACCCCGCCGTCCGCGTCCACGATCCGGTCGCCGGGGGCCAGCTCCCCCGCCTGCACCCAGCCGCGCCCCTCGACATAGAGCGGATGCTCCGCCGTCACGCCGAGCCGGGAGCTCTGCCCCGACGCCTCCAGCCCCAGCCAGACCAGATCCGTCGCCTGACGCCCCATGATCGCGGCCACGGGATAGGGCCCGACCTCCCCCGTCTCCTCGTTCCGCGCGATCACCAGATCGCCCTCGCGCAGGTCCTCGATCCGGACCTTGCCCGACGGCGTCAGGACCTCCGTCCCCTCCGGGAAGGACGAGCCCGCCTGCATCAGCGCGCCGACCATCTCGTCGAGCGCCGAGCCGCAGCCGCAGGACGGCACGATCGCCTCGACCGCGCATTCGGCCGCCATCTGGGTGATCTGGATCTCCGGACTGCCGCTCATCAGCGCGGTGCTGAGGAGCCCGCCTTAGAGGTGTCCCACCGTGGGGCAATGTCATGATCAAATGAAATCAATGGCTTGGCGGCGCGCCGTGAGGATTCGTTCAGGAACTGAGGCACCCGCCGCCTCGCCCGAACTTCGCAACACGGCTGCTCCCAAGGCGTCAGCCCCGGCGGGTTCGCCCAGCTTGCCGGATCGTTTCTGCCGCAGATACCGGTGGCCAAGGTTTGTCCCACACTTGACCATTCAACTCCAGAGCAGGGCCCATTACGCTTACAAATCGTGGCGTGACTTCGTTTGCGTCGCGTATCCTGTCCCGGCTGCTGACGATGTCAATAGATCGATCGAGGTACTTTTCAAGAAATGCCATCAAGCGCGAGTAGCGCTCGGCCTCAGGTATCTCTTGCAGGTCGTTAAGCACGTCAAAGTAAGGCTGGCGCTCTGTCTCGGGAAGCCACGATTTCATGTTCAGGGAGACGGGAAAATGATTCGATGCAGGCGTGTTTTTCGGTTCGGTCAGATAGTTCTTGAAACATGACATGACTGAGAGGTGATGCAGTCCTAGTCGCTTCTGAGAGAAGTTGCGCGATGCGAGAACGCAGAGATAGGCATCGGGCATTTCCTTGGTCCAGCTGTTCGGCTTCTGGCGTTTGAAACCACGCCTCTTGCACGCTTGTTCGACAATGCTTTCGACGTCCATCCGTCTTTACCCCTTGAACGGTCGATAAAATTCCAAGATACCCTGCACGCCGTTACCGTAAATTGCCTGCAACTCGCAAACATAGGCCGCCACCTGTCGCTTGCCCCTGCGTCGTTGGGACGGCGTATCAGGCTTGAGTTCGTAGACGATCTGATTGTTGGGATCCCACCCGTCGACAACCTTACCACTCGGCAAACGGAGCCGTTCGAGATCGCAGCGGTAGTTGTCATGCATCGACTTCCCGTAGTCAGCAGCGCTGCTGTTCCCGCTGGTTCTGCTCCGTGCATTATGCCCCCAAGCCTCCAGCTCTCCGGCGAAGTAGGTATGCGCCCCCGCGACCTCGAGATTGTGCACCAGCGTCGGCCGGTCGTCCAGCTCCCGCGAGACGACCGTGATCACCCCGCCGTCGGCATCCACGATCCGGTCGCCGAGGGCCAGCTCTCCGGCCTGCACCCAGCCCCGGCCCTCGACATAGAGCGGATGCTCCGCCGTCACCCCGAGACGTGAGCTCTGCCCCGACGCCTCCAGCCCCAGCCAGACCAGATCCGTCGCCTGCCGC
>NZ_JARJNR010000015.1 GCF_030143255.1 Frigidibacter sp. SD6-1
CGTGCCCGATCGTGCCAACGTTAACGTGCGGTTTGTTCCGTTCAAACTTTGCCTTTGCCATAGCGCGGGAGCCTCATGGGTTATGGGGCCCGAAAGGACCCGATTTCATCTGCGCGCGCTGACTACCCACCGGGGCGCGAAAAATCAAGCGCCAGTTGGGAGGTGGAGGGCGGCGCGGCGGAGTGTGCCCCACATCCTTAATGATGGAAGGCGCGGGCGAAGCTTCCCATGGAAGAAGGACAGGGGCGCCGACAGATTGTAGGCTGGCTTCAGCAAGAGGGAGGACAAGATGAGTCTCATGGGAACGCTTGCGAAGGTCGCGATCGCTGTTCTGGTCGTGAAAGGTGTCGGCGGCTCGCTGAAAGGTGGCAATGCTCAAGCCGGTACCGGCGGCGGTTTCGGAACCGACGCCGACGGGCGTTTCGGCGGCCCGGCTTCGCCGGGGCGGCGGGCTGAACGATATTCTGGGCAAGCTTGGCGGCCCCGGCGGCGGCGGCCTTGGCGATCTTCTGGGCGGCATCCTCGGCGGCGCCGCTGCGGGACCGGCGAGCAGGGGATTTGGCGAGACCTTGAACGATGCTTTCCGCAACGGCGGCGAGCCTACCATCCAGCCCTCGCGCAGTCAGGAAGCGGCAGCGGCGCTCATGCTGAAGGCGATGATTCAGGCAGCGAAGGCAGATGGCCGGATCGACGAGGCGGAAAAGAAGCGGCTGATGGACAATCTCGGTGGAGCGACCGCCGAAGAGATGGCCTTCGTCAAACGCGAACTTGCGGCGCCGGTCGATGTCAGGGGCCTTGTGGCGCAAGTGCCAGACGGGCTTCAGGCGCAGGTCTATACGATGTCGCTCATGGCGATCGACCTCGATAGCCGGGCCGAGGGCCGCTATCTGATGGAACTCGCGAATGCGCTCGGCCTGACGCAGCGCGAGGTGACGGCGATCCACAGCCATGTCGGGGCGGCGATCGGCGCGCGCTGACGGCTTGCTGCCCGCGATGCCCTGTATGGCGTCACGGGCAGGACTGTGGCGTCAGTTGGCGGGCGCCGGTGCAGGTGCGGGCTTTGCAGGCTTCGCAGGCTGTGCTGGCTGTGCTGGCTGGACGGCCGCAAGTGCCGCCCGCGCCGCGACCGCCTCGGGCGTGAACCAGGCGCGGTTCTCGTAGAGCCATTCCTCGATCTTCAGGGCGAGATTGTCGGCCAGCGTCTGCATCTGCTCCTCGCGCGATTTCGTCAGGCCCGAGCCGATCACCGTGGAGCCCGATAGACCTTCGAACACGGTGAATTCCTTAGGTTCGGCATTGATCACCTTTGAAATCGCGTCATCCCAGACATCGACCTTGGCGACGATCACCGATTTCGGGCTGAGGACGAGCGGCACGCCCGGCACGGCCAGCGCATAGGCGGTGATGCCCGCGCCGATATGGTAAAGCTTCTCGCCCTCGTAGCGGTCGAGGCGCTTGTGCAGCGAGGCTTTCACCACCTCTTCCCACTCATCCGCCGTCGCCTTGCGCGAGGGGCCGACGGCCTGGGCATTGTCGGCAACCACGATCCCGTAGCCGAGGCGGAAATCGCCAAGCGGTTTCGCAGGTTTCGTCATGTCGGGGCCGGCGCAGGCGGCGAGCGCCGCGATGGCGGCAAGAAGGAGCGGACGCAGCAAGTTCGACATGAAGTCCCCCGGTAACTTTCCCGACGGGCATAGCCGCTTGGCCGTCGCCGGGCAATGGTGTCGCATTGACCGCGGGCGATTGCCGCCTAAGGTTAGGCGTGAAGGACGAGGTTCGATATGGCTCGACGGACGGCGGACGGCACCTCGCACCTGCCGGTGCAGGTGCCGCTTCACACCCGGCCCAAGGGTGTGTGGGAAAGCTTCACCACCGCGCGCCGCAACGTGCTGGAACTGATCCCCGAGATCGCCACCCGCCAGCCGATCGTTTCGGGGCGCACGGTGAAGCGCTGGCATATGGTGATGGACCCGGGCGCCAACCGGCGCATCCTGAAGGACCGGCTGGAGATCTATCCGAAATCCGACGTGACCAAGATGATCCTCGGCCCGGCGATCGGCCAAAGCCTTTTCATCGCCGAGGGTGCGCACTGGCTCTGGCAGCGGCGGGCGGCGGCGCCCGCCTTCTCGCCCCGCCATGTCGAGGCTCTGGCGCCGGTGATGACGGCCGCCGCCGAACGCGCTGCCGAACGGGTCTCGCGTGTTTCGGGCGGCCCGGCCGATCTGAACGCCGAGATGGTCGCGACCACCTTCGAGGTGATCGCCGATGTCACCTTTTCGGGTGACGATGCCTTCGACCGCGCCGCCGTCCACCGGGCGATCGACGGCTATATCGCCTCGACCGCGCGGGTGTCTTTCCTTGATATCGTCGGCGCGCCGCCCTGGGTGCCGCGCCCTTCGCGGCTGTTCAGCGGCGGGGCGATGCGGCAGATGAAGACGATGGCGGACCGGGCGATCGAGCATCGCCGCGGCGCCGGGGCGCGGCCGGTGCCGGACCTTCTTGACCTTCTCCTGGATGCCGCCGATCCCGAAACCGGGCGCAAGATGACGACCGAGGAGTTGCGCGACAATCTTCTCACCTTCATCGTCGCGGGGCATGAAACCACGGCGCTGACGCTTTCCTGGGCCCTCTATCTCTGTGCCTTCGACCCCGCAGTGCAGGACCGCGCCGCTGTCGAGGCGCGTGCAGCGCTTGATCGGCGGGCGGCGCGTGTGACGGACCTGCCCGCGCTGCCCTATTGCCGCCAGATCATCGACGAGACCCTGAGACTCTATCCGCCCGCGGCCTTCCTGTCGCGGACGGCAGTGGCGGCGGACGAGCTTTGTGGTCGCGAGGTGCGACCGGGCGACACGATCATGCTGCCGATCTACGCGCTGCACCGAAATCATCTGCTTTGGCCCGATCCCCACCGGTTCGCTCCGGGCCGGTTTGCGGACATCAAGGCGGTCGACCGCTTTGCCTATCTGCCCTTTGGCGGCGGGCCGCGCATCTGCATCGGCGCGTCCTTCGCGCTGCAGGAAGCCGTGATCGTGCTGGCGACGCTGCTTGCCCGCTTCCGCTTCACGCCGGTCGGGGATCGTCGGCCCGAACCCGTCCTTATTCTCACGCTTCGGCCGCAGGGCGGTGTCTGGCTTCACGTGGCGGGGCGCGGCCAATAACGCAGGCAGGTCGGTTTTTCGCGGTCTACCGTCGTTTCAAGACCGCTGCCGCAATGCAGCATGAAACTTTTGCCGATATTCGGTGCACGCACCAAATTTTGCACATTTTCCTCGCAATGCAACCATATTTCGGCTGCAGGAGGCCGCCGCACCACAGAAAGCGGCCCGGTCGCCGCGCCATGTTTTTCCTTGCGTGGCGCCGCCGCGCCGCCCGTACGATACCAAAGGTACAGATAGCCATGATCATCACGACTGCCCGTTCGGCCCGCCCGAATTCTCTGACCGTCACCCGGATGCTCGCGTTCGTCGCCAGCACCGCAATACTCGCATCTGCCGCAGAGGCCGGGACATCGGTGCAGGGCAAGGCACAACCCGACGCACAACTCTGGCTTGCCCAGGCAGTCATCTTTGGCAGCGGCGACGAGGTTGTGGACATGCTCGTGGGTCTCGCGCATATCGGTGCGCGCCTGGACGTCGGGATGGACCTCTTCAATCAGGGAAATGAAGAAGCGGCGCGCGGTCACTTCCAGGCGGTTGCAGAAACGACTTATCCGGAGTTCGCCGCGCAATTTGCCGACCGCCAGATGCCCGCGATGGCAGATGCGCTCGCCGACCTTGCCACTCTTGGCGAACCCGTTGAAATGTCTAAGAAATATCTGGAGGTTCGCAAGGCTCTGTCTGACGCTGCCATCGGGTTGGGTGCGACCTCCGATCAGCAGTTCGCCGCTCTCGCGATGGAGGTGGAGGCCGTGGCCGATGCGCTGGACAAGAGCGTTTCGGGCGGCCGTGTGACCGACCCCGTGGCCTTCCAGGGCGCTTGGGGGCTGCTTCTGGCTGCCTCGGCCAGCGCCAGCCAACTCGCGAGCGCGAGCGAGCCGTCGCTGAGGAAGTCTGGTACGAAGGCGTCCCTGCTTATCGACGACCTGGTCGTCGCCTTGCCAGAGGCAAATCCCTCCGCGCCGGTCGAACTCAGCAGCGTCACCGTGCGCGAAGTAGCCATGGAGATCAAACAGATGGCGTCGGCCGTTGCAGGTCAGCAGGGTGTCGCGACCAACTAAGGCGTGTGAGACCCCACAGAACGCCGCCTGAAACGGGGCGGCGTTCCGACGTCTGACGAGCTGGGCTGTTGGCGTTGGAAGGCCAAACGCAGACCCCAAAGAAAACACATTTTCCAGTGAAGAGAGGCAATCCGTCGATTCGACCCTGATTGATCCGTGTTGGTGGATCGGGGCGTTGAGGCGGCAAGGCGTGTCACACGCTGCTACCCGAAACACTGGAGCAAAACGCAGATGAAACAGGACGAACAGATCCGGTCCACCCGGCCGGCTGTATGGATCGCCTTCGCGCTCGCAGGTGCGGTGTCTGGACTGGGGACGACATCGGCCATCGCGGGCTCGGCCAAGGGTCTGCCGCCGCAGGGGTCCGACGAGCTGGTGCTTGCGGCCGCGACGGCAACCCAGGCGACCACCGGCGACGAGATCGTCGACCTCCTGATCGCGCTCGGTTCGATTGATGCCCGCCTGCAGGCCGGCATGACGCTTTATCAGTACAAGGATCGCAAGGGCGCGATCGAACATTTCCGCATCGCGCGGAAGGATGTCTACTCGCCGATGGCCCCGCAACTGCAGGCCAAGAACCTGCCCGCCTTCGACGAGGGCATCCGTGCGCTGGAGATGGCCAGCTCGCCCGGTCAGGTGGCAGGTGCCTATCTGAACGTGGTGCGCGGCCTGGCCATGGCTCGCAACGGCCTGGCGCCCTCGCCAAAGCAGGTCATGTCGGCGGTCGAGATGCAGACCTCGCTTGCCGCGCAGTCGCTGGGCAAGGGCCTGAAGGAAGGCCAGGTCAAGAACATGGTCCATTACCAGAACGCCTGGGGCCAGATCCTGTCCGCGCGTGCGGTCATCAGCACGCTGGAAACCTCCAGCGATCCGGCGGTGAAACCGGCCGTGACGGCGGCGGCCTCGGCACTTGACGATCTGATCATCGCCATGCCCGATCCGGTGCCGGAAGGCCCGATCGATGCGACCGAAGAGATGGCGGTCGCCGCGGTGGAGCAGATCAAGACCGCCGCCGCCGCGCTGCAGTAAGCACGGACGATCGACAAAATGTTTGACGCCGCCTGTTCGCACAGGCGGCGTTTTCCGTTCCGGCCAGGAAAAGCTGCCTCAGCCGAACCTGTTGTCGCGCGGGAAGCCGTGAGGGGGCGTCTTGCCGACGCCTGCGCGCTTGGCCAGCCAGTCGCGCATGTCCTCGGTCCGGGTATTGCCGTTCGACATCGGCCAGGACAGACCCTTGGCCAGATCGAAGGTCGTCACGTCCGACAGCCCACCGTCGAGCTCCAGCACGCCCTGACGACCGCGCGCCATATTGTACTTCTGCAGGCGGACGCCCTTGCCACGGCCCATTTCCGGAAGTTCTGAAATCGGGAAAACCAGAAGCTTGCGGTTCTTCGAGACGATCGCCACGTGATCGCCCGCGACGGGCTTGACTGCCGCCATGACCGCGCCGTCGGAAAGGTTCATCACCTGCTTGCCCGCGCGGGTCTGGGCGATCACTTCGTCCATCGCTACGACGAACCCGTCGCCCGCGTCCGAGGCGACGATCAGCTTCTCGCCCGGCCGGTAGACCAGAAGATCGACGATCTCGGCATCGTTCGGCAGATCGACCATCAGGCGGACCGGTTCCCCCATGCCGCGCGCGCCGGGCAGGTTCGCGCCCAGTAGCGTGAAGAACCGCCCGTTCGCCGCCGCAAGAAGGATGCGGTCGGTGGTCTCGGCATGAAAGAAGAACCGCCCCTCGTCGCCGTCCTTGAACTTCACCTCGGTGCCGGGCGGCTGGTGACCCTTCATCGCGCGGATCCAGCCCATCTTCGAACAGATGACGGTGATCGGCTCGCGCTCGATCATCGCCTCGATCGGCACTTCCTCGACTTCGGCGGCATCGGCGAAGGTGGTGCGGCGCGCGCCGAAGGGGCGGTCCTTGCCGAAGGTCTTCTGCACCTCGGCCAGTTCCTGGCCGATCTTCTTCCACTGACGGGCCTCGGAGGCGAGCATATCCTCCAGATCGGCGCGTTCCTTCAAAAGCGCGTCATATTCGCGGCGAAGCTCCATCTCCTCAAGCTTGCGCAACGACCGCAGGCGCATGTTGAGGATCGCCTCGGCCTGAACCTCGGTCAGCTCGCCGTCGCCGTCGACAGGCGAGACATAATCCTTCTCGGACGTGGCGCGCACATGCGTCTTGCCCCAGTCCTCGGCCATCAGCGCGCGCTTGGGGTCGGCGTCATAGCGGATGATGTCGATCACCCGGTCGAGGTTCAGGAAGGCGATGATGAAGCCTTCCAGCACCTCAAGCCGCGCGTCGATCTTCGCCATCCGGTGCTGCGCGCGGCGCTGTAGAACGTCGCGCCGATGGTCGAGGAAGGCACGCAGTACTTCCTTCAGCGAACAGACCTTGGGCGTCTTGCCGTCGATCAGCACGTTCATGTTGAGCGAGAAGCGCACTTCCAGTTCCGAATTGCGGAACAGCATGCCCATCAGCATCTCGGGATCGACATTCTTCGATTTCGGCTCCAGGACGATACGTACATCGTCGGCGCTCTCATCCCGCACGTCGGCCAGCGCCGGAACCTTCTTCAGCTGGATCACTTCGGCAAGCCGTTCGATCAGCTTCGATTTCTGCACCTGATAGGGGATCTCGGTGACAACGATCTGCCATGTACCGCGCCCCTGATCCTCGACCGACCAGCGGGCGCGGAGGCGGAAGGCGCCACGGCCGGTACGGTAGGCGTCGAGGATATTCTCGCGCGGTTCGACGATGACGCCGCCCGTCGGGAAATCGGGGCCGGGGATCAGGGCCACCAGCGCCTCGTCAGTGACCTGCCGGTCGCGGATCATCAGCTGGCAGGCGTCTATCAGCTCATGCAGGTTATGCGGCGGAATGTTGGTGGCCATGCCGACCGCGATTCCGCTCGCGCCGTTGGCCAGCAGGTTCGGGAAGGCGGCGGGCAGGACGACCGGCTCTTCCAGCGTGCCGTCGTAGTTCGGGCGGAAATCGACGGCATTCTCTGCGAGCCCCTCCATCAGGGCCTCTGACGCCGCCGTCAGCCGCGCCTCGGTGTAGCGCGAGGCGGCCGGGTTGTCGCCGTCGATATTGCCGAAGTTGCCCTGCCCGTCGACCAGCGGATAGCGCATGACGAAAGGCTGGGCGAGGCGGGCCATCGCGTCATAGATCGCCGCATCGCCATGGGGGTGATAGTTGCCCATCACATCGCCCGAAATCTTCGCCGATTTCCGGAACCCTCCGGTCGGCGACAGTTTCAGCTCGCGCATCGCATACAGGATGCGGCGGTGGACGGGCTTCAGACCGTCGCGCGCGTCCGGCAGCGCCCGGTGCATGATGGTCGAGAGGGCATAGGTCAGATAACGCTCGCCGATCGCCCGGCTCAGCGGTTCGGAGGTGGTCGCGGAAAGCGGGATATCGTCGTCGCCGGGTTCGCTCATGCCCCCCGTGTAATTCGCGCGAGCGGGGCGGTCCAGCGGGTTTTCGTGGCTCGACCGCCGCCGCCCCGGCGGTTTTCGCATCGACAGCGAGGATGTTCATGCACAGTCACGCGCGGGATGCATGAATGTGCCCGATCCTCAGCGCTGCGGCGCCCCGGAGCCATGGCACATGCGCATTTTCCTTGCCTGCCTTGCCGGATCGGTGGTTGGCTACGCGCCGGGAAAGCTGTTGGTTGCGTCGGTGGTGATATGGTCCGGTCAGGGCTGTACTGGGTTTGGTGTGCCTGTCTTGTGCTTTTTCTCGTTCCGGTCCTCATGGAGGTCGGCCCCGAACGGGCGCGTGACCCGCTGCCGCCGGCTGATCCCTTTCGCATGGCAATGGTCGCGGGGCCGCCGGACGACCGTCAGGTCGGCGGCGATCTTTGGCTGCGCACGCTGCCCGAACCGGCCGACACCCGTCTTCATGCAGAGCCGATCATGCCGCCCGCCCGCCCGGTCGAGCGCGCCGACCGGCGCGCGCTGTCGATGGCGGCGGGTTTCGGGTCGATGGGGCTTGGCATGTTTGGCGGTGGCATCAAGCTCTCGGGCGTCTTTGCGGCGCGGCGCGCGCATGGTGGTCGAGGCGCCGCGCGCCAGCCTTCGGTCTGGCCCCTCGACCGTCGCGCCCGAACTGGCGGTGCTGAGCTACGGGTCCGAGGTTGCCGTGGTCACCCGTGCGGGTGAAGGCTGGCTGAAGGTGCGCTGTCCCGAGACTGGCGCCGAGGGCTATGTGGCCGAAGTCTTTCTGGGCGATGCCATCGGCAGCGGCGGCTGACGGCGGGTTGCCTTGGCCCGCGATTGCCCCTAGCGAGGGGCAGGCGCGCGCGAGGCAGACATGACGACCATCAGATCCATTCTCATCACCGGCTGCTCCTCGGGCATCGGCCACGACGCGGCCCACGGGCTGAAGCGCGCGGGATGGCGCGTTTTCGCCACCTGCCGGAAGGAGGAGGATTGCGAGCGGCTTCGCGCCGAAGGGCTGGAAAGCTTCCGGCTCGATTACACCGACGAGGTCTCCATCGATGCGGCTCTCGAGGAGGTGCTGGCGCGCACCGGCGGCACGCTGGGCGCGGTCTTCAACAACGGCGCGTTCGCCTGCCCGGGCGCGGTGGAGGATCTACCGACCGGCGCGCTTCGCGAAATCTTCGAGACGAACCTCTTCGGCTATCACGAGCTGACCCGCCGGGTGATCCCGGTGATGCGGCGGCAGGCCTATGGGCGGATCGTCAATTGTTCCTCCGTCCTCGGCCTCGTCGGCATCCGCTGGCGCGGCGCCTATGTCGCCACCAAATTCGCGATGGAGGGTCTGACGGACGTGCTGCGGCTCGAGATGTCCGACACGCCGATCCGCGCGGTGCTGATCGAGCCGGGGCCAGTGACGTCGAGGATCAGGGTGAACGCGATCCCGCATTTCGAACGCTGGATCGACTGGCGGGCAAGTCCGCGCCGCGCCCAGTACGAGGCGGGGCTGCTGAAACGCCTCTATGAACATTCCGGCCAGCCCGACCGGTTCGAACTGCCGGCCGGGGCGGTGACGGCGAAGCTTCTGAAGGCGCTCGAGGCGCGCAATCCCAGGCCGCGCTATTATGTCACGACACCGACCTACCTGATGGGCGCGGCGCGGCGCATCCTGCCGGGCCGGGCGCTCGACTGGGTGCTCGGCAAGTCGTGAGGGGCGCCGGATTTCGATGCGAAATCCGGTCCGAAATCTCTGAAAGATTTCGGATTGCGGCCGATCCGGTGCTTGCGGATTGCAGCGGTGTCAGTGCAGGCGAAATCCCTCGGGGATCGCGTCACGCCCGTCGAGCATCAGGTCGGCCATCACCCCGGCCACTTTCGGGGCCATGCCGAAGCCGATCTTGAAGCCGCCGTTGGCGACATAATGCCCTTCGCGCCCCGGCCAGGGGCCGAGAAGGGGCGCGCGGGTCGAGGCGCGCGGCCGGACGCCGGCCCAACGGTCGATCACCGGCGCGTCGGCCAACATCGGGCAAGCGGCGCGCGCCTTGCCGATCAGCCGGTCGAGCTGATCGTCGGTCGCGCTGTCGTCCTGCCAGTCCCGTTCCGACGTCGATCCCACCGCGACCGTACCGTCGCCATGCGGCACGATATGCAGCCCGTCGATGAAGAGCTGAGGCCGTTTCGCTGCCGAACAGGCGAAGAGCGCCGCCTGTCCCTTCACGCCGGTCCCGACCGGGCGGCAGAGATCGGCCGAGAGAGCGGCGAGGCCCTGGACGCCAGTTGCCCAGAGGACTTTCCCGACCGGCTCCGGCGGTCGATCCTCAAGCCCCTGCTGTTCGATGACCTCGCCTCCCGCCTCGCGGATTGCCGCCACAAGCGCCGCCGCCGCATGGCGGGGATGCAGGCGCGCCGAGAGGGTATCGCGGACCCAGAGACCGGTCGGGCTTTGCCCCCGCCAGGAGTCCGCGCCCCGCTCCACCCGCCACTCAGCTGCGCCACGCCATAGCGTGCTGGCACTCTCCACCCGCCGTTCGGCCTGGGCGACGGCATCCGCGTCGGCAAGGGGCTGCAGGCGGCCTAGGCGCGCATAGCCCGGGTCGATCCCCGACCGCGCCTTCACCTCGGCCCAGAAGCTTTCGGCCGTCAGTAGGCTCGCAAGCTGGAACGCCTTCTTCTCGTTCCAGGCCTCCGGCACATGCGGGGCGAGCGCGCCGACAAGCCCACCCGACGATCCCGCGCCGATCCGGTCACGCTCGATCAGCCGGACCCTTGCGCCCCGGCGCGTGCATTCCCATGCGGTGGCGAGGCCGAAGATGCCGCCCCCCATCACGGTGATGTCCGCCGTTGCCAATCCTGCCGCCCTTCGCCATGGTCGCGGCCGGAAGGTCTAGGGCAGATGGCAGCGGAAAACCAGAGCGAGCGGGTCGGCTGGACTGACGATGGTGTGCCGGTCTCGGCCCTCTTCGACGATCCCTATTTCTCCAAGGCCGACGGGCTGGCAGAGACGCGGCATGTCTTCCTTGGCGGCAATCACCTGCCGGAGAGATTCCGCGACGGCTTCCGCATTGCCGAACTGGGCTTCGGCACCGGGCTCAATCTGCTCGCGACGCTCATCGCCTGGCAGGCTACCGGGGTCGCGGGGCAGCTTCATTTCACCAGCTTCGAAGCCTTCCCGATGCCCGCGGGCGACATGGCGCGCGCGCTGGGGGCCTTTCCGGAGGCGCGTGCGGTGGCCGGCCCGCTGCTGGACCACTGGGCGGCACGGCGCCGGCAGTTCGACCTTGGGCCGGTGACGGTCGAAGTGATCGTCGGCGACGCGCGCGAGTCGCTGCCGCAGTGGCGGGCGAAGGCGGACGCCTGGTTCCTCGACGGCTTTTCGCCCGCCAAGAACCCCGAGCTTTGGGGCGAGGGCCTACTGGCAGAGGTCGCCCGCCACACCGCGCCGGGCGGCACATTCGCCACCTATACCGCGGCGGGTTTCGTGCGCAGGGCCTTGCAGGCGGCGGGGTTTCAGGTAGAGCGGCGGGCGGGATACGGACGCAAGCGGCACATGTCGGTGGGCCGGTATCCGGACGGGGGCGAACGGGGCCAATGACCGAACAGAATACCCGCCTCGGCATCCTGCTGATGTCGCTCACCAGCCTGGTCTTCGCGTTGCAGGACGGGATATCGCGCCATCTAGGCACGGATTATTCGGTCTTCATGGTGGTGACGATCCGCTTCTGGGCCTTCGCGGCCTTCGTGCTTTTCCTCGCCGCGCGCCAGCCGGGCGGGATCAGGGCGGCGGTCCGGTCGCGCTATCCTTTGTTGCAGATCGCGCGCGGCGTCCTGCTGGCGCTGGAAATCTGCGTGGTCGTCGCGGCCTTCGTGCGGCTCGGACTGGTCGAGACCCATGCGATCTTCACCTGCTACCCGTTGCTTGTCGCCGCCCTCTCCGGCCCGCTTCTGGGCGAAAAGGTCGGTTGGCGGCGCTGGACGGCGATCGGCATGGGCTTTCTCGGCATCATCATCATTCTCGAACCGGGCGGGCGGGTGATCTCGCCCTATGCGCTGATCCCGCTGCTCGGCGCCTTCATGTTCGCGCTCTATGGGCTTCTGACCCGCTATGTCGCGCGGGGCGATGCGCCGTCGGTCACCTTCTTCTGGGCCGGGATCGCCGGGGCGGTGACGATCACGCCCTTCGGCCTCATGCACTGGTCGCCGATGACGCCGGGCGATTGGGTCTGGATGGCGACGCTGTGCTGTTCCTCGATCCTTGGGCATTTCCTGATGATCCGGGCGCTTGCGGTCGCCGAGGCGTCCGCCGTGCAGCCCTTCGCCTATCTGCAACTTGCCTTCATTGCCATTCTCGGTGTCACCTTTTTCGGCGAAACGCTGCGCCCGAACCTGGTCGTTGGCGCGGCCATTGTCGTTGGCGCGGGGCTCTTCACGCTGTGGCGTGAGCGGATCAGGGCGCGGCAGGAAAGGTCAGCCTGAGCGCCAACCGCTCGGCAATCAGCGCCTGCATGCGCCAGAGCATCGGGTCGTGGATGCCCGCCTCTTCCAGATGTTCGATCGTGTTCAGCACATATTCCGCCATCGTGCCGCGCATGCCGACGCAGCAAGAGAGCCGGTCGGCGATCTCGTCGTCTGACAGACCGCTGACATAGCCCGCATAGTCGCGCGGGCAGGCGAAGGCCCAGGCCGCGACCGGCCCGTTGGCGGTATGGGCGGTCACCGGATGCGGTGGCGGCGGCGGTTCGGACTGCACGAGGTCGAGAAGCTCCGCCTCGCCCACATCGTCCTTCAGCCGGATCACCATCCCCTTGCACGACCCGCCCCGGTCAAGCGACAGCATCAGGCCGGGGGCGTCGGGGTTGCCGCGATAGCGGGTGTCCGGGCCCAGGCAGAAGGCGCGGTGCCAGCCATGGACGCGGGCGGGCTCCATCCCGGCGAAATAGGGGCGGGGCTTCCAGATGAGCGATCCGATGGCGAAGAACCGTGTCGCGCCGGTCCGGCGGTGGGCCTCGAAAAGTTTCCGGGCGATCGTGGGGTAATGATCCTCCGGCACCTGCCCGCGCGCGATCGGGCCGGGGTCGGGCACGCTTTCGGGCAGCCGCCCGATCAGGTCGCGTGTAAGGCGCTGGGTCATCGGTTCATCCTTCCGCCGCCCCTTATCGGACGGGGGGCGGGGCCGGGCAATGGGGTAAACTGTGCGGCTGGGTGGGTATGCCTGTGCCCGACGATTCAGCCAGAGCGGAGGCAGCTTGACCCGTCGGTGTCGAGGTGCCCCTCGGGCCGGTGGTTGGCGATGGCGGTGCGGGCGGCCAGCGCGATCAGGCGCCGCATGGGCTCAGACCCGGAGCGTGAAGGAGATGGAGGTCGGCCGGTCATAGCCCGGATGCGCGGACCGGCCGGTCTCGGTGAAGCCCATCGCCCCGAAGGCGCGATGATTTTCCTGCAGTTCGACCCGTGTCTGCAGCCGCAGTTCCGGCAGGGCGAGCGCTTTCGCCCGCGTCGCCGCATGCCGGACGAGTTGCCGCGCCAGTCCTTGACCTCGATAGTCCTGCGCGACCGCCAGCTTGCCGAGATAGAGGTGATCGGCCTTCGGCGTCAGGATAATGGAAGCGACCGGTTGACCGAGGTCCTCCAGCACCCAGATCTCTTCGGTCGCCGCGCGCAGGGCCATCGCGTCCGCCGTCAGACGGTGGACCGAGGAGGGCGGGTCGATCCGCACGTCCATATAGGCGAATGCCGACCGGATCAGCGCCAGAACCGGCCCGAAATCCTCGTCCGGCCGCATCCGGCGCGGCGTCCGCATCCGCTTCAGCCCGTCGTCGAGCTTCACCCAGGGCAGATGTTCGTTCCAGTTCACATGCAGACTGGGTTCGAAGACCGACGGATCGTCCAGGCTTGCGGCATAGAAATGGATCTCATGCGCCCAGGCCTCGCCTTCGAAGGCCATCGGCGTGCCGCAGGTCGCGCAGAAATGCCGCCGGACGCCGGGCGAGGAGGCGTAGACCTGCGGCACGGTCCCCGTCCAGCGCCACTTGCCGTGGTTCACGCCGAAATAGCTGGTGAAGGGCGCGGAGCAGTTGCGTCGGCAGCTTTCGCAGTGGCAATGAGCCTGCCAGTTCGGCGGCCCCTCGAACCGGTAGCTGACCGCTCCGCACAGACAATGACCCGCGCCGCCGTCCATCGCCGCCTCCCCGATCTGACTGCGAGATTTGGCGACGGCCGGGCGGCGCGGTCAAGGGCTCAGACGATGTCGATGTAGTTCTGCAAGCCCGAGGTGGAGGTCAGCCCGGCGAGCAGCAGTTCGTCCTGACCGAAGTCGAACAGAACGCCGCCCGCAACCACATGTGCGAAGGTCGACACGACCTGCGACGCAGTCATGGCCACATTCCCCCAGAGCGCATCGTCGAATTGCAGCCGGTCGCCCTGTGCAGCCGAGAAATCCATGACCGTGTCGTGATAGTCGCGCGCATTGAAGATGAAGCGATCCGCATCCGCGCCGCCGACCAATCGATCAGTGCCCCACCCGCCGCCGAGCGTGTCATTGCCACGATCGCCGCTAAGATAGTCATCACCCATATTGCCGCGCAGTTTGTCCGCGCCGTAGCCGCCCGTCAGGATGTCATTTCCCAGTTTGCCATCGAGATAGTCGTTCGATTGCCCGCCGTGCAGACGGTTATCGCCGCGGTTGCCGATCAGTACATTGGCAGCGCTGTTGCCGGTGGCATTCAGATCATCGATACCCAAAAGCTCGACCTTCTGGATCCCCGCCCCCAGGGTGATGTTGCCCGAGGTGCGGAACAGGTCGCCATTCACTACGTCGAGCTTCACGTTGCCATGGTCCATATCCACCTTTGCCGAGAAGCTGGTTCCGCCGACTGTACCGCTGACGCCGACGCCCTTCGCGCCGGTCAAGCCGATCGCATAGCCCCCGGCGTTTGCGGTCGTCGTAGTTGATCCGCTCGCGCTGAAGCGCACGCCAGCCTGGCCCTCGCCGATCGAATAGAACTGGTCCTTCTCGGCATCGTTATAGGCGACGCCGGTCAGGAAGGTCTTGCTGCCGGAGGTGCCGAAATTCTCGGTGGCCATCATCGCGTTGTAGGTGGTGCCGCGAGAGGTGAACTGGCCCGTCTCCACGCCGAGGCCGAGCTCGCGGTAACCGTCGCCGAGCGTGTTGGTGCGGTGCCCGGCGCTGCGAAAGAGGCCCTCGTAGATCGAATCGATCGTTGCTTGGGTGTTCAGCGTTCCGGTCGTGCCGCGCCAGGCGATGTTCTCGCCAAGGCGCGCCCAGCTGTAACCTTCGGACGTTGCCCGGGCGCCGGGCGACGATCCGCCCGATCCGGTATGCGAAAATATGTCCGTCGCCAGCATCCATTGCGAATGTTTGGTTGCCGCGGCTTCCAGCAGCGCATTCGGGGCAAGGACCTGCTTGGCCGCGCTGCTGATCGTTCCCGCACTCAGCCCGCTGTTCAGCGATATGCCGAAGCGCGCCGCCTCGGCATCGGGAGCAAGCCGCCCGCGGTTGATCAGTTCCAGAAGATATTGCTCGGTTGCCGATAGGGTCATGTCTGTCTCCTCGGGTCATGCAGGTGGGGCCGGAGTTGCGGCCGAATTATGGCTTTCCGGTCGATTTGGCGGGCCCGCACAGCCCGGCGATTGGCGATAGTTCTGGGAGACTGCGTCGGGATGACAGGCCGCGTCGAGCCCACAATCGGCAGGTCGGTGGCGCGAGGGCGAAACGTCGCCGGAACGCGCCCTGCGCCCGGCGGAGTGCCGCCAGCGCGTACCCGTCACCGGCTTGACCGGCGGGCTTTCGCCCGCGCAAGCTGCGCGAAACGGCGGAGATCTGCAGGATGGCAGAGACGGAGGTGCGGCCGATGCAGGCGGCCGATCTGAGCGCGGTATTGGCAATGATCCGGTCGCTGGCAGCGCATCACGGCGATAGGGCTGAAGCGACCGAAGGGATGCTCATCCGTGATTCGCTGGGCGACTCGCCCTGGTGCCGGATATTGGTCGCCGGCGCACCCGGCGGTCCGGTTGGCTATGCGGCCTTCCTGCCCTTGCATCTTCTGCAATATGCGCGCCGCGGGCTCGACATGCATCACTTATATGTCGAGCCGGCCTGGCGCGGGCAGGGCGTTGGCGCTCGGCTGATCGACGCCGGGGTCGGGCTCGCCCGTTCGCTTGGCTGCTCCTACCTCTCGGTCGGGACCGCGCCGGGCAATGATGCGGCGGCGGCCTTCTATCTGAAGCGCGGATTCGAGGCGCGGCCGGTCGCGGGCGGGCGTTTTGGCCTCAGCCTCGACGCGCCCGACGGCTGATCCGTCACACCGGCAGGTCGCGCCCGTTCACGATTGCCTCCATCGTGATGCAGGAGGTGACCGTATCCAGTTCCACCTTTTCGATCAGCCGCTGATAGACCCGGTCGAAATCGTTCATGTCACGCGCCACGACCTTCAGCATGTAGTCATAGTCCCCCGCGATCCGGAAAAAGTCGATCACGTTCGCGATGGCAGAGACCTCGCGACGGAAGAGATCCAGCCACTCTTTCCCGTGATGTTTCGTGCGGATCATCATGAAGACCGTCAGCCCGAGCCCGAGCGCTTGCGGGTCGAGCCTCAGCGTCTCGCCCGTGATCAGTCCACTGTCCTTCAGCGCCTTCAATCGCCGCCAGCAGGCATTCTGCGACAGGCCGACCCTTTCGGCCAGATCGCGTTGCGACAGGCTGGCGTCCTTTTGCAAGACCCTGAGGATCGCCCGATCAATCTGATCTATTTTTTCCGGCATGTTCGATCATTTGACCCGATAATGAAGAAAACCATGCAAATAATGATAATGAAATCGCGACTAACTTCAATCATCATTGCCTTGATCCATTCCAGCGTCCGCCAGAGGCCCCGATGACCATCGCTTCCAAGACCAGCTTCTTCAGCGACTTCGCCACCAGCCTTCGGGGGCGGAACCATATCCAGCGCCTGCGCGACGGCCTGATTGGCGAAGGCGCCGAGATCGAGGGGCCGTTCGGGGCAAAGAAACTTGTTTATGCAGACTATGTCGCCTCGGGCCGCGCGCTCCGGCAGGTCGAGCGCTTCATGATGGAAGAGGTTCTGCCCTTCTATGCCAACAGCCATACCGAAGCCTCCTGGTGCGGCGAGCGGATGACGAAGATGCGCCGCGAGGCGCGTGCGCTTGTCGCGCGTGCCTGCGGCGCGGATGAAAGTTTCGCCACGGTCTTCACCGGCTCTGGTGCGACCGCCGGTCTCAACCGGCTGGTCGGTCTTCTCGGTGTGCGCGAAGCTGCGGCAGGGCCGGGGGCTGTGGTCTTCATCGGGCCTTACGAGCATCATTCGAACATCCTGCCCTGGCGCGAGAGCGGGGCTGAGGTCATCGAGATCCCCGAGGCGGAAACCGGCGGTCCCGACCTCATGGCACTGGCCATGGCGCTGTCCGCGGCTGAGAAGGGCGCGCTGAAGATCGGCGCCTTTTCGGCCGCTTCGAACGTTACCGGCATCGTGACAGACCCCGATCCGGTCACGCGCCTTCTGAAACTCTTCGGCGCGCTTGCGGTCTGGGATTATGCGGGCGGCGGGCCTTACCTGCCCATCGACATGCGGGCGGGAACGGATGCCGAGAAGGACGCCGTGGTCCTGTCGCCCCACAAGTTCATCGGCGGCCCCGGCGCCTCGGGCGTGATGATCGTCCGCCGCGCCGCCGTTGCCCGCACGACGCCCACCGCGACCGGCGGCGGCACCGTCCGCTTCGTCTCGCCCTGGGCGCATGACTACTCCGCTGATGTCGCCGTCCGCGAAGAGGCAGGCACGCCCAATGTCGTGGGCGACATCCGCGCGGGCCTCGCCTTTCTGGTCAAGGAGGCCATCGGGCAGGCCTTCATGGACGCGCGCCATGAGGAGTTGCGCCAGCGCGCGCTGAGCGTCTGGTCCGCCAACCCGAACATCGAGATCATCGGCGATCCGAATGCAGCCCGCCGCCTGCCGATCTTCTCGCTGCGCATCCGTGATCCGCGCGCTGGCGGCTATGTCCATCAGCAGCTTTTCACCCGCATGCTGTCGGACTGCCACGGCGTGCAGGCGCGTGGCGGCTGCGCCTGTGCGGGGCCCTATGCCCATCGCCTGCTCGGCATCGACGAAGCGCAGTCCGAGGCGCTGCGCGCCGCGATCCTGTCGGGCGAGGAGATGGAGAAACCGGGCTGGACGCGGCTCAACCTGTCGGCGTTGGCCGACGATGCCAAGGCAGACCTGATCATCGGCGCGGTCGATCAGCTTGCCCGCGATCCCTATCCGATGATCGAGGCCTATGCCTGCGACCGGTCCACTGCCCGCTTCAAGCCCGCGCAGGCCGCCTGAGCCCGACATATTGGGGATAACTGCCAATCTATCCCCATATCCTGTGGAACGCCGTTGACTCACGGGCCCATCCGTCCAAGGATTCCTGAGCCCAAGGGAATCAGACCGGACCCGCCCATTGCGTTTCACGCGCCTCAGACTGAACGGCTTCAAGAGCTTCGTCGATCCGACGGACTTGCTGATCCATGAAGGGTTGACAGGTGTCGTCGGCCCGAACGGCTGCGGCAAGTCGAACCTTCTGGAGGCGCTGCGCTGGGTCATGGGTGAAAACCGCCCGACCGCGATGCGCGGCGACGGGATGGAGGATGTGATCTTCGCCGGCGCCGCCACCCGGCCCGCCCGCAATTTCGCCGAAGTCGTCATCACCATCGACAATACCGAACGGCTGGCGCCCTCTGGCTTCAACGATCAGGACCAGCTGGAGATCGTCCGCCGTATTACCCGCGATGCCGGTTCCGCCTACAAGGCCAATACCAAGGATGTCCGCGCCCGCGACGTGCAGATGCTGTTTGCCGACGCCTCGACCGGCTCGCATTCGCCCGCGCTCGTCCGGCAGGGCCAGATCGCCGAACTGATCAACGCAAAGCCAAAGAACCGCCGCCGCATCCTTGAAGAGGCGGCTGGCATCTCCGGCCTTTACCAGCGCCGCCACGAGGCGGAATTGAAGCTGAACGGGACGGAGCAAAACCTGCTGCGCGTCGACGATGTGATTGAACAACTCGCCCAGCAGCTTGCGCAATTGGCGCGTCAGGCCCGTCAGGCCGCCCGCTACCGCGAGATCGGCGAGGAACTGCGCCGCGCCGAAGGCATGCTTCTCTATCGTCGCTGGCGCGAGGCCGATCAGGCGCGGCTTGCGGCCGAAACCGATCTGAAGGCGCGCACCACCGCCGCGGCGCAGGCGGAAACTGCCGCCCGCGCCGGGACGAAAGCCCGCGAAGCGGCCGAGGACCGGCTGCCGCCCCTGCGCGAGGAAGAAGCGGTCGCGGGTGCGATCCTGCAGCGCCTGATGGTCAGCCGCGACACGCTGAAGGATCAGGAAGCCCAGGCGCTCCAGATGATCGAGACGCTGAAGGGCCGGATTGAACAACTTTCCCGCGATCTCGACCGCGAGGCGGGTCTAAACCGCGACGCGGGCGAGACGATCCAGCGCCTGGAGTGGGAGCAGGGCCAGATCGCCAAGGCGACCGAGGGCCACGAGGGCCGACTGGAAGGGGCGGCGACCGAGGCGGCGGAGGCCGCGCAGGTCCTGCAGAACCGTGAAGCGACGCTTTCCGAATTGACCGAGGATGTTGCGCGCCTGTCCGCCCGCCATCAGTCGGCGCACCGGCTTCTTTCCGACAGCCGCTCCACCGTGGAGAAGAACGAAGCCGAAGCCACCCGCGCCCGGGCACAGGCGGGCGAGGCAGAGGCGGCACTGGCGCGCGCCAGCACCGACCATCAGGCGGCGGAGGCCGCCCAGGCCGGAGCAATCGCGGCGGCAGAGGCCGCCGAAGAGGCGCTGAAAGCGGCCGATGAGGCGCGTACCGAGGCCCAGGCGCGCGAAACTGACGCCCGCGCTGCGCGGTCCGAGGCGGAAGGCGAGGCCGGGGCGCTGCGCGCCGAGGTGGCGGCGCTTGCCAAGCTCGTCGAACGCGAGGCTCAGACCGGCAAGCAGATGCTCGACCGTCTGCGCGTCCAGCCCGGCTATGAAAAGGCGTTGGGCGCGGCGCTTGCCGACGATCTGCGTGCGCCGGAAGTCCAGGGAGACAAGGGCAGCGGCTGGGCGGTCCTGCCCGCCTACCGCGAGGCGCAAGCCCTGCCGCCGGGCGCGAAAGCCCTGTCCGATCTCGTGACCGTGCCCGAGGCGCTCGTTCGGCGCATCGGCCAGATCGGCCTCGTCGCGCGCGCCGACGGGCCGCGCCTGCAGGCCGCGTTGAAGCCCGGCCAGCGCCTCGTCTCGGTCGAGGGCGATGTCTGGCGCTGGGACGGGTTCCGCGCGGCGGCAGAAGATGCGCCGTCGGCGGCGGCGCTGCGGCTCCAGCAGCTCAACCGGCTTGTCGAACTGAAACGCGACCTCGAAGAGGTCGCGGCCCGCGCCGAAGGCGCCCGGCAGGCGCATGAGCATTTGACCCGCACGCTTGCCGAAGCCACTCGCGCCGATGCGGCTGCGCGCGAAGCGCGCCGCGAGGCCGACCGCCGCATGGCGGATGCGAGCCGGGCGCTCTCCCGCGCCGAGGCGGACAGGTCGATCGCGGGCGGCAAGCTGGAAAGCGCGCGCCTGGCGGTCAGCCGCCATGAGGAAGAGGCGATGGGCGCCCGGACCCGGCTGAAAGAGGCAGAGGCCGGGGTTGCGGCGCTGCCCAACCTCGACGCCGCCCGCGCGCAGGTCGAGGATGTGAAGCTGACGGTCGAGGCCGCGCGCGTCACCATGCTGACCAAGCGCTCCGCCCATGACGAACTCCGCCGCGAGGGCGAGGCGCGGCTGCGGCGCCGACAGGAGATCACCAAGGAAATCTCGGGCTGGAAACTGCGGCTTGAGAATGCCGAAAAACGCACCGCCGAACTGACCGAACGCCGCGACGCCACCGAGGCGGAGCTGAAGGCCGCCTCCTCCGCCCCCGCCGAAATCGCCGCCAAACGGGCCGAACTCAGCGATGCGATCGACAGGGCCGAGGCCCGCCGCAAGGCCGCCGCCGACCGGCTGGCCGAGGGCGAGACCGCCATGCGACAAGCGGCCGACGCGGAGCGGGAGGCCGAACGCGGAGCATCGGAGGCGCGCGAGGCCCGCGCCCGGGCAGAGGCCCGCGCCGACGCCGCGCGCGAGACGGTCACCTATGCCGCCGAGCGCATCCGCGAGGAAACCGACAATACGCCGGGCACGCTTCTGCAATCGCTGAACGCCGATCCCGAAAAGATGCCCGACGCCGAGGTGCTCGACGCCGATGTGAACCGCCTGAAACGCCAGCGCGACGCGCTGGGCGCCGTGAACCTGCGCGCCGAGGAGGATGCAAAGGAAGTCCAGGCCGAACATGACACGCTGGTCAAGGAAAAGGCCGACCTCGAGGAGGCGATCAAGAAGCTGCGCGCCGGGATCGCGGGCCTCAACCGCGAGGGCCGCGAAAGGCTGCTGACCGCCTTCGAGCAGGTGAACGAAAACTTCCGCCTGCTTTTCACCCATCTCTTCGGCGGTGGCGAGGCGAACCTCGTGCTGGTCGAATCGGACGATCCGCTGGAAGCGGGGCTCGAGATCATGTGCCAGCCGCCCGGCAAGAAGCTCGCGACTCTGTCGCTTCTCTCGGGTGGCGAACAGACCCTGACCGCGCTCGCGCTCATCTTCGCCGTCTTCCTCGCGAACCCCGCGCCGATCTGCGTGCTCGACGAGGTCGATGCGCCCTTGGACGATGCCAATGTCACGCGCTTCTGCGACCTTCTGGACGAGATGACGCGGCGCACCGACACCCGCTTCCTGATCATCACCCACCATGCGGTGACGATGAGCCGCATGGACCGGCTTTTCGGCGTGACCATGCAGGAACAGGGCGTCAGCCAGCTGGTCAGTGTCGATCTGAAGCGCGCCGAACAGCTGGTGGCATGAACCCATGACAGGGCGGAACGACAGCCTGACCGGCCGCTGGCTTGGCCGCTACGACTATCAGGGCGCAGCCGAGCCGGTGCCGTTCGAGGTCGACCTCCATGATACGGGCGGCAGCCTGACCGGCGATGTGACCGAACCGAACAGTTTCCGCCCCGATCAGGGCACGATCCTGAGTGCGGTCCTGAACGGCGACCACAACGGCCTGCGCGTCAGTTTCATCAAGCGCTATGTCGGTTTCGATCAGGGCGATCATCCCCGCTATCAGGGAGAGCTGAACCCGGCGCGTACCCGGATCGAGGGGCGTTGGCACTTCCCGAAATCGCCCGCGCAGTCGGGACGTTTCGTGATGATGCGCAAACCGCGCGCCGCCGCCGAAGAAAGGGCGAGCGAGGCGGCTGAACGACCTGAAAGCGCAACGCTTCACATCGAATAAGGTGTTTCCGTACAGCAGGTTGCCTGCGCAATCGCCGCGCGCCCGATTAATGTTCCGGTAATGTTCCGGTAACCGCGATTTAATGGTTAACGGCTAGAACGATCCATGAACAACGGATCGGAGCCCATCATGCAGGAAGCCACACTCATCGCCACGCTTTTCGCCCTTCTCGCCTTCGCCGGCGTCGAAACCGGTCATGCCCAGCCGATGAAGGTCTGCCGGGTGGGCGTGGTCTCGCAGGTGCTGGGCGGCTGCTGAAAGGTCCGGCGGGGCGACCCGCCGGATGCCTCAGTTGATCAGGCCCGCGTGCCGCATGGCGGCATCGATCTTTGCCTTGGTCGTGTCGAGGAGACCGGTCAGCGGCAGGCGCACCTCCTCGGAGCAAAGCCCCAGCCGCGACAGGCCGTATTTGGCGCCGCAGAGGCCCGGCTCGATGAAGATCGCCTCGTGCAGCGGCATCAGCCGGTCCTGATAGTCCAGCGCCTTGGCGAAATCGCCGCGCAGCGTGGCTTCCTGAAACTCGGCGCAGAGGCGCGGCGCGACGTTCGCGGTGACCGAGATGCAGCCCACCCCGCCATGGGCGTTGAAGCCAAGCGCGGTGGCATCCTCGCCCGACAGCTGGATGAAATCGCGCCCGCAAGCGGCACGCTGCTGGCTTACGCGCTCGATCTTGCCGGTGGCATCCTTGACGCCCACGATGCGCGGCAGCTTCGCCAGCTCGCCCATGGTCTCGGGCGTCATGTCGATGACCGAGCGGCCGGGGATGTTGTAGATGATGATCGGCAGCGACGATGCGTCGTGCATCGCCTTGTAGTGGGCGTAGAGGCCGCGCTGGGTGGGCTTGTTGTAATAGGGCGTCACGACGAGCGCCGCGTCGGCGCCAGCCTCTTCCGCGCCTTTGATAAGGCCGATGCCTTCCACCGTCGAATTGGACCCCGCCCCGGCGATCACCGGAATGCGCCCGGCTGCGGCCTTCACCACCTCGCGGATCACGATCACATGTTCCTCGTGGGACAGCGTCGGGCTTTCGCCCGTGGTGCCTACCGGCACCAGCCCGTGCGAGCCCTCGGCCACATGCCAGTCCACGAGTTTCTTCAGCGTGTCCAGATCCAGCTCGCCGTTCTTGAACGGCGTGACGAGGGCTGGGAAGGACCCTTTGAACATGACACGCTCCTTGAGGATGGGGCAGGACGCCCGGGATGAAAATCGCGGCGGAACCTAGCCCTATCTGCGCGCCTTGCCAAGTTTGTGTGTTGCGCGGCGCCGCCGCCGCGGTAAATTTGCCGAAACAAGAACGAAGCAGTCGACGAGGCAGCATGATCCGGGTCCTTTTCGCCACCGCGCTGGCCGCGGCCCTTGCGCTTTGCGGCGCGGCGCGCGCCGACGAGGCAGCATCGCTGCGCGCGGCCATCGCCGCAGCCGACGCCGGTGACTGGAACACGGCACTGTCCGAGGCGGGCGGCGGCGGGGCGCTCGCCGCCGATGTGATCGAATGGCGATATTTGCGCGAGCAGTCCGCCTCTTTCGCGGCCTATGTCGATTTTCTGCGCCGCCGCCCCGACTGGCCGGGCCTGAAACTTCTGCGCAAGAAGGGCGAAGCGGCGATCACCGACGGGCTGAGCCCGGTGCTGATTATCTCCTATTTCTCCGAAGAGCCACCGCAGTCCGGGCAGGGTTGCCTAGCGCTCGCCCTCGCCTTGCGGGCACAGGGCGACGGGGCGGCGGCGGCGAAAGAAGTGATCAGGGGCTGGCGCACCCTTCCGATCCGGCCCGAGGATCAGGCGACATTCCTTGCCGAGTTCGGCGAGGTGCTGGCCGATCATCATGATGGTCGGGTGGCGGCGATGCTGAAGGCAGGGCTTACCGGTGATGCCAAACGCGTGCTGCCGCTTGCCAGTGCGGGCACCCGCGCGGTCGCCGAGGCGCGGATCGCCTTGCAGGAACGCGCGAATGGCGTGGATGCGCTGATCAAGGCGGTGCCGGAACGCATGAAAGGCTCGGCCGGCCTCGCCTATGACCGGTTCCGCTGGCGGATCGGCAAGGATCTTTATGCCGATGCCGGGACGTTGATGCTGGAACGGTCGGGAAGTGCCGAGGACCTCGGCGATCCGGAAGCGTGGGCCGACTGGCGGCGCAAGCTGGCGCGGAAGGAAATGCGCGAAGGCGACCCGCGCCGCGCCTACCGGATGGCGGCGAACCATCATCTGGCGAGTGGTGACGATTACGCCGACCTCGAATGGCTGTCGGGCTATATCGCGCTCAGGAAGCTTTCCGACGCCGATACGGCGCTGAAACACTTCGCCCGCTACAGGGCCGCGGTGAACGGGCCGATCAGCCTCGCCCGCGCCGGTTACTGGCTGGGCCGCGCCTACGAGGCCGCAGGCCGCGCGGGCGACGCCCAGGCCGCCTATGCCGAGGCGGCGCGCTATCAGACCGCCTTCTACGGGCTTCTTGCGGCCGAAAAGGCGGGCCTGCCGCTGTCGGCCGCCCTTGTCGGCGGCGAGGCCTATCCCGGCTGGCAGGACGCGTCTTTCGCCGGATCGTCGGTCTTCAAGGCCGGGCGGCTGCTGATGCAGGCGGGCGAACATCAGCTGGCCGCGCGCTTCTTCCTGCATCTCGCCGAAAGCCTCTCGGGCGAGGATATCGGCCGGATCGCCGGCATGGCGCTTGAGGCGAACGAGCCCTATATCGGCGTGGTGCTGGCCAAGGCCGCCGCCGACAAGGGCGTGATCTGGCCCTCGGCCTATTTTCCGCTCGTAGGCCTCGATCACCTGAACCTGCCGGTGCCGACCGAGCTGACACTTTCGATCGCGCGCCGGGAAAGCGAGTTCAACCCCGAAGCCGTGTCGTCCGTGGGCGCGCTTGGCCTCATGCAGGTGATGCCCGAGACCGGCAAGATGATGGCGGCCAAAGTGGGCGTGGGCTTTGACCGCGGCAAGCTTGGCAGCGACTTCGATTATAACGCCACGCTCGGTTCGGCCTATCTGGCGGGGCTTGTCGAGGAGTTCGGCACCTCGCCGCTTCTGGTCGCGACCGGCTACAATGCCGGGCCGGGACGGTCGCGCAAATGGATCGCGAGCCTTGGAGATCCCCGTGCCAAGGGCGTCGATCCGGTCGACTGGATCGAGGCCATCCCCTTCCGTGAGACCCAGACCTACGTGATGCGCGTGGCCGAAAGCCTGCCGATCTATCGGGCGCGGCTGACCGGGCAGGCGGGTCCGGTGGATTTCACCGGCCTGCTGAAGGGGCGCTGGTAAAGCGGGACCGAACGGCCTAAAGCAGGGGCAAAGCCCCAGGAGGCACCATGACCAGAGACCCGCTTTTCATCGTTGCGGCCATCGCCTGCTTCGTGGTGCTGGCCATCCTGATGACCGGCATCGGCGGCTTCGCCAAGGGTGGCGACTTCAACCGCAAGCACGCCAACCGCATCATGCGCTACCGGATCATCGCCCAGGCGGCGGCGGTGGTGCTGATCCTCGCGTTCGTGCTGATCCGGGGGCGCTGATGGTCGTCCTGAACAAGATCTACACCAAGACCGGCGACAAGGGCGAAACTGCGCTCGGCAACGGCGCGCGGGTCGCGAAACATTCGGCGCGCGTCTCGGCCTATGGCACGGTCGACGAGGTGAATGCCACGGTGGGCCTTGCCCGCCTGCATGCGGCCGGGACCGAGATGGACGCAGGCCTTGCCCGCATCCAGAACGACCTTTTCGACCTCGGCGCCGACCTCTGCCGTCCCGAGATGACCAAGGACGCGGAGGCGGGCTATCCGGTCCTGCGCATGCTGCCCGGCCAGTCTGAGCGGTTGGAGCGAGAGATCGACGCGATGAACGCGCCGCTTGCCCCTCTGCGCAGCTTCATCCTGCCGGGCGGCACGCCGCTTGCCGCGTATCTGCACCTCTGCCGTACGGTCAGCCGTCGGGCCGAAAGGCTGGCGGTCGAACTGGCCGAGAGCGAAGAAGTCAATCCCGCCGCGATCACCTATCTGAACCGGCTGTCGGACTGGTTCTTCGTGGCGGCCCGGGTCGCGAACGGCGGCACGGATGTGCTCTGGGTGCCGGGCGCCCACCGCTAGACCGCTCCTCGCGCCCTTGCGTGCGCTCCTCGCGAAGAAAGGCCGCGAGCGCAGGGTGAGCGGCTCGGCTCAACCGCTGTCCGTCGCTAACAGGCCAAAACGTGGCGTCCCAGCGTCAACTCCTGTCGATTTTGCACTGTCCTAGGCGTTGCAGACTCGCTAGGAACCGGACGGGAGTTATTCAGCCGCCCGCAAGGGTGGCCTGTCTTGAGGAGATACACGCCGATGAAGGTCCTCGTGCCTGTGAAGCGCGTGATCGACTATAACGTGAAGGTCCGCGTGAAGGCGGACGGATCGGGGGTCGATCTCGCCAACGTCAAAATGTCGATGAACCCGTTCGACGAGATCGCCGTGGAAGAGGCGATCCGGCTGAAGGAAAAGGGCATCGCGACCGAGATCGTCGTGGTTTCCATCGGCGTGAAGCAGGCGCAGGAAACGCTGCGGACCGCACTTGCCATGGGAGCCGACCGCGCGATCCTGATCGAGGCTGCTGCCGACGTGCATACCGACATCGAACCGCTCGCGGTCGCGAAGCTGCTTGCGGGCGTGGTGAAGGAAGAGGCTCCGGGCATCGTTCTTTGCGGCAAGCAGGCGATCGACAATGACATGAACGCCACCGGCCAGATGCTGGCCGCACTTCTGGGCTGGGCGCAGGCAACCTTCATTTCGGAACTGGCGATCGAGGGCGACAAGGCCACAGTGACCCGCGAGGTCGATGGCGGCCTGCAGTCGATCTCGGTCAAGCTGCCGGCGATCGTCTCGGTCGACCTGCGCCTGAACGAACCGCGCTATGCCTCGCTGCCGAACATCATGAAGGCGAAGGCGAAACCCTTGGCCACCAAGACGCCCGCCGACTACGGCGTTGACGTCGCCCCCCGCCTCTCGGTCGTCAAGACGACCGAGCCCGCGGGCCGCAAGGCGGGCGTCAAGGTCGGCTCGGTCGACGAGCTGATCGCGAAACTCAAAGACGAAGCGGGGGTGATCTGAGATGGCCGTTCTTCTGATTGCCGATGTGAATGACGGGCATCTTGCAACCGACGCGGTCGCCAAGACCCTGACCGCCGTCAAGGCCCTGGGCGATGTGCATGTGCTGGTCGCGGGCACGGGCGGCGATGCCGCCGCCGCCGATGCGGCCAAGCTTGCGGGCGTCTCGAAGGTGCTGTTCGCGGACGACAAGTCGCTTTGCCACGGCATGGCGGAGCCGACCGCAGCGCTGGTCGCAGGTCTGGCGGGTGGCTACAGCCATATCGTCGGCGCGTCGACCGCCTTCAACAAGAACGTGCTGCCGCGCGTGGCAGCACTTCTGGATGTGATGGTCATCTCGGACGTGACCGCCGTGATCGACGCCGACACGTTCGAACGCCCGATCTATGCGGGTAACGCGATCCAGACGGTGAAATCCTCCGACAAGGTCAAGGTCGCCTCGATCCGCACCGCTTCGTTCGACGCGGCCGGGCAGGGCGGCTCGGCTTCGGTCGAGAAGATCGGCGCCGCTGCCGATCCGGGCCTGTCGTCCTGGGTCGAAGACCGTGTCGCGGCCTCCGACCGGCCGGAACTGACGTCGGCCAAGGTGGTGGTCTCTGGCGGCCGTGGCGTCGGCTCGAAGGAAAGCTTCGACCTGATCGAGGCGCTCGCCGACAAGCTCGGCGCAGCTGTCGGTGCCAGCCGCGCGGCGGTCGACAGCGGCTATGCCCCGAACGACTGGCAGGTCGGCCAGACCGGCAAGGTCGTGGCGCCGGATCTCTATGTCGCGGTCGGCATCTCGGGCGCGATCCAGCATCTTGCGGGGATGAAGGATTCGAAAGTCATCGTCGCGATCAACAAGGATGAAGAGGCGCCGATCTTCCAGGTCGCCGATTACGGTCTTGTCGCCGACCTCTTCGCCGCCGTGCCGGAATTGACCGGCAAGCTCTGACCGGCAAGCTCTGACCGTCAGAGCGACCCCGGACGATCAGGAGAGGCCCGCCACCGGCGGGCCTTTTCCTTTCAGCGCCCTTTCAGATGCCGGGCGATGACCGGCGTCAGCGCCTCGGTCACTTCCTCATGGACCTTTGGCCCGGGCAGTTCCGCCGCCGAGGGCGCGTCGAGCGGCGCGAAGACCATGCCGAGCGTCCCGGCCGAGCGTGCCGCCGCGCTCGGTGCGACGCGGACGAAGTCGGTGGCGAAGGGGCGGACGGTCTCAATCATCTTCTCGTCAATCAGCAGGGGCTCCGGCCCCAGCTCATCCCCCGGCCGACCGGCCGCGCGATGATCGCCGATCGCCAGAAGCACGGTCTTGGTCGTCATCTTCTGAAGGAACAGCCGCATGCGCGCCACCCAGGCCGCCTTCAGCTCGGTCTCGACCAGCCCGAACTTTTCCGGCGCCACGCGCTTCAACGTCAGGAGCATGTGACGAGTGAAGTGAAACTCGTTGAAATCGACCTCGCCGAAGATGGTCTTCATCAGCGCCGAGGCGCGCAGGAAGCGGTCGTTGCGGCGGGGATGGACGGCATAGAAGCGGTTCGACATGTTCTGCGCGCCAAGGATCTGGATCACCGCGACCCGCGCCTGATTGGCCGCGTCGATGATCGCCGGTTCGTTCAGGAAGACATCCGCGCCCGCGTTCATGTAGCCGAAATTCACCATCGGCAGGCCGAGTGCCGCCTCTGCCAGCGCCGGATAGGGGTCGCGCACATATTTTCCGTAGGTTTCCGACCCGCCAAGGAAGGCGCAATAGCGCCCCTCCAGCTTGCGCCTCGGTCCACGGAACAGAAGCTTTGACGCGCCATAGCGGCATGGAAGATAGTCGAGCGCCCCCGCGCCCGGAAATTCATAGGCCATTGATCCCACCATCAGTTCCGATTCACCCAAGGCCAAGGGTTGCACGGAAGGCATTGCCAAATGCCTAATGCGAAAGGGGCCTGCCGCCGGTAAGGCTTGCGCAGGCCGGGGCGCGGTGCATAAGGTCGCGCGGACAAGCGGGAAAGGACGGCAGATGGCGATCCAGTCGGTGGGTATCGTGGGCGCGGGCCAGATGGGCAACGGTATTGCCCATGTCTTCGCGGCGGCGGGCTACGATGTCCTGATGACCGATGTGAGCCAGGAGGCGCTCGACAAGGCCATCGCCACGATCACGAAGAACTTCGACCGCCAGATTTCCCGTGGCAAGTTGGCGGAGGCCGACAAGGTTGCTGCCCTCGGTCGCATAAGCACGACGCTCAGGCTCGCCGACCTCGGCCAGACCGATCTGGTGATCGAGGCCGCGACCGAACGCGAGATGGTCAAGCAGGCGATCTTCGAGGATCTGGTCCCGCATCTGAAGCCCGAGACGATCCTGACCTCGAACACCTCGTCCATCTCGATCACAAGGCTCGCCTCGCGCACCGACCGGCCGGAAAAGTTCATGGGGTTCCATTTCATGAACCCGGTGCCGGTGATGCAGCTTGTCGAGCTGATCCGCGGCATCGCGACGGACGAGCCGACCTACAAGGCGCTGGTCGAAGTGGTGGAGCGGCTGGGCAAGACCGCGGCAAGTGCGGAGGATTTCCCGGCCTTCATCGTCAACCGGATCCTGATGCCGATGATCAACGAGGCGGTCTATACGCTTTACGAGGGGGTCGGCTCGGTGAAGTCGATCGACCAGTCGCTGAAGCTCGGCGCCAACCATCCGATGGGGCCGCTGGAACTGGCCGATTTCATCGGGCTGGATACGTGCCTTGCGATCATGAACGTCCTGCACGAGGGGCTGGCGGACACCAAGTACCGGCCCTGTCCGCTTCTGACGAAATATGTCGAGGCGGGCTGGCTCGGCCGCAAGACCCAGCGGGGGTTCTACGACTATCGGGGAGAAGTGCCGGTGCCGACGCGGTGACCTCCGCGCGAAGGCTGGGGGCTGTCTGCCCCCAGACCCCCGAGGATATTTGATCCACAGTGAAAGCGTATCTTCATTCTGGCCGCAGTATCCCGGGGGTTCGGGGGCTGGCCCCCGATAGCCGTCACCTGCCGAGGCTAAGCGTATGTTCCCTGAGCCATGCGAGGAACCCCCGCGGGTTGCCTTCCCAGTCCTTCAGCACCGTCGCCGGGATCGGCTCGCCGATCACCGGGCGCTGCGGCTTGAAAAGCGCGCGCTTGATCTCGTGCAGCAGCAGGCCCTGCCGGATCGTGTCGGACAGTTTGTTGGCGATCAGAAAGGCGCGGCTGTTCTGGCCGGGGAAAAAGATGGGAAGGATGGTCGCACCGGTCGACCGGACGATCTTGTGGGTGAAGACGTTCCATTCGCTTTCGACCGCCGGGCCCCACCAGCCGTCCGACATCGCCACCTTGCCGGCCGGGAACAGGATCACCACGCCCCCCGCCTTCAGGTGCTTCATCGTATCGTCGCGCATGACCAGGCCAAGCTCGCGGGCGTTTTCCTCATGCGGGAAGGGCACGGGGATCATGAACTCCTCGACTTCCGGAATGCCGGTCAGCAGCGAGCGGGTGAGGATCTTGAAATCCGACCGCACGCGGTTGACCATCTCGGCCATGATCATCCCGTCGACAAGGCCCGACGGGTGGTTCGCCACGACGACGACCGGACCGGTCTTCGGGATACGCGCGATTTCCTCGGGCGGGGTCAGGATATCGATCCCCATATGGCGGATCGCCTTCGGCCAGAAGGGAGAGCCGACGGGAGCGCCGGATTTCTCGAACGACCGGATCAGGCGGATGAGCGTAACCTTGCCCGTCAGCCATTCGATGGCGCGAATCGCACCGGCCTTGAACGGGTTGGAAAAGGTGCCCGCATAGGACAGGCGCCGCATCTCGTAGCGCTTGTTCTTCGGCGCCGGGGCGGGCCGGGTTTCGGTTGCGCTCACCATGCGCGCACCCCGGTCATGGTCAACGCTCCTCGCCGAAGCGGTTGGCGACGAGTGCGCGCAGCGCTTCGAGGAGCTTTTCCGCCTCCGGACCGCTGGTCACCACGCTGATCTGGGTCCCGCGCGAGGCGGCGAGCATCAGAAGCCCCATGATCGAATCGCCTGACACGCTCATCCCGTCCTTCTCGACGGTCGCGGCGGCATCATGCGCCTCGACCACTTCGACGAATTTCGCCGAGGCGCGGGCATGAAGCCCCTTTTCGTTCACGATATCGAGGAGAATGGGGGTCATTGGCTGCCCTGCCCGGAACCGACGTAACTGTTGATGTACTTCCTGCCGGCGTCCAGCGCCGAGGCAACCGCATCCGGCACCGGCAGCGCGCGGGATTTCGCCAGCTTGATCAGCATCGGCAGGTTGGCGCCGTAGATGATCTGGCGATCTTGCGACACGCAGGCCTTGAGCGACAGGTTCGACGGCGATCCGCCGAACATGTCGGTCACCACCACCACGCCATCGCCCTCGTCGACGGCATCGGCGGCGGCCATGATCTCGGCCTGCTTTCCGGCCCGGTCGTGATCTTCCTCAATGGCAATCGCGCGGATGCCCCGCTGGGGCCCCACCACATGTTCGACGGCGGAAAGATATTCCTTCGCCAGCCCGCCATGCGCGACGATCACGATCCCGATCAAGCCCCGCCACCTGCCATTCGTCTGGGCGAACCACCCGTCCGCCGTTCCAGTTCACGATGCCTTATAGACACCTGCCAGCCAGCGGCTGCAAGCGCCTTGGCCACCCGTTCCGCCATCATCACCGACCGGTGCTGACCACCGGTGCAGCCGAAGCCGACGGCGAGGTGGCTCTTGCCCTCATCCACCTGCGCAGGCAACAGGAAAAGCAGAAGGTCGCGGGTTTTTTCAAAGAACGTTGGGTAAAGCGGGTCATTGGCCACGAAGTCCGCAACGCGGTCATCGCGCCCGTCAAGCGGGCGCAGCGCCGCCTCCCAATGCGGGTTTTTCAGGAACCGGCAGTCGAACATCATGTCGAGCCCGCGCGGCACGCCGCGCTTGTAGGAAAAGGAATGGATCGAGACCGCCAGCCGTTCCGCCGCGCCCGCATCGACCCAGCGCGCGATTTCGGCCTTCAGGTCGTGCGGCGACATGTCGGTCGTGTCGATCAGGATATCGGCGCGCGCGCGGATCGGTGTCAGCAGCTCGATCTCGCGCTCGACCGCATCCTCTGGCGTCGGGGCGAGCACGAACGGATGGCGCCTGCGCGTCTCGGAATAGCGGCGCAGAAGCTCGCTCGGGTCGCAGTCGAGGAACATCAGTTCGGCATCGACCTCGGGCCGTTCGGTCAGATCGTCGATCAGGTCGATGAGCGCCGCGACCGAGAAGTCACGGTTCCTCACATCGATGCCAAGCGCAACCGGCCGCCCGATGGGAGGGCCGTCGAAAAGCCGCGGCACGAGGCTGAGCGGCAGGTTGTCGATCGGTTCGTGGCCCAGGTCTTCCAGCGCCCGGATCGCCGTGCCCCGGCCCGCACCGGACGGGCCCGTCACCATCATCAGCCGGTGGCGGTTGTTCGCGGTCGGGGCCTGGTCCTTGCCCGTCATCTGGGCGGTCCTCCGATAGCTAGTCCAGACGTTCCGACCTCAGCACATGCAGGATGGCCGCTGGAAAATGCGCTCCCTCGATCCGATGAAGGCAAGGGATGGAGATGCCAAGATAGGTGCGGACATGGCGCGGGGGAAGGCGCTCGCGTTCATCTATCGAAAGATCGACGGTGAGTGTGACCGGTATGCGGCCTGCCGCTTCGGCTGCGAATATCCCCGCGCCGCGAATCTCGATCCGGCCGCTGATCGTTGCGGGCGCCGCGGCATGGAGGAGGCCGGAGCGGACCGACAGAAGTGTCTGGTCATCGGCGACCAGTGTGCAACCGAAGGCCATCAGCTGCAGCGCCAGCGCCGACTTGCCCGAACCGGAAGGACCTGCGATCACCACTGCCCGCCGCTGCCAGGCAACGGTCGTGGCGTGGATGATCTCAGAACGGCTGTCCGTCACACCGGCAGGCCGACGACGAAACGGGCGCCGAGCGGTTCGGACGTGATGTCGGCATCGGTGGGCCGGATGTTCTCGGCCCAGATCACGCCGCCGTGCGCCTCGACGATCTGCTTGGAGATCGCGAGGCCAAGGCCGGAATGTTCGCCGAACTGGCCGGGCGGGCGTTCGGAATAGAAACGCTTGAAGATCTTGGTCAGCGCCTGATCGGGGATGCCGGGGCCGGTATCTTCGACCACGACCAGCACGCGCCCCTCGCGCTGCCGCGCCCAGATGCGCACCGCGTCGCCTTCCGTGCAAAAGGAAATGGCATTGGTGATCAGGTTGACGAAGACCTGCGCCAGCCGCGCCTCGAGCCCGGTGATGGTGATCGGTTCGGCGGGAAGATCGGCGATGAACTCGACGCCCTTCGACCGTGCCTCCTGACCCAGATAATCGCTGAGGTTGGTCAGCATCTTCAGAAGGTTGAATGCCTCTTCCTCTTCCTTCACCAGTTCGCTGTCGAGCCGCGAGGCGTTGGAAATATCGCTGACCAGCCGGTCGAGGCGGCGGACGTCATGGTCGATCACGTCAAGAAGCTTGTCGCGCTGATCCTCCCGTTTGGCCACGCGCAGCGTGCCGACGGCGGACCGCAGTGAGGCGAGCGGGTTCTTGATCTCGTGCGCCACGTCGGCGGCGAACTGTTCGTTCGCCTCGATCCGTTCGTACAAAGCCGAAACCATCCCGCGCATCGCGCCCGAAAGCCGCCCGATCTCGTCTGGCCTTGCGGTCAGGTCGGGGATGCGAACGCGGTTGGGCGAGATCTTGCGGGCGTTCTTGTCGCGCCCGATCTCGGCCGCCGCCGCGAGGTCCGACAGCGGGTTGGCAATGGTCGAGGCCAGAACCAGCGACAGGCCGACCGAGACGATGATCGCCACGACGAACATCTGCAGCACCTGCTCGCGCTCGACCCGGACCAGCTGGTTTATCTCGCCCGCGAAAGAGGTGACGGCGGCAACGCCCACCACGCTGCCGTTCTGGCGGATCGGCGTCGCCACGGTGAAGGTCGCGTCACCCAATTCATCCTTTCCGGTATGGGCTTGGGTCGCGCCGGCCAGGGCCGCGTCAACCAGCCCCGCCGCAAGTTTCTCGGGATGGCGGGTCACGTCATGGCTGTCGCCGGGGCCGAGCAGCGCCTCGATCGTGTCCCACACGCGATTGAGGATGTCGGTGATGATGGTCGACCGATTGTCGCGCTGCAGACCGCTGATCAGCTCCTGCTCGGGTCGGGCCATGCCGACCGACGAGGTCACGAGCTGCCCGGTCGCATCGTAGATGAAAAGCTCCACGCCCTCAGGCAGCTCGATGCCGCCGGTGGTCGCCACCACGTCGATCCCGTCGCCAGTGACGAAATTCACCGGACCTGCTGTATCGAGCTGCGCCTCGAACACATCGGCGATCAGCTGCGCCTCGGCGACCAGGCCGGCTTCGCGCTGCAGGACAAGGCTGTTGCGGAACGGGTTGAGGTAAAGGACACCGGCAACCAGCACGACCATCGCCATGAGGTTGAACGTAATGATCTTGCGGGCCAACGGCGAGCGGTTGAGCGAGATGATGCCTCGCCGTTCCCGCCCTTCCCTCAGCTCGGAATCGACGACCCCTTCAGGTCCGACCCAATCCTCGCCGAGTACGACGTCTGCCCTGTCAGAGGTCCTGCCACCCACCACAAACCTCTACCTGGGGTCATTCTTCGTTGTAACGGTACCCAATCCCATAGAGGGTTTCGATCGCGCCGAAATCGTCGTCCACCATGCGCATCTTCTTGCGCAGGCGCTTGATATGGCTGTCGATCGTGCGGTCATCCACATAGACCTGATCGTCATAGGCCACATCCATCAGCTGATCGCGGCTTTTGACAAAGCCGGGGCGTTGGGCGAGCGCCTGCAGAAGCAGGAACTCGGTCACTGTCAGCGCCACATCCCGGCCTTTCCAGCTTACGGAATGGCGCAAGGGGTCCATCGTCAGATGGCCGCGCGTCATGATCTTGGTCTCTTCGGTCGTCGCGACCTCGCCGGTGGCGATCGCGTCCTGGCGGCGCAGAAGCGCGCGGATACGTTCGACCAGCAGGCGCTGCGAGAAGGGCTTCTTGACGTAGTCGTCCGCGCCCATGCGCAGACCCAGGACCTCGTCGATCTCGTCATCCTTCGAGGTCAGGAAGATCACCGGCATCGAGGTCTTCTGGCGCAGCCGCTGAAGCAGGTCCATCCCGTCCATGCGGGGCATCTTGATGTCCAGCACCGCCATGTCGGGCAGGCGTTTGTTGAACGCGTCGAGTGCCGATTGGCCGTCATTGTAGGTTTCGACCTCGAACCCTTCGGCTTCGAGCGTCATGGACACCGATGTCAGGATGTTCCTGTCATCGTCCACCAGTGCGATCCGCGACATTTCTGCCTTCCCTATTCTGCTCATGCCTTGTTTTGATCACAGTTTCCGTTTTTCGCCCCGCGGAATCAACTGGTAAGTACGAATCACCATGAAACGAGGGCCTTAGACCGTCGTGAAAGTTCGCGCGCATGACGAATTTGTCGCAGTCGGGGTGGTTTTGTTTCCGAATGTGATCACCGATTCACCTTGGTTGCGCTAAACCGCCCATGGTGGCGCTAACGCCCGCAAAGCCTTCTGGTTCAATGTGATAGGCTGGGTTATAGGCGGCCCAACGGCCAAGCCGTGACCGCCGGTTCCGATGGCCCGGGACCCCGAAGACCTGAGAAAGCAACCGATAGGCCGCGCGAGCGGCGCCAGGAGCGAGCAGATGAGCACAGGACGAGTGAACCCCGCCAACCGTCTGGAGGACCAGGGCATCACGGGGCTCGGCCATGTCTATTACAACCTTCGCGAACCGGCGCTGATCGAGGCAGCGCTTGGCCGCAAGGAAGGCACGCTGGGCAAGGGCGGTTCGTTCCTTGTCACGACCGGCAAGCACACCGGACGTTCGCCCAAGGACAAGTTCGTGGTCCGCACCCCGTCGGTCGAAGACACGATCTGGTGGGACAACAACAAACCGATGGACCCCGCCGCCTTCGACCGTCTGTACGAGGATATGGTCGCGCACATGCAGGGGCGCGACTTTTTCGTCCAGGACCTGTTCGCCGGCGCCGACCCCGAGCATCGGCTCGATGTGCGGGTGGTAGCGGAACTTGCCTGGCACGGGCTTTTCATCCGCCACCTGTTGCGCCGTCCCTCGGTCGAGGAGCTGGATGAATTCGCGCCCGAATTCACCATCATCAACTGCCCGTCGTTCAAGGCCGATCCGGCCCGCCATGGCTGCCGGTCGGAAACGGTGATCGCGCTCAACTTCGACCGGAAGCTGATCTTGATCGCCAACACCCAATATGCGGGCGAGAACAAGAAGTCGGTGTTCACGCTTCTCAACTACATCCTGCCCGGCAAGGGCGTGATGGCGATGCATTGCTCGGCCAACCATGCGATCGGCAACGAGGCGGAAACGGCCGTCTTCTTCGGCCTCTCGGGCACCGGCAAGACCACTCTATCGGCCGATCCCTCGCGCACGCTGATCGGTGACGATGAACATGGCTGGTCCGACAAGGGCACCTTCAACTTCGAAGGCGGCTGCTATGCCAAGACCATCAACCTCTCCCGCGAGGCCGAGCCCGAGATCCATGCCACGACCGAGAAATTCGGCACGGTGGTCGAGAACATGATCTTCGATCCAGAGACCTTCGATCTGGATTTCGAGGATAATTCGATCACCGACAACATGCGCTGCGCCTATCCTCTGGACTATATTTCCAACGCGTCGGAGAGTTCGCGCGGCGGTCATCCGAAGAACGTGATCATGCTGACCTGCGACGCCTATGGCGTCCTGCCGCCCATCGCGCGGCTGACGCCCGCGCAGGCGATGTATCATTTCCTGTCCGGCTTCACCTCGAAGACGCCGGGCACCGAGGTGGGCGTGACCGAGCCGATCCCGACCTTCTCGACCTGCTTCGGCGCCCCCTTCATGCCGCGCCGGCCCGAGGTCTACGGGCGGCTGTTGCAGGACAAGATCGCCAAGCATGGCGCGACCTGCTGGCTCGTCAACACCGGCTGGACCGGCGGCGCCTATGGTACCGGCAAGCGCATGCCGATCAGGGCGACGCGCGCGCTTCTGACGGCGGCGCTTGACGGATCGCTGAATGGCGTGTCCTTCCGCAAGGATCAAAATTTCGGCTTCGAAGTGCCGGTCGCGGTACCGGGGGTGGATGCGATGTTGCTAGACCCGCGCGCGACCTGGGCCGACAAGGCGGCCTATGACGCGCAGGCCAGGAAGCTTGTCCAGATGTTTTCGGACAATTTCGCCCAGTATGTGCCCTACATCGATGCCGATGTGAAAGCCGCGGCGATCGGCTGAGGCTGATTTCGTCCGGGCTGCGCCCGGCCGACCCGCGCGAGGGGGCAGCGCCCCCTCGCGCTCCCCCCCGTGCGAGGGGGCGCTGCCCCCTCGCGCTCCCCCGGAGTATTTTCGGACAGAAAGTGAGCAGGTCTAGAAAAGGGCCTGTCTTGTCAGGTTCGCGCCGGTCACGGCGAGAAGGATCAGCGTCCAGCGGCGGAACCTCTCTTGGTCGAGCCGGTCCTGGATCGCGAGGCCGAGCCGGTTGCCGAGAAGGGCGGGAATGACGAGGAGGGCCGAGACGGGCAGGGTTTCGGCGTTCAGCACGCCCGAGGTCAGGTGCGCGGCGCAGAGGGCTGCCGATCCGATCAGGAAGACGACGCCCTGGACACGCATCATCTCCTGCTTTTCCGTCCTGAGCGACAGGAGGAGGACGATCAGCGGTGGCCCCCAGATGCCGGAGATGCCGCCGTAAAGCCCGCCGATCACCCCGAGCGCGAGTTCGGCCCGGGCGCGATGCTCGACCTTCAGCGCCATCGGGCGGCCGGAGAGCTGCCAGAGCGCGAAGGCGAGGATCGGCAGGCCAAGCGCGGCCTCCATCGGAGCCTTGGGGATGAAGGTCACGAATTGCGCCGAGAGGAAGAGAAAGACGAGGACGGCGGCGATATGCAGGCGAAAGGCACGGGCGCTCTCGATGGCCGCGCGGCGTCCCTGCCGGAAGGCCTGCGTCAGGTTGGTGACGAAGGTCGGCAGGATCAGGAAGGCGAGCGCCACCGGCGGCGGCAGGAAGGCGGTGAAGGCCGACATCATGATCATCGGCATCGCAAAGCCGATCGCGCCCTTCACGAAGCCCGCGAACAGCGTGACGGCCAGGGCCAGTGCGATCTGGTAATGCTCGAACCCGGTCATCGTCCCTTCCTGGGTGGGTCTTAGCGGCTTTTCGCGGCAAGAGGGAAAGGAAATCTTCCGCGACACAAAAGCTCGCGAGGTGACAACGTTGCGAATTATTATTGCGCTGCGAATGCGAAATAGCTAGGACAGTGCAGATGCAGAAACGGAGCCTACCCATGGCGCATGACGGGGTTCAGATGCCGACGACCGCCCTTCTTCCCGATCTTCTCGACCTGACCGCGGCGGCGCTGCCCGAGGTCGAGGCGCTTCTTGCGCAGGCGCAGGCCGGGGTGAGGGCGCGGGTCAGCCGCGAAGGCAAGGTTTCGGCGGCGCTGCTGGAAGAACACCAGTTCGCGGCTCATGCACTCTCGTGGCTGGCGACCTATGTCGAGGCGCTGAGGCAGATGCGCGCCTGGGCGGGACGTGTCAGCGAGGCGGGCGGCTTCGGCGAGATGGAGGCGCTTCTTCTCCAGATCGGGTCCGGCGAATATCTGGCCCAGATCGCGGGCGGTATTCCGATGAGCCAGGGCGAGGTTGCGCGGCTTGCCGACATGGGTGTCAGCTGGACACCCGGCGCGGCGGCGGCGCGGCTGATTGCCGAAGGCAACGGCCCAGAGGCACGGGCGCGGCTTGTCAGGCTCATGCGCGACAATCATGGCCGCGCGACCTTCGGGGCCTCTGGTCTGGACGAGGATCTCGAGATGATCCGCGACCAGTTCCGCCGCTTCGCCGACGAGCGGGTTGTGCCCTTCGCGCATGACTGGCACTTGCGCGACGAGTTGATCCCCATGGGGATCATCGAGGAGCTTGCGGGCCTTGGGGTCTTTGGCCTGACGATTCCCGAGGAGTTTGGCGGGCTTGGCCTGTCCAAGGCATCGATGGTCGTGGTCAGCGAGGAACTGTCGCGCGGCTATATCGGGGTGGGTTCGCTTGGCACGCGCAGCGAGATCGCGGCCGAGCTGATCCTGTGCGGCGGCACACCCGAGCAGAAGGCCGCGTGGCTGCCGAAGCTTGCCTCCGGCGAGATCCTGCCTACCGCTGTTTTCACCGAACCGAACACCGGGTCCGATCTCGGATCCTTGCGTACCCGCGCGGTGAAGGATGGCGATGACTGGAAGGTCACCGGCAACAAGACCTGGATCACCCATGCGGCGCGCACCCATGTGATGACGCTTCTGGCGCGGACCGATCCCGACACGACCGATTATCGCGGCCTGTCGATGTTCCTGGCCGAAAAGACGCCGGGCACCGACGAAAACCCCTTCCCGACGCCCGGCATGACCGGTGGCGAGATCGAGGTTCTGGGCTATCGCGGCATGAAGGAATACGAACTTGGCTTCGACGGGTTCCATGTCAAGGGCGGGAACCTTCTGGGCGGCGTGCCCGGTCAGGGCTTCAAGCAGCTGATGCAGACGTTCGAGAGCGCCCGCATCCAGACCGCCGCACGGGCGATCGGCGTTGCACAGTCGGCGCTGGAAGCGGGCATGAAATATGCCGAGGACCGCAAGCAGTTCGGCAAGGCGCTGATCGAATTTCCCCGCGTTGCGGGCAAGCTGGCCATGATGGCGGTCGAGATCATGATCGCCCGGCAGCTGACCTATTTCTCTGCCTGGCAGAAGGATCATGACAAGCGCTGCGACCTGGAGGCCGGGATGGCCAAGCTTCTGGGCGCGCGCGTCGCCTGGGCGGCGGCGGACAATGCGCTGCAGATCCACGGCGGCAACGGCTTCGCGCTGGAATATCAGATCAGCCGCATCCTGTGCGACGCGCGCATCCTGAATATCTTCGAAGGTGCTGCCGAGATTCAGGCCCAGGTGATCGCGCGGCGGCTTCTGGACTGAGGCGCAAAAATCTTCGAAGATTTTTGCCAAGATTTTTTGAAAAATCTTGGGCGTCGCGCCGGATCAGCCGACGGCATCCACCGTGCCGCCGCGTGACGGACGCTGTACCCCCAGTCTCGGGTGCAGCCGCCCGGCGATCAGATGCGCCGCGCCCATCGCCGCGCCGCAGGCGGCAAAGATCGCGGCGGTTGGCGCGACCGCCAGCACCGCCCAGGCCGCGCCGGGGGTGAGGATCGAAGAGACATCGCGGAAGCTGGAATAGACTGCGGACATCTCGGTCCGCTCGGACGGTTTGACCGACATCAGGAAGGGCAGGCCGCCGACCACATCAAGCATGACGAGGAAGATCGAGGCCCCCATGCAGGCGGCGACCGTCAGCCAGGGCAGGGGCGACAGGAGCGCGGCGGCGAGGAAGAGCCCGCCGCAGAGGCCGAAGGCGGTGCGGACGGAGAGGCGCACCGAGGCGCGGCGGGCAAGCCGCAGCATCAGGGGCGAGATGAAGAGAAGCGCGTTAGAGATGGAAAGCGCGATGCCGCCCACCGTGTCGCCAAGCCCCGCCTCGATACAGAAATAGGGCAGGTACACCACATAGACCCACCAGCCGCAGGAGCGGATCACGGCAAAGAGCCATCCTGCGATCAGCCGGGGCTGGGCGAAGAAACGGGCAAGATAGGCGAGAGGGTTGACCGCCGGACCCTTCGCACGGGCGATCTGCTTGCCGTTGCCGAGCCTCAAGATCCAGAAGGCCGTCAGCAGCGCCAGTGCGAAGCCGCCTGCCATCAGGAAGGGCAGCGGGCGCCAGTAGCCGTAGAGCCAGACGCCCAGCATCGGCCCGACCGCCCAGGGGGTGGCGGCATAGACCATCTGCATTGACTGGCCGCGACCCAGTTCCGCCCGGTCGACGTAATCGAGCACATAGGCGTTGAAACAGACGAAGGTCGTGGCCGTAGCCATCGCATTGACGAGAAGCGCGAGCGGCACGGTGACGGAGGTATCGGCGAGCGCCAGCGTCATGCCCGCGAGATAGAGGCAGGCCCCCGCCGTATACATCCAGCGGCGTGGCAGGCGGCGGGTGAACCAGGGCACCATCAGCCCCCACAGAAGCGAGATGATCCCGGCGAAGAAATAGATGCGCGAGGCGCCGAGCGTGCCGCCCATCGCCTCGTGCACCGCAAGCGGCATGACGGAGATGAGCGTGCCGCGCACCGCGGCCTCGAGACCTGCGAGCAGGGCGAAATGCTGTATCTTCGGCTTCGGCGGATGCTTCAGCGCGAGCGGGACGTAACGCAGGGCCATGGGTCAGTGATGGTTCGCCAAGGACTGCCGGTCTGCGCCAAGCGCGACAGAAACCGCCTGCTCGCGACCAGAGATGTCGTTATTTTGCCCGGCGCCGAAGAAGATCGACGAACCTCCGACGGGCCTCCGGCAGCGGGGACGGTCCAAGATCGCGCGCGAGGCGCTCCTCAAGGAAGAAGCCGGTGGTTCCGAGGGCGGTGACAAGCTCGTCCTCATCCGCCGGTGAGGCGCCCAGAAGGCAGGGCGGCAGGGGCAGGAGCCGCGCCGCCCAGTCGCCCGCGCCCCGGCGAGAGACGGCGCGCCCGCTCTTCGGGCTGACAAAGGCGAGATCGTCCGTCGCGCCGGTGACGGCGCAGGAGGCAAGGTCGAGGCCGAAGCCCAGTTCCTCGAGCAGGAGAAGCTCCCAGTGCAGGTAGTCGGCTGGCCATTCGCCGCCTCGTGCCATTTCCGACAGAAGCGCCTGTGTTGCCGCATAGAGCGCGGGATGGGGATCGCGTTCGGGCAAGGCGAAGGCCAGAAGCGAAAGGATGGCCGACAGCCCGGCGAGCGTCAGCCGGTCTTGCCACAGGAAAGCGCGGGAGTGGAGCGGTTCTGCGGTGAAATGGCCCAGATGCTCCTCAAGCCGCGCCGACCAGGCGACAGCGATCTGGCTGCCCGGCTGCAGGACCGGCGCCAGACGCCGCGAGGCGCCGCCGCGTACCACGCCCGCATGCCGACCTTTCGACGGCGTGAACACCTCGATGATCGCCGCGCTTTCGCCGTGCGGACGGACCGATAAGAGCAGGGCTTCGTCGCGCCAGTCCATGGGTTCTTTCCGAGCCGAAGGCCGGGGGCTCTGCCCCCGGACCCCCGAGGTACTTTGGCCAAGATGAAAGTGGATCAGGTAGAAAGTCCATCCTGATCGAGAAGCGTCGTCCCGTCGCGGCTTTCGATCTCGATGACCCAGAGGTCGGGGTCGTTCTTGCGTTGGCGGGCGAGTGTCGCATCGACCTCCGCCTCCGGCCCCTCGGCAAGCACGACCCAAATGCGGCTGCCGCTTGTCAGGTCGAAGGAACGCTGGAAGGCGCGCGCCTGACCGTCCAGCGTGGCAAGCTTGACGAGCACAGCCCCGGCGGTCGGGTCGCCCCTTTTGGTGACATAGGCCGGGATGTTGGCCATCTCGAGCCGCCTCAGATAGGCCCGCACCCAGAAATCGGCCGTGAGGCGCGGTTCAGTTGCCATCTTTCCAGTCGAGGCCCATTTCGGTGAACCGTTCCTTTTCCTCCAGCCAGTTCGGTCGGACCTTGACCTGCAGGAACAGATGCACGGGTCGTTCGAGGAATTCCATGAGGTCGGCGCGGGCCTGGCTGCCCACCGCCTTCAGGGTTTCGCCGCCCTTGCCGAGGATGATGCCCTTGTGGCCGTCGCGGGCGACATAGATGATCTGGTCGATGCGGGCGGAGCCGTCCTTGCGTTCCTCCCATTTCTCCGTCTCGACGGTCAGCTGGTAGGGCAGTTCCTCATGCAGGCGCAGCGTCAGCTTCTCGCGCGTGACTTCCGCCGCGATCATGCGCAGGGGCAGGTCGGCGATCTGATCCTCGGGGTAAAGCCATGGGCTTTGCGGCAGTTCGCCCGCGAGCCAGGCTTTCAGATCCTCGCAGCCATAGCCCTTTTCGGCGGAAATCATGAAGGTGCGCGCGAACGGGTAGGCCTCGTTCAGTTTCTGCGACAGGGCAAGCAATTCCTCGGCCTTGACCCGGTCGATCTTGTTGATGGCCAGCGCCACGCGCGGGCTGCCGCGTTCCTTCAAGGCGTCAAGGATCGCCTGCACGCCCTCGGTCAGGCCGCGATGCGCCTCGATCAGAAGGACGGTGATATCGGCGTCCGCCGCCCCGCCCCAGGCGGCCGCGACCATGGCGCGGTCAAGGCGGCGGCGGGGGCGGAAGAGGCCGGGCGTGTCGACGAAGACGATCTGCGCCTGCCCCGCCATCGCGATGCCGCGGATGCGGGCGCGGGTCGTCTGCACCTTGTGCGTGACGATCGAGACCTTTGCGCCGACCATGCGATTGAGAAGCGTCGATTTCCCGGCGTTCGGTTCGCCGATCAGGGCGACAAAGCCCGCGCGGGTGGGTTCATCCGTCATTCTTCTTCTCCATCCGCGCCAGAAGGTCGCGGGCTGCGGCCTGTTCGGCCTGGCGTTTGGCGCCGGCCTGCGCGCGTTCCGCCTCGCCGGTCGCAAGTTTCACCTCGACGGTGAACAGGGGCTGGTGGTCCGGTCCGTCGCGGCTGATTTCTGTATAGGTCGGCGGGGGCAGGCCGCGCGCCTGTGCCCATTCCTGAAGGCTGGTCTTGGGGTCGCGCGCGTCGGCCTCGACGCCCTCGATCCGCTTGCCCCAGAGCCGCAGGATCATCGCCCGCGCGGCTTCGAAACCGGCATCGAGATGGACGGCGGCGATCACCGCCTCCATCGCGTCGCCGAGGAGCGCCTCCTTGCGGCGGCCGCCCGACATCATCTCGGACCGGCCGAGTTTCAGGACCGAGCCGAGGTCGATCTCGCGCGCCACTTCGGCGCACATTTCCTTGCGGACCAAAGCGTTATAGCGCGGCGCAAGCAGGCCTTCGCTGGCTGTCTTGTCAGCGGCAAGCAGCGCCTCGGCCATCACGAGGCCAAGAACCCGGTCACCAAGGAATTCCAGCCGCTGGTTGTCGGGCCGCGTGGGCGTGGCGATCGAGGCATGGGTCAGCGCCCGCGCCAGAAGCTCCGGCCGGGCGAATGCATGGCCGATCCGGGCCGAAAAGGCCTGAAGGTCGCCGCCCAGTTTCACTCCACCGCCTTGAAGAAACGGTCGGGGCGCCAGGTCCAGAAGTAGAAGAGCGAGCGGCCGGCGGAGGAGAACATGATGCGGTCGGCGCGGCCGATGAGATACTCGGCAGGCAGCATGCCCACGCCGCCAGCGGCGGTGGGGAAGCGGCTGTCCTGCGAGTTGTCGCGGTTGTCGCCCATGAAGAAATAATTGCCCGGCGGCACGGTGAAGATCGCCGTATCGTCGCCCGGGCCGGTGCCGATGTTCAGCACGTCATGCTTCACGCCGTTCGGAAGCGTCTCGATGAACCGTTCCTTCTGGCAAAGGCCGCCCTCGCCGACCGGGCCATTGGCGCAGCGCGGCCAGTTGCCCTGCGAGCCCTGGCGGGCATAGATCTCGTCGAAGGTGCCCGCGGGTTCCTGCGGTGCAGCCTCGCCGTTGATATAAACGACCCCGCCCTTGACCTGGATCTTGTCGCCGGGAAGGCCGATCAGGCGCTTGATGAAATCCGCACCCGTCGTCGGATGGCGGAAGACCACGACATCGCCGCGTTCGGGTTCGCCCGCGAGGATGCGACCCGAAATCGGGCAGAGCGCGAAGGGGCAGGAATAGCGCGAATAACCATAGGCCATCTTGTTGACGAAGAGGAAATCGCCAATGAGCAGCGTGCTTTTCATCGAGCCCGACGGGATCCAGAACGGCTGGTAGAAGAGGGTCCGGAACACACCGGCGATCACCAGCGCCCAGATCACCGTGCGGATCGTTTCGGCGATCCCTTCCTTGGCCTTCGTCGACATGATCGGTCCTGTTCTGCCGGTTCGGGCGCTACATGAGCGCGGAGGGGCAAAGAGTCAAGCAAACTGGCCCTTTGGCGCAGGGCTATCGCATTTGGCCGATGATGGACCTTGCGAAGTCGTCGGACCATGCTGATCGCTTT
>NZ_JARJNR010000016.1 GCF_030143255.1 Frigidibacter sp. SD6-1
TCATATTCCCGCCCCGTGAAGCCATAATCCTGCGCCGCCGTCTCCAGAAGCGCCGTCCGCCCGGCCAAAGGCGTCATTGGTATAGGCATAGGCGGTCGTCACCAAACTAATCGGCGGCTTGACTGCTCGTTGGCTTCCTTCTAAGATCAAGTGGCACAAGCATAGTAAGCAGATCGAGCCTAATCACCGCAATAAGTTGATGATGGCAGTCAATAGCCAAGATATTCATGCCAAGCATTAGATTTTCCGCGGCAGCCATTAATACCGTCGGCACATCACGACCATCGACGGCAACCCCGGATGCCCATGGCTCGGCAAGCACATAAATCAACTCTCCGGGTGACGCTATTTCGGTCTCTGCAAATATATCCTTCACCTCCTGAGAGCTTTCAGGCAGGACGACCTTCGCATTATGATCTACCTCGGTCAGGTAGAATTTATTCTTCTTGAAGTCATGATACTTGTCCGCCAGCTCTATTATTCTATCCCCAGCGCTCGGGGTGACTATTTCATACGGGATCGTATTTTTTTTCAATTCTAGCAAAAAATCATCCCAGCTCTCACGGTCCGGGAAAATATCTGCCTTCCTCATTTAGTAGCACTCCTAACCCATTTCGGCAAACCTCCCGTAAACGAGAAAGTTCTCTTCCCCTTCTTTTTGCACCCTGCATTTATGTGTGGCCCATGGTTCTTACCTGAGCGCGTAGGGTATCCGGTATCATCCTCTATGCGCAGATACGATCCCCCTGCACCAAGCAAAGTTATCCCTCCATCCTTGCTTGGCGTTGATCCGATATTGCAGAAAGGCTGCCCGGAGAGGTCCTCCACATAATCGAGTGCTTGGTTTAGCGCCTGCTCGAAGCTCGCATTATGCCCCCACGCCTCCAGCTCGCCCGCGAAGTAGGTGTGGGCACCGGCGACCTCGAGATTGTGGACGAGCCTCGGGGTGTTGTCCAGTTCCGTCGAGACGACCGTGATCACCCCGCCGTCGGCATCCACGATCCGGTCGCCGGGGACGAGTTCGCCCGCCTGCACCCAGCCCCGGCCCTCGACATAGAGCGGATGCTCCGCCGTCACGCCGAGCCGGGAGCTCTGCCCCGACGCCTCCAGCCCCAGCCAGACCAGATCCGTCGCCTGACGCCCCATGATCGCGGCCACGGGATAGGGCCCGACCTCCCCCGTCTCCTCGTTCCGCGCGATCACCAGATCGCCCTCGCGAAGGTCCTCGATCCGGACCTTGCCCGACGGCGTCAGAACCTCGGTCCCCTCCGGGAAGGACGAGCCTGCCTGCATCAGCGCGCCGACCATCTCGTCGAGCGCCGAGCCGCAGCCGCAGGACGGCACGATCGCCTCGACCGCGCATTCGGCCGCCATCTGGGTGATCTGGATCTCCGGACTGCCGCTCATCAGCGCTGGCCCGATCTCGGTCAGCGCCGAGCCGATGCGGTTCGCAACGCACATCACCCCTTCTTTCACCGTATCGACCGCCGAGCGCGCCATCGCGGCCGTCCCGGGCGACTGGCTGCTGTTCTCCGACGAGGAGGTCAGCCCCGACGGGTCCGACCAGTTGGCCGGATCGTTCCAGGTATAGGCGTAGAGGTTGACGTCGCCCGCCGCGAAGCCCAGCGGATCGGCCTGCAGGAACCGCCCCACGCCCGGGTCATAGACCCGCGCCCGGTAATGGTAGAGCCCCGTCTCGGCGTCATATTCCCGCCCCGTGAAGCCATAATCCTGCGCCGCCGTCTCCAGAAGCGCCGTCCGCCCGCCGAACGCATCATAGTCATAGCGCGCCGCGACCGTCCCCGTCGCCTGATCCGTCACCGCGATCACGGAACCCTGACGGTCGGCATGCAGCGCATAGGCCCGGCCCGCGCCGGGGTCGGTCGAGGCGGCATAGTCCTCATACCCCAAGGGCTCGTCGATCTCCTGCCCGTGCACCCAGCGCCGCGCCAGAATGCCGTCGCGATATTCCAGAAGACGGTCGTGCCCGGTCACATCATACATCGCGCCGATGTCATAGACATAGGCGGTGATTTCGGCGCCCGGACCCGGGGGGGGGAGGGGGGTGGGATCCGGGGCCACGGTGGCAGTGGAGGCGACAAGGCTCGTGCCCGCCGCGAGCGGCGCCGCGGCCGACGTGCCGGCCCGGTCGGTGACCGCCGTCGTGTCGCCGTCGAACCGGTAGAGCCGCAGGAGCCCCGCCGTCCCCGGCGTGACATAGGCGGACCGCGCGTTCGCGATCTCTGCCGCCGTGCGTTCGACCGTCCAGATGCGGATGTCGTCGAACTGCCCCGCCGTCACCCCGGCCGCCGTCTGGCCGAGAAGGCCCACGTTGAAGGGTGCCGTGAACGCGCCCGCCGTCGCATCCAGCACACCGTTCACATAAAGCTTCATCGTGCCGTCCGCCGCCCGCGTCACCGCGTAATGGGTCCAGACATTCGCCGCCACGGGGGTTGCCGCGACGATCTTGTCCACCGCACCCGACCCCGGAGAATAGAGCCTGAGGCGCCCGGCGTAGAAGTTCAGGTCCTGCACCGGCTGGCTGGGATCGGACCGCAACAGCCCGTCGCGGTTGTCGATGCCGGGATCCAGCCGGACCCAGCCCTCGATGGTGAAGGCACCGGTGAGCGTGAGGTCGGGAATATCGATCCCTGCCTGCGCCGTGAGCTTCAGCGCCAGCGGATCAAGCGGCGGCCGATCGATCGGCGCACCCGGACCGTCCAGTACCTTGGCGATCCGCCGGCCTAGCGCATCATAGGCATAGCGTGCGCTGAGCGTGGCGTTGGCATAGCCGATCAGCCGGTTCTGGCTGTCGTAGACATAGCGCTCTACCGACCCGTCGGCCTTCGTGGTCCGGCTGATCCGGTTGCCCTTGGCGTCGTAGCTGTAGGTGAACGTGTCATCCTCCAGCAGCCGATTATGTTCGTCCACCAGGTAGATTGCCGAAAGGTGGCTGGCCGTACGGTTGCCCGTCGCGTCATAATCATAGTCCTCAGTCGGGACAGGGACACCGCCGTCCGCGATGGGCGTGCCTTCGGCGACGCCGAGCAGGCGGTTGGCGAGGTCGTAGGTCAGCGTCTCGGACTGGGCCGGCTCGGCAAGGTCGCGCAGGAGCTCGATCTGACCGTCGGGCGCATAGGCAAAGCCGGAGCGGGCGATGGCGACACCGTTCTGGAAATGCTCGAGCTGCTCGAGGCGACCCGAGGCGTAGGTTGCCGCGCTGGCGCGGCCATCGTCGGAGGCGAGGCTCGTCCGGCGTCCCGCCGGGTCGTAGGCCATCGCATAGGCTTCACCCCAGGGTGCGGTAATCGAGGTGACCTGGCCCTGTCCGTCCAGCGCATAGGTCCAGGCGCCGCCCAGCCCGTCGTTCAGCGACAGGCGCTGGCCGAGCGCATTGTAGCTGTAGGTGAGCGTCGTCGCGGGCTGCAGCCCGGCCCCTCCACCGGTCGAGACCGTCTCAAGCCGGTCGCGCAGGTCGTATCCGAGCGCAAGCGCGCTGTCATTGTCGGTGGCGCCGGTCAGGTTGCCCTTCTCATCATAGCTGAATCTCAGAATATTGTCGGGCGTCGTGACCGTGAGCCGCTGGCCGAGCCGGTCATAGGTCGCGGTCTCGACAGTGCCATCTTCGCGGGTGATCTCCACAAGATTGTCGCGGACATCGTACGCCATCTGGATGGTCTGACCGAGCGGGTTGGTGCGCGAGGTCCGGCGCCCGAGAATGTCGTAGGTGAAAAGGGTGACGTTGCCCTTTCCGTCCTTCACGCTGACGAGATTGTTGGCGAGGTCGTAGGTGAATTCCGACACGTTGCCGACCGCATCCTCCATGCGCGTAACACGTCCAACAATGTCATAATCGTAGCTGTCGGTCGCTCCCTCCGCGTCGGTCTCTGCAGTTATCTCGCCCGCGAGGTTGTACGTGAATTCGCGTCGGCCCGCAGCGGGGGTGATCTCCGCGATCTGGCGGTTCATCGGGTCATAAACGAACTCTGTCCGCAACCCTGTCTCGTCGGTGACCCCAAGCGGATTGCCCGAAGCATTGTAGTGGTAGGTCAGCGTACCGCCGATGGGTTGGCCAGAAGCGTTAAGCACCTCTTCGGTCAACGGATTGTTCCGGAAGTCATAGGTCGTGCGGGCTGTCCGCTCCTCTGGCAGGCCTTCGGCATCCTTCCGCTCGGTTACATTGCCGCGACCATCATATGCGAAACGTGTCACCGTACCGTCGGGGTGTTGAACAAAGCTCAGATTGAAATTGGCATTGTAGCTGCGGTTCTCGGTATTGCCTCGCTCGTCGGTTATTGCCTGCAAGAGGCCGACAGCATTGTAATCATAGTTTCTGACCTTGCCCTCGGCATCAACCGTCGAGGTCAGTTCACCGAAGCCGTTGTAGGCATAGGTAGTCACGGCCCCATCGAAGTCGGTAAACTTGGTCAAATTGTTGAAGATCGCCTCATACCTGTAGAGTCGTTCTCGCTGCAGCGGCGTGCCCACCGCCATTCGCATGGCAGTCATATTGCCGCGAGCGTCATACTCGAACTCATCAACTCTGCGTGCGGAGTCGACCGGCGCCAGGGCGGTCATCTGGGAATTCGTGTTGGCTTCTCCTGTCGGAACACTGACGCGCACCGCCAGATTGTCCTCATTGCGCTCGATGAGCGTCTGCCTACCCATCGGGTCGATGGTTTCAACGATCGCGCCGAACGCATTTACTACAACCTTGGTTACACCGCCCTTTTCATCCGTGTGGTAGGAAACACGGTCTTCCGGTTGAACGAATGCCAGGGGTTGCGGCGCGCTGTTTAGGTCCGCGATCCCCACCGCTGCGCCAGCCTCATTGCGGATTGTAGCGCCGCTCGGGAAGAGCGATCCGGCGTAAGTGCCGATTGAGGTGTAGGTGTGCTCGGTCGTGTTGCCTTGCTGATCGGTTACCGCAACGAGGCGGCCATTGTCGTCATAGCGATAGCGGACTGAGCTTCCTGTCGGCTCAATGACATCGGTAAGCTGCGCTGCATCATCATATTCAAAGGACGTGGTGCGACCATCTGGGTAGGTGATCGAGGCAACCCGGCCATTGGTATCGTAGCTGAAGTTTGTAACGCCCCCTACCTGGTCGGTGATCGTCGCCAAACGGCCATTGTCGTCATAGCCATATGTGCGACGATTGCCCCAAGGATCTACGGCCGCGGTCTGAAGGCCATTCGCATCAAACTCGACGGTCGAGCCATCCTTATAGAGTCTGACCCAGCTCCCATCAGCTTGCTTCGTAAGCTTTGAGAACTGCCCATCTCGCGAGACCAGGACGCCACTTGTCGAAGGTTTCGAGAAGTGCACGCGGACGTTGAAGCGGTCGATAGAAACCAGATCGAGACCACCGTCTTGATCCATATCGACGATTTCCAAACTATGCAGCGGGTAGTTCACGAGACCGGTTTCGTAGGGTTGGAAGGTACCATCGCCATTGTTCTTGTGAACCTGGACACCGATGCTGTCGGAGAGGATGACATCGACAAGTCCGTCGTCATTGACATCGGCGAGACTGACGTCCGCCGAAGCGGTGATTGTCGGCGGACGAGGGATTGCCGCGGGCGGTCCAAAGGTCCTCCCGTCAGTATTCAGATATAGGTAGGTCTGGTTGGGCTCACTGGTAACGAGGTCGAGCTGGCCGTCCGAGTTGGCGTCCACCAGGCGATGAAAATCGCCCTTCAAGTTGATCTGGAACTCACCCAGATAGGGAAGTTTCTGTTGATAGCGTCGACCACCTTCGTTGAATACAAAGTTAATCCCGACGCGGTTGCTGCGATAGGCAATGTCGGTGAAGCCATTGCCGTCAATATCGCCAATATCAAGTGATACAGGGCCCTGGCCATTACTATCGGTAGAGATTATCACGGGCGGGGACGAACCGCTGGGGCCGCCGTAGCTGACCTTCACGCGATCGATTGCGAAGATCCAGAAACCTTCGTTGACGATATAGATGATGTCATCATAGCCGTCCCGATCTAGGTCTGTAACCTTTACGTCGTAAGCGTCGCCAACATTAAGCGTCTCAAAGGCCTTGGCTAGGTGCCCATTGCCATCACTTAGCAGGTACCCATATCCGCGGCCAAACTGCAGCGTGTACGCGGCATCGTCTGCGCCATCATTGTTGAAATCACCGCTTGCAACGCCAGTAACATCCGGCCCGTAGCCACCGGTTTGCGGAACGCTGACGGGAGTGCCAACCTCGATCGTTTGTGCTTCTCGGACGTCACGATTTCCGTAATTCAGGAATGTGCGGATACTGCCGCTTCCCGACTCCGTTACTGCTACATCCACCAAGCCGTTGTTGTCGAAATCCCCGGTATCGAGACCAACGCCACCGTCGTTCGCAAACACAAGCGGATCGCTTTCGAATTCGCTCAGCGTCGGTTCCGGATCGAATGTGGTGGTGGAGTCATCGTCGATGATCGCGACGGAACCGTCGGGACTTTGGGCGAGATGCTGGAGGCCATCAATCGCCCAACCACGGCCGAAAAGGCTTTGGGTTTCGTTGTGGACGTAGACTTCCGCCTTGTGGCTGGCGCCGACCGTAGAACAGTCATAGGTCGCGAGCGCGCTGAACGCATATTTGTAGCGGCCGCTCGCAAGGCCGGTCGCGTCGAGCGGCGTCGATTGACGCAAAGTCAGGGCTTGCCCAATGAGCGGTGGGGTCAGCCCGTTCGCACCAACGCGGGGGTTCCAGGTCACTGTGTCGGTGATGTTAAGCCCGCCCAGCAGGATACGGCTTGACAATGTAACCGGCAGGGAACTGTCAGCTGCGATTGTGACGTTACCTGCAAGAATTGGAGCGGGATCTGCTGCCACGGAATGGTAGGCCAGTGTGATCGACTGGTCCTGGTTGAAGGCTGTGTAGCCCGGCAATGAATAGGTCTGCGCCAGGTCGCCGCCGAACATGCTGAGCTGAGCCATACCCTGCGGCTGATCCTCCGCTACCTTCGTTATCGGCGCTTTTGGTAGGAACGAGAAAAGGTTTCCTGGTGCTGGGTTTGAGAGTTCGGCGGTTACATTGGCGGCACCTTGTTCGACGGAAGCAGGCCCTGTTTTGTGGAAGGCGGTTCCCGCGGGTCCGAGCTGCCAGAGTTCGAGATTGGCGGTCTCGGGCAGATGGTCGTCGTTGGGCGCGGCGAGGGAGATGGGTTGGGTGAAGATGGCGCCGGGCGCGTCGAGCGCGTAAATATGGCAGGCCTTGGTGTCCTGCGGCATGGCCTCGTGCTCAAACAGCTTGGGCAGGCTGCCGAGGCAGACCTGGCCGTCGTAGGCACTGCCGCTGGTGGTCGTGATGCTGTCGGCGGGGATCGACACTGTGACGCCCGATATGGTGCCGGTCAGGTTTGTGTCTTTGCCGGCGACAACATCGGTGCATCCATCGTTCAGCGGTGTCAGCAGGAACTCGGGGTCTAGATCGCGGCGCTGGTCGGCCGTGACGGTGATCGTGCGCGTCGCCGGTGCGTAGCCCCCCGGCCCTCCCGCCGCTGACGGCTCGATCAGCAAGAGGTCGGCGCCTGCGGTCAGGCTACCGAAGCTGAACTGGCCATTTGCGTCGGTCGTGGTCTGGAGCGCGGCGTTCTGCAGCCGCACCGGAATGCCAGCCAGCGGTCGGTCCACGCCATTGGCCTTGTCGATGGCGTCGAGCACGAAACCATAGACCGAAGTCTCGCCTGCATTGGCGGGCACAACATTCAAGACGAGAGTTTGACTGTCCGTGAAAATGCCGTCCGATGCGCCGACGGTCACCTGATAGGTGCCGAGCTGGCTTGCCTCGGGTCGAAAGCGGATCCGGCCGGTCGCGGCATCGAGCACCATGCCCTGAACGAGCGGCAGGGGGCTCGCAAAATAGGTTACCCGGCCACCGTCTGGATCGACAGCGGAGAGGTCCAGCGCAAGTTCAAGGCCAACCTCAACCGTGTAGGAGGGGTTGAGATCGGACAGGATTGGGGGTTGGTTGGGTCGTTTGGCGGTGACCACGACCGAAGCGGTCTCGGTAGCAAGCCCATCTGAAACTATAACGCCAAACTCGTAATCGCCGGATTGGTCGACGGTGACCTCCAACTTGCCGCCGCCAAGGTCGTTCAGATCGGGATTGGCCCCAGACGGGGCGTTGATGACAGAGAACTGGAAGCTCAGCGCATCGCCATCCGGGTCAGAGGATCCGTCGGCCAGGAAAATCGCCGGTTGGCCGACGAACAGCTGGGCGGGTGCGACGAAGCTGGCAACCGGCGCCCGGTTCGGGACGGTCAGAGTCACTTCCGCTGGCGCGGATGCCAGCTCATGATCCCGGACGACCAGCCGGAATGTGTAGTTTCCAACTTTGTCTGGGCTAAAGCTCGTCACCGGAGCGAAGGGATCGGCGATCGCGGCAACGCTCCCGGCGGGGCGGCTCTCGATTGTCCATTCATGGGTGAGGCTGTCTCCGTCAGGATCGAAAGAGCCCGAACCATCGAGGCTGACACTCTCCCTGACAAAGACTGTCTGGGGCGAAAGGCTGGCCGCAGCGACGGGAACACTGTTTGGCACGAAGATCTCGAAAACCACCGGAACTGCATTCCAGACGGCGTCGTGTGCTTCGAGCTGAACGAGATAGCGCCCGGACACGTCGGTCTGGATCAAGACAGAGGCGCCGCTTGTAGCGCTTATGACCGCGTTGCTGCGTGCAGGGGCGCTCAGGATCGACCATCTGAAGCTCAGCGCATCGCCATCGGCGTCGCTCGCAACCGCGTTTGCTTCCAGAGAAACCGTCTCGCCGCGCTGCGCTTCGACAAGGGCTGGCCGCGCCAGAACAGGTCGCAGGTTCTGATTGCCAATGTAGAGTGTGTCGGGTAGCGAGATACCGGCAGTATTCTTGACCACCAGTTGCATGACAGCGGCACCCGGGCCGGTGCAGACCGGATTGTTGCGGTTGAACGGGTTGTTCTTGGCGCGATCGCTCGCATAGGAGGTTGCGCCGATCAGGGCATTCATGGTCTTGTTGCCGATCGGTGCGGTGGTGACGAAAATCGCGACCCTTCCCGGCAGGCGCCAGGTGCCATGGATCACACCGGCGCTGTCCTTCAGCGTCACCGACTGAGTTACGGTCGTCTTGTTTTCGACCTCCCAGACGAAGATATCACCACCTTGCAGGCTCTGCCGACCACGCGAAATCAGGCTGACAGAAATGCCCTGGTTGGGACTGGATCCGGCGGCGTCATCAGGCGCCCGGGTATCGAACTCACACAAGCCGCCACGGTCCGACCGCTTGAACTGATAGACCGGCGCCGTGGCGATCACGTCACGGAAGTGTCCGCTCCTTTGCGAAAGGGTCACCGAAGTGGTCGCAGCGGCGGGACTTGCAATCGCCGGCGTGCCGCCGTCACCGGTCAGACCGATGCCGGCCCAACGGTAGGTAAGGCTCGATCCGCTGGATTGCGTTCCGCTGACCGTGACCGAGCCGAGATTGCCGGCCTTCTGGTCAGCGCCTGCTTCGGCGACCGGAAGCGGTGCACCAACCACGACCGCGAGGGTCGTCGGAACCGAAACCTGTGTCGTATCCGACGCTTGCAGCTGGAAAATATAGAGGCCCGCCTGATCGGGGGTGAAGCTGGCCACAGCTTCGTTAGAGCCTGTCAAGGCGACCGCGCTCCCGGCCGGTGTGCGAAGAACGGACCAGGCATAAGTCAGCCGATCACCGTCCATATCGAAACTCTGGGTACCGTCGAGCTTGGCTGGATTGCCGACGATTGCCGAAACCGGCGCGATACGCGCAAAGGGCCGGGTTGAGGCACCCGCCCCAACGCTTATGAGGATCTGATCGGCCGAGCGGAACATCCCATCTTCGGCGGTCACTGAAACAAGATAATCCCCGTCAACGTCCGGCGTCAGCGTGACCGCGCCGTCGCCCGCCGCCCCAAGGCTGGCCGCAGAACTCGCCGGACGTATCAGCAGATTGCTGGCCGGAATCAGGCGGTTACCATCAATGTCCGTCGAGGCATAGGGCTCGATCTGCACGACCTCGCCCACCGCCCCCTTCAGTTGATCGAAGCGCGCCGAAGCGACGGGTCGCACCTGGCGACCACCAACCCCCTCATAAAGATCGACGCTCGCGGCCTCGAGCTCGGAACGGGTCAGAAGCGCGCCAACCACGCCGCGCACGGTGACCGACCCCGCGTCTCCCCCAAAGATGAAGGTCAAATCGCTCGAGGCGGGATCGCTCGACATCTTGGCGCTGGTCTCGTCCGACGCGTCGAGCTCGAGCGCGTCTGCGAGGTGCAGAAAGCTTTGCGGTGTCGCGAGCTGATAGGCCGTCCCGTCAATCGTAACATTGATCGTGTCGAATGGGGCGCCGGTACCCGTATCAAGATCGAATCCGTCGATGAAATCATCGGTCGCAACGCTGGCGAGCGAGCGGTCGCCAAGATCATGCACGTCACTTCCAGAACTGTTCAAGAAGGTCTGGTCATAGCTGTCGCGATAGATGTCGGTGCGTCCGGTTCTCGGTAGAAACTCCACATCATAGGTCGTCAGCGGCGAAGTCAGACCCGCAGCATCCTGCACCCTCAGGCCAATGAGATACCGCCCTTCGAGGTCCATGGTGAGGCGCGGCATCGCCGCAGTCGTGTTCGAAATGCGTGCCACACTCCCGGCAGGCGCCGCCTCGATCGTCCATTGATAGGTCAGCGGATCGCCGTTGACATCATAACTCGCGCTGCCATCGAGTTGCAGCGGCGTCGCCCCCCCTGGCAGACCACGCCCGCGCACAACCGCGATCGGCGCCAGATTGTCAGTCCCAAAGTCAACCTCGACAATATGCAGAGGCGTCAAGCCTGTCGTGTCAGTCGTCGCGAAGAACGATGCCTGCGCCCTGTATGTGCCCGCCGCATCCAACATAACCGTTGGTCGCAAATCGGCTGGATCACTGAAGTCCGCGACACTGGCAGCCGGACGCTCCGCCCAGCTCCACTGTACTCTCAACGCTTCTCCCGGTGCCGCTTCAAACCCATCGGTAGGATCCAGCAACACGGACTGGCCCACCCTCGCCGTCAGCGGCGCTCCATATCCGAGTGCATTTGCGGAAGCGGTTTGAGCGCTTGAGAGGCTGGGGCAGGAGAAGCATGAGAACAAAAGAACAAATCCAACAACCAAACGCATCATCCCAACCACTCCGACGGAAAACTGTTTGTATGCTGAAAGATGCGAAGCGAACCGCTAGGTCAACCAATCAGGGAGTGACAATCTATCGCGAAGACGGAAACAGTGGCCGCTAAGCTAAACGCACCCGTTGTATCGTGCTCTGTAGCTGATCGACCTAAACCGTGCATCACGGTGCCTCGCCATCCTTGCCATTGCCCGCGCGCCCTTATCCAGACGCCAACCGTTGCCTGCAGACGGCTAAGGCCTTTGCACCGTCCAGAACCTGAACCTTCCCTGCCCCGTGATCTCGCGGACAAGGCCAGTGGCCTCCAGCCAGGCAAGGCCGCGCTGGACGGCGGCGCGACTTTGGCCCGTCAGCCGTTCCGCCATCGGGGCCGAGACCAGCGGCCATTCGGTGAGGGCGTCGAGGAGAAGTGGCGGGGTGCGGCCGGACAGGGGTGCGGCAGCCGCCCCTGCCCTGCCCCGCCAGTCTTCCAGCATGTCGAGCGTCAGCATCGTGGCAGCGATCGCCGCATCGATGCCGTCGAGCCAGTGGCGCAGGCGGCGGGCGGGGGTTCCGGTCGCGCGCAGGCCCCCTGCCCCGCCGGCGGTGAGAGGTGCGAAGAGCGCGCCGCTGCGGCAGTCTTCGGCCGCGATCCGGGCGGCAGTGACGGCGGCTTCCAGCCGCTCGCCTTCGGGGCCGATCCCGGCCATCGGCCAGAGATGGAAGCCCAAGCAGGCGCGGGTCAGCGGGTGGAGGTCATGGGTCTCGGCCATCAGCTCAGTCCAGCCGGTGATGCGGTCTGCGAGGGGTGCCCCTGTTGTGCTGGTGTCATGGCGTCCGAGGAACGCGGCAAGGTCCGCGTCGGGCCCCGGCCCGCCCGAAAGACGGCGGAAGGCCCAGCCGGTCTTGGCGAGCGTTCTGTCCTCCTCCTCGACTGATCCGGTCCTGAGCACGATCCAGAGCCCGAGCCGGTCGGCCGGGATGCGGGCACCGGCGAACCAGCCGAGGTCTGCGGCCTCGGTCAGTGCAAGCCGGTGTCGCCAGCCGGGTGGTCCGCGACGGAGCCGGTCGTCCAGTGCCCCAAGCCGCATCGCGACCCGGGCAAGGCGCTTGGCCTCCACTGCCTGCGCCACGCGCCAGGGGTCGGGCAGGGTCGCTTCGGTTGGTTCCGGTCGCGGAAGAGGCGGCAGGAGATCGGGTTCGTCCTCGGGCGGCCCGGGCAGGAACCAGAGGTCGGCCTCATCGCTCTCCTCGGCGAAGCCGGGAGGCGAAGAAATAGCATCATTGTCAGATCGTTGACGTCGCATATATGCAGAATATGCCAGAAATGAACATTAGATAAGTGTTTTCCGCGGCCACCCCTGCCCTACTAGGGGTCTGATGCCGGAGAGTGCAGAATCCTACGCTAAGGCGATTTGATCACTTTTTTGACCACCTGTATTCACCGGTGAGAAGGATGTGGGCCCATCCGAGTGGCGAGATGTGCGCTAGCAGATCTGGTGAACAATCCAGACGGTCGCGTTGGCGCGCCGTGACAGCTTGGCCAAGGTGCTTGGTGTTCCAGTAAATGATGATAGCGGCGAGCAGGTTCAGCCCGGCCATTCGGAAGTGCTGGCCTTGGGCTGTTCGGTCACGGATTTCACCTTGGCGACCAATGCGCAGGGCGTTTTTCAGCGCATGATGCGCTTCGCCCTTATTCAGGCCGATTTGGGCACGGCGCTGCATGTCGGCATCCAGCAGCCAATTGATGATGAACAGCGACCGTTCGATCCGGCCGATTTCGCGCAATGCTACCGCAAGTTCATGCTGTCGGGGAAATGCAGCGAATTTTCGCAAGAGTTGGCTTGGCGGCATCGCGCCAGCAACCATGGTGGCCGCTGCGCGTAGGAGGTCGGGCCAGTTCGAGCTGATGACAGGTTCCCTGACCTTGCCGCCTATCAAGCCCGTCAGCTCTTTCGGGCAGGATGCCGGATTGAAGAGGTAGAGGCGCTTGGATGGCAGATCCCGGATGCGGGGGATGAACTGAAAGCCCAGAAGGGCGGTGACGGCGAAGACGTGGTCGGTGAAGCCGCCCGTGTCAGCATACTGTTCGCGGATTTTCTGGCCTGCGTCTGTCATCAACAGGCCGTCCAGGATGTAAGGGGCCTCGTTCACCGTGGCCGGGATGGTCTGGGTGGCGAAAGGGCCGAACTGGTCAGAGACATGGGTATAGGCTTTCAGACCGGGTTCATGGCCGTATTTGGCGTTGATCAGGTTCATCGCCTCGCCCTGGCGCGTGGTCGGGAAGAATTGTCCGTCACTCGAAGCGGTCTGCCCTGCGCCCCAGAACCGGGCCATCGGCAAGGCAGATTGACCTTCGATCACCATGGCCAGGGCGCGTGCCATCGCCTCGCTTTCCACATGCCAGCGCGACAGGCGCGAGAGCTGGAAATAATCATGGGTGTTCGTGGCCCCAGCCATTTTGCTGAGGCCAAGGTTCAGCCCTTCAGCCAGCAGCACGTTCAACATGCCGACCCTATCTTTGCATGGAACGCCGGTGCGCAGATGGGTGAAGGCCTCGGTAAAGCCGATCTCGTCATCCACTTCGAGCAGGAGGTCTGTGATCCTGATCTCCGGCAGGCGGTTGTAAAGATCGAGCACCATGGCATCGGCCTCATCGGGGACAGCCGCCGTCAGACGGTCGATCTTGAGCACGCCACCTTCGATAGAACCTCCCGGAATGGCACCCGCCCTGGCGGCGCGGGCCAGTCGTTCCAAGCCGTCGGCCAGGCGAGATTTTCGATCCGTGAGCCAGAGCTCCGGTTCAAACGGCATGGCCAGTTTTGGCGTGGCCGTGGCAACTTCTGTCGGAACCAGCGCGTCCTTGAGATCGCCATATCGGCGGGAATGTGTGAGCCAGATGTCGCCGGCACGGAATGCGTCGCGCAGGTGGCACAGGACCGCCACCTCCCAAAGCCGGTTCCCATCGTCGTGATTCAAGTGTCGATGCCATTTCGAAGCCCGGCGCAGAAAGGTCAGTGGCCGGGTAGTCGTCGTTTCCGTACCCGCGATGATGTCGGCGGCGGCAAGCAACGGTTCGGCCACCGGCGCCGCCTGAATATCGAGCGCCCGCAGCATGCGCGGCGCATAGCGTCGGAAGCGATGATACCCGTGAACAACATGTGCCAGTGGATCAGCCGCCAATGTGTCGGTCAGTTGGGCGGCGGTGGAAACAAGCCCCCTCAGCGATGACCAGCCTCCGGCGTTTTGAATGGCCTCGATCAGGGAGGCCTGATCTTCATGTGCTTCCAGCAGAGCTGATCCAAAATTTGAGAAGCCCTGCAAGGTGTCTTTCAAAGCAGCCTTGGCGTCATCTGCCCTAGCATCGCATACGCGTTTCGCCTCGCGCCACGTCTTCCCCACAATCCGGTCATGGCTTTCGACCACGGCATCGGCAATGGCACTGCGCCATTCCAGAGCGCAGACCGCGAGGATGGCAAGGCGGCGGTCGCCGGAGATATCCCGCAGATCTCCAGCGAAGTAACGTTCACCTTGCCGTCGGAGGCGCGCGATACGGTGGGGCGGCACACCCGACAGGACGGTTCGGTCCACGGCCATGGTCTGCAAGAATTCCAACCGGCCGAGCAGCCGGTTCATGTCGGCCGAGTTCTGGCCCACCTCAAACTGGCGCAGCCAGACAAAGCGGGTGACAGAACCGTCCGCCATTTCCGTCAGCAACGCGTCAAGTCGGCTGCACATCTCATCGTCCAGCCGGTCGGCAATCCGAGCGTCGATCCGTCGCTCTGCAGCAACGAGTGCATCCGCGCAAAGGCGTTCGATAACCGTAATCCCCGGTAGAATGGTCTGGGTCGCCCGGCATTGTTCCACGAAACGCCGCGCCAAGTCCTCGTTCGACCGGGCAGTTTCGGCTGTTCTCTCCAGCCAGGCCTTCAGGTCGCGCGATCCTCGGCCAGTGAACATCTTGTAGCCATAGAGTTCCCGCAGGGCCGCCAGATGTTCATGACGCGTTTCTTCGCGGCTTGCATATCCAGCCAGATCGTCTGACTTCAGCCCAAGCTGCGCAGCCAGGAAGCGCGTGATCTCCATTGGGATGACCTCGCCCGGGGTCAACAACCGACCGGGATAGCGCAATGCGCAAAGCTGGAGAGCAAACCCAAAACGATTGTGGGGGCGGCGGCGGGCGCGGATGATTTCCAGATCGTCGTCCGCAAGGGTGTAGTGGCGCAACATCGCCGTTTCATCGGTCGGAAGATCAAAAAGTACTGAGCGCTGACGCTCGGTGAGGATAGTACGATGCGTCATGTTCCTTTTGCTTTCTGCATATGGTTTGCGTATTGATGATTAAGATACTGAATAAGGAATTGTTCGGATGGCTGAAAGCGCGTCGTTTTCCAGGTCGTCTCAAACGAACGTTTGTGAAACATGCTGATCGGATATGCCCGCGTCTCAAAAGCCGACGGCAGCCAGTCCCTCGACTTGCAGCGGGATGCTCTGATCGCGTCAGGCGTCGAAGAAGACCAGATTTACTCGGATCTGGCATCCGGAAAGAAAGATGACCGCTCCGGTCTGGAGGCCTGTCTCAAGGCATTGCGTGAGGGCGATGTTCTGGTTGTGTGGAAGCTCGACCGATTGGGCCGGAGCCTGCATCACCTGGTCAAGACTGTCAGCATGCTGTCCGAGCGCGGCGTTGGCCTCAAAGTGCTCACCGGGCAAGGCGCGCAGATCGATACCACGACTGCGGCTGGTCGCCTTTCATTTGGTATCTTTGCGGCTCTGGCTGAATTTGAAAGCGAGTTGATCCGCGAACGCACAATGGCCGGGCTCCAAGCCGCCCGCGCCCGTGGCAGGAAAGGTGGCAGGAAGTTTGCGCTGACAAAGACTCAGGTCCGCATGGCCCAAGCTGCCATGGCCAGCCGCGACACATCGGTTTCAGAACTTTGTAAGGAATTGGGGGTCAAACCGGTCACACTCTACCGATATGTCGACCCGAACGGCAATCTGCGCGATTACGGGAAACGGGTTCTCACCGCTTAGCGTAGGATTCTGCACTCTCCGGCATCAGACCCCAAGGAGGCAGAGCGGCTTCACTGTCCCGCCTGCGGCCATACCGATCATAGCGATCGCTGGTGGACGCAGCAGCAGGTCGAGCACGCCAAGGCCGCTGCCATCGCGCAGTTCAAAGCACAGTTCAGCAAGGCGCTCAAAGCCGATTCTGCCCGGTTCAACCGGAGCAGGCCGCGCGGCGGCTTTATTTCGATGACGATGAAAGTGGATTCCCGGCCGCAGCATGTCATGCTGCCCCCAGCCGCCACCGACCCGATGGCGCTGAAGATCACCTGTCCGTCCTGTGCGTGCCGCTACGCAGTGATCGGGGCTGCGTATTTCTGCCCCGCCTGCGGGCATAGCGCTGCCGAGCAGGTCTTCGAGCAGACCATTGCAGGGATCAAGGCCACCCTTGGCGCGCTCGACCAGGTGCGCGCCGCAATGCCGGATCGGGACACCGCCGAAACCACCGTGCGCGTCGTGATCGAAAACGGCTTGCAAAACGCTGTCACCGCCTTTCAGCGTGTGGTCGAAGCTCTTTTTGTGGAGCTTCCCGCGCCTCCGAAGGCAAGGCGGAACGCATTCCAGAACCTTGCAGAGGGCAGTACCCTTTGGCAGCAGGCGACGGGGCAGGGCTATGGTGCCCATCTCGACGCCCCTTCCCTCGACCAACTCGCGCGGGCGTTCCAGCAGCGCCATCTGCTTGCCCACCGACAGGGGCTTGTCGATGAGGAGTATATTGCCAAGAGCGGTGACACCCGCTACCAGCCCGGCCAGCGCCTTGTACTTCGCAGCGAAGGCGTCACCGAGGCCGTAGAGCTTGTCGAGAGGCTCGTTGCGGGGCTTCGGGATGATGCGAGCAGTGCCCGTTCAGGGCAGAGGTCTTCACCGTAGATACTGGTAGGGGCGCGGCGCCACCACATGAGAAGGCCACCGGCCTCCAGTCTGCCCTTGCCGCTCCGAGAACCGTGCGCGTGCGTTCACGGATGATCGATCCGTTGCCTCTATGATCCCTCGCCGCAAAAGCTACGCCTTCAAAGGAGCCGCAGTACTGCGGCTCGGTAGGTTGGACGGGGGGGCTGAAAGAAAAGAAACTGGGCCGGTCGGAATGGGTCCCGTTCCAACGCATGAGTTATAGAAGTCCAGTCTATAACTCATGACGCGCAGAATTTGGCATGGCCTGCTGTGCGACCGGCACTCCGCGCCGCCCTTGATTGCCTGGCCCGCAGTCAGATCATGCCTGTCAGGCGGCCTCGACCATCGGCTCGTAGCGCACGTCGGGCATGGCATCATCGAGCCAGGCAGGCTGCAGGTCGCCATTGTTCCATTGGTACAGGTAGCCCACAAGCGTGTCGGTCTTCTTGCAGAGGATGCGCATGATCGGTTCGGCCGTAAGCCGCGGAAAAGTGGTCACGATGTGCTCCTCTCAAACTGACCTCAGGACTTGTTAACAACGAGGCCGCAATATCGTTTTGAACGTCTTAGGGATGGGTTTCTGCAACTGCAAGATGAAGTCGGCGGCTTCGGCAAGAACCCACCGACAAAAGGACAAGTTGTCTTTATAGTCAGGTTTCTGGCGTATCCTTTTCTGCATTCTGCGCTGCAGCGCGAACGGCGATCTCGTCCAGAAGTATGTCGATCTCTGCCCAGACACGGGGCTCCAACTGCCCGCGGATCAGGGTCCATTTGCTGAGCACGTCGAGCGGGTCGTGGGCGCGCAGGAGGGCGGTCAGCGCAGGGGCATCGACCGCCAGCGAGGTGCGTGCGCGCCATTCGGTGATCCGTGTCCGCTGCTCTTCCGACGGGGGGACGAACTCGGACCCAAGCTCCCAGTTCTTGACCGCGCGGCGCAGGGCGGCGCGGATGACATGGGCGGGATCGACGCCGCAATCGATCAGGGCTTCCTCTTGCCGTTCCAGCGCATTCACCCGGATGTCGATCTTGCGCGTCGCCGGACTGTGCCGCGTTCGGGTTGGCGATGACATGACCGCATGCTCAGCGGGTCCAGTTGCCTCCTGTCTGGCTTGATGAGAGGGCGCAGGCTGCGTCCTTGGCGGCGAAGCAGCGTGATCGTCTAGGACTGCGGGCTGCACGCTACCAGGTTCTGGCATCACCTCCGCGAGCCGCACCTCTACCCTTCCCGGGTCTTCTTCCACCTCTGGACGCAGAGATGCGGCATAGGTCGGGTCGGGCCGTGTGATGGTCGGGATCTTCTTCCTCACCGCCCCGTCCTCAAGCCGCGAGGATGTTGTTGAGGATGTCGGTCGCTTCTTCGAGGGCCTCGACCACATGGCGCACATGGGGCCGCATGAGGGGGTTCGGATCGGCCTGCTTTTGTAACGCCACCGCGTGCAGGAGGCCTTTCTCGTCCATCTCCTTGTAGACGTTCCGCCGCATCATCACGGTCTCGACCACCGGGAACCGCGCGATCGCCGCTTCGATGAGGGCGGCATCGGCGCGCGTAGTCTTGGGGTCTACCATGTTCAGAACGACATGGTGGCGCGGCAGGCTTTCGGGGTCATCGACGCGAGCGCGGAGCTTTTCGAACCAGTCGGCGGTCTGCGCGCCGACATCGAGATCCGAGGTCGAGAGCATCACGGGCGTCACGATGTGATCGGCCAGAACGGCGATCCCGTCCGACCACTCGGCCCCGACGCCTGCCGTATCGATGAAGATGAAATCCGCCGAGTCCGCCGCATAGACTTGCTCGATCCGGCGATCCACGGCGCCCACGCTTTCGACAGTCGCCGAGCGCAGCAGGGGCGATCCCAAACCCGCGGCTTCAGCCCGCTTGTGCCATGTGCCGAGCACGCCGGTGCTGTCGGTATCGATCAGAAGGACGCGACGTCCGGCGGCAACGGCAGCGCTGATCAAGGCGCGCGAGAGCGTGGTCTTGCCACTCCCTCCCTTCCGGGCCATCGCAGCGATCACCACGAGATTGTCGTTCGGCATGGGTGCGGACCTCTCGCAATAATGGTGAAACGCAGCAAAGATGTTTGCGCGTCGCTAACCCCTGCGCGTGACGGCGTCAAGCAGAAGACGGGATACGGGCTGCCTCAGGCGGAACGCGGGGCGCATGGTGCGTCGCGCGGGGGGCGGACGACACGCTGCACGCGGCAGCCGACGTTATCCTGTCTGCGCGATGCAGGCTCCAGATGACGTGCGACTTTCGACATGGCCCATTGTCCGTGTTGCAGAAAACGCGACGCATTCCGCACAGGACGTGTGCCATCCGGCACCACGCGTGATGCAGGCGGCACATGCCATCGGGCACTCGCCAGAAGCCGTACTGCAGGGCGCGCAAAACGCAGTCCAAAGGACGCGATGCGGGGTGCAGGCAACGTGGGACGCGCTGCGTTGAGCGCCTTGCGCGCTGCATTTGCCAAAGGACGTCAAATCGGCCTGTCTGGCCGATTTTCTACATTGAGTACAAGCCCTTGGTGCCTTCTCCGCTTGTGCTGGGAGAAGGCGGGCTTGTACGAAGTTGGCAAGAAATAGGAACGTATACTTCACATGGGGCACAGTCGCAGACTGACCGATCAGGAGCGCCGTCAGATCGTCCGAGAGCGGGCGAAAGGCGTCTCCGTCAGTGCGATCAGTGCAGCACTGAAGGTCTCGCCCAAGACCGTCTACAATGTGCTCGGCCGGGGCCGTTCCGCCGTCTCCGCCAACGACAGCCGCACCCGCGTGCTGACCATGCGGGTCACCGAGCGCGACCTTCGCGGCTTCGATGCTGCTCTCGCGCGGCGTGGGATCGCGCATCGTTCGGACGCCATGCGATGCCTGATGCTCGCGGCCAACGATCTCTTTCGACCGGACAACGGCATGACAGATGAACTGAGGGGGTTGAGCGCGGCGCTGAACCGGGTCGGCAACAACGTGAACCAGGTTGCGCGCCGCCTGAACGAGGCGAAGCTCAAAGGGGAGCGTCTGCCCTATACCCCCGTCAGCCATGCCGAGATCCGCGATCTCGCGGTGCTCGTCTTCGACATGGCCGACCAGATCCAGGAGATGTTCCGCGCGCGGCGTCGCGATCTGGACCTCGAGGTCACCAAGGCGCTCGCCGGTCTGGCACGGCAGGAAGCGGCGCAGGTGGCCGAACATGGCGCGGAGTGAGGCGCACGGCGTCGGGCCCGCCCTCTTCGATCGCGACTGGAGCCGGGTCTCAGGCAGTTGGCAGGGGCTTGCGAAGAAGGCGCAGATGGTTCGGGCGGCGCGCGGCTACTCCCCGGCCATCTTCAAGCCGATCTCGAAGGGCGGGTGCCACACCGGCGCGCAGCTGAAGGCCCAGCTGACCTATCTCACCACCAAGTCGAGCCACATCCTCGACAGCCGCGGCACCCATGATGGCAAGAAGACCCTGACCGAGGCCGAGATCGACCGGGTTGTGCGGCGCTTTGAAAACCAGTGGGGCGAACGGCACAGCCCCAAGCTCGGCCATACCTCGCATCTTCTGATGGCCTTTCCCGTCGGCACCAGCGGCGAAGAGGTGCGCGCGATCACGGAAGCCGTTTGCGAGAAGTTCTTTCAAGGTGAGGGGTCGCAATTCGACTATATTGCTGCAATACACCAAGATCGCGCGCATCCACATGCGCATATCGTTCTGAACCGCCGCAGCAAGGATGGCGAAATGTTCTTTCTCGGGAAGGATCACCACTTCAACTACGACGCCTTCCGGATGGCGATGGTCGAGGCGGCGCAGGTCCACGGGATCCGGCTCGAGGCGACACGGCGTCTTGACCGGGGGGTCACGACCTACCGCGCCGAGATAGACGAGGTCTACAAAGCCCGTGACGAGGGCCGACCGCCGGTCGAGCGCCAGCGCACGGGGGCCGACCTGGCCGCAGCCCTGGAGACGGTGGCGCGAAACGCGCTGACGTATCGCGGCCTGTCGGTCGAGGCGTCCCGGTCGAATTTCGATGACGTGGCCGAGGCGCTCGAGCGGGCCAGCACTATCCTTGCGAGCGGCGGTCAGATCCAATCTGACGGAGCCATCTACATGTCCCAAGACGAAACGGCGTTCGACACGCTGATCACCGAGTTCACTCAAAACATCCGTCAGATCGAAGCGGCGATCGACCGGGCGCCCGCAGCCGAGCGGCCGGAAATCGAGCGCAAGCTCACCGATGTGCTGGCCTCGGTCGCGCATCTCAATCCGCTTGGAGACCGCTCGGCTGCGCTGCTCGATGCACCATCCCGGGACGGGGTCTATGTGCGGGCCAACATACGCGAGGACCAGATGGGGCGCCTCGACGACGATGCGGTTAAGGCGCGCCTCAGCGAGGCGCTGCAGGGCACGGGCATCGATCCCGAGGCGGTTGCCGCCCGCATGCGTGAGGGTGCCGCCAATGCAGCCCTCGAACGGCAGTGGCTCGCGCAGGATCTGCGCGCCATCGCCACGGCGGGCGACCTTGATCTGGAGAAGGGCGAGGGTCGCGAGGAAGCGCTGGACCGGCTGGAAGCCGTTCACGTCCGCCTAGGCGATACTCTGACCGATGCGCGCATCTTGCGGGCGGTCGAAGATGTCGATGAGGCGGAGGATGCCGAGGTCTCGCTTACCGAGCGTCTGACGCCACTGGGCCGCGATCTCGACCACGCGGGACCGGACGCCTTCGCCCCGTCCGAGCGGCAGGACTTCCAGCAGCTGGTCGCCCAGTTTCGCCGGACGGATTTCACTCATCCGTTCTCGGATGACCCGTCCGTGCGCAGGGCGGGTGCTGTCGAAGTGGAAGCAGCCCGCGCCGCCTTCAACGCCTATGCAAAGCGATCGCCCGATCACGCCGAATTGGCCTCGATGGCTTGGGACAAGATCACCGACAGCCGCAAGCCGCAGGAGTTCGCCGTCGAGGAGAAGGATCGCAGGCTCCACGCGGGCGACATGGACCTTGCTCTGCGCGATCCTTCGCAACATCTTGGTCCGATCACCGAGGATGACCGCACCCTCGCGCGCTACCGCGCGGAAATGCCCGATGAAGAGTTCGGTACCGCGGTGCAGGATGAGATCAACCGGCTGCGCGCCATGGGGGCCTCACGCGCCTTTATCAGTGAGCGTAGCTTCGACATCGAGGACCAAGCGCGGCAAGACTATGCCGAGCGGCGCTTCATGGCCGAGACCGCCCCTGATGTGATGACCTTCCTCCGGCGGGCCGAGGCCGAGAATGGCACAGCTCTCTCCGAAACAGCCGGGCAGCGCCTGATCGAGCAGGTCGACAGAAACCTCGCGCCAAACGCGGTCACCGCCCTGCGCGCCGGCCATGCAGATGTGCTGGACAAGTTCACCGAACATCCGCTGCGGCAGCTGGAGCTCGCGAAGGCCTATCTGGAGAGCAGTGAGGTGACTGCCCACGGACCCGCCATGGAGCGGGTTCTGGATGCCTTGGCCGAGGAACAGATCGAGGCGCAGCGCGCGCGTCACGCCGCGGCCCATGGCGAAAAAGGGATCACCCATGGATAAGGGCAAGATCGCGGGCGGGATCCTGAGCCTGACGCTGGTTGGCCTCGCCATCGGCTATGTCGTGGCAACAGGCTACCTGACCATCCGCTATGGGCTGGCGACGAACGCCTTCGACTTCACCCTGCTCGCGCGCGAGTATCGCGCCCTCGGAACAAACGCCCCTCGGGACTTCCTCTGGGTGAACCTGATCCTCTCAGGCTTTGGCATCGCTGCGTTCATGTTGAGCGTCACGCTTCTGGGGGAGGCCCTGACGCGCTTCGGCACGACCCATTGGCAGACCCGGAGCGAGATGAAGCGCAACGGCTTCTTCGCCAAGCCGGGCGGTGGCTTCCTTCTTGGCAAGCTCGGCACCCCGAATTCACGACGCCCCTTCCTCGTGTCCAAAACCTTCCCGCATGCGCTGATCGTGGCGCCCACGGGCCGGGGCAAGGGCGTGGGTTTCGTGATCCCGAACCTGCTCACCTACAAAGGCTCGGCCGTGGTGCTCGACGTGAAGGGGGAGAACTTCCGCGAGACCTCACGCTTCCGCGCAAGTATGGGCGACAAAGTCTTCCGTTTCGCGCCGACCGACTGGGACCGACCCACCCACCGCTACAACCCGCTGGCGCGCATCGCCGCCATGACCAACCCCGATCGGCAACAGATGGAGTTAAAGCTGACCGCGAAGCTCTTCCTGCAGACCGACAACGAAAAGCTGAGCGGTCTTCTGGCAGGCGGCATCGACCTCTTCGTGGCGGCCGGTCTTCTGGCCTTCGAGCGAGGCGTACCGACCATTGGCGAGATCTACCGCATCACCGCCTCGGGCGGTGACAAGCAGAAGGAATACCTCAAGCGCGCGCAGGAGGTGAAGAACACCTCGGCCAAGCTGATCTTCGAACGCATGGCCTCCACCAACAACGACACCCTGACCTCGTACCTGTCGCTTCTGATGACCTCGGGTCTCGACACCTGGGACAACCGGGCGATCGACGCAGCCACCGCGACCTCGGATTTCTCCTTCCGGGACATCCGGCGCCGCCCGCATGCGATTTATCTCGTGGTCGAGTCCGAGATGATCCGCCCGCTGGCCCCACTGATCCGACTCTTTTTTTCGGACCTGATCGCCTCGCTGCAGGCGCAAGAGCCGGGCGATGACGAGCCCTGGCCCGTGATGATCATGCTCGACGAGTTCGACCGGCTCGGAAAAATGCCGATCGTCGCCGAAAGCATCAAGACGCTGCGCTCTTTCGGGGGCAACCTCGCCATCGTCACCCAGACCATCCCTGCGCTGGACGAGATCTATGGCGAAAACACCCGCAGGTCGCTGCAGGGCGGCGCAGGCGTGAAGCTCTACCTCACCCCGTCCGAGCAGAAGACGATCGAGGAACTGAGCCAGGCTGTCGGCAAGACCACCAAGCGCGTTGTGACCAGGTCGCGTGCGGTCGGGCGCAACCCGTTCGAGGGGCGGAGCGTCTCCGAGCGGACAGAGGACACGCCGCTTCTGACCGAGGATCAAGCCCGGCGGATGGACCTCGACGAGGTGATCCTCGTGATTGATGCACAGATGCCGATCCGTGCGCGGCGGATCAAGTATTTCGAAGACCCGGCGCTGAAGGTGCTTCACGCGGGGCAGGCGGGGAGTTTCCCGTACCCGGATGAAGACGGACTGCGGCGGGATCGGCAGATGACCGAGACGCGGGAAACGGTGGAGAAGCTGAAGCAGGAGCTGCAGGAGGTGAGGGCGGCAAATGTCGCACGGGAAGCCGGCCCGAATCCGCCGAAGACTGATCCTGTCAGTTTAGCGAAGGCACGCGGTCGCGCGGCCCGCGCAGCTGCGAGTGGCGGTGGCCAGGGACAGCTGTCACTTGATATCGAGGGATTGGGTATTTCGAGCACAGACCGTACGGCGCTGGCTTCGGCAGTTCAAACTACGAGAGCAATTATCGCTCGGTACGGGTGATCTGCATTGGAGGCGGGATGCTCCCTTATCGGACGTCGAGAAAGACGTACGCCCGTAGGATAGTCGCCGTCCAGCCTATCGCCTTCCCATAAATGACGCGCAAAGCGGCTCTGGAGCCTCAACGCGCCGTCTGCCCTAACCCTCGGCATCTCTAGAGAATTCTGCACAGCGCTGGATAGATTGGAGATCGCGCGCCCCGCGCCCCACTCTGACGCCCAAGTCTGCGGGTGGGGACTTCCTCCACTGAGGCAACAACGTGGAAGAAAAATTGCTGGTATTTTAAAAATTCTTCCACTACAAGTGGCGAAAACCATCAAAAGATACAGGGCTCTATTAACGAATATGGCGGAATCAGAAAAAAAAGTAGACGATTTCATCCACCTGGCGCGGATCGCCTTATCTGATCGCCAGCAAGATGTGCACGCGTTTCTTCATCGCGTTGCCAAACGGACCGAAGATCGAGACCTGGCGAGCGCGCTTGTGGAGCTATTGCGCAAGCGCCCGACCCGCTCATCAACCTTGCGCCGCTCTCCGACTGTGGCCCTACCCGTAGATACGGATAGCCGGTTCCAGCTGTTGCGGCAGGAAGAACGCCCGATACTTCCGCATGAACCCATTTACGCCGACGCCGTGCGAGACATGCTCAGACGTCTGGTCAACGAACGAACGCAGATCGAAGCGCTGACGGATGCGGGGTTGGAGCCGACGCGTACGGTCCTATTCACAGGCCCGCCGGGAGTCGGCAAGACGATGGCTGCGCGCTGGGTCGCACGCGAGCTAGATAGGCCGCTTTTGATTCTGGATTTATCAGCGGTGATGAGCAGCTATTTGGGGCGGACGGGCACAAATTTGCGTCACGTTCTCGACTATGCGAAATCGATCGACTGCGTGCTCCTGGTTGACGAGTTGGACGCTATTGCCAAGCGCCGTGATGACGCAGCAGAAATCGGCGAGCTGAAGCGCCTCGTGACAGTATTACTGCAACAACTCGATGACTGGCCGTCGTCAGGTTTGCTCTTGGCAGCGACCAACCATGCCGAACTGCTCGATCCCGCCGTGTGGCGGCGCTTCGAGGAGCAAGTCGCGTTTGGCCTGCCCGAACGCGAGGCGGCGCGTGCCTTCGTCAACGGACTTCTGGAGCTTGTTGAGCCCAAGGCGAGCGAATGGTCAGACGTTCTGTCGGTTGCGCTGGCGGGGCAGTCATTCAGCGACATCGAGCGCAAGGTGAACAGCGCTCGACGCTCGGCCGCGCTCAATGGCAGGAACATCAGCGATCATCTGGCCACATTGTTGACGGTCAGCGATCGCTCCAAGAGTGAACGCATCGACTTGGCGGTGCAGCTCGCTGAATCCGGTCTCGTGTCACAGAGGCGTGCGCACGAACTGACAGGCGTGGCACGCGAGACAATTCGCGATCGCCTGCGTTCGAAAGAATTTCTAGGAAAAGATTTGGGGTAAGGCGTTGGCGAAGCAGAACTTTCTTCTAGGTCGCGGCGAGCGCCTGACTTCGGATGTGACGGTCAAGAGCGGGGGTGGCCCTAAGGCCGCTCCCTACACGTTCGAAGAGGCGAGGCGCCGTCTGGTGCCGATGCTCGATCAAACAGTCCTCGATCTTGATCGACTGCCAGCCGATGCCTATCCAAACGATCAAGCAATTGTCTCACTGACCCTCAACCCCGAGTACACTGCCAAATCTTACTTCCCAACGGACCTAATGCGCGACGTGGGGATCGAAGTCGTCGGCAGCCGCCCTCGAAAGGTGAAGCCCGAGAAGCGCTCGCGCGACCGTGAGCCGGTCGACGCTATGACGACGGAATTGTTCGCCCGCGGCTCGCGAGCAGCACTGCGGAATTGGAGCGCGGGTCTATCCCACTGGGCGTCCAATCGCCGAGGTGCAGATGACCTGGGATCCATCGAGGCCATCGCGGCCCCGTCACCGCGCGACAAAATTAAAGGCAATATGCCGAGTGAGGGTATTCTTCCAATGGAAGTCGTACTTCACGCGGACGGCATGGAGGGGGAGGCAGACATATTAGCTGTTTTCCAAAGGTTCCTTCGCTCCCGCGACATGCCGATCGAGTTCGGACGACGATTTTATGCCAAGGGTCTTTGTTTCTTGGAACTGGACGCCCCTGCAGAGCGAGCCGAAGAGGTCGCGACCTTTTCAACTGTGCGCGCTCTGCGCAGGATGCCAGAGCTACGTGTCCTGCGCCCCATGATCCGGTCGCCCGGTCTGCCGACCGCGCGCCCAGATCTACCTTTCGACTCTCCGATTTCGAACGACGTGCGCGTTGCGATCTTCGACGGTGGCGTGCCCTCAGGTCATCCGATCACGCAATGGGTTACGCCCTACGAGCTACACGGTATGCGCCCCCCGAGTCTGGAGTTTCACGAGCACGGCGTAGCGGTAAGCTCGGCGGCCCTGTTCGGTACGCTTGATCCGCGCCGTCCTGCACCTCTCCCGTTTGCACCGATCGACCACTACCGGGTCCTCGATGATGACCCGGCCCAAAACCTTCATGAGCTTTACGAGGTGCTCGAGCGAATAGAGGGCGTTCTGTCTACCCAAACCTACGATTTCATCAACCTGAGCATTGGTCCGAGTCTGCCTATTGAGGATGATGACGTGCACGCTTGGACAGCCGTCCTTGATGATCGCTTGTCAAACACATCCACACTGGCGGCCGTAGCGGTCGGAAATGATGGGGATGGAGACGCGATCCTCGGCCTTGATCGCATCCAAGTTCCAGCAGACTGCGTGAATGCCCTAGCTGTGGGTGCTTGCAACACGCCCGATAAGGATTGGGCGCGTGCGCCCTACAGCTCGAAAGGACCAGGTCGTAGTCCCGGCCTAGTAAAACCCGATCTGGTCGGGTTTGGTGGCTCGATTGAGCGACCGTTCTTGGTGTTAAGTCCTGACATGAAACCCACCATTGTCGGTACGGGAGGAACATCATTCGCGACACCGAGTATCGTACGCATGGCGACCGGAGTGCGGGCACATTTCGGCGCCAACCTGAATCACCTCGCGATCCGTGCGCTGCTTGTCCACACTGCTGAGCGCAGAGACCACGACGTGCGCGAAGTGGGTTGGGGTCGTGCAGCGCAAGAGCTCGACGACATTGTACTGTGCGCCGATGATGAGGTGCGCATCGTCTATCAGGGTGAGATATCCCCAGCGAAGTATATCCGCGCCGCAATTCCGGTTCCCTCTGGTGAAATCGCGGGCATGGTTTCCCTCTCGGCGACGGTTGTCTATAAGTCGCAGACGGATCCTCACCATCCAGGCAATTATACCAGAGCGGGCCTCGAAGTTACGTTCCGCCCACATGAAGAGCGCTACACCCGGGACGGGCAGGTACATCCGGACTCGAAGTCATTCTTCGGCTTCTCGCCGAACGGTGCCGGGGAGGAAGAGCTGCGCCGTGATGCGATGAAATGGGAGAACTGTCTCTACGCGACGAAACGAATGCGGGGAAGTTCGTTGCTGAACCCTGTATTTGACATTCACTATAATTCGCGGATTGAGGGCCGAAACTTCTCTAGTGCACCGAACCTGCCTTATGCGCTCGTCGTGAGCGTACAGGCCAAGGGTATCGCCGACCTATACGATCAAGTCGTGCGGAAGTACGCTACACAGTTAGAGCCGCTGCGGCCGATACTCGAGGTGCCGATACGCACATAGAGAAGCTACTGCCAGTCATCGTGATTGGTGGCAGCTGTCCTTACACCAATCTATCTTCTCGTGCCGAACCCAGAAGTGACACCGGCACTCGTTTGTTTGCCGGACCGAGGGTGAAATTGTCGGGCGCATCAGCCAATCTGACATGGCCGTCCACTTGGGCCTCCGGTTCTTGCTGAGGGACAGCTTGATGGTCTCACCGCACCCGCCGGGGCAGTGGAAGCAGGCCCATTTGTCGACGCGATCACGCATGATGGTCATCTCCCCACGCACAATTTGATCCGGCGTCGGGTGTGTGGGTGTTACCTTGGCGACCAGCTCACTTCGCGGAATGAGACGGAAGAGCTCGAGGTCCCCCCAAATCATACTCGGGGCATCTAGTCGTTCAATCGTTTTGCCCGTTCCGCAATCTTGACGATTCGTACACTCGCTGACGTTGCGGCTGTTCGTACCGCTGTCGGGCTCTGAACTACACCTCTCCCGATGGCCTCTCCAGTGGTCAGCGCACCGACCCGCGACCTGCCCTTGACGCCGGCCGTGTTGAAGATCCCCCGCATGATCCCGGCCGAGCCAGAGACCACAGCGGGTGCCGCAGCCACCATCAGGTTTCCAGAGATCCCCCGCACGATCAGGGGCGTCGCTGCGACAAAACCCTTCGCCAGGAACACCATCACGAAGAACGGCACAAGCGAGCCGATGTTGGTGGCTGAGTTCGGGTCGCCGAGCTGGGCCAGCAGCGAATTCGCCATGCCGACCACGGTCGAGAACATGGCGGCGATGACGATGGGGTAGAAGGCGTAGCTGATCGTCGTCGAGACCCACCTGTGGAAGAAATCCTTGGTCGCATCGAAGAGCGACAGAGCGATCATGATCGGCGCGAGGCCCAGCATCAGGGTCAGCATCATCTTGGCGAAGATGAGGACGATGCCGGTCATGAAGCCAAGGAGGCTCAGGAGCACCAGGCCGATGCCGCCGAGGATCGCGCCGGTCATCCAGTTCAGGTTGTTGCCGATCGCGTTCAGGTATTGGCTGAACTCCGTGATGAGATCATCGAACTCGGCGGCAAAGTACGTGGCCCCTGCCCCGCCGCCACCGACCGAGGAGATCAGGACCCCGGCGACATAGTCGAGCCCGCCGATAACGGCATTGGCGACCGCGTTGAAGTTGGCCCAGTTGAAGGCAAAGAGACCTATCAGTGTCAGCTTGATCAGGTACCAGAAGAAGCTGGCCCCATCCATGCTGCGGAACTGGAAGGCCATGTTGATGCAGACGCCGATCAGCGAAAGCGTGACCATCAGCAGGACGATCGTGCCGGTGTTGCTGGCCACAGCCCCGAACTGGGACTCGGCCGCATCGGCAAGGAAGCCGTCGGCCGTTCCGACCATCCAGCTGACGATGCTCATTACCAGTTGCCTTGCGTTTCGCAGATATCCTGGACGTCGCGGGCAATTTGGTTCTGCTCGTTCCGAATGGCCAGCCGAGCTTGAGTGTGCTCCGCCTGCGTGCTTGTCGCGAACCGTTCCTCGTACTCGGCGGAGGCGGCATCCCATGACGGAAAGCGCACATCACAGCCGCAGTCGCCAGTTTCCTTGATCGCCTCCCAGGACCGCAACTCGTAGAGCCGCATCAACGTCAGCACCTTATAGGCCTCGCGCGGGTGGACCTCGTCCATCCAGGTCGGCCGTGCGGGCCGGTCGTTGCAGATCCGGTATTGCTGGGGCGCGATGGTCACTGTGAGATCGTTCGTGACCTGAGGCGAGGTCTGGGCGGCGAGGGGCGCGGCCAGCAGGGTGACAGTTGCGGCGAGGATGGTATGGCGCATGGGGATTTCCTTTCGGGTCATTCGGCCGCGACAGTTGGGCGCTTCGTGCCCTCGGTCGGACCCGTGTTCTGGTTTGGATGTCTTGCCTGCCCCGGCAGGAAGAACTCGGTGATGCCGCGGGCGCCGTCGTGGCGGCCCGCCTGGACGATCACGTCGATGGAGCCCTCGATGTAGTCGACCATATCGGCATAGGTCATCGGCACATCGGTCTTGAGCGCGGCAATGGCGAGGCGACGGACAGCGAGTTGCGGTGTTTCGGCATGCAGCGTCGTCAGAGAGCCGCCATGGCCGGTGTTGATCGCCTCAAGGAAGGTCATGGCCTCGCGACCACGGACCTCGCCCAGCACGATCCGGTCCGGCCGCATCCGCAGGGTCGAGGCCAGAAGTACATCTGCGCTGCGGGCTTCGGTGTCGCGATCGGCGATCAGCGTCACGGCATTCGGCTGTTCGGGGCGAAGTTCGGCAGCCTCCTCAATGGTGATGATCCGTTCTTTTGGTGGAATCAGCGAGAGGATCTTGCGCGCCGCCACCGTCTTGCCGGTCGAGGTGCCGCCCGAGACGATCATGTTGAGCTTGTTCTCGACGCAGAACCGCAAGGCGGCGTCGATGTCGCCGGAGGCCACTACATCGCGCAGCGCGGCATTCCGTTCGCGGCGCAGGCCTTCGAGGCTGCGCTCCTTGCCGTAGAGGAAGCCAAGCTTGATCGCCTCCAGCGGCAGGGAGGAAAAGAACCGCAACGAGATGGAGAACCCGCCCTCGACGGCCGGGGGCTGGATCACCTGCGCGCGGATTGGACGGCCGCGATAGAGGATCGAGACCGAGACGATGGGCTTCTTCTGGCTGAGCGTGGTCGAGGCGGCCGAGGCGATCTGGTTGCCGAGGTCTTTGATTTCGGTCTGGGTCAGCGGGGCGCCGAGACCCCGCATGAAATGATCGCCCTGCAACTCGCCCCAGACCTTCCCGTCGGGGTTGATGCAGATCTCGATCGTGTCGTCCCGTTGCACGGGTGCGCCCAGACGGTCGAGCGAGGCTTCGAGATAGCTCGCCGCCATGTCAGAAGATCTCCAGATCGCGGTCGACCATGACCGTGATCCGGGTGCCCTGATCGACATAGATCACGGGGCGGATCGCGAGATAGTCTTGCATCACGCTTTGGGTGCTGTCGCGCAGGTCCGTGCCCACGTCACTCGCGATGTCGGCCGCGGCCTCATCCTCGATCTGACCGGCAGCGGCCGCGGGCAAGGCCCCGATCAGCGAGATCAGCGCGGCGGAGCCGAAGCGCTGTGCAAAACGAGTATCGACAAAGCCGGTTGTGCCGGTGCGGCCAAGCTCATCCCCACCGAAGGCGCTGATTTCCACGGTTTGGTTGTCGGGCAAGATGATGCGGTCCCAGGCCACCATTACCCGCGACTGCGCGAGCGCCACATCGGAGCGGTAACGCCCCACAAGACGTGCACCGCGCGGGATCAGAACCCGTGTGCCATCGAAAGAGTGGACGTCCTCGGAGACGATGGCGCGGATCGCGCCGGGCAGCGTGCTGTCCAGCGCCGTCTCGGTCACGGCCTGGATCATCGTGCCTTGCACGACGGTGTTGCCCGGGTTCACGATCACTTCCGCCCGCGTCACCGGGGCGGGCCTTGCGCCGGCGCGCACGAAAGCTTCGTCTTCATTCAAGCGCGCGGCCTCAATGCTGTTCTCTTGGTCGGTCCCTGCCCCCATCCCGGAAAACGCGATCATGGGCGAGGCGATGCGCTCGGCCCGGGCCTCGGCTTCCGCGATGCGGCGGCGCTCAAGTTCGGCGAGCCGCAGCTCCTCCTCGTTCGGCCCGAGGTCCGTCGGCGCGGGCGGCGTCAGCCGCGCGACTTCGAGATCCATGCGCAACTGGTCAAGCTCGCGGTCGCGTTCGGTCAACTGCCGTTCGAGCGCGCGTTGCGCCTCAGTGGATGCCTCCTGCAGCGCCGCGATCTGCGCCGTGAGATCGGCGATGGCCTGCTCTGCCCCGCTGTCCGATGCCTCGACGGGACGCGCGCGCAGGTCTTCGAGTTCCGCGCGCAGCGTGGCGAGGCTTTCCATCAGCGCCAGTTCCGACTCGGAGGGACCGGTCTCAGCCGGGGGCGGCGGGGCAGGCTCGACGACGGGCATGGGCGCGAGGTCACCGAAGCCCGATCCTGCGGTCTGGAACTCTTCGGGGGCTGCGGTCGGCAGGGGCGCTTCCGGCGATGGTTGGAGGGTGGCCCAGGCCAGACCGCCCACAGCAACGATCCCGGCCACGCCGAGTATGGCGGCCAGCGGGGAGGGCCGAGCGGCAGCGCGCTTCTTGTCGCCTGTCGCTTCAAGGGCCGCGAGGCGCGCGGCGAGGTCTTCGGTGTCCTGGCTCATGACGTGGGCCCACCCATATCCTGAACACAGACCTCGTCTTCGCCGAGGCGCAGCACCCATTGGCGGTTCACGCCCGAGACACGGATCACACCGTCCTCAAGCGCGGTGCTGTTCACCGCTCGCTCGCCGCCATTGGCATAGCGGAAGATCGCCGGGACCGGCGCGTTCCGCGCGAAGCGGAAATAGGTGAAGGTGCCATCATCCCAGATGGCCGTCGGTGTGAACTCCTCCCGGGCGCTGACGGCATAGTTGGCATTCGGCGCATCGGCCGCGACAGCGCGCGCCGGTTGAACGCGGCTTTCGGGATAGCGGAACTGCACGACGTAGTGCGGGGTCTCGCGCGCCTCGACCACGTGGAAGTAATAGGAGCGGCGGTTCGTGTAGACCGTGATGTTGGTCGCGACACCCGAGGCCGCAGGCTTGATCGCGAAGGCGCGCCCGCCGGGCACGCCGTCGAACTGGAAGCCGACCGTGTCGCCCGCGATGATCGAGCGGATGGTCTCGCCCTCACCGAACTCGACGGTGGTGACCCGGGTCAGGGTGGTGACGATCCGGTAGACCTGCCCCTCGGTCCAGGTGGCAACCCGGACGCGGTTGTCATGGGGACCGGGGCGCGGCGTGGTCTCGGCAAGGGCTGCGGGTGCGGAGAGCACGAGGGCACCGGCGACGAGCAGGGCGTGAACAGGGGCAAGAACGGGAACAGAGGTCATTCGGAACGGTCCGATCGGATGGCATATTGGGTGACGGTGAAGCCGAAAGGGTTCTGCCAGACATCGTCGATCGTGCGGGTCCGTTCGGGTTGGAAGACAAACATCAGCGTCGCGGTGAAGGATCCGTCCTGCGCCCCTTGCGGGCTGGTCAGGCGCTTTCTGAGGCGGACCTGGGCGCGGTTGTCGCCGATCAGCGTGATCGAGGCGATCTCGACAGCCATCTCGGCGGCGGGGCCGTAGCGGGTCGGCGGATAACTCTCCTGTCCCGAGGTCCACATGGCGCGCATGCTGGCCTCGGCCGCGCCGGTGGATTGCGCCAGCACGCGGCGGACGCGCAGATCGTTGTCGAGCTGGTTGTAGGCCTCGCGGTCGAGGATGTAGCGGTAGATCTGTGCCTCGATGATCGCAGGCCGCTCGGCAAGCGAGACCGTTTCGACAGTGGCGTTCGGCAGAGCGAGACCGGTCGCGGGGTCATAGGGCACGACGACGGGCGGGGGCGTCTCGACCATCAGGGCGACAGCCGCAGCGGCAAGGCAGCCGAAAAACCCGAAGCCAGCCCCGCCAAGGCCGATCATCCGCCAAAGCTGCTCCCGGCGCAAAGCGCCATGGATCAGTTCCTCCTCGACCAGTTCGCGCGTGCTCATGCTTGCCGTCATGTCCGGTGCCTTGGTCATGGCCGCAGGCTCGGCAGGGTGAAGTCCATGTAGCGGCGCTCTTCGGCGACGGTGGCGGCATCGACCACGCCCGCATTGCCCGCGCCGAGGGTCTGGATGGCCTCAAGCTCCCACATCCGCGTCATGGCGATGGCCAGTTCCGCCGTGACGCGGGTGTTGTGATCCATCGACTCCTTGAGGTCCTCCATGTCGGGGATCATCTCGACCAGACGTTCCACCCGTTCGAGAGACTGTTCCGCCTCTGCGTGGCTGTTCTGCGCCGCCGCCGACATCACAGCACCTGTGGTTGCCCGCGTGGCTACGCCTTCAGCGCCCGGATTGCCGCTGGTGGCGATTTCGCGGAGTGAATCCTCGTCGAACCCGGCACTTGCCAGCGCCTGTTCCATCTGCGTGCGCATGGGCCCGGCATTGGGCCCGATGAGAGCGCTCCAATCGCCCGCCTGGATGCCCCGGATCAGGCCAGGGATGTCTTCGAAGTTGGCCTCAAGCAAGGTGTCGAGGTCCCCGCCCATGGCAAGCCCGAGGATGCTGCGCGGCCCGGTGAGCGAGGCATACATCTCGTTCAGCTGATCGAGCTGGCTTTGCAGCATGTCCAGTTGCTCCAACGCATTGTCCAGAAGATCCGTCTGGATCCCGAAATCCTGCAGCATCTGCTGAAGCTGACGGATTTCCTGGGCAATGTTCTGAGTGTCCACCGTGGGCACACCCTGTGCAGTGACGGGCCCCGCGAGGGCGGTGGTCAGCGCGAGGGTCGCGGCGGTGGTGGTAAGGGAACGGTACAAGCGCCGGATCATCGCAATGTCTCCTGGGTGAAATCCATGTATTGCCGCTCGGCAGCTTGCGCTGCCGCCAAGGCGATCTGCTCGGCGCTGAGTGGCTCGGTTCGGGCGGCCTTGATCCGGGTCCGGATTGCGACCAGCCGGGCCAGTTCGGCCCGGGCATAGGTGTTGAGCGCGATGGCCTCGTGGAGATCCTCGGTCTCACCAATGCGGGTGATGATGTCCTGAACCCGCAGGGCGGCGGCACGGACCGAGACCAGCGAATAGTCGCCATAGACCCCTGCGCCGTGGGCCGAGAGGCTGAAACTCGCGTTGGCGAGGAGCACAGGGTCGATGGTGCCGAGCGCATCGATGCCGCCTACGGCCGCGAGGTAGCTGTTGTACTGCTGCGGAATCACCACGACATAATGCTGGGTTTCCGCGAAGGGTGGCACACCGCCATAATCCTGCACATTGCCCGGCCCGGCGTTATAGGCGGCGAGCGCATGGATAATGTTGCCATCGAACATGTTCAGCATTTGTGCGAGGTATCGCGCACCGCCGGTGACCTGCAGATAGGGATCGTCGTAATAGGCCGGGTAGATCCCGAGATCGCTTGCGGTGGCGGGCATGATCTGCGTCAGCCCGAAAGCCCCAACGGGGGAGCGTGCCCCGATCTGGAAGCGGCTTTCCTGCCAGATCAGCGCCTGCAGCAGGCAACGCCATTGCACGAGTGAGAGCCCCGCGCGGCTTACGCCGGGCAGGCTATGGGTGTCGCGCGCGGCGCGGATGATCAGCTCCTCGATCCCCTCCCTGGCATCGCCGAACATCCGCGCTGCCGCTGGATTGGTGTCCTCGGGCGCATAAAGACTGGCGGCCGCGCTTTCGACGTTGTCTACCGCCCCCTGCCCCGCCTCGAGCCCCGCCACGGTTCCGGCCACGTCTCCAGCGCCAAGCGACATCGCATCCATGAGCACTTCGAGCGAGGCGAGTTGCTGGCGTTCGATCTCGGCCAGTTCCTCTTCGCGGGTCAGCCGGTCTTGCTGCAGTGCGAGATCCTGATCGGTCTGCTCAAGGATGGCCTGCCGCTCTGCGAAGAGGCGCAGATCGAAGGTCGGCACGCCTTGGGCGACCGCTGGCCCCAGTGTGGGACCTGCCAGTGCAAGACTGACCATCGAGAGGGGGAGCCAGGTCCGCATGCGATTAGCCGCCCGCCCCCAGCATCACGAAATCGCAGGCCGTGTCGCGCCGCGTGACCTCCGCGCCCATGGTCGAGATCGTCGTCGTGGCGGTTGCACCTCGTGCGGGCGTATCGCGAAAATTGAAGCAGTTGGCTTGCGGGGGGTTATGCTGCGCACAGGCTGTCAGGGTCAGGCCGAGCCCGAGCAGCACGACGCTGCGAATGATGAAACGGGTCATGTCACTCTCCAGAAATCAGGACGTTCGCGATAATCAGCGCCGACAAGTGCTTCGCCCTTCTCCATGCCGCCAAGGATGGTCACGAGCGGGCCGAGCGCGCTGAGATCGGCATCGATCACGACGGAACCACGGTCGTCGCGTACAAGCGCGAGCCGCGAGGCCGAGCCGACGCCCAGAAGCACGTCGAGCTCTTTCTCGGTCAGGCCGAGCATCGCGTAGTCAGCGGCGGAAGCACGAATATTGGGCAAGAGCACCTGCGTCGGCACCGCTTCCACGATGGTCTTGCCGGTGCGCGTGCGCTCGAGCTGGCTGGCATATTGCGTCATCATCACGACGACGGCGTTCTGCTTGCGGGCGGTCACCAGCCAATTGCTGAGTCGCTCCGCAAAGTAGGCGTTGTCGAGGGCTTTCCATGCCTCGTCGATGACGATGATGGTGGGCTTGCGGTCCTCGATCACCCGCTCGACCCGGCGGAAGAGGTAGGACAGGACCGCCATGCGTTCCCGCTCGCTCTCGGAATCGAGGATGCCGGTGAGGTCAAGGCCCGCGACGTCCCCGTCGATGCTGAAACTGTCCTCGGCATTGGCCCCGAAGATCCAGCCGTAGCGACCCTCGGCCGTCCATTCCTGCATCCGCTCGAAGAGATCGCCTTCGTCATCGGTCGAGACCAGCAGCGAGGCGAAATCCGACCAGTTCCGTAGGCCCGCATGTCCTGCACTGGCGTTCTGGCGCACGACTTCCTGCAGTCGGTTGGTCTGAACCGGGGTCAGCGGTCGATCGCGCCGCTCCAAGAGGCTCGCGAGCCAATCAGCAAGCCAGGCCTGGCCGCGGGCATCGATCTCGGTTTGCAGCGGATTGAGCCCCGTGGGGCGCCCCGCCCGCACGGTCGAATAGCTGCCGCCGAGCGCGCGGACGGCCATCTCCATCCCCGCGCGATAGTCGAATACGAAGACCCGCGCACCTGCCCGCCGTGCCATGGTCATCAGGAAAGCCGCCAGGACGGATTTGCCCGACCCGGGGCGGCCGAGGATCAGGGTGTGGCCACCTGTGGGCTCACGGTCCGGCGCACCTTGTTCGTGAAAGTTGAAACGGAACCCGCTGCGCTCAGGCGTCGGGAAGAGTGTGATCGGTACGCCCCAGGGAACTTCCCGCCCGGTTTTGCCGAGCGGTGTGCGGTGGAAGGTGGCGAGATCGGCGAAGTTGTGGTTCGTGATTGCGGCCTTGCGGCTGCGCGCCCCTGTGTTCCCCGGATGCTGCGCCATGAAATGCGCCCGCGCCCCGAAGGCCTCCGAGATCACATTGATGCCGGAGGTGGCGGAGATGTTGCGGATCTCGGCCGCGATGTCGTCAAGGGCAGCTTGGCTGCGCGCGTAGACGGCCACCGTCATGTGATGCTCGCCGAAGATCAGGCGTTTTGATTCCAGATCGTCCTGGGCGAGTTCCAGTTCCTGCGCGAGACTAACGGCCCCGTCATTGGCGGCCTGCATCAGGCGCAACTGCCGCTTGATGCGGCCCGCCATGATATTGGCGTTGATCGGCACAAAGGAATGGGTGACCACCATGTCGACGGGCAGATTCAACTCGTCGAGCATCAGGCTGTCGGTCTTGGCGGGGTAGTTCTTCACCGCGAAGATCGCGCCGAGCTTGTCGCCGACGGCACCGTCGGAAAGCGCGATGGTCGTGCCACGGAAGGTGACGCGGGTATTGGCCACATCCTCGGCGATCACACCGAGGCGCGACCGGGGGAAGAGCGGGTGCTCCTCGCCCGTGTTGAGTGAACCGAGGAAGCCCAGAAGCTCGCCGGTGCTTGCTGCCAGCAGGCGGGGCTTCAGCTCGTCAAAGGACGACAGCAGAAACCCCACGACCTCGTCGAGCTTGCGCAAGCGCCGGGTCGTGTCCGCTGCGTGACGCGCACGCGACGCGCCCAGACCGAAGGGCAGACGGCTGCCCGCCTCCGGGCGCTTCAGCACGGTCAAGGTCAGTGTCTTGTCGCGCAGGCCGGATTGACCCAGATGTGCACGCCAACTTTTGTCGACTGCGGCGGCAAACCCCTCGCCCGGGATGGACGGTAGGGTCACATCGACCGCTTTTGACACCTTGTGCAGGTAGAAGGAAAACTCCGTCCCCACCTGCGCGACGATCCCGGCGAGAAGCCCGCCGATGCGGTCGAGATGCCCATCCTCGCTCGTGGTGCTGTTCACCCCTTCGATCCGGATGCATTGCATCAGCTCGTTGCCCCGCGTCCGGATCGTCCGGTCGGTCACGAGGCTGACATAGGGCAGCATCGACGAGAGCCGCTTCTCGCCCTTGACCCATGCGGGTAGCGCGGTCAGCGGATCGAGGGCGCCTTCCACGTCACGGGCAACTCCATCACGGGGCATAGCTGTCGCCCCCGTGGATCTTGCGGTTTGTCGTGGGCGGGGTTTCCTGCAAGGTGATCACCAGGACATCGAGAAAGTTCGGATCCCAGTCTGCGGCTTTCCAAAGCGCCGGCCAGGCCAGCCCCGCGAACACAGCCACCACCCAGCTTTGCACCCAGAGGAAAAGGAGCGTCGAGCCGAAGAGCCAGACCATGGCGTACATGATCGGCAAGCCCATCAGCTTGGGCGGCCTGAGAAGGCCGATGAACACGCGGGACTGGTCGGACATCGCCAAGAACTCCAGACTTGCTCAAGTCGTCCAGATGGCGGCGACGATGGTGGGTGCTGCGGCAATGCCCGCGATCGCGACCACGACCCAGAGCGCCTGACGGAAATCCAAGATTCCGAAGAGCCAGGAGAGGAATACGCCGATCAGCGCGAGCGTGCCGATCACGATGCCCAACGGGCCGGTGATCGCGTCAACGATGCCTTGCAGCAGCGTCTGCACGGGCGAGAGGTCGATGCTTTGGGCCAGCGCCGGGCCCGCCAGCACGATGAGGGCCATCGCGCCGAGCGCAACAAAAGAAGGTTTGGACGTCACGAAAGGTCTCCTCTCAGCCGCTGGAACACGGCTGTCACACGGGCCACATGGCCTTGGGTTTCTCGAAAGGGGGGAATGCCGCCATGGCGGGTGACCGCATGGGGACCGGCATTGTACGCCGCAAGCGCCAGCGCGGGATCGCCGAACTGCTCAAGCATCATCAGAAGGTAACGCGCCGAGCCGTCGAGGTTCTGGGCGATGTCATGGGGATCAACGCCGAGATCGCGCGCGGTATCGGGCATGAGCTGGCCGAGCCCGATGGCTCCAACCGGGCTCAGCGCACGCGGGTTATAGGCGCTCTCGACCTCGATATTGGCGCGGTAGAACAGCGCCCAATCGGTGACCGACAGGCCCGCCTGACGCAGGGCATCATGGCTGCCGTAACGCAGGGCCGTGGTCTCGATGGCGTGCAGGATTTCGGGTGAGGCGCGGACGGCACGCGTGGCGACCGCTGCGGCAGCCGTCACATCTCTCAGGGGAGCATCATCCCCATGGGACTGCGGTGCGGCAAAGAGAAAGAGACGATCAGGAAGGGGCCCATTCTGGGCATCATCTTTGCCGGTGAACGAGCGCAAAGTGCTCGTGGTCTCGGTCGTGTCGATCAGTCGGCCATCGGGACTGACCTGGAAAATGAAACCGTCGGCCCCATTCTGTGCATACGCGGCCAAGGGTGCGGAACAAACACCTGTACCGAGTAGCACGACAAGCGCAAATGCGCGGTCAGTTGTCCTTGACCAGAACCGGACCGGTCCGGGTGTCAGGCGTGCGTCCGGGCGCTGCGTGGCGCTCACGGGCGCCTTCGACGAGCGGGATGCTGGCAGTCGTGCAGCCCATGTCGGCAAGGAAGCTGACAAGGCCGACGATGGTCTTGAAATCGCGCAGCTTGAGGACGCTGCGGCTAGTGACGAGCATCTTGTCGTCCCCCCCATCCGGGGCAACCGCCCGGATGACCCAGGCGCCGTACCAGCTGTTGTGGCGCTTCTCGGCGCCTTCCTTGCAGACCACCTCGATGAGATAGCCTTCGGCAAGGAGTCCGCGCAGCCCGTCTTCTGTAACCACATTCGGTGCTTCTTCTATCATGGCCAACCCTCCGGTCCTTTTTTCTGCGTGAGGTGCAGTCTCGGGCCCACGGGGTCGCAACACCGCGGGCGATACAAGACAACATGAACGATAGCAAGACAATTAAAACGACTTGACGCAGATTGCCTTGCTCCGATAACGGTGATAGCTGACAAAGTCGTGATCTTAAAGGCGGCAAAGGAGTTTTGCCCTGCACATGTCCTGTGCGTGCAACATCCCCCTGGCGCTGCTGATCACCGTCCTTGTGGTGGGTGATCCGGCCCATGCCTGCATCCCGCCAGAACGGCCGTTCCTGCCCGCGTCCCAAGATGACATGCGCGCCTATGCGGACCTGATCCGAGGGGATTTCGAAGCCTATATCGCCGATGTGCAGGAGTATTTCCGCTGCATCGACGAGGAGCGCGCGCGGGCCTTTATTGAGGCCAGGGAAGTGAGCGAGGAATACGGGCGGTTCATCGAGGCTGTCGAGTAGTAAGTGAGGATGGTGTGAAAACTGGTAAAGAAACTGACACTTTACTCACCTCCAAACGTTCCATGCCAAAGTCTCCGTATGTCGGTACCGTTGCTTGCAGCCCGCAGGCGTACCCAAGAACCACGTGGCCGCTATCCTTGCACCAGTCGATGTTTCCTTACGAATACAAGAGCGACACTGGCAATCGTTAGTCTGCCTGACCGAGGGTGAGATCGTTCGGCCATTTAATCAATCTGACATGGCTGTCCATCCGGGCCTCCGGTTGTTGCTGAGAGACAGCTTGACGGTCTCGCCGCACTCACCGAGGTAGTGGAGCAGGCCCATTTGTCGAGGCCTTCGCGCACGATAATCGAACTCTCAACATTAGGCCGGGTACTTAGCTCGGCAACTGGCAGGCCTGCTCCAGAACGTCCATTAACATCCTCATGCGCTTATTCAGGCGGCGGTTCGCGCTGTGCAAGACATAAATGCCATAGTCTTCGTGTTTCAGGTGTTCCAGGACCGGGACCAAGCGGCCTGCTATCGCATGTTGCTCCAGCATAAATAGCGGTAGTCGGATGATCCCAGCGTCTCGCAGTGCTGCATCAACGAGAAATGAGCCGTCGTTCGATCTTAGTGCGGGGCTAAAGGTTACCGCGCGCTTTCGGCCCTCTTCTTCAAACTTCCAGGTTGCCCTTCGCGCACCGCCGTAGTGTAGAAGCGGGTGATCGGTCAGTTGATCCAAGGTTTTAGGGAGACCTTCCGCTTCCGCATAGGCTCGGCTGGCGAAAAGACTATGTCGCGTGGCATTGTTGCATAAGTCACCCTTGAGGAAAGATAGCCCCTTTCCCCTTCATTATCAGCCCAC
>NZ_JARJNR010000017.1 GCF_030143255.1 Frigidibacter sp. SD6-1
GCCTGTCTAACCGCTTGGATTCACGAAGTGAATCCTTTGCCACCAGAGTTATGCAACAACGCCATGTCGCGTTGTGCCGATCCGGTGGCAGTTAAATCCTTTCATTTCCGAAGCGGTCACACGCACGGCGAGATCATAGTTCTCTGCGTCCAGATCCACGGTCCTGTCGTCGAAATCGATAACAAGGTCGATCTGCGGGTGATCCTCCGCGAACTGAAACAGTATAGGCTTCAAAAAGGTGAGGCCGAATTCACGTGCAATCGAGATGGAGAGCGGTCCTCTCGGCGCGTGGCCGACATGCAGGAAATCCGCGTCAAGATCATCGGCGTGAGCGACTATGGGCACCGCACGCTGATACAGCTCTTGGCCAGCTGTTGTGATCACCCAAACCCGCGGTTGCCGATCAATCAAACGTACGCCATAGCGCTCTTCCAACTGCGCAAGACGTCGACTTACGGCGGATTTGGCGATGCCCATCTCTTTGGCAGCCCGGGCAATTCCACCGCTGTCGACGGTTTTCACAAAGAGGCGAAGGTCCTCGATCTGTCCCATGTGCAGGCCTCCATTGCCCAATCATCGCGCCTGAACACAGATACACCATGGCTGCTTGCGAGCACAGAGTTCAGTGTTCTCAAATTGTGACCCTTGGGGCCACTTTTTTCGATCTATTCGCAGTTTTCGAGATGCTTAGGTTGTCGATTGTCAAACCGAAATCCGGAGACTTACATGTCCTTTACTAAATCACTTCTTGCGGCGAGCGTCGTGGCCCTGGCGTCGAGCGGCACCGTTTCCGCTCAATCCCTCTCATCTGCTGGCGCGCTTGCGTTCGACACGGGCAACACGCTCTTTGTTGGTGACGCCAAGGCAGGGTTGGTGCATGCCTTTGATCTGACGAACGCGTTGACCAATCAGGCCAACTATCAGCTTGGCCGCGCACAGACATTCGAAGGCCGCACTGTCTTCAACCATCTCGACGTCGAAATTGCGGCACTTCTGGGTGTCGAAGCTGCCGACATTGCGATCAACGATATGGTGGTGCATAAGCCGACCAAGCAGATCTTCCTGTCCGTGCATCGCGGCCATGGCCCAGACGCGGAAGCCGTCATCATTGCCGTGAACAATGGCACGCTTGAACTGGTGGATCTGTCCGCTGCCGACCATTCCTCGATGACCGTTGGTCCGGTGCCGACGGCTGAGACGCTGGAGTTCGGTCAGCCGCTGAACACGCTCGCGATCACCGATATCGACTATTACAACGGTGAACTGTTCGTGGCAGGCGTCTCTAACGAGGAGTTCTCCTCCAAGCTTCGCCGCATTCCGTTCCCCTTCACCAATGAGATCAGCACCTCGTCGATTGAGATCTGGCATGCCGTTCACGCGCAATATGAAACCCGTGCGCCGATTATCACCCAGACGATTGCCGAACTGGATGGCGAACCGACGTTGATCGCGATCTATGCTTGTACGCCCATCGTTCGCATTCCGCTGGCAGAGCTGACAGACGGTGCCGAAGTGCGCGGAACGATGATAGGCGAAATGGGCTTTGGCAACACGCCGCTCGACATCGTGCCTTATGTGAACGGATGGGACGGCACATCGAACGTCGTGGTAACCAACACCAACCGCTCCGCCGCCTCGATCAATCTGGAAGCCATCGCATCCGCTGATGCCATGCCGCATGGTGAAGGGGTGCAGAACGTCTTCTCCGTCGAAGGTGTATATCAGTTCCCACTGCCGATGAGCGGCACGCTGCATCTGGACACTTTGGATGACACCTATGCGCTGGTGGTGCGCCATAGCCCCGAGGATGTGCGCAATATTCAGCTCCATACGGTGCCGATGCCGTTCTTCTTTGATCGGGCGGATCACATCGTCGAGATGAACTTTAACGGCTCGCCCGACCCGTTCGGGTACAAGGCCGCACCGCCGGTGGACTACAACTGATGAATGCCCTGCAAACTTGGATGCGGCGGGCCTTGCACGCCGCGTTCCTCCTGTTGCCATTGCCGGTGTTGGCCGAGGTCGCCGCAAGGCTGGATCAGGCCACTGGAGCCGTCATCGTGACAGGTCTCGCCCCCCAAGAAATATCCGCCGTGATTACGGATGCAGAGGTCCTCAGCTTGCGGCTTGAAAACAGCCCCTCCACGCGCGGCATGCTGGTGTCTAACAGCCAAGAAGGTGAGGCCATGATCGTACAGCCGCGCTTTGCGCTGAAGGCAGGCGCAAGATACGAATTGACCGTCGCAGGCGAAACGCTCAGCATCGCTTTGCCTGCTCCAGAGACGACCACGCCGCGGCTGGTCAGCTTCGCCCCGTCGCAGGCGGTCATCCCCGCCAATACGCTGCGCCTCTACCTGCACTTCTCGGAGCCCATGGCGCGCGGCCAATTGCGCGAGATGGTGTCGCTCGCCACCGCTGACGGCACCCTGGTCGCCAGCCCTTTCCTGTCGCTGGAAGCCGAACTCTGGGACCCCAGCCAGACCCGCGCAACGCTTTTGCTCGATCCCGGCCGCATCAAGCAGGGCGTTGGCCCCAATGTTGCAGGTGGCGCACCGCTGCAAGAGGGCCAGACCTATCGCCTGACCGTCTCGCCGGAACTGCGCAGCGCTGCAGGTCATCCGCTTGCGGCCCCAGTGTCGGTCGCCTTCCGAGTCGGACCGCCTGAAAGGCGTGCCATCGCTCCGGAAACGTGGGAAATCCTTGCCCCCGAAGCGGGCAGCAGTGCGCCGCTCAGCCTCGCCTTTGACCGGATCATGGACAGCGGCGCGGCCCTGCGTCTTATCACGCTTCAAGCCCCCGACGGTCAGCCCGTGCGAGGCCAAATCACAAGTGACGGCGGCGGCTGGTCGCTGATCCCGGATCACTCGTGGCAGGCCGGGAGCTACAGCCTGAACGTTGACCCTGAGTTGGAGGACATCTCAGGCAACACCATCGGTGCGCCTTTCGACGCCGCCCCCGGCACGATCGGAACCTCCGTTACAGCGGCCTCAATCGCGATCCAGATCAGAAAGAACTGACCGGATCCTACAACAGCCAAACCAGTCAAACGCAAAGACAAGGAAATGTAACATGTCAAGCAACGTTCAGAAATACGGGCTTCTGGCCATCAAGGCCTTGCTCACCCTCGCTTTCGTCGCCGCCGGCGGCGCGAAGCTCGCCGGTGCCGAAATGATGGAACAAACCTTCGAGGCCGTCGGCATCGGCCAATGGTTCCGCTATGCGACCGGCGTGATCGAAATCGGAGGAGCAGCGCTCTTGTGGGTGCGCGGACGCGAGGTGTTTGGCGCAGGGCTGCTATTGTGCACCATGGTCGGTGCCGTTCTGGCCCACCTCCTGATCCTCGGCCCTTCGGCCGTCCCGGCGCTGGTGCTGGGTGTGCTGGCCGCTTTCGTTGCATATCAATATCGCGAACAAATCACGGGATAAGAAATACCGTCATCGGTCGCGCCAAAGTCCGGCGCGACCGTGATCTTATCAGGAAGGCAAGATCATGGGACTGCTTCAAGGAGGCCGCTGGGTCGATCAATGGTACAACACCGAGGGAAGCGGCGGTCGCTTCGTGCGCCGTGCGTCGCAATTCCGCAACTGGATCACGCCCGATGGCGCGCCGGGGCCCACGGGCGCAGGCGGCTTCAAGGCGGAGCCCGGGCGCTATCAACTGTACGTCTCGCTCGCCTGCCCCTGGGCTCATCGCACGCTGATCTTCCGGTCGCTCAAGGGGCTCGAAGAGATGATCGACGTCTCGGTCGTGCATTGGTTCATGGGCAAGGACGGCTGGACCTTCGCCTCTGGTGATGGCGCGACACCGGACCATTTGCACGGCTCTGAATTTCTGCATCAGGTCTATACCAAGGCGAACCCGAACTATTCCGGCCGGGTAACGGTGCCCGTCCTGTGGGACAAGGCCGAAGGCACCGTCGTCTCGAACGAAAGCGCCGAGATCATCCGCATGATGAACAGCGCCTTTGACGGCGTGGGTGCTGCACCTGGCGACTACTATCCTACGACGCTGCAGGCCGAGATCGACACGATCAACGAGCGCATCTACGACACGGTCAACAACGGCGTCTACAAGGCGGGCTTTGCGACGACGCAAGAGGCGTATGAAGAGGCGTCGGTGCCGCTCTTCGACACACTTGATTGGCTGGAAGACCGTCTTTCAGCCCAACGCTATCTGATGGGCGAGACACTGACCGAGGCGGATTGGCGGCTCTTTACAACGCTTGTGCGCTTCGATCCGGTCTATGTAGGGCATTTCAAATGCAACCTGCGCCGGATTGCGGACTACCCGAACCTCTTTGGCTATGTGCGCGACCTTTACCAGCACCCTGGCGTCGCCGCGACGGTTGATCTGCCATACATCAAAAAACACTATTACGGTAGCCACACGTCCGTAAATCCGACCCGTGTTGTGCCGATGGGTCCCGATATTGACTACACCGCGCCGCACGACCGAGCGCGGCTGAACAAACAGCCAGCACAAGCCGGCGCATAAAGGGCAGGGAGAGCCACCATGACCGAAAAAGCCGTTCCTATCATTGCTGCAAAGCACCCCGCCAAAGTCGATTTGGAGGCAGGCAAGGACTATTTCTGGTGTCGTTGCGGGCGCTCCAAATCTCAGCCCTTCTGTGACGGGTCCCATGCGGGAACCGAGATCGAACCGCTCAAGTTCACCCCTGAGAAGGATGGTTCTGCCACTCTGTGCCAATGCAAGGCCAGTGCCGCCGCGCCTTTCTGTGATGGCTCGCACACCCGTCTGGGCGACAAGTCCGAGGGCGACCCTGCGCCAGAGCCGCAACACGATACGCCCCAAGCCACTCCCACGCCCGAAGAACCCACTGTGGCCCGCATTCATGCGCTGGCGAAGGACGGTCTGGCCAAGCTTGGCCATCACGGCGAAATGGGGGCGATGGGCGTGCCGCGCAAAGATCTGCCGCATTGGGACGATATCCAGATCCTTGCCGCACAAATGGCTCGCAAGCCGCTACTGGATGAGGCCGATGTGACAACCGAGGTGATGATCGGCCCGCGCGCAGCAAAGCCGCTGACCCTGACGATCCCGCTATTTGTTTCGGACATGAGCTACGGCGCTTTGTCGGAAGAGGCCAAGATCGCGCTTTCTCGCGGGGCCGAAATGGCGGGCACCGGCATCTGTTCTGGCGAAGGCGGCATGCTGCCGGAAGAGCAGGCCGAAAACAGCCGCTATTTCTATGAGCTCGCCTCGGCGCAGTTCGGCTGGTCGCTGGATCACGTCGCCAAGGTGCAAGCCTTCCACTTCAAAGGCGGCCAAGGCGCCAAGACCGGCACCGGCGGCCACCTGCCCGGCGACAAGGTCCAGGGCAAGATTGCCGAAGTGCGCGGGTTGGAACCCGGTCAGGCGGCCATCTCGCCCGCCACTTTCCCCGACCTGCACACCGCTGCCGACTTTAAGCGCATCGCCGATCAGGTGCGGGAGCGCTCCGGTGGTATTCCCATCGGGTTCAAGCTGTCGGCCAACCATATCGAAGAGGACATCGACTTCGCGCTGGAGTCGTCGGCCGATTACATCATCCTTGATGGGCGCGGCGGTGGCACGGGGGCGGCTCCCTTGATCTTCCGCAACCACATCTCTGTGCCGACGATCCCGGCATTGGCCCGCGCACGGCGACATCTGGACGCCAAAACGGGCCGCGAGGTGACGCTGGTCATCACCGGCGGGCTGCGGGTGGCGGAGGATTTCGTTAAGGCGATGGCCCTTGGCGCGGATGCAATTGCTGTCAGCAACTCCGCCATGCAAGCCGTCGGCTGCATCGCGGCACGGATATGCAACTCCAACAACTGCCCCGTTGGCGTCGCGACCCAGAAACCGGAGTTACGCAAACGGCTCGACGTGCAGCGCGGAGCGGAACAATTGGCGCGCTACTTTGGTGCGTCAGTCGAGCTGATGCAGGTAATGGCCCGCGCCTGTGGCCATAATAGCCTGTCCGGATTCACCCCCCGCGACATCACAAGCTGGAAGCGCGATGTGGCCGATCTGGCCGGCATCCGCTTTGCCGGGCCCGCATAGCGGCCCTGCCGCCCGCGCTCTGGTGTGGGGACACCCGATCCCCACATCAGATGCGAAAGGAGAGACCCGATGCTCGATACCACCTACACGATCCGCGACACCGATATGCCCGAAGAAATGCGCTTTCTTCTGGACACCTACCCGCGCAACACATGGGAGGCGCATCCGGGTTTCAAGGACAAAACCCGCCAATGGCTCAATGCACATCAGAACTTCCGCGCTTTGGCCGAACGGTTGTGTTCGGACACCGAACTAATGCTCGACAGAAAGATGGCGCTGGACGATTACACAACCCGGCTGTCGTTTCTGGGCGGACGGTTGGTGGGCAACCTGCATGGCCACCACGGCTGGGAAGATCACAACTATTTCCCCGAGCTTTCGGCAGTTGATGCGCGTTTCGATGCCGGGCTGGAAGTTCTTGAGAAAGATCACGCCGATCTTGATGTAGTTCTGGACGATTTTACCCGCCAAGCCAACCGTGTGATCAAATTGGCTACTTTGGACGAAACGCAGGCCTATGACGAGGCAGGCGCTTTGTACGGTCAAGTACAGGTGATTGAGATGTTCCTGCGACGGCATCTCGGCGACGAAGAAGACCTCGCCGTACCAATCATCCTGCACCACCGGTTAAGAGGATAGACATGACCAAGGACGTCTCCACCGAAGAAGACCAGACAGACGCGAAAGGGCGCCGCGCGCGAGGTGAATTCGTGCGCGGCGTCAGCGGGTTTCGCCATGTGATAGGCGATGCGGGGTTCCCTGCGGAATCGGGGCGCTATCACCTGTTCGTGGCGCTCAACTGCCCTTGGTGCCACCGTGTGACGCTGGCGCGTGCGGTGCTGGGGCTTGAGGATAGTATCTCGGTGGATGTCGCCTTTCCCAACCGCACCGATGAGGCCGATCCGGCAGGGCCGAACCTGTGGGAGTTTGCACCGGATCGTGTCGCGACCTTGACCGGCACGGCTTTGCCAGAATGCACATTTGAGACTGGGACGGGCGCTGGCCTGAGACTGGCCAAGGAAATCTACCAACGCGAAGGTTCTGAAGAACAATCCGTTCCAATCCTCTACGACAAATTCGCAGGCCGCATTGTGAACAACGAAAGCGCCGAGATCATTCGGATGCTTGACTCCTATGCGGATCAGCTTGGCAGCACACTGTCGGATCGCCCCCAGCTGGTGCCCGCCAACCCTGATCAAATGGCGCTCGTCGATGATTTGAATGAACAGATCTACGTCACAATCAACAACGGGGCCTACAAGGCAGGGTTTTCATCAGATCAAACCGTTTATGCGCAGGCGTATGACGCCTATTTCGAGACCCTGAGTTACCTTAACGACTTGCTATCAGACGGTCGCCCTTATCTCATCGGTCAAGCATTTACGGAAGCTGACCTGCGCCTGTTCCCCACGCTCTACCGCCATGACCCGGTCTATTACGTCCGCATGAAGCTGAACGGCGCACGGATCCTCGACCATCCGCACTTGTGGCGCTGGCTGTGCCGGGTCTATGCACTGCCCGGTGTGGCAAAAGCCGGGTCGTTGATCCACTGCCGCCAGGGGTATTTTGGACGATCCTGGAACGGGGTTGTACCGTCAGGACCGCTGCTGCCAATGCCTTATCCAGAGGCTTATGGTCACCCGGAACTCGCCTGACGCTTCGCCACCACCAACATTACGTTGAGGTGCCCCTAGATTTGTAGACGCCTTGCCGCCCAACTGTGAGGCGAGGAAGCCGACATGAGGCCAAGCAATTAGAGCGACGATTTCAACCGGGACGCGATGGACCGGATCACGGTGCGGGGGTAAGCCCGCAGAATTTCATGACCATCGGTACGACAGCCACGGTGTTCGCCTAAGATTACTCAGGGTTGTACCTCGAAACCGATTTCTGAGGAGGAGCGAAAGCGCGCCTGGGCAAACCGCCTACCTTACTTAGTGAGCCACGCTGCCGCGCGCTTGCTGGCCCAAGGCAGGACATAGGTCAGCACCGTCGTAACCGTCCGGTCTGACCGCACTGCCTCTGGGTGAGAGTGCGGGATAGTGTCCACCATCGATAGTGGACACTATGGTGATGACTTGGCGCGTCGGACGAAGCGGCTCTGGACGGACGAGGAGAAGCGGTCGATCTGTTTCCAGACGGCTGCGCCGGGTGTTTCCGTGGCCCAGGTTGCGCGGCGCTACGCGGTCAATGCCAATCTGATCTTCAAGTGGTTGCGCGATCCCCGTTTCGCGCCCGACCCGGCGTCGGTGCCGGGCCCGTCGGAGGAAGCGCGCTTTCTTCCTGTGGAGATTGTCGCGGAGACGAAGGCGCCTGCGGCGGAACCGGTTGCCGACAACCGCATCGAGATCGAGCTGGCGGGCGGGCACCGGATGCGGATCAGCGGGAGCTATGATCCCGAGGCGCTGGTGCGGCTGATCCGGGGCCTGACGGCGTGATCCCGGTTCCAGCGCACACGCGGGTCTGGCTGGCGGTGGGCGTCACCGACATGCGCAAGGGGTTCACGGCCTTGGCGGCGCAGGCCGAGGCCGTGCTGAAGCAGGATCCGTTTGCCGGACATCTCTTTGTCTTCCGGGGGCGCCGGGGCGATCTGGTCAAGGTCATCTGGTGGGATGGGCAAGGGGCCTGCATGTTCGTGAAGCGGCTGGAGAAGGGGCGGTTCGTCTGGCCCTCGGCCAAGGAGGGGAAGGTGGCGCTTTCGCCCGCGCAACTGTCGATGCTGCTGGAGGGGATCGACTGGCGGGCACCAGAACGGACGTGGCGGCCCCTGGCGGCGGGATAATCTACGGGGCCTGCAATCAATGATTCCCACAAGGAATACAGTGGGATAAACTTCCCGTATGCTCACCCAAACCCTGACCTTGCCGGAAGACCCCGAGGAGTTGCGCAGCTTCACCGCGCGGCTTCTGGCCGAGGTCAAGGCGCAGGCGATCCTGATCGAGAAGCTGCGGCACCAGCTGGCCGGGCACCGGGTGCACCGGTTTGGCGCGTCTTCCGAGACCGCCGAACAGCTTCAGTTGGCCCTGGAGACCAGCGAGATCGCCGCCGCCGCGATGACCGCCCGGATGAAGCTGCCGGACATCGAGGAGAATGACAAACCGAAGCGCCGACCGATCCCGGATCATATCCCGCGGATGGAAGTGGAACTGACCCCGGGTGCCGAGGCCTGTGCCGATTGCGGCGGCCGCCTGCGCCGCATCGGCGAGGATGTCACGGAAGAGCTGGAGTACGTCCCCGGCCGCTTCATCGTGAACCGGATCGTCCGGCCGCGCCTGACCTGCGCCTGCTGCGAACGCTTCGTCCAGGCGCCACTGCCCTCGCGCCCCATCGAGCGCGGCCGTCCGGGGCCGGGCTTGCTCGCTCATGTGCTGGTCAACAAGTACGCCGACCACTTACCGCTCTACCGCCAGAGCCAGATCTTCGAGCGCGAAGGTCTCGACCTGGATCGTTCGACCCTGGCCGACTGGGTGGGCAAGAGCACGGCCCTGCTGGAACCGCTGGCCGATGCCATCGGCCGCCATGTCCTCTCGGCCGAGGCGATCTTCGCGGATGACACGCCCGTCAGCATGCTGGCCCCCGGCACCGGCAAGACCCAGACCGCTCGGCTCTGGACCTATACCCGCGACGAACGCCCTTGGGGCAGCACCGCACCACCGGCTGCTTGGTATCGCTTCTCCGGTGACCGTAAGGGTCTGCACCCGAAGGATCACCTCGCCCGCTATCGCGGCTGGATGCATGCCGACGGTTATGCTGGCTTCGAGGACCTCTATCGTTCCGGGGCGATCCGCGAGGTTGCCTGCATGGCGCATGTCCGGCGCAAGTTCGTCGACATCCACCGATCCCAGGGCTCCCCGATTGCCGAAGAGGCCATCGGCCGGATCGCGCAACTCTATGCTGTCGAGAAAGAGGCCAGAGGGTCGCCTCCAGACCGCCGCGCCGACCTGCGACGCGCCCATGCCGCTCCGGTCTTTGACGACCTGGAGCGATGGCTGGCCATGCAACTCACCACGATCTCGGGCAAATCCCCGCTCGCAGCCGCCATCCGCCATGCCCTGAGCCGCATGGAGCGCCTGCGCCCCTATCTCGACCACGGCATCCTGGAACTCGACAATAATCCGGCCGAACGCGGAATGCGCGCCATCGCCTTGGGTCGCAAGAACTACCTCTTCGTCGGCTCAGAGGCGGGCGGCAAGGCAGCCGCCATCGCCTACACCCTGATCGAAACGGCCAAGCTCAACGCCGTCGATCCACTCGCCTGGCTCACGGACACCCTGGCCCGCATCCCCGACTACAAGATCACAAAGGTCGACGACCTGCTGCCCTGGCGATGGAACAGGTAGCGGTCAGACCGGACGCTTACGCACCGTCGCCATGCACAGGACGATGAGGATGCCGCGCAGGGGCTGGGGGATGAAGGCGATCTGCGGTGCGATCACGGTGTTCAGGACCGTCACCAACGGATAGACGACGACAAAAGCCAGCGCGATCTGCTTCCACTTCCGCGGCGGTCGTGCCGCCGCGGAAAGGTGCGCGCCCGAGGTTTCGGGCGCGGACATCAGCGGAGGTTCCCGCGCACATAGGCCTCAAAGACACCCTCGGTGCCCATGGCCTGGAAGAAGGCGCCGGAGACGGGGCTCTTATAGTCGCCCAGCATCGAGGTGATCATCGGAGTCACCACCATCGGGTCGATGCCCGCGTTGTTCAGGAGCGTCAGGCTGGTCTGCGCGCCAAGCTTCGTCGTCGCTGCGGAGATGTCCACCAGCGCGACGACGTTAAAGCCTTCCTCCTTGGCCGACAACGCCGGGGGAACAAGGCAGACATCGGTGGTCAGGCCGCCGATCAGCAGGTGTCGCTTGCCCGTGGCGCGCACGGCATCGGCAAAGGCCGGGTCGTCCCAGGCATTGATCACGCCGGTCCGCTGGATGCGTGCGGCATATTCCTCGGGCATGATCTCCTCGAATTCGGGAAGGAGCGGGCCCTGTGCTTCGGTCTCAAGGCTGGTGGTCAGGACGATCGGCATGCCGGCGGCCTTGGCAAAACGGGCCACGGTGCGGGTCCACATCTTCAGCTGGTTGCGTTCGTCCTCGCCCGCAAGTTCACCAGCCCAGCCGATCGTGCCGACCTGGTGGTCGACGAGAACGAGGGCGGTGTTTTCAGGGGTCAGGGCGCGAAAGCCGGTTTCAGGGCGCATATTGGTCTCCATGGGTTGAGTGTTGGCGGTGGCGGGACCGGCGAGGCCGGTCAGTGCCGTTGCGGCAGCGACCGCGGCGCTTCCTGCAAGGAAGCCGCGTCGGCCAAGGGTTAGGTCATCGTTCTGCATGTTGTGGTCCTGCGGTTCGGCCGTCTTGGCCATGCAGGCAAGATAGATTGCACCACTCAAGGAATTAAGATAATGATTTGGTATCTTCTGTGCCATTATTGGGATAATTGTTTTGGACGACCTGCGCGATATCGCCCACTTTGTCGAAGTGGCCCGTACACGGAATTTCTCCCAGGCCGCAGCCCGGCTCGGGGTGCCGTCCTCGACCCTCTCCCGCCGCATCGCGGAACTGGAGGCGGGGCTCGGCACCCAGCTTCTGGTGCGAACCACGCGCCGGGTTGACCTGACCGAGGCGGGAGCGCTTTTCCTGTCCCGCTGCAAAGAGATTGTCGAGGCGGCACGCGGTGCGCGGGCCGAGTTGTCGGAGCTTACGCGACGCCCGCGCGGGACCCTGCGAGTCTCGATGACGCCGGACTTCGGCACCACTTTCTTGGCCCCCGTGATCGCCGCTTTCAGCACGTCTCATCCTGAGATCACACTGCATCTGGACCTGAACCCGCGCCGGGCCGACATCATGGCCGAAGGGATTGACGTGGCGATCCGCATCGGTCTGCCCGCCGAGCCCTATCTGTTTGCCCGCAAGCTGATCACGGCGCGGCGCGGCCTTTATGCCAGCCCCGCCTATCTGGCCGAGATGGGGGAGCCGCAGGCGCCGCAAGACCTTGGCCGGCACCGCTGCCTGAGCGTGTCCACGGGCGAGCCCGCACCTTGGGTTCTTCACAAGGGCGAGCAGACCGAGGAGGTGGTCGTTCACGGCCCGGTTCTGGCCAATGCGCCGGGCATGGTCCTGCGTCTGGCGGCTGCGGGCCTTGGCATCGCGGCTGCGGACGAGGTCATGGCGGCCAACTACCGCGACCGGGGCGATCTGCTTCCCGTCATGCCTGACTGGTCGATCCGCCCGGTGCCGGTCTATGCCGTCACCGCGACCAAGGTGCACCCGGTCAAGACGCGGCTGTTTCTGGAGTTCGTCCAGAAGGCGCTCAAGGGCTTCGGCGTCACGGAGTGATCCGGTCGGGCACTGGCTTGCGGGCAATCAGGTCGATCAGGGCCGAGCGTCCATGATGTCCGCGCCCTTCGTCCAGCACCGCCTCATACTCATGCAGGCGCAGAACCTCGTTCCCGGCGAAAGCGCGGGCCAGAAGCTCGGGCGTGTAGAGGTTCTCGACCTGCGGTGGCCCACCGGTGCCGAGGGCCAGCTGAGCCGGGGTATAGCCGTGCAGGAAGAACATCCCGCCCGGCCGCAGGGTACGGATGGATCCGGCAAAGATATCGTCCCTCAACGCCGGGTCCGCAAACTGGATAAAGACTGCCATGACCGCTTCGAAGCTGTCGGGCTGCCACTGCCAGTCGCGGATGTCGGCCTCAACGAATGCGACCTCGACACCACGGCCTGCCGCCAGTGCACGGCCCTTGGCAATCGCGGAGGGCGCGAATTCCATGGCCGTGCAGTGGTGGCCGAGGCTCGCGAGGTGGACAGAGTTCCGCCCCTCGCCATCCGCGAGGCATAGTATCCGGGACGCCGGCGCCAGACGCGCCGCTTCACGGCGGACAAAGGCCGCCGGCTCGGTTCCGAACAGATACTCGGGTGTCGAATAGCGCTGATCCCACATGGGGTAACCTCCGCAATGTGGAACCGATCGCCCTGATGCGCGTCATGGCCGCATCGAGCGACGCCTGATTGGTATGAACCGAGCTTGGCCCCATAACCAGCGGATGGGGGTGCGGAGCGGCCGTGCCGACCAGCACTTCGGCGGAATGATCCGTGGTCTCGACGACGATGTCGCCGGTGTCGCCCAGAACCATCAGCGACGCATTGCCCGGTTCACCCTGCACCCGGGCCTCTCCCGAAAAGACGAAGGCAAAAGCCGTGCTATGCGCCGCAGGCGGCGTGAAAGTCCAACGGGACCCCGGCGACAGGGTCACGACCATATAGGTCATGTCCTGGTGCGAGGTGATCGGGCTGGCGAGCCGCTCCGCATCCGTCGCGATCTCTCCAAGCAGAACGCGCAGCGTGCCGCCCGGAATTGGGGCCTGCGCCACGTCTTCGGGGGGAACATACTGACCGAAGGACGGGCCGTCCTCCACCCCCGGTGGCATGGCGACCCAGAGCTGGAAACCCGTCACCCGGCCCGAGCCCATCAGGCTGCCCTGATGCCAGGCACCGCCGCCTGCATTCATCCACTCCAGCCCGCCCGCCTTCAGGACCCCGTTCTGTCCCGTGGTGTCGGAATAGCGCACATCGGTGCCGGGTTGCCAGGTCAGGGTTGCGATCCCCGAATGGGGATGCATGCCGAAGCCGAAGCCCGGTTCAATCTCGGCATCGAAGAAGTCGAGGAAGATGAAGGGTTTCAGCCTGTCGCCCAGATCGTCGGGGCTGATGAGGCGGTTGATCGGCCCGTGGCGATGGCCACGGGCGCGGGCGATGATGGGCCGCAGCGGGGGCATGACCTTCACTCCGCCTGGAAGCCTGCTGCGACATGGCTTCCGTCGCAATAGGGCTTGTTCTTCGACTGACCACAACGGCACAGCGCGGTCTTGGTCACCTTGTCGGTGGTGCGCCCGGTGCCGGACACGATTTCCAGGTTGCCCATGACCAGAAGCGGCCCGTTCGGCAGCGGTTGGACATTAACCGGGCCATTGCGAACCTCCAGTGCGGAGAAGTCCCTGGTTGCCGGCTCACCCGTGGCGGCGAAGCCTGCGCTGGAGTGCGCGCCATCGCAGAAGGGTTTGTTCTGCGATTGGCCGCAACGGCAAAGCGTGGCGCGGGGCGCGGCCTGACGCTCGCCCCGGATCGAGAGCTCGGCCTCGATGGCGAGGGGGCCATTCTCGCGCACCCGAACGGTATTGACGACTGGCGGCGTGTCGGAATCGCCGGTGCCGTCATTGCGCGACACGCGGATCGCGCCCGAGGGGCACGTCAGCGCCGTCATCATCACCGTTTCGGCGCTGGCGGAATCGGGATGGATCCATTCGCCCTGGACATTGGGCACATAGACCTCGGGGTGTCCCAATACGCAGCCGCGCGAGTGGATGCAGCGGCTGGCATCGAAGCGGATGGTGACCTCGCGGCCTTTGACGGTTTCTTCAGTCATGGGTGACCTCCTGGTTGTCGGTTTGGCTTGGAAAAAGAAAGATGCGTCCCGCAAGGAGCAGGACAGAGAGCGCGGCAAAGGTCAGGACTCCGGCGGAAACGGCCCCGGCAAGAGCGAAGGCCAAGGCCGCGATGGACAACAGGAGGGTCCGTACCCGGGACATGATGAACGCCCGGTCTCGCAGGGCCCATATCAGCGCAAAGGCCGTGGCCAGCGGACCGCCAAGGGCCCAACCTGCGGCGCGCCCCGGATGCTCGGCCACAAAGGCAAGTCCCGCGCCCACAAGAGCCACCGCCGCAAAGAGCGGCGCATGACCATAACCCCACAGGAACGCGCGCAAAGGGGATTGCCGGTCGAGGTCGTGATCGCGGTCGAAGTAGACCCACCAGAGTGTAAAGACTATGATCACCCCGGCCAGACCGGTGGCAGCCGCCGCAAAGTCCGGTGCAGTGTCGTAAAGGGCGCGAAAGCCTAGGGACGCAGCTAGCAGACCTTCGCCCAGAACGATCAGCATCAAGAGCCCGTAGCGTTCGGTCAGGTGCGCGCGATGCCAGGGTAGGAGCCGCCCGCCCTGCGCCCAGGCCGGAATGGCAAATTCGATGGCAAGGCACAGAAGCGTTCCGGCAAAGGCTGCGCCAGATGCCGGGACGGTGGAGAAATAGAGAACAAACCAGGCAGCCTGTGCTGCGATGATCCCGCCCGCGAAGCGCAAGGCCACAGTGCGATATTCCGCCTGTTGGGCGACGCGCAACCAAAGGATCGCCAGGGCCAGACGCATGACTGACCAGCCAAGCAAACCCCAGGACAAATCCATCGTCGTGAAGAACGACCCCGCCCCCGCCGCAAAGATCAAGGCGCCGGTCATGATGGCGCCGACAAGGAGCTTGTAGAGGGCATCTTCCTGCCCAAAGGCCGAGGCAAACCAGGATACCCCCGTCCAGGCCCACCAGATGGTAACGAAGAGCAGGAGGAACCTTGGCAAGGCCTCGGCGCCATGCCCTTCGGCCAAAGCATGATGGAACGCCGCCGTCACGGCCGCGATGGCAATGACGATCACCAGATCGAACAGCAGTTCGAGAGGGGTCGAGGCGCGGTGTGCTTCGGCGGGATCACGGGCGGCAAGGGCGAGGCGGCGGCGCATGGATCACTGGTCGCCACGCCGGGCATCGAGGGAAAGACGACCGGCACCGGTCGCCGTCACCATGAGAAGACCGCCTGCAATGGCGACATTCTTCAGGAAACTCGTGATCTCGGCCTGTGCGGCCATGCCTTCAAGGCCACCTGCCGGGACAAGATGAAACACGATGCCCGACAAGAGGCTGAACCCGGCCAGCAGGAAGGCCGCGATGCGCGCTTGCCACCCGACCAGAAGTGCCACGCCGCAGGCGATCTCTGTCAAGATCACGACCGGAAGCAGTGCACCGGGTACACCCATCGCCTGCATGTATTGCGCGACGCCGGCATATCCCGCGATCTTTCCAAGACCGGAGATGATGAAGATGAGCGAAAGGAAGAGCCGCGCCAACGGCACGACAAGGCTGACGGATGCGGACATGGGTAGCTCCAGTTCTAGACAAATTGGAATAGAGATCGGAACGCAGACTACCCGACAGAGCAACTTGGGATCGAGTTGGCTACTTGGTAGACTTTATCCCACATTCGGGATAATAAGCAGCAAGTTGACGGAGAGGGTTGTCCTTAGGGCTGCCCTCTCTGGCACTTGGAGCTTTTGGATGCCGCACGCCAAGATCTCAGGAAAGCTGCCGTTGAGCATCTAGTGCCGACCGGCAGCTATGGGCTGGTCACGTCAGTTGTGGCGCTTCACTCCAGATCGACGTCGCCCAAGCGCGGTGCATGGACATGCGTTCGGACCAAGAACGCAGCGGCAGCGCCGGCGATGGCACCGAAGAGGTGCGCCTCCCACGACACGCCGGGTTGGCCCGGAAGAACGCCCCAGAGAATGGAGCCATAGAAAACACCGACCACTAATGCCGCGCCCAGCGTGATCGGCGAGCGATCCACGAGGCCACGCACGAAGAGGAAGCCGAACCAGCCGAAGAGCAGCCCTGACGCACCGATATGAGTGGCCGAGTTGCCGAACAGCCAGACGAGAGCGCCGCCGAGGCCGATCACCACGGCGTTCACCGGCAGCAAGGCCCGCGTGGTTGTTGCGACCAGCAGTCCACCCATCACCAGCAGCGGTGGCGTATTGGCCATCAGGTGCGCGAAGCTTCCATGCAGGAGGGGCATGGCGATGATACCATCCAACCCACCGAGGTACCGCGGGATCAGTCCGAACGCCGGGTTCAGGCCGTAGCCGGTGCTCCAGTTGACGACCTGGATCGCCCAGAGCACGGCGACAAATGCGACAAGCGCCGCGGCGCGCCGCAGGAAGGCGCGCATGTGATCCCGGTTCATCATGGCGGCGAAAGTAGACGTCTCCGCAAGGCCTTCAACGGCTTTCATGCGCCGCTGGGAAACGGCTGGAGGACCGAGCTTCAGGGCGGCGAACCTCGCCACGACCCAAACCAAGAGCGGGGCTGCCTACCGATGGCTATTGCGGGGCATTAGAGCCTCGTCTCCAAGGATGTTGGGCTCCATTCCATCCCTTGTCGCTCTTCTCCTAAGCAGGCCCGAAGGGCGCGCCGTTCCCCAGCGATCAAATCTGCTTGCTATCGTTAGTGTTGTTTTGTATCGCCGCACCATTATAGCTGGAGTCGGCGTCATGAATCACAAGGTCCGGACCGCGGCAGCCGCCGCGGCCATCACAGTATCGAGCCTCGTCGGTTCGGTCGAGCCGGCGCAAGCTTACCAGGTCGACTGCGCCATTCTGCTTTGTCTTGCGGGCGGCTGGCCCGCATCGGCGCCCTGTGCCCATGCGCGTGCGGTCTTCATCCGCAGGATCACACCTTGGCCGATTGAGCCACCCTTGCAGATCTGGCGTTGCCCGATGGGGGCGTCGTTCAACGCCCCCGCCCCGCTCTCGCCGATGGAACGGCTTTACGACATCGCCTTCAGGGAGGTCCCTCAAGTCCGCGTACCGCAAGCTCCCCTGCCCCTTGTCCGGGTCCAATCTGACGAGCAGGCCGACATCGACATTTCGGGCGACGCTTTCGACTTCGTCCGCAGCATCCGTGTCTTTCACATCCAGTTCAGCCAGCGCGAAAACCGGGATGGCGATTGCAACCGTTACGACAGCACCCGTCTCGGTTCGTATGGGGTGCAGGGTGACTATCGATGGACACGGTCGAGTGTCGCCCAAGTTCCGCCTGCATCACAGCTGCCCGACACCGGGCACTGTAACTGGGTCAGTTACCGCTCGGTCTTCGTGGACTGGCGGGATCATGAGGGGAACTACGGCTTCGAGGAGGTCCGCTACTGAACTTGCCCGGGCCTGCCCGAGGCAGGTCCGCACCCAATCATCTTGCACCTGTGACTGTGCACCGAACCCAAAAAAAGGGAAACGACGCCAGACCGAAAAGCCTGACGCCGCACTAGAAGAACCCGTGAACAAGGATCTTCTAGCGCACTGTCCGAACCGCCGCAACCAGCAAAGTTGTTTTGCTGGCAAGAATGTTGTTTGCTCTCGGCATGGGGTCGTCTCTCACAGGAGACAACGACCATGGAACCCACGACCGGCCTGATCCTAAGACGGATCACCCAGACAGAGCTGTCTGTTTCTGCCCACAAGCTGGCGACCGTCATCCTCGACGCCATTGCGTGGAAGGAGGGTTACAACGGGCTGCCGCGCGGGACGGCCGCCTTCACCCTCGCCGACCTGGCGTCCAAGATGGGCATCTCGCGCCAGTACCTGACCGAGCTGCTGGCTGAACTCGAGGCGTCCGAGCTGGAGCTGAGACGCGAGAAGCCCAACGGCAAGTTCGCGCCCTGGCTCTTCCGCTTCATGGCCTTCGATACTGAGGAGCGAGATCAGGATGTTGCGTCAGGCACAGGCGACACATCACTATCTAGAGAAAGAAATAACAAAACTATTTTCTCGGGACAGATCACTATTTCTGAAGCATCAAACGTCTTCCAGACTTGTTGGGCAGAGTTGATCAAAGCTTCGAAGAGAGCCCTGCCCTGCTGGAACGTCGATACGCAGATGATATGGGACCGGTTCCTTGCCTTCAACCGGGCGCGCGGGAACGACAGGGTTCCCGCCGGCTACCTGCTGGGGTTCATGCGTCGGTGGCGAAACTCACCCGGTTCGGTAAACCGACCAACGGAAGCGCCAACTCCGCAACAGTCAGCTGACCCACGGGAGCGGGAGTTGCACACTCAGATCAAGGCCGCACCCAGCGGCAACCGGCAGTTTCACGCGTCAGACCTGTGTCGGCTCATCGGGCAGGCTGCCTACGACGCGCGGGTCGTTGATGTCATCCGGCAGTTCGGCTGTCCAAGGTTCACCGCGACACTCGCCGTTCATGGGAGGGCCGTGATGGCCGGCGAGATTTCGCGATAATTTTCAGGTGTCGATTGGCGATCCCGCCACACGGGGCACTTGGGAGGAGACTTCGCCATCAACGATTGGCAACCGACATCGGCAAAGGCCTAGTTGCCGTCATGAAAAATCCAACATCTGCTTATGCTCCAGCAGTCACAGGGTCGGCAAAGAATGCTGGAGGCAGCCATAAGATTCGAACCGAGCTTCTTCGAAAAAATACCTCCGCCAGACTCGCAGAACTGCCAGTCGAGCTTCAGCTGGAGGCCTCAGACGCGAATCCGGCGATAGGTGATATTCCGCAAGACCCATTCGAAAGGACCAAGCGCGAAGCGCGAACGCCAGATCATCAACGCCCCCATGAGACCAGCTGTCACGGCAACGGCGATGGCAACGGCGGACAACCGATCCACCGCACCCCAAAGGTCAAGCCCGTAGCCCGCGAAGATGGTCGACAGGATGATCGACTGGCCAAGGTAAATGCTCAGGCTCGACCCGCCCGCGGTGAGCGCTTGCGCCATGATCGGCCCTGGCGGGCGCGAAAGCGCGGCGATCAGACCAATATAGCCAAGTGTCGTGATCGGCGCGACGGCAATGGTAAGGGCGACTCCGGGGATTGGTGGCCCCCATTGCCCGATCGCCGCCCCGGCAAGGCTCAGCCCGACGCCCGGCCCCAGACACCAGCGCCGTGCGCGCCGCCAGTGCGGATGAGCGGCGTTGTCGATCATGCCCGATTTCACCGCCGCCAGTCCGAGACAGAACCAGCCGAGCGCCGAGATGCCCTGGATTACGAGGAAAGACGGCATGATCACGGCGAAGCCGATGCTTCGAAACAGGACGGCGTCGAGGAACCCGCCCTCGGTCAGAATGGCGCGCTCCATCGCGACGATGTCCGGCGGTGTCTCCGGGACGGCGAGCAGCAGCGGTGGCGCGATGAGGGCCTGAAGGACGAGTAGCGCGACGCCGACCCGCACCAGACGCCCCACGGGCCAGTCGCGGAACAGATAGAGGATCGATCCGGTGACCGCATAGATCACCAGGATGTCGCCCGGGAAGAACAGGCAGCCATGGGCGATCCCAAGGATCGCAAGGCCGATCATCCGGTTGCGGTAGAGGCGTCCGAAAGGCAGCCCGCGCTGTGCTGCCGAACGCATCAAGTACCCCAGCCCCACCCCGAACATGAAGGAAAAGAGCCCGTAGGTCTTGAGCAGCGCCAGCCCGTTGACCAGCCACAGGGTGATCGCGTCGCGCAGGGTCTCAGCCAGCGGATCGGCAAAACTGCCAAGCGCGGAAAAGGCGATGAACTGGACATTGACCACGACGATGCCGAACAGCGCGACAAGGCGCAGGTAATCGGGCATGAGGGCGCGCGCAGGTCCGGTCATGGGCGGGTAAAGACAGACAGCGCCAGCGTCAGCATTTCGCGAATGCGCGCGGGGTCTTCGCCCGAGGCGCGTTGCGTGATGGCCAGCGCGATCTGCTCACCCAGGTATTTCGCCCCGACCGCGACAGACAGGCCCTCCGGCCACTCCCCGGCATCGCGCGCCGCCTGCAGGAACGCGGCATAAGCCGCCTGAGCCGTTGCGTCGATTTCCTCCACCCGCGCCCGCGTGTCGCGCCCCAGCCGGTGCTTGCCCGCGCGCATCTTGTAGAACAGGCAGCCGGTCTCCATCCGGGGATCGTCGCTGGCAAAGTCGATCAGCGCGGCCAGCGTCCCGCGCAGCCCCTGACCCCCGTGCAGCATCACGAACATCTCGGCCAGCACCTGGTCGGCATAGCGCTCCAGCGCCGCGCGCGACAGCCCGTCCTCGCTGCCGAACTCGCGGTAGAGCGAAGGCTTCGAGATGCCCGCCATCTGGCAGATCGTATTGACCGACACATCGGCCGGGTCACTGTGCCAATACGCCTTCATCGCCACGTCGAGCACCTGCTCGGCGTTCATCGTCCGCGGTCGCCCGCGCGCGGGTCCTTTATCGGCATCGCTCATTTTTATACTATCCGGTATTTTATGTCTTGACGGGGTGCTCTCGATATTCGTACCAGTCGGTAACACGACGCGCAAGCAGGAGTACACCCCATGTCCACACACCACAGAACCATCGTCATCACGGGCGCCAGCAGCGGCTTTGGCGCGGCGGCCGTGCGGGCCTTTGCCGACCAGGGCGACCGCGTCTGGGGCACCATGCGCGATGCAGCGGGCCGCAACGCCGCCAAGAAGGCAGAACTGGAAGCCTACTCCCCGCGCATCACGATTGCCGAGATGGACGTCACCAGTGACGCCTCTGTGGCCCAGGGTTTCGCCGCCATCCTGGCCGATGGCCCCATCGACATCCTGATCAACAACGCGGGCATCATGTATATCGGCATGACCGAGGCCTACAGCGTGGCGCAGGCCGCGGAACAGATGGACACCAACTATTTCGGCGCCATCCGCGCCATGCAGGCGGTGCTGCCGTCGATGCGTGCGGCCGGGCGTGGCCTCATCATCAACACCAGTTCCATCGCTGGCCGTGTCTCGGTGCCGTTCTTCGGCACCTATTGCGCGACCAAACACGCGCTGGAAGCTTACAGCCAAAGCTTGCGCTACGAGGTTTCGCCCTTCGGCATCGACATCGCACTGGTCGAGCCCGGCCCCTTCCCGTCGAACCTGCTGGCCGCCGGCAAACCGCCCGCCCGTGCGGATGTGCTGGCGTCCTATGGCGAGCTTGGGCAGGTGCCTGACGCCATGATCGCGGGCTTTGCCCAGATGCTGGCCAGCGATCAGGCCCCTGATCCGCAACTGGTCGTCGATGCCTACCTGTCGCTGGCCGATGCCGCCCCCGGCAAACGCCCCACGCGCACAGTTGTCGGCATCACCTGGGGCGTGGACGAGGTGAACGCCTACACCCAGCCGCGCCAGGACTCGCTTCTGAAAGAGATGCAGCTCGACGCCGTGCTCGGCGGCGTTGACGCCTGACATCCCAAACCCCCCCTGAAAAAGGAACCAATTCCATGAGAAAGACCCTTGCAACCGCTCTCACCGCCGCAGCCCTCGCCGGCCCCGCCTTTGCCGATGACATCGACACGGTGCGCGCTTTCTATTCGGATATTCTCACCGACCCGGCGGGAACGACCGCGGAGCGGTATTACGAACTGTTTTCGCCCGACGTCGTCTCGATCCCCACCCCTCCCGGCGGTGAAGGTGCGCAGGGCATGCTCAACACGATTGCCTTTCTGGGGCAGGTGGTGCCGGACCTGACATGGGAGCCGCAGGAGATCATCGACCTCGGCGACGGGCGCTTCGTGGTCCGAAGCCTGTTCCGGGGCACGCCGGTAGGCCCGTTCTTCGGCGTCGATCCGGCCACCGGCAAGAGCTTCGAGGCCATGTCCATCGACATCGTGACGGTAGAGGACGGGCGCATTACGCTCACCTATCACCTCGAAGACTGGACCGGCGCGGTCGCGCAACTGACCGCCGAATGATTGCGAACGGCCCGGTCGTCTTTGACACGGCCGGGCTGCCTTGCCTCTGCGCTCATCAAAGGAATGACATTCATGTCTCCCACGCTTGCCTCCACCCTCGGCCTGCTTCTATGCCTCGCGTCCGCGGCCGTTCACGCGGTTGAGGTCATCCGCCCCCTCTGGGCCCGATGGGTCGTGAACTGGGTGCTGCCGTTCTTTACCCCCGGTCTGCCGCGCCCGTCCAAGGCGCTGACCCATGACGACCAGATCGCCATGCTGGACGCGGCCTTGGGCGCCGCCCCGCGCGACAAGGCCCCGGCAGGCGCGGATTACATCTTCCTGATGCTGTTCGAACAGCGCCAGGGCGCGCTGGCCTTCATCGCGGTGGCGGCAGGCGTCCTCTACGGCCTCACCCTTCCCTTGCCCGACCGCCACGCCCTGCACCTGGTCTTTGGCATCATGGCGGCGCTCTTCGCGCTGGTGAACGCCAACCACGCCGGCATCCCCGGATTGGGGCATCACCCCCGCGTCAGCCGCAACGGGCGCAATGTCGGCATTCTCTTCGCGCCCTTCTGGGCGGTGGCGGCGATCTTGAACTATGTCGGTTTCAGCAACTGACCCCTGCATCGCCGGCGAACGGAACCGATGAGGCATTCCAGCGCGCGGGGGCGTCGGTGAAACGGGCGCTTTCGCGCAGCGGCAAAGAACATGGGGGTTCGGCCTCGGCTATTCGGCCATGAGCACCTTCACATCACCGATGAATTCCGCGTCGCCTTTGACCTCGCGCGCGTCCAACAGCGCCTCAGCATCCTTGCCGGCACGGAACCGCAGGCGATCACCGGGTTCGTTGGCCGTTTTCCAGATCACATCCGCCACGACCTCCGGCGCCGACGGGTTGGCGGCCAGCTTGCCAAAAAGACGCCCCATGGCTTGGGCTGTAGGTGCGTAATCGGACAGGCCCTCATCCATTGCGAAATCAAAGGACCGGCCGCCGAAATCGGTGCGGATCATTCCCGGCTGCACGATGCGAACCCGGATGCCGAGCGGTTCGAGTTCATAATGCAGCGCCTCGGACAGGCCTTCGACCGCGAATTTCGTGCCGTGGTAGAGCGTGCCCATCGGAAAGGTGATCTGCCCGCCGATGGACGAGATGTTGACGACGGTTCCCGCCTTGTTCGCGCGCATGTGGGGCAGAACGGCCTTGGTCACCTCCAGAAGGCCGATCACGTTGGTGTTGAACTGGCGGCGGATGCGCTCGGTCGAAAACGCCTCGAGCGGGCCATAGGCGCCATAGCCTGCATTGTTCAGCAGGGTGTCGATGCGCCCGAAACGGGCGATCCCTTCGTTCACGGCTGCCGCAATGGAGGCGCCGTCGGTCACGTCGAGCCGCGCGACTAGCACGTTGTCCAACGCGGCCAGGTCCGCCCCAGCGGCGGGGTCACGCATGGTGGCGATGACGTTCCAGCCCTCTGACTGGAACCGCAGCGCGGTGGCTTTGCCAATGCCCGAGGATGCGCCGGTGATCAGGATGGTGTTCATGGTGGCCTCCTCAGGCGTTCAAGTCGAGCATCGGGGCGATGCCGAAATTGGTGAAAACCGTGCGCGTCACGTCATGCAGCACGTCGTTGTAGCGTTCGATCTGCGGGCCGACGCCGGTGTGATCGACCACCGTGCGGAAGGGCTTCTTGCCAAAGGGCATGTCCAGCAGCGCCACCACCGCCTCGGCGATCCGCTCCGGGCGCTGGTCGGGCGTGGCATCCAGCATCTGCGTCAAACCCGCCGCCGACATCGCGGGCACGTGGGCGAAGTCGCCATAGCTGGCCTCGCGCTCGGGATCATTTGGCGCGACCATCCCATCAAAGAAGGCGGTCGGCATCGCGCCCGGCTCGATGATGCAGGATTCGATGCCAAAGCCAGACAGTTCGGTGCGATAGCATTCCACTATCGCCTCGAGCGCCCATTTCGACGCGGAATAGGTGCCGTAGAAGGGCGTCGCGATCCGGCCGATCAGGCTGGAGGTATAGAAGACCGTGCCGCGCCCTTGCGCCCGCAGGTGGGGCAGGGCTGCGCGCATAACCCGCTGCACGCCTGTGACGTTGACGTCGAAAACGCGCGCCATATCCTCGGGCGACATCAGTTCCTGTATGCCATAAGCGCCGATCCCGGCATTGTTGAAGAGCACGTCGAGGCCATCCAGAGCCGCGATAGCCTGCGCCACGCCCGCCTCGGTGCTGGCGCTGTCGGTCACGTCCATCTCGACGATCCGCGCCCCCGCGGCCTCTAGCTCTGCTGCTGTGGCGGCGTTGCGCCCCCCGCGGGACCGCACGCTGCCCGCAACCACGTGCCCTTTTGTCAGAAGCGCCAGAGCCGTGGGCTTGCCGAACCCGCGCGCTATCCCCGTGATGAAAACCTTTGCCATGATGGTCGCCCTTTTAAGTTGGTTTGGCGACCATAGTCCGGAGGCTCCCGTCATTCTTTCCCGATTGGCCAGATTATTTGCCTGATCCTCCAGATCAGCGAATTTCTAGTTCGCGGCAGGGGCGGCTGTGCTAGTCAGGTTGCAGGAGAGACCCGCATGATCCTGCTGCACCACATCACCACGCTGATGGACCGTCACGCGCCCGCGCAGACCGCTTTGGCACATTCGCCAAGCGGGATGCATTTCCTGCGCCGCAGTGCCCCAACCGGGCAGGATGCCAATGTCTACCGCCCGCTTCTGTGTCTGGTACTTCAGGGCGCCAAGGAGGTCGCCACCAGCAGCCGGATCCTGCGCGTGGGCCCGGGGCAATCGCTGGTGGTCAGCCACGCCCTGCCGGTGGTCTCGCGCATCACCGAAGCCACGATCGACGCGCCCTATGTGGCGCTGGTCTTTCCCATCGACCTCGATCTTTTGCGCGGGCTTACGCCTGACGTGTCCCCGCGCATTGGGCAGGGGGTGCGCGATCCGTTTGCGATCTCGCTCTGCCCCCGCGATCCGGCGATGGAGGATGCCTTGCTGCGCTATCTGCACCAATGCGAAAGCCCCGAGACCCACCGCCTGCTGGCTCCGATCACCGCCCAAGAGATCCACGCGCGTCTCCTGTTGGGTCCCCATGCCGAACCGCTTCAGCGGTTGCTATGGCACGAAACGACTGCCAGCCGCATCTTTGCGGCCACGCGCGCGATTCAGTCCGATCTGGCAAAGCCGCTCGCCGTGGGTGACCTTGCCCAGCAGGTCGGGATGAGCACTTCGGCCTTTTTCGAGCATTTCAAGGCCGTCACCGGCACATCGCCCCTGCAATACCAGAAGGACCTACGTCTTTTGCGCGCACGCGAAAGCTTGCGACAGACGAATGCCAAGGTCTCGGACATCGCCTTTACAGTCGGCTACGAAAGCTCGGCCCAGTTTTCACGCGAATATGCCCGCAAGTTCGGCGTGCCGCCCCGACAGGACCGCGTGCTTCACGCGGCGGAATAGGAACTTGAAACCGTCAAGCCTCGGCTTGCCGCTCGCCACATCCGACATTGGCCTCAACTGCTCGTCTCGCGGATCAGGCTTCGCGCTCCATCCGAATGCGGTTGCGCTGATTTCGCGTAGACCCTCGGGCTTGCTGACGCCATCAAAGCAAATCAGCAAATTGCTCCAAATCGGCAACCGTGGCGACCAGCCCTTGCTGCGTCAGGATCGACAGATACTCTGCAACGCTCTTGGGCGGGTTCTTGAGGCGCGCGCGAACTTTGCGCAGCGCTGAGCAGACCAAACCTGGCGCGAGAGACAGCTGGTTCCGGAAAAAGTCATCGGGATGCTGGGTCTCGATGCCAAAGGGCGCAAGTGCCTCCGGCGGGAAGTCTTTCAAATTCTGGGTTACGATGGCGTCGCACCGTCCAACGATTGCGGCCGCCAGAACGTGCCGATCATCTGCGTCCGGTAACGTAAGGGCCGGCACCAAGGCCTCGTAGCCGGTTACCAGGCAGTCGCGTGTCGCCCTGTCCATCAAGTCGCGGGTTCGCTCCAGCGCCGCCCGCTCCCGATAAGGTTCATTGCGCAGAAGTGCGTCGATCCATTCCCGATGGATGTCAGCCGTCCACTTCGCCTTGAAAAGATCCGTGACCGCCAATTGCATCAGCGCGTCCCGCATGGGCGCAGGGTAGAGAACATTAGCGTCGAACAGCACCGTGTACTGGCTCATTTCGAGCCATAGCCCATATCCTGGTCCTGTGCGTCGGCGGCCAGTTGATCAAGGACGGCTTCGCGCTCGTTGTCGATGGCTGCCTTGTACGACATGACGTCTTCCATGCGGACGCGGCGATGCTTGCCGACCTTCCGATACGGGATACTGCCATCCTCGAGCAGTTTGATCAGGAACGGCCGCGAGACATTCAACACCTCTGCCGCCTGGACAGTCGAGAGTTCGGCGTTCTCAGGAATGATGGTAACACCGCGACCGGCTGCCATCGCCTCGAGGACCTCCATGAGTAGCGCAACAGCGCCCGCAGGAAGTTCGATCAGTTCCATCTGTTCCGCGTCTGTAACGCGAAGCTTCAAGGGTCCTCGGGTCGCCGCAAAGCGCGACAGGGCCTGTCCGGAGACGCGCGCGATTGCCGCGTCCTGCGGAGTCGGTGGAAGATGCCGGTGTGCCAACATGTTCATGGTGGTCTCCTCTCCGTTTTGTACAGTCTACCACCATATATGAAATAAGTGCAACAAATGCATTAAGTGCACAGAACTTCTCAGGATGCTCTGCTGCGTGAGGACTTTTGCGCCCTTGCGCCTGTGCCACCAACGTGATCAGCGAAGTCTGAAGCGGTCTTCAGTTCGTAGTCCGCCACATCCGATAGCGTCCTTGCCCGGTCACCTCACGGATCAGACCACGCGCTTCCATCCAGACGAGGTTGCGCTGGACAGCGGCGCGACTGGCGCCGGTCAGAGCTTCGGCCATCGGGGCCGATACAAGGGGCCATTCGGTCAACACGGCGCGCAAGGCACGCGGGGTCTTGCCCGAAAGTGAGGTCATCTCGGCTTCCGCCCGCACTGACCATGCCTCGATATCGTCGAGGTGCCGCATCGCGGTCAGACACGCCGTCTCCATTCCGTCAAGCCAGCGGGCTAGACGTTCAGCGGGTGGACCACCGACGCGCAGCCCCCTTGCCCCGCCCATGGTCAGAGGTGCGAAGACTGCGCCCTTGCCCTCGCTGGCCGCGATCCGCGCGGCCGTGACGGCCGCCTCCATCCGGTCACCCTGCTGCCCGAGGCCCGCGAGGCTCCAGAGGTGAAAGCCCAAGCAAGCACGGGTTATGGGGTGCAGCTCGGCAGCTTGCGCCATTAGGACCAGCCAACCGCCCGCGCGATCCGCGAAAGGTTCGGCCTCGTCATCCAGATTCTCGGGGTCGCGGCGGTCAAGGAAGGCGGACAGGTCCACCTCCGGTCCCGGCCCACCGGATAGCCGCCGCACCGCCCAACCGACCCGCGCGAGCGCGGCAGTGTCGTCCTGTACCCCTGATAGGCGCATGGAGATCCAGAGCGCCAGTCGATCCGGGCCGATGCGGTCACCCGCGAACCAGCTAAGGTCAGCGGCCTCAATCAGGGCAAGCCTGTGCCGCCATCCTTCCGGGCCGCGTTTCAGACGGTCGTCAAACGCACCGACGCGGCTGGCCACACGAGCAAGACGCGCGGCATGGCCTGCCTCTGCTTTCCGCCAATCCTCGAGGACTTCGGCTTCACACGGTTCGGCACGTGGTCCGGGCGGCAGATAATCCGGTTCCTCCTCCATCGGGCTCGGCAGGAACCACAGATCGTCCTCAGACGCCTGTTCCACCTCCTCACCGTCGAGGATGAGAAAATCATATTCATCATGCAAGACAGGCGTTTGAGGCTTCATATGTGCAAAATAACTTATTTTTGCACTTTACCCAAGGGTTTCGTCAGAGTGCCTTCACGTACTTAATATAGCACGCGCAAGCGAGGCCCGGCGAGGGCTCTCTGATCTCGCTGACCGTACCGAAACCAAGGGCTTTCTGTTGAGCAGGGCCACAGAATGCGTCCTTGCATCCGTTTACAAACGGTCGTTTATTAGTAGTATATGAAATTGCAAACGGCCTGTTTTGATGCCCCTGATCGGCTATGCGCGCGTCTCGACCGAGGATCAGACCCCCCTGCCCCAGTCGCAGGCCCTGAAATCCGCGGGCTGCGCAGAGATCCATGAAGAGCAAGCATCGGGAGGGAACCGCGCGCGGCCCGTGCTGGCCCGCGTGCTCGAGCGGATTAGCAAGGGCGACACGCTGGTTGTCGTGCGCATCGACCGTCTGGCGCGGTCGCTGTCGCACCTCCTCGAGGTGATCGAACGGCTGGAAGCCAGAGGCGCCTTCTTCCGATCGCTCATGGACCCGATCGACACGTCCTCGCCGCAGGGCAAGTTCACCCTGCAGGTTCTGGGTGCTGCGGCCGAGTTCGAGCGGGCCCTGATCCGCGAACGCACCAAAGCCGGGCTAGCCAGTGCAAAGACTAAAGGCCGGGTTGGCGGCAATCCGGGCCTGCGCGCGCGGGATCCGGCGGCGCTGCGCAAGGTGAGGCTGGCCCGGCAGGACGGCTACATGGAGCGGCTGAATGAGACGGCGCAGGACTGGGTTCCCCATGTCCGTCGCCTGCGCCCCAACTTGGCCTGGGAAGACGTGGTGCGCATCGTCAACGGCCCCCTGCCCCGCGAGCGCCAATGGACGCAAAGCCGGCTTTTGCGCGCCGTTAGCGCCTACGTCCGCGACGGCTTTCTGCCCGAGAGTGTGCTCGCCCGCGCCGACCGCCGCGAGACCGACGACCGCCTGCCCGCCATCGTCGCCGCCATCAAGGGCGCGGACCCCGACATCACGCTTCAGGCGATCTGCTCCCGGCTGGAGGCGATGCGCGAGCGCACGCCCCGCGGGCGGACAAGCTGGCAGCCGTCATCCGTGAAGATGCTGCTAGAGCGTGCCGAGAGGCTGGGGCTGCTAGAGTGAAGTCGCGGGAATCGGTCGCACGATTCTGAAGATCTGCGTTACGTAGGCGTCGACAATACATGTTGTGGCCACGACATCGCGGGCTACGAACTGTTGAAGTGCTCTACGAACAAGGTTGCCCAAGACGCTGATACTTCAAGGTTTTTTCTCGTCAGAAATTCGCCGTCTCAACGCCCCTAGGCCGCTCAACGGTTTGGACTGGATTTACTCACCAAAACTGTTAAGGTCTACAAAACAATAAAGACTTGAGGGCAGTGATGAGCGGGATACGGGCCTCCCAAAGATTCGATGTAATGTCCAAGCGGCTCGGTAGCCGGTTGCGTGAACATGCGCAGGAGACGTTCCCACCGGATGCCCAGAAGGGTCTCCGTCGCTTCGCGATGCGGGAAGCAGCCGATCTGCTTCGGATCAACCAGAACACCTTCCGCCATCATGTGTCAAATCTCGAAGGTTTTCCGGAAGGCCTGCTCGAGGGTGGCAACCGCCGCAGCTTCTCTGCCGAGGACATGGTCGAAGCCCAACGCGTCCTTCTTGAGACGGGTAGGATCAAGCCCGATGAGCACCCTCACAGAAGAGCCGGCGAACCGTGCCAGGTCGTGACGATCTTCAACCTGAAGGGCGGCAGCGCGAAAACATCGACCGTTGCTCATGTTGGTCAGCTTCTGGGCCTGCGCGGCTATCGGGTCCTGCTTATCGACCTCGACAGCCAGGCAAGTCTGACAAACCTGTTCGGGGTTACCCCTGAACTCGATCCGGACATGCCGACCTCCTACGATCTGATCCGATCCGAGGGGCCCCTGCCCGCCTCAGATATCATTCGAAAAACGAACTTCCCGACAGTGGATCTGATTCCGGCATCCATGGACATCATGGAGTACGAGTTTGAGGTCGCTTTGAGCTTCAGACACGGTGCCACCACGTTCCACAGTCGGATCCGTGAAGCGCTTGAGCCTGTCTTGAACCGATATGATGTGGTGATCTTCGACACGCCGCCGCAGCTGAACTTCTCGGTGATCTCCGCCCTCTTTGCTTCCACTGGGGTCCTGATCCCGCTCAACGCATCCATGCTTGACGTCATGTCTCTGGCAAGCTTTCTCGGCATGGCGAGCAACCTGATGGGCGTCGTCGAGGCGCATGCTCCCGAGCACGGCCTGAACTTCGTGCGGGTGCTGATCACCCGCTACGAGAACACCGACGGTCCACAGGTCCAGATCTCGTCTCTGCTTCGGACGGTCCTTGGCGATGCGGTCCTCCCTGCCGAGTTCCTGAAGTCGACAGCGGTAGGTGATGCCGCAAACACCCAGCAGAGCATCTTTGAGGTCGAACCTCGCGACGTGAACCGCAGAACCTACGAGCGTGCGATCGAGTCCGTTTCGCGCGTGACCGACGAAGTCGAACGCGAAATCCTCAAGGCGTGGGGGCGTAGCCATGGCGCGTAAGGTCTTCGGGGACTCACTCAAGAACGCGATGGGCAATACCGCAACGCCGGACGAAGGTGCGGATCTCGATCTGAAGCGCACGAGCCCGACAGTCGCTCGTGCGCAGGCATCTGTGCTCGAAGAAGACAAACACGCCACGCGCCTGATTGACCCGAGCACCGTGCGGATGTCCGCGGTCATGGACCGTATCGATCCGAGCGATGGCCTAGAAGAACTTGTCTCCTCAATCCGGGAACATGGGCAAAAGGTTCCCATTCTTGTCCGCCGAACCCAGGACGGAGCACTTGAGATCGTCTATGGGCGCCGCCGTCTTCTCGCCTGTCGTGAGCTTGGTCAGAAGGTGCGTGCGACGGTCATGGAGATGACCGAAGAGGAAGCTCTGATCGCTCAAGGCGTGGAAAACAATGCCCGCCAAGACCCCTCGTTTATCGAGAGGGCCCTGTTCGTCGCTGGGATCATTCGGGAACTTGGTAAAACTGACGAGACACGCAAGAACGCACAGACCATCGCCTATCGGGCACTTCAGATCGACGAGTCGCTCGTCTCGCGGATGAACCGTATCGCAACCGGCATTCCGATGGAGCTGATCCAAGCTATCGGACCTGCACACGGCGTTGGTCGGCGAGTCTGGGAGAAGCTTTTCAGGCTGTGCGAGAAGGACGTCGCGAGAGCCAGAGAAGTTGCTCGTGAAATCCCCCGCAACTTGCCAGGCCCAGACCGACTTGACGCAGCGGTTACGCTGCTTACGGCCACCAAGGCAACTACACCCAAGGTTGAGCAAGGTGAGCGCGTGAAGATCGGCCGCAAAGGCAATCGCATCACCATCGATGTGGACCCTGACCTTGCCCCGCGCGTTGAAGACGCCATCCGGAAGCTGATCAGCGAGCTTCTTGACCGCGGTCAAGATGGCCCAGAGTGACGACCCCGTGTCTTGACCGCGGTCAAGACATCAAGAGCAACGAGCAGAAACGAAAGGAGGACCGGCTAGAAAAGGAAAGACCCCCCGAAAGCGGTGCTTCCGAAGGGCCTCAATCAGTCTCGACACCTGATTGATACCCTCAAAACGAATCGAGTTCAACACCGCTCGCGGTGACCGGGGAAGCTTTTTCTTCCGAAACACCATGAGACATGTAACCCAAACACGAACCGCCATGGCGGAACCGAGAGCTATTGCCTGCCCTACTATCTACGAACTTCTGGGACCGGTACGCGCCCTGCGGAAAGAACTTGGCCTGACGAGCAACGACATCACAGTCTTGACGGCCCTGATCAGCTTTCTTCCCCGTGATCGACAAACCACAAATGGTGAGACCCCACCCAAACTTACCGTTGTGTTCCCCTCCAACGCCTCCTTGTCTGAGCGCGCAAACGGCGTCGATGAGAGGACCCTTCGTCGCTGCTTGGGCCGTCTTGACGCAGCCGGCCTCATCGACCGGAAGAACTCGGCAAACGGCAAACGCTTCCCCCTGAGGTATGGCGGCATCATCCGGGACGCGTTTGGGATCGACTTGAACCCACTGATACAGAACCACGACGCACTGGCGGCCGAAGCGTTGAAGGTTGCGGAGAAGCGTGAACGCCTTCGCTCCCTCAGGGCAGAAGCACTAGCACTGCGCGCATCCCTCCTTCAGGACCAGCGCCTCGACGAAGCGCGATTGTCCTCACTCGGAACGATCAGGAACATCCTTCGACGAGCAACCCTCACGGTTGATGCAATCTTGCAGATCATCGCTGATCTCCGCGAACTCGGAGCCAAGGCCGCGCAGAGCTACGGAGAGTGCGAGAGTTCAAGCGTGCCCATAGACGAAGTCCCTGCACACGACCAAGCCCACAGCGATGCTAGCATGCGCGAAATGTCCGCCAGAAACGGACAAAATGACCGGCAGATAGAGTCCATAAAAAAAGAATCTATTAAGAAAGACGAGCAGGCAAAGCAGACCGGCGCTGACCAAAACAGTGCGGGGCCTTCCATGAACCGAGACCCTGCAAAAATGTCATGGACAGACTTCACACATGTCTCTGACTTCTTTCCAGACCCACCTCGAACAGGAGAAGCCCTCAACCGTGTTCTCTTCGACATCGGGCGATTGCTTAGAATACGCCAGGAAAAGCTGATGCGTGGCCTCCAGAAAACCGGCGCTGGACGGCTTCTAGTGATCTTAGATTACCTGTTGGGAAAAGGAGAAACGATCAGGCAGCCCGAGGCATACTTTGAAACGATCCTGGGCGCATAGAACAAGCAGCTTGGACTTCTTGACCGCGGTCAAGAACGCCGAAGAGAGAGAAAGGTTGGGGGTTTGATGGGTGACGGGAAGTGAGATCGGGAGAGTGGCTTCCGGCGCCCGTCGTGGAGAAGATCTGATGACAAAAGCGGCCCAGAACATCGTCCTGTCCCCATCGCGGGACATCCCCTTCAACAAGCTCATCCTGAGCCAGTCCAATGTGCGGCGTATCAAGGCTGGCGTCTCGGTCGAGGAACTGGCCGAGGACATCGCGCGGCGCGGGCTCCTGCAGAGCCTGAACGTGCGGCCCGTGGTCGATGCTGATGGTGTCGAGACCGGCACGTTCGAGATCCCGGCCGGGGGTCGTCGTTTCCAGGCGCTGTCGCTGCTGGTGAAGCAGAAGCGGTTGGCCAAGACCGCGCCGATCCCCTGCATCGTGCGAGATGCGGCGTCGGAGATTCTCGCCGAGGACGACTCGCTGGCGGAGAACATGCAGCGCGTCGCCCTGCACCCGCTGGACCAGTTCCGCGCCTTTCAGGCTCTGCGCGAGAAGGGCCAGGGCGAGGAAGTGATAGCGGCGGCCTTCTTCGTGACGCCGCAGATCGTCAAGCAGCGCCTGAAGCTCGCCTCCGTGGCCCCTGCCCTGCTCGACGTCTATGCCGAGGATGGCATGACGCTCGAACAGCTGATTGCGTTCACGGTGAACACCGACCACGGGCGTCAGGTGCAGGTCTGGGACGCGGTGAAGAACTCCTGGAACAAAGAGCCCTACGCCATCCGCCGCATGCTGACCGAGAGCTCGGTTCGGGCCTCGGATCGTCGCGCCGTCTTCGTCGGTATCGATGCCTATGAGGCCGCGGGCGGTGTTGTGCTGCGCGATCTCTTCCAGGGCGATGATGGTGGTTGGCTCGAGGACCCTGCCCTTCTCGATCGGCTGGTGGCCGAGAAGCTTCAGGCTGAAGCCGAAGCGCTCACTTCCGAAGGCTGGAAGTGGATCGAGGTCGCGACCGACCTGCCCTATGGCTACAGCCACGGTCTGCGGCGTCTCGTCGGTGATCCCGCGCCGATGACCGACGAGGAAAGCGCGGCCCACGCTTCGCTCCTCGCCGAGTATCGTGCGCTGGAAGAGGAGTGTTCCGGCCAAGACGAATACCCCGAGGAGATCGATGCCCGGCTCGGTCAGCTCGAGATGGCGATGGAAGCGCTCGATCAGCGGCCGCTGATCTACAACCCGGCCGAAATCGCGCGCGCTGGCGTATTCGTGACGCTGGATCGCGACGGCAGCCTTGCGGTCTATCGCGGCTATGTCCGGCCGGAGGACGAGCCGCGCGAGGAGACCGCGGTCCAGGATGGTGATGGCGCGGACGTCACGGGGCAGGGGGGTGATGTCGGTGTTTCCAGCTGGAAACCATCGGCCACCTCCGCCGGGGGCACCGTCATCACTTCGGGTGGTCAGCCGATCGGCGTGGATGCGTCTGATGAGGAAGATGACGGTGCGCAGAAGCCGTTGCCCGAGCGGCTGGTCATGGAACTGACGGCCCACCGGACCCTCGCGCTGCGTGAGGCCATCGGGCGGTCGCCGGGCGTGGCGCTGACGCTGCTGCTTCTGAAGCTGGTGAGGGATACCTTCCGCACCTCCTCTGCTTCGGGCAGCTGTCTCGAGGCCTCCGTGCGCCATGTCTACATGTCCGCTCAGGCGCCCGATCTGAAGGACAGCGTCGTCGCAAAGCTGGTCGATGAGCGTCACGCGGCCTGGGAGGCTGATCTGCCTCTCGGCGATGATGCCGCGCTCTGGGACTATTTGACCGTGCTCGACCAGGGCAGCCGTTTGGCGCTCCTGGCGCATTGCCTCAGCTTCGGCATCAACGCGCTCCATGAGAAGGTGAACCCCTATGGGGCGGGCATCTCCGCCAGCGGTCTGACCCGCCGCATGGCCCATGCCGATCTGGTGGCCCGTGCCGTCGATCTCGACATGGTCGAGGCGGGCTGGGAGCCGACGGTCGATGGCTATCTCAACCGTGTGCCCAAGGCCCGGATCCTCGAGGCCGTGCGCGAGGCGAAGGGGGAAGGGACCGCGCAGCTTCTCGATCACCTGAAGAAGGGCGAGATGGCCACAGAAGCCGAGCGGCTTCTCAAAGGCAGTGGCTGGTTGCCCGAGGTCCTGCGCCGAGCCGATCTGGTGACGTTCGATGGCGAGGCGGTCGGAGAAGAGCAGTGGGAAGATGCGGGCGAGCCCGAAGACATCGATCTCCCCGCCTTCCTGACGGCCGATCTGCCGGACAGCGATGCGTCGATGATGGCCGCGGAGTGATTTGAGCCATCCGGGGGGGCGGGGAAACCCGCCCCTTGCTCTCACCAAATACAGCAATATCAATATGATGAATGCGAACACTCGCATTCGGGATGAGGAATCATGTCTGCAACAACCATCATCGACGCGGCCCCCTTGGGGGCGCTGATCCGCTACACCGACGGCAGTCCCAAGCCGCCGGCACGTTTCACCAAGAAGCTGGCGGCCTGGGAGCGATCAAACGGTGTCGGCCGCCTCGTGAAGAAGGAACCGCCTCGGTCCTATCCGACCTGGACCGCTCCGGCCTCCTTCACGCTCCATGAAGGCAACTTCTCCTCGGACGGGGTGATCCTCGTCACCATCATGCGCAGCCATTCGGCGGACAGCCGTCTGATCTTCGAAGTGGCCGAGGAGCCGAAGCCCGGGCAGGTCCGCGTGCTCCTCGACTTCGGTGGCAACACTGAGCTGCTGCATCTGGCGGAATCCATCACCGCGGCCGAGCTCTGGATTGCACGGGAGGGCTATCGCAACGCGCGTTTCGAGATCGTCGGTGCTGATGACGGTGATAGGGCAGGGGGCGCGGACCTGGCCGCCTGAGCCCTGACAATGCGTGAGGGGGCCACCCATGGGAGGGCCCCTCACCGACCAGACCCTCGTCCCGCGAAATCGCGGGGCACCAAGGATCCATGCCCAAAGAAGGAGTCGTCAACCAAGAGCCTGCCCGGGAGGCTGGCGGCGTTCCAAGCATCAACGGGACAATCGGCTCCTGACTTTGGGGCACCATCCCCCGCTCGCCATTCCCTTCCTTGCCCCGAATCCCGTCTTCGAGATCAACCCGCGAGGGGTCGGACTACGGGCAAGCCCTTGCCGCCGGGTGGATTCGGGCGAGCCGAACGCACCCGGTGATGTCAGCCAGTCTTCGGGCCTGCGGGGTCCTGTCGCGCGGGGGATGGTCCCCCGCCTCCAAGACAGGAGCCAAACAGATGTCCCGCAAAGATGCTCACGCCTTCGCCGCCTCCCTCGCCGCCACGCTCATGGTCTCGATCGTCGTCTTCCAGGCAGGCGATGGTACCTTCGGCGCCGTCCCCGCCGATGAAATCGACGGCGACGAGGTTCAAGTGATCGCTGAGGTCGACCCGTGGGCATAAGGCCCACGGTTTGTCCCGAGAGCTCGGCATCGGGGCAGGGTCCCCGATCCGGTCCGTTCGGCTTTCAGACCTCTCGGTGGCCCGGAAATCTGAGCCGACGCGGAGGTCGGCACGACTGCCCAAGGAGCCGAACGCCCGGTGTCGGGCTTACGGTCCGCCCGACACGTCGAGGAAGAGTTTCACTAGGGCGACGTTGATGAAGTAGTTGTGCTTTCCAGAGCGGTGCTTTTCGACAAAGCCATGCTCAGCCAAGGTGTCGAGATACTTCGCGGCCGTCTGCCGACTGACATCCAGATCGTTCTGCAGATACTCGATCCGGGTGTACGGATGGCGAAACAAGTTGTTCAGAAGTTCCTGGCTGTAAATCTTCGGCAAGTCTTCACGTAGCCGATGCTTCACGTCCGCCATTTGCTGTCGGATGCCGGTGACGATCTCGACTGTTGTGGCAGAAGTCTCTGCAACGGCCTCCAGCATGTAGATGACCCAGGGTTCCCAATCGCCCGTGTCGCGCACCGCCTGAAGGTGCCTGTAGTAGTCCGCTTTGTTACGGGTGATGAACCGCGACAGGTAGAGCACCGGGATGTCGAGCAACCCCGTTCTGGTCAGATAAAGTACGTTGAGGATGCGCCCGATACGTCCGTTCCCATCCGGAAACGGGTGGATGCTTTCGAACTGATGATGGATCAAAGCCATCTTGATCAAGGGGTCGAGTGCGCAGAGGTCATCGTCGTTGATGAACCGTTCAAGCGCGGTCATGTGGCGGACAATTTCATGCGCATCCTGGGGGGGAACGAAGACGATCTCCCCTGTTTGCTCGTTCTTCAGGGCCGTTCCCGGGGTCGCACGAAACCCGTCGCTACGGCCCTTCAGCAAGCGGAACATGTCGATGAGCGCCGAATTCGGGATGAGGCCGCCGGTTTCGCCCAAGCGTGCGTATCCGAGGCGCAGAGCGTCGCGATACAGGGCTACTTCCTTTGCCGCAGGGGACTGCGGATCGTCAGGGAAAACATCCGCCTGAAACAGTTCATCCTGCGTAGTGACGATGTTTTCGACTTCCGACGAAGCTTTGGCTTCCTGAAGAGCCAGCGTGTCGATCAGGATGCCTTGGTTCGGAATGGTCTTGGCCTGACCCTTCAGATCCGCAAGCGCGCGGCTGGCGCGAGCGAGCGCCTTCAGGACCGGAACGGTTTCGATCTCGGCCGGGGGTGGCAGGGCGGGAATGGCATAGGTCGGCTTTAACATGTGCTCCGCGTCGTGTTAAGAAACCGTCGTTTTTCTAACATGATCGAACAGTCGTGTCAGCAAAAACCGGTTTCCTTAACTTGGGCCATGCTTCGCCCGGGCGGGGTCACCCAACTCCGTCAGACCGCCAGAGCGCTCGGGTCCTTGCCGGCGTTGATGTGGTCTGCGAACCACTGCGGTTTCCGGCCCCGGCCCGACCAGGTGAGGGCCGCGTTCTCAGGGTGCCTATACTTCGCGAGGGCCGGCGCACGGGTGGCTTTCACCTCAATACCGATCAGTTCGGCGAGGGAGTAGCCCATCTCCTTGGCGATGGCTTCCAGCTTAGTGCGGGCTTCGGCCTTATGACGGTCCTCATAGGTGGAAATCGCCTTGGCGAGGTCCTTCTGCAATTGCCGCAGTGCCTTGAGCGACATCGCCTCGAGATTGAAATCAGCCATTGGGCCCTCGTGTCCTGAATGATGCGTCCGGGATAGCCGTCAGGCTGCAACATCGCAACTCCCACGGAGGACGCCGCGATAGGGCAGGGGGATGAGGTTGGCTTGAGCTGCCGGGTCGGCGGTTTCACAACTGGGCACCTCGATTTTTTTGCCTTTCAGTTCCGGTTTGGCGGCCTGAAGCCTTCAGGAAGCGG
>NZ_JARJNR010000018.1 GCF_030143255.1 Frigidibacter sp. SD6-1
GCCCTCCAAAGAATCCATATCACCCCTCACCGCCAGAGATATTTCTCAAATGCGATTCCCCTGTCAGCCCCCCTCACCCCCCGAGAGTATTTCGGCAAAGAAGAAGATATCGTCTTCTTCTTTGTCCAAATACTTCAGGGAGCGCGAGGGACAGCGTCCCTCGCATCCTTGCCCCGGGGCCGCATCCGGCCTACATCTCGCCCATGCGCCGTTTCATCCCCTTCGTGAAATCCCCGCCGACCGTCGCGGTCATCCGCCTGCAGGGCGCCATCTCGGCCGGTAGCCGCATGGGCGGCGGGCTGAATGATGCAGCCCTTGCACCGGTGATCGAGAGGGCCTTCCGCAAGGGCAAGCCGCGTGCCGTGGCGCTGGTGATCAACTCGCCCGGCGGCTCGCCGGTGCAATCGTCGCTGATCGCCGCGCGCATCCGCCGTCTGGCGGAAGAAAGGAAGATCCCCGTCCACGCCTTTGTCGAGGATGTGGCGGCCTCGGGCGGCTATTGGCTCGCCTGCGCGGCCGACGACATCTGGGTCGATCCTTCGTCGGTGGTGGGGTCCATCGGCGTGATCTCGGCAAGTTTCGGCTTCCCCGAATTTCTGAAGCATCACGGGATCGAACGCCGCGTGCATACGGCGGGCGCATCGAAGAGCTTCCTCGACCCGTTCCGCCCCGAGAGGCCTGAGGACGTGGACAGGCTGCGCCGGGTGCTGGAACCGATCCATGAGGGCTTCAAGGACCATGTGCGCGCGTGCCGCGGGGCGCGGCTGGCCGCCGACCGCGATCTTTTCACCGGCGATATCTGGGTGGGTGCGCAGGCAGTGGAGGTGGGCCTCGCCGACGGGACCGGCCATCTGGTGCCGAAGCTGAAGGCGCTTTACGGCGACAAGGTCAGGCTCGTGCCGCATGGGGTGAAGAAGCCGTTCCTGCAGCGCTTTTCCGGTCGTCTCCTGAGCGGGATGGTCGAAGAGATCGAGGAGCGGGCCCTCTGGGCGCGCTACGGGCTCTGACATGCTGTCGAAGGTCGTCGTCCTTTTCCTGATCGGCATGGCGGTTCTGGCGATGTGGGGCCGGTTCTCTGCACAGCGACGCATCGGCCGCTATTGCGCCCATTGCGGCAGGCCCCATCCTTGCGGCTGCCCGAAGGGGCAGGCATGAAGCGCGCGCTTGTCACCGGGGCGGCCCGGCGCCTTGGCCGCGAGATGGCGCTTTATCTCGCAGGGCGCGGATTTGATGTGGCAATCCATTATGCGACGTCGGCTGACGCGGCCGAGGCGGCGGCCGGGGCGGCGCGCGCCTTCGGTGTCCGCGCGGTGGCGCTGCAAGCTGATTTGCTGAAGGAAGATCAGACCGATGCACTCGTCGCGCGCGCGGCGGAGGCGCTGGGCGGTCCGCTCACCGTGCTGGTGAACAATGCCTCGACCTTCGATTACGACAATATCCGCACTGCCAGCCGCCAAAGCTGGGACCGCAATATCGGCAGCAACCTGCGCGCGCCTTTCGTTCTGACCCAGCATTTCGCCGCGCAATGCCCCAGGGCCGACCGCAGCGTGGACGGCGCGCTTGCCCGGGGACTTGTCGTCAACATGCTGGATCAGCGGGTGCGGAAGCTGACGCCGGAATTCATGACCTACACGATCGCCAAGATGGGTCTTTGGGCTTTCACGCAGACGGCGGCGCGGGCGCTGGCGCCGGATATAAGGGTCAATGCCATCGGCCCCGGTTCGACGCTGAAGGGCGAGCATCAAAGCGAGGCGCAGTTCGATCTGCAGCGCGCCGCCTCGCCGCTGGAACGTGGCGCCAATGCCGCCGATATCACTGCGGCGCTCGGGTATTTCCTCGATGCGCCCGCCGTCACCGGGCAGCTTCTGTGCGTCGATGGCGGCCAGCATCTCGCCTGGAAAACCCCCGATATCATTGGCCATTCAGCGCCCGGCTGAGCTGGCCCAAGGGCGGTTTAGGGCCTTCCTCAGCGGCAGGTTGCGTTAACTTTTCCACTTTCGACCAATCGGTCACAAAGGCGTTACAAATCTGCCAATATTTTCAGGACCTTACCGGATATCGCAAAAAATATCGTTTAGAATCAATTCACTGCGAAACCGCCTAATTTTTAGGCAAAACAAGGAACCCGCCCCGATTCAACGAAAATTTCCCGCGCGCCAATTCTTTTCACCAGACTTATCCACATATTCCGTGGACAGGTTTTCACTTGCGTAGGCGCGAATAAGATTGCAGCGCTTGAGGAGAATCGGCGCCTGTTTTCAGCCACCCGTCGGAAGGCCATGACCAAGAGCGACAAGCCCCGGACCGGACATGCGGTCATCCAGTCCTACCTGCGGCTTCTGTCGGGCCAGCCGGGTGTCTACCGCATGCTCGATGCCGAGGCGCGGGTGCTTTATGTCGGCAAGGCGCGGAACCTCAAGGCCCGCGTTTCGAACTATGCGCGGCCGGGCGGCCACAGCGCCCGCATCGCGCGGATGATCGACCAGACCGCCTCGATGATGTTCCTGACGACGCGGACGGAAACCGAGGCGCTGCTGCTTGAACAGAACCTGATCAAGCAGCTGAAGCCACATTTCAATGTGCTCCTGCGCGATGACAAGTCGTTCCCGAATATCCTCGTCAGCCGCGAAAGCGCCTTTCCGCAGATCAAGAAACACCGCGGGGCAAAGACCGAGAAGGGTGATTATTACGGCCCGTTTGCCAGCGCCATGGCGGTGAACCGGACACTGAACCAGCTGCAGAAGGTCTTTCTTTTGCGCAATTGCTCGGATGCGATGTTCGCCTCGCGCACCCGGCCGTGCCTCCTCTATCAGATCAAGCGCTGTTCGGCGCCCTGTACCGGGCTGATCTCCGAGGCCGATTATGGCGCGCTGGTGGGTGATGCCGAACGTTTCCTGCAGGGGCGGACGACGGCGGTGCAGGAAAAGCTGGCCGCCGACATGGCGGCGGCGGCGGAGGCGATGGAATATGAACGCGCGGCGGCGCTGCGCGACCGGATCAGGGCGCTGACGCAGGTCCAGCAGGCGCAAGGCATCAATCCGCGCGGCGTGACCGAGGCCGACGTGATCGCGCTGCATATGGATGGCGGGCAGGCCTGCGTTCAGGTCTTCTTCATCCGCGCCAATCAGAGCTGGGGCAACCGCGACTTCTACCCCAGGACCGGGGCGGGCGCGGGCGAGGCGGAGGTGCTGGAGGCCTTCCTTGGCCAGTTCTACGATAACAAGGAACCGCCGCGCCTGATCCTTCTGTCGCATCCGATCGAGGACGCGGACCTGATGGTCCAGCTTCTGTCAGACCGGGCGGGGCGCAAGGTTGAACTTGCCGTTCCGCAGCGGGGCGAGAAGGCGGAACTGGTGGAAAACGCCGCCCGCAACGCCCGCGAAAGCCTTGGCCGCAAGATGAGCGAGACGGCGGCGCAGTCGAAACTGCTGGAGGCCTTGGCCGAAGCCTTCGATCTGGAGGCCCCCCCGCAACGGATTGAGATCTATGACAATTCCCATATCCAGGGCACGAATGCCGTGGGCGGCATGGTGGTCGCGGGGCCGGAGGGGTTCGTCAAAAGCCAGTACCGCAAGTTCAATATCCGGTCGGAGGCGGGGGCGAACAGCGACGATTTCGGCATGATGAAGGAGGTGCTGACCCGGCGGTTCGAGCGGCTGCTGAAGGAAGACCCCGACCGGCAGTCGGACGCCTGGCCCGACCTTCTTCTGATCGACGGCGGCGCGGGGCAGGTCTCGGCGGTGGCGGGGATACTCGAGGATCTCGGCATCGAGGACGTGCCCTTCATCGGCGTGGCCAAGGGCATCGACCGCGATCTGGGGAAGGAGGAGTTCCACCGCCCGGGCGAGAGACCCTTCGCGCTGCCGCACAATTCGCCGGTTCTCTATTTCATTCAACGACTTAGGGACGAGGCGCACCGCTGGGCCATTGGCGCCCATCGGGCCAAACGCGCCAAGGCGGTGGGGGCGACCCCCTTGGACGACATCCCCGGTATCGGCGCCGCCCGCAAGCGGGCGCTGCTTGCCCATTTCGGCTCGGCCAAGGCGGTCAGCCGGGCGGGACTGGCCGATCTGAAGGCGGTCGAAGGCATATCGGAGACGATGGCGCAGACTGTCTATGATTTCTTCCATGCGGGGGGCTGAGGGGCGGCCTCGGCGCCGCTCCCGGCGTCTGGCATCCGTCCTGCATCCGTCCCGACAGCGTATGGCGTCCGTCCCGACACTTGTCCCGACAGATCGCGGCTTCAGCGGCGCTTCGGCCAGGCCAAACCACATCGATCCCGTTCTTCTCATGCAGCGGAACGCTCATGGCTTGCAGATGTCGAAGTACTCTTACCCGATACCAGGCTTGAGCTTCTGGAGCAGTATTTCGAAGACGCGGGGGATGGGGCGCTCTTGCTTGCGGACGGGTGCTTGCGGCTCCTGCTTTGGCGAAATGAGAGCATCCCCCCGCATAGTCGGCGCCGCCTTGCATCATTCGGCCCGCGCCCCGGGGCAAAGCTGTGGATCACAGCATCTGCCAGATGAGCCTCAGCGCCATCGCCGTCGAGGTCACGACCAGAAGCGGCTTGATCAGCCCCGCCCCGTTTCGCATCGCCAGATGCGCGCCGACCTGCGCGCCCGCGATCTGGGCGAGGCCCATGGCGAGGCCCAGCTTCCAGAGTGGCGCGCCGAGAAGCGCAAAGGCGGCGAGAGAGCCGACATTCGAGGCGAAGTTCAGAAGCTTGGTATGCGCCGTGCCCTTCAGCACGCCGTAGCCCGCCAGAAGCACGAACCCGATCATGAAGAACGATCCGGTCCCCGGGCCGACCAGCCCGTCATAAAGCGCGATCAGCGGCACGAAGAACGCGGTGAAGAGGGCGGGCGACAGCCGCCGGTGGCGGTCGGCATCGCTCAGACCCGGCTTCAGCGCGAAGAAGGCCGCGACCCCGATCAGGATCACCGGCAGGATCAGCCGGAAGGCCTCGGTCGGGATATACGGGACAAGGCGGGAGCCCACGAAGGCGGCGGCAAAAGAGAGAAGCGCAGGCAGCAGTTGCGCACGCAGATCGACATGGCCCTTGCGCGCATAGGCAAGCGCCGCCGTCCCCGCCCCGAAGGCGCCCTGCACCTTGTTCGTCGCCAGTGCCTGCACCGGCGGGATACCGGCCAGCATGAGCGCGGGCACCGTGATCAGCCCCCCGCCCCCGGCGATCGAATCGATCAGTCCGGCGAAGAAGGCCGCCACCAGAAGAAGAAGCGCGATCGTCAGCGTGACTTCGAACATGATCTCTCCAGCCCCCGGGGCGCGCGTCAGGCGAACTCGGCCGCCGCATAGCCCTGAATGTAGAGAAGCGCCGTCAGGTCGCCGTGGTTGATGCGGATATCGCATTCGGCCGCGACCGAGGGCTTGGCATGCAACGCCACGCCCGAGCCCGCTATCCCCAGCATGCCAAGGTCATTGGCCCCGTCGCCGACCGCGATGACATCGTCCGGTGTCAGGCCGAGGCGCGCGGAAATCTCGTGCAAGGCCTCAACCTTCGCCTCGCGCCCCAGGATCGGCCGCGCGACGTCGCCGGTCAGACGGCCGCCGTCCTCCAGCAGCACATTCGCCCGGTTCTCGTCGAACCCAAGATGCGCCGCGACCGGGCCGGTGAAGGCGGTGAAGCCGCCCGACACCAGCGCCGCATAGCCGCCATCGCGCTTCATCGTCGCGATCAGCGTGGCGCCGCCGGGCGTGTAGGTGATCCGTTCCGCCAGGACCTCCGCTATGACCGATGTGGGCAGGCCCTTCATCAGCCCGACCCGCTCGATCAGCGCTTCGTCGAAGTTCAGCTCGCCATTCATCGCCCGCGCGGTGATCGCCGCGATCCGTTCGCCGAACCCGGCCTTGGCGCCGAGTTCATCGATACATTCCTGACCGATCATGGTCGAATCCATGTCGGCAAGCAGCATCTTCTTCCGCCGTCCTTCGGTTCGTTGCACCACGAGGTCGATGCCGATGCCCTGCAGCCCTTCCCAGACCTGCCAGCGGTTGTCGGGGACCAGCGGAAGGGCAAATTCGGCCGCAACGCCGGGGTTGAGCCAGACGGCATGCCCGCCGCCCCAGGCGTCCCGCAACGATTCCACGGTCGTCCGATCAAGGTCGGCGCGGGCGGGGCTGGCAAGAAGCGTGGCGGTGAACATGCGCATTCCAAGCTGATCGTTCCGCGAGCGGTAAAGCATGACGTCAGGGTAGATGCCAGCGCCGATCCGCACCCGGACAATCTGAACATGTCGCTTTCCGCATCCCAAGCGGCGGAATGCGACAAAAATCCGCTTGTGTCCGTCCCTGACCCCAAGTAAGCGTGGCGGCGGGACACCCTTCCCCAACGAAGGGCATATATCTGGAAGGATACCATGACGGACCTGACGAAACCGGCTGTACGCCCGGTCAACGCGCGCTTCTCCTCTGGCCCCTGTGCCAAGATCCCCGGCTTTTCCCTCGACATGCTTGCAGACGCGCCCCTTGGCCGCTCGCATCGCGCTGCCGTCGGCAAGGCCAAGCTGAAAGAAGCCATCGATCTGACCCGCGAGGTGCTTGAGGTGCCCGCGGGCTACCGCATCGGCATCGTTCCCGCCTCTGACACCGGGGCCGTGGAAATGGCGCTCTGGTCGCTTCTCGGCCCGCGCGGCGTCGAGGTCCTGGCCTGGGAAAGCTTCGGCGAGGGCTGGGCAACCGATATCGTCAAGCAGCTGAAACTGGACGCGACGGTCAGGAAGGCCGATTATGGCCGGATCGTCGATTTCGCCACCGTCGATTTCGACCGCGACGTGGTCTTCACCTGGAACGGCACGACCAGCGGAGTACGGGTGCCGAATGGCGACGCGATCCCTTCAGACCGCAAGGGCCTGACGATCTGCGACGCGACGTCTGCCGCCTTCGCGATGGAGCTGCCTTTCGACAAGCTCGATGTCGTGACCTTCAGCTGGCAGAAGGTGCTGGGGGGCGAGGGCGCGCATGGCATGCTGATCCTCTCACCCCGCGCGGTCGAACGGCTGGAAAGCCATACGCCTGCCTGGCCGATGCCGAAGATTTTCCGGCTGACCAAGGGCGGCAAGCTGATCGAGGGGATTTTCGAGGGCGAGACGATCAATACGCCGTCGATGCTGGCGGTCGAGGATTATCTCGTCACGCTGAAATGGGCCAAGGGCCTTGGCGGTCTGAAGGCGCTGGTCGCGCGCTGCGAGGCAAATGCGCGCGCGGTGCGGAGCTTCATCGCCGGCAAGGACTGGATCGCCGATCTGGCCGAGGATCCGGCGACGGGCTCGACCACCTCGGTCTGCCTGAAGTTCACCGACCCGCGCATCAAGGATGGTGCAGCCTTCGCCAAGGCGGTCGCGAAACGGCTGGAAAAGGAAGGCGTGGCGCTGGACGTCGGCGCCTATCGCGACGCGCCCGCCGGTCTGCGCATCTGGTGCGGGGCGACGGTCGAGACCGCGGATGTCGCCACCCTGATGCCCTGGATCGAATGGGCCTACCGGGCCGAAATCTTGGCGCAGACGGTACCGGCCTGAGCCCCCCGCCCCGGACTTGATCCGGGGCCTCCCCCTAGCCAAAGCCGAGGTCCCGGATCAAGTCCGGGACGGGCAACTCGAAACATCCTCATGAAGGAGCCCAGAATGGCACCCAGAGTTCTCGTTTCCGACAAGCTTTCCGAGACCGCCGTCCAGATCTTCCGCGACCGGGGGGTCGAGGTCGATTACCTGCCCGACCTCGGCAAGGACAAGGAAAAGCTCCTCGAAATCATCGGCCAGTATGACGGCCTCGCCATCCGCTCGGCCACCAAGGTCAGCGACAAGGTTCTGGCCGCCGCCGCCAACCTGAAGGTGATCGGACGCGCCGGGATCGGCGTTGACAATGTCGATATCCCTGCCGCCTCGAAACGCGGCGTGATCGTGATGAACACGCCCTTCGGCAATTCGGTGACGACTGCCGAACATGCCATTGCCATGATGTTCGCCATCGCGCGCGACCTGCCCGAGGCCTCGGTTTCGACCAAGACCGGCAAGTGGGAAAAGAGCCGTTTCATGGGGGTGGAGCTGTTCAACAAGACGCTCGGCGTCATCGGGGCGGGCAATATCGGCGCCATCGTCTGCGACCGAGCGCTTGGCCTGCACATGAAGGTCGTGGCCTATGACCCGTTCCTGTCGGAGGAGCGCGCCAAGCAGATCGGCGTGACCAAAGTGGAATTGGACGAGCTGCTGGCGCGCGCCGATTTCATCACGCTTCATGTCCCCCTGACCGACAAGACCCGCAACATCCTCAGCCGCGAAGCGCTCGCCAAGACAAAGAAGGGTGTCCGCATCATCAACTGCGCGCGGGGCGGCCTGATCGACGAGGCGGCGCTCTATGACGCGCTGACGTCGGGCCATGTCGCAGGCGCGGCTCTGGATGTGTTCGAGACGGAACCCGCCACCGAAAGCCCGCTTTTCGCCCTGCCGAACGTGGTCTGCACCCCGCATCTCGGCGCCTCCACGACCGAGGCGCAGGAAAACGTCGCCCTGCAGGTGGCCGAGCAGATGTCGGACTATCTGCTGACCGGCGCGGTGCAGAACGCGCTCAACATGCCGTCGGTCACCGCCGAGGAAGCGGCTGTCATGGGCCCGTGGATCAAGCTTGCGGGTCATCTCGGCGCCTTCGCGGGCCAGCTGACGGAAGAGCCGATCAAGGCAATCAACGTGCTGTACGACGGCACGGTCAGCCACATGAACCTCGCGGCCCTGAACTGCGCGGCGATCGCGGGGATCATGAAAGTGACGAACCCCGACGTGAACCTCGTCTCGGCGCCGGTCATCGCCAAGGAACGCGGCGTGCAGATCGCCACCACCCGGCAGGAGAAGGGCGGGGTCTTCGACGGCTACATGAAGCTGACGGTCGTGACCGACAAGCGCGAACGCTCCATCGCGGGCACGGTCTTTTCCGACGGCAAGCCGCGCTTCATCCAGATCAAGGGCATCAATATCGATGCCGAGATCGGGGCGCACATGCTTTACACCACGAACGAGGACGTGCCCGGCATCATCGGCACGCTTGGCCAGACGCTGGGCGATGCGGGTATGAACATCGCGAACTTCACCTTGGGCCGCGCGGCGCAGGGCGGCGATGCGATAGCACTTCTTTATCTCGACGAGGCCCCGAAGGAGGGCGTGCTGAAAGCACTCTCCGCCACCGGCAAGTTCAGCCAGATCCGGCCGCTGGTGTTCGACGTCGCCTGAACCGCGCCTGACGCGCCGAATGCGACCGGCAATGTCGCATCCCGCAGAGCGGCGCGACGAAAGCGGGGCAAAAGTCCGGGTCGATCCATCGGCCCGGACCGCATCATGACCAACGACCAGCGTCTCGACACTTTGCGCGCGGCGATTGCGGATCTCTACCGCGAGGAGGGGCGCGCAGAGGCAATAGCCACTGCAGAGGCGCTGCTCGCGGGTCGGCTCGCCGCCGAACCGCAACGGCCCTGCCCGCTCGACATGCTGATCCGGCGGACGGCTTCCACCTCTGACCTGCCCGCCGCCAGGGCGGTCCTCGCCGCGCAGGACTTGATCCCCTGGGGTACCAATCCGGTCGCCGACCGGATGAGCGGGGAAGTCGCCGCAAGCTATGCCGTAAGCGAACTGCTTGGCCCTGACGGACCGATCCGCGCGCCGGACCTGCGCCTCGGCCTCTTCTATCAGCGGCCCGGCTGCTACTATGCGCTTCACCATCACGACGCGGACGAGACGTACGTGATCCTCGCCGGCTGCGCCGACTGGACGGCGGGAGAGGATCGCCGCCCCCGCGGGCCGGGCGAGATGATCCATCATCCAAGCCTCATGCCGCATGCCTTCCGCACCGGACCGGAGGGCCTGCTGGCGCTCTGGCGCTGGAGCGGTGATATCAACACCCATTCCTACGGGTTTCTGCCCGATCCGGACGCGTGATCGCACGGCCATTTGTCAGCCCTCCGATTGCATCCCCGCGCCGCGCCCCGTAGGGTCCGCGCGACCTGTCCTGCAAGGCAACGATTCACATGCTCACCTACGCCATCGGCGACATTCACGGCCATCTGGGCCCGCTGCAGGACCTGCATGGACTGATCGAGAAGGACCGCGCGGCGCATGGCCCGGCAGAGGCGCCGGTCGTTCATGTCGGCGATCTGGTGGACCGGGGACCCGACAGCAAGGGCGTGATCGGCTTTCTGATCGCGGGCCGGGCGCGCGGGGCCAACTGGATCGTGCTGCGCGGCAATCACGACCGGATGTTCCGGGGTTTCCTCGATGATGCCGACTATCAGGACCCGCGGCTTCGGACCGATCTTTACTGGCTGCACGAACGGCTCGGCGGGGCCGCGACGCTTGCCTCCTACGGGGTGAAGGGCGCGGGCGAGCGGTTTCTGCATGACCTGCAGGCGGATGCGCGCGCGGCGGTTCCGGCGGCGCATCTGGCCTTCCTGGACGGGCTGCAGAACTACCATCTGCACGGCACGAGCCTTTTCGTGCATGCGGGCGTGCGGCCGGGTGTTGACCTGCGGTATCAGACCGAGGACGATCTTCTGTGGATCCGCAACGATTTCCTGAAGGATGAGCGCGACCATGGCGCGCTGATCGTCCATGGCCATACGCCGGTCGATCGCGTGATCCACTACGGCAACCGGCTGAACCTCGATACCGGCGCGGGCTATGGCGATCCGATGAGTGCGGTCGTGATCGACGGAAGAGCTGTATTCCAGCTCACCCCGCGCGGACGGGTGCGGATCGCGCCGTGACCGGCGCGGGTGCGCAAGACGCGCGCTTCGCGCGCTGGCGGCCCATTACCATCGGGGCGCGCCCCCGTCTGGTCCGCCATCATGTCGCGGATGCGCGCTGGACGCTTGCGCCGCTGTCCATAGCGGTGGTCGCCGATCCGCATGTCTGCGCGCCATGGGTCACTGTCCCGGCACTGGAGCGGATCGTCGCACAGGTGAACGGGCTCGGCGCGGATCTCGTTCTGTTGGCCGGCGATTTCATCGCCGCGCGGCAGTTGCCGGGGCGGCGGATCGCGGCGGCCGATTTCATGGCCGCTCTCGCGGCCCTCCGCGCGCCGCTCGGCCGCTTCGCGGTGATGGGCAATCACGACTGGCGCGACTGCGCGCTGTCGCGCGCCACGCGGTTTCAACGCAATTCGGTGATCGAGGCGCTGGCGGCCCATGATATCCCGCTTCTGAGGAACGAGTCGGTCGCCCTGCCCCATGGCGATGGCCGATTCCGGCTTGTCGGTCTCGACAGCCAGCGCCCGCTGGCCCGCAATCCGCAACCGGGTTTCCACCGGCCCGAGGAGGCGTTCGAAAATGTCGAGCCGGACCTGCCCGCGATCCTTCTTGCCCATGAGCCGGACTATTTCGCCGAAGGCGATGCCCGCGCCTTCCTGCAGATCTCGGGCCATACTCATGGCGGGCAGGCGAACCTCTTCGGCTGGCGGCCGATGACGCCGTCGCGCTATGGCGGGCGCTACGGCTGGGGCCATGTGCGCGAAAGCGGGCGGCATCTGATCGTTTCCGGCGGGATCGGCTATTCCGGTCTGCCGCTACGTCTTTTCCAGCCGCCAGAGATTACGCTTATCACCGTCAGCGGCAGCGCCTAACCTTCCTGCCGACACGGCAAGGAGGGTCCCATGACGGATATCGTGATTCTGGGCGGCGCGCGCACCGCGATCGGCACATTCGGCGGCGCGCTCTCGGGCATGGGGCCGATCGACATCGGCACGGTCGCGGCCAGGGCGGCGCTGGAGCGGTCGGGCGTCGCGGCGGACCGCATCGGGACGGTCGTGATGGGCCATGTGATCAACACCGAGCCGCGCGACATGTATCTGAGCCGCGTGATAGCGATGAATGCGGGCGTGCCCGACGGGACGCCCGCGATGAACGTGAACCGGCTTTGTGGCTCCGGCGTGCAGGCCATCGTCTCGGCCGCACAGGCCTTGATGCTGGGAGACGCCGATTTCGCGCTCGCGGGCGGGGCGGAATGCATGAGCCGCTCGCCCTACGCTTTGCAGGCCGCGCGCTGGGGCCAGAAGATGGGCGATGCGAAGGCGGTCGACATGATGACCGGCGCGCTGACCTGCCCGTTCGGCACCGGCCATATGGGCGTGACGGCGGAGAATGTAGCGCGGGAACACGGGATCAGCCGCGCGGCACAGGACGCGTTCGCGCTGGAAAGCCAGGCGCGGGCGGCGAAGGCGATCGCCGAGGGGCGATTTGCGAGGGAGATCGCGCCGGTCGAGATATCCTCGCGCAAGGGGCCGGTGATCTTCGATCGCGACGAGCATCCCAAGGCCACGAGCCTGGAGGCCCTGGCCGGGCTGAAGGCGGTCTTCCAGAAGGACGGCACGGTCACGGCGGGCAATGCGAGCGGCATCAATGATGGTGCGGGCGCGGTCGTGCTGGCGCGGGCCGAGGCGGCGCAGGCGGCAGGCCTGACGCCGCGCGCGCGGATCGTCGCTCATGCGGTCGCGGGCGTGCGGCCCGAGGTGATGGGGATCGGCCCGGTGCCTGCCGTCCGCGCCCTTCTGGCGCGGACCGGGATGAAAGTTTCGGATTTCGACGTGATCGAATCGAACGAGGCCTTCGCCGCGCAGGCGCTGGCCGTGTCGAAGGAGCTTCATCTCGATCCGGCGAAGGTGAACCCCAATGGCGGCGCCATCGCGCTTGGCCATCCGGTGGGGGCGACCGGGGCGATCATCACGGTGAAGGCGATGCATGAGCTGGAGCGGACGGGCGGGCGCTTCGGCCTGATCACCATGTGCATCGGCGGCGGGCAGGGCATCGCGCTTGCCATCGAGCGGCTTTGACCGGTCGGCCGTGATCCGGTTGCGGCCGCGCCTTCGGGCGCGGCCAAGATATCTCTCGCGGCGCGGGCCTGGGCCCGCGCCACTCGGGGTTGCCTCCGGCGGGGATATTTTCGGAACGAAAGAGGCGGGGTAGGCAGGGTGACGGCGATGGCCGCGGCGGGCGGGCATCGGGCAGGGTCCGCGTTGCGGGCGGGTGCGCAGGCAGAGTGGTCCGGATAGGCGAAAGACTGCAGTGCGAAGGCTTGTCAGGGCCTGATCGCCCCGGGCGTCACCGTCGTCCCGGACGGATGGCGCGGCCATGACGGGTCGGGCGATGGGGGCCGGGACCGCCACAGGCGCATCAGGGGCGCGACCTCGCAGCATGCGAGTGGCGCCGGCGTCCGGTGCTGTGCCCCATGGGCCGGTCAGGCCGGAACCGCCGCTGGCCGGTTTTCCCGGATCGGCAGATGGATCAGCGCCGAAAAGGCCCCGACCGCAACGCCGATCCACCAGACGACGGTATAGCTGCCATAGGCATCATACATCCGCCCGCCGAGCCAGACGCCGAGGAAGCCGCCAAGCTGATGGCTGAAGAACACGATCCCGTAGAGCGTGCCCATATAGCGCAGCCCGTAGATATGGGCGACGAGGCCCGAGGTCAGCGGCACGGTCGCGAGCCAGAGCGCCCCCATGGCGACCGAGAAGAGCGCGACCGACAGGGGCGTGATCGGCAGCATGATGAAAAGCGCCGCCACCACCGTGCGGGCCGCATAGATGCCGGACAGGAGATACTTCTTCGTATAGGTCTTGCCGAGCCAGCCCGCCGTGATCGATCCGACGATGTTGGCCAAGCCAATCAGTGAAATCGCGATGGCCCCCAGCCGCGCCGTCGAATTGATGCCGATGCCCGCCAGCATCCCCGACGGGTCGATCGCGGCGCACATCTCGGTCACCAGCGCGGGGAAATGCGCGGTGATGAAGGCAAGCTGATAGCCGCAGGAGAAGAAGCCAAGAAAGATGAACGTGTAGGACGGGTCGCGGAAGGCTTTCAGGAGCACTTCGCCCATGCTTTCCTCCAGCTCTGCCCGGCTCGCCCGATCAGGCGCGCGCATCATCGGCAGGACGGCGAGGATGGCGAGGATCGCCACGGCGAAGATCACGAAGACCGTCTGCCAGGGGAAATGGTCAAGGAGCGTCGAGGCGATGGGCGCGCCGATCACCTGCCCGGCGGAACCGGCGGCCGTGGTGATGCCGAGGGCGATGGAACGGTTTTCCGCGCTCGCCGCGCGGCCCACGACGGCGAGGATCACGCCGAACCCGGTTCCGGCGATGCCGAAACCTACAAGGAATTCCAGAAGCTGATGCTGGCCCGGCGTCACCGCAAGGGACGACAGCACCAGCCCGACAGCATAGAAGAGCGCCCCGGCGATGATGGCGCGGCGGTCGCCGAACCGTTCGGCCAGCGCACCGAAGATCGGCTGGCCTATCCCCCAGGCGAGGTTCTGGATGGCGATCGCCAGCGAGAAATCCGCCCGCGCCCAGCCGAATTCGGCGGCGATCGGTATCTGGAAGACGCCAAAGCTCGCGCGGATCGCGAAGCCCACCATGATGATGAGGCATCCGGCGATGAGGACCGGCGTGATGAGGGGCGCGCGCGTCTGCATGGTCTTCTCCTGTCGGCACGCGAGCCTTGCGCCGCCGCCGTGGCAAGGTCAAATCGGAAATTGTGACGCAGACAATTCCGCGTGAACATGAGGCCGTGCGTGTGTTTAGCGGTGCAGCACCAGCGCGTCGGTCTCGCTCCAGGACAGCCAAACCTCGGTCCCGGCAGCGGCAGTCGCACGCTCGCTGTTCGAGCGATAGACCGCGACCGGCGCCGCCAGGCCGTCGACCGCCACCAGAAAATGGCTGCGGTCCCCGAGGTAGGAGAGCGAGGCGACCCGGCCCGCGACGCGGTTCGGCCCGGTCGTGCCGGACGCGGACAGTTCGATCTTTTCCGGCCGCACCGCGATGAGGATCGCCTCGCCGGGTGCCACCGGCCGGTCGGGCGATCTGCCGACCAGAGTGCCAAGGGCGCCGCCATCGGCGATCACCTGCCCGCCGTCCATCCGCTGCACCGTGGCGGGAAAGAGGTTCATTGTGCCGACAAACTCTGCCACTTCCAGGCAGTTCGGCCGCTCGTACAGCCCCTCGGGCGTGTCGATCTGCAGGACCCGCCCCCCCGACATGACCGCGATCCGGTCCGACAGGGTCAGCGCCTCCTCCTGGTCATGGGTCACGAAGACGAAGGTGATGCCGACGGTGCGCTGCAGGCTGCGCAGTTCCTGCTGCATCTCCTCGCGCAGCTTCTTGTCGAGTGCAGACAGCGGTTCGTCCAGCAACAGAACCTTCGGACGACAGACGAGCGCGCGCGCGAGCGCCACGCGCTGACGCTGCCCACCGGACAGCTGATGGGCGCTGCGGTCATCCAGACCCGTCAGCTTCACCAGTTCGATCGCCTCGTCGGTGCGGGCCCGCGCCTCGGCTTTCGTGAGATTCTGGTAGACGAGCCCATAGCCGATGTTCTCGCGCACCGTCAGATGGGGAAAGATCGCATAGCTTTGAAAGACCATGTTGGTCGGCCGCCGGTTGGCGGGTACACCGGCCATCGGCTTGCCGTCGATCATCAACTGCCCGTGCGTCGGCTGTTCGATGCCCGCAAGGATGCGAAGAAGCGTCGTCTTGCCGCAGCCGGAGGCGCCCAGAAGCGAGAAGAATTCGCCGCGCTGAATGTCAAAACGGATGTCGTTCAGCGCGGTGAAACTGCCAAAGCTCTTCTGCACCCCGTCGATGCGGATGATCGGATCGTCCATCAGATATCTCCGGGATTGTCGGACGCCACGCCGCGCTTGCGGACGACTTCGGCCAGGATCACCAGCACGGCCGATCCCACGAGGATGAGCGAGCCGAGAGCGAGCGTGCCCGGCAGGCGGTTCGGGAAGCGCAGCTGCGAGAAGAGGAAGACCGGCAGCGTATTGTCGGTGCCGGTCAGGAAGAAGGATATGACGAATTCGTCGAAGGAGATGATGAAGCACAGAAGCAGGCTGGAGATGACGCCGGGCGCGGCCAAAGGCAGCGTCACCCGGCGGAAGGTGCTCCACCCGCCCGCTCCCAGATCGCGCGAGGCTTCTTCGAGGCTCTTGTCGAACCCTTCTAGCCGCGACATGAGGACGGTCATGCCGAACGGGATGCACAGCATCAGATGGCCCGCCGCGACGGTCCAGAGCGAGAGCGGCAGGCCAAGCAATCTGAGCACCACGATCAGCAGCCCGACGGCCAGCACGATGGACGGCACGACCAGGGGCAGCATCATGAACGACAGGATCGCGCCACCGGCGGGCACGCGGTAGCGCGTCAGGGCAAGCGCCGCGGGCAGCGCCAGCGCGGTCGCCGTCACCGACACGCCAAGCCCGACGATCAGCGAATTCTTCAGCGCGGTCATCATCGAGGTGTTTCGCGCCATCTCGCCATAGTGGCGCAGCGTGAAACCCTTCAGCGGGAAGGTCGCGAAATTCCCGTCATTGAGCGAAAAGAGCGGCATGAGAAGCATCGGTCCGTAAAGGAACAGCACGAACAGCACCGCATAGAGGAGAAGCGGATCGAAGCGCCGGGTCATCCGATCCTCCGCCGGATGCGGCGATAGCCGATGAGCCAGAGGAAGAGCCCGACCAAGGCCGCGATGATCAGCATCATCACGATGGAGATCGCCGCGCCCAGGGGCGCATTGTCCTGCCTGAGGAACAGCTGCTGGACGAGGCTGCCGATCATCGTGCCGCCCGGCCCGCCCACAAGCGTCGGTGTCACATAATCCCCGACCGTTGGGATGAAGACGAGCAGCGTCGCGGCGATCGTCCCGGGCATCGACAAAGGCAGCGTGATGCGGCGAAAGCGTTTCCAGCGGCTGTCGCCGAGGTCGGAGGCGGCTTCCAGAAGCGTCCGGTCGATCTTTTCAAGGCTCACATAGATCGGCAAGACGGAGAAGGCGATCCAGCTGTGGGCGAGCGTGATCATCACCGCCAGCGGATTGTAGAGCAGGAATTCGAGCGGTTCCTTTATGAGCCCGAGCCACTGGAGCCCCGAGTTGATCGCGCCATTGAAGCCAAGAACGATCTTCCAGGAAAAGACCCGAAGCAGATAGCTCGTCCAGAAGGGGATGGTCAGCAGGATCATCCACATCGCCTTGTAGCGGGTGACGCGGAAAGCCAGGAAATAGGCCATCGGCCAGGCGACGCCGATCACGCAGATGGTCGCGACCAGCGACATCGCGAGCGACTTCACCATCAGGACCGCAGGCACCGGATAGGCGAGCGGAAAGCGGATGCCGTACCAGACGGTGCCCTCGCCCGGCTCGACCAGTCGGGCGTAGTTTGCAAGGGTGAAGGTCCGGTCGATCTCGAACCCGGACTGGGTCCAGAAGGACATGACGATCAGCGCCACGACCGGCGCCAGAAGCGTCGCCGCCATCACCAGAAAGGCCGGTGACAGCAGCGACAGACCCGTGCGTGCGGAAGCTGAAGACATGGCGCGCTGCCGCGCTTACATCTTCAGCGCCTTTATGTCGCCCCAGACCCGGTTGTGTTCGACCTGTACCTCGTCGGTCGGCGTGCGGAAGAGGATGGAAGAGCCCATCATCGCCTCGGGGTCGGTAATGCCCATCGCGGCCACCTCCGCCGGGTCGGCCACTTCAAAGCTCTTCATGTTGGCATGGCCGTAGCCGGAGGATTCGATCAGGTATTTGCCGGTCTCGGGGCTGAGCCAGGCATCGATGAAATCATAAGCCAGCGCCGGATCGGCCTTGCCGGAATTCAGCATGGTCAGCCCGCAGAACCAGGTGAACATGCCTTCCTTTGGCTTGGCATATTCGACCGGAATGCCCTCGGCCTTGAGGTTCTTCACCAGATCGTTCCAGGCATAGGCCGCGACGATCTCGCCCGAGGCCATCGCCTGCTGTACCTCGGACGGGTCATTCCAGAGGAAGCGGCTGACGTTCACCGCCTTCGCGCCCCAGGTCTTTGCCGCTTCTTCAAGTGCCGCGCCCGAAAGTTTGTAGGCCTCGTCATAAGGCATGCCGCCCACCATGGCACCGATCTGGAAGGCGACTTCGTTGTCGAGCATCGATACCTTGCCCGCATAGGCCTCGTCATAGAAGATCGCCCAGGTCGGGTCGGCGACAAAGGCCGGATCGATCAGGTCGCTGCGATAGGCGATCGAGGAATTGCCCCAGTCCGCCGGGGCCATCACCACCTTGCCGTCCTGCACCACGCCCTCGGCGGTCTGCAGCGCCGGGAAGACATCTGCCCAGTTCGACAGTTTCGACGTGTCGATCTCGGTCACCAGCCCCGCATTCACGAACCGGCTGACGGAATAGTTGCAGGGGTGCATGACATCGGCGGCGAATCCGGCACGGACCTTCGCGAGCGCCTCCTCCTCACCGCTGAAGATCGAGAAATCGGGCAGCGCGCCATGCTTGGACACATAGGCGCCGACATATTCTTCGGCGTCATAGCCGCCCCATTCAAGGCAGGTCAGCGGGCCGCCCTGCGCCCGCGCCAGACGCGGCAGGGCGATCAGCCCGACCCCGAACGCCCCCGCCGATTGCAGCATGTCCCGGCGCGATAGCTTGCCCTGCGCCATACGGTCGATGAACTTGACGCGTTGCATTGGATGCCCCTGCGATGATTGAGAATGCGGGATGATCGCACGGGTTTTTCGTTTCGAGAAGGGAATTTATGGCCAACCTCCGGTTGCGGAGATTCCACTTGCCAGCCGGTGGCAAGCGGCGCCAGTCTGACACCCTGCCCTCCTGCGAAAGGCGCCCGCCATGCTACCGGCCGACCTGATCCTGATCAATGCCCGCATCATGACGATGGATGGGGCCGTCCCCCGGGCTGAGGCCCTGGCGGTGCGGAACGGGCGCATCCTGGCCCTCGGCTCGGCGGCTGACATGCGCGCCCTGGCAAGCGGGGCCACCCGCGTGATCGACGCAGGCGGGCGGCTGGTGCTGCCCGGGTTTCAGGACACGCATATCCATCTTCAGGACAGCGGGCAGGACTATAGTCAGAATGCCGACCTGACCGACGCACGCACGCCCGATGACATCGTCTCGACCCTTGCTGCCTTCGCGAAGACCCATGCGAGAGCATGGGTGAACGGCACCGGCTGGTATTCCGGTATCTTCCATACCGGCAATCTGGACCGGCATCTGCTTGACCGCGCCGTGCCCGACCGGCCCTGCCTGATCGTCGCCTCCGACGGCCATAATGCGTGCCTCAACAGCCTTGGCTGTCAGGCGGTCGGCCTGACGTCCGCAACGCCCGACCCGCAGAACGGCAGTTTCGTACGTGACGCGGATGGCGAGCCCACCGGCATGCTTTACGAAAACGCCATCATGTGGGCCGAGGCGCGGATGCCGCGCCCGTCGGATGCCGATTTCGCCGAGGGGGTGAAATGGGCGCAGGCCCTTGCCCACCGGAACGGCATCACAGGGGTGCTGGACGCAAGGGTCGAGGAGCGGCATGTGCGCGTCTACCGCGCGCTTGAGGCGGCGGGCGAGCTGACGCTTCGGGTCGCGGCGACGGCATTGGTCAACGCGTTCGACACGACAGACGGCGCGGTGGAGCGGCTGACCGGCTTTCGTGCCAGTGCAGGTGGTGAGCGGTTCAAGGTTCATTCGGCGAAGTTCTTCCTCGACGGGGTGATCGAGAACCGGACGGCGGCGATGATCGCGCCCTATTCGGACGCCGAGGGCGGCAATGCCCCCCTGATGTTCACCCCCGGCCAGATCAACGAGATGTTTACCGCCCTCGATGCGGCGCGGTTCCAGATTCATGTCCACGCGATCGGCGATCTGGCGGTCCGCGCGGCGCTCGACGGATGCGAGGCGGCGCGGCGGGTGAACGGCGACTGGCCGTCGCTGCACCAGATCGCCCATATCCAGTTCATCGACCCAGCCGACATACCGCGTTTCCACAAGCTCGGGGTGATGGCGAATGTCCAGCCGCTCTGGGCGCGCAGCGAGCCGTCGGTGACAGATGTCGCCGTGCCGATGGTCGGCAACGACCGGAGCCGCTGGATCTATGCCTTCCGGTCGCTCCTCGACGCCGGTGCCGCGATGGCGCTTTCGAGCGACTGGGGCGTTTCGACCCTCAATCCGTTCCAGATCATCGAAACCGCCGTGACGCGTCAGCCGCCGGTCGCCGAGGGCAAGGTTCCGCCCTTCCTGCCGGAGGAGCGCATCACCCGGGCAGAGGCGATCGCCGGTTACACGACCGGCGCGGCGGCAGCGGCCTGGCGCAGCGCCGACACCGGCACGCTCTCGCCCGGCAAATGCGCCGATCTGATCATCCTCGACCGCGATATCCTGACCTGCCCGGCCCATGACATCGGCGACACGCAGGTGGTGGCCACGCTTGTGGACGGAGAGGTGGTGCATGGCGCGGTCTGAAGCCGTGCTTGCCTGACGGAGCGCCCGTTGCGCGCAGGCCACCCTTGCGGCAGACAGACTGAGGCGCAGCCGGGCGCGGTTGTCGGGGGGCACCCTTTCCCCTAAAGCTCCGGGAAGTAGACGAGGGAGGCCCCATGTATCGCGTCTGGAACTACATCTCGACCTATTCGCTTCTCTTGATCGCCGGTGCGCTGCTTGCGCTGGTCTGGGCCAATCTCGATCCGCACAGCTATCACGCGCTGGTCCATTACGTGCTGATCGACGATTTCCTGATCGGCGAGGCCGAGCCGGAGGGCGGGTCGGTCCGGCGGGTGCTGACGCTGCATTTCCTGGTGAACGACGTGCTGATGGCGCTCTTCTTCGCCATCGCGGCCAAGGAAGTGTGGGAGGCGGTGATCCTCGAAGAGGGCAGCCTGCGCGGACGCAAGGCCGTAACCCCGCTCATTGCCACGGCAGGCGGCATGGTCGGACCGGTCGCAGTCTATCTGATGCTCGCCGCAGCGCTCGGGGTCTTCGACGCGGTCAGCCGCGGCTGGGCGATCCCCACGGCCACCGACATCGCCTTTTCCTACCTCGTCGGCCGCATGGTCTTCGGCGCGGGCCATCCCGCGATCCGTTTCCTCCTGCTGCTGGCGATCGCCGACGATGCGGGCGGGCTGATCATCCTGGCGGTCTTCTACCCGACTGCGGAGCTTGCGCCCGCATGGCTTCTGCTGTCGATTGGCGCCTCGGTTGCGGTCTTTTTCCTCTTCAACTGGCTGCCCCGGCATCTCGACCGAGGCAATCAGTTGCGCCCCCGCTCGACCTGGGTGCGCAAACGGCTGAGCTTCTGGCCCTATGCGATCGCGGGCGCGCTGAGCTGGTATGGCTTCCAGGAAGCGGGCATCCACCCGGCGCTTGGCCTTCTGCCGGTCATCCCGGCGATCCCGCATGCCGACCGCGCCTTCGGCATCTTTGCAGAGGCGGAGCAATATCTGACCGACCTTCTGAACCGCATGGAACATGCTCTGAAAGTGCCGGTCGAGATCGTGCTTTTCTTCTTCGGCCTTCTGAACGCGGGCGTCGAGTTCAGCGCGATATCGGAGCCGACCTGGCTTGTCCTTCTCGGGCTTCTCATCGGCAAGCCGGTGGGCATCTTCCTTTTCGGCTGGCTTGCCGTGCGGGTTCTTCGGCTGGGCCTGCCCGATGGCATGGGGATGCGGGAACTGTTCGTGGTGGGTTGCGTGGCCGCCATCGGCTTTACCGTGGCGCTGTTCGTGGCGACGGTGGCCTTCCCGGCGGGCGCGGTGCAGGATGCAGCGAAGATGGGCGCGCTTTTCTCTTTCGGTGCGGCGGCGATTTCCATTCTGGCCGGGCGGCTCATGCGCATCGAAAAGATCGCCGAATGACCGTGCGGCGGCCGGACGAGACAGCGGGCGCAATCGCGCACCTTTCCCCTGCCCTTCCGTTGCCTCGGCCCCGGCCTTGCCATCATAATGCCCGCAAAAGGCTGTATCGCCTCGTTAACCAGCCTGCGTTACAAGGGAATCGGGCGGCTCCCGGGAAAAGATGCTAGAGTTTGTGAATGTTTCGAAGTCCTTCTGGACCGGCCAGCGACGCAAGGTCATCCTCGACCAGGCGTCGTTCAAGGTCGAGCTTGGCAATTCGCTTGGCATCCTCGCGGCGAACGGAACCGGCAAGACGACGATCGTCAGCATGATGGCGGGGCTTGAAAAGCCTGACGAAGGTTATGTGCGAAAGACCTGCCGCGTCTCGTTCCCGCTGGGCTTCATGGGGGGCGTGGCGAACGGCCACAGCGCACGGGAAAACGCGCGCTACATCGCGGGCCTTTACGGGCTCGACCCCGATTATGTCGAGGCTTTCTGCCGCTGGGTCTGCGGGCTTGAGGAATATTTCGACATGCCGTTGTCGACCTATTCGGCGGGCATGAAATCGCGTTTCACCTTCTCGCTTCTGCTCGCGCTCGAGTTTGACATATATCTGATCGATGAGGGCATGCCCTCGACCGCCGACGTGGAGTTCAACCACAAGGCCGGATCCATCCTGAAGGAGCGGCTGGAAAAGGCGACGGTGATCGTCGTGTCGCACCAGGTCTCGACACTCGAACGGTTCTGCCGGTCGGGCGCGGTCTTGAAGGACGGGCGGCTGACCTTCTATGAGACGCTCGAAGAAGCGAGATGGCATTATGAACAACCCGCCTAAGGCCACACGCTTTCGCGTCAGGCGCGTCGAGGCACCGCCCGCACCCGCGCCTGCACCCGCGCCTGCACCCGCGCCTGCGGGCGCGTCGCAGACCGACTTGCCCTTTGCGCCGGCGCCCGAAGATGACGGCTTCGGCGGCCTCAAGCTTCGGGGGGGGGCATCGGCGCCTGCATCGCCCGCCGACACAGACGCGGCCCTTGCCGCCATTCGCACCGAAGGGCTGAGCGCGCGCCAGTTGCGCCTTGCGCGCAGGATAGCGCTGCGCCATGGAATCGACGCGACAAGCGACGAGGAAGCGGTGTTCCTCTTGCGCCGCAAGGGGATCGACCCGTTCCAGCGCGAGAATATTCTGGGTCTGGTCGAGGAAAGCGCCGAACCGCCGGCACCTGCGGCACCGGCGGCACCTGCGGCAGGGTCTGCGCTGGAAAAGCCGGGCGGCAAGGCCCTGGTGCCTGCCGGCCCGACGAACCTGCCTTCGACGCAAGTCCTGAGCGAGAACGACCGCGCCCGCGCCATCATCGACATGCAGCGCGACATCGTGCGGCGGCGGCGGCGCAACTTCACGCTCCTGATGATGCGGCTTGCCTTCTTCGTCTTCTTGCCGACCTTCTTCGCGGGCTGGTACTTCTACAAGCTCGCGACCCCCTTCTATGCCACGAAATCCGAATTCCAGATCCAGCAGTCCGAGGGCGCGGGGGGCATCGGCAGCAGCTTTCTCAAGGGAACGACCTTCGCCAATTCCCAGGATGCGATCGCGGTGCAGGGCTATCTGCAGTCCCGCGAGGCGATGCTGCGACTCGATGAAAGCCTTGGCTACAAGGATCACTTCTCGCAGGATTTCGTCGACCCGCTGCAACGGTTGGAGCCGGGCGCAACGAACGAGGCCGCCTACAAGCTCTACAAGCGCAATGTGAAGATCGCCTACGACCCGACCGAGGGCATCGTGAAGATGGAGGTCTCGGCCGTCGACCCGGCAACCAGCCAGAAATTCTCCGAGGCGCTCCTGACATTCGCCGAGGAGCAGGTCGACAACCTTACGCACCGCGTCCGCGAAGACCAGATGAAGGGCGCTCGCGACAGCTATGCCGATGCCGAGATGAAGGTGAAGGACGCCGAACAGAAGGTGCTCGACCTGCAGACGAAGCTCGGCGTCCTTGACCCGAAGGCAGAGACCGGGCTCGTGATGGGCCAGGTCGCGGAGCTTGAGGGGCAGCTGCGGCTGAAGGAGCTGGAACTGAGCCAGCTTCTCGACAATGCCAAACCCAATCAGGCGCGTGTCGACGGGGTGAAGGGCGACATTACGCGTATTCAGGGCCAGATCGACAGTCTGCGCGCCTCGATGACGCAGGATGAGAACAGCACGCTGTCGCTTGCGCAGATCACCGGCCAGCTTCGCATCGCAGAGACCGAATTGCAGACCCGGCAGCTGATGCTGTCCAAGGCGCTGGAACAGCAGGAAGCGGCACGGATTGAAGCCAACCGGCAGGTCCGCTATCTGTCTGTGAGCGTGGCGCCCGTCGCCCCGGACGAGCCGACCTATCCGCGCGCGTTCGAGGATACGGCGCTGGCGTTCCTGGTCTTCGCGGGCATCTATCTGATGATGTCGCTGACCGCCTCGATCCTGCGGGAGCAGGTGACCGCCTGAGGAGCTGGCATGACGGCAATGAAAGACGTGTCCTTCGGCACTGTGACCGTGGGCAACGACCGGCCCCTGACGCTGATCGGTGGGCCCTGCCATCTGGAAAGTCTCGATCACGCGCTGATGATCGCCGGGACATTGAAAGAGGCCTGCGCCAGGGCGGGCGCGCAATATGTGTTCAAGGCGAGTTACGACAAGGCCAACCGCACGTCGCTGAAGGGCGGGCGGGGGCCGGGGATCGATGCCGGGCTGAAGATCCTTGCCGAGGTCCGGGCGCGGACCGGCGTGCCGGTCCTGACCGACATTCACGGCGTCGAACAGGCGCGGGCGGCGGCCGAGGTTGTCGATGTGATCCAGATCCCCGCCTTCCTCTGCCGCCAGACCGACCTTCTGGTCGCGGCGGGTGAAACGGGCGCCGTGGTCAACATCAAGAAAGGCCAGTTCCTGGCGCCCTGGGACATGGAGAATGTCGCCGCAAAGGTCGCCTCGACCGGCAACGAGCGCATCCTGCTGACCGAGCGTGGCGCTTCGTTCGGCTATAATACGCTGGTCGCGGACATGCGGTCGCTGCCGACGATGGCCAAAACGGGTTATCCGGTGATCATGGATGCCACCCATTCCGTGCAGCAGCCGGGCGGGCTTGGCGGCTCGACCGGCGGCCAGCGCGAATTCGCCCCCGCCATGGCGCGCGCCGCCGTCAGCCTTGGCATCGCCGGGGTCTTCATCGAGACGCACGAGGAACCGTCACGCTCGCTCTCGGACGGGCCGAACATGGTCTATCTGAAGGACATGCCACGCCTGATCGAACTGCTCATGCAGATCGACCGCATCGCGAAAGCCGATCCGATCCGGGTCTGACGCAAGCGCCCGGCCGGCCGCTCATCGGCCCCTTCGGTCCCTCTTCGCTGGGTTCCCCGGCGAGGAGAGCGCGGTCGCGCTCGACGCGCCGCCCGGTCCGGCGATCAAACCGCCTGACCCGCCGCCCAGCCCGATGACCAGGCCCACTGGAAATTGTAGCCGCCGAGCCAGCCGGTGACATCCACCACCTCGCCGATGAAATGCAGCCCAGGAACCGACCGCGCCTCCATCGTGCGGGCGTCGAGCGCGCGCGTGTCCACCCCGCCCAGCGTCACTTCGGCGGTGCGGTAGCCCTCGCTGCCAAGGGGCCTGACCGTCCAGCGGTTCACCGCCGCGCCGATCCGGTCGAGCACCGCATTCGACTGGTCCGCAAGACGCCCGTCGACCCCGAGCGCGCCGAGAACGGTGTCCGCCAGCCGCCCCGGCAGATGGGCCGACAGGGCCCGCGCGACCGGCAGCTTGCCGCCCGCGCCACGCGCCGCCTTCAGCGCCGCCGCAATATCGGCGGCCGGGCTGAGATTCACCTCGATCCCGTCGCCCTCGCGCCAGTAGGAGGAAATCTGCAGGATCGACGGGCCGGACAGACCGCGATGGGTGAACAGGAACCCCTCGGCAAAGCCTACTTTGCCCCGGCTGACCCGGGCGCTGACCGAGACGCCCGAGAGATGTTTCCAGGCGGCAAGATCGGCCTCGCCGAACGTCAGCGGCACCAGCGCCGGACGTGTTTCCGTCACCGCCAGCCCGAACCGGCGCGCGATATCATACCCCAGACCCGTCGCCCCCATCTTGGGGATCGACTTTCCGCCCGTCGCCACGACCAGCCGGTCGGCCACCACCGGACCGCGCCCCGTCGCCAGCAGAAACGCGCCCGGGCGGGAAATGTCCGTCACCTGCGTGCCGATCCACAGTTCGGCCCCCGCCTCGGCCATCTGGCCGGTCAGCATATCGACGATCTGGCGGGCGCTGCCATCGCAGAAGAGCTGGCCGAGTGTCTTCTCATGCCAAGCGATCCCCGCCCGATCGACGCGTGCGATGAAGTCCTGCGGGCCGAACCGGCTGAGGGCGGAAAGCGCGAAACGCGGATTTTGCGACAGGAACCGATCCGGCGCGATGGAGAGATTGGTGAAATTGCACCGCCCCCCGCCCGAGATGCGAATCTTCTCGCCCGGCGCCTGCGCATGGTCGATCACCAGCACCCGGCGCCCGCGCCGCGCGGCCTCGACCGCGCAGATCATGCCCGCCGCGCCCGCACCCAAGATGGCAACATCAACCCGCTTCATCGCCCCGCGATACAGGCGCACCCCGCCGACATCAATCGAAAGAAAGCCGCGTTTAGCTCTTGCAGCGCCGCGCTTGCTTGGCTATTTACCCGCCCGAGTTGGGGCGTCGCCAAGTGGTAAGGCATCGGTTTTTGGTACCGACATACCTAGGTTCGAATCCTAGCGCCCCAGCCAGCCACTCCTCCTGACAGAGACGTCTGACGGTTGACGCCGTAATAGTCCGGGGTTTCCGGGGCTTTGCCACGTTCATCGGCGGACCGGAGACCGCAAACGGGGACGATCATCAGGCATTTGCAGCGCGAGTCTCAAAGTCAAGTTTTGCGGTCTGGAGTTTGCCCTGACCTGCCACTGAACTTTCACCCAGCCGGAACCGGAGTCCTTTGGGTTGATACGCCGGTCGGCGCTGGTGGAGCAACCAACAGATGCGCGGAGCTTTCAGGTTGCGCAGCGCGGCTGTTGG
>NZ_JARJNR010000019.1 GCF_030143255.1 Frigidibacter sp. SD6-1
CGCTGTCGCCCTCGCCGCCACCGTCATGTTCTGGCTTTGAGGTTCAATGAGTCTGGACCCTAGGTTGATGCTGCTCCTCTGGCCGTTTGCCACTGCCGCTGTGGCAATCAACCTGTTCCTTCTGGGCCTGATAGGCCTAAGCCTGGGTCTGCCCGCCACATCGCCCGTCACGGCCCTTTGGGCATCGCTACCCCTTGGACTTCCCGCCACCTGGTCTGCAGCTCGCTGGGTCGAACGGCTGATCGCCGAGGCCGAACGCGTCAACCCGGCAGAAGCGCCGGCCCGGGAAGGCTGACCCCGCCGCTGATCCTGTCCGGGTCTGGCCCGTCGATCAGCACATCCGGCGGGCACGCCGCCATCAGCCGGGCGCGGTTGGTGATCGTCACGGTCTGGCCCTTCACCGACACCCCCTCCGCCTCCAGCGCCTTCAGAGTGCGCGACAGGTTTTCCGGCGTCATCCCCAGGTACGAGGCCACCAGCCGCTTTTCCACCTGCAACACGAACCGGTCGGCGCCCCCGGCAAGCTGCGACTGTTTCAGCAGGTAACACGCTATCCGCTCCCGCGAGGTCCGCAGTTTCAGGTTCTTGGCGTGCCGCGCCATCGACCGGAAGGCCCCCGCCAACTCGCCCACGATGGACACGGCAAACTCGGCATCATTGCGAAAGATCGACCGCAGGTCTGACGCAGGCACCAGCAGCAGCCGCGAGGGTTCCAGCGTCCGGGCCGACATGAGGTAGGGCAGGTCGCGGATACACGCGGCCAGAATGAAGGTTCCCACCGGCTGGATCACAGCCATGGTGGTGCTGCGGCCCTGCCAGTAAGCAAAAAGCTCGACGCTGCCCTCGACGACGACATGCAGGAAATCGGCGCGCTCGCCCTGGTGGATCAGGGTCAGCCCGGCAGGAAAGCGCTGCGCATAGGCCGCCTGCATCAGCGCAGCAAAGTTGGCCTGCAGCATGTTGCGAAACAGGGGCAGCTGCCGGATTTCCGCAAGGTCTTCGGGGCGCATCTGGGGTCCTCTTTGAATTGACGCTTCTCAGGCTCCGGACTGAAGGATGTCAATTGCAGGGGTGCCTTCTGAGCCCCCTGCGGCAGGCAGCCGCAGCTAACCAAAGTCAAGGAATACGGCGGCCACATACCGCAGGGTCACTGTCAGAAACCGAAAGAAGATCAGGCGACCGGGTCTTTCGCCATTTGATCTTTATCAATGCCGAATCCGTTCCCGGCGGGCAGACAGCGACCATGCAGCGAATCCTCCACATCTTGTCTTGCTACGTGCTGGCCCTGTCGCTCGCCCTCTCCGGGCCGGGCGTCGCAGGACCGGTGAAAGGCGCGATGCTGGTCGAACTTTGCGCCGATGGCAGCGTTCAGCAAATCTGGCTCGACACCGATGGGAACCCGGTTCAACCCGCCAAGTCCCACGCCAAATGCCTAGATTGCCTTCTGTTTTCCGCGCCCTTGCCAGACACAACCACAGTCACGCTGGCCTTTGGCCCCCTGCGCTCACCCGAATGGTCGGCTCTGCCGGGTGCGCCTGAAACGACCCCGGCCGCTCATCTTCGCCCAATCCCCCGCGGCCCCCCGGCTGCGGAAAGCGAAGCTGAGCGCCTTGGGGACCTGCGCCCTCTGATCCGGTCCCTGCACCTGTCGGCCCTTGCATCGCTTGATCCTCATCAAGCTGCACGCGCCCCGGTGACCGATCCTCGGGCGATCCTCTGAAAGCGCCCGAGCATGATCCTACCCCGCCTCCTCTCCCTCCTCCTGCCGCTGGTCCTTGCCGCACTGCCCGCCTTGGCCGAGCCGGTGCTGCCACAATTCCTGGACAAGGTCCCTGCAGGTGACCTCGTCTCCGGGGCCGATTCCTACGGCCCGATGCAGGACGACCCGCCCGTCGCGCCAGTGCTGAAAGGCGGCGAAGTCGTGGGCTGGGCCTTTGTCACCAGCGATTTCGTGTCGACCACCGGCTATTCCGGCAAGCCCATCCATACTTTGGTTGCTGTGGACCTGGATGCGCATGTGACGGGCGTGAAGCTGGTCAAACACTCCGAACCCATCGTGCTGATCGGCATCCCGCAGGCCAAGATGGACGCGATGGCGGCGGGCTATATCGGCCTTGACCTCGTGGCAGAGGCACAGTCGGGCGGCACGGCGCATGACGTCGACATCATCTCGGGCGCGACGGTCACGGTGATGGTGATCGACGACAGCATCGTCCGCGCGGGGCTGAAGGTGGCGCGGGCGCTGGGGCTGGGCGGGCTTGCGCCGGATGCCGCGCCGACGGGCCCGCAGTTCGAGTTGAACCCCGATGCCCCCGCCGCGCCCGACTGGATGACGCTGGAAGGCGACGGCTCACTGCGCCGCCTGTCGCTGGACGTAGGCCAGGTGAACGCGGCCTTTGCCGCCCTGGGGGATGACCGCGCCACGGAACGCGCCCTCACCGAAGCGCCCGAAACCACCTTCATCGAGATGCAGACGGCCCTTGTCTCGCACCCTGCCATTGCCCGCGCGATCCTCGGCGAAGGCGAGGCCGCGAACCTCATGGGGTCGCTGAAACCCGGCGAACATGCCATCGCGATCATGGGGCGCGGGATCTACAGCTTCAAGGGGTCGGGCTATGTCCGGGGCGGCATCTTCGACCGGATCGTGCTGATCCAGGACGATGTCTCCGTGCGCTTCCGCGACAAGATGCACAAGCGCCTTGTCGCCGTCGCCGCCGAGGGCGCGCCCGAATTCACCGAGACCGACCTCTTCCGCATCCCACCCGACGTGGGCTTTGACCCGACGAAACCCTTCCGCATCCAGCTGCTGGTGCAGCGCGAAGTGGGGCCGATCGAGAAGCTGTTCACCACCTTCGACCTGGGCTACCAGCTGCCTCAGCAATACCTGCGCGCCGTCGCGCCCGAACCTGTGCCCGAAGCCGTGGCCGAAGTGACGACGCAGGACGAAACCGCCGCGCATCAGGCGCTGTGGATGCGGATCTGGTCCGACAAGCGGGTGGAAATCACCCTCACCGCCGCCCTTCTGGCCGTGCTGACGCTGGTCTTCTTCTTCCAGGGCCTGGCCACCCGCAACGCCCGCGCCTTCTTCTGGTTCCGCATGGGGTTCCTCACGGTCGTGCTGGTCTTCCTTGGCTGGTATGCCAATGCACAACTGTCCGTCGTCAACCTGATGGCCCTTTTCGGTGCGCTGGTCAGCGGGTTCTCGTGGCAGGCCTTCCTTCTGGACCCCCTCACCTTCATCCTGTGGTTCTCGGTCGCGGCCGCGCTCCTGTTCTGGGGCCGCGGCGCATATTGCGGCTGGCTTTGCCCCTTCGGTGCGCTGCAGGAGCTGACCAACCGCATCGCCCGCGCGCTGCACATCCCGCAATGGACGCTGCCCTGGGGCCTGCATGAACGCCTCTGGCCGCTGAAATACATGATCTTCCTCGGCCTCTTCGGCGTCAGCCTGATGAGCATCGAGCAGGCCGAACACCTGGCCGAGGTCGAGCCGTTCAAGACGGCCATCGTCCTGAAATTCGTCCGCGCCTGGCCCTTCGTCGCCTATGCGCTGGCGCTGCTGGCCGCGGGGCTTTTCGTCGAGCGGTTCTATTGCCGCTACCTGTGCCCCCTTGGCGCAGCGCTGGCGATCCCCGCGCGGATGCGGATGTTCGACTGGCTGAAGCGGTATCGCGAGTGTGGCAACCCCTGCCAGACCTGCGCGCATGAATGTCCGGTGCAGTCGATCCACCCGACGGGCGAGATCAACCCGAACGAGTGCATCAATTGCCTGCATTGCCAGGTGCTGTACCAGTCCACGACCAAATGCCCGGTCGTGATCAAGAAACTGAAGCGGCGCGAGACGGCGGCCGCCAGCCCGGCCCGGGACCTCTCGGGCCATCCGAACCACAAGCAACCCCAACCAGCAGAATGAAAGGACAGACCATGTCTGAACGACCGAACACGGGGATTTCACGCCGCGGCCTTCTGGGCGCCACGGCAGGCGGCGCGGCGCTGGCAGGCGCCCTTGGAGGCCGACTGGCGCTCGGCACCGGCGCAGGCGTTGGCGCGCTGGCGCTTGGCACCTCGGCCGCAGTGGCCCAGGCGGCGGAGGGGTTCAACGTCGCCCCCGGCCAGCTTGATACGCATTACGGCTTCTGGTCCTCGGGCCAGACCGGGGAAATGCGCATCCTGGGCATCCCGTCGATGCGCGAGTTGATGCGGGTTCCGGTGTTCAACCGCTGCTCGGCCACAGGCTGGGGCGAGACCAATGAATCGGTCCGCATCCATCAGCGCACGATGAGCGATAAGACCAAGAAGCTGCTCGCCGCCAACGGCAAGAAGGTCCATGACAACGGAGACCTCCACCACGTCCACATGTCGTTCACCGACGGCAAGTACGATGGCAAGTACCTGTTCATGAACGACAAGGCCAACACCCGCGTTGCCCGGGTCCGCGCCGACGTGATGAAGTGCGACGCCATCCTGGAAATCCCGAACGCCAAGGCGATCCACGGGATGCGGCCGCAGAAGGCTCCCTTAACCAAGTACATCTTCTGCAACGGCGAGGATGAGGCGCCGCTGGTCAACGACGGCACCACGATGCAGGACGTGTCGACCTACGTGAACATCTTCACCGCCGTCGATGCCGAGGCGATGATGCCCGCCTGGCAGGTGATGGTGTCCGGGAACCTCGACAACTGCGATGCCGACTACGAGGGCAAGTGGGCGTTCTCCACCAGCTACAACTCCGAAATGGGGATGACGCTGGCCGACATGACCGCTGCCGAGGCGGACCATGTCGTCGTCTTCAACATTGCCGCCATCGAGGCCGCCGTCGCGGCGGGTGAGGGGCAAGAGCTGAACGGTGTCCGCGTGCTGGACGGGCGGAAAGAGGCGAACAGCCAGTTCACCCGCTACATCCCGATCCCGAACAACCCGCACGGCTGCAACATGGCGCCCGACAAGGTGCACCTCTGCATCGGCGGCAAGCTGTCGCCCACGGTCACGGTGCTGGACGTCACCCGCTTCGACGCCCTCTTCAACGACAACGCCGACCCGATGACCACCATCGTGGCCCAGCCCGAGCTTGGCCTTGGGCCGCTTCACACTGCCTTCGACGGTCGCGGCTTCGCCTATACCTCGCTGTTCCTCGACAGCCAGGTGGTCAAGTGGTCCATCGCCGACGCGATCAAGGCCTATGCCGGTGAGGCCGTGGACCCGATCAAGGACAAGGTCGACGTGCAGTACCAGCCCGGCCACCTGAAGACCGTGATGGGCGAGACGTCCGAGGCAGAGAACAACTGGCTCGTCTGCCTGTGCAAGTTCTCGAAGGACCGCTTCCTGAACGTCGGGCCGCTCAAGCCCGAGAACGACCAGCTGATCGACATCTCAGGCGACAAGATGGTCGTGGTCCATGACGGCCCGAACTTCGCCGAGCCGCATGACGCCATCGCGGTGGCGGCCAGCAAGGTCAACCCGCTGTCGGCCTGGAACCGGCAGGACCCGATCTGGGCCGAAACCCGCAAGCAGGCCGAGGCGGACGGGGTGAACCTCGACGATTGGCAGGACATGGTGATCCGCGACAAGGACGACCCGAAGAAGGTGCGCGTCTACATGTCGTCGCAGGCCCCTTCCTTCGCGCTGGAAAGCTTCACCGTGAAGGAAGGCGACGAGGTCACGGTGATCGTCACCAACCTTGATGACATCGACGACCTGACCCACGGCTTCACCATGGGCAACCACGGTGTCGCGATGGAAATCGGGCCGCTGGCGACCGCATCCGTGACCTTCACCGCCGCCAATGCCGGGGTCTACTGGTACTACTGCCAGTGGTTCTGCCACGCCCTGCACATGGAGATGCGCGGGCGGATGTTCGTGGAACCGACCGGGGCCTGATGCCGATGCGTGCCCTCGCCCTTCTCATGTTCCTGACGACGCCCCTCTGGGCGGCGGACGTGCATGTCCAGCCGGGCGCGGGCACGCTGGCCACCGCCATCGCCGGGGCCTCACCCGGCGATGTGCTGATCCTTTCCGGCGGGGCCTATCTCGGCCCCGTCACCATCGACCGGACCCTGACCCTGCGGGGCGACGGGTCTGCCACCATCGACGGGCAGGGACAGGGCACGGTCATCACCATCACCGGCGACGATGTCGTGCTGAGCGGCCTTCACGTCACCGGATCAGGCACCGACAATCAGGCCATCGATTCCGGGATCAAGGTGGTCAAGGGCGCCGACCGCGCGCGGATCGAGGGCAACCGCCTGACCGACAACATGCACGGAGTGGACGTGCATGGCGGCCTTGATACCGTGGTGCGCGGCAACGTGATCGAAGGCCGCCAGAACCACCGCATGAACGAACGCGGCAACGGGATCTATGTCTGGAACAGCCCCGGCACGGTGGTCGAAGGCAATACGGTGCGCTGGGGCCGCGACGGGATCTTCTCGAACGCCTCCAAGAAGGGGACCTACCGCAACAACACCTTCCGCGACCTGCGCTTTGCCGTCCACTACATGTACACCCACGACAGCGAGGTCTCGGGGAACATCTCGATCGGCAACCACCTGGGCTTTGCCATCATGTTCTCGGACCGGGTGACGGTGACCGACAACCTCTCGCTCGGCGACCGCGAACATGGGGTGATGCTGAACTTCGCCAACGGCGCCGACGTGGCCGGAAACCTGGTCCGCGGCGGCACGAAGAAATGCCTCTTCATCTACAACGCCCACAAGAACCTGATCTTCCAGAACCGCTTCGAGGGCTGCGGCATCGGCATCCACTTCACCGCCGGGTCCGAACGCAACCTGCTGACCGAGAACGCCTTCATCGGCAATCAGGAGCAGGTGAAATACGTCGGCACCCGCTTCATGGAATGGAGCCACGAGGGCCGCGGCAACTTCTGGTCCGACCACCCGGCCTTTGACCTGAACGGCGACGGCATCGCCGATGGCGTCTACCGCCCGAATGACCTGATGGACCATATCCTCTGGTCCCAGCCCGCCGCCGCCCTTCTGACCGGTTCCCCCGCCGTGCAGCTGGTGCGCTGGTCGCAGTCCTCGTTCCCGGCGATCCTGCCGGGCGGCGTGACCGACAGCCACCCGCTGATGCAACCCCATACCATCCCCGTCCCGTCCGACATCGCTGCCCTTGAGGCCAGTGTCGCGGGCCGTTGGAGCGAAGGCCAGTTCGATGACCTCGACCTTGACGATCTCGGATCTCACTAAGCGCTTCGGCGATGTGGCGGCCCTTGCGGGCGTCAGCCTTTCGGTCGCGCCCGGCGAGCGGGTGGCGCTTCTGGGCCACAACGGCGCGGGCAAGTCCACGCTGATGAAGATCATCCTCGGCCTGATCCCGATGTCCTCCGGCAAGGTCACCATCTGCGACGCTGCCCCCGGGTCCGCCGCCGCCCGCGCCGCCGTGGCCTACCTGCCCGAAAACGCCGCCTTCCACCCGGCCCTGACGGGGCTTGAACAGACGCGGCACTACCTGCGCCTGCGGGGCGAAGACCCGGGCCTTGCAATGGGCCTGATGGAGAAAGTCGGCCTCGGCCCCGCCGCCCGCCGCCGCATCGGCACCTATTCCAAAGGGATGCGCCAGCGCGTGGGCCTTGCGCAGGCCCTCATCGGTCACCCCCGCCTTCTGGTGCTGGACGAACCCACCTCCGGCCTCGACCCCGTCTCGCGCCGTGAGTTCTACGCGCTTCTCGACGAGCTTGCTGCGCAGGGGTCTTCGATCCTCCTCTCCTCCCACGCCCTGACCGAGGTCGAGGCCCGGACCGACCGCATCGTCATCCTGTCCAAGGGGCGGCTGGTGGCCGAAGGAACCCTGGCCGACCTCCGCCGCCGTGCCGACCTGCCGGTGACGCTGCATGTGACAGCGCGGAACGGCTGCGCCAGCGACGTCGCAGCGCAGCTTCCCGGTGCGATCCTTGTCGACGGCGCCCTGCACATGACCTGCCCGCAATCGGCCAAGCTGGAAACGATGGGCCGGATCGCCGCCCTTGGGCCAAAGGTGGCAGACCTCGACGTCCTGCCCCCCAGCCTTGAGGACCTTTACGCCCATTTCAGCCAAAGGGGCGCGCCATGACCCGCATCCTCTCCACCGCCCTGACCGAATTCCGCATCGCGCTCCGCAACCGCTGGGTCGCCATCGCGCTGGTCCTGATGGCGGTCTTCTCGCTCGTCCTGTCGCTGGCCGGTTCCGCCCCCACCGGCGGCCTGGGGATAGACCGCCTGTCCGTCGCCGTCGCCTCGCTGACCTCTCTGTCGGTCTACCTGATCCCCCTCCTCGCCCTGCTGATGAGCTTCGACGCCATCGCGGGCGAGGCCGAACGCGGCACCCTGCCCCTCCTCCTCGCCTACCCCATCGCGCGCGAGGAAATCCTGATCGGCAAGCTTCTGGCCCATCTTGCCATCCTCACCCTCGCTGTCCTTCTTGGCCACGGAATTGCCGCCGCCGTCGCCCTCTGGACCGACGAGAACGCGCTCGACGGCCTTCCCGCGCTGGCCCGGCTCAGCTGGTCCTCCGTACTGCTCGGGGCCACCTTCCTCGGCGCGGGCTACGCGCTGTCCTCCCTGTCCCGCCGCCCGTCCGGCGCGGCTGGCCTCACCATCGGCCTCTGGCTCGGCCTTGTCGTCCTTTACGACCTCGCACTCCTCTCGGCGATCGTGGCCGACAACGGCGGCTGGTTCACGATCCACGCCTTCCCCATCGCCCTTCTCGCCAACCCCGCCGATGCCTTCCGCCTCTTCAACCTTACCGCCTCCGGCGCCACCGCCGCCGCCGCTGGGGTGGGCGGGGCCGCCGATGCCATCCCGCTCTGGCAATCGCTGACCTCGGTCCTCCTCTGGCCCCTCGCAGCGCTTGCCATTGCCGCCGCCGCCTTCCGAAAGGTCACCCCATGAAACGCGCGCTTCTCCTCGCCCTCGCCCTTGCCGCCTGTCAGGAAGAGGCGGCACAGAACACCGACCCGCTGCCGCTCACCCCGGAAACAGTGGGCCATTTCTGCCAGATGAACCTTCTGGAGCACGAGGGCCCCAAGGCGCAGGTCCATCTGGACGGGCTGCCCGGGACGCCTCTCTTCTTCAGTCAGGTCAGCGACTTGGTCGTCTACCTGCGCCTGCCGGAACAGTCGGCCACCGTACTGGCGGTCTATGTCAGCGACATGGGGGCCGAGGGCGCGACCTGGGCCGAACCAGGCATCGCCAACTGGATCGACGCTCGCACCGCGCATTACGTCGTAGGCGCCGCCGTCGAAGGCGGGATGGGCGCGCCGGAAGTGGTGCCCTTCGCCGACCCCGCCGAAGCACAGGCCTTTGCCGCCGAAAAGGGCGGCGTGGTCATGGCGCTGGATGACATCCCCGACGATGCCGTTGCCGCCCCCCTGTCCGAAGCCGCGACAGGTGAGGATGACTATGCCCGCCGCCTGAAAGCCCTGTCCGACACACCCGAAGGCTAAGCCCATGCTGACCCGCCGCCGCTTCATCGCCATCTCGGCCGCCCTTGCGCCGTCGCTGGCCCTGGCCGACACCCGCCTGCACGTCGAAACCGGCATCGCGCTGGGGGCGAATGTCACCCTCAGGCTTGACCACCCCGAGGCCCCCCGCCTCGCCGCCCTCGCCATGGCCGAGATCCGGCGGCTGGAGAAGATCTTCTCGCTCTACCTGCCCGACAGTGCGCTGTCCCGCCTGAACCGCGATGCGGTGCTGAAGGCTCCTCCCTTCGAGATTCTGGAATGCCTCTCCATCGCGGGCACCGTTCACCATGCCAGCGGCGGCCGCTTCGATCCGACCGTGCAGGCCCTTTGGGCCGCCCATGCGCGCGCGACCGTACGCGGCCAGCCTCTGTCAGACAGCGAACGAACCGCAGCGCTGGCCCTGACCGGCTGGCAGGGCGTGACCCTGTCGCCCGGGGCGGTCGTGCTGCGTCCGGGCATGGCGTTGACGCTGAACGGCATTGCACAGGGCTACATCGCCGACCGGGTGGCCGCCCTTCTGGCCAGCCACGGCCTGACCCGCGCCCTGATCGACACCGGGGAAATGGTCGCCCTGCCCGAAGGTGACTGGCCGGTGACCCTGCCCTCGGGCGACAGCCTTCCCCTAGGCGGGCGCGCCCTTGCCACCTCGGCCCCGCTGGGAATGACCTTCGGCGGCGATGGAGGGACCAGCCACATCCTGAATCCGGCCACCGGATACCCCGCCCTCGCCCGTTGGCGCGGCGTCACCGTCTCGGCCCCCTCGGCCGCTCTGGCAGACGCTCTTTCTACCGCCGCCTGCCTGATGGAAGTCAAGGAAGACATCCGCGCCCTGTGCGACCGCTTCCCCGTAACAACCCTCGAATCCGCCGTCACTATCTAGAAAAGGACCCCACCGATGATCCGTCTCCTACCTGTTCTGGCGCTTCTCCTGGCCACCCCGGCCCTTGCCGCAGACCCGCATGAGGGCGAGGAGGACTTCAAGAAGTGCAAGTCCTGCCATTCGATCACCGCCCCCGACGGGACGGAAATCCAGAAGGGCGGCAAGACCGGACCGAACCTTTGGGGCATCATAGGCAACCCGGTCGCCTCGAACCCGGATTTCAAGTATGGCGACGGAATCCTTGCCGCAAAGGCCGCAGGCGCCGTCTGGGATGAAGCCGCCATTGCCACCTATCTCGCCGACCCGACAGCCTGGGTGAAGACCGCCTCGGGTGATGACTCCGCCAAGTCGAAGATGAGCTTCAAGCTGACCGCCGGGGGCGAGGATATGGCCGCCTATCTGGCCACGCTCAAGTAAACGATACCCCTGCCCGTCCCTTTGATCGGGGCGGGCAGCACTTTCGCTTCAACCAGCGTCAAACAGACTTGGGGCCATCTCGGCATCCTCAGGAAACCACTCGAACATCGCGGACGGTCGGGTCGATCCTTCGCAGCGCTCCAAGCACCCGGTCCTTCAGATTGGCACCGACATAGTTGGCGTGGAAGCGCGTGGGCGCGGCAAGCGTCAGGCAGTTCGCCTCGTGGCCGGACTGGACGAGCACATGCAGCCAGGCCGAATAGCTCGCCGCGTCTTCTTCGCAAAGCACAGCCTGCGCATCTGCCCAAAGCGTCCCGTCTGAAACCGGAGACGCCACAGGCCGCAGCGGCACCACATTCGTCTCCCCCTGCCCCACTGGCACCTGCGTCGGATCCAGCCGGGCGATGAAGTCTTCGCCGATCAGCGGCCAGGCCGGGCGCGTATCCTCCAGCATCCGGTTCAGGTCCATGCCATAGACACTGACCCGCCCCCGCGCGCCCTGTCGCTTCAGCACCAGCCAGCCCTGCGCCCGCAGCCGCGCCATCTCTCGCTTCACGGTGCGGTCGTCCACCGACCAAAGCCGCGCGATCTCACCCTGCCCCATGGTCAACTCGTCCCGCTGCCAGTTGTAGCGCGTCGTGATCAGCGCCATGATGCGCAGGACCTGCCGCTGGATGTGCTTGTCCTTGGACAGCGCAAAGGCCATCAGGGCCGAGAGGATATCGTATTTGCGCGACGCCGCCTCGCGCCCGACGGGGCGGGCAAGCTGCATGTCTCTCTCCTGTCCATCGCCAGGGGTCCTTGTGGTCCCCCTTCTGCCTCATCCGGTGCGGGCCCTTGTGGCGGGCACGTCATCGGGAAAGAGCCGATACTCAACGCTCTTCCCCTCTTGTTGCCCATTTGCGTCCACAAATCCGATTCTGTCAAGGGCAGCCAGGAAACCGGGCTCTTGCTCCCCAAATCCATTTCGAAGAAATCGGGTATCAATGGTTTACGGGGACGCTCTGCTTGTCCCCCATTGCGGGGAATTTGTCCCCCAATATGCTGTAGCGGCTGGCAGTCTGTCCCCCATATGTCCACCCCGGCCAAGGACGGCCCCCCTGCCCCGCCCTCCTGGCCGATTCGCCCCCAACCCCTTGCCACCGGGCCTGAATCTTCCCCGCGGGGAAGGTGCGCCCCAAGTCTAACTTCGGTTTTGCATTCCTGGCAAATCCGGCGTATTTCAGTAAATCATAAGAATTTACGTTCCAACGAGGCGCGCATGTACACGCACGAAGACCTTGCCCGGCTGCAGGCCCAGTCGCTCAAGATGCAAAGCTGGATCCGCCAGCAGACCTTCAGCCCGGAAAACCAGAAGACCCTGCGCCGCTTTTCTTCGTGGGAGGTGGCCGAGCTGATCTTCCAGATTAACCAGTCCACCTTCCGCGGCCGCCTTGCTGCCGAGCCGGACCTTCCCGGCGGGGAAGTCGAACCCGACGGCCGCCAGCGCTGGTTCTCGCTCGACGAGATCAACGCCCTCCGGCGCAAGATGAAGATCAACCGCAAGACCCTGATGCCCCCCCGCCCCGCGGGGAAGCGTGCCTTCCGGGCCGCCGTTGCCAACTTCAAGGGCGGGGCGGGCAAGTCCACCGTCGCGCTTCACCTGGCCCACGCCGCAGCCCTTGACGGCTACCGCGTCCTCCTCGTCGACTTCGACCCGCAGGCGACCCTCTCCCACTCCATGGGCCTGACCGACGTGGCCGAGGACTACACCGTCTGGGGCATCATGGCCCGCGACCTCATCCGCGAGACGGACCGGATGAACGCCGCCGCCACCGGGGCGGCCAGCGGCACCGCCCTGCCCCGCCGCACGATCCCCGCCTCGATCCGTGACCTTGGCCTCGGGGAGCTCCGCCACAACGACTTCATCAAGCCGACCTCCTGGTCGACCATCGACATCGTCCCCTCCTGCGCCAACGCCGCCTTCGTCGAGTTCGCGTCGGCCCAGTACCGCCACCTCAACCCCGAATGGTCCTTCTTCGCTGCCGTCTCGCGCTACCTCGACAGCCTTGGCGACGACGACTACGACCTCATCCTCTTCGACTGCCCGCCCGCCATCGGTTACCAGTCGATGAACGCGGTCTTTGCCGCCGACATGCTCTACATCCCCTCCGGCCCCGGCTACTGGGAGTATGACAGCACCACCAGCTTCATCGGCCAGCTCTCCGAGGCGCTGGAGGACCTCTCCGGCTTCGGCCCGACCTTCCCCGCGGGGAAGGTTTCGCTCCCCAAGGCCTTCGCCGACATCCGCTTCCTGATGACCCGGTACGAGCCCGGCAACGACCTCCACCGTGCGATGTTCGAAGCCTTCCGCAAGGTTTTCGGCCCACATGTAGCCGAGCACCCGATCGAGATGACCCGCGCCGTCGAACAGTCCGGCCGCTTCCTCTCGTCGGTCTACGAGATCGACTACCGCGAGATGACGCGCGAGACCTGGCGCCGCGCACGGGCCAGCTTCGACCGCGCCTATGAGGAATTCAAGGGCAGCGTCCTGGCCGCCTGGGACAAGATCTGAGGGGGGTAGCCCATGACCAAGAAGCGCCGCATGTTCGACATCGACCTGCCGGAAGACGCAGGCATCGCCCCCACTGAAACCTTCCCCGCGGGGAAGGTTTCCGAGCCACCAGCCCGTCGCGGCCCGATGGCCACAGCCATCTCCGAGACCGCCGACGCCACCCGCGAACGGCAGGAGATCGAGGCCCTGATCCGGTCCGAGAACGACGCCCTGGCGCACGAGCATGTCCGGCTGAAGCGCCTGGGGCTCGTGGTCGAACTGGTCCCGCTGGACCATGTCGAGATGACCAAGCTGGTCCGTGACCGTAAGAAGGGCCAGGACTTCGAGCTTGCCGAACTCAAGGCCTCGATCGCCGAACTGGGCCTGTCGAACCCGATCCGGCTGGAGGCCCGCGCCGATGGCCGGTTCGAGCTGATCCAGGGCTACCGTCGTCTGTCGGCCTACCGCGAGCTTCTGGCCGAGACCGGCGACACCGACCGCTTCGGCCAGATCCCCGCCGCCGTGACCCAGCCGGGCGAGGATCTTGAGGCGCTCTACCGCAAGATGGTGGACGAGAACCTGGTTCGGAAGGACATCTCCTTCGCCGAGATGGCGATGCTGGCGCTGGATTATGCCGCCGATCCGGGGACTGCGGTCACCGACCCGGACAAGGCGGTGGCGGTCCTCTTCAAGTCGGCCGGCTATCAGAAGCGCAGCTACATCCGCACCTTCATGACGGTGGTCGACCGGCTTGGCAGCGACCTGGAGTATCCCCAGGACATCCCGCGCTCGCTTGGTCTGGCGCTGGCCCGCAGGCTGGACGAGGTGGACGGGTTGGTGCCGCTGATCCGGGCCGAGTTGAAGGGCTGGGAGAACCGGAGCGTCGCGGACGAGCTGTCCGTCCTCCGGCGCTTTGCGGGCGAGGTCGAGGAAGGGGTAGGCTCTGCGGCGGCACCGTCTCCGGCGCCACGGTCGGACAAGCCCGCCAAGGCGAAGACCAGCTTCCAGTTCGACCGCAAGGAGGGCAGGGGCAAATGCGTGGCCGCGGTCGGCAAGCTTGAGGTCCAGCTTGACCGCGACTTCACTACCATCGACCGGCGGCGGCTGGAACAGGCCGTGCGGCTGATGCTGGACCAGCTGGACGGGTAGGGCAGGGCGGGAATCTTCCCCGCGGGGAAGGTTTACCTACACCCCTTGCAGCAGGGCGATGGCGACTGAAAGGGGCAGGGCGCGCGTGTCTTCGCTGGCGGGGACTTCGCGCGTTCCGGCATAGACCAGCAGTTTCCGGGTCGCCCCGATGTCCGCCGCCGCGATGTGAAACCCGCGCGACAGCTTTGGTGCGGTGGCGCGCTTGATCTCGATGGCCCAGACCTCCCCGCCGGGAAGCCGCAGGATCAGGTCCAGTTCGGCCCCCGCCGAGGTGCGGTAGAAGTAGGGTTCGGTCCCTGCCGGGGCAGCGGCGATCAGGGTTTCAAGGCAGAAGCCTTCCCAGCTGCCGCCGGTGACGGGATGGCCCAGCAGGGCCTCCAGCGTGCCAAGGCCAAGCAGCGCATGAACCAGCCCGCTGTCCCGGACATAGACCTTGGGCGACTTCACCAGCCGCTTGCCCGCGTTCTCATGCCAGGGCTGCAGGCGACGGACCAGCATCAGGTCGACCAGAAGGTCCATGTAGCGCCCGATGGTCTGGCCCGAAACGCCCAGCCCCTCGGCCAGCGCCGCCGCGTTCAGGAGGCCCCCCTGGGCATGGGCCAGCATGGTCCAGAACCGCCGCAGCGTGGCCACCGGGATGCGGGGGCCCAGGGCCGGGATGTCCCGCTCCAGATAGGTGCGCAGGAAGTCCTCGCGCCAGGTCAGGCTGGCCCGGTCGCTGGCGGCCTGAAAGCTGTCGGGAAAGCCGCCGCGCAGCCAGAGGTCGTTCAGCCGGTCGGCCCCGACCTCGTCCAGCTGCAGGGGCGGCATCTCGACATAGCGGACCCGACCCGAGAGGGATTCTGCCGACTGGTGCAGAAGCACGTTCGAGGCCGAGCCCAAGAGCAGGAACTGTCCTGTCCGCAACCCCTTGCGCCGCCGGGCGTCGATCTGTCCCCGCAGGGAAGCAAAGAGGCCCGGCATCTGCTGGACTTCGTCCAGGATCACCAGCTTGCCAGACTGTTCGTCGAGGTACAGGTCAGGTTCCGCCAGCACCCCCCGATCCGCCTCGCGTTCAAGGTCAAGATAGACCGAGGGCCGTCCTTCGGCGATGTCCAGCGCAAGGGTCGTCTTGCCAACTTGCCGCGGCCCAAGCAGGACGACTGCCGCCTGTTCGTCAAGGGCCGAGAGGACGGTCTGGAAGGATCTGCGCGGGTACATAACTTGCAAATACTCCATCCTGTGGAAGATTTGCAAGGATAGATGCCGTCAAACCAGCAGCCCCAGCTTCTTCGCACGCCCCAGCAACATCTTGACCGACGAGGTCTGCCAGCTGGTCCGCCCGCGGGGCGTGCGCTCGCGCATTGCTTCCAGTCGGGTACAGATTGCCTGAAGCGTGATGTCGGGGTCCGCGCCCTTGATGGCGGCGACTATGGCGGGCAGACGGTCGTCGGTTTCGCGGCGACCGGCGCGGTCGAGGACCGTCTCGGGCAGAAAGCCGTCGCGGACATAGGCATTCACGGCACGTAGCAAGCGGCTTTGCGTCCATTGACGCTCTCGGGGCAGGGGGCCGTTGACGATGCGCAGCACGTCCTCCCAGGCCATATCGGGGCGCAGGCGGCGGACATGGGGCACCCAATCCTGCGCCGTCTCGTTCAAGCGTCCCATGTAGCCGTCCTGCCGCGCCAGCCGCACCTTGCGCAGCGCCACAGGGTCCTTTGCGCGCAGGCCCGGGTTGCCCCCGACCCGCCCTTCGCTGCGCGCGCTGGCCAGCCCGGCCTTGGTCCGTTCGCGGATCAGGGCCCGCTCAAACTCTGCCGCGGCACCGAGGACTTGCAGGGTGAACCTTCCCTGCGGGGAAGACGTGTCGATCGGGTCCATGAGCGAGCGAAAGAAGGCCCCCTGCGCCTCCAGCTGCTCGATGACCTCAAGCAGGTGTGAGAGCGACCGCGCCAGCCGGTCGATGCGTACGACGACCAGCGTGTCGCCCTTGCCGATCCGGTCCAGCACGCGGGCCAGCACCGGCCGCGCGCGGCTCCCGCCAGAGGCCTGTTCCTCATGGATCTCTGCGCAGCCGGCGGATTTCAGGGCCTGCGACTGGGGCAGGGGGGTTTGATCCTCGGTCGAGACGCGGGCGTAGCCGATCAGGGGCATCAGAACAGGCCGCTTGCAATTTCATATGTTGCCAATAAACGACCGTTTGGCCTCGATCAGTCGCCAAGCAGGTCCGCCGCCGGGTTCTCGCTGATCTCGACATCGGCATAGTATTTCTGGGCCTGAACGGCCGAGCGATGCAGGCTCAGCTTCATGGCCGCGGCCAGAGGCGCACCGTCCAGCGCGGCTTGGGTCAGGAAGCCTGCACGCAGCCCGTGCGGCGTGGCGTAATCCTCTGGCAGGCCCGCCAGCCGCAGCCGGTGCCGCAGGATGGTCCGCAGCGCATCCGAGGCCAGGCGGCGGGGCAGGGGGCGGTCAGAGATACTGACCGGCCGGAACAGCGGGCCGGTTCTCAAACCCGTTACCTCCAGCCAATGGACCACGGCCCGCGCTGCCCGTCCCTTCAGCGGCAGTTTCGGCGCCTGGTCCTTCTTGGTCGTCTTGGTCTCCAGAAGCCGGATCCACAACAGGCCTTTGGTGGCAAAGTCATCGCGGCCTATGTCCTCCACGTTCAGGGCAGACACTTCCGACCGGCGCCGCCCACCCGAGCCGAAAGCCAGCATCAGCATCGCCCGGTCCCGGATGCCGCGATGGGTGTCGTCGCAGGTGGCCAGCAGCGCCTCCAGGATGTCGCGGGTCACGGGTTTGGGCGATTTGGGCGTGCGGGGCCGCGCGTTCGCCCTGCGCGCCTTCTGCCGGGCCTGTTGCACCAGGGGCGCCGAGAAGGGAGAAGCCAGATTCCGCATGCGGTGGAAAGCCTGCCAGCTGGCGATGCGCCGATCCAGTGTGGCCGGCGCAGGACAAGTGAGCGCGACCCTGAGGCCAATCGCGTTCAGTTCAAGTGCGACGTCCTGGGCGGAGCCGGGCTTGCCGGTCAGGTCCTGGGCATGGTCCAGGATGAATCGCAGGGCGACTTTCTCGTCCTCGGGCCAGCTCAGCGGCCGTCCGAACGCTGCCATCTTCCAGGCGGCGATATAGGCCAGGTCGCGCTCCCAGGCGCGCAGAGTGTTAGGCGGCGTGCCGCGCCGGTAGAGGTCGCTCAGTGCGGCTTCGTCGGCATCCGACAATTGGGCGTAGGCGGGCAGGACAAGTGTGGTCATGGAGGCCGTTCTGAGCGGATTTCTTGGATCAGAATGCGCTGGACTCGGGCAGGTTTCAATAGTCATGATAAGGCGGACTTATCGTGATTAATCGGCATTTGCAGAAATCACTTGGGTAATGCGCAGAATTACAGAATAAAGACCATATGAAGCGCGGTAGACCAATCTCTGCTGAAGAAGACATGGTTCACGATCGTGGGCCCTACGATCCTGATCCGGTGGCAGAGCAGGATCTGTGGTTTCTGCCGGGCGACGGGGTCGAGGATGACGGGCTGCCGCCCGGGCCCCGGGCCGAACGGGTGCGGCTTTTCGATCCGGGCGTCTGGCAGGCAGCGCAGGACCAGCTGTCGCGCCCGCTTGCCGAGCTTGCGGCTCTCTTCGGCGCGTTGGACGAGCGGCTGCGCGGCGCGCCGGAGGGCTGGCACCAGCGGCTGGCGCTTCTGGAGGTGGCCGATCTTGGCTGGTGGACGGGTGACCGGATCGCCGCCGACCGGCTGGCGCTGTGGGTCGGGCTCAGGCTTGGCGCGACGGGCGAGGATGCGCAGGCCGTCATCCGGGCGGGCTGGGCGGTGCGGCACCTGTCGGCCGGGCCGGGCCCGTCGGACGGTGGGTGGGACGCGGGGCTGGCGGCCTTTCTCGGCCGGACGACAGCAGAAGGAGAGCACCCCGAAAGCCTGGCCGATCTGGCCGACCTCATGGCCGATACCGCCGCACTTCATCCCGTCACGCAAGGCGCGATGCTGTTTCACGGCTGGCGGATGCTGGGTCCGGAGCGGGCAGGGCAGGGGGCGACGATCGACGTGGAGGCCGCGGTTCTGGCCGCGCGGCATGCTGCCGGGGCAGGGCGGGGCGGGGCGCTCTTCCTGCCGCTCGCGCTCACGGGACCGACGGCCCTGCGCGCGACCGGGACCGAGGCGGAGCGGCTCGGCGCCTGGATCGCCGGGGCCGCCCAGGCCACGCAAGCCGCGCTCCTGCAGCTTGACCGCTTGCGCGTCTGGGACGCACGCGCACGCACCGCGACCACGGATCTGTCGGGCCGCACCCCGCCCGCGTTGATCACAGCCCTGGCCGCCTGGCCGATGATCTCGGCGCCACTGGCCGAAGCGATCACCGGCGCCAGCCGGGCGGCCGTGCAGCGCAACCTCGACAGGTTCGCCGCACGCGGCCTGATCCGCGAGGTCACAGGGGCCGGGCGCTACAGGGTCTGGGCGGCCGCGGTGTGACAGGCACGCGGCCTCCTGAACACCGTCCGCTGCCGTCCTCCAGATGACGTTGTGGCGCCTTGCTGATCTGTTTCCGATCGGCCGGGAATTGTTTCCACAGATGTGCCGGATTTTGGTTAATGACATTTTGACCGGCGGTCATCTTTATCCTAGGTTGCATTTTGCAGGTCGCGCCCTCAACCAAGGGCTGCGGCCTTCGTTATGCCGATCACACGTGTCAGGGGTTGCCTTTCTTGTCATCAGTTTCCGGCGCCCTCCCTTCCCTCAATCATACCGGTACGGCACCCGCGCGGGCTCGCCTCCGAGCCCTGTTCTGAAAGGATCAGCCCGATGTCCAAGACCAAGGAAACCACCGCCCCGCAGACCTCCGACGCGGTCAACGGCACCGCCGCGCCTGCGCTCAGCCCCGAGGTACTGGCGAAAATCCAGGAGCTGCGCACCCAGGTCCGCGAAAGCTTTGGCCAGGTGGTGATGGCGGTGATGAACCTGCCGCGCTACCGGCATCAGTCGCTGGGCGACCTGGCGCAGATGGTGCTGGAGCCCTTGATCCGCGACCGGATCGCCATTGCGCGGCCGGCGAAGGAAGAGCCGGGCACGTTGAGTGACATCGCGGGCTTTGCGATCTGGGCCTCGGTCAGCGAGGAGGCGGATGCGAAGATCCGCGACCAGATCAAGTCGGCCACCTTCCCGATCCGGCTGAAGCCCGAGGACTGGCAGTCGGGGTCGATCAATTGGCTTCTCGACGTGATCGCGCCCGACCGCAAGACAGCGGGCCGGGTGATCGCCAACTTCCGTCAGGTCGTGAAGGAGGGCGAACTCAGGATGCATCCGCATGTCGTCGGGCTCATAGAGAAGGAAATGCTGGAGAAAATCACGGCCAACGCGGCGAAGTTGAAAGAGTCGGCCAAGACCGACTGAGCGGGCGCAAATCCTGGGAAGGCCCAGTTCGGGCCTTCCCGATGCAGAATGCCGAGGAAGGGCCAACGTGATACCAGAACTGCTGCCATTGATGCCGGGGTTCTTCCCGGTCTCTGTTCCCGGCGGGGGGATCGTCGCGTGAGGCTTGCGCTCAAACTCCTCGCGCTTGGGCTCGTCTTGCTGCTCGCGGTTCCCACGGCGATCTTCTGGCCACTTTCCTCGTATTTCTGGCAGGGAGTGCTCTATGAGGTGGGTCTCGGCATTCTGGTTGGCGTGGTCACCGAACGCTGGCACCAGCAGATGGTCGTGACCATTGACACGCCCTCGGGGTCGGTCAGCGGCAGCACGGTGCAGGCCATTCGCTGGGAGGGGAGTTGGAAGGAAGAAGGACAGCTCGGGGGGTTCTCCGCGCGGGGCGAGGCGGTTGCGTTCGAGGTGGCGCCGGGCCGTTGGCTCTTTGCGCTTCTGGATGGCAGGCCAGGTTTCAATCTCGCCTATGCCGTTTCCGCAGAGCAGAGCCGCTTCAGCTCTCACGAGGCGATGGATCTGATCAAGGCGCTGCCGGAGGAAGAGCCGGTCGTGCTGCCGCGCGAGGTCTGGCCGCGGCTGGTGACCTTCGACGACGTCGCCGACCCCAAGACCGTGCGGCGGGTGGACCCCGACGATCTGGATGCGACCTTCGGCTGCGACCGGGGCCTGACGGCGGCGGAGGCGCCCTGGCGGGCCGAGGGGCGGACCTGGGCCTCCTGGGCCTGGGAACAGGGCTACCGGCAGGAGGCGGCGCGCGCGGCGGCGGAGGCCGGGATCACCGGCGATGCGGCGGCGGCTTTGGTGGAGTTCGCCTGGATCACGCGGCCGGATCACGACTGGTTCGAAGGTTATGAGGCGCGGCGCGATGCGCTGAAGACACGCTTCACGCGCGAGGAGGCTGCGCGCTGGACCGAGGCCTGGGCGGCACAATCGAAGCTGCGCGGGCCGCGCTCCGGCCCCTACCCGTTCCAGACGCTGATCCCCACCCCGACCGAGCGCGCCGCCCCCCACGGCGGCCCCTGTTACAGGTTGACAGACGTCACCCTCGCCGTGACCGACGCGCCGGTGACAGAGGGCAAGGTGGAGGCAGTGTTGGGGTGGTTCTCAGAATACGAAAACCTCCAGTTAGATGGTAATCGGTACAGATCGATAAAGTCATCTTTCCCATTTGCAAATGGACTGAACAGGTTGGATTTCAAGAGGAATATCAAATGACTGTCTCCGAAAAAGACCTACTCCTCGCCATCCTGTCGATGGACGCCTACAACCGTGGCTACGGCGCCGGCATTGGCGATGGTGTCAATGTCGATGCCAAAGGAAATGACATTGACGGCCTTGGTCAAATCGGTTCGACCGTCGGGTCGGCGCGTGTCATCAACGACGACGTGTCTGAAGCGGCTCAAGCCGCCGGTTTCTACGCCGTCGCCTATGACACGCCCTACGGCACGGTCATTTCCTACCGGGGCACGGATTCCACTCCCCTCAGCGATACGAACACCGACCGTATTCACGGCTGGGGCATCGGCGTCGGTAACTTCATGCGCGAGCAGGCGCGGCTCGCGTCCGAGTTCCCCGACGCCGTCCAGGACGACACCAAACCCGGCTCGGTCATCTTCACCGGCCACTCCCTCGGCGGCGGGATCGCGGCATGAGGCGTGTGCGGAAGATCCTAGCATGGGTGCTTGCAGCGGTCGTTGGCCTGCCGGCTCTGGCGGTGGGCGCGATCCTCTGCTGGTTCTGGTGGAATACGTTCACCGCCGCCTGGCACCAGCGCCTGACGCTCACCGTTGACACACCTCGGGGCGAGGTGAGGGGCGAGGTGGTGTACGCGGTGCGCCTCATGCTTATCCCCAAGATACTCCCTGACGCCGGCCGAGGTGGCTATGACTTGCGGGGTGAGGCGCTGGTGATGGAGACTGCGCCGGGCCGCTGGCTCTTCGCGCTGCTGAAAGGCGGGGGCGAACTCAACCTGGGGGTGGCGGCAAATGGCGGCCCGAGCGACATCGTCCAGGCGTCGGAAGAGGCAGCGGCGCTGGTTCTTGCGCTGCCGAAGGATCAGCCACAGACGGTTGCGCGGGGCCAATATCCGCTTCTCGTCACCTTCGACGATATCGCCGACCCCAAGACCGTGCGGCGGGTGGACCCCGACGATATGGATGCGACCTTCGGCTGCGACCGGGGCCTGACGGCGGCGGAGGCGCCCTGGCGGGCCGAGGGGCGGACCTGGGCCTCCTGGGCCTGGGAACAGGGCTACCGGCAGGAGGCGGCGCGCGCGGCGGCGGAGGCCGGGATCACCGGCGATGCGGCGGCGGCTTTGGTGGAGTTCGCCTGGATCACGCGGCCGGATCACGACTGGTTCGAAGGTTATGAGGCGCGGCGCGATGCGCTGAAGACACGCTTCACGCGCGAGGAGGCTGCGCGCTGGACCGAGGCCTGGGCGGCACAATCGAAGCTGCGCGGGCCGCGCTCCGGCCCCTACCCGTTCCAGACGCTGATCCCCACCCCGACCGAGCGCGCCGCCCCCCACGGCGGCCCCTGTTACAGGTTGACAGACGTCACCCTCGCCGTGACCGACGCGCCGGTGACAGAGGGCAAGGTGGAGGCAGTGTTGGGGTGGCTGGACGACATCTGGCCCAACAGACTCGATGGGCGGCGCTACGAAACAATTGATGCCACGGAGCGATTCGCGAATTCGCTTAGTGCAAATTCATTCTCGACGGAGATAGCCCGATGACCGTATCAGAGAAAGAGCTTTTCCTCGCTCTCTTGTCGATGGACGCCTACAACCGGGGCTATGGGAGCGCCATCAATGACGGTGTTAACCTCGATGAAAGAGGAAATGACATTGACGGCCTCGGCGGTATCGGGTCGGCAATAGGCAGTGCAACTGTCATTCAGCAGTCGGCAACAGAGGCAGGTACACCTGGTGTCGCCGCCGGCTTCTACGCCGTCGCCTATGACACGCCCTACGGTACGGTCATTTCCTACCGGGGCACAGATGGCTTGAACCCACTCGGCGGCTACTATGGCGGCAGCGACGCAATACATGGCTGGCCAATCGGCGGTGGCTTCACTGGTGAGGGCGGAGGGGCGCAGCCGGACCAGCTGCCCCTGTCGCTCGACTTCCTTCAAAGCGTTCAGGCCAGCACCACGGGCGGTTTGACCCTCACCGGCCATTCCCTCGGCGGCGGGCTGGCCGGTCTCTGGTCTCGGGTCCTGGGCCTGCAGGCGACCATATTCGACCCGATGTCCTACCTTTCCGCCAGCGACAGCTTGCTCAAGCACAGCGGCCGCGAGGCGTCAGATATGGCGGGCGGCTATTTCATGCCGGGCGAAACACTGGGGTCAGTCTTGAGGCCTACCGGATATTTCTCAGAGCGGGACAACACGAATTATCCGTGGTTGAAAGATGCGGGCCTGACCGACGCTGAGACGAACCTAGCGCATGTTCCATCTAGCCTCCTCCCCGGATTAACGTTACACAGTATGGCTGGGCTGGTTTTGCAGCTGTTTTCAGACAAGGAGGAGCTGTCGGAAAACTGGGCTTCGATCCACCAGGAGGTGTTCAGAGCGCTCTTTGGAAATAACGCCGCAGACGCAATCAGGCCCGCAGACGAAAGCCGTTTCCACGAGGGGTTCATTGCGGAGAATCTTCTGCGCGCGGTTGCCTATTCTGTACTGGACAGCGACACGCTGGTTTTCGGCAGCGTGGGGGCCAGGGCGATGTTCGACGACCTGTCGGACCTCGGACTGGCCGTCAAGACCAACGCCGAGTTCGCAAGGGAAATCGAAAGCCTGCCATCAAACCCGATGCTACAGGGCGGATTTCGCCAGGCGATAGCCGAGACGGTCGTGCAGTTTGCGGGCCTGATGGCGCTGCGCAAGATCGAAGCCGGAGCAACGGGCCAGACGAGCGGGTACGATGCTCTGCAGGGCATCCTGAGTTTTCTGACCGACGGTCAGCGGAATGAAGATCCGACCACCCGCGAGGGCGAGATACTGGTACTCGACCTGGGATCCGACATTTGGGATCTCACGGAGAACAACGAAAGCGCATCGCCAACCAAGGCGCCGATCCTGATGACCGCCTGGCTCGACGCGCTCCTGGCGTCCCAGGCGGGCGGATCGGAAGATGAGATTCTCGAAGCGCTTTTCGGGGTGCCCGAGGCGCTTCATGGCTGGACGGAAGCGGGTCTTGCCGGACGTTATGTCGATGGCGTGCAAATCAGAACGGTTGCCGGTTCCGGCCCGGTCAAGCTTTCGCAAGAGGATGTGGGAAGTACCGAGGCGAACCGTGCGAGCCTTTTCTTCGGTGCGGAGGGTGCAGATAAGGTCGAAGGGTCAGGGTTCAACGAGATATTTGTACTCGGAGCCGGCGACGACGAGGTCTATGCGGGTGGCGGGTCGGACGTTCTGTTCGGGGGTGAAGGGTCGGACCGGTTCACCGATCTCTTCGCGGCAGATGCGGCGAGCGGCTTGCCGGAAGGTGCCCGCTATCGCGATGTCATCGTCGGTATCGATCTTGCCCAGATCAACCCAGGAAACACCGATGGCAATCTTCGCTACGAGGCCGAAGATTTTCTGAGATGGCGGCTTTCGGAGACGGGCTCAAGCTACTTCGGTGTCGACCTGTCGGAAACGAACGAGGTGGTCTTTTCCGCCGCCCTATCAACCGATCAAGCGCCGGACTACGCAACCAGGGGTCTCGAGATCGCCGATCTCAAGCTGGGCACCGTGGGTGCCATCGAGGTTGTCGAACTAACCATCGACAATCTGAATGCGACTGAAGAGGATCGCCGTCGCATTGAGGCACTGTTCGGCATTCAGAAGATCACGCTCTCGGAGCGGGCGGACGTTGCGAAGATTACAGACGACTGGCTGAAGGTTCCGCTGGTTATCGACTTTGGTTCCTATGCGCCGGGCGAGGTGACAGAGGCGGACTATGATCATGTTTCGCTGGAGCCTTTGCAACGTGGCGCGACCGTCATAAACGGATTAATAGACACGATCGCAGGACAAGGCTCTGGTAGTAGCCCCTTTAGGGTCAGGACCCATTAATCGGCTTGAGGCTGCCCGGCCTGCGTGATTCAAGCTCCCAAAC
>NZ_JARJNR010000001.1 GCF_030143255.1 Frigidibacter sp. SD6-1
GGGGCGAAGCTGAGGGTGAGGTCGAACTTGGTCCAGTCGCCACCGGCCTCGACCGGTTCGAGCCCGAGCCCGCCGAAGGCGAGTTGGCCCATCGGCGCGTTCTGCAGCGCCAGCATCACCTGGAAGAGCGGCGCGTAGCTGAGGTCGCGCGCCGGGCGCAGCGCCTCGACCAGCTGGTCGAAGGGCAGGTCCTGGTGGGCCTGGTCGGCGAAGGCCTCCTCGCGGGTGCGATCGAGCAGCGCAAGGAAGCTCTCGCCCGGATCGACGCGGGCGCGGATGACGAGCGTGTTGACGAAGAAGCCGATCAGCCCTTCGAGCGCCTCGTGGCGGCGCCCGGCGACCGGGGTGCCGATGGCGAGGTCCTCCGCGCCGCTCCAGCGGGCGAGGAGGGTGGCCAGAAGCGCGGTCAGCACCATATGCAGGCTCGCGCCCTGCGCCCGGGCGAGCGCCTCGAGCCTGTGCGTGAGGCCCGCCTCGAGCGTCAGCGCCACCCGGCCGCCGCGATGGCTCTGCACCGCCGGGCGCGGCCGGTCGGTGGGCAGCGCCAGAAGCTCGGGCAGGCCCCGCAGCCGCTCGCGCCAGTAATCCGTCAGCCGCGCCCGCGCCGGACCCGCCAGCCAGTCGCGCTGCCACTGGGCGTAATCGCCATATTGCAGCGGCAGGTCGGGCAGGCCCGGGATGTCGCCGGGCGGGCGGCCCGCCAGATGCGCCTCGTAGGCCAGCGCCAGTTCCCTCAGGAAGAGGCCAAGCGACCAGCCGTCGGAGATGATGTGATGGAGGGTGAGGAGCGCGAGATGCTCCCCGGCCCCGGTCCGGATCAGCCGGAAGCGCCAGAGCGGCGCGGCCGCGAGGTCGAAGGGCCGCGCCGCCTCGGCTTCGAGGAGCGCCCGGGCTTTGGCGTCGATCGCTTCGGTGTCGATGGCGTCGGCCTCGATGGCGTCGGTGTCGGCCCCGCCCGCCGCGGCGAAGAGATCGTCGAAGACCAGCGTCCCGGCGGTCGGCGCCACCGCCCCGGCCGGATGGACGATCTGCACCGGCGCCCCGTCGCGCAGCGCGAACGAGGTGCGCAGCACCTCGTGGCGCGCCACGAGCGTGGCAAGTGCCGCCGCAAGCGCCGCCCGGTCGAGCGGCCCCCGGAGCCTCAGCCCCAGCGGCTGGTGATAGGACAGATCGCCCGGATCGAGCTGGTCGAGGAACCACAGCCGCGCCTGCGCGAACGACAGGGGCGCCGGCGGCAGACCCGCCGCACCGGCGTCCGCACCTTCAGGCCCCGGCCCTTCAGGCCCAGACCCGTCAGCCTCACGGCGCCTGGCCGCCAGCACCTCCCGCCGCCGCCGCGGCGCCGGACCCGCCAGCAGCGCGTCACCGGCCGACCCGCCACCCAACCCGTCGCCACCCAACCCGTCACCGGCAGAACCAGCCGCGCCACCCCGCGCCGCGACCGCCGCCGCGACGACCGGCGCCAGGGCCGCCAGCGTCGGATGTTCGAACAGGGCCCTGAGCGGCAGCTCGATCCCGAAGGCCCGCCGCACCCGCGCGATCACCTGCGTGGCGAGCAACGAGTGACCGCCAAGCGAAAAGAAGGTCTCCTCCCGCCCGATCCGCCCGGCCCCGATCCCCAGAACCGAGCCCCAGATCGAGGCCAGAGCCGCCTCCACCCCGCCCCGCGCCCCCTCCGCAGACCCAAAACTCCCACCCGAAGGCACCGGCAACACCCGCCGGTCAACCTTCCCGTTCCCCGTCAACACAAACCCCCCAACAACAACCACCCGCCAGGGAACCATGTAGGAGGGAAGTTCGGCCGCGAGCCGGACGAGCAAATCGTCCTCGCGGCACTCGCCGACCACATAGGCCAGAAGCCGGGGAGCCTCGCCTTCCGGGGCGTGGAGTACCACGCAAGCCTCTTCGGCCCCGGCGCGTAGAAGCGCCTTCTCCACCTCTGCCGGTTCGATCCGGTAGCCGCGCAGCTTGATCTGCTCGTCCACCCGGCCAAGATAGTCGATGGCGCCATCCGGCCGGATACGGCCGAGATCGCCGGTGCGGTAGAGCCGGTCGCCGGGGGCGCCGAACGGGTCGGCGATGAACCGTTCGGCGGTCAGGTCGGGGCGCCCGAGATAGCAGAGCGCGAGCCCGTGGCCACCAAGCCATATCTCGCCGGGGACGCCGGGTGCGACCGGGTTCAGATGCGCGTCAAGGAGGCGGACCTTCAGCCCCGCGATCGGCCTGCCGATGGCGATCTCGGCCTGCGGGTCGGGGTCGGGCGCATATTCGGCCTTTGTGGCGACGATGGTCGCCTCGGTTGGCCCATAAGTATTGATCCAGCGGATGCGCTGTGCTTCGGGCCTTGCGCTCCAGTCGGCGAACTGGCGCCGGGTGACCTTCTCGCCGCCCACGACGATCAGCCGGACCGAGGCGGGAATGCCCGTCGTTTCGCGCAGCCACTGGTGCCAGAACTGGGTGGGCAGGTCGAGCACCGTGATGCCGTTTTCTGCGATGAATGCGTCGAAGAGGCGCCCTACCTCGAGGAAATCAGCAGGGCGCGGCACGAGGGTGGCGCCGGCCATGAGGGTGGGCACGATTTCCTCGATCGAGGCATCGAAGCCGGGCGAGGCGAATTGCAGCACACGGTCCTCGGGCCCGAGATCGCACAGTGCGATATGGTGGGCCGCATGGTTCATCAGCCCCAGATGCGGCACGACCACGCCCTTCGGGCGGCCGGTGGTGCCGGAGGTGTAGATCACATAGGCCGGATCGTCCGGCGCCGCGCGGTGGGCGGGCGGCAGATCGGCGGGCGGCGCGGCCATCAGGCCGGAAAAGAGCCGAACCTCGCCCGCGCCCGCCTCTTCGAGAAGCGCCAGATGGTCTTCCTCGGCCAGCACGATCTTCGGGGTGGCGTCTTCCAGGATGAGGTTCAGCCGTGCGGCGGGCGCGCGCGGGTCGAGCGGCAGCCAGGCGGCGCCTGCCTTCAGGCAGGCGAGGATCGCCACCACCAGATCGCTGCCCCGGTCGAAACAGAGGCCGATCCGGTCGCCCGGGCCCGCGCCGAGGCGGGTGAAATGGGCGGCGAGCGCGGTGGCTTCGCGGTCGAGCGTCGCATAGTCGAGCGGTCTTGCCCCGAGGATTGCCGGGTGGTGCGGCGCGCGGGCGACCTGGGCCGCGAAGGCGTCGAGCACGCGGGGCAGGCTGGCCGGATCGACCGGCGCGCCTTCGGTGGCCGCGAGGATCGCGCGGCCCTCCTCCTCGGCCATCAGCCGCAGGTCGGCGAGCGGCGCGGCCGGGCGCCGGATGATGTCGCGCACGAGATGTTCGAACTGCGCGGCCATGCGCGCGATAGTCGGCTCGTCGAAAAGGTCGGTCGCATATTCGAACCAGCCGGTCAGCGCGCCTGCCTCCTCGCCAAGGCGGAGCGTCAGGTCGAATTTCGACACGCGCCCCTCGATCGGCATCTGTTCGGCGGCAAGGCCCGAGGCGTTCAGATCGTCCATCGGGGCGTTCTGCAGCACGAACACCACCTGGAAGAGCGGCGAATGGCTGAGCGCGCGTTCGGGCTTCAGCTCGTCCACCAGATGTTCGAAGGGCAGGTCCTGATGGGCAAAGGCTTCAAGCGCGGTCTGGCGCACCTGCCTGAGGAAGCTTTCGAAATTTGCCTGTGGATCGACGTCGGAACGCATCACCAGCATGTTGACGAAGAAGCCGATGAGGTTTTCCACCTCGGCGCGGTTGCGGTTGGCGATATAGGTGCCGCAGGCCACATCGCGGCTGCGGGCATAGCGCGACAGAAACAGGCTGAAGGCGGCGAGGAGCACCATGTAGAGCGTGCTCTGATGGCGGGCGCCGAGGGCGTAAAGCTCCGAGGTGACATCGGGCGGCAGGCGCAGGTGATGGTTGGCGCCCCGGTAGCTTTGCACCGCCGGGCGCGGCCGGTCGGTGGGCAGCGACAGCACCGGTGGCGCGCCGTCGAGCTTGGCTTTCCAATAGCCGAGCTGACGGTCCAGCACGTCGCCGGTCAGCCAGTTCCGCTGCCAGTGGGCGAAATCGGCATACTGGATCTTCAGCGGCGGCAGCCGGTCGTCGCGGCCTTCGGTCAGGGCGCGGTAAAGCTCGACGAATTCGGTGACGAGAACGCCCATCGACCAGCCGTCCGAGACGATGTGATGCATGCGGAAGAGAAGCGCGTGGTCTTCGGCGCCGAGCCGTACGAGCGTCGCGGCCAGAAGCGGCGCGCGGTCGAGGGCGAAGGCGGTGCGGGCATCGGCGAGCGAGAGGCGGGTCAGTTCGGCCTCGGGGTCGTCGTGGGCGGAAATGTCGATCAGCGGCACATCGATGGTGAGCGAGGGCGCGATGCGCTGGACCGGCTTGCCGTCGCGGGCATGGAAGGTCGCGCGCAGGACGTCATGGCGGGCGATGATGCGGTTGATCGCGGCTTTCAGGGCCTTGGGGTCAAGCGGGCCACGCAGGCGGGTCGGCGCAAGGATGTTGTAGAACGGATTGCCGGGTTCAAGCTGGTCGAGGAACCAGAGCCGCTGCTGCGAGAAGGACAGTTCCTGCTCGGCGCCCTCGGGCGCCTTGCCGATCGCGGTCATGGTCGACAGCGTCTTCGAGGCGGCGAGCCGGTCGACGAGCGCGGAGAGCGCGCGCACGGTCGGCTGGTCGAACAGGATCGCCTCGATCGTGACCTCGACGCCGAAGGTGGCGCGGATCTTGGAAATGGCCTGCGTCGCCAGAAGCGAATGGCCGCCGAGATCGTAGAATTCCTCCTCGGCGCCCACATGGTCGAGTTCCAGAAGCTCCGCCCATATCGCCGCCATCGCGGTTTCGGTGGCGCCGGTCGGTTCCGCCTTCTCGGTAGCTGCCTCCGCTACATCGGTTTTCGCAGGCGCGCTGACGGTCGCCGCGCGGGACAGCTCTCCGGGCAGCGGGCAGTCGACGTCGCGCTTCGTCAGGACGTTTGCGAAATGGTCGGCGAAGGCGGCGATGGTCGCGGGGTCGAATAGGTCGGCGGCATGGTCGACGGCGGCGGCGAGCCCGTCGGCCTCTCGCCAGAGGCGGAGCGTGAGGTCATAGGGGGCCTTGCCGGACCCATGCGCGACGCGGCGGGCGGCAGCGCCGTTGAAGGAAAGGTCCTCCGGCGTTTCGTCGATCATCAGCGCCGCCTGGAAGAGCGGTGCCTGACCAGCCTGTCGGCGGGTGCCTGCGATCTCGATGATGCGGTCGAGGGGCAGGGCGCCGAAAGCGCGCGCCGCTGCAATGGCGTCTGCCGCCTGCGCGGCGATTTCTGCAAAGGTCTGGCCTTCGGCCAGCCGGAGGCGGACCGGCAGCATGTCGGCGACCCGCCCGATGGCGACCGGACGGCCCAGCTTTTCGTCGGCGCGGAAGGGCAGGCCGATCACGACGTCAGTTTGCCCCGACCAGTGCGAGAGGCCGAGCGCGAAGGCCGCCAGTAGCTCGGCCTCGCCCGATCCGGCCGGATCGGGAAGGCGCATGGCCAGCGTGGCGCCCCTGTGGCTGGGTTGCGCCGGGCGCGGGCGGTCGGTCGGCAGGTTCAATGCCTCCGGCATGCCTGCAAGGAGGTCCTTCCATGCCGCTTCGATTGCCGTCGCATCCGACCTGAGCCAGAGCTGTTGCGCCTCGGCAAAGGCAACATGCTGGGCGGCGAACTCTTCCAGCCGGGGCGTCAGGCCCTGGGCATGGGCGGAATAGAGCGCGGCAAGCTCTGCCGCCATCCGGTCCATCGACGCCTCGTCGGCAACGCAGGGGTGCGCGGTCAGCAGGAGATGCTGACATTCCTCGTCCGCCGGGTCAGCAAAGAGCGCAAAGCGGACGAGCGGGCCGGTGTCGAGCGCGAAGGGCAGGGCCGTCTCGGCGGCAAGCGCCGCCGGGATGTCTTCGGCGGGGCGGCGGGCAATGGTGACCGGCTCCAGCGGCGAAAGCGCGGCTTCGGGTCCGGCGTCACCGTCGGTGAAGACGTAGCGCAGCACCTCATGGCGGCGCAGAAGATCGGTCGCAGCGCGCGACAGTGCGGCGTCCGAGATATCGCCGTCGATGCGCAGATGGCGCGACAGGGTCTGAACCGCGCCACCCTCGGCATAGCCGCTCAGCCGGAAAAGGCGCGCCTGCTGGTGTGACAGCGGGCGGGGCTGGCGGTCGATGGCGGTCTCGGCGCGGGTTCGCGCCTCGGCCGCCAGCGCGCGGTCGATCTCCTGCCCGAGGCTTTCGATTGTGGGATTGTCGAACAGCGCGGTCAGCGAGATGTCGAGCCCGAACTCCTGATGCAGGGCCGAGATGATCTGGGTGGCGAGCAGCGAGTTGCCCGCGAGTTCGAGGAAATTGTCGCGGATCGAGACACGGTCGGTCTCCAGGAGTTCGGACCAGAGCCGGGCGAGGCGCTTTTCCACCGGCGTGCCGGGCGGGACGAAATCGGTCTGGGTCCCGGCGGCACCGGCCTGCCAGCTCCATATCGGGGCGAAGCTGTTGTCGGCGAACATGGCGGCGCAACGGAAGCGCTGGATCTTGCCGCTGGTGGTGCGCGGCAGATCCCCCGTCCGGACCAGAAGGAAGGCCGCCAGATCGCCGATCTCGTGCCGGTCGAGAAGCCGGGCGCGCAAGGCCTCGGCCAGCCCGTCGGTATCGAGCGCCCGGCGATCAAGGACCTCCTGCACCACCACGAGCCCGCTCGCGCCGCCCTCGCCAGCGGTGAAGACCGCGCATCCCCCGGGGCGGAAGGCCGGGCCCAGGCTTTCGACATCGGGCTCGATGTCCTGCGGGAAGAGGTTGCGCCCGGCGAGGATCAGCATTTCCTTCATCCGGCCCGAAACGAACAGCTCGCCGCGATCGAGGAAGCCGATATCACCGGTCCGCAGCCAGGGCCGGTCGTCGCCCTTGAGGCGTGCGCCGAAGCTTTCGGCAGTGGCGGCGGGGTTGTTCCAGTAGCCGCGCGCGACCGACGGGCCCGCGACCCAGATCTCGCCCGGTTGCCCATCCGTGCAGCGGGTGCCGTCGGGACCGGCGATGGCGACGCGGGGCGCCGGCCCGTTGGTCGCGAGCGGCCCTGCGTGAGTCAGTCCTTCGGCAGTGGCGTCGTGCGCCTGCCGGACCCTGGGCAAGGTGCCGCGCGACCGGTTCCGCGCGGCAGAGACGAAGAGCGTGGCCTCGGCAAGGCCGTAGGCCGGGGTGAAGGCGCCCGGGTCGAAGCCCGCCGGGGCGAAGGCTTCGGCGAACGTCGCCATCGTATCGGGGCGCACCCGCTCGGCGCCGTTGATCGCCACGCGCAGCGCGGAAAGGTCGAGGCCCGCGCGGTCCGCCTCAGTCACTTTCCGGGCGCAGAGATCCCAGGCGAAGTCGGGTGCGCCGGTGATCGTGGCGCGGTAGTCGCTCAGCGCCTTCAGCCAGCGCAGCGGGCGGGTCAGGAAGGCCGCGGGCGCCAGATGGACGGCATGACACCCGTTCCAGAGCGGCGAGAGGATGCCGCCGACCAGGCCGAAGTCATGATGCGGTGGCAGCCAGGAAACGACGACATCGTGCCGCGTCATGCCGAAGGCGGCCGTACTTTCGGCAAGGTTCGCCATCACGTTGGCATGGCTGACCATCACACCTTTCGGCGTTCCGGTGGAGCCGGAGGTATATTGCAGAAAGAGAAGGTCGTCCGGGCCGACATCGGGCATCGTCCAGGGCGCCCTGTCTGCGCCGTCGATCTGCAGACGGGGCAAGCAGGCGAGCGCAGGCTCTGCCGCGATCTTCTCGGCCAGCGCCGCGCTGGTCAGAATGAGCGTCGGGCCCGCATCTTCGGCGATCCGTGCGAGCCGCGGAAAGCCCTTGGCCGAAGTCGGCGACAGCGCCGGAACCGCGACCGCGCCCGCGAGCGAGAGCGCAGTGATGCCGATCACGTAGTCGCGCCCCGGCGGCAGGATCACCAGCACCCGTTCGCCGGTCGCCACCCGCGCCTGAACCCGCCCGGCGAGCGCCTTCGCCTCTGCCCCGAGGTCCGCGAAGCTCAGGCACTCGCTCTGGTCCCGGTCGAGAAAGGTGAAGGCGGGGCCTTCGATCTGGTCGAACTGGCGCAGAATATGCTGCAGGAAGGTCAGGGTCATGATCGCTGGCCGTCGTTCGGGATGAAAAGGGATCAGGCGTTGCAGGCGATGGGGGCGCGACGGTGAGGCGGCGGCCCGCCAACGGCACTGCCTTCGCGGCCCGCCCCGTTCGCAGGCCGTGAAATTTGATCATTCTTGGGTTGAATGCGGCTCTTCGCCCGCGCGCCTGGCCGGACGTCCCGGCCGTCCACCGTTTCGCCCCTCGCCGACATTCCTGGCGAGTAGCCCGTCCAAGGGCTGCGGGCAGCTGTATTTCCGGCTCTGTTCATAAACTATTTCGATATGGCGATGCGGGCGCTGACGGGTTCTAGACGCGTCGCCACGACAGTTTAAAAAAGTTTTTGTGTCAAGAAAAATAATTTTTGTAGCTTTATCATGTATCTAACGGATTTTTTTGAAAAATACGCGCTTGGGTGTGCGTGCGGCGCGGGTCCGTGGATGTAGTCCGCAGTCAGGCCGGAAGGGCAAGGATTGTTGGCGCCAGAGAAACGGTGCAGGACGAAAATTGGCAAGGCCTGGCGGCCTTGCCGTAGTGTTTTGTTATTGCAATGTGCGAATCTTGAAATTCGGAGGCGCCGTTCCGTCAGTGGTATCGAAACAACCGCGCAGCGAATCCTGTCAGGGGCGGGCCCTCCCGCCCCTTGATGGCGAGGCTGTCCTCAGGCGGCGATCCGGGCGATGGCAGTTTCGGCGCGGGCAATGGCGGCGCCCTCGTCGCGGGCCACACCCTCGGCGGCGACGAAGGTGACATCGGTCAGGCCGATGAAGGCGAGAACCTGCCTGAGATAGGCCGAAGCGAAATCGACCGCCGAGCCCATGGGCACCCCGCCGGAGGCATAGGCCACATAGACCGGCTTGCCGGCGACAAGACCCTCAGGCCCGTTCTTGCCGTAACGGAAGGTCTCGCCGACGCGGCAGACGAGGTCGATCCAGGCCTTCAGCGGGCCGGTGACGCCGAAATTATAGACCGGGGCGCCGATGACGATCACATCGGCGGCCTTCAGTTCGGCAATGAGCGCGTCGGAAAGGGCCAGCGCCTCGGCCTGTTCGGCTGTCCGGGCATCGGCGGGCGTGTAGGCTGCGCCGATCCAGGTCCCGTCGATCGCGGGCAGGCCCTGGGTGTCGCGTTCGCTCACCGTGCCGCCGTGGCGGGCGACGAGCCTGTCGGTCAAACGGTCGGTCAGGCGGCGGGTCACCGAGGCGCCGCCCTTGATGGAACTGTCGATACGAAGAATGCGGGTCATCTGATCACCTGTGCGTGAATCTGCGGATGCCCCTGAATCTAGGGCTTGCGCTCCTTCAGAAAACTGCACATTCATAACATGCTATGTTTGTGGGTGCACAGAATGAGCTTTGAAACCTGGGATGAGATCCGCACCGCCTATCAGGTCGCACGCCTTGGCACCGTGTCCGGCGCCGCCGATGTGCTGGGCGTCCATCATGCGACGGTGATCCGCCATATCGACGCGCTGGAGGGGCGGCTCGGCTCGAAACTCTTCCAGCGCCATGCGCGTGGCTATACGCCCACCGACGCGGGGCGCGAGCTTCTGGAAGTGGCGCAGGGCGCCTCCGACCGGTTCGACCAGCTCGCCGCCCGCATCAAGGGGCAAAGCGAGACGGTGTCGGGCGAACTGATCGTCACCGCGATCTCTGGCATCCCGCGCCTTCTTGCCCCGTCGATCGCTGCCTTCCAGAAGGAACATCCCGGCCTGCATATCCGCTTTCTGACCGACATGCGGCTTTTCCGGCTGAATTCCGGCGAGGCCCATGTGGCGATCCGGGCGGGCGCGCGGCCGGAGGATCCTGACTACGTGGTGCAGAAGTTCATCCAGCTCAGGAACGGGATGTATGCGGCGAAATGCTATGCCGACCGCCACGGCCTGCCGAAGACCGAGGCGGAACTGGCGCGCCACTGGTTCGTCGGACCCGATGACCCGCAGGCGCGGGCGCCCTTCTATCAGTGGTTGCGCGGCGCGGTTCCGGCCGAGCGAGTTATCTTTCGCACCTCCGAGGCGGCGGCGACCGAGGCGGCGGTGCGCGCGGGTGCGGGGATCGGCTTCATGACCCTGCGCGAGGCAGCGCGCGACCCCGACCTGATCGAGGTGATGGCGCCCCGACCGGAATGGACCTCGTCGCTTTGGCTTGTCACCCATGTCGATCTGCACCGGACGCTGAAGGTTCAGAAGTTCCTCGCCCATATCAAGACGGCGGCGGAGGGCTGGACCGACATATGAGCGCGACCGCCGCCGCCCGCCTGACGCCTGCGCTGCGCGGCCATCTGGCGATGCTGGCCTTCTCGGCGCTGATCGCGGGGTCCTTCTCGCTTGGTGGCCAGATGGCCAACATGATCTCGCCGGTCGCCTTTTCGGCCGTCAGGTTCCTCCTGGCCGCGCTCTTCGTCGGCGCGGCGGCGCTGGCGACCGGCGCCTTCCGGGCGGGCGATGGCAGGGCGCCCTGGCGCTACCTGCTGCTCGGCCTCTGCCTGTCAGCCTATTTCGTCCTGATGTTCGAGGGGCTGAAGACCGCGCCGCCCGTATCTACCGCCGCCGTCTTTACCCTGACGCCGATCATGGCTGCGGGGTTCGGCTGGCTTCTCCTGCGCCAGATCACCACCCTGCGGATAGCGCTCTCCCTTCTGGTCGGCGGCCTCGGCGCGGTCTGGGTGATCTTCCGCGCCGATTGGGGGGCGCTGATGCGGTTCGAGATCGGCCGGGGCGAGGTCATCTATTTCTGGGGCTGCGTGGCGCACGCGCTTTATACGCCGCTCGTGCGCAAGCTGAACCGGGGCGAAAGCCCGATGGTCTTTTCCTTCGGCGTGCTGGTGACGGGCTTCCTGGTGCTGACGTTCTGGGGCTGGAGCGATATCCGCGCGACAGACTGGACGAACCTGCCCGCCATCGTCTGGATCACGCTGCTCTACACGGCCTTCTTCGCCAGTGCGGTGACCTTCGTCCTTCTGCAATATGCGGCGCTCAGGCTGCCGTCGTCGAAGGTTATGGCCTATACCTACCTCACACCTTCCTGGGTAATCCTGTGGGAGATCGGCTTTGGCAATGCCGCGCCCGCGCCGCTGATCCTGCTCGGGGTCGGCGCGACCGTCCTGGCGCTTGTCGCCCTGATCCGGGACTGAGCGGGCGCCTGCGCCCGCCGCAAACCCTCAGGTGCTTGTCTCGGCCACGCTGTAGCCTGCCTGCTGAGCCGCAACAGCGATGATGCGTTCGATCGCATGCGCCCAAGTGCCATCCGCAAGGCCGGCCTCGACCCCCCAGAAGGCGTCAGGATCGATCTTGTCCAGCGCTTGCAGCGCCTCTGGCCGGAACCAGAACATCGAGCCTGCCGGGAAATGATCGCGCTTGAATCTGAAGCCCAGGATCTCGGACAGGGCTTCGACATTGTCCGCGTTGTAGGTTTCGCTCTTGTCGGTGTGCGGAATGTAGGACCCTTTCGGCACGACAAGACCGAGACGTTCATCTGCGGCGAGTTGCGCGGGGCAATTGCCGGAAACAAGCTTCTCGATGATCGTCTGGCGCAGGTTTTCCCCGTCGGTGCGGTAGGTGCTTTTCTTGGAATGCAGCTTGCAGATCGACCGGTACCCGAGCGGCCGGATACGGCGCAGCACCGAAAGGAACGGGCGGATGTCGCGACCGCGATTCTCCACGAGTTCGACCCATGCATCGGGCCGGTCGGCGCGGATCCGCTCGGCGATGGCAGTGCTCGTCGTCGTGACATAGAGATCATGCGGTCCGATCCGGTCGAGCTGCGCTTTCAACTCCGGCCAAGTCTCTTCGTAGTGGGCGTGCAGGATCACGCCGGTATCGTTCCGCCGTGCAACGGGAAGCTCCTGCACCGGCCAGCCCTGCGGGCCTAGCGACGCCACCACCTCGTAAGTTGCCTGCAGGTAGCCGAAGCCATGCTTGCGGTCGGGTTCAAGGTGCGTGCCCTCGGCCCATTCATTCCAGGCGTTGATGAAGACGAGTTTCTCGTCCTCGGAATACTTCGGGTTGGCCGCAACGCGATGGCACAGTGCCGAGAGCCACTGCGCATATTTCGTGACGCTGAACCTTGCCATTATGTGGGAAGCGTTCTGCCTGCGGGCGGTATTGTCCCACGACAGCATCGCGGTCCGGAAAAGCTTGTAGCTCGGCTCGGGTCGGGTGACGGCGTTATCGACGATCTGTTCGTAACTGTAGATCGCGCCGGTGTAAGCGGGATTGACGATCTCGACCTCGTGACGGATCGAATCCGACGCCATGCGGTGCGGAGGAAATTCGACCGCCGCGTCGAAACCGTAGGGCCGAGGGCTTGTGACGTCGAAGCTCTGTGCGCAGACGATATAGAGGCCCTTGAAGCCGAGCTTCCTGGCCTCCTCGCGCCAGGCGACAACGATATTCCTGAGGTCGGGAATGATGTCGGCGCGATAGATGATGAACAAAGGCTTGTCATCGATGCGGATATAGCGGGGGTCGGCGAAATAGGCCGCGAAATGACGCAGGAGTGCGAGCGAATCCTCGATCGAATGCTTCTGGGCGATCAGGACGTCCTCTTGCGCCCCGTCCCAGCGGCGCGTCCAGTTCTCGTTGGCCCAGGTGAAGCAGAAGGGCGCGTCCGCCTTGGGATTCTCAAGCATCGCCTTCAGCGGCGTCTCCATCAGGATCTTGCCGCCAAACCAGTAGAAATAATAGGAGAAGCCGTGAAGGCCGTATTCCTTCAGGACACGCGCCTGGTCCTCCATGACCTGGGGAACGCGCAGGTCATAGTAGCCGAAATGGATCGGGCAATGCGGTTGATAGTGCCCCACGAAATTCGGGACGGCTTTGCCGACATTGGTCCATTCGGTAAAGCCCTTGCCCCACCATTCGTCATTTTCCGGAAAGGGGTGGAACTGTGGAAGATAGAAGGCGATCAGCTTCACGCGCGGCGTTATCGCCTTTGGCGGTCCGTACGGCACGAATTCTTCCCGGACTGTGGAAAAGCCAACCTTGGGAATATCGGTCTGCGTAACCGCGCGCGCGCGAGCGAGGACGTCGGCGGCGATCTCCGGCTGTGCCAGAAAGTCATCACGGAATCTCGGGTCGCGCTTGTAGGCCGAACGGCGGAAGCGTTCGGCCGTGCGCTTCGGCAGCAACGGGCCGAGAGCCAGGACTGCCGTGAGGATCCGAAGGGTCAGCTTGTCGTTCATGATACGCCGCCATCAATATCTACACACTGCCGTTATCGCTCGTGTGCGCTGTCGTGCTGACGCCCATGCGCGAGGCACCGCCAAGTCGCGTCCGGAAGCCACAGACCCATGCCCCGGAAGACCAGTGACCCAGAGGCCGCACCGGGGAGGCGTTACTGTACGCCCTCGTCACTGTAAAGTCGCAATCGGGACTTCGGCGAGCATCCGGCGATCTGCCGCCCGACAGCACTAGCCGCGAGTTCCTGCGAAACGCTTGGACCATTCCTCCCGTTCCTCGTCGGCGATCTTGCGGAAGAGGACTTCCGGAACCGCGAAAGCGTGGCCGGGGGAGAGGGTTTCGAGCGCCTCGGTCACCGGGCCGGGCCAGGTGCGGTTGTCGGTCCCCATGTCCTTCAGCATCGTGGCGGCGGCGTCGGGGATGAAGGGTTCGGACAGGACGGCGTAGAGGCGGACGAGGTTGAGCGAGAGGCGGACGATGGCCGCCGCCGCCTCGGGGTCGGTCTTGAAGACGGTCCAAGGGGCGGCGGACTGGAGGTATTCGTTGCCCGCGACCCAGATGGCGCGGAGTTCTGTGGCGGCCTTCCTGACCTCCATCTCCTGCATATGGGTTTCGTAGGCGCGGACGCGGGTTTCGAGGTCAGCGATCAGTGCTTGGGCGCGCTCGTCGTATGTTCCGCCCGCCGGGATCGCGGGGCCGTATTTGGCGGCGCAGAATTTGGTGATGCGGCTGACGAAATTGCCAAGGACATCGGCGAGGTCCTTGTTCACCGAGCCTTGGAAGTTCTCCCAGGTGAATTCGCTGTCCGAGGATTCCGGGGCGTGCGAGAGAAGCCACCAGCGCCAGTAGTCGGACGGCAGGATGGAAAGCGCCTGGTCCATGAAGACGCCGCGCCCGCGCGAGGTCGAGAACTGGCCGCCATCGTAGTTCAGGTAGTTGAACGATTTCAGATAGTCGACGAGCTTCCACGGTTCGCCCGAACCGAGGATGGTGGCGGGGAAGGAGAGGGTGTGGAAGGGCACGTTGTCCTTGCCCATGAACTGGTAATAGGTGACGTCGGCGGCGCCCTTGTCGGTGCGCCACCAGCGTTGCCAGTCGGCGTCGGGCTTGCCGTTCGCGTCGGCCCATTCGGCGGTAGCGGCGATATATTCGATGGGCGCGTCGAACCAGACATAGAAGACCTTGCCTTCCATGCCCGGCCAGGGGTCGTCGCCCTTTTGCACCGGAATGCCCCAATGCAGGTCGCGGGTGATGCCGCGATCCTGCAGCCCGTCGCCGTCATGGAGCCATTTCCTGGCGATCGAGGTCGTCAGGACCGGCCAGTCGGTCTTTGAATCGATCCAGGCTTCGAGCTTGTCCTTCAGCGACCGCTGCATGAGATAAAGGTGCTTGGTTTCCCGTACTTCCAGATTTGTCGAGCCCGAGATCGTGGAATGCGGGTCGATGAGGTCGGTGGGGTCGAGCTGCTTGGTGCAATTGTCGCACTGGTCGCCGCGCGCGCTGTCATAGCCGCAATTGGGACAGGTGCCCTCGATATAGCGGTCGGGCAGAAAGCGGTTGTCGTCGATGGAAAAGACCATCTTTTCCGTGACTTCGCGGATGAGACCATTGTCGGCCAGCTTGCCCGCGAAATGCTGGGTCAGGCGGTGGTTGCGCTGGCTGGACGACCGGCCGAAATGGTCGAAGGACAGGCGGAAGCCGCGGGCGAGGTCCTTCTGGACCTCGTGCATCCCGGCGCAATAGACGTCGACCGGCTGGCCGGCCTTGGCGGCGGCAAGCTCGGCGGGCGTGCCATGTTCGTCGGTCGCGCAGATGAACATGACCTCGTGGCCACGGGCGCGCATGTAGCGGGCGAAGAGGTCGGCGGGCAGCTGGGAGCCGACAAGATTGCCCAGATGCTTGATGCCGTTGATGTAGGGGATCGCCGAAGTGATGAGGATGCGCGCCATGCTGTCCGTCCGTTCCATTCCCGGCCGGATTTAGCGGCTTACGGGGGGAAGGGCCAGCACTCAGTTGTCGGAGGCAAGGCGGATATGGGCGGTGATGTCCAGCCGCACCTCGTCGCCCACAAGGTCGGGAAAACCGTTGGCGCCGAAGTCCGCGCGGCTGACGCGGCCGGTCAGGCGGATGGTCAGATCCTTGCGGTGGCCCTCCGCGCTGCCGTTCGGCCGGAAGAGGCGTGCGGCAAGGGTGATCGGCCGCGTCACGCCGCGGATGGTGATCTGGCCATCGACGGTGGCGCCGTCGCCCCTGGCACGGAAGCGGGTGCTTTCGAAGCGAATTTCGGGGAAACGTTTCGTGGCCAGCACCTCGGGGCTTTTCATCGCCTCGGTCGCGAAGGGCAGGCCCATGCGGGCGTCGGCCGGATCGAGCGTCACCGACACCCTGCTTTGCGCGGCCTTGTCGAAATCGAGAAGGATGTCGGCGCGCGTGACCGGCATCATGCCTTTCAGCGGGCTATGGCCCATCGTGACCTCGAACCCGACCTCAGAGCTGTCGGCATCAAGCGTGTACTGCAGGGGCGTGGCGGCAAGGGGCTCCGAAAGAGCCAGCCAGATCACGAGAGGTTTCAGCATGGTTCACTCTCCCCCGACGCCGGGTCATTCTAGCCTGCGGCGGCGGCACTGTCGCTCATATTGGCGTGATGGGCGAGGGCGCGCCGGGCGGTTGACCTTGCCCGGCGCCCGGCCGACAACAGGGCGCGGACAGGAGGGACGGTAATGCGAAAGGTCAGGCTGGGGCGAAGCGATCTGGACGTGTCGGCGATCTGCCTGGGCACCATGACCTGGGGCAGCCAGAACAGCGAGGCCGAGGGGCATCGCCAGATGGACCAGGCGCTGGCGGCGGGGGTGAATTTCCTCGACACGGCCGAGATGTATCCAGTCAATCCGGTCAGGGCCGAGACCATTGGCCGGACCGAGGAGATCATCGGCAGCTGGAACCGCAGGACCGGGCGGCGGGGCGACTGGGTGATCGCGACGAAGATCACCGGCGAGGGCGGCAAGGCGCGCGGCGACGAGCCGATCAGCGGCGATGCGATCGGCCGGGCGCTGGAGGGCTCGCTGAGGCGGCTGGCGACCGATCATGTCGACCTCTACCAGCTGCACTGGCCCAATCGCGATGTCTATCACTTCCGCGCGGGCTGGCATTTCGACCCGCGCACGCACGACAAGGCAGCGATCCTTGGTCATATGGAGGATGTGCTCCAGGCGCTCGACCGGGCGATGAGGGCGGGCAGGATCCGTCATTGGGGCCTCTCGAACGAGACGACCTGGGGCACGGCGATGTGGCTGCAGCTGGCCGACCGGATGGGCGTGGCGCGGCCTCTGACCCACCAGAACGAATATTCGCTGCTCTGCCGCCTGTGGGATCTGGATCTGGCGGAGCTTTCCCACAATGAAGGCATGGCGCTGTTGGCCTTCTCGCCGCTGGCGACCGGGCTTCTGACCGGAAAATATCAGGGCGACGTGATTCCGCCCGGCTCGCGCCGGTCGCTGAACCCGACCCTGTCTGGCCGGGTGACGGAGCGGGTCTGGGGGGCGGTCGAGGCTTATCTCAGGATCGCGCGGGAGGCGGGGCTCGACCCGGCGGCACTGGCGGTGGCCTGGACGATGGCCCGGCCGGTCGAGACCCTGCCGATCATTGGTGCCACGACGCCCGCGCAGCTTGCGGTCGCGCTGTCGGCGGCAGACTTGCACCTGTCGCCCGAGGTGTTGGCGGCGATCGAGGGGGCGCACAAGGCCCATCCCTGGCCCTATTGAGGATTTCGTCCCGCGCCTTGCGCGGGCCGATCCGCCGGGGGAGGCTCTGCCTCCCCCGGACCCCCTCCGAGGTATTTTTGCCAAGATGAAGGGGTGGGGGAGGGGACTAGGGGCGGCGGAGTGAGGAGGCGGTGGCCTTGAAGCGGGCGCGGAAGGCGCGGGCGAAGGCGGTCTGGCTGGCAAAGCCGGTGCGGAGCGCAATTTCCTGAAGGGAAAGGCCGGTGTCCACGGTCAGGCGGCGCGCCTCGTCGAGGCGCAGGTCGAGGAAGAAGCGACCGGGGCTGAGCGAAAGCCGTTCGGCGAAAAGCATTTCGAGCCGCCGCTGCGAGAGGCCGATGCGGCGGGCGATTTCTGCGATGGGCAGGGGATCGTCGACATGCGCCTCCATCAGCGCGATGGCGCGGGCGAGGGCGGGATCGGCGCGGGCAATGCGGGCGGCGGGCATCGCCATCTGCGGCACCGAGCCCGCGTGCAGGGGTTCGTAGAGGAAGGCGCCCGCGACGCGGAGCGCGAGCTCGGCGCCCCAGCGGCTGCCGATGAGCGCGAGCATCATGTCAAGGCAGGGCGCGGCGCCGCCGGTGGTCACCATGGGGCCGGAGATCACATAGCGGTCGCGCCGGACATCGACGGCGGGAAAGCGCGAGGCGAATTTTTCGAGGTCTTCCCAGTGAGTTGTCGCGGCGCGCCCATCCAGAAGACCGGCGCGCGCCAGAAACCAGCTGCCGCCGTCGACGCCTGCCATCGCCCGGACCTGCGGGGCAAGGCGGCGCAGGCGGGAGAGGAGGTCGGGGCTCGCCTGTTCCTCGAGCCGGAAACCCGCGACGATGACGAGAAGGTCGAAATCGGCCTGATCGGGCAGCGGGCTTGCGGCGATCTCGAACCCGGCGGTCAGGGGTACCGGGGCGCCTGTGGGCGACAGGAAGGTCCAGCGAAAGAGCGTGCGTCCGGCCCGGCGGTTCGCGGCGCGCATCGGATCGACGCAGGCGGCGAGCGAGAAGGCGTTGGTCTCGGGCATGACGAGGACGCCGACCGAGAGGGCGGCGGGATCGCGGGTAAAGAGCGAGACTTCGGTTTTCATCCAGTCTTTCGTATTGTGGCTGTCCGGCTCACGCAATCCCGGAGCCGGGCGCGACACTCGCCTCTTGCCTTCCGGACGCGAACCGTCGAGGGTCGCGCACGGTTGACGGGCGGTGGAAAAGCGAGGGCAGATGCGGCGGGGGTTCCAAGGTCTGGCAGTGCTGGGACTGGTGCTGATCGCCGGCTGCAAGGTCGGCGGCGCCGACAGGGGCGCGCTGGCGCCGGTGGGCGAGGCTGCGACCGATCTGGTCCATGCCCAGTGCATCCGCTCGGGCGGCGAGTTCGTGCATGCGACGGGCGGGTTCCTGTGCCAGAGCGTGCCGCGCGATGCGGGCAAGGCCTGTTCAAGCGGGCGGGACTGCGAAAGCGCCTGTCTTTCCCGTTCGCGCAGCTGCGCGCCGGTCACGCCGCTTCTGGGATGCAACGAGATATTGAACGACGGCGGCGTGGCGGTGACCCAATGTATCGAATGACGGTCGCGGGGCTCTGCCTCATCGCGGCCTGCGTGCCTGCGCCGCGGCAGGCGGGCTTCCGCGATCGGTCGGTGCCGATTTCTTCCTCGACCGCTTTCGATCCGGCGCGCTTTCAGGGGCAGTGGCAGGTTGTCGGTGCCTTTGGCGACGCGGCGCGGTGTGGTGTGCTGGATGAGGATTGGCGGATCGGCACTGCAGCGTTCGTGATCACGGGCATGCGCTGTGGGCCGCAAGGGGGTACAGGTTATCGGACGGTGGCGCGGCTTTCCGGGCCGGGGCGGGTTTCGCGCGACGGTCCGGGGGGCGCCGAGGAAATCTGGATCCTCTGGGTCGATGCCGATTACCGCGTCGCGGCCTTCGGCACGCCTGATGGCGGGTTCGGCGGCATCCTCGCGCGGCCCGGACAAGCCCGGGCCGACCTTCTGACGGCGGCCCGGGAAATCCTGGACTTTAACGGATACGATATTTCGCGGCTTCAGTTCCTGCGCTGAGCGGGCTTTGCTTATCCCTTTGCAACCTCTTCCCTGAGACGCGCCAGCAGCGAGGGGAAGTCCCGCGCGCCGATATCTGCCTCGCGCACCAGACCGTCGAAATGCGCCGAAATCGCGTCGATCCGTTCCCGGTCGCGGAAGACGATGTAATTGCGCCCGAGATAGAGCACGGCGAGCAGCGGGCCGAAGATGGTGACGGGAGAGGAAAACACGCGCCGCGCGTCGTAGATATAGATCCGCAGCGTCGGGTAGAGTTGATCGTAGAGCGCGACGAGTCGGTCGATCTGTTCGATCCGCAAGGCGCGCTCAAGGCCCCGGTAATAGCCTTCGGCGCGCGCCAGCGCCTCGATCTCATGACAGGGGATCGCGATTTCATAATCCGACCGGGCCGCACGCATCCACGACAGCCGGTCTTCCGAGGCACCGATCGCCTGATCGGCCGTGCGGCCGAGCTGCGGCTCATACTCCCAGCGCATCACGGCGCGGGTCTTCAGCATGTCGGGCAGGGTGGCGGGCACATGGCGGATCTTGTAGCCCGCCGCCTCGCGGTGCCAGCCGAAGATCCGTTCGTCGATCAGCGCGCGCGGCGCCTCGGTGATCGTCAGAGAGGCGGCGAGCAGGTCGGCCAGCCGCTCCGGCCGGTCCGAGAGGCCGAGAAGCCAGTCGGCCGACACGCCAAGCGCCGCGGCACATTCCGCCACCACCTGGGCATTCGGCAGCCGCGCGCCCTGATCGCCGAGAAGCTGCGAGATGGTCGACCGGTCGACGCCGACCGCGCGGGCGAGCCCGCTCTGGGTCAGGGGCTTTTCGGTCATCGCGCGATCTAGCCGTTGCCGGAACAGGTCGGCCCGTCTGCGTTTGTCGGTTTTTTCGATCATGTGATGATAAATATCACGCCTAGTGAGGTTTGTTAACCAAATTCCGGATGTTCACCAACGACCTGCGGGTGCGAAATGATCGTGGGAAGGTGCTGACGGTGCGCTGCCGCAAGGCGGCCATGAATGCTGTGTCACGCTCCGCCGGGCTGACCGGGTGCCCTCCCACTTGGAGTTTTGACCGCCCACGCCGAGGGCGGCTTGAGCGGGGCATGGATGAATGCGCGTGAACGGACCCTGGCGAAAATGGTGTTGTGGAGTCTTCCCGGGCGCGTGTGCGCCGGGGCCGGTCAGAGGTTGGCCATGACTGAGCGCGCGGGGCTCAAGGCGCCTGCCGTGGAATGGCCGACGCTTGCGCTGATCGCCGCCTGCCATGCGCTCTGGTACCTCGGAGTAAGCTGGGCGGCCTCAACGTTTCTGCCGTTCGGGATGGCTTTGACCATCCTCGCGATCACGCTGCATTCCTCCCTGCAGCATGAGGTTCTACACGGTCACCCGACGCACGTCCGGGCACTGAACGAGGCGCTGGTCGCGCTGCCGCTCGGCCTGCTCTTCCCCTATGGCCGGTTCCGTGACCTGCATCTCGCGCATCACCGCGACGAATATCTGACCGACCCCTATGACGATCCGGAAAGCAATTTCCAGGACCCGCAGGTCTGGGCGCGGCTGCCCGGGCCCTTCAAGGCGCTTCTGCGCTTCAACAATACGCTCTTGGGCCGGATGCTGGTGGGTCCGGCCATCGCCTGCGCGACCTTCGTGCCCGCAGACCTGCGCGCGATCCTCAGGGGCGACCGCGCCATCGCCCGCGACTGGGCGCTGCATCTCGCCGGTCTGGGGCTGCTCACCCTGATCCTGCGTGGGGCAGAGATGCCCTGGTGGGCCTATCTCATGTCGGCCTATGCGGGCCTCGCCATCCTGAAGATCCGCACCTTTCTGGAACATCGCGCGCATGAGATCGCGCGTTGCCGCTCGGTCATCGTCGAAGGGGGGCGGGTTCTGCCGTTTCTCTTTCTGAACAACAACCTGCACATCGTTCATCACACGAAACCCGGCCTGGCCTGGTACCTCTTGCCCGCGCATTACCGCGCGCACCGGGCGGAGTATCTCAGGCGCAACGACAGCTATCTCTATCGCAACTACGGCGAGATTTTCCGTGCCCATTTCTTGCGCGCGAAGGACCCCGTGCCGCACCCGCTGCGCCCCGGTGAGGGCTGAGGCGGCGCCGGTCAGGCGGCGATGCGGCGGAAGGTCGGCACCGGGCCGGAATTGTCGAAGAAGGGGACCGAGGCCGGCGCGGGCAGGGGCGCGCCGGGTGCGAGGCCGCCGAGCAGCGTTGACAGTTCCGCCAGCACCACTTCGGTGATGAAGGGCAGGTTCAGGCGCCGCGCCTCGGCGACCGGCACCCAATGCAGATGCGAAAGCTCGTCCGAGGCCCGGCTGAAATCGTCCGGGTCGGCGTGAAGCGCCGCCGCATCGGCAAGGAAGAAGCGTGCGTCGAACCGGCGGGGCCGCCCGGGCGGGGTGATGGCGCGGAAGAAAAAGCGCAGTGCCGAGGCTGAGGGCGCAAGGCCCGTCGTCTCGAATCCGCTCCAGCCTTGCGGAGCAGCCCCCGGCGCGCCAAGCGCGAGGCCGGTCTCCTCCCACAGTTCGCGCACGGCCGCCGCCGCAAGCGCAGTTTCCAGTCCGGGATCGGATTGCCAGCCAAGGCGCGCGGCGCAAAGGGGCCCGAGCCCTGCCGCGAGCGCCACATCGGCGTCGGCGGCATCGACCGCGCCGCCCGGGAAAACATACTTGGACGGCATGAAAACCGCGCCCGCACCGCGCTGGCCCATGAGGACGGTCGGCTCCGGCCCGTCGCGGCGGACAAGGATGACGGTCGCCGCCGCGCGCGGCCGCAGGTCCTGAACCTCAGTCCCGCCCATCCTGCACCCCGAAACCGTGCATCCGCTTGGCCCATTGCAGCGCGACGAGCGCGCCCTTGAAGCGGGGAAGCAGGAACAGCGACAGCCCGACACAGCCCGCGGTGAAGATCGCGACCAGCACAAGAGGCGACGGCCGGAATTCGACGAAGGCCCACATCAGCAAGGGGGCCATCAGGTGGCCGACGACGAGAATGGTCATGTATGCCGGTCCGTCATCGGCGCGGTGATGGCTGAAGGTCTCGCCGCAGGCCGGGCAGGCGGGCCGTACCTTCAGATAGCCCTCCAGCATCCGTCCCTCGCCGCAAGAGGGGCAGCGTCCGCGCCAGCCCCGCCAAAGCGCGGGCTTGACCGGGCGGTCGGTCGCCTCGGGGTCGATAGCGGTGATGGGCGAAAGGTCGGGCATGCCCCCCCTTAGCAGGGATGGCGGGCAAGGGAAATGCCGCCGCGCCGCGCTGCGCCCCGAAAAAAGTCCCTGGCCCCTGCGACGGAACGTCCCGGCAGCGCCGTTCTACCAACAGAGGGCCGGACGGATCGGCCCGCTTGGCAAGGAGAGAGAGATGACCAAGACCGGATTTTCGCTGGCGCTGGTGGCCGGTGTCCTGATCGCGGTTCCCGCATTTGCCTTCGGTGGCGGCGGCGGCATGGGCATGGGTGGCCCGGGCATGATGGGCGGGCCGGAGGCCCTGTTCGATGAGGCCGATGCCGATGGCGACGGCAAGGTGACCAAGGAAGAAGCCGAAGCGCTGAAGGCGGCGCGCCTCGCGGGCCTCGACGCCGACGGCGACGGGTTCGTCACCGCCGAGGAGATGGCCGCCCAGATGATGGCGCATATGCAGGATCGGGTGACGAAGATGGCGCGGCACCGGATCGTCGATCTCGACAGTGACGGCGACGGCAAGGTCAGCACGGCCGAATTCGCCGGCGAGGACCGGATGGCGCGGATCTTCGAGCGGCTTGATGCCGACGGGGATGGCGCCGTCAGCAAGCAGGAAGTTCAGGCGATGCGTGCCATGCGCGGCGATGGCAGGGGCGAGGGCAGGGGCGAGGGCAGGGGCGAGGGCCGCGGCGGGTTCGGCCGCGGTGGCCACGGCCATGGCCACGGCGACGGCCCGCGCGGCATGCCGTTCTGGCCCTGGGGCGATGATGATCAGGAGTGACGGGTGAGGCCGGCCGCGCGCGGGTCCGAAGTCGCGCGCGCGGCCGCAAGATTGCGGTCTTCGGGGCAGGGGTCTAAGACGAAAGCATGGTGCAGGCCGCTGACACCGATGAACGGGCTGCGGCGCCGGGTGGCGCCGATGAAGCCTTGCTGCGGGCCTATGCGGCGGGCGATGCCAGCGCCGCCCGCGCCATGGCAGAGCGGTTCGGGCCTGCGGCTTTCCGTTTTGCCTTGCGGCTGACCAACAGCCGCGCCGATGCCGAGGATGTCGCGCAGGAGGCGATGATCCGGCTTTATCGCGCGGCGCCCGGCTGGCGGCCGGATGGCGGACAGGTCACAAGCTGGCTCTACCGGGTGATCGCCAATCTCGCCACCGATCTGGTGCGGCGCCGTCAAGCCGAGCCGATCGAGGCGGCGCTTGATCTTGCGGACGGTGCACCCGGCGCCGAGGCCTGGCTGATGGCCCGCGACCGCGAGGATGCCTTGTCGCGGGCGCTTGCGCGCCTGCCGGATCGCCAGCGGCTCGCCGTGGTTCTGCGCCATATCGAGGGGCTGACGAACCCCGAGATCGCGGCGATCATGGAGATAGGGACCGAAGCGGTGGAAAGTCTGACGGCGCGCGGCAAGCGGGCCTTGGCCGAGGCTCTGGCGGGCGAAAGGCAGGCGATTGGATATGCGGAAGGGTAAGGGGATGAGCGAGGACGGCGAATTCGAACTGATGCTGGCGCGGGCGCGCGGCGATGAAAGCCCGCCGCCCGGGTTTGTGGCGCGCGTCGCGGCGGCGGGCGCGGCGATGCAGCCCGCGCCCGAGGTGGAACAGGCCGCCATGGCCGGGCCCCGGCCCGCGTCCGGTTTCTGGACCGACCTGGCCCGGGCGATCGGCGGCTGGCGCGGCGCGGGCGGGCTGGTCACCGCGACGGTGGCCGGTGCCTGGATCGGGCTCGCCGATCCGGGCGGGCTGCTGATGTCGGCTGCTTCTGCGGGGACGGTTGAGCTGATGCCCGGCACGGGCGATATGTTCGGAACCGAGGTGGGAGATTGAGATGACGGAACGGACCGAAGGCGGGCAGGGTGGCAAGCTGCGCGTCGCGCTTTATCTCTCGCTCGCGATCAACCTCTTGTTCGTCGGGCTGGTCGTTGGGCGCATGGCGGGCGGGCACCCCATCGGGCGTGGCGGCATGATGGGGCCGGATGTGGGTTTCGGGCCGATCACCGAAAGCCTCAGCCATGCCGACCGGCGCGAGCTTTTCCGGCGTTTCCGCGATGTTGCGCCGGATTTCCGCGCTATGCGCGGCGCCGTGCGCGAGGATTTCGCCGCCCTCGCCACGGTCCTGCAGGCCGAGACATGGGAACCCGCCGCAGCCGCCCTGATCCTGGATCGGCAGGCAGAGCGAAGCCGTGACCGGATGGCGCAGGGGCGGCAGGTCTTTCTCGACTATCTCGGCAGCTTGAGCGCGGAGGCACGGCGCGACCTCGGGGCGCGTATCGCGGCAGACCTGGACAAACGGCGCTGAGGCATCCGTCGAACCCCCGCTCAGGCAGCGGTGCGGTTGACCGTGACCTGATTGCGGCCCTCGGCTTTCGCCACCAGCAGCGCCTGGTCGGCGCGGTCCATCAGCATCGCGGTCGTCTCTTCGCTGTCGGGGCGCGAACAGCCCATGGCAAGGCCGATCGAGAGCGTCATCGCCACCTGTCCGCCACCGGGTAACCTGAAGGGAAGATCACCGATCACCCGGCGGATGCGTTCGGCAACCGCATGGGCTTTTTCGAAGCCGATGTCGGGCAGGGCGATCAGAAACTCCTCGCCGCCGATGCGCGCCAGAAGGTCGCCCGCCGCGAGGTTGTCCTTGAGCCGCCTTGCAACCTCGACCAGCACAGCGTCGCCCGCCGCATGGCCCCAGGTGTCGTTCACCGTCTTGAACCGGTCGAGGTCCAAGAGCAGCGCCGCGAAAGACCGGCCGCCGTGGCGGGCATGCTCAGTGATGCGCTGCAGATGCGACAGGCCATAGCGGCGGTTGTGAAGCCCGGTGAGCGGGTCGGTCATCGCAAGCCGCAAGCCATCGGCGACGTTCGAGCGCAGCCGGTCGGCCTGGCGCTTGGCGCGCAGCTGGGTGCGGATGCGCAGGGCCATTTCCTCCGGCTCCGCCCCGTTGTCGATCAGGTCGCCCGCGCCGAGGTCGAGCGCGGTTGCGGATATGTCGCGCGCCGTCGATGGCAGAACCAGGCAGACCCGGGAATGCCGTGTTGCCTGGCGCGAGCGAAGCTCCGACAGAAAGCGCAGCCCGTCGCCCGGTCTGCCAAGATCGGCCGCGACTACAAACAAGTCTGGTGCCTCGCCCTCGGCGATCTCGCCAAGTGCCGCATCCCGGTCGAGAACCAGCAGCCGGTCGCTGAGATGGGGCTGCAACTCGCGCTTCCAGCGCAGCGCGGTTTCCACCCGTGCGGCGACGAGGCCGATGAGGCCGGGACCGATGTAGTCGGGCGCGGGTTCGGCGAAGCCGAACTCGCGGTAGGTGCCGTCGCGCAGGCCAAGTTGTTCGCGCGCCTCGCAGGCGCGCAGCAGGCTGCGGATGCGGGCCATCAGCACCAGCTCGTCAAGTGGTTTCCAATAGACATCCTCGGCGCCTGCGCGCAGGGCCTCGATGCGCCGCTCGCTGTCCTGGAAGGCGCTGATCATCACCACGGGAATGTCGCGGGTTGCCGGATCGGCCTTGAGGCATCGGCAGACCTCGATGCCCGAGACATCGGGGAGTTCCATGTCAAGAAGGATCAGGTCGGGGTGGCTTTCCTCGGCAATCCGCAGGGCCTCGGCGCCGGAAGCGGCCTGCAGCGCGTCATAATAGGCGGATGCGAGCTTGACGCGCAGGACGATCCTGTTCGTCGCGACATCATCCACGATGAGTATCTTGCCTGTCACAACCCCACTCCATAGGAATACTGGCACCCGGTGCGGTCATCTTTCGTTCGCAATGGTTAAGAAATGATTGCCAGAATTGGGTAGGCTTTGGGGAAAACTTGCAGGATCGGAACCTAGGATGACCCATCAGCGGGAAAGCGCCGAAGTGATCGCGGCGGAAGCGCTTGCCTGGCTTGCCGGTCAGGACGAGCTGCTTGCGGTCTTCATGGGGGCAAGCGGCATCACGATCGACGAGATGCGGCAGCGCGCGGCCGAGCCGGAGTTTCTGGCGGCTGTTCTCGATTTTCTCTTGATGGATGACGCCTGGATCACCGGCTTCTGCGACGCCGCGGGCCTGGCCTACGACCAGCCGCGCGCGGCGCGGGCGGCGCTGCCCGGGGCGGCTCTGGATGACTGGGCCTGAGGGGCCGCGCCCCATTGCGCCTGCCGCCGGAATCGGAAATGGTCCGGCCGAATTGCCTTGGGGGGACTGGAATGGCCGAGATCCGCGGACTGCTGTTTGACAAGGATGGAACGCTCTTCGATTTCCATTCGACCTGGGGCGGCTGGACCGCGCGGGTGATCGAACGGCTGGCCGGACCGTCGGCCGAGACCCGCCGCGCCGTGGCCGAAGTGCTGGGTTTCGATCTCGACGCGAGGCGGTTCGACGAGGGCAGCGTGGTGATCGGCCATACGGTCGCCGAGATCGCGGCCCTTCTGACCGAATTCGCGCCGGGCCGCCCGGTCGAGGCGCTGGTGGCCGATCTCAATGCCCTCGCGGTCAGGAACGACATGGTGCCTGCCGTGCCGCTCGTGCCGCTCTTCCGGCGCTTCCGCGAGATGGGGCTGAAGCTTGGCCTGGCCACCAATGACGCCGAGGAACCGGCGCGCGTGCATCTCGAAAATTCCGGCCTGACGCCCTATTTCGATTTCGTCGCGGGTTTTGACAGCGGCTGGGGTGGCAAGCCCGCCACCGGCCAGATGCGCGCCTTCCTCGACCGCACCGGCCTTCAGGCAACTGAAACCGCGATGGTCGGCGACAGCCTGCATGACCTGCATGCGGGGCGCGCGGCGGGGATGCGGACCGTGGCCGTCCTGACAGGTATCGCGGGCCGGGAAGAGCTCGCCCCCCATGCCGATATCGTCCTTCCGACCATCGGCGATCTGCCGGGCTGGATCGGCTCCTTCGGCGGCGCCTGAAGTCAAATCCGCCAAATGCGACGCCAAATGGTCGCAAAGCGCGGCGAAGACGCGCCGCGCTGCCCCCATTCCTTGAGCATCAAGGGGAGGGTCGCGCATGGTGGCGGAGCTGAAACGCAGACGGGCGGGCGGGCGCATCGGCCATGCCGAACGCGCGGGCAAGCGGGCGATCGACCAGATGAGCTGGCGCATCCCCCAGAACCATGACCGCCCGGTCGAGCCGATGGGGCCCGAAGGCGTCGAGGCGATCCACAAGGGCGCGATGCGCATCCTGAAGGATATCGGTATCCGTTTCCTGAACGACGAGGCGCTGGAGATCTTCCGCAAGGCGGGCTGCAAGGTCGATGGCGAGACCGTCCGGATGGACGAGGATTTCGTGATGGAGATGGTGCGCAAGGCGCCATCCGAATTCACCGTCACGCCGCGCAACCCCGACCGCGCGCTGCCCTTCGGCGGCAAGGCGATGCTTTTCGGCAATGTCTCCTCGCCGCCCAACTACTGGGATCTGGAACGTGGCAAGGTGTCGGGCTTCATGGACGGGTTCCGGACCTTCATCAAGCTGACCCAGTATTTCAATTGCATCCATTTCGCCGGCGGCTATCCGGTGGAGCCGGTGGAAATCCATGCCTCGGTCCGCCATCTGGACTGCCTCTATGAAAAGCTCACGCTGACCGACAAGGTTTGCCACGCCTATTCGCTGGGGAAGGAGCGGGTCGAGGATGCGATGGAGATGGTGCGGATCGCGGGGGGGCTCAGCCATGAGGAGTTCCGCGCGAAGCCACGGATGTTCACCAACATCAACTCGGTCTCGCCCCTGAAACACGATTTCCCGATGATCGACGGGGCGCTGAGGCTGGCGCGCGCCGGTCAGGCTGTGGTGGTGACACCCTTCACGCTGGCGGGCGCCATGGCGCCGGTGACGATGGCGGGGGCGGTGACCCTGTCTATCGCCGAGGCTTTGTCGGCCATCGCGCTTCTGCAATATGTGCGCCCCGGCGCGCCTTCGATGATCGGCACCTTCACCTCGAACGTCGACATGAAGTCGGGGGCGCCGGCCTTCGGCACGCCGGAATATATGCGCGCGACCCAGATGACCGGTCAGATGGCGCGGTTCTACGGGCTGCCCCTGCGGTCGTCCGGCGTCTGTGCCGCGAACGTGCCGGACGGGCAGGCGATGTGGGAAACGTCGAACTCGCTTTGGGCCGCCGTGCAGTCGGGGACGAACCTTGTCTATCACGCGGCGGGCTGGCTGGAGGGCGGGCTGATCGCGTCGCCTGAGAAATTCGTGATGGACTGCGAAGTGCTGCAGATGATCCAGCGCTATATGGAGCCGCAGGTCTGGGCGACGGGGGCGGAGGAGATCGCGGTCGAGACGATCGCCGAAGTGGGGCCGGACGGCCACTATTTCGGCTGCCAGCACACGCAGGACCGTTATACCACAGCCTTCTACCAGCCCTTCGCCAGCGACTGGCGCAATTTCGAGGCCTGGCAACTGGACGGCAGCGTCTGGACGGCCGAGCGGGCGCACCGGATCTTCAAGGACATATTGGCCGATTTCACCCCGCCGCCGATGGATGAAGGCGTCCGCGAGGAACTGAGCGACTTCGTCGCCCGCCGCAAGGCGGAAGGCGGCGCCCCGACCGATTTCTGAGCCGTTTGCGCCGCGCGCGCCCCGGAGCGGCGTTGATCCGGCGGAGCGCGGGCCCGCGGGCCCGCGCCTGCCTGTCTCTCACCCGGCCCCGCGCCTGCGGCGCAAGGCCGGGTTCGGGCGGGCGCCGGCCGCCTTCGCTTCGCTCTTTCTTAACGCGCCCGGCCTAGGATCGCGGCATGTGACGAGAGGTGCGCATGCACGGGCTGATCAACCGATCCTTGCAGAGCTTCCTGCGCGATACCTACGGGCCCGCGCTCTGGTCGCGGATTGCCGAGGCCGCAGGCGTTGGCGCTGAGGGGTTCGAGGCGATGCTGACCTATGAAGACAGCCTGACCGACAGGGTGATCGAGGCGGCGGCAGCCGCCCTCGCCAAGCCGCGCGAGGCGCTGCTTGAGGATATGGGCATCTATCTTGTCTCGCTCGAGCCCTTGCGGCGGCTCCTGCGTTTCGGCGGGGTGGATTATGTCGATTTCCTGCAGACGGTCGATGAACTGCCGGAACGGGCGCGTCTGGCAGTCGCCGACATCGGCCTGCCGGACCTTGTGCTCGACGCGCCCGAACCCGATCACTTCACCCTGCATTTCGCTGATGGTCATCCCGGTTTCGCGCCGGTCTTTGCGGGCATCCTGCGGGCGATGGCCGACGATTACGGCGCCTTCGCGCTTGTCGACCTCGACGGCACGCGCCGCGTGAAGGTGGAGCTTTTGCAGACCGGCTATGCAACGGGGCGCGCCTTCGATCTCGCCCGGCCCGAGGGCGCGTGATGGACGGACAGATGATGCAGGATGCAGCTTTGGTCGGCACCGATGCGCTGGGCAGGCTGATGCCCATGTATCTTTGGGTCACGCCCGCCGGTCTTATCCGTGCCGTGGGTCCGACGCTGAGGAAACTCTGCGGTGAGGGTTCGCTGATCGGCACGCGGTTCCTTGACCTTTTCGAGGTGGAGAAGCCACGCGCGCTGCTCAGCATGGCCGATGTCGAGGCCTTCACCGGCCAGCGCATCCTCGTCACGCTGAAGCGCGGGCAGGGGACGACGCTGCGCGGTCAGGTCCAGCCGCTCGACGCCGGGCAGGGCTGGATCCTCAACCTGTCCTTCGGCATTTCGGTCGCCGAGGCGGTGCGCGATTACCGGCTGACCAACGCCGATTTCGCGCCGACCGACCTGACGGTCGAGCTTCTCTATCTGACCGAGGTGAAGGCCGCTGTGATGAGCGAACTGGCCGCTCTCAACCGGCGGCTGGAGGCGGCGCGCGCGGCCTCGGAGGCGCAGGCGCTGACCGACGCGCTGACCGGGCTGGCCAACCGCAGGGCGCTCGATGCCGAACTGGCGCGCGCCTGCCATCTCGCCGCGCGCGGCGAGGGGCAGTTCGCGCTTCTCCATCTCGACCTCGATTTCTTCAAGGCGGTGAACGACACGCTCGGCCATGCGGCGGGCGATCTGGTACTGACCGAGGTCGCGGGCGTGCTGCGGGAAGAGACGCGCAAGTCAGATACGGTGGCGCGGGTCGGCGGCGACGAATTCGTGATCCTCCTGCGCGGCGAAGCGGACGCCGACCGCGTGGCACGCATCGGCGCGCGCATCATCTCGGAACTGGAACGACCGATCCTGTACGAGGAGCAGCCCTGCCGCATCTCGGGTTCGATCGGCGTCACGCTGTCGCGCTTCTATGCGACCCCCGATCCCGAGAGGATGCACAGCGATGCCGACGAGGCGACCTATGCCTCGAAGCGCGGCGGGCGGGGAAGGTGCACGGTGTGGGACGTCAATGGTCGCGACGACACCGCCAAGGGGGCAGCTGAGTGACCCAGACTGTCTGCGGTGCGAACGGCTCGGCGGGCCAGATCAGTCCTTCGGAAATTTGTCCCGCAGCCACTTCAAGACGGCGCGCTGATCTGATGCGGTCGCTCGTCTGATCTGAACAAGGAGTTTGAGCAGCGACGGTCTGTCATGAGTCAGGTTCGCCGCACCTTCGTTGCAGACCGAGCAGAGAGCGCGGAGGTTGCCGACATCGTCGGTCCCGCCCAGGCTTTTGTCGATCACATGGCCGATGTGAAGGCGCGTCTTGCGGGCGGGATCGTAAGGGTGCGGCTCTCCCGCCACGGCGCCACATTGCTGGCAAGTAAAGCCGTTGCGGTCGAGTACGAAGGCACGAGTCTCCTTACTTATGGCCCTTTCGAATGCAGGCTGGGGCTTGGCGGTTTCAAGCAGATACTGGCCGGGTTTCAACTCACTGCGGTCATTGTGCGTCAGGATTTGATAACCCTCTTCGGTCCTGAGTTCCCGGACACGTCTGGCCCATTCCGAAATGTTGCCGGAGACGTGGCGCAGCTCCTCTGCCTCCAGCACGCGGCCAAGATTGCAAAGAAAGAAAGCCCGCAGCTTTGAACGCGCGCCGCTGGGGGGCTTTGACAGCCTCATTCGGCCGCCAGGTCAAATTGCACTTCGGCTTCTGCCACACGGATTGCCTTGGCTATCGACAGGCCTAGGGCTTTCGCGACAGGCGGCGGGAATGCGTTGCCGATCTGCTTGTAAGCTTGGGTTTTTCTTCCGACGAAGTGCCAGTCATCGGGGAACCCCTGCAACCGTGCGACCATGCGCGGGGTGAGGCGCGGAAATCCCTCGAAGCCGGGCTCTGGCGCATCCTCCGCAATGGTCTTGCCATTCACCCGAAGCGTCTCCCAGGCGGCTCGTGCCCGGGTCGGGCCGAGATCAGGGCCGCCATGCTTCTTGGACCCTCCTACGATGGTCGGCGCGATATCGTTCGCTCGCAGCGCCCAATCCGCAGCGCCCCGCCACCCCTTGGCGGCCATCAGGTCAAGCAATACCTTACCGACGGTCGCAGGGCGGTCCGGCCGCGCCTCAGGGAAGCGGAAGAATTGCCAGTATTTCGGCTGCCCCGCCACGATCGCAACGCGGGGGCGTAGTTGCGACACACCGAAGTCCGAAGCGTTCAGAAGGCGCCAGTCGACCTTGTAACCCAAGGCTGCAAAACGCTCACGCAGACTGTTGCGATAAGACTCGAATGTCGGGCCAAGGAAGCCGCGCACATTCTCGATCAGGACCATTTTCGGAGCCGCCTGCCCCACAATTCTGAGGGCATCCTCAAACAGGTTTCGCTCGTCCCTTTCCCCAAGCTGCTTTCCGGCAACGGAAAACGGCGGACAGGGCAAACCGCCTGCGAAAAGGTCGATATCGCTGAATTCCGAACCGGTCACCTCTCTTAGGTCCTGCCGGACAATGCGCCAGCCGGGTCGATTGTGCTGCAGCGTGCGAACGCAGTGATCGTCGATATCAATGAGAAGCTCATGAAGGAACCCCGCCTGCTCCAGCCCGAGCGCCTGACCGCCCGCCCCGGCGCAAACCTCAATCGATCTCAGAGCACGCATCCCGACCTCCCGAGAGTGCAGCATATTCTGTGTCACTGGCATTGCAAGCCACTATCAGTGGCGCCCGGGTGCCAGATTAATTTTGAGCCGTTAAGAATTTCTTATCCCTGCAGCGTCCGCACCCCGTATCCCTCATCCCGGGCCTTCATGGCCGCGACGGCGGACACGGCGGCAGCCGCCGTGGTGAAATAGGGGATCTTGTCCATCAGCGCGACGCGGCGGATGTCGCGGCTGTCACTGATGGCCTGCTTGCTGTCGGTGGTGTTGAAGACCAGCGTCACCTCGCCGTTCTTCATCATGTCGACGATGTTCGGTCGGCCTTCATAGACCTTCAGCACCGGCAAGGTGCGGATGCCCTTTTCATAAAGCCAAGTCGCGGTGCCGCGGGTTGCGACGATCTCGAACCCCAGCGCGATCAGGTCGCGGATGGCGCTGGCGAGCGCCTCGGACTTGTCCTGGTCCTTGACCGAGACGAAGGCGCGCCCCGTTTCCGGCAGTTGGGTGCCCGCGCCCATCTGCGCCTTGAGGAAAGCAAGCGCGAAAGTGCGGTCCCAGCCCATCACCTCGCCGGTCGAGCGCATCTCGGGGCCGAGCAGCGGGTCGACGCCGGGGAAGCGGGCGAAGGGCAGGACGGCTTCCTTGACCGAGAACCACGGCGTGAGCGGGTTCGCGAGCGTCATCGGGTCGGCGTAGGGCAGGACGGTGTCGGGGCCGACGCCCTGGGCGTAGGGCGCGCGCATCGGGAAGGATGAAAGCGGCTCGCCCGCCATCAGCCGCGCGGCGATGGACGCAATGGCGCTGTCGGTCGCTTTCGCGACGAAGGGCACGGTGCGCGAGGCGCGGGGGTTCACTTCCAGCACATAGATCGTACCGTCCTTGATCGCGAACTGCACGTTCATCAGCCCGACGACCTTCAGCGCGAGCGCCATCTGCACGGTCTGGCGCTTCAGCTCCTCGACCGTCTCGTGCGTCAGGTTGTGGGGCGGCAGGCAGCAGGCAGAATCGCCGGAATGGACGCCCGCTTCCTCGATATGTTCCATGATGCCCGCGACATGGACGTTTGTCCCGTCGGAGAGAGCGTCGACATCGACCTCGATCGCGCCGGAGAGGTAGCTGTCGAGGAGCACCGGGTTCTTGCCCGAGACGTTCACCGCGGTGGTGATGTAGCGCTTCAGCTGGTCCATGTCGCGCACGATTTCCATCGCGCGGCCGCCCAGCACATAAGACGGGCGGATGACCAGCGGGAAGCCGACACGGTCAGCGATTTCGATGGCTTGCGCGTCGGACGCGGCGATGCCGTTGACCGGCTGCTTCAGGCCCAGATCGTTCAGAAGCTTCTGGAACCGCTCGCGGTCTTCGGCAAGGTCGATCGCGTCGGGCGTGGTGCCGAGGATCGGGATGCCTTCGTCGTGGAGCGCGTTCGCGAGCTTCAGCGGCGTCTGGCCGCCGAACTGGACGATGACGCCGTGAAGGGTGCCCCTTTCCTGCTCGACCCGCAGGATTTCCATCACATGTTCGAAGGTCAGCGGTTCGAAATAGAGCCGGTCGGACGTGTCATAGTCGGTCGAGACGGTTTCGGGGTTGCAGTTGACCATGATCGTCTCATAGCCCGCTGCGGTCAGCGCGAAACAGGCGTGGCAGCAGCAATAGTCGAACTCGATCCCCTGGCCGATGCGGTTCGGGCCGCCGCCGAGGATGACGACCTTTTTCGCCTCGGACGGGCGGCTTTCGCATTCGACATCGCCCATCGCGGGGACTTCATAGGTCGAGTACATGTAAGGCGTCTGCGCCTCGAACTCTGCCGCGCAGGTGTCGATACGCTTGAAGACGGCATGGACGCCCTTGGCGAGGCGGGCCTTGCGGATCTGGGCCTCGCTTTGGCCGGTCAGCTTGGCAAGGCGGGCATCGGTGAAGCCCATCATCTTCAGGCGCCGAAGCGGCGCCTCATCGCCCGGAAGGCCTTCGGCCTTCACACGCTCTTCGGCGTCGATGATCTCGCGGATACGGGCGAGGAACCAGGGGTCGAAGGCGGTGGCGTGCTGGATATCGTCGTCCGAAAGGCCGTGGCGCATGGCCTGGGCGATGAGGCGCAGCCGGTCCGGCGTCTGGGCCGAGATGGCCTTGACGATGGCGGCGCGGTCGGATGGGTCGAGGTCCCGGGTCAGGCCCGGGACGAGTGTTCCCTGAACACCCGCGATCTCGATCTCGTCGAAGCCCGTCAGCCCGGTTTCGAGGCTCGCGAGCGCCTTTTGCAGCGATTCATGGATGGTGCGGCCGATGGCCATCGCCTCGCCGACGGATTTCATTGCCGTGGTCAGCGTGGCCTCGGAGCCCGGGAATTTCTCGAAGGCAAAGCGCGGGATCTTGGTGACGACATAGTCGATGGTCGGCTCGAAGGACGCGGGTGTGACCTTGGTGATGTCGTTGTCCAATTCGTCCAGCGTGTAGCCGACGGCCAGTTTCGCGGCGATCTTGGCGATGGGAAAACCCGTGGCCTTGGACGCCAGCGCCGAGGAGCGGGAGACGCGCGGGTTCATCTCGATCACGACCATGCGGCCGTCCCTGGGGTTGATCGCCCACTGGACGTTCGAGCCGCCGGTTTCCACCCCGATCTCGCGCAGGACGGCGATCGAGCCGTTGCGCATGATCTGATATTCCTTGTCGGTCAGGGTCAGCGCCGGGGCGACGGTGATCGAGTCGCCGGTATGGACGCCCATCGGATCGACGTTTTCGATGGAACAGACGATGATCGCATTGTCCGCGCGGTCGCGGACAACCTCCATCTCATATTCCTTCCAGCCCAGCAGGCTTTCATCGACGAGGATCTGCGCGACGGGCGAGGCGTCGAGGCCCGAGCGGCAGATCGCCTCGTAATCGTCGCGGTTATAGGCGACGCCGCCGCCGGTGCCGCCCAAAGTGAAGGCGGGGCGGATGATCGCGGGCAGGCCGACATATTCGATGGCCTCCATCGCGGCACGGACGCCTGCGTTGATGTCGTAGCGGCCGTCGGCCTTCTTCGGTGCGGCGATGATCGTCGCCTTGGGGTTTTCAAGGCCGATCCGGTCCATCGCCTCGCGGAAGAGCTTGCGATCCTCGGCCATTTCGATGGCCTCGCGGTTGGCGCCGATCAGCTCGACGCCGAATTTCTCAAGCACACCCATGTCGGCGAGTGCCAGCGACGTGTTGAGGCCGGTCTGACCGCCCATCGTCGGCAAAAGCGCGTCGGGCCGTTCCTTTTCGATGATCTTTGCAACAACCTCGGGGGTGATCGGCTCGATATAGGTCGCATCCGCAAGGCCCGGGTCGGTCATGATCGTCGCGGGGTTCGAGTTGACGAGGATGACGCGGTAACCTTCCTCGCGCAGCGCCTTGCAGGCCTGGGCGCCGGAATAGTCGAACTCGCAGGCCTGACCGATGACGATGGGGCCGGCACCGATGATCATGATCGACGTGATATCGGTTCTCTTCGGCATGTCAGCCCCCTTCAGCGCAAAACTTCGCGGGTTATAGTCAAGCTCAGACCGGGCGCAAGGCCCGACCGTCAGCGGATCGCACAAAAAGCGCAGCCTGCGGGGGCGAGCGGTTCAGCGGTCTTGCCTAAGCCGGGCGAAGCGGCCAGTCTCGACCGGTGGCGGTGGCGGTGGCGGTGGCGGTGGCGGAGAGCGGAATGTACAAACGACTTTGGGCGGAGTTCCTGCTGCTTTTCCTCGCCGTGCCGCTTCTGGTCGCGGTCTTTCTGCCGCCGCGCCGTCTTTTCGCGGCACTCCTTGTGTTTTCCCTCGTCGGTCTGGTGCTGCTGGCCAGAACGCCGGGGTTCCGCTGGCGCGAACTCGTCTCCGGCGGGTTGCCCTGGCGCCCGGTCATGCTCTTTGCGCTCGTCACGGCGCTGGCGAGCGGGGCGGTGATCGCCGTGACCCGGCCTGACGCCGCCTTCCTCCTGCCGCTGGAACGGCCGCTCGTCTTCCTGATGATCGTCTGTCTCTATCCGATCCTGTCGGCCCTGCCGCAGGAACTGATCTTCCGCCCGCTGTTCTTCCGTCGCTACGGGCGGCTGCTGCCGGACGGGCGCGGCGCGCTCTTCCTGAACGCCGCCGCCTTTTCTTTCGCCCATCTGATGTATTGGAGCGCAACGGTCGCTGCCATGACCTTCGCGGGCGGGCTTTTCTTCGCGCAAGCCTACCTGCGTCACGGCTTCCCTCTGGCGCTTCTCCTGCACGCGGTCGCGGGCTGGATCATCTTTGGCTTCGGCCTTGGGATCTACTTCTATTCCGGCAATGTCGTCAGGCCGTTCTGATTGCCGGTCCTGGCGTCGCGCGCGAAGGGGATGAGGCCAAGGATCACCAGCCACCCGGCCGTCGCGACCCAGACATATGCCAGCGTCGGCCACGGCATCAGCCCGGTCAGAAGCAGCGTGGCAAGCGCCGACGAGACCAGCGCCGCAGCGACAGCGATCAGGCGGAGTCCGTCGGCGAGCCGGAAGATCAGGCCGGGCAGAAGGAAGAGCGGCAAGAGGTAATAGTGCTGCCAGCCGAGCGGACCGAAGAGCGGGATGATGAGGGCTATCGTCAGCCATGAAAGCTCCAGCCGCGCCGACCTCTCCAGTCGCCGGAGCCGCATGAGCCATCCTGCAGCGATCAGTAGGGCGGAAATGGCCATGGAGCGGCCGATCCAGCCAGGCATGTCGGGAATGAGGAAAATGCTCTGTTGTGGATCGAAGGTTGGTGCGGCGCCAGCCACACCCGCCATTCCGTAGAGGGCAGTACGAAGGGACAGATTGGCGACCGACATCAGACCGGTATCGCCGACAAGGCCAAGAGCCGCAAAGAAATGCCGGTGGGCCTCAATGCCGCACAGCAACAAGCCAAGCCCCGCGAGCAAGCCGCCCGCGACCGCAAAGAAAGCCAGGGCGCGCGCGCGGCGTTCGACAAGCAGGATCAGCAAGAAGAGGACGGGCGAGATCTTGAGGCCCACGGCAACTGCCAGGCACAGGCCCGCCATTGCATCCCGACCTGATTGCAGCCTGTCGAGGCAGAGAAGAAGCAGGAACATGGTCAGGATGGTCGGCTGGTTCTGCTCGAGCGCGTTCTGAGCGGGGGCGGAGAATTGAAGGACGGCGACCGCAACGAGCGCCGAACACCAATAGGGAATCGCGCGCTGTCGGGCCTGCCTTGCGACGAGGATAGTCGAGGCGACGACAAGCACGAGATGCAAGACATAGATGGCGCGCGAAAATTGGAACGCATCCACCCATCCGGTCAGCGGTGCGACCAGAGCGGCCCAGAGTGGCGGGTAGACATAGGGATAGACCGTTGCTTGAGGCCCACCGATCTGTTCGGCCAATCCGATCCAGCTGGGCGGTGTGCCGCCAAAGAAGTGCGGCGGCGCGTCGTAGATCAGGCCTGGCGCGCCGTTGTTCAAGAACCAGCCTGCGAAATAGACCGCCGACAAGTCGCCCGGAAGTTCGTTCCAGAAATGGAAGAGCTGGAAGATCGCCCAGGTGCCTACGATTGCAAGTGCGAAGATGCGATCAGCTGCGCCTCCAGAGTTGAATGCACCCTGTCTCACGACCCGTTGGCCTGATCGCGACGCCACATGCTCGTCGTGCGCGTCCCGCCGATCAGGAACAGAACGGCGAGCAGGGAGAAAGCGGCTGTACCGAGAAGCTGACAGATCGCGCCCTGCTTCGCTAGGGTGGTAGCTCCGAAGGGAATCCAGGAAAGCGCGAACGGAGAGGTGAGCAAGGCAGAAAGGACGAGGGCGCCGGTCCCGATCCAGCGACCGGCTCGCTCGATCAGCGAAGGCACGAAGGCGAGCGGGGCAATGAAATAATAGGACCAGGCAAGCGGACCGGTCAGGGCCAGCAACGTCAGCGCAGAAGGCCACAGTGACGCACGAATGTAGTCTCGCGAGCCCGTCCTCTCCGCCCTGCGAAAAAGGAAAAGAACGGTGATGATGCCCGCAACCTGCATGAGGTTGGAGCAAAAATGAAACATTGGCGGCTCTGACAGGACCGAAAAGCGCCCGACAGCGGCGGGATCAGCAAGGGTGGAAGCGGCGGTAATCACCTGCAACTGATCCGAGAAAAAGAGAATCGCCGCTGCGCTTTCCAGCGAGAAGTTGAGACGTGTCATCATCGAGGTCGCGCTGATGTCGCCAAGGACCGAAAGAAACTCGCGGTGTAGCGGCCAGCCCGCGCACAGGATCGACGCAAGCCCCAGGGCAGTGCCTACCAGCCCGAAGCTCACCGCTGCGCTTCGTCTGCCGGTGGCAATCCAGATCAGCGCGATCACAGCTGGGAAGAGCTTCAGGCTCGCGGCAAGCGCCAGCGCCGCGCCGCCCAGCTTTCCGTTGCCGTGCTCGGTACGTTCAATCGCAAGGAGCGTCAGGAATGCAACGAGAATCTGCGGCTGGTTTTCATAAAGAGCAATGATGCCGGAGGCAGACACCAGAAAGAAGCCAAGGCCGACAAGCATGAACCGTGTCTGGCTCATCCGGGGCGCGGCAAGCCGATGAGCGAGCGCAAGCGTTCCGACCATCATCAGCGCGTTCAGGGCGCTGGCGATCCGTATCAGCGTACCGATGTCGGAAATCTTGGCGAACTGGGCGGCGACCCAGGCCCAGAGCGGTGGGTAGACGAAGGGGTAAACAAGACCTTTGTAGCCTTCCGCCTTCAGCTCTGCCACCCATTCGATCGGCGGCTGCATGGTGTATACGCCGTTGTGTGGCGGGTAGATCAGGTCGTACCTCCCCTCGGCAAAGGCCCGCCCCGCCATCCAGCCGGCACGAAAATCGGCCGATGCGCCACCGCCGAACTGCCAGACCGTCAAAAGGACCAGCACGAGTGCGACGACGACAGAGCCGGGTGTCAGGCCGAAGATTCTTGGGCCAGTCCCAAGACCGGGCGCTCTGCGCGACATGCGGACGGTGATTGTTTCCGAATTCATGAAGTTCGATTGGTGGAAAAATCTGGCGCGACTATGGCGTAAAGCGAAAGATATTGGGCTTCGTCAAGTCCATGTTGCTGCATCTCGCAGTGCAAGAGGCATCTGCGCCACGACCAATGGGTGGGGCGGCCCCCTTGACTTCGGCCCCGCGCGCATGTGTATCGGCGCGAACCGAAAGATTGCCTCTCGAAGGGGACGACCATGCACGCCTACCGCAGCCATACCTGCGCCGATCTCAACAAGTCGCACGCGGGCGAGACGGTCCGCCTGTCGGGCTGGGTCCATCGGGTGCGCGATCATGGCGGGGTCCTCTTCATCGATCTGCGCGACCATTACGGCATGACCCAGGTTCTGGCCGACGGCGACAGCCCCGCCTTCGCGGCGATCGAGAAGCTGAAGGCCGAAACGGTGATCCGTGTGGATGGCCGCGTTAAGGCCCGCGACGCCTCGCTCGTGAACCCCAAGATCCCGACCGGCGAGATCGAAGTCTATGCGATGGCCGTCGAAGTGCTCGGCCCGGCCGAGGAACTGCCGCTGCCGGTCTTCGGCGATCTCGACTATCCCGAGGAAACCCGCCTGACCTACCGCTTCCTTGACCTGCGCCGCGAGGGGCTGCACCGCAACATGATGCTGCGCTCGAACGTGGTGCGCTCGATCCGCAACCGCATGTGGTCGGCGGGCTTCAACGAGTTTCAGACCCCGATCATCACCGCGTCCTCCCCCGAAGGCGCGCGCGACTTCCTGGTGCCTTCCCGCCTGCACCCCGGCAAGTTCTACGCCCTGCCGCAGGCGCCCCAGCAGTTCAAGCAGCTGATCATGGTCGCGGGCTTCGACCGTTATTTCCAGATCGCGCCCTGCTTCCGCGACGAGGATCCCCGCGCCGACCGGTCGCCCACCGATTTCTACCAGCTCGACATCGAGATGTCGTTCGTCGAGCAGGAAGATGTGTTCGCCGCCGTCCAGCCGGTCATTCAGGGTCTTTTCGAGGAGTTCGGCGGCGGGCGGAAGGTCTATGCCGACTGGGAACGGATCGCCTACAAGGACGCGCTGAAATGGTATGGCTCCGACAAGCCCGACCTGCGCAATCCGATCAGGATGGCCGATGTCAGCGAGCATTTCCGCGGCTCGGGCTTCGCGATCTTCGCCAAGCTTCTGGAACAGCCGGGCAACGAGGTTCGCGCCATTCCCGCCCCCACCGGCGGCAGCCGCAAGTTCGCCGACCGGATGAATGCCTTCGCCCAGAAGGAAGGGCTGCCGGGGATGGGCTATATCTTCTGGCGGAAGGCCGAGGACGGCTCGACCGAGGCGGCCGGGCCGATTGCCAAGGCGCTGGGGGACGAAAAGACCGAAGCGATCCGGGTGGAGCTTGGCCTGAACGAAGGCGACGCCGTCTTCTTCCTCGGCGGCAAGCCGGAAACGTTCGAGGCGGTCGCGGGCCGGGCGCGGAACGAGATCGGGCGCGAGCTGGGCCTGACCGAAGAAAACTGCTTCAGGTTCGCCTGGATCGTCGATTTCCCGATGTACGAGAAGACCGACGAGGGCAAGATCGACTTTTCCCACAACCCGTTCTCGATGCCGCAGGGGGGCATGGAGGCGCTGATGGGCGATCCTTTGAAGGTCCATGCCTACCAGTACGACCTCGCCTGCAACGGTTATGAGCTCATCTCCGGCGGCATCCGCAACCACAAGCCCGAGATCATGTTCAAGGCCTTCGAATTGGCGGGCTATCCGAAGGACGAGGTCGAGAAGCGCTTTGGCGGCATGGTCAAGGCGTTCAAATACGGCGCCCCCCCGCACGGCGGTTGCGCGGCGGGGATCGACCGGATCGTGATGCTTCTGGCCGACGAGGCCAACATCCGCCAGGTCATCATGTTCCCGATGAACCAGCGGGCCGAGGATCTGATGATGGGCGCGCCGTCGGAACCGACGAACGAGCAGTTGCGCGACCTGCGCCTCAGGGTGATTCCGAAGGAATAAGGCCGCGCGCCTTGGGAAAAGACAAAGGCCCGGGGTCAAACCCCGGGCCTTTTGCTGCCTGCCGGCGTCACCGTGAGTATCGCGGCCGAAATGCCGCCCGTTCGCGGTACAGGCGAGAAAACTGTCCTAGAGGGCCGACGCGGCGGTTGCCGCGATCGAGAAAACCAGCGAGGCGGCGCCAAGCGTGAAGACCGTCCAGTGGGCGGCGCGGGTCAGTCTGTCGTTCAGGGCGATACGCAGAATGCGGTCCGTCATCTCAACCTCATGTCCGGCGGCGGCCGGGAAATACAGATGGGGCAAGGATCGCCGCCAATTGGGGCCGAAATGCGGAATGCGGGTGACGGGGCGGGGGCGATTTCCGCCAGATATCATGGCGGCAGACCTGCTGCGGCGCTTTGCGCCTTTCGCGGCGGCATGGCAGCCTGAGCCGCGCAAGCGCCGCCCGAATCGGCGCAGGAAAGGCCATGGCGAGATGACGAAGACTGCCCCGACAGGGCCGGACGTGCCGGACTGGCGCCCCGCCTGCCGGCCCGAGGAGAAAGACATGGCGGGCCGCCACGTCAACCTCGAAAGGCTGGGTGCGGCGGCGCATGCGACAGAGCTGCATGCGGCCTTTGCCGGTCGGCCTGACCTCTGGACCTACATGGGCTACGGCCCCTTCGCGGCCGAGGACGACTACCGGCGCTGGATCGAAGGGATGGAGGGCCAGCGCGACCCCTGTTTCTACGCGATCCGCGATCTGTCCAGCGGCCGGGCGGCGGGCGTCGCCGCCTTTCTGCGCATCACGCCCGATCATGGCACCATCGAGGTCGGCCATATCTGCCTGTCGCCGGCGCTGCAGGGCACCCGCGCCGCCACCGAGGCGATGGTGCTGATGATGGGCTGGGCCTTCGCCAACGGCTATCGCCGCTATGAATGGAAATGCGATGCGCTGAACCGCCCGTCGCGGCGCGCCGCCGAGCGCTTCGGCTTTTCCTACGAGGGTACCTTCCGCCAGCATATGGTCTACAAGGGCCGCAACCGCGACACCGCCTGGTTCGCGATGACCGATGGCGACTGGGCGCGGCTCGAACCCTGCTTCGACCGCTGGCTCGCCGACGGGAATTTCGATGCTGAAGGGCGGCAGCGCGACAGCCTCTCGGCGCTTACCCGCCCGGTTCTGGTGACGACCGACCCCGACCGCGCCGCGGGCTGAGGCCGCAGGCGCGCCGCCGGTTCTGTCGCGGCCCCTGTCAGAAGGAAGAACCCGCCGCCAGCCGGTCGCGGACCAGTGCCGACAGTTCGCCCGGCGCGTGGTCATGATCGCCCGCCATCGCCTCTGCCGCGTCGGCAAGCGCGCCGTCATGGGCGATGCGTGCAACGCCCACGAGGAAGCGCGACAGATAGTCCAGCCGCCCGTCATCCGGCGCATGGTCGAGAATATCCGCGGCATGCAGCAGGTCGTCGCGGAGCGCCATCCGGTCGGGTTCGATCCGGTCGCCCGGCTGGATCTGCGGCCGGGCGCCGCCGACGGCGGGCAGGGCGGCAAGGATCGCGCGCTGGAAGGCCGCGAGGCTTTCGATCGGCTTTGTCAGAAACCCGTCGGCGCCGCGCGCCCGCGCCTCTGCCTCCAACCCCGGATCGCCGCTTGCCCCGAGGATCGCGGGAATGCGCGGCCGCGCGGCCGCGAGCTCGGCGATCAGATCAAGGCCCGATCCGTCCGGCAGGCCGGGATCGACGATCACCACCGTCGGCCGGTAGGTCATCAGATGCCGCCGCGCCGAGCCCAGACAATCCGCACGCCTGATCCGCGCGCCGGAGCGCAGGCAGAGAAGGCGCATCGCTTCGCAGGCAAACCTGCTGTCCTCGACCACCAGCACGGTCAGCCCCCAAAGCGGGCGGCCCGGTTGCGGCGCCTGTGTCACCAGAAGTTCGGTCAGATCGTCGGCCATCTCGTCCCCTTGCGGTTCGTCGGCTGGGTCATCGGGGACAAGCCTAGAATCGCTGTAGCTAACGGACGGTAAACAGCAGCCAGGAACCTGTGCGACAGTCTTTCGCTTGCGTGGGCCGCCGCGCCGCCGCATAACTCGCCGCGACCAGATGGGGGAAAGAATGATCGGCCGCCTGAACCATGTCGCCATCGCCGTGCCCGACCTCGAGGCCGCCGCCGCGCAGTATCGCACCACGCTCGGCGCCGCCGTACGCGCCCCGCAGGACGAGCCCGACCATGGCGTCACGGTCGTCTTCATCGACCTGCCGAACACCAAGATCGAACTTCTCTATCCGCTTGGCGAGAACTCCCCGATCCAGGGCTTCCTCGACAAGAACCCCTCGGGCGGCATCCATCACCTCTGCTACGAGGTCGAGGATATCATCGCCGCCCGCGACCGGCTGAAAGCCGAGGGCGCGCGGGTTCTGGGCACGGGCGAGCCGAAGATCGGCGCCCATGGCAAGCCGGTCCTCTTCCTGCACCCGAAGGATTTCAACGGCTGCCTGATCGAGCTGGAGCAGGTCTGATGAACCTCACCGGCGGCATCGTCCTTTTCGCGGTCATCTGGTTTCTGGTCTTCTTCGTCGTGCTGCAGGCCACGCCCGGCAGTCAGGCAGACGCAGGCGATGTGGTGCCGGGCACGCCCGCATCGGCGCCTTCGGACGCGCGCATCCTGTGGAAGGCGAAGATCACCACGATCATCACAGTGCTGATCTGGGCCGCGATCGCCGCCGTCATCTTTTCGGGCGTCATCGATATCTACGACCTCGATTTCTTCGGCCGCCTCGGGCCTCGCCCGGCGGGCTGAGGCGCTTCAGCGCCCCGTCAGCCGGTGGAAGATGTGGGTGAAGGTCGCAACCCCGAGGACCGGGATCACCAGATTGATGAAGGGTAGGGACAGCGGCGCCGCCATCAGCGCCCCGGCCAGCCAGACCGTGCCGCCGTTCGCCCTGCGCAGCGCCTTCGCCTCGACCGGCCCGAGCCGCCGCGCCGCGACCGTCTCGAAATATTCCCGCCCCAGCAGATAGCCGTTCACCGCCCAGAACATCAAAGGTGCGAAGGGGCCGACGAAGAGGTAGAGGATCAGCGCCAGGAGGTTCACCGCGATCAGGACGCCGAAGAAGTTCACCGACCGGACCAGGCCCTCATAGAAGCTCTGGCCCCGCGCCGGGGGCAGGCGCGGGTAATGGCGGTCCTCGACCGCGTCCGCCACATCTTCGAGGAAAAGACCGGAAAAGAGCGCGGCGACCGGCAGCATCAGGAAGACCGAAAGTCCGATCATCAGGAGGAGCGATCCCCAGCCGAGCAGGTCCTTCACCCAGTGCACCTCGCCGATGAAGGGCAGGGTCAGGCTGTCGGGCGTGAACCAGCCGATGAGCTGCAGGAACAGCGCATAGAGTGCGAAGAGAAGTGCCAGCGCGAGGCCGACGCCCAGCGCGAAGACCTTCAGGAACCGCCGGTCGCCGAGCTGCCCGATGGCGGCGAGGAAGGAGGAAAGGATCATGCCGGGGCCCAGGTGACGATCTTCTCAAGGTCCGGGCGCGGCCGGTCGGGCGGCACGGAGGTCTCGGTGCCGAGATGGACAAGACCCGCCACCCACTCACCGGGCTGAAGGCAAAGCCCCTCGCGGCAGATCACCTCGTCCGAGGCGACCCAGCCGGTCAGCCAGTTCGCGCCATAGCCTTCCGCCGCCGCCGCGTTCAGAAGCGTGACGCAGACGGCACCGGTCGACAGCACTTGTTCGATTTCCGGAATCTTTTCGGTCGAACAGGGGCGTTTCACGACGGCAATTGTCAGATTTGAATCGGTGAACTGCGCGACGCCCTTCGCTGTCTGCTCGGCATCGCGACCGGTTGCTGGCCCGCGGACCGCCGCGAGCCGCGCCAGACGGTCAAGCGCGGGTTTGTCCAGCACCACGAACCGCCAGGGTTCCAGCTTGCCATGGTCGGGCACGCGGACGGCGGCGGTCAGGATGCGCAGCAGCTGCTCCCGCCCCGGCACCGGCAGTGTCAGCGTCCGCGCCGGACGCGAACGGCGGGTCAGAAGAAAGTCCATCACGGCGGGGTTCGGATCGGGCATCGGCACCTCCTTGGTCCCCGCTGATGTCGGCCATCGCAACCCGACAATCAAGGGGTGCGGATTTCGTGACGAAATCCGCACGGACCCTTTGAAAGGGTCCGGTCCGATTTCTTTGCAAGAAATCGGTTGGCCGGATACCGGCGTGGCTACAGGAAATAGTCGGCAAGCCGCCCGATATGGGCGGAGACATGCGCGCGCCACTCCGGCCCCGGCTGGCGCGCCTCAAGCGCCGCCGCCAAGGGATCGGGGGCACGGATCGCCGATCCGGTCAGCGCCTCGATCGTCGCATGACCGCAGAAGGGCACATGCATTTCCGAATAGCCACCCTCATGCACGAGGACGAGCCGCCCCCGGCACAGATCTTCCGCCGCCGCCTTGACCCGTTCGGTCAGGGCCCGGAAGGTCTCCGCCGTCGCCACCATCCGCCCCAGGGGATCGAAGGCCGATGCGTCATAGCCGCAGGCAACCACGATCGCCTCCGGCCGAAAGCGGCGGAGCGCGGGCAGCACGATCCGCTCCATCGCCTCCAGATAGCTTTCGTGTCCGCTTCCGGGCGGCAGCGGGATATTGATGTTGAACCCATGGCCCTTGCCCTCGCCGCGCGCCTCGGGCTCGCCTGTATCCAGCGGATAGTTCCGCTCCTGATGCAGCGAGACGGTCAGCACATCGGGGTCCTGCCAGAAGATCGCCTCGGTGCCGTTGCCATGATGAACGTCCCAGTCCACCACCGCGACCCGCCGGGTCAGACCCGCCGCCTGCGCCACGCGGATCGCCACGCCGATGTTGTTGAAGAGGCAAAAGCCGTTCGGCCAGTCGGCGGTGGCGTGATGGCCGGGCGGGCGGGTCAGCGCATAGGCATTCGCATGCTCGCCTCTCAGGACCGCAAGCAGCGCGGTCGTGGCGAGACCCGCCGACAGGGCCGCCACCTCATAGCCGCCCCGCCCGAAGGGCGTGCGCAGGCCGAGCTCTCCGCCGCCCGCATCCGAGGCCGCCCTGAAGGCGTCGAGGTAACTGGCCGGATGCACGCGCAGCAGTTCCTCGCGCGTTGCCGGCGCGGCAGACCGGACCTGCATTTCCGCCATCAGGCCCGTGACTTCCAGAAGGTTCTTCAACCGCCGCTTGGTTTCTGGATTCTCCGGCAGGCCGCCGCCGGGCTGCACATGGCCACCTGCAGGCGCTGTCAGCACATAATTGCCGCCATGATGCCAGAAGCACCGCTCGTCGGTGAAAAATCCTGTTCTCATCCGCCTCCCCCTTTGCCTCGACCCTAGCCCCGCGTTAGAAGCGCCGCCAGAGAGGATTGATGACCGATCTCAGCCACCTCGCCGCGCCCGGCACCGAGTTCACCGTGCGGGTCACGCCGAAAGCCTCGCGCGGCCGGATCGTCGCCGAGGGCGGTGAGGTCCGTGTCTATGTGACCGTCGCGCCGGAGGACGGCAAGGCCAACCGGGCTGTTCAGGCGGCCCTTGCCAAGGCCATTGGCATCGCAAAGTCACGGCTGAGACTGGTGCGCGGCGAGACCCAGCGCGACAAGACCTTCCGGGTGGAGCCTTAGGCCTTGCGGTCCTTCAGCCGGTAGACGCCTTCCGGCAGGTTCAGCGCCGCCGCGAGTTCCTGCACCTGGTGCATCGAAAGGACGATCTTCACCACCATGTCCTCGCGCGGATCATATTGTTCGACCGTCACGCATTCCTCAAATCCCTGGATCACCACATCTTCTTCAAGGTGGCTCGACCCTTCGTCGACCAGGGTAATGACGGTGGCGTCGAAATCATGCTCGATCGTAAACATGGACCCGAGTTTAGCGCCCCGCCCGGTCGGGCGCCAGTGGTCCTGGCGCAGTTCACCGGGCTGCGGCCCTTGATCTGGCTCAATGTCGCCGCCGCGGCGCCGTGTGAAGCTCGGCGTGCGGCCGGCTGTGGCCGCCAGCGCACGGAAGGCCGCATCATGCAAACCGAAGCCGCGACCCGCCCGCGCCTTGCGACGGATATGGATCTGCACCTTTACCTCACCCGGGAAATGGCGCGGCGCCACGGCGTGAACCTGTCGGAGGCGATGCATCAGGGGTTTCTCTCGCGCAGCGATTTCGCCGCGTTGGTCGACCGCTGCCGCGCCTGCACCGGGTCGGCCGACGACTGCCGGGATCATGTCGAGGATCATGACCGGGCAGAGGCCGCGCCGCCCTGGTGCGCCAATGCGGCCGTTATCGAGGGGTTGCGGGGCCTGGTCTGAGCAGCCTGCTTGACCCCGCCTGCCGTCCGGGCGAGGAGGGCATATGCGCATCCTCGACACCGGCATCAATGACCGTGGCTCCAGATATGCCGTCTCGGGCGGCCCTGTCCGGTCGCGCGCCGAGATCCTGTCCTTTCTTGCGGCGCTGAAGCGCGAGAAGCGCTTCGCCCGCGCCACCCACAATTCCTGGGCGGCGGTCCTTGCTGACGGCGGCCCCGTGAAGGGAGACGATGGCGAGGCGGGGGCGGGCAATGTCATATTGCAGCATCTGCAGGCGGCTGGCCTGACCGATCATCTGATCGTCGTCACCCGCTGGTACGGCGGCAAGCATCTGGGCGGCGACCGGTTCCGTAACGTCGCTGAAACGGTGCGGCTTTATCTCTCCTCCCTTCCCTGAAACATCGTCCGCCGCTACTGTCGGCGGAAAACGGGAGGGATCTTTGTTCATCTTCGTCAGGGGCCAGTTCCGGCGCTTTCTCAATACCTGTCTCTGGTCGCTGCAGGGCTGGATGGCCGCCTGGGCCAGCGAGATGTCGCTGCGCCAGTGGACCATCGTCAACATCCTTTCCGCCGCGCTGGCCTTCACGCTGGATCTGACGGCGGCCGAACGGGCGATTATCCTTGGATTTGGACTACTTATCCTCGCCGCCGAACTCTTCAACACCGCCATCGAGGAGATCGTCGACCATCTCAGCCCCGAACGTCACCCCTTCGCCAAGAAGGCCAAGGACTGCGGCTCGGCGGGGGTGGCGCTGACGGCGATGGCGGGGGGCGCGGCCTGGCTGGTCCTGCTGATCGGATAGGCCGCCCCAAGGTGCCCCGCAACATGGGCCGGGACGTATGGCACACCAGCACACCCGCGCGCCGCCTTTACCGGCCCTGAACCCGACCCGCCGAGGATGGCCCTGATCACCAAGGGGGCAAGCCATGGCACGCATCGCGGGCCGCACCAAACGGCAACGCGCGCATTACCACCACCTGGCCGAGGCGCTGAAGGAGCTGGAGTTCCACCTGTCGTGGGATCTGGCGGCGTCAGGCCAGCTGCCCGAGGCCTGGCAGGAGATCGCCCGGCAACGCACGCCCTCGCGCAAGGTCCGCCTGTCCTTGTGGGTCGAGGAGGAGGTGGTCCGCTTCTTCCGCGCCATGGGGCCGGGGCATACGGTGCGGATGGCGGACGTCCTGCGCACCTTCATGCACGCCCGCCTCGCCGGGGTCCTCTCCGGCGCCGAGGGGGTGGTCTATGAACCGCTGACGGGCGCCGAGCGGCGGGAGCGGATCGCGATGCTGCAGGAAATGGCGCGGCTGATGGCCGAGGAACAGGCGGAGCACAAGCGGCTGGAATGAGGCCCGGAGGACCGGCAGGAAACGTGCCAGCGGCACGTTTCCCGGTCCGTTTGGCGCGGGCGCAAGACCGCGCCAAGGGGCGATGGGAAGAACCGGACGATTGGGCACGGGCAGCGCCCGCCCCGGTGGGGGCGAATGCCCCCGCCGCCCGGGGGGGTGATGAGGGATCAGAAACGTGCCGGTGGCACGTTTCCCCGAAGAACGCCGCGCCCGTGGCGCGGCCGGGAGGGGCTGACCGTGCGGCTTCGGGCCGCCCGGTCGGGATGTCTGAGGCCGGTCGCGGCGCGCAGGGCGATGGCCCTGCGCTTTGGGGAGGGTGGGAAAGAGTCGGGGTGAACCCGGACCTACGGCTTGCTAGTAGCCACCAGAGTTCGCCCCGAAGTCCACGGTCTCTCGCTCCATTTTCGCCACTTGCCCACGAACGATCGACCAGTACAGTTCGTCTAAGTCTTCCCGCTCCATCACTCCCAACCGCTCCTCGGATAGCCCGCGAATAAGTGAGATGACGCGGATTTTGTCGGCCAACGTGAAGTTATCAAAATCTGGAATGTAGCTTGTCGCTTTTCGATTGTACCTGATTTCACGGTATACCTTCACAAAGCTCTTGGCTCTGTCTGTCAGGTGCACGAGGCCATAGAGGCCCATTTGCTTCGCCACAAAAGCGTCCATTCTATGAAATTGCGCCATGTCTGTTGACTGCCGAAAAAAGAAGACCCAGCCGACGGAGCGACTTTCAAAACGGCAGCCGGTAACAATCAAATTGAGCTTCCAAAGCACTTGCTCCGCCGTGGCCGTGCCTCTCAATCTCCTTAAACAGCCAACAATTGCGCGAAACATTTTCTTGTAAGAGGTATCGCGGATGCTGAGGCCGGTGGAGCTAATCCTATAGCCCAAGTAATCGGTACCTGCCGCCACATCGGAAATCATTGTTTTACGGCCGCCTTCCTCTAGCGGGTGTGTTTCTAGGCGTAGCTGATCTGACAGATAGGTTTTGATTTGTGCATGAACTTCCGCAACATTTCCCTTCTTTGCCAGTACAACAATGTCATCCACATAGCGAAAATACTCATAGTTCAGATTACAGAAAAAATCGAAATCATGGAGGTACACCATTGAAAGTATGTTGGAAATGCTCAGGCCCTGCGGGACGCCCACGGTGCGCGTCCCCAGTTCGTCAAACCCGGTTGGAGTCGCGATTGCGTTATGAACGAGCTGTAAGGCTAGGTCATCCGGTACACGTTTTTGAAGCCGCGCGAGCAGTAGATCGTGAACTATAGTCGGGTAGAAGTTGACCACATCCATCCTTAGAAATTGGTCGTCTGGCATCGCTGTACTCGCTGCAGTCGCCAAGCGTTTGATGACATCATGCGGCGGTTTCATACGGCAATCGTCGAAAAATTCAGTTAGATAATCACATAGGGCGCGCAACACCAAGGCATCTCGAACGGTTGGGATTGCGATCTGCCTTGGCGGCTTCCTATGGTTCTTGAGGATGAGCTTTTCACGATACCTCGTGAACCTGTAGCGCCCCGTCTGTACCTTCTTCGCCGCCGTCTCAACAACTCCATCAAGGTCTGCTTCAAGCGAAGAAGCGCTCACCCCATCTAAACCAGTAAATCTTGCATCTTTGACACGTTCGTTAAAGATACGCGTTAAGTTTTCTTCTGAAAAAAATGATGCGAAAGCTTCGCTTGGCTCGCTAGAGGGCATAGATCACAGCAATTACAATCGCGGGAGTGAAAACAAGAGCCGCCCCAACCACCCAAAAAAGAAGCTCACGAACCAAATACTTGGCCGCCCGAGCAAGCCCCATCTTTATCGGTCCTCTTGCCGTATCTATCGACGTTGATTCAATCCATACCTTTCGAAAAATGAAGCGCTCGTAGTCAAAGTCGCTGTGATTAGGATACCTGTCTAGTATACCTTGATAGGTGGCCTTTTTTTCTCCTGCTTCCAAGTCTGATTCATAGAGCCTTTGCAGGGCTAGATAGCAGTCGCGATGATCGCGTGCCTTTTCTCCGAACCCGAGTCCCCAAACGACCAGTGAGGCACAAAGTATGCTCGCCGAAAGCACTATAGAGATTTCCGAGGTGTACGGACCTAGAGGAGTGTTTGCCAAGTGATGCTGGAATACGGAAAAGCCAAGCAAGGCGACTGAGTAGATTGTCAGCACTATGTGGGAAAGCTGGTCGAGTCGCGTGAACTTCGCATGAGCGTCCATACGAACTCGACTTGTAATCCAGATGTTTCCAAAGGGGTCGCCGCTCGTGTCGCTCAAAATTGGTCTCCTAGGGTGTGCGAGCGTAATTATTTCACCGTTTAGACCCCTAGAGGCCCTAGAGGCAGCCAAGGCTGGGCCGTTGACCCGTGCTTTAAGTTTAGTCCCTGCTATGGGAACTAGCGATGTACGCTCCGCTCGCACACAACACTATTGTAGGAATTGCCAGGACAATTTCAACAGGAACTATTACGCCCCAGCACACCAATGAAGTGTTGCAATCTTGTATGTGGCGAATGACCGGTTCGGGGAAGCTGCACCACAGCGCCCGGCGATGACGCGGACGTCAGCTCTGGGGCGATTTGGTCGATCACCTTCACCCCTCCACCACCTCAAACCCGTGTGTGACCTCCGCCGTCTTGGCCATCATCACCGAGGCCGAGCAATATTTGTCGGCCGAAAGCTCGACCGCCCGGGCGACCTTCTTCGGGTCCAGCCCCTTGCCCCTGACCACGAATTGCAGGTGGATGCGGGTGAAGACCTTGGGGTCACTCTCGGCCCGGTCGGCATCGACGCGGACCTGGCAATCCTCGACGTTCTGGCGGCCCTTCTCGAGGATCGCGATCACGTCCCAGGCCGAACAGCCGGCGGTGCCGATGAGGAGAAGCTCCATCGGCGAGGGGCCGGGTTTCGGCGCCTCGCCCCCGGCATGGTGGTGCGCGGTGCCGAAGGCGATGGCATGGCCGCTCTCTGTCTGGCCGACGAAGGTGCGGTTGCCCGCCCAGGTGACGGTGGCTTTCATGGGGAGGTTCCTTCAGGTCTCATCGGGTCAGGTTTCATCGGGGCGGGTCATCTGGAAATGCTCGGTGACCACGGAGTAGTCCTTGTAGCCGCCGCGCGCCACCGGGCGGAAGAGGGTGGCGCGGAAATAGCCGTCAATCAGGCAGTCGTCGCGCAGGTGGATGCCCGTGACCTCGCCCAGGATCAGGAAATTGTCGCGGCCCCTGAGGGGGAGGATCTGCGTGACGCGGGCCTCGAGCGTGGCGGGGGCATGGGCGAGGCGCGGGCAGTCGATGGTGGCGCATTCGGCCTTTTCGAGGCCCGCGAGGGCGAATTCGTCGGTGTCGGGCGGGTAGCTGCCGGAGGTGAGGTTCATCGCCTCGCGGGCGGCCCATTCGACGATGTTGACGGCGAAGGCGCCCGAGGCCTCGGCATTCGTGACAGAATCCTTGCGGCCGGTGGAGGCGAACATGACCTGCGGCGGCGCGTAGGCGACGGCGTTGAAGAAGGAATAGGGGGCGAGGTTGTCGCCCATGGGGCCGCGGGTCGAGATCCAGCCGATCGGGCGGGGTTGGATGATGGCGGTGAGCGGGTTGTGCGGCAGGCCGTGGCCGTTTTTCGGTTCGTAGAACATGGGGGCCTTTCGTCAGGGTTTGAACGGGAGTTAGGCCCATGTTAGGCGCGTTGGCCAGAGGAATCGGAGGCGCGCTTGTACAGGCTGGAGGAGGAGACCGAGGCCGACTGGTGGGAGGTGGAGGCGCTTTACGACCTGTGCTTCGCGCCGGGGCGGACGGCGCTGTCTTCCTACCGGCTCAGGGATGGCGTGCCGCCGGTGCGCGACCTCTGCCACGTCTTGCGCGACGATGACGGGATATTGGCCGCCGTGATCCGCTATTGGCCGGTCCGGGTGGCGGGGCAGCGGGTGTTGCTTCTGGGCCCCGTGGCGGTGCATCCGACGCGGCAGGGCGAGGGGTTGGGGGGCCTTCTGATGCGCGAGAGCCTCGGCGAGGCGCGGCGGCTTGGCTGGGAAAGGGTGCTTCTGGTCGGCGACGCGCCCTATTACCGGCGTTTCGGGTTCGAAAAGCTTGAAGGCGTGGAAATGCCGCCGCCGACGAACCCCGACCGGGTCCTGGGGCTGGAGCTGCTGCCCGGGGCCTGGGCCGGCGTGAAGGGCCGGGTGGAGAAGGCCGGGTCTTGAACCGGGCGCGGCAGGGGCCATTTCGACAGGAGGGGCTCAAGGAGGGCCGGATGGACGAGATAGACCTGCTTCCCGAGGAAATGGCGCGTGAGGTGACGGCGCTGGCGCGGCGCGCCGCAAAGGTGAACGGGCCGATGATGCGCGCCCTTAATGCGCTGGGCGGCAAGGCGGAGGCCTGGTTCGCGGGCCTGCCAGCGCCCGCGCGCACGGCCTTCGACGCGGGATCGCGGCAGATATTGACCGGGCTTTACACCGGCGCGGGGCAGGCGCGGGAGCGTCTGCCGGATGCGGGCGCCTGGGGGCACAAGATCGCCGCGGCCGCAAGCGGGGCCGCGGGGGGTTCGGTGGGGCTTGCAAGCGCCATGGTCGAACTGCCCGCGACCGTCATGGTGATGTTCGGGGCGATGCAGAAGGCCGCCGCCGAGGCGGGTTTCGACCCGGAAGCCGAGGAGGTGCGGCTGATCTGTCTCGACATCTTCGGATCAGGCGCACCGGGGCCGGGGGACGACGGGGTGAACTCCACCTTCCTCGGCGCACGGCTGTCCCTGAACAGTGCCACGCTGAATGCGGTGCTGGCCCGCGTGCTGCCCGCCTTTTCGGCGATGCTGGGCAAGACCTTGGCGGCGAAGGCCGTGCCGATCCTCGGCGCCATGGCCGGGGCGGGGATCAACTATGCCTTCACCGATTATTATCAGGAGATCGCACGGGTCCGCTTCGGCGTGATGCGGCTGGTCAAGGACCATGGCGAGGAGGCAGTGCACCGGGCGTTCCGGGCCGAGATGGCACGGCTGGTGACGGCGGAGGGGTGAGGCAGTTGATTGTTATCGCAATCGGGTCGGGAAGGGCCGCTTCCGGAGGCCGCCGTTGAGACTGGAGCAAGTCATGAGCTGCACTCGGAAGGAGCGCTTAGGTCATGTCGACAAATCACAGAGCCAGATCTGGACTTGAAAGTTAAGCGCTAATAAGTCCATGAAGCCCGCACAATAATGCCGCATAGAAAGAAAAAATGGACAGCCGATTAAAAGCGCCTCTAGGTGTCAGACTCCTGCTGATAGTCATCATTCTCGCCAGCGTATTAAATTACGCACTCCATGGCGCAGGCTTCGCAATTTTTAGTGAAGATATTGTGAACAGAGTAATATCTGATGGATTGCAACATGAGATCGCAAATCTACGCAAGTCGGATCGATATGCGTTATCGGCAGACTCATACTCTAGCTTTCTCGTAATTATTACCCTGCAAGTCTATGTGTCATGGATTTTACTACTCACACTCATTATAAGGCAAATCTTGGTAAGACTCTCTGCGATTCGCGAGATGGAAATTGAGCGTCTTCTGGTTCTATCTGGTATATTTTTGTCGATAGCAATAGTTTCGTATTATTTATCCCCGATTGGCCCTTCAATTGTCTTTAGCGATAACCCAAGGTTGGGGGGTAAATCAATTTTGGTCGGAATGGCATTTCTTGCAGGTCCAATGCTGCTTCTGTTAAGCGGCCTGGTACTCTGCCTATTGGCTCCTGGAATAATAAACGATGCATCAAACTGAGCAGGAAATCATGTCAGAAAACTATGAAGATACATCTACATCACTCTTTGTGGTTTATCGAGTCTTATTTTTATAACTTTCTGTCGTTTGGCGAGATAGCATCGATTTTTGAATATTTTAGCAGATCTCAATGATCGGATAATGGAAGCTGTGGCAAGATCCATCCCCGGCGTCGATTTAAAATATATGTCACATAGACTATAAGCAGAGCGGGAACACAACCTCGGCAGCCAAGTGCGATATTAGGCCGTGGATCAGTCGGCGCGGCGACAGTGGCAGATCGCCAGCTGCCTTGCGGGCTGTTTCCGCAAATGAGGCCGGATCGCCCGGCGCTAACGGCGGAGAGAGCCGCCCCGGGCAGCGCCCGACCGCCCCGGTGAGCGGGCGCTTCGTCACCACCTGCGCGGGGTGGGCCGGGGGAGGGGCGTTGCGATAAAGCGAGGATCTCGGGCCGGGAGGCGCCCGCGCCTGCGCTGCGCGTCGTCGCGGGTCAGAGCCAGTAGGGGTTCGTCCAGGCGCGGCGGCCGGCGGCGTCGATGACGGTGACGCGGATCCAGGGGGAATTGCGGAAACGCTCGAGCAGCACCTCGGCCCGGGTCATGGAATGGCCGTGGATGGCGCGGGCCGCCGTGCCCTTGCCCTGGACGATCACCGAGGTGGCGGCGGAGCATTCGACGACGACTGCCTTGTCGGTGATCTCCACCCGCCGGATTTCCGGGCCTTGCGAGGAATAATGGTGGCCGGCCTTGAGCGCGGCGAGGATCGCGTCGGGATCGTTCTCCTCGGCCTTGACCATCACCCAGCCGCCGAAATGGTCGGGTTCGGAGAAATGCGCGTCATCGGTGGCGACGAGCGAGAGCGCGCGGCCTTCGGTCAGGAGGAGGTCGTTGATGGCAAAGCCGTCGCCCCGGTCGCAGCCCGCGTAACAGCCGTGGTTGTAGATCTCGACCGCATGTGCGGCCTCGATCGTGCGGGCGTCGGCGAGCGTCAGGCCCGACCATTGCGGATGGGCGACGGCGACGAAGGCGCCCGCGTCGCGGGCGCGGGTGGCGAGGGTGGCGGCACTTTCCGAGGTCTCGTGGGGCGCGAACCAGGGCTGGTCGGGGGGCGTGAAGTCGAAGGGCAGGCCCACGGCGAGGATATGCCAGACCTCGCCGTTCTGCATGGTGCCCGCATGCAGCTCGGCGCCGATGAGCGTCGTGAAGTCCTTCGTGCGGAAGTCGCGCGTGTCGACCATCGGGTATTTGAAGGCGCCGACGAAATGGTCGGTCAGCGCCATGAAGTCATAGCCTTCGGCGCGGTAGCGGCGGCAGACTTCTTCGGGCGGAAGGACGCCGTCGGAGCGGGTCGAGTGGGTGTGGAGATTGCCGCGCAGGAAGCGGCCGGGGGCGGTGAAGGCGTCGGTCATCGGGGGCTCCGGGTTTCTTGGGCGGAGAGTGCCCTGTGACGGTGGCGAGGGGAAGGGGGCTGCCACGGACATTGCGTCAGCGGACGGGCCGTGGCAGAGCGGGCGCATGGTGATCTACCGGATTTTTTCCACTCTGGCCTGCCTGTGGCTGCGTCTTTCGCGCGGCGCGGCGGAGCGCGAGCGGTTCGAGGTGCCCGGGGCCTGCGACGGGCCGGTCGTCTGGCTGCACGGCGCCTCGAACGGCGAGATGCAGGCGGCGCGGGTGGCGGTGGCGCGGCTGAGGGCGCGCTGGCCGGAGCTTCGCCTGATGATCACCGTCAACAGCCTGACGGCGCGGGATATGGTGCGGGGCTGGGGCCTTGCGGCCTGCGAGGTACGGCTGGCGCCGGTCGATCATCTGCCTTTGGTTCGGGGCTTTCTCGACCGGGTGCGGCCGGTGGCGCTGGTGATGATCGAGAACGAGCTTTGGCCGCATCGGCTGAGCGAATGCGCCGCGCGGGGCGTGCCGGTTCTGGTTCTGGGCGGGCGGATGTCGGCGCGGTCGGCGAGGGTCTGGGGCTGGATGCCGGGGCTGGCGCGGCGGCTGGTGGGCGCGATTTCCTGGCTGGCGCCGCAGGACGAGGCGGCGCGGGCGCGGTTCCTGGACCTCGGTCTGCCCGAAGCGCGACTTGGACCGGTGACGGTTCTGAAGGCGACGGCCGTGGCGGGGGACGAGCCTGTCGCGGGGTTTGACCGGGCGCGGACCATCCTTGCGGCCTCGACCCATGAGGGCGAGGAGGCGGCGGTGCTGGAGGCGTTCGCGGCGGTCCTGCCGCGCCATCCCGGCGCTCGGCTGATCCTGGCGCCGCGCCATCCGCGACGGCGCGACGAGGTGGAGGCGGAGATCGCGGCGCGGGGGCTTGCTTTCGCCACGCGGTCGCGCGGGCAGGGGCCGGAGGGAGGCGCGCCGGTCTATTTGGCCGATACGATGGGGGAGATGGACCTGTGGTATGGCGCGGCGGGGCTGTGTTTCGTGGGCGGCTCGCTCGCCCCGCGCGGCGGGCATACGCCGTTCGAACCGGCCGCCCATGGCGCGGCGATCCTTCATGGGCAGTCGCTTGACAATTTCGCGCCTGCCTATGCGGCACTCGCGACCGCCGGGGGCGCGGTCGCAGTGGGCGGTGCGGGCGATCTGGAGCGGGCGTTCGACCGGCTTCTGGGTGACGGCGACTGGCAGGCGGTGTTGGCCGAGACGGGCGCGCGCGCGCTTGCGGCTTTCGGGGCGGAGGCGGGCCTTGCGGCCTTCGAGGGCGAATTCGCGCGGCTGACCGGCCTGAAACCGCGTGCAAACGCGGCGGAAAAGTAACATTTTCGAAAGCTTGCGGGCGGAAGCTGCCTCAAGGGGTGGCATAAGGCGCCAATCCTGCTAGCCTGTTACAAAATCGTTACATACCGGGACCCACGTAGACTGAGGCAGGGACCGGGGCGCCAAGACCCCGGAAGAGCAGAAATGAAGGAAGGGAAACGCACCAGTGGCGCGGGCCGTGCCCGCCAGCATGCCGCGCTCTGCTATCGGCGGGCGGGCGGCGAGGCGTGCGAGATCCTTCTGGTGACCAGCCGCGACACCGGGCGCTGGGTGCTGCCCAAGGGCTGGCCCAAGAAGAAGGAAGAGGGCGGCGCCTCGGCCTTGCGCGAGGCGCATGAGGAGGCGGGCGTCATCGGCCGGCTCATCCCCGGCGAGGCGGGCGCCTATTCCTACGACAAGGCGATGCCCGCGGGGGCCGCGATCCCCTGCCGGGTCAGCGTGCATGCGGTCGAGGTGAATTACCTCAGCTATGCCTTCCCCGAGATGGGGATCAGGCGGCGCGAATGGTTCAGCCCCGAGGCAGCGTCGATAGCCGTGGCGGAGCCGGAGCTGAAAAGCCTGCTTGCAGCGTTTCGCCCGCCGTCGGAAACCGGGGCGGCTGCGGGAAAAGGTTGAAACCGCCGGGAAAATCGCCATCTCTGTCACGTCAGATTCGATATTCTTGCGCGTGAAGGACCATGATCCGTTACCGGCTTACCTGCGATCAGGACCACGGCTTTGAAAGCTGGTTCAAATCGTCCGACGCGTTCGACAGGTTGCAGGCGGCCGGGATGGTCGCCTGTTCGGTCTGCGGGTCGGTGAAGGTGGCGAAGGATCTGATGGCCCCTGCGGTCAGCCACGGGACGGAAGCGGCCAAGCCGCTTCAGCGCCCCGCGAGCGAGGTCGAGGCGGCGCTCGCCGCGATGCGCCGTCAGGTCGAGGAAAATTCCGAATATGTCGGGCTCAATTTCGCGGCCGAGGCGCGGGCGATGCATGAGGGCGAGCGGCCGCACCGGTCGATCTATGGCGAGGCGCGGGGCGACGAGGCGAAGAAGCTGATCGAGGAGGGCGTGCCGGTCGCGCCCCTGCCGTTCATGCCCGCGCGCAAGGTGAACTGACTTTTCAAACAGGGGAGAGGCCGATGCGGGTGCTGATCACCGGGGCTGGGCGCGGGATAGGCGCAGGCCTTCTGGCCGCCTATCGCGAACGGGGCGATGAGGCGACGGGTACGGTGCGCGGCAGGCCGGGCGCGGGTGAGATCGGCATGGATGTGCGCGATCCGGCGTCCGTCGCTGCGGCGGCAGAGACCTTTGGCGCGGGGCCGCTCGATCTTCTGATCTGCAATGCAGGCGTCTTGCCGCGTGGCGCGGCGCCGGATCTGTGGGCCGAGGGGTTCGCGGTCAATGTGACCGGGGTCTTCCTGACCATCGAGGCCTTCCTGCCCGCGCTGCGGCGGGCGAGCGGGGCGAAGATCGCGATCCTCGCCTCGGCCATGGGGTCGAGCACGCGGGCGCCGGGGGGAAGCTATATCTACCGGGCCTCGAAGGCGGCGGCGGTGAATCTGGGGCGCAATCTGGCGACCGACCTTCGGCCCGAGGGGATCGCGGTCGGCCTCTATCACCCGGGCTGGGTGAAGACCGACATGGGCGGATCGTCGGCCGAGATCACCGTTGCACAGTCGGTTGGCGGACTGATGGCGCGGATCGAGGCGCTGTCGCCCGCGACAAGCGGCGTGTTCGAGGATTGGGCGGGCCAGCCGGTTCCGTTCTGAACCAGCTGCGTCCCTGATCAGTGTTGCTTGGCGCGCACCGGGGCAGACGCGCCGCCATGCGCCGCGCCCTGCTGGGCCGATTTCGGGCGGCGCGAGGGGCGCCGGGCGGGGCGTTTGTGCTGGCCATCGGCGGTCTTCCCGCCATGCTTCTGTCCCTGGTTCTGGCCCGGTCGGGCACCTTGCCGCTGACCATTGCGGTTGCGGTTGTCGACCTTGGCGGCCTCGGCCGGGATCTCGCCGCCGATCACCGGGATCGGCTGTGCCATGGTCTTTTCGATGGACCGCAGTTCGGCGAATTCCATCGGCGAGCAGAAGGCGACGGCGCGGCCGTCCTTGCCTGCGCGACCGGTGCGGCCGATGCGGTGGACGTAGTTTTCCGGCACGTTCGGCAGGTCGTAGTTGTAGACATGCTTCACGTCGGGGATGTCGATGCCGCGCGCGGCGACGTCGGTTGCGACCAGCACCTTGATTTCACCGGCGCGGAAGGCGGCAAGCGCCTTTTCACGCTGGTTCTGGCTCTTGTTGCCATGGATCGCGGCGACGCCGAACCCCCAGCTTTCGAGAAGCCGGCAGAGCTTGTCGGAGCCATGCTTGGTGCGGGCGAAGACCAGGGCGCGTTCCTGCAGATGCTCGCCGAGGTAATCGGAGAGGAGTTTCGCCTTTTCGCCCTGGTTGACGAAATGCACGCCCTGGTCGATCCGGTCGACGGGCTTGCCGGGGGGCGTGACTTCCACGCGGACCGGATCCTTGAGGTATGTCTGGGCCAGTTCCTCGATCAGTTTCGGCATGGTGGCCGAGAAGAGCATGGTCTGGCGTTCGGCGGGCAGAAGGCGGGCGATCTTGCGCAGCGCATGGATGAAGCCGGTGTCGAGCATCTGGTCGGCCTCGTCGAGGACGAGGAAGCGGACTTCGGCAAGCGAGATCGCCTTGCGGTCGAGAAGGTCGAGCAGGCGGCCCGGGGTGGCGACGAGGATATCGGTGCCGCGTGCCAGACGGTCGGCCTGGGCGTTGATCGAGGCGCCGCCCACCACGCGGGCGGTGCGCACCGGGGTTTCGGCGGCGAAGGCCTGCAGGTTTTCGGTGATCTGGGTGGCAAGCTCGCGGGTAGGCGCGAGGATGAGGGCGCGGGCGGTTTTCGGCAGAGGACGTTTGCCGATGGCGAGGAGAGCCGAGAGGATCGGCAGGCCGAAGGCCGCGGTCTTGCCGGTGCCGGTCTGGGCAAGGCCCAGAAGGTCGCGGCCCTTCAGCAGTTCGGGGATCGCCCGGGTCTGGATCGGCGTGGGAGTGGTCAGCCCGATGGGCGCGAGGTTTTCAAGGATGCGCGGCGCGATGCCGAGCGTGGCGAAAGTCGTGGTCACGTATGGTCCTGTCTGGCGCGGTTCGGCGCCGAAGAGAAAAAAGGCCGCCAGCCCGCATATCGGGCGACGGTATCGGGCGGGGCGTGGCCCATCATGGCCACTGGACCCCCGCGTGATTTGGGAACCTTTCGTCCGGCCTCTTGCGCCTCGCTCTGGGGCGCGACTGCTCACGCGGCAGCGGCACTGGACAGCGGGGACATGGGGGCAAACGGCCGGGAAGTCAAGCGAAACCGGTCAGAACTTGCGCTCGGGGCGGAAGAAATGCTGGCGTCCGTGGCTTTCCAGCGCGTGTGCGCCGGCCTCGGTGCCGTAATACTGGCTTTGTCTGAGGCCCGGGAAGCGGGTGCGCAGGTCGTCGGCGAGTTCGTCAGGCAGAAGGCGCACGGTTTCCTCGTTCACCATCAGGCTTTCGGCGGCGACGCCTTCGGCGAAGATGATCTCGTGCCGGTCGAAGACGAGGCTGTAATAGTCGACGAAACCGCCTTCGCGCCGCCAGACCCGGTCGCCATCGACGAGGTGCTTGGCCTGCACCAGCACTTCGGCGGTGGCGCCAAGGCGGCGGGCGCCGCGCTGATAAAGGAAGATGCGGTGATGCGGGCTGACCACCAGTTCGCCAATGTTGCCGAGCGTGCCCGCAGAGATGACCACGGGCGCGAAGGACCCGGCGGCGCGCAAGCTCGCCTTGCCGATCCAGCGGATCGGCTGGGGGCCATTGTCGCGGGTCAGGACCGGATCGCCGATCCTCAGCCGCTCGATCGCTTCGGGTGCCCCGCCGGGGCGGGTGATAAGCGTTCCGGCAGCGAAGGAAACGCAGATCACATCGCCGAGCCGCAGCCCCGCGAAATCACGGTGTGCCTCGACCAGCGTATATTCGACGCCCGGCATCATCGGTGACAGCGGCATGGCGAAAGTCGTTTCGGACGCCTCATGCCAGGCGGTGACGAGCGCGAGCCTTTCGCCGTCGGGGGCAAGGAAGGTCAGGACGGCGAGCGGGTGGACGAGGTCGCCGGGGCGGCCGACATCGGAGCCCGGAGCCACCTGCTGGGCCGCGCCGGGCGTGCCGCCGAGCGCCAGCACCAGACGCTTCGTGCGCGCTTCGGGCTTCAGCCGGTAGACATCGCCAAGCGCCACATCCTCGACCCCCCCTACGGGATCGCGCAGGTTGGCGCCGACCACGACACGGATCGCCCCGGCCTGATAGGCCTGGATCGCGGGGCCGGGTCTGATGATGCCTTGCTCCTCCATGCCGCTCCCTTGCGCCGGAACCGCACTAGCGTCAAGTCGCCTCTGGTCAGAGGCGGCGCGTCCGGGCAGTCTTCTTTGTCACAGGGAGGATAGGATGGATCTTGGAATCAGGGGTAAACGCGCGCTGGTGACGGCGGCCTCGAAAGGTTTGGGCCGGGGCTGCGCCGAGGCACTGGCGGCGGCGGGGGTCGATCTGGTGATCAATGCGCGCGGCACCGAGGCGCTTGAGGCGACGGCGGCGGCGATCCGGGCGGCGCATGGCGTGACGGTCACGACAGTGGCGGGGGACATCACCGATGTGGGCGCGCGGGCGGCGGTTCTGGCGGCGGCGGGCGCGGTCGATATTCTGGTGACGAATGCGGGCGGGCCGCCGCCGGGGATGTGGTCGGACTGGTCGCGCGAGGATTTCCTTCGGGCGCTTGATGCCAACATGCTGACGCCGATTGCCCTGATGCAATGGGCGCTGCCGGGGATGATCGCGAAGCGTTGGGGGCGGGTGGTCAACATCACCTCTCAGTCGGTGAAGGCGCCGATCCCGCAGCTGGGGCTCTCAAACGCGGCCCGCGCCGGGCTGACCGGCTTTGTCGCGGGCACGGCGCGGCAGGTGGCGCCCGAGGGCGTGACGATCAACAACCTTCTGCCCGGCATCCATGCGACCGACCGGGCGGTATCGCTCGACGCAGGTGTATCGAAGGCGAAGGGCATCTCGATGGAGGCGGCGGCGGCGGAGCGGATGGCGACGATCCCGGCGCGGCGTTACGGGACGGCGGCGGAATTCGGTGCTACCTGCGCGTTTCTCTGTTCACAGCATGCGGGCTTCATCGTCGGGCAGAATATCCTGCTGGACGGTGGCGCGATGAATGCCACTTTGTGAGCGCAAGCTTGCCCCTGTCGCTTGCCGGGACCGGGCAGCCCTGCTATCGGGTCGGAAAGCCCGACATTTTCTCTAAGGGATGGGCGGGGCGGGCAAGGACGGACAAGTGAGCGATCAGACCCGGCGGCTTGAGGTGCAGAGCCTGACCCGCGCCTTTGGCGGGCGGCGGGTGGTTGATGATGTCTCTTTCACCATTCCGGCGGGGCAGGTGACCTGCCTGCTCGGCCCGTCGGGCTGTGGCAAGTCGACGACCTTGCGGATGATCGCGGGCGTCGAGATGCAGGACGCGGGCAAGATATTCGTGGACGGCTCGCTGGTGTGCGACACGGTCTTCCGCATTCCGCCGGAACGCCGCGCGATCGGGCTGATGTTTCAGGATTTCGCGCTTTTTCCCCATCTGACGGTGGCGGAGAATGTGGGTTTCGGGCTGGCGCGCCATGCGCCGGACCGCGCGGCGCGGATCGGCGGGCTCTTGGAGCGGGTGAAGCTTTCAGGCTTCGGGCGGAAATATCCGCATGAACTGTCGGGCGGCGAACAGCAGCGCGTTGCGCTGGCGCGCGCGCTCGCGCCGCGCCCGCGCACCCTTCTGATGGACGAGCCCTTCTCGGGTCTCGACGAGCGGCTGCGCGATGGCATCCGCGACGAGACGCTGGCGCTTCTGAAGGAAGAGGGGACGGCGGTGCTGCTGGTCACGCACGAGCCGCACGAGGCGATGCGGATGGCCGACGAGATCTTGCTGATGCGCGCCGGGCGGATCGTGCAGCGGGGCGCGCCCTACAATATCTACAATGCGCCGGTTGATCGGGCGGCGGCGGCTTTCTTCAGCGATATCAACGTACTGGAGGGCGAGGTGCGGGGGGCGCTGACCGCGACGCCCTTCGGCGAATTCCTCACGCCGGGCGTGCCGGACGGCACGGCCGTCGATATCGTCATCCGCCCCCAGCATCTGAAGATCGATTTCGACCGCAATGGGCGCGGTCCGCTGCCGACGCCGCAGGACGGGACGGCGGCGCGGGCGGTGGTGGAGCGGGCGCGGTTTCTGGGCCGCGAGAGCCTGGTCGAGTTCCGGCTTGAGGATGGCGGCGCCAGCCTGAAGGCAACGGTGCCTGCGGTCTTTCTGCCGAAACCGGGCACCGCCATGTGGCTGATGCTCAGGCGCGACCGCTGTTTCATCTTTCCCAGGGTATAGCCTCGTCGTCGCCTTCGGCGCTCCTCGGGGTGCCTGGCCCGACGAGCGCCCGTCAGGGCGACGAGGAGGTGCTCTGGGAGGAGGTGCTCGGGGCGGTCGCCATACGTGCCTTGAAATCGGCGAGCGTCTTTCCGGGTTCGGCGCTGAATGTCTCGCCGGTCGGTGCGAGATGGCGGATCAGGTCGACGCGGAAACTGCGGAAATCGCGGCGCCTCTCGCACCAGGCGGTCGCGGTCCAGACCCGGCCCCAATATTCGAGCTGCAGGGGCCTGATGCGCCTGAGACTCTCGCGTCCCGCAAGGTCGCGGTAGGTCATGTCGAGCTTTTCGCAGGCCGAGATCGCGGCGCGCAGCGGCGGCAGGTGGGGCGCGGCCTTCTGTGCCTCGGGTCCGGCGAAGACGAATGTATCGACGGGCGGCAGGTTGCCCGCGGCGGGCGAAACGGCGGCGATCTTCTGACCGAGCGTGTGTGCGGCGTAGGAAAGCCCTGCGTCGGCGGCGCTGGCCACCAGTGCGATGCCGAGGCGCAGCGCCTCCATCTCCTGCAGCGTCAGCGCGACCGGGGGCAGGGTGATCGGCGCGGTCAGCATATAGCCCACGCCGCGTTCGCCTTCGACCGGCAGGCCCGAGGCCTGCAGGGTGCCCATGTCGCGCCAGATCGTGCGCGTTGAAACCTCGAGCCGCGCGGCGAGGTCCGCCGCGCGGTGGAGTTTTCCGTCCCTGAGAATCTGGATCAGGTCGAAGAGCCGGTCCGAGCGCATGGGTCAAAGCATGACCGCGCCGGGGCGCGCGTCAAGCCTCGGTCATCATGGCGGTGCGGCGAAGCGCCACCTCGGCATGGATCATCGCGACGCTGGCGGGCTGGATCGCCTGCATGAAGGGCGCGGCGGACGGTTCTGCCATGAAGGCCTCGCCTGCCGCCTGCGCCTCGGCGCGGCTGGCCCATAGGACATGGTCCATCCAGGTGCCGTCCTCTGCGCGGCTGAGGGTGCGGGCGATGAAGCCGGGCTGGCGTTCGAGCCATTCGGTGACGCCCGAAGCACGGGCCCGCACCTCGTCGGCGCTGAGGCCATGTGCGGCTCGGAATGTCACGATCTCGGCGGTGAGGGTCTGGGTCATGTCGGTCTCCTTTTCTTCAAGCGACGGCTTGGCTATAGAAGAGGACAACTGACATAAACCTGTCAGCAGTAGCATCGACCTGAACCGGGTATCGCGAGGGTGACATGCAGATTGGCCCTTTGATCGGACCGCGCGCGGGACTAGATCAGGGGCGACGGTCGCAGAGGGCGGCCTATCCGGAGGATGAAGACATGCAAATGGGACCCTGGCAGCTTCTGTTGATCGCCGTGGTGGTTCTGGTGCTTTTCGGGCGCGGCAAGGTCAGCTCGCTCATGGGCGAGGTGGGCAAGGGCATCACCGCGTTCAAGAAGGGCGTCAAGGACGGCACCGAGGAGATCGAGCGCGAGGCGGCCTCGACCGCCAAGGACGTGACGCCCGAGGAAAAGGACAAGGCCTGACAGGCCCTTAGCCCTGAAGGGAACGCGTCATGTTTGGCGATATCGGCTGGATGGAGCTTCTGGTCATCGGTGTGGTGGCGCTGATCGTCATCGGGCCTGAGGACCTGCCGGAAATGTTCCGGCAGCTTGGCCGTTTCACCGCGAAGATCCGGTCGATGGCGCGCGAGTTCCAGCGCGCCATGGATCAGGCGGCGCGCGAATCGGGTGTGAACGACGTGGCCAAGGATCTCAAGGCCGCGACCTCGGCCAAGAGCCTTGGTATCACGGCGGTCAAGGATGCGGCCGACAAGTTCGAGAAATGGGATCCGCTGAAATCCGCCAAACCGGCCGCGAAGGCGGCGTCGGCGGCCGCTGCCGCGAAAACGGCCGATGCCGCTCCGCCGGCGGAAGCCGCTGCGGCAGCCCCGGAGGGGCCCGCGACCAAGGCGCTGCGCGACAAGCAGGCGGCGCGCAAGGCGGTGATCGAGGAGATGGGTGCCAAGCTCAAGGCGGTCGATGCCGGTGATCTGACGGTTGCAGGAGCGGCGGTCAAGAAGCCGGGGCGCACGCGCAGCGCCGCCACCGCCACCGCCACCGCCGCCGCGAAACCCGCGAGGAAACCCGCCACCAAGGCTGCCGAAAAGACTGCCACCAAGCCTGCGGTGAAAGCCGCCGTCAAACCGCGCGCGAAGAAGGCCCCTGACGCATGAGCGCCAACGACACGATCGACGATACCGCCCAGCCGCTGATCGAGCATCTGAAAGAGCTGAGGAACCGCGTCCTGATCTCGATCAGTGTCTACGCGCTCTGTTTCATCCTCGGCTATGTGATCTGGCAGCCGATCTTCAACATCCTGTCGCATCCGATGTGCCAGGTGCTGGCCGAGCGCGGCGAGGAATGCCGCCTCGTGCTGATCAAGATGCAGGAAGGCTTCTTCGTCGCCATCCGCATCGCGCTCTGGGGCGGGTTCGCGATGGCATTCCCGATCATCGCCTACCAGATGTGGCGTTTCGTGGCGCCGGGCCTCTACCGGTCGGAAAAGAACGCCTTCCTGCCGTTCCTCGTGGCCTCTCCTGTGATGTTCTTCATGGGCGGGGCGTTTGCCTATTTCGTGATCCTGCCCTTCGCCTTCACCTTCTTCCTCGGTTTTGCCGACACGTTTCAGGAGCAGGCGGCATCGGGGGGCAGCGCGCTGGGCGCGGTGCCGACGGGCGTCGTCTATCAGGGTTCGATCGAGGCCTATCTCTCGCTGACCATGACCTTCGTGATGGCCTTCGGCCTGTGCTTCCAGCTGCCGGTCCTCCTGACGCTGATGGGGCGGGCGGGGCTGATCTCGTCCAGGGGGCTGAAACATACGCGGAAATATGCGGTCGTCGGCATCCTTGCGGTGTCCGCCATCGTGACGCCGCCCGACATCTTCTCGCAGATCATCCTCTTTGCCGCGGTCTATCCGCTCTATGAAATCTCGATCCTCTTCGTGCAGAAGTTCGAGCGCGACCGCGAGGCGCAGGCGCGGGCCGATGGCACCTGGGTCGAGGATGAGGAGGAGGGGGCGTGAGCGAGCACGACCTCGCCAGGATCGCGGCGGCGCTGGAACGGCTGGCGCCTGTGCCGGGGGCGGCGCCCGACTTCACGTCGGCCGATGCCTTTGTGTGGCACACCGGGCCGGACCGGCTGGACCCGGTGCCAGAGGTCAACCGGGTCGATCTGCCGCTTCTGGTGGGCATCGATCGGGCGCGCGACACGCTTCTGGCCAATACGCTGCATTTCGCGCGCGGCCTTCCCGCGAACAATGCGCTTCTGTGGGGCGCGCGGGGGATGGGGAAATCCTCGCTGGTCAAGGCGGTCCATGCGGACGTCCTGCGGCAGGGGCTGGCGCTGGCGATCGTTGAACTGAGCCGCGAGGACCTGCCGTCGATCGGTCGGCTGCTCACGCATCTGCGTGCCGCGCCTGACCGTCGCTTCCTTCTGTTCTGCGATGACCTGTCCTTCAGCCATGACGACCAGCATTACAAGGCACTGAAGGCGGTTCTGGATGGCGGGATCGAGGGGCGGCCCCAGAACGTGATCTTCTATGCCACTTCGAACCGGCGGCATCTGATGCCGCGCGACATGATCGAGAATGAACGCTCGACCGCGATCAGCCCGTCGGAGGCGGTGGAGGAGAAGGTCTCGCTTTCCGACCGGTTCGGCCTGTGGCTGGGCTTTCATCCCTGTTCGCAGGACGAATATCTCGCGATGATCCGGGGCTATTGCGAGGCCCATGGTGTCGTGGTGGGCGAGGAGGAGCTGCGCGCCGAGGCGATCGAATGGCAGGCAACGCGCGGCGCGCGGTCGGGCCGGGTGGCCTGGCAGTTCTTCACCGATCTGGCGGCGCGCAAGGGCGTGCGCATCTGAGCCTCGGGCGCAGGGCTCGTCGAAGCCCTTCGGGCACTCCTCGCGCCGGGCCTATTTCACGGCGCCCGCCGCCATGCCCTTGATGATATAGCGTTCCAGAAGGACGCCGATCACGATCAAGGGCAGGATCGCCGCCCATGAGAGTGCCGCCATCGACCACCAGCTGATGCCCTGGCTGCCGGTCTGGCTCGCCACCATCACCGGCAGCGTGTTGGCGTGCGTCGAGGTGAGGAGGGCCGCGAAGAAATATTCGTTCCAGGTCAGGACGAGCGACAGGATCAGCGCCGCCACCATGCCGGGCAGGGCGATGGGCAGGACGATGGTCAGGAAGGCGCCCCAGATCGACAGGCCATCGACGAGGGCCGCCTCCTCCAGCTCGGTCGGGATGCCCGCGAACTGGTCGCGCATGATCCAGACGACGATGGGCAGGACGGTCAGAGTATAAAGGAGGATCAGGCCGATGCGGCTGTCGAGAAGGGCGAGCTCCTTGTAGAGGACGAGGAACGGCAGCGCGAGCACCACGGGCGGCAGGATCAGCTGGCTGAGGAAGAAGAAGGAAATGTCGGAATTCCTCATCCACAGGAATTTGTAGGAAAAGCGCGACAGCCCATAGGCCGCGAGGGAGCCGAGGATGACGGCGAGGATCGAGGCGGAGACAGAGATCGTCAGCGAGTTCATGAAGCGGCCGAGGAATTCGGCGCGCACGGTGGAGTCCTGCCCGATGGTGGCGGGCGAGAGGCCGAGCGACTTCCACCCCAGCCAGTCGGGCCCGTAGTCGATCCAGGGCAACATCGCCCCCTTCATCACGTCGGGCGCCTTCTTGAACGAGGTCGTCAGCGTCCAGTAGATCGGGAAAAGCGCGACGAAGGCCCAAAGCGACAGCGCACCATAGATGGCGAGGCGTCCGGTGAACCATTTCGCCTTGTGGGCGAGGTCGGTGTCGCTGTCCTTGAATATCTGGGTCATCTGTCGGGCCTCATGTCTGCGGCCGGAGCCAGCGGTCGGCCAGCTTCAATAGCCCGAGCATCGCGATGATGATGAAGACGAGGTAGACGATGGCCAGTAGCGTGCCGTAACCCACGTTCGAGCGGTCGCGATATTCGCGGAAGATGAAGCTGGTGACGCTGTCGGTCGCGCCGCCCGGGCCGCCCGAGGTGACGTTGATGACGATGTCGGCGAGCTTCAGCTTGAAGATCAGCCGGATCATCAGCGCAGTGACGGAGACCGGCAGCATGAGCGGGAAGGTCACTTCCCAGAAGGCGCGCCAGCCCCTGGCGCCGTCGACCTTCGCCGCTTCCTGCAGTTCCTTCGGGATCGCCTGCAGCCCGGCCAGCAGCATGATCATCATGAAGGGGATATAGGTCCAGGCGTCCATCAGCATGATCGTCGTGCGCGCCATTTCCGGCGTGCCGAAGAAGGACGGATTGTCCCACCCGAGGGCGCGGGCGAGGCGGGCGATGGGGCCGAAGCGGATTTCGGTCATCGACTTGCCGATCATCCAGCTGACCGCGACGGGCGAGAGCATGAGCGGCAGGAGGAAGGCCACGCGGAAGAACTTCCGCGCGCGGATTTCGGCGTTCAGCAGAAGGGCGAGGCCGAAGGCCACGGCATATTCGACAAGGATCGCGAGGCAGTACCAGACCATGTTGCGAAGGGCGTTCCAGTAGAACGGGTCGCCCCACATCTGGCGGACATTGTCGAGGCCGTTGAACTGGCGGCCGAGCGGCGAGGAGAGGTTCCAGTTGGAAAAGGCGATGATGAGGCCGAAAACGAGCGGAATGATCGCGAGCGAGAGGACGAAGAGGACCGCAGGCAGAACGAAGAGCACCCGCTTGCCCTGTTCGCCCCGGATCAGCACCTGCGCCCAGCAGAGCGAGGCCGACATCAGCGCATAGGCGTAAAGCGTCGGGCGCCAGTTCCGGAAGCCGAGGTCCAGATGGCCACCGGCCTGAAGGGCTTGCAGCAGGCCCACGATCAAGAAGAGCGCGACCGAGCCCCAGAGGATCATCCGCCCGAAGCCGCGTCGGGCGGGTGAGATATTGTCGTTGATGACAACGTGGAGAAGGTCGCCTGTATTCAAATCCTGCCCCGGCTTGCGAATGCGGCGGGAGCGCGGACTGCGCTCCCTGCCAATGTCTCAGGCTCGTAGGATGGGCAATCTGCCCATCCCCGCCTCACATCCCCAAACTCGCCTTGTAAAGCGCGATCTGGCTGTCGCGGCCGATCTGGTCGGTGATCTTTTCCCAGGCGGCGGCAATGGCGTCCGCGGTTTCCTGCGCCGATCCGTATTGTCCGGCGAAGCCCTTCGCGAGTTCGTCCTCGGCCACCGAATAATACTGGAAGATGCCGGGGATGCGCGGTTCGATCGCGGCGTTGGGATGGTTGTAGCTGTCGCGGTTCGAACCGAGGTAATCCTCGACGAAGGCCCGGTCGTAGCCCGCCGCTTCCCATTCCTCGAAGATGAAGTGGGAATTGCGGTAGGGCTGGAAGCCCGAGGGATAGGCCGCCATCCAGAGCGAGATGTCCTTGCCGCCCAGGTGCGCGGCGGCCGACCAGGCGGCCTTGCGCTTGGCCTCGTCGCCCGAGACGCGGTTCGTCACATAGACGCCCCAGCCGAGGTAGGCGAGGTTCGGGGCGAAATTCTCGGTCTCTTCCCAGGCGCCGGCGGCGTGGTTGTAGACGCGTTTCGCACCGGGGTTGATGTCGAAGCCCACGACATCGCCCACGACCGACGTGTCCGACGTGCGGGCGTTAGAGCCGACGTCGCCCCACCAGGTCAGCGCCGCGCCGGTGCCCGCAAGGAACTGCTGGAAGGCGGTGGTGCCGGGGTCGGCGTTGATCTGGTCGGCCGGATAGGCGCCCGCCGCGTTCAGGTCCATCACATCCTGGATCGCCTGCACCCAGCCCGGGTTGTTGACGCGCGGCTTCATCGTGTCGGGGTCGAAGAGCCAGGCGGGGTCGGACGGGTGCTTCACATAGGCCGTGGCCCGGTCTTCGAGGAAATAGAAGCCGAAGCCGCCCCAGCCCTTCAGGGGATCGAGGAAGCCATAGGCCGGAAGGCCGGTCAGCGGGTCGGTCTGGCCCTTCAGCGCCAGTGACATCGCGTTCACATCTTCCCAATGCCTGGGCATCTCGGCCCCGCCGATGCCGCCGTCGCCGAAATAGTCCTTGCGGAAGGCGAGCGTATGGCAGTCGCCGTCGATCGTGATGCGGTAGGTCTTGCCGTCCCAGGTGCCGACCGGCGGTTGCAGGTAGGCCACGAGGTCGTCGGCCTCGATCTGGTCCTTCACCCAGTCTGGCATCGGGTCGAGCAGGCCCTTGCCGGCCGTGTCGCCCTCGAACGGGGCGCCCATCTCGATGATGTCGAAATCGACGGTGCCGGTGGCGATCGCCTGCTGGAGGCGCGGGTTGTAGTCGGCCTGGGCGAGGTCGATCCAGTTGATCTTGGCGCCGGTATAGGCCTCCCACGGTTTCAGGAAACCGCGGAAGAGGACATTGTGGAGGTTCTGGTTGTTGAGCCCCATGAAGGTCAGTTCGATCCCCGCAAACTCGCCCTCGGCGACATTGGCCCTGGTGGGGCCGAGGCAGAGTTCGCCGACCTTCTGCCAGTCGGCGTCAGTGGGCGAGCCCGCCCCCACGCCGGGGATCGCAAGGATCTGGGCGCGCAGATTGTCCTCGGCGGCGGCGGGCCGGAGCCCCAGCCCCGACATGGCCATGGCACCGCCCATCGCCGCCACGCCCTGCATCAGCCGCCGCCGCGTCATCGCCTGTCGCGCGGCCATATCGTAAAGTCCCGGTTTCATGTCGTCCTCCCATGTTCTCCCGATCGGTCGGGGGCCTCGGGTGTCCGCATTCGGGCCACCCGGCCTGCGGCCGGGCGCAGCACACCCAACAGCGTACTCCCCGTCCGGTTCCCGCCGGACGCCGGGGAAAGCTTCTCAGTCCGGCCGGGGCGAGTCAAGAACTAGCATGTTAGTATGGTCAGGCGGTGGACAGGTGAAAAGCGCTGCGCTATCCCTGAACTGGCAAGCCGGGGGGAAGGGGACGGGATGGCGGAAGTTGCAATCCGGGGGGTGCGGAAATCCTACGGCGGTCATGAGGTGGTGCATGGCGTCGATATCGAGATCGCGGATGGCCAGTTCCTGGTGCTGGTCGGCCCGTCCGGCTGCGGGAAATCGACGCTTCTGCGGATGGTGGCGGGGCTGGAGGCGATCTCGGGCGGCACGATCTCGATCGGCGACAAGGTGGTGAACAACCTGCCGCCCGCCGAGCGCGACATTGCGATGGTCTTCCAGAATTACGCGCTTTATCCGCACAAGACGGTCGCGGCCAACATGGGCTTCGCGCTTAAGATGGCGCGGATGGACAGGGCCGAAATCGACGCGCGGGTGAAGAAGGCGGCCGCGATCCTTGGGCTGGAACCCTATCTCGACCGCTATCCGCGCGCCCTGTCGGGCGGGCAGCGGCAGCGCGTGGCGATGGGGCGGGCGATCGTGCGCGAACCCAAGGTCTTTCTGTTCGACGAGCCCCTGTCGAACCTCGACGCGAAGCTGCGCGTGCAGATGCGGTCGGAGATTCGCGAGCTGCATCAGCGGCTTGGCACGACGACGATCTATGTCACGCACGACCAGATCGAGGCGATGACCATGGCCGACAAGATCGTGGTGATGCGCGATGGCCATATCGCCCAGGTGGGGGCGCCACTCGACCTCTATGACCGGCCCGCGAATGTCTTCGTCGCGGGCTTCATCGGCTCGCCCGCGATGAACCTCCTGAAGGGGCGTCTGGTGCGGGCGGGTGAGGATTGGCGGGTGGATATCGGCGCGGGACTGATGCCGCTGCCCGCGATGGAAGGGCTGGCGGAAGGGCGCGAGGTGATTTACGGCATCCGGCCTGAACATCTGATCCGCTCGGGTCAGGGCATTCCGGCCCGGGTTGCGGTGGTGGAGCCGACCGGGTCGGAGACGCATCTGGTCGCGCGCCTCGGCGCGGAGGGTGCAGGCGGACAGGAGGTGATCGCGGTCTTTCGCGAACGCCATGCGTTCAGGCCGGGCGAGGAGGTGCGGCTGATGCCCGCGCCCGCGCATGTGCATCTCTTCGATGCGGCGAGCGGCGAGCGGATCTGACCCATGCGCACGGTCCTTTGTTATGGCGACAGCAACACCCACGGCACGATGCCGATGGCGACGCTGGACGATCTGGACCGGCTTCCCAGGGCGGAGCGCTGGCCCGAGGTGATGGCGGCGGCGCTTGGACCGGGTTTCGAGGTGATCGCTGAGGGGCAGCCCGGGCGCACGACGCTGCATGACGATCCGGTCGAGGGGCCGCACCGCAACGGGCTGACGGTGCTGCCCGCGGTGCTGGAAAGCCATCGGCCGGTCGATCTGGTGATCCTGAAGCTCGGCACCAACGATCTGAAGCCGCGGTTCGCCGTCTCGGCCGCCGACATAGCCCTGTCGCTGGGCAAGCTGGTGCGGGTGATCCGGGCCTCGGGCGCGGGGCCTCAGGGCGGGGCGCCGGATGTTCTGGTGGTGGCGCCGCCGCCGGTCGAGGAGGCGGGGTGCCTGGCCGAGATTTTCGCGGGCGCGGCGGCGCGGTCGCGCGCCCTGGCCGGGCCTGTGGCGCGGGAGGCGGCGCGGCATGGCGCGGGTTTCTTCGATGCGGGCGAGGTGATTGCCGTATCGCCCGTGGACGGGGTTCATTACGATAGGGACATGCACCGGACGCTTGGGCTCGCGCTGGCCGAAGCGGTCGGGCGCCGGTTGGGAGGGGACTGAGATGCTGAAGGGAATCGATCCGCGGCTGAATGCCGAGGTGCTGGGCGCCCTGAGGGCGATGGGACATGGCGATACGCTTGTGGTGGCCGACACGAACTTCCCGTCAGACTCCATTGCCCGCCAGACCGTGCTGGGGAGCCTTTTGCGCATGGACAACCTGACCTGTGCCCAGGCGATGAACGCGATCCTGTCGGTCTTGCCGCTGGATACGTTCGTCGACGATTTCGCGGGCCGGATGGAGGTGGTGGGCGATGCGGCTGCCGTGCCCAAGGTGCAACGAGAGGTTCAGGTAGAGATTGATCAAGCCGAAGGCCGAGAAAGGCCGATGATCGGTATAGAAAGGTTCGATTTTTATAAGCGCGCGAAGACGGCCTATGCGGTGATCCAGACCGGCGAGCGGCGGTTCTATGGCTGTTTCATCCTCAGGAAGGGTGTGATCCCGCCGGAGGCGTGAGCGATGGGCAAGGTTGTAGTTTTGGGAGTCTTTGTCGCCGATACCGCCTATCGCGCAGCGCGCGCGCCGAAGATGGGCGAGACGATCATGGGCGAGAGCTTCGCGCTCGGCCCCGGCGGCAAGGGATCGAACCAGGCGGTCGCGGCGGCGATGGCGGGGGCCGAGACGCATTTCCTCTCGCGTCTCGGGCGTGATCCCTTTGCCGACATGGCGCTGGCCACGTGGAAGAAGGCGGGCGTGATCCCGGCCGTCAGCCAGCATGACGAGAGCTACACCGGGGCGGCCTATATCTTTGTCGAGGCGGCGACCGGCAATAATGCGATCATCGTCTGCCCGGGCATCGCGGGAACCATCGGGCCGGGCGACATCGCGGTACGGCGGGCGCTGATCGAGGGTGCCGAGGTTTTCGTCACGCAGCTGGAACAGCCGATGGAGGCGGCGATGGCGGGGCTGACCCTGGCGCGGGCGGCCGGTGTCACGACGATCCTCAACCCCGCCCCGGCGGCGGTTCTGCCCGAGGGGATGCTCGCGCTGTGCGACTATGTGACGCCGAATGAATCCGAGGCCGAGGCACTGACCGGCCTGCCGGTCGGTACGGTCGAAGAGGCGGCGCGCGCGGCCGGGGCCTTGCGAGCGGCGGGGGCGGGGGTGGCGATCATCACGCTGGGCGAGAAGGGAGCGCTGTACCATGACGGACGGCAGACGGTGCATGTGCCTGCGGTCAGCGCAGGGCCGGTGGTCGAGACGACGGGCGCCGGAGACGCGTTCAACGGCGCTTTCGCGGCAGCCCTCGCAGGCGGCATGGCGCCGGTCGAGGCGGTGGGTTTTGCCTGCGCGGGGGCGGGGATTTCGGTGACGCGGCCGGGCACCGCGCCCTCGATGCCCGCGCGGTCCGAGATCGAGGCGCTTCTGGCGCGCGGGTGAGCCGAAATCTTTCAAAGATTTCGGACCGGATTTCGTATCGAAATCCGGCGCTTCCGTCGGGCGCGCGCGCGCGGTAGTCTCTGGCGATGCGGTTCGCGATCTTGCTCTTCCTGACGCTCGGGCTCTGTCTGCCGCTCTGGCTTTACGGGGTGGTTGGCGCGCCCGTCACCGGTGGACCCGCCACCGGCGCTCAGGGCAACCGGGCGCCGGAACCGGGCGGGGCGGTCGGCGGGCACATCCTCCTTCTGGGCACCAGCCTGACCGCGCGCGGCGACTGGCCTGAGGCGGTGCAGGCCGAACTGGCGTTGTGCGCGCCCGGTGTCCGGGTCGAGCGGCTGGCGCGGGCGGGCGGGGCGAGCGGCTGGGCGGAAGGCGCGCTGGAGGAGCGGCTTCGCACCGACACGCCGGGGGTGGTGGTGATCGAGCTTTCGATCAATGACGCCTCGCTTTGGCAGGGCGTGCCGCTGGTCCTCAGCCGCGCCCGGCATCTGCGCATGATCGCGGCCGCGCGGCAGGCGGGGGCGGTGGTCTTTCTTGCGCTGCTCAATCCGGCCTTTGGCGCGAATGGCTGGGAACGGCCGGGCGAGGCGCGGTACCGCGCGCTCTACCGCGATCTTGCCGAGGAGACCGGGGTAGGGTTGATCGACACCGACCCGTTCTGGCGCAGCCTTGGGGAAGAGACCCAGGCGGAGATGATTCCCGACGGGCTGCACCCGACCGGGGCGGCGATGCGCGCGGGGGTTGTGCCTGTCTTGGTCGAGGTGCTTCGGCCCGTGATCTGCCGCGGCTGATCAGCCCCGGCGGAGGTGCGGGGCGCGGCGTTCCGGCCCGGCCGATGCGGCAAAGCCGCGCAGGATTTCAACCTGCAGGTCGAAATCGGCAAGGAAGATGTATTTCTGACGATCCGCGTCGCATCCGGGCGCTATCGTCCATTCCAGCGCGAGAACGTAATCCCGGGGCGCAAAACGGCGCGTAAGACTCTCCGTCGGGTCGTCGTAGCCGGGCGCAGCCATAATGCCACCTGTCAAATTGCCCCCTCCGCTGACGTCGGGGAAGATTCAAGAATTGGTAGGTATATAGCTTTGTCAAAACAAAATGTAAGGGCTTCTGTTGAACAATCTGATAAAGAGATAGCGATTGTCGCTAATGAAGGCTCAATCCGGGGATTGCCAAGCCCCGGGGCCCGACCCGGGCCCGACCCGGGCGATCGGCAGGAGCGGCGGGTCTGACCCTTTCGCCGGCGCGCGATCGGCGGTGCTTTGCCGATCTTTCCGCATGGCTGCCCAAAAAAGCGCCGTTGCGCGACCAATGCGCCAAAGGTAGTGCCATCTAACCGACCGGCATCTTTACAAGAATACCGGAATGGCGGATATGCGCCGCCGGCATGGCCCGCGTCTGGATATCGCCCGGACGTTGTGAGATTGACCTGCCGACTGGATTCCGCTGCGACATGACCGACAGAACCCACAAGACCTTTCCCGACCCGGCGCGGCGGAGCTTCCTGGTGCGGGGCGGCAGCCTCGGGCTGTTTCTCGCCACGACCGGCCTGCCGACCTGCCTTGCGGCACAGGAAACACCGGTCCCGGCGGTCGATCCGGCCGCTGCGCCGCCTGTGGGGGCGCCCTTCAGCTTTGACAGCCTGACCGAGGCGGCGCGGGCCCGCGCGGCGGGCGAGGATCCGGTGCCCGCGCCCTTGTCGGATTTCCTCGCCGGGCTCGATTACGACAAGTACCAGCTGATCCAGTTCTGGCCGAAGCGCGCGCGCTGGGCCGAGAAGGAGAGCCTCTGGCGGGTGCTGCCGTTCCATGTCGGCTGGCTGTTCAAGGAACCGGTGACGATCTACGAGGTAATCGACGCTCAGGCGGTTGAGATGGGATTCACCACCGCCGATTTCGAATATCGCGGTGCCCTCAAGGCCGAGGTGCCGGAGAATTTCACCCTGCCGGGGGTTGCGGGCTTCAAGCTCAACCATCCGATCAACCGGGGCGATCTTTTCGACGAGGTGATATCGTTCGTGGGGGCCAGCTATTTCCGCGTGCTGGGGCAGGGCAATGCCTATGGCCTGTCGTCGCGCGGGCTGGCGATCGACACCGGCCTGTCGAAGGCCGAGGAATTCCCGCGCTTCACCGGCTTCTGGCTGGAAAAACCCGCGCCCGGGACGCAGGTGGTGACGGTCTATGCAGCACTCGACAGTGCGAGCGTGACCGGGGCCTACCGGTTCGTGATCACGCCCGGCGTCGAGACAGTGGTTGACGTGACCGCGCGGCTGTTCTTCCGCAGCGAGGTCACGGAACTGGGCATCGCGCCGCTGACTTCGATGTTCCTCTATGGCGAGGTCAACCGCGCGCGGTTCGACGATTACCGCCCGCAGGTCCATGACAGCAACGGGCTGAGGATCGAGCGGGCCGATGGCGACGTGATCTGGCGGGCGCTGAACAATCCGCTCACGCTCGCCTCGTCCTATTTCGCCGAGACGCGGCCGCGCCGGTTCGGTCTGCATCAGCGCGGGCGCGATTTCGACGCCTATCAGGATGCCGAGGCGCATTACGAGCGGCGCCCCTCGGTCGATATCGAGCCTTTGGGCGATTGGGGCGCGGGCCGGGTGCGGCTGGTCGAGATCCCGTCGGCGCTTGAAGTGCATGACAATATCGTCGCCTACTGGGTGCCGGACCAGAAGCCCGCCGCCGGGTCGTCGCTGGAGATCGCCTACCGGATGCATTGGGGGCGGCTTGACGGGCCTGCGATGGACGACCGGGCGCGGGTCCTGGAGACGCGCGGCGGCGTCGGTGGGGCGGCTGGCAACGACAATCCGCCCGACACGCGCAAGTTCGTCGTGGATTTCCGGGGCGGCATGCTGAGCCGTCTGCCGCCCGACGACGCGGAGATCAGGCCGGTGGTGACGGTGACGAACGGCAAGGCCGAGAATGTCACGCTGCACCGGATCGACGGAACCGACATCTGGCGGCTGGTGTTCGACGTCGCCTCCGACACAGGCGCTGTCGCGGAATTGTCAGCCCATGTCGCGGGTTATGGCAGGAAGCTAACGGAAATCTGGATGTTCCAGTGGGTGAAATCATGATGCGCCAGAGCATGTTCGACGATCAGGCCACGGCGGCAGAAAGGGTTGCGCAGGCGCTTGAACTCGGGCGTTTGCCCGAGGCGCCGAGGGTCATGCCGACGCAGGTGCTTGAGCGGCCGCAGGGGCGGCTTCAGGCCTGGATCGCCATGCTGACCGCCGGGCCCGGGGCGGCGCGGACCTGATCCATGGCCCGGCCCCGCCAGAGCGAGGAGAGCCTTCAACGGCGCGTACTTCTGGTACGCGCCGTCGCCGTTTTGCTGGCGCTTGCAACCGGGGCGGGGGCGGCGGCGATCTTCATCCAGTATGCGGCGGCTGACGGGCTGACGCCGATGGCGGTCTTCAGCGCGCTGCTCTTGTGCTTTTCGACCAGCTGGCTTGCATGGGGCGCCTGTCTGGGGCTGATCGGGCTGAAGCCCTCGCGCTTCCGCGCGCCACGCCACGAGGGGCCGATTGCGTCGCGTACCGTGGTCATCGTGCCGGTCTGCAACGAAGACCCGGTGGTGACCTTCGCGCGGGTGGCCGCCATGTACCGCTCGGTCAGCGCGGCGACGGCGGTTCCGGTGCATTTCGCCATCCTGTCGGACAGCCGCGATCCGGGCATCGCGGCGGCCGAGGAGCGCTGGTTCGCCCGGCTGATGGCCGATACCGGCGGGGCGGGGCGGCTTTTCTACCGTCGCCGCAGCCAGAACACCGGGCGCAAGGCTGGCAATATCGAGGATTTCTTCGCCCGCTCGGGCGGGGCCTATGACCTCGCGCTGATCCTCGATGCCGACAGCCTTATGGAGGGCGACGCAATCGTCGAGATGATCCGGCGGATGGAGGCGGACCCGTCGCTTGGCTTGTTGCAGACGCTGCCGGTGGTGGTCAGGGCGCAGTCGATCTTCGGCCGGGTGATGCAGTTCGCGGCCGCCTTCTTCTCGCCGGTCTTCTCGCGCGGCCTCGCGCGGTTGCAGGGGCGCACGGGGCCCTTCTGGGGACATAATGCCATGGTGCGGGTCGAGGCCTTTGCCGCCGCCTGCGGCCTGCCGGTCCTGTCAGGCCCGCCGCCTTTCGGCGGCCATATCCTCAGCCACGATTATGTCGAGGCAGCCCTTCTGGCGCGGGCGGGGTGGAAGGTGCGGCTCGATATCGACATCAGGGGGTCGTATGAGGAGGCGCCGGAAAGCGTGGTCGAACATGCCAAGCGTGACCGGCGCTGGTGCCAGGGCAACCTGCAGCACCTCAGGATCATCGGCGCGCCGGGGCTGAAGGCCTGGAGCCGGTTTGTCTTCCTGCAGGGCGTCTTTGCCTATATCGCGCCGGTCCTCTGGGCGGGGTTCCTGATTTCGGTCGTGGTCGATCACGTCACCCAGCCGCCGCCCAACTATTTCCCCGACCCCCACCAGTTCTTCCCGGTCTTTCCAAGCGACGAGACGGCCAAGGCGATCGGCCTTGCCATCGGCATCTTCGGACTCTTGATGATGCCGAAGCTGTTGACCACGCTCGAGGCGCTGATCGCCGGGCGGACCAAGGGGTTCGGCGGGACATGGAACGCGCTGAAATCGGTTCTGGCGGATTTCCTGCTGCTCAGCTTCCTTGCGCCGATCCTGATGGCCTATCAGACCCGCTCGGTCTGGCAGGTGCTGATGGGGCGTGACGGCGGCTGGCCTGCGAACCTGCGGGGTGACGCGCGTCTGAGCCTTGCTGAGGCCTGGGCGGCAAGCCGGTTCATCGTGCTGGCGGGGGCGGCCTGCCTGACCATCGGCTACTTCCTGACCACGCAGATCCTTGTCTGGCTTCTGCCGGTCGCGGTGCCGATGCTTCTGGCGCCGGTCGCGATATCCCTGACCTCGCGCGCCGCGCGGCCCGCCGTCGGGCGCGCGCGGCTCTTCACCACGCCCGAAGAGCTGGCGGTGCCCGCGATCCTGACGCTGCATGACCGGGTACTGGCGGGCTGGCAGCCGGTGGCGGTCGCGCCGGCCGAGGTCAAATCCCTTCCCGAACCGGAGCTTGCCCGTGGCTGACGCACTTGCCCGTATCGAGCCGGGCGATGCCGCCCCGGCCGAGGACCGTATCGTCCGCCTTGCGCCCAAACCGCAGGTAAAGAAGCCGCGTGACCGCAGGCTGGATGTATTCCGTGGCCTCTGTCTGGTGATGATCTTCATCAACCATGTGCCGGGTACGATGTTCGAAGGGCTCACCAGCCGCAATTTCGGCTTTTCCGATGCGGCGGAGGCCTTCGTCTTCATCTCCGGCTGTTCGGCGGCGCTGGCCTATGCGAGCGGGTTCGATGGTGCCGCGCGGCTCTGGCCCGGCATTTCGCGGATGTGGGGGCGGGCCTGGACGCTCTATCTCGTCCATCTTCTCGTGACCTTCTGGGCCATCGCGATCGCCGCTGCCGCCTGGCGGTTCGGCGGCGACAGCACCCTGTTCTTCAAGGACAATATTCAAGTCTTCGCGCGCGACCCCTTGGGCGTTCTGGTCGGGCTGCCGCTGATGAGCCATCAACTGGGCTATGTGAATATCCTGCCGATGTATGCGGTCTTGCTGCTGACCGGTCCGGCGATGATCATGGCAGGCCTCCGCGCGCCATGGGCGACCTTTGCGGGGGCGCTCGGCGTCTGGGCCCTGTGCGGCTTCTTCTATGTCGATCTGCCGAACTTTCCCAATCGCGGGGGCTGGTTCCTCAATCCGCTGTCGTGGCAACTGCTCTTCGTCGCGGGGCTTATGACGGGGCTGGCGCTGAGACGCGGCGAGCGTTTCGTGCCGCGCCATCCGGTTCTGATCGGTCTTGCGGTGGCGGTGCTTCTGGGGGCGATCCTGTGGATGAAACTGCCGGGCGGCGGCGCGGTCGGCGCCAAGATCGTGCGGTTCCTGCTCGACCTTGGGCTGCCGCGGTCGCTGGCGGATTTCGACAAGACCTATCTGTCGCTGCCGCGGCTTCTGCATGCCTTCGCGCTGGTCTATCTTCTTGGCGCGCTTGGCTGGGTGCGGAGCCTCTGCAACAGCCGCTGGCTGGAGCCCTTGGCGCTGATGGGCCGGATCGCGCTGCCGGTCTTTGCCTTCGGCACGATCCTGTCCTTCGCCGCGCGGGCGGTGAAGGAGGTGTCCCCGGAAAGCCTCTGGCTCGATGCCGGGCTGATCGCCGGTGGCATCATCGCAATGTGGGCCCTGGCCTTCACGCTGCAGACCGCGCGGGCGGCAGCGAAGGCCGGGCAGGTCCGCCCGGCCTGAGTTAGGCAGTATCTAACCGTTGGTCTTTCAGAGTTTACTTTTCTCTGATCCAACTCTGCGTCATCACGGGGCAAAGGCAAGGGTCGGCGCGGAAGACGCCGCCTTGGGCTGAGGTGCGTCCCGCACCGGCAAGGGAGAAGCGCATGACACGACACGAGATGCTGAGCCCGGCGGCGGAACTGCATGCCAATGTCTCGGTCCCGTTCGAAAGCGCGCGGGCGATGCCCAAGTCGGTCTATACCTCGCCCGCCTTCCTCGCACTGGAACAGAAACATATCTTCGGCCGCGAATGGCTGTGCGCGGGCCGGGCCGAGACGCTGCCCAACCCGGGCGACTATCTGACGATGGAGATCGCGGGCGAACCGGTCATCGTCCTGCGCGACCGGGCGGGAGAGATCCGCGCCATGTCGAACGTCTGCCGCCACCGGATGTCCACGCTGCTGGAGGGGCGGGGCAATGTGCGCTCGATCGTCTGCCCCTATCACGCCTGGACCTACAATCTGGACGGCTCCTTGCGGGGGGCACCCGCGATGGGCCGGAACGAGGCCTTCTGCAAGGATCAGATCACTTTGCCGAGCGTGCGCTGCGAGGTCTGGCTCGGCTGGATCATGGTGACGCTGAACCCCGACCTGCCCAGCCCGCAGGAGACGTTGAAGGATGTCGAAAGCCTCGTCGGCTATCTCGACATGTCCTCTTACGTCGAGACCTTTCAGGAACAGTTCCGCTGGGCCACCAACTGGAAGGTTTTGGCCGAGAATTTCATGGAAAGCTACCATTTGCCGGTCTGTCACGAAGGCACGATCGGCGGATCGGTCGATCTGAACCAGATGACCTGCCCCGAGGGTTTTGCAAGCTTCAACTATCACTGGATCGTCAAGAATGACACGATCCCTTTGTCGCTTGCTCACCCGTCCAACACGACCCTGACGGGCGATCAGCGCCGGATCACCTGGCTTCTGTCGATCTATCCCTCGCTTCTCATCACGCTGACGCCGGGCTATTTCTGGTATCTGTCGCTGACGCCGGACGGGCCGGGCCATGTGAATGTGCTCTATGGCGGCGGCATGTCGGCCGACTGGATCGCCGATCCCTCCTCGGGCGATCACATCGCCGCGCTGCGGGCGCTTCTTGCCGACGTCAATGACGAGGACAAGGGCTGCACCGAGAAGGTCTATCGCGGGCTATGTTCGGACCTTGGCGCACCGGGGCCGCTCAGCCATCTGGAACGGCCGAATTTCGAGTTCGCCCAATATATCGCCAGCCGGGTTCCGGCACAGGCGACCTGACATCGGCGCGGGAAGGGACCTGCCATGACGGTGGAGAAGACCGAGGTGCTCGTCGTCGGCGGCGGGCAGGCGGGGATTGCGGCCAGCGAGCATCTGGGCCGCGCGGGGGTGCCGCATCTGGTCTTGGAGCGGCACCGGATTGCCGAGCGCTGGCGGTCGGAGCGTTGGGATTCGCTCGTGGCGAACGGCCCGGCCTGGCATGACCGGTTCCCGGGGCTGATGTTCGACGGGCTGCACCCGGACGCCTTTCCGGGCAAGGAACGGGTGGCGGATTATTTCGTCGCCTATGCCGAAAAGATCGGCGCGCCGCTGCGTACCGGCGTGGAGGTGCTGTCGGTCAGGCGCAACGAGGGGCGCGCGGGCTTCACGGTCGAGACGTCACAGGGCCGGATCGAGGCCCTGAACGTGATCGCGGCGACCGGACCGTTTCAGCGCCCCGTCCTGCCCGCGATCATTCCGGCCATGCCGGGCCTCACGCAGATCCACTCCACCGCCTACCGCAACCCCGGCGCTTTGCCGGAGGGCGCGGTCCTTGTGGTCGGCGCTGGATCGTCCGGCGCGCAGATCGCCGATGAACTGCTGGCCTCTGGGCGGCGAACCTTCCTGTCGGTCGGCCCGCACGGGCGCCCGCCGCGCCGCTATCGGGGGCGCGACTTTGTCTGGTGGCTGGGGGTTCTGGGCAAATGGGACATTCCCGCGCCGCAGCCGGGGACCGAACATGTGACGATCGCCGTCAGCGGCGCGGGCGGCGGCGAGACGGTCGATTTCCGCCGCTTCGCCGCGCGCGGCATGGTGCTTCTCGGCCGGACCGAAGGCTGGCGCGATGGCAGGCTGAGCTGCGCGGGCGACCTGGCCGCGAATATCGCCGGGGGCGATGCCGACTATCTCTCGGTTCTCGACGAGGCCGACGCCTATATCGCGCGCAATGGCCTTGATTTCCCTCAGGAGCCCGAAGCGCGCCGGATCGGCCCCGACCCCGACTGCCTGACCCGGCCGATCCGCGCGCTGGACCTCGCGGCCGAAGGGATCACGACCGTGATCTGGGCCACCGGCTTCGCGCTCGATTACGGCTGGCTCAAGGTCGATGCCTTCGACGACAGGGGCAAGCCCCGCCATCAGCGCGGCGTCTCGTCGGAGGCGGGCATCTATTTCCTCGGCCTGCCCTGGCAATCGCGGCGCGGGTCGAGCTTCATCTGGGGCGTCTGGCACGATGCGCGCCATGTGGCCGAACATATCGTCACGCGGCGGGTCTACGGCGCCTATCAAGGCCATGCCGAAAGGCGCCCGGGCGAAAGCTGACGCCCGGCTTTCCGGCAGGCCCGACCCATGCCATCCTCACCCGAACCCGAACCCGAACCCGACCCGGAGGCCCAAGTGGCGCATTACAGACACCGCAAGTTCAACACCCGCGACACCTATCCCGAACAGAAGCTCGACAATGACCTCGCCCAGGCCGTGGTCACGCGGGGCGGGCGCACCGTCTGGCTGCGCGGCCAGTGCCCGCAGGAGCTTGACAGCGCGAAGAACATCGGCAGCCACGATCCGGTCGAGCAGACCCACAAGGTGATGCAGAATATCCGCCAACTGCTGGAGGAATGCGGTGGCGGGATGGAGCATCTGGTCAAGGTCGTCGTCTATATCACCGACGTCCGCCACCGCGAGGCGGTCTACCGGACGATGGGCGAGTACATAAAGGGCGTGCATCCGGTCTCGACCGGGCTCGTCGTCTCGGCGCTGGCCCGCCCCGACTGGCTGGTCGAGATCGACGGTACCGCCGTGATCCCGGACTGAGGCCGATGATCCGCTTCGCTTCCACTTTCGTTTGCAAATATCCCCGGGGGTCCGGGGGCAGGCAGCCCCCGGCGCGCGGGCCGAGGGCACAGCGATGACCTTCTCTCTCATCGCCCGCGATCCGGGGACCGGCCAGTTCGGCATGGTAATTTCCTCCTCCTCGCCCGCCGTTGCCGCCCGCTGCGTGCATCTGCGCGCGGGGGTTGGCGCGGTTGCTTCGCAGAATGTCACCGATCCCGGCCTCGGGCCGCTGGTGCTTGACCGGCTGGCCAAGGGCCTCGGCGCGGCGCAGGCGATCACCGATGTGGTGACCGGTCGTGCCCATGTCGGCTACCGTCAGCTGATGGCGGTCGGGCAGACGGGCGGGCAGACGGGAGGTCCGGCGATCTGGTCCGGCGATCAGGTTCTGGGGCTTTGGGGCGAGGCCGTGGGCGAGCATTGCGCGGCGGCGGGAAACCTTTTGGCGCGCGCCGATATTCCGGGCCTGATGGTGGCGGCCTTCGAGGCGGCGAGGGGGAGCTTCGGCGATCGGCTGATGGCGGCGCTGACGGCGGGTCTTGCGGCCGGGGGCGAGGCCGGGCCGGTGCGGTCGGCGGGGCTGAAGATCGTGGGTGCGCCGGACTGGCCGATCGCCGATCTGAGGATCGACTGGCATGACGATCCGATCGCGGCGCTTTCCTTGGCGTGGGAGGTCTACCAGCCGCAGATGGCGGCATACATCCAGCGCGCGCTCGATCCGACCGTGGCGCCGTCTTACGGCGTTCCGGGCGACGAATAGCGGCGCTGGCGCGATGAGGCTTTGCTTGTTAGCTTCGGCCTAAGCCAAATGGGAGGCGACGTCGCTTCGGTTCACCCTGCGCCAGCTTGAATATCTCGTGACCGTGGGCGAGACCGGCTCGATCGCCGCCGCCGCCGAGCGGTTGCATGTCTCTTCCCCCTCGATCTCGGTCGCGATCTCGCAGATCGAGGCGGAGTTTGGACTGGCGCTCTTCACCCGCCGCCATGCACAGGGCCTGTCCTTGACGCCGGGCGGGCGGCAACTGGTCGATCAGGCGCGGAAGGTGCTGGCCGAGGCGGGCGGTCTGGTGACGCTCGCGGGCGACATCGCGCAAAGGGTGGGCGGGCCCCTGTCGGTCGGCTGCCTCCTGACCTTCGCGCAGGTGGTGTTGCCGCAGATCCGCCGCAGCTTCTGCGATGCCCATGCGGCGGTCGAATTCCGCCAGTATGAGCGCAATCAGGCCGAGATTTTCGACGGCCTGCGCAGTGCGGAACTGGACGTCGCCCTGACCTATGACCTTGATATTCCCGGTGATATCCGTTTCGTGCCGCTGGCGAGCCTTGAGCCTTATGCGCTGCTGGCGGCGGATCATCCCTTGGCGGCGCAGGCCGAAGTCGCGCTCGCCGATCTCGCGCCCCATCCGATGGTTCTGCTCGATCTGCCCCTGTCAGGCGATTACTTCCTGTCGCTCTTCACCGCGCAGGGGCTGCGGCCCCAGATCGCCGAGCGGACCCGCGACATGGGGGTGATGCGGTCGATGGTGGCCAATGGCTTTGGCTATTCGATCGCCAATATCCGGCCAGAGAGCGATCTTGCCCCCGACGGGCGGCGGCTGGCCCATGTGCCGCTTGCCGGTCGGGTCCGGCCGCTCTGGCTTGGCCTTGCGCTGGCCGAGGGGGCGGGCCTGTCGCTGACGGTCAGGGCCTTCGTCGATCATGCCCGCGCCGCGATCACGCCGGAGACGGCGCCGGGGCTCGGAGCAGGGGGAGGCGCCGGTGCAGACCGTTGAGATCCTCGAGAGGCTGGTGGCCTTCCCGAGCGTCTCGTCGCGCTCGAACCGCGATATTGCCGGTTGGATCGCAGAGTACCTTGGTTCGGCGGGGTTCGAGGTCCTGAGGCTGCCGGATGCGACGGGCGAGAAATGCGGGCTTCTGGCGCGAATTGGTCCGCGCCTGGACGGCGGGCTTCTTCTGTCGGCGCATATGGATGTCGTGCCGGTCGAGGGGCAGGTGTGGGCGAGCGATCCGTTCCGGTTGAGCGCGCGGGACGGGCGCTATTACGGGCGCGGCACGGCGGACATGAAGGGCTTTCTGGCCGCAGCGCTCGCCCTGGCCGCTGACGCGGCCGCCGGGCCGCTGGCGCGGCCCTTCCTCCTGTCGCTCTCCTATGACGAGGAGGTGGGTTGCCGGGGCATTCCCGCGATGATCCCGCATGTGCGGGCCTTCTGCGGGCGCCCGGCGCTGTGCCTTGTGGGAGAGCCCACGCGGCTCGACATCGCGACCGGCCACAAGGGCAAGGTCAGCGGCCTTGTGCGCTGTCACGGCACGGCCGGCCATTCGGCCCTGGCGCCGCGCCATGTGAATGCGCTGCATCTGGCGGCCGACATGATCGGCGCGATGCGGGCCGAGCAGGCGCGGCTGGAAGCCGAGGGCGCGCGGGACGAAGGGTATGACATTGCCTGTTCGACGGTGCATGCGGGCCTCATGCGGGGTGGGCGGGCGCTGAACATCGTGCCTGACCTCGCCGAGATCGAGTTCGAGATCCGTCATCTCGCCGCCGATGATCCGGCCGACAGTCTCGCCCGCCTGAGGGCGGCGGGTCAGGCACTGGCCGCCGCCGCGCATGACCCGGCCGCGCGGGTCGAGGTGGAGCTGGTCACTGCCTATCCCGGCCTCGGCGCCGATGCGGGCGGCGAGGCGGTATCAGTGCTGCGCGCCCGGCTGCCGGACGCGCGGCTGATCAAGGTCGCCTATGGCACGGAAGCGGGTTTCTTCCACGCTCTGGGCATCCCGACACTGGTCTGCGGACCTGGTGACATGGCGCAGGGCCACAGGCCCGACGAATATGTCGAGGCCGGTCAGCTTGTGCGGTGTGAAAGGCTTCTGAAGGCGCTTCTGGACGATCTGACGGGTCGCTGAGCGCATCGTCCCACGCGCTGCTCGATATCTTCTGTAAGATATCGAGCCGGAACCTTTGAAAGGTTCCGGCCCGGATTTCGTGACGAAATCCGGCGCCCGCGAGGTTGCAGCCGCTCAGATTTCCTCGCCCGGCTCCGCGTCGGTGTCGGTCTGGGCGTCGGTCTGGGCGTCGGTCTGGGCCGGTTCGGCGGCCATCGCATCATGCACAACCGTGCAGAGTTTGCGCAGCGCCTTGTCGACCGCTGCGTCGGGCGCCAACGGCTTCTCCCCGGCCGCGAACAGGCGCAGGCGGCGCCGTCGCCCGCTGGTGACGGCCTCGGCAATCGCGGGCGGCAGACGTTCGGACGCGGCAAGCGCCCTGGCCCAGGCAAGCGTCAGCGAGGGCTTGCGCAGCGTTCCCTCCTCGCACCAGGCATGTTCGAAGAGCGTCATGATATAGTCGAGCACTTCGTCTCGGGGATGGCGGCGGTCGGGCTTGAAGGGGCTCGCGAACACGTCGGTCACCAGCTCGTACGACGGCCAGTAGTGCAGGACGCCCTCGTCGCGGAACTCGCGCACCACCTCGTCGATGGCGACGCGCAGGACCGATTTCGAGACCGAGTTGGCCGTCAGGCAGGACACGTCGCGGAAGGTGGCGATCAGCGGGATCGGCGAGAGGGTGAAGAGGATCTTCGCATCTGGCCGATGTTTGCGGATCATCTGGTAGATGGCGCGCAGGTTGTCGCGGTTCTCGTCCACCGTCGAGACGCGGAACTTGTGGCGCGAGGGATCGTAGGCATCCTTGGGGATCGTCCGCCAGAAGACATTGCCCGTCGGTTCGTCATACCAGACCTCGGACAGGCCGAAGGTCAGGATGAAGACATCCGTCTCGTCGAAGATGCGCCGCGTCTCGGCCTGGACCTCGGGGTCATAGCCATATTCCTCGGCCTTGTAACCGTGCCAGAGGGCGCCGTCGAAGGTCTTGCCTTCCCAGGCCCATTCGAACTGCTGGCGGATGACGAAGCTGTTGACCATCCCTTCGCCGCAAGCGACGACATAGGCTTTCTTGGCCTCCTCTTCGCGGGTCAGGACGCGGAAGCGGCGCTTCGACAGCCAGTTGGAGATATTGGCGGCAAAGCAGCTGCCGAAGGCGGTGATCTGGGTGTCGGGCCGGATCATCGGTTCCTTGGGGGCCCAGCCGTGCAGCACGTATTTCGCCGCAGCGCCAATGTCGAACATGCGGGCGACATCGGGGTTGTAGTTGGTATGTTCGCCCCGGAACCAGGTGCGGAATTCGGTGCCATGGCGCGACGTGGTCTGAAAGTTCAGGACACCGGTACCTGCGCGGCTGCGGTTCACGACCTTCCGTTCCGGGGCGGGGGTCTTGGACAGATCGGACAATGGTCACTCCTTACGATGTCGGCTCCGATCAGCCTAGCGGCCAATCATGTCGCATTTTGGGACAGTTTGTGGTCCGCAGGGCAGATTTTGCAGCAGCTTAAGCACCGCTGCAAAACATCTCGTGAACAAGCGTAACGAGCCGGGCCGAGCGCGGGTCGGCGAGCGAATAGAAGATCGCCTTGCCCTCGCGGCGGGTATGGACCAGCCCTTCCAGGCGAAGCCGCGCGAGTTGCTGGCTGACCGCGGCCTGGCGGCTGCCAAGGAGCGCCTCAAGCTCGGTCACCGATTTTTCGCCGCCGACGAGATGGCAGAGGATCATCAGCCGCCCGCCATGCGACAGCGCCTTGAGGAAGGCCGCGGCCTCGTCGGCCCGTGCCGCCATCTGCCCGCTCATGTCTGCGGCGGCGGGTTGGCAGCCTGCGGTTGCCTCAGCGGTCATCATTGTCTGGTCCACCTGCGATAGCGCGTTGCGAGACGGGGCTACATAAGCATGAATCGCGCGGATTTCCAGCGTGGCGATCGTGGCCCGGGGCCAAGCGCGCGTCGGCAAGGCTCAATCATGCTTGAGGAAATCGCCGTAAAGCCCGCCCCAGAAGAGTAGCGGCGCGCCGTCGCGGAAGCTTGCGCGCAGGACGCGGCCCACGAGGATCGCATGATCGCCGCCATCATGGAGCGCATGCGCGGCGCAGTCGAACCGCGCCAAAACGCCCTGAAGCGCCGGGGCGCCTTCGGGGGTCATGCCCTCCTGCGGGCCGGTGAAAGCGTCGCCCGCACGGGCGAAAGCGAGGCCGAGATCGAGCTGGTCATGGGCGAGCACATGGATGGCGAAATGCCGCGCCGCGGTCAGGGCGGCGAAGCGTGCGGAGCGGCGGGCGGGACACCAGAGCACGAGCGGCGGGTCGAGCGAGAGCGCGGTGAAACTGTTCGCCGTCATGCCGACCGGGCCGTCAGCACCCATGGCCGTCACCACCGTGACCCCGGTCGCATAGCGCCCCAGAGCCGTCCGGAAGGCGCGCGCTTCCTCGGGGCCGGGGGTCAGTTCGTTCATCCGGGTTTCGTACATATGTACAATATATCCGTTTCCGTCGGCCTGCTCAAGTCATGGCTTTCGTTCGCTTCCTGGTTATCATGTCCCGGGCAGACTAGAGAAGTCGAGAACAGATCGGACCTTCGCCATGATCCAGCTCTTCGTCGCCTCCGGCCCCGGCCTGACCCAGATGCCGGGGGATGCGCCGCCCGGGCAGGCGCTGTGGATCGACCTTCTGCGGCCGACCGGGGACGAGGTGGCCCTGGTCGAGCGCCTGGGCATTTCCGTGCCCTCGCTGCAGGATATGGAAGAGATAGAGATCTCGAACCGCCTCTACCGCGATCAGGGGTATGAACTCATGACCGCGCTTCTGCCCGGCCAGACCGAGGCGATGGGGCAGGCGAGCATGCCGGTTACCTTCATCTGTGGTCATGGCCGGCTGATCACCGTGCGTCATCACGCGCCGCGCCCGTTCGAGACCTTTCCGACCCGCGCCGGGCGCAGTTCGGCGGGTTGCGCGAGCGGCGAACATCTGTTCCTTGGCCTCACCGAGGAAATTCTCGGGCGCCAGGCCGACCATCTGGAAGGCGTTGGCCGGACGCTCGACCAGACCTCGCGCGAGGTTTTCAGCGGTGATGCGACGCAGAAGCCCGCGGTTCTGCAGTCGGCCCTTGTGACCATCGCCGCGCAGGGCGAAATCCTGAGCCGCGTGACGCTTGGGCTGATGACGCTCGAACGCGCGGTCGCTTATTTCGGTCAGGCGCTGGAGGAGCGGCCCGAGGCGAAGGCCTTGCGCGCCCATGCCAAGGCGCGGCTCCGCGATCTGCAGGCTTTGCAGGTCCATGCCGATTTCCTGTCGGGGCGGCTCTCGCAGGCGATGGATGCGACGCTTGGCATGGTCAACCTTGCCCAGAACATGACGGTGCGGATCCTGTCGGTGGTGGCGGCACTTTTCCTGCCGCCGACGCTGATCGCCTCGGCCTATGGCATGAATTTCGCGACGCTGCCCGGTGTTGCCGCCGCGCCCTGGTCCTTCGCGCTGTCGATCCTACTCATGGCACTGTCGGCGGTCGCCACCTATCTGTTCTTCCGCTGGAAGAACTGGCTCTGACCGCCGGGGCCGGGCGCCGAAATCTTTGAAAGATTTCGGACCGGATTTCGTATCGAAATCCGGCCGGTCAGCCTGCGAGAAGGTGCGCCGCACGAAGGATGGCGAATTCGTATCCCTGGATGCCCGCCCCGGCGATGACCGCTTCGGCGCGGGCCGAGACATATGAATGATGGCGGAAGCTTTCGCGGCGGTGGATGTTGGAAATGTGGACCTCGATCACCGGGCCGTCGAAGGCGTTGAGCGCGTCGAGAATGGCGATCGACGTATGGCTGAAGGCGCCGGGGTTGATGACGATGGCGGCGGCGGTCTGGCGCGCCTCGTGGATCCAGTCGATCAGCTCATATTCGCGGTTCGACTGGCGGCAGACGGCCTTGTGACCAAGCGCCTCGGCCGTGCGCGCGCAGAGCGCCTCGACATCGGCGAGCGTGTCGAAGCCATAGACCTCGGGCTGGCGCTGGCCGAGGATATTGAGGTTGGGGCCGTTCAGGACCAGGATCGGTTTCATCGGCGTCTCCGGCGGATGCGGGGGCGATCATCGGCAAAGCGGCCTCTGCCCGCAAGCTCTCTATCCGCACGAACTGAAGCCTGTTGCCCGGCTGCACGGGAGCGGTTTCGCCGCGCCTTCGGGCGCGAGGGTCCGCCCGGGGGGCGCTGCCCCCCGGGACCCCCCGGAGTATTTCGGGACAGAAAGTGAAATGTTTGAAATATCAGACCGAGTCTGACGCGAAGCTGCGGATCGTCGCGAGGGCGCCGTCGAGCGCCCGGCCGTGCTCGTCCTGCAGGGCGGCCTCGCGCAGGCGGCGGGTCCAGTCTGCGGCATCGGGGCGGCCCGCGACGAGACGGGCGCCTGTGCGGACCCGGTCGAATTTCGAAAGCCCGCGCGCGTAGGTGTCTGCGTAGCCCTTGATCAGGCGGCGGGTCTTCACAAGCTCGACGGCGAGCGGGTAATCGCGGTCGATCTCGGCCAGCGCCTCGGCGAGCCAATCCTCGAGATGGGCCATTTCGCGGCGGTGGCGCAGCATGCCGCGCCTCCAGCGGCGGAGGCCTGCGAGCAGATAGAGCTGCAGGAAGGGCCAGAGCCGGTCGGTGCGCAGCCTGTGGCCGTGGTTGAAGAGCCGGTCGATGAGGCGCATCGCCCGGGGCGAACCTTCGAGGCGGGCGCCGAGGCGGGCAGGCAGGAGGCTGACCAATTCCTCGGCGCGGGGGTGCAGGAAGTCGGTCATCCAGAGTGCGGCGCCGTCCGGCGGCGTCATCTCGGCGCGGATGCGGGCAAAGCGGGCGGCGCGGGTCTTGAGGTCGGCCACCCGGATCACGTCATCATAGGCCATGGCGCGGGCGAGATATTTCGCGGCCTCGCGGGTGAAGGCGAAGCCTTGCGCTGCGCTGTCGCGGGCGGCGATGGCGGCGAGCCGGTCGAGATAATCGCGGCCATAGGCGGGGTCCTGAAAGTCGAGGACGGCGTGGAGGCCCGCGGTGGCAAGATCGCGCGCGGGTTCGGGCAGGCTTGCGAGGCGGTCGGCGAGCGGAGGCGGCAAAGCGGGCGTCTTGGCGGGAGGCAGGGCAGGTGGCTCGGGCGCGGCGGCGGGCGGTTCGGTTGCGGCCTCATGGGCGCGGGCAAAGGCGCGGAGGCTTGCCTCGGCGCCGCGGCCGGTGGCGCGGATCGCCGCCTCGAAAGCGGCGCGCGGGAAGGGCAGCGTGCCGGAGGCAGCAAGGGCGCCGAAGAGACTTGCGGATATGACCGTGCCTTCCTCGACCGCGATCCGGTCCATGTCGAAGGCGATGAGGCGGCGGGCGGCGATCTCGGCCGCCGCCAGCACCTCTTCGGCCTTCGCGATCCCGTCGCCGGGCACCGTCTTTTCCGAGACGGCGAGCGCGCGGTGGGTCGAGGCGATGAGCGTGGTGCGGTCGGGCGTCACGAAGCCGCGCAGGATGGCGCGGCCCGCCTCCATCAGTTCGGCGGCGATCAGGATATCGACATCGCCTGCCGCAGGCATCAGCGAGAAGACCGGGGTGCGGGGGCCGGCGGGGGCCATCTCGATGTAATAGATGGTGGCGCCGGTTCTTTGGGCGACGCCCGCGACCGAGGTCGCCTGGACCGCATAGCCTGCGGCCCGGGCGCAGTCCTCGATCCAGCCGGTCAGAACGCCGCCGCCCTGGCCGCCGACCGCCATCACGGCAAGCTTGAGGATGCCCGAAAGCGCGGGGTCGGGGCTGGCGCCTTGCAAGGTGATCTTTTCGCGGGCCATCAGGCGAGCCCCGCTTGCGCGGCGCGGCGCCCGTCGCGGCGGGCCTGCAGCCGGGAGATGATCGCGGTGCGGAGGCGCGCCATCGCACGTTCCCACGGACCGGGATTGTGCACCACATCGGCGCGGTAGAAGGAGGGGCAGAGCACCGCGGCATCGGCGACCTCGCCGCAATTGCCGCAGCCGACGCAGCTTTGGTCGATATGGGCGACGGGATCGTCGCGCAAGGGATCGCCCGTGCGTTTCAGCGAGAGCGACGGACAGCCCGAGAGACGGATGCAGGCGTGATCGCCGGTGCAGATATCCTCGTCCACCCCGAAGCGGGGTTTTTCGACCCGCCGCCCCTCGGCGATGGCCTTCGCGGCAAGCGGGCGTTCGCGGCGCTGGCGGTTCAGCATGCATTCCGACGAGGCGACGATGACCTTCGGGCCTTCATGGCTGGTGGTCAGCGCGTCGTTCAGGACCGCGCGCAGTTTCGGCACGTCATAGGTGCGGTCGACCTGCCTGACCCAGGTGACGCCGATGCCCTTGACCGCCTCGGCAATCGGATGGCCGGTCGATTTCGAGCGGTTCTGCGCGCGGGAGGACATCACATCCTGCCCGCCGGTCGCGGCGCTGTAATGGTTGTCCACCACCACGATCACCCCGTCCGACTTGTTGTAGACCGCATTGCCGAACGAGGTGGAGAGCCCGTTGTGCCAAAACCCGCCGTCGCCGATGATGGCGATCGGGCGCCGCTCGCCGCCGCCGTCGAAGGCGCCGTTCGAGGCGGGGCCGAGGCCGTAGCCCATGGTGGCGCCGCCGATCTCGAACGGCGGCAGCGACGCGAAGAGGTGGCAGCCGATGTCTGCCGCGATCTGGTGCTTGCCGCTTTGCTGTTCGACGAGTTTCAACGCGGCGAAGATCGGACGCTCCGGGCAGCCGGTGCAGAAGCCGGGCGGGCGGATCGGCACGGTTTTCGCAAGGTCAGGGAGCGCGGGGGCGGCGCTGTTCGGGGCGCGGACCTGCGCAGGCAGCATCTCGGGCGCGGCCTTGCGGATGAAGGCCTCGACGCCGTCGAGCATCACCTGGCCGGTATATTCGCCCGCGATCGGCAGCATGTCCTTGCCGTGAAGGACCGGCCCCGCGCCTTCCTTGTAGAGGATCGCGCCAAGCGCCTGTTCGATGAAATCGGGCTGGCCCTCCTCGACCACCAGAAGCGCGTCCTTGCCCTTTGCGAAGTCGAGAAATTCCGTGTTCACAACCGGATAGGTGACGTTCATCACGTAAAGCGGCACTTGCGTGTCGCCGTAGATGTCGGCAAGGCCAAGGCGCTGGAGCGCGCGGATCACGCCATTGTACATCCCGCCTTGCAGGACGATGCCGATTCTGCCGTCCGCGGGCCCGAACCGTTCGTTCAGCCCGTGGGTCGCGATATGGGCTTGCGCTTTGGGCCAGCGGTTCCGGATCTTGTCCTGTTCCTGCACGTAAGACATCGGCGGCAGGACGACACGGGAATAGTCGCTTCTGGGGTTCGAAAGCGCGTCCCTGACGGTCAGGGGCGGGGGGCGGTTGTCGGCGGCGGTGAAGCTGCCGGTGACATGACAGGAGCGGATGCGGACCATCAGCATCACCGGCGTATTGGTCGCTTCGGACAGTGCGAAGCCCTGGCCCACCGCCTTGACGATCGAAGGCAGGTTGGGGCGCGGGTCGAGAAGCCAGACCTGCGATTTCATCGCGAAGGCGTGGCTTCTTTCCTGCATGATCGAGGAGCCTTCGCCGTAATCCTCGCCCACGATGATGAGCGCCCCGCCGGTGACGCCCGAGGAGGCGAGATTGGCGAGCGCGTCGGAGGCGACGTTCACGCCGACCGGCCCTTTGTAGGTGACGGCGCCCCGGATCGGGTAATGGACCGAGGCCGCGAGCATCGCGGTGGCGGCTGCTTCCGAGGCATTGGCCTCGAACCTTACACCAAGGTCCGAAAGGATATCCTCGGCATCGGCCAGCACATCCATCAGATGGCTGATCGGCGCGCCCTGATAGCCGCCGACATAGCCCACGCTATTCTCCAAAAGCGCCTTGGTGATCGCGAGAATGCCCTCGCCGGTGAACTGCTCGCCCGCGCCGAGCCTCAGCTTCTTGACTTCCTCGGCAAAGGATCTCTCGGCCATATCGTCCTCAGATCTCGTGCCTGCGCACGTTTTTCAGCATCTTCTGCAGGGTGGCGACGAAGGCGCGGCGCTCGTCCGCGTCGATGCCGCGGAACATGTGGTCGTGGGCGGCCAGCATCGTGGGCCAGAGCGTTTCAAACGCAGTGCGGCCCTCAGGGGTCAGGTAGAGCCGTGTGGCGCGGCTGTCGTCGGGGTCGGGTTCGCGCCGGATGAAGCCGTCCGCCGCAAGCTGGTCGAGCGCGCGGCTGAGCGTCGATTGTTCGGTGACGGTATAGACCGCGAGGTCGCGGATCAGCAGACCCTCATTGACGGAAAGGACCGCAAGCGCCCGCATCTTCGGCGTCGTGAGGCCGAGGGCCGCCATGTCTTGCCGGAGGTCAGAGTTGTAGCGCCCCATGATGCGGTTCATGAGGTAGGGCGCATAGGCGGCAAGCCCTATGTCGCCCAGGGTCGGCGGCGCCTCGGCGCCGCCGGGTCCGGTTGGGGCTGGCCGGTCCATCCGGTGATCAGCGCGCGACAAGCGCCAGCGCGCGGATCGGCGAGCCGGTGCCGTTCTTGATCTTCAAGGGAGCGGCGATCAGGATCGCACCCTTCGCGGGCAACCGGTCGAGATTGGCGAGCGAGGCGAGGCCGAAGCGGTTGTGCTTGTGCAGAAGATTGTGCGCCGGGAAGGGCGGGTTCATGCCGCCCGCCTGGCCCGCATCGGTGCCGATACACTGGCTGCCCCAGCCGACGACGCCCTTGCCGATCAGGTAATCGATGACCTCTGCTGTCGGGCCCGGCGTATGCGGGCCGGTTTCGTTCGCATTGAGGAAGAGCTCCTCGTCATGCGCCCGCTTGTCCCAGTCGGAGCGCAAGACCACCCATTCGCCCGTGCCGATGGCACCGTGTTCAGTTTCCCACGCGTTGACATGGTCGATGGTCAGGAGAAAATCGGGGTCTGCCGCGCATTCCTTCGAGAAATCCAGAACGTTCACCGGCGCCGCGATCCGTTGCAGCGACAGCGTATCGGTGAAACCGTCGGGGTAATCCTTGCCGGTGATCCAGTGATGCGGCGCGTCGAAATGGGTGCCGGAATGTTCGCCGAGCTTCAGCCAGTTCCAGGCCCAGAACGGCCCGTCCTGATCATACTCGCTGATCCGGTGGATCTCGATCTTCGGCGTGTCCTTGGCGAAGTCGGGCGGCAGTTTCAGAAGCGGCGTGTCGGGGCCGAGCGTGCCCGAACAATCCACGACCTCGATCCGGCCCGAAAGCAGCATCTGGCCAAGCTGGCCCAGCATGTCGGCGGCAGTCATTCCATCCTCCCTGGTTTCCCGGCTGCGCGGCTGATGGCCTGAGTCGGGTTGATGGCAGGATAGGAAAAGAACATGCATTTGCACATATTTTTGTGGCGGATGTGCGGTAGGGTCCGCGGGTTGCGACTTGCGTGCGATGGTGAACATATGTCGGGCACCTGTGCGCACTTGTTTCCCGGCCCCGGCGGCGCATATTCCGGGAAACGCAAATGACGGAGGTTTCCATGTCGATCCGGCCCATCCTCGAAACCCGCCGGGCCCAGCCTGCCCGCGAAGGGGCGGGGGTGAACCTGCACCGCGCCTTCGGCTTCCGCGATCCGACGGAACTGGACCCGTTCCTGCTGTTCGACGATTTCCGCAATGACAATCCGCGCGACTACCTGGCCGGATTTCCCTGGCATCCGCATCGTGGGATCGAGACGATCACCTATGTTCTGGCCGGAACGGTCGAGCATGGCGACAGCCTCGGCAACCGCGGCAGGCTGGGTGCGGGCGATGTGCAATGGATGACCGCGGGGTCGGGGATCCTGCATCAGGAGATGCCCAAGGGAAACATCGCCGGGCAGATGCATGGCTTCCAGCTCTGGGCGAACCTGCCGTCGGGGCTGAAGATGACCGCCCCGCGCTATCAGGATGTGAAGTCGGCCGACATTCCGGAGATCGTGGATGACGACGGGACGCGGGTGAAGGTGATCGTCGGGTCGTTCTGGGGCCGGACCGGGCCGGTCGACGGCATTGCGGCCGATCCGCAATATCTCGACATCTTCGTGCCGCCGGGCGTGAGGAAGAGCTTCAAGGTAGACACTTACCGCCGCGCCTTTGCCTATGTCTTTCAGGGCGCAGGCCGGTTCGCCGATGCGTCACGGCCCGAGGGCGTGCTTCTGGAAAAGGACGTGATGGGCGAGGAGGTCAATATCCGCGACCTCTCGGGCAACCGCACGCTGATCCGCTTCGGCACCGGCGACGAGGTGACGGTGCAGGCGGGCGAAGAGGGGGTGCGGTTCCTGCTGATCTCGGGCGCACCACTGGAGGAGCCGGTCGCCTGGCACGGGCCGATCGTGATGAACACGCAAGACGAGTTGCGCCAGGCGATGGCTGATTTGAGGAACGGCACGTTCATTCGTCCCGGTCACTGAAGGGCAGGGCGGCCGGGGCGGAAAATCCTTCGCGAAGGATTTTCCGCGGGACCGTTGCGCCTCAGGCGTGAATCGCCCCGTCGCCGCAGGCGAGTGCCGCCTCGCGCACCGCTTCCGAGAAGGTCGGGTGGGCGTGGCAGGTGAGCGCCACGTCCTGCGCGCTGGCGCCGAATTCCATCGCGACGCAGATCTCGTGGATCAGTTCGCCCGCCGCTGGCCCGATGATATGGGCACCCAGCACCCGGTCGGTCTCGGCGTCGGCCAGAAGCTTCACGAATCCTTCGCCCTGGAACACCGCCTTGGCGCGGGCGTTGCCCATGTAGGGGAACTTGCCGACCTTGTAGGCGCGGCCTTCCTCCTTCAGCTGTTCCTCGGTCTTGCCGACGTTCGCCACTTCGGGTGCGGTGTAGATGACGCCGGGGATGACGGCATAATTCACATGACCCGCCTTTCCGGCCAGCACCTCGGCGACCGCCATCCCCTCGTCCTCGGCCTTGTGGGCGAGCATCGGGCCCTGGATCGCGTCGCCGATCGCGTAAAGGCCCGCGACATTCGTGGCGAAATGGCTGTCGGTCACGATCTGGCCGCGGGGCGTCATCTCGACCCCGAGCGCGTCCAGCCCCAGGCCCTTGGTGAAGGGCTTGCGGCCGGTGGCGACGAGCACGCAATCGGCCTCGACCGCGTCTTCCTTGTCGTTCTTCCTGAGCTTGTAGCGCACGGTGGCCATGCCCTTCTTGACCTCGGCCCCCTGAACGGCGGCGCCGAGGACGAATTTCAGGCCCTGTTTCTTCAGGATGCGTTCGAAGGTCTTGGCGACCTCGGCGTCCATGCCGGGGGTGATCGCGTCGAGATATTCGATGACGGTCACCTCGGCGCCGAGGCGGGCGTAGACCGAGCCCATTTCAAGGCCGATGACGCCAGCGCCGATGACGGCGAGCTTCTGGGGGATCGCGGAGAGCGCGAGGGCGCCGGTGGAAGTGACGATCACCTTCTCGTCGACCTCGACGCCGGGGAGGCTCGTGGGCTCGGACCCGGTGGCGATGACGATGTGCTTGGCCTCGTGCACCTCTTCCCCGACCTTGACCTGGCCGGGGGCGGGGATCGAGCCCCAGCCCTTCAGCCAGGTGATCTTGTTCTTCTTGAACAGGAACTCGATGCCCTTGGTGTTGGTTCCGACTACATCGGCCTTGTAGGCCTGCATCTGAGCCCAGTCGACGGTGGGCGGCGCGCCGACGAGGCCCATCTTGGCGAAATTCGCCTCGGCCTCGTGGAGCGAGTGCGTGGCGTGGAGGAGCGCCTTCGAGGGGATGCAGCCGACGTTCAGGCAGGTGCCGCCCAGGGTTTCGCGCCCCTCGACCACGGCGGTGGTGAGGCCAAGCTGCGCGCAGCGGATGGCCGCGACATAGCCGCCGGGGCCGGCGCCGATGATGATGACGTCATAAGTTGCCATGGGTCGGGTCCTTTTGTCTGGTGGAGGCCGGGGGGCTGTCTGCCCCCCGGAGCCCCCCGAAGGTATTTGAGCCAAGATGAAGGCATCAGATCAAGGATGCGATGATCATCGTGAGGGTTGCGGCGAGGCCCGCGCCCCAAAGGACCGAGCGCCAGGGGCGCCAGCCCAGGGCGTAGGCGGGGACATAGAGGATACGGGCGGCGAGGTAGGTCCAGGCGGCATATTGGGTGGTGGGGCTGGACTGGTTGCCGAGGATGACGACCAGGGTGGCGATGGTGAAGAGGATGAGCCCCTCGAAATGGTTGTTCATCGCGCGCTGCAGGCGGCCCGCGAGGGCGAGGGCGGTGAGTTCGGGGGTCATGATGAGGCCTCCGGCGGAGCGCTTCCCCTCCCCCTTGTGGGGAGGGGAGAGGGGAGGGGGGTGTTGCGCTGGGTATCGGTTCGGCTCATGCGGCGGCTCTCCCCACCCCCGGCCCCTCCCCACAAGGGGGAGGGGAGGCGCGGGGGGGCGGGCAGGGTGATGGGGGCGGAAGTGGCGTCCAGGAGGGCGCGCTCCAAGCGGGTATCGCTGCGCCAGAGGGTTTGTTCGAGGGTGGAGAGGAAACTCATGGGTCACGTTACCTGAAGCTGCTCAAGTCGCTTCGCATAGCGGCTTTTAGCTTATCTGTAGCTTCAACTCTGCCAGGACTGCCTGGCTCGGTCGCCGCCCACCTACTGAGTAAGGGCAGCATCACCTGGAGCGCAACAAATTGGCAACGCAACAGCCAATGTCCAACATCGAGCGAATTCTCATGGGATATGCCATCTCGCTCTTGCCTCACCCAAGCTTCGGCAAGTCCTATATATGCCTCCTTTCGCTCGTCGTAAGTACGCCGAAGGGCAGACGTTCGGTTAGCCAGAACGTATTGGATCAGTACCGTGACGACTGACCCAAACCCAAATGCAGTCAGGATCGCCAAAAGGTCCAAAGCATTGCCCTCCAACCGCGCCCTCCTCGTGACTCCATCAGCATCGTAGGATGGGCAATATTGCCCATCCTACGGGTCACAAATCCATCAGCAACCGTCTCGGATCCTCCAGCGCCTCTTTCACGCGCACGAGGAACGTCACCGCGCCCTTGCCGTCCACGATCCGGTGGTCGTAGCTCAGCGCCAGATACATCATCGGGCGGATCACGATCTGGCCGTTCACCACGACCGGGCGGTCCTGGATCTTGTGCATGCCGAGGATGCCCGATTGCGGCGGGTTGAGGATCGGCGAGGACATGAGCGAGCCATAGACGCCGCCGTTCGAGATGGTGAAGGAGCCGCCCTGCATCTCGGCCATCGACAGTTTGCCGTCGCGGGCGCGGAGCCCTAGTTCGGCGATCTTCTTCTCGATGGCGGCGAAGCTCATCTGGTCGGCGTCGCGGACGACGGGGACGACGAGGCCGGACGGCGTGCCGACCGCGACGCCCATATGGACGTAGTTCTTGTAGACCACGTCGCCGCCGTCGATCTCGGCATTGACCTCGGGCACTTCCTTCAGCGCGTGGCAGCAGGCCTTCACGAAGAAGGACATGAAGCCCAGTTTCACGCCGTGCTTCTTCTCGAACGCGTCCTTGTATTCGTTGCGCAGGCCCATGATGCCCGACATGTCGACCTCGTTGTAGGTCGTGAGCATGGCGGCGGTGTTCTGGGCGTCCTTGAGGCGGCGGGCGATGGTGGCGCGCAGGCGCGTCATCTTCACCCGTTCCTCGCGGGCCGCATCCTCGGCCGGGACCGGGGCGCGGGGGGCGGCGGCCGGGGCGGGGACAGCGGAGGCGACGGCCGGCTGGGCGGCCGCCTGGCCCGCGACGGCGCGGGCCACGTCTTCCTTCATCACGCGGCCGTCGCGGCCCGAGGGCTGGACCTGGTCGCGGGAAAGGCCCGCCTCCTCCATCGCCTTCTTGGCGGCGGGGGCATCTTCGACATCCTTGCGCGGCTTGGTATCTTCGGGGCCCGCACCGGGAGAGCCGACGTCGGCTGCGGCCTCGATCTTGGGATCTTCGGCCTTCGGCGCAGCCGATTCTGCCTTGGGGGCGGCGGCGCTGGCGCCTTCGCTGATGATGGCGAGGCGGGCCTTGGGGTCGACCGTCGCGCCTTCGGGGGCGAGGATTTCGGCCAGTATGCCTGCGACGGGCGAGGGGACCTCGACCGAGACCTTGTCGGTTTCCAGTTCGCACAGCATCTCGTCGACCTTGACCTGATCGCCGACCTTCTTGAACCAGGTCGAGACGGTGGCCTCGGTCACGCTTTCGCCGAGGGAGGGGACCATAACATCAGTCATTTCACTTAGCTCCTGAGAGGTTCGGGGGTGAGGCGCAGGTTGGGGGCCGTCAGCCCAGAGCCTCTTTGACGAGGGTTTCCTGTTCATACTTGTGGCGCGAGGCGAGGCCGGTGGCCGGAGAGGCCGAGGCGACACGGCCCGCATAGCGCGCGCGTTTGTGCGTGGCGCCGATGTCGGTGAGAATCTCCTCGAGCGCCGGGTCCATGTGGAACCAGGCGCCCTGGTTCTTCGGTTCTTCCTGGCACCAGACGATCTCGGCCCCGAGGAAGCGCGACAGTTCGGTCCGAAGCGACTTGCCCGGCACCGGATAAAGCTGTTCGACCCGCAGAAGGTAGGTATCGTCCTGCCCGCGCGCGTCGCGTTCGGCCAGAAGGTCGTAATAGACCTTGCCCGAGCAAAGGACCACGCGCTTGATCTTGGCGTCGGGTTTCAGCTTCAGCTCCGAATGGCCCTTCTGGGCATCGTCCCAGAGGCAGCGGTGGAAGTAGGAACCGTCGGTGAAATCCTCGGCGTCCGAGATGGCCATCGGGTGACGCAGCAGCGATTTCGGCGTCATCAGGATCAGCGGCTTGCGGTAGTCGCGGTGCATCTGGCGACGCAGGATGTGGAAATAGTTCGACGGTGTGGTGCAGTTGGCGACGATCCAGTTGTCATGGGCCGACAGCTGCAGGAACCGTTCCAGACGCGCCGAGGAATGTTCCGGCCCCTGGCCCTCGAACCCGTGCGGCAGCAGGCAGACGAGGCCCGACATGCGCAGCCATTTACTCTCGCCCGAGTTGATGAACTGGTCGAACATGATCTGCGCGCCGTTGGCGAAATCGCCGAACTGCGCTTCCCACAGCGTCAGCGCGTTGGGCTCCGACAGCGAATAGCCATATTCGAAGCCAAGGACCGCATATTCCGAGAGCATCGAATCGATGACCTCATAACGGGACTGGCCGGCGCGGATATGGTTCAGGGGGTAGTGCCGTTCCTCTGTCGTCTGGTCGACCCAGCCGGAATGGCGCTGCGAGAAGGTGCCGCGCGTGCAGTCCTGCCCCGAGAGGCGGACCGGGAAGCTTTCGGTCAAAAGCGAACCGAAAGCCAGCGCCTCGGCCGTGGCCCAGTCGAAACCCTTGCCTGTTTCGAACATCCTGGCCTTGGCTTCCAGCTGGCGGGCGACGGTCTTGTGCAGGTCGAAGCCTTCGGGCACGCGGGTCAGGGCCGCGCCGATTTCCTTGAAGGTCTCGGCCTTGATCCAGGTCTCGCCGCGCTGGTAATTCTCCAGGTCCTTGGCCTTCATCCGGCCCCAGCGGCCATCCAGCCAGTCGGCCTTGTTGGGCTTGTATTCGCGACCGACCTCGAATTCCTCGTTCAGACGGGCCTGGAAGGCGGCCTTCATATCCTCGATCTCGCCTTCCGGGATCAGCCCATCTGCGACGAGACGATCGGTATAAAGTTGCAGCGTCGTCTTCTGCTTGCGGATGCGGGCATACATCGCCGGGTTGGTGAACATCGGCTCGTCGCCTTCGTTGTGACCGAAGCGGCGGTAGCAGAAGATGTCGATCACCACGTCCTTGTGGAACTTCTGGCGGAATTCGGTCGCGACCTTGGCGGCATGGACCACGGCCTCCGGGTCGTCGCCGTTCACATGGAAGATCGGCGCCTCGACCATCAGCGCGATGTCGGTCGGATAGGGCGAGGTGCGGCTGAATGCTGGCGCGGTGGTAAAGCCGATCTGGTTGTTGACGATGATATGGAGGCACCCCCCCGTGCGGTGGCCCTTGATGCCCGAAAGCTGCAGGCATTCGGCCACGACGCCCTGACCGGCAAAGGCTGCATCGCCGTGCAAGAGCACGGGCAGCACCGCCATCCGGTCGGCGGTGTCGCCATACTGGTCCTGCTTGGCGCGGACCTTGCCGAGGACGACGGGGTTCACCGCCTCGAGGTGGCTGGGGTTGGCGGTCAGCGACAAGTGAACGGTATTGTCGTCGAACGTCCGGTCAGAGGAAGCGCCGAGGTGGTATTTCACATCGCCCGAGCCATCCACGCTGTCGGGTTTGAAGCTGCCGCCCTGGAATTCGTTGAAGATCGCCCGGTAGGGCTTCTGCATGACGTTGGCGAGGATGTTGAGCCGCCCGCGGTGCGGCATGCCGATGACGATTTCCTTCACGCCATGGGCGCCGCCGACCTTGATCATGGCTTCCATCGCGGGGATCAGCGCCTCGCCCCCGTCAAGGCCGAAGCGCTTGGTGCCGGTGTATTTCACATGCAGGAACTTCTCGAACCCTTCGGCCTCCACGAGCTTGTTGAGGATCGCGCGGCGCCCTTCGCGGGTGAAGCTGATCTCCTTGCCATAGCCTTCGATCCGCTCCTTCAGCCAGCCCGCCTGCTCGGGGTCGGAGATATGCATGTATTGCAGCGCGAAGGTGCCGCAATAGGTGCGCCGCACGATGTCGATGATCTCGCGCATCGAGGCATGTTCGAGGCCCAGCACCATATCGATGAAGATCGGCCGGTCCATGTCGGCTTCGGTGAAGCCGTAGGAGGCGGGGTCAAGTTCGGGCATGTAGGGCTTTTCGGCGAGCCCGAGCGGGTCGAGGTCGGCGGCGAGATGGCCGCGGATCCGGTAGGCGCGGATCAGCATGAGCGCCCGCAGGCTGTCGGTCACGGCGCGCTTGAGATCGCCGTCACTGACCTTGGCGCCAACCTCCGCCGCCTTGGCGCGGATCTTCTCGCCCACCGCTTTCGCATCGGCGGGCCATTCGCCGGTCATGGCGGCGGTCAGGTCGTCGGTCGGGCTGGGCGGCCAGTCGGCGCGGGTCCAGGAAGCGCCCTGCGCCTCTTTCTTCACATCCACTTCCCGGTCACCCAGCGACCGGAAGAAGGCGGCCCATGTCGGGTCCACCGCCTGCGGATCAGCGGCGAAACGGGCATACATCTGTTCGACATACTCCGCATTCGCGCCCTGCAGGAAGGAGGAGGCGTGGAACTGGTCGTTCTGGGGATGGTCGGTCATGGGTTTAGACCTTCTCAGATTTCGGTTCATGGATATGATTTGAAGGCGCGATGAGTACGATCAGCAAGATCAGCGCCGACACCAGAAAGGCGATCGGGCAGACGAAGACGACGAAGAAGCCGGCTATCGGCTTGACCAACTCTGGAAGCCCGAAGGGCGGCGGGTTGGCGGCCGGGCCGCCTGAGATCACAAAGAAACCGGCCGAAAGCAGCAGTGCGAGGGGCGGCAGCCAAAAGAAGAGAACCGACGCTCCAGCGTCTTTGACGCGTCGGATCATGGCGGCAGCAAGCGGCAGGGCAAGCAAGGCCAATGGCCAAAATGCAAGATTGTCGGTTTGGCGCGCCGTTGGATCTGTGGCAAATGTCGTCTGGCCTGTGGTGATGTAAAGGATCAGGCAGGCAGTGATCGCCAGCGACGCGAACCACCAGAATTCCGACCGCGAGGTGCGGCCGGAGAACCGGAAGCTCTTCCGAAGACAGGTGATGATGGCCTCGAATGGTCCCATCTTGCACTCTCGTGCGGCTTGGCCGCGAAACAGTTACCCGATTGCTTTAAGCACCGCCTCGCCCAGATGGGCTGGGCTGTCGGCCACCACGATCCCGGCGCTCTTCATCGCCTCGATCTTGCTCTCCGCATCGCCCTTGCCGCCCGCGACGATGGCGCCGGCATGGCCCATGCGGCGGCCTTTCGGCGCGGTGCGGCCGGCGATGAAGCCCGCGGTCGGCTTCCAGCGGCCGCGCTTCTTCTCATCGGCAAGGAACTGGGCGGCCTCTTCCTCGGCCGAACCGCCGATCTCGCCGATCATGATGATCGACTGGGTCTCGGGGTCGGCGAGGAACATCTCCAGGACGTCGATATGTTCGGTGCCCTTGATCGGGTCGCCGCCGATGCCCACGGCCGAGGACTGGCCGAGTCCGAGATCGGTCGTCTGCTTGACCGCCTCGTAGGTCAGCGTGCCGGAACGCGAGACGACGCCGACCGAGCCCTTCTGGTGGATATGGCCGGGCATGATGCCGATCTTGCATTCGCCGGGCGTGATGACGCCCGGGCAGTTCGGGCCGATGAGGCGAGACTTCGAATTGATCAGCGCGCGCTTCACCTTCATCATGTCGAGGACCGGAATCCCTTCGGTGATGCAGACGATGAGTTCCATCTCGGCATCGATCGCCTCGAGGAGCGAGTCGGCCGCGAAGGGCGGCGGGACGTAGATGACCGAGGCATTGGCGCTTGTCGCGGCCTTGGCCTCATGGACCGAGTCGAAGACCGGCAGGCCGAGGTGATCGCTGCCGCCCTTGCCGGGGGTCACACCGCCGACCATCTGGGTGCCATAGGCGATGGCCTGTTCGGTGTGGAAGGTGCCTTGCGAGCCGGTCAGCCCCTGGCAGATGACGCGGGTGGATTTGTTGACGAGGACGGACATGTTTCGCTCCTGCTATTGGCTTTGCATGAGGACGCCAGCGCCCCGCATGAAATGAAAGTCACCGACATCCATCGCGCCGATATGAACCTTGACGCCGTTGACGGTCGCTACCCATTCAGCGAGCGCATCGCCATCTGTCGGTTGGACCGGTTTGGCGCCGGGTATTCGCGAGACGATCTCTTTGGCCAGGTTCACCGCCTGTGCTCCGGAGAGCTTGCTCACCGCGATCATGCAACCGGAATGATCATTCGAGGACGTCGTCGTGCCCGCCAGAACACGACGACCGTTCTTGGAATAGAGCCGGAAACGACCCGACGAGAGTTCGAAGCGCCAGCCGCTATCCTTCATGGTCGTATGGGCGGCCTTCGAGTCCGGGAACGCTTGCAAGCAGGTCTCAAACCCGGCTTTGCCCACATCGGAGAGTGTTTCGGCACCGGCCGAGTTCGCATGCGCGGTCAACACCGCAGTCGCACACAGCGCGCGGAAGAAGCGCCGAAGGCCTGACCGGCCCCGTTCCTGTCTTGGTGACGAGCGCGTCATGGAACCACCACATAGGCATGATAGTAGGCGCGCCCTCTTTGTCGGCCCGCGCGTTCGAAAAGGATCGTTGCACCGCCCTTGGCCTTGGAGACAGACGCTCCGGTACGCGGATCAATGCCGACCTCTGCCGGTCCGCCGTGCAGCGCGCCGGTCATGCCGAAGGCGAGAGCGAGCACATTCGCCTCCTCGCGCGAGGCGAAGATCATCGAGCAGGTCCCGCCCTTGCCGGGTTTGACAAGGAAGGAGAGATCGAGTGACTTGTGCACATAGGTATCGGTTGGTGCGGAATAGGTTACCGGCAGCTTCGCGAGCGCCGATTTTGACGCGGCGAAACGCGGTAGCCCCTTCAGGCAAACGCTGTCAAACAGGCTCATCGCGGCATCCATCGACACAAGTCCCGCGCCCGGGGCAACGGCCCCCGGCCGCAGCGGGGCAAGATCAGCCTTGACCGGTCCGATTGGCGCAGAGGGCTGTTGATCCTGCACGCAGCCTGCGAGCGTCAAGGCGGCTGCGAGGGCGATCGATGCGGCGCGGGTCGAAGAGAAGCGGCGGGACCGGGCGCAATCTGTACTGGAGATATCAGCGAACATGATGCGGTCTTTCGGATTGCGGGGCATGTCTTGTTCAGGGAGCCAGAATCAGCAGCATTGAATGGGCGACATATCGGTGCGTCGTCGTACGGCCCGGCAGCGAGCTTTGCAGCAGGATGGCATGGGGCTTTCCGCCGCGACGGTAGACAGCCTTGTGGTTGATCTGGTCGACGGGGGGATAGACGGCTTTCTCTGTGGTGCGGCTGAAGGGCGTCTGCGCCGTGAAGCCCCGGGCCGCGATAGCCCTGGAGACGTCCGCGACAATCTCATCCGACCAGGCGCCCTGAAAACCGATGGCACAGCCGTAACTCTTGTAGCGGCCGGTCCCCGGATCGGGGATGCCGCTGACCACGAACTGCGGTTGACCGGAGCGCTTGATATCGGCGGGTTCGGCGATACCGAAGTCGTATTTTTCGGCCACGCGCGCGATGTCTGCCTTGGTCAGGCTGTCGGCCAGGCAGAGATCCGAGAAGGCGGCAATCGCCTCGTCGATCTGCAGCGACTGGCGGGCAACGGCGCGACCGCTTTCGACCGGTGTGCCGGTCTGGCAGGCTGAAAGCCCGACCGTGGCCGCCATGAGAAGGCCGACAGTGGCAAGGTGGGCCGTCTTGTGGGCGAGGCCAGACATCTGCATTCTCCGTAGGGCGGGGTTCACCCCGCCAGTGGTGAGGTCGCAGGCGGGGTGAACCCCGCCCTACGGGTTATCCTTTGACCGCCTTCACGATCTTCTGCGCCGCGTCGCTGAGGTTGTCCCCGGCGATCACGTTCAGGCCCGATCCGGCGATGATCTCCTTGCCCTTCTCGACGTTGGTGCCCTCAAGCCGGACGACCAGCGGGACTTTCAGGCCGACTTCCTTCACCGCGGCGATGATGCCCTCGGCGATGACGTCGCAGCGCATGATGCCGCCGAAGATGTTGACGAGGATGCCCTTCACATTGGGGTCGGAGGTGATGATCTTGAAGGCCTCTGTCACCTTCTCCTTCGTCGCGCCGCCGCCGACGTCGAGGAAGTTGGCGGGCTCTGCCCCATAGAGCTTGATGATGTCCATCGTGGCCATCGCAAGGCCTGCGCCGTTGACCATGCAGCCGATCTCGCCATCCAGCGCGATGTAGTTGAGGTCGAACTTGGAGGCCGCGAGTTCCTTCGGATCCTCCTCGGTCTCGTCCTTCAAGGCGAGGATGTCGGCATGGCGGTAGAGCGCGTTGCCGTCGAAGCCCATCTTGGCGTCGAGGCATTTCACGGTGCCGTCTTTGGTGACGACGAGCGGGTTGATCTCCAGCATCTCCATGTCCTTCTCGACGAAGAGCTTGTAGAGCGTGCGGATCAGCGCCACGCATTGCTTGACCTGCGCGCCTTCAAGCTTCAGCGCGTAAGCGACGCGGCGGCCGTGGAAGTCCGACAGGCCCGTGGCGGGATCGACCGAGAAGGACAGGATCTTTTCCGGGGTCGAATGGGCGACCTCCTCGATATCCATGCCGCCCTCGGTCGAGCAGACGAAGGAAATGCGGCTGGTCTGGCGGTCAACGAGGAGGGCGAGGTAGAGTTCGCGCGCGATGTCCGAACCATCCTCGATATAGATGCGGTTGACCTGCTTGCCCGAAGGGCCGGTCTGATGCGTCACCAGCGTGCGGCCGAGCATCTTGCGGGCCTCGTTCGCGGCTTCCTCGACCGAACGCGCGATACGCACGCCGCCCTTGTCGCCGGCCTCGGCCTCCTTGAATTTGCCCTTGCCGCGGCCACCGGCGTGGATCTGCGACTTCACCACCCAGATCGGGCCGTCAAGCTCGCCCGCGGCGGTCTTGGCGTCTTCCGCCTTCAGAACCACCCGGCCGTCGGAAACGGGGGCGCCGTAGCTGCGCAGAAGCGCCTTGGCCTGATACTCATGGATGTTCATGAAATTGGTCCCGTGCTGGTCATGCTTTCGCGCGTCATGACATAGCGGCGGGGGCTCACCAAATGATAAATGCGTTTGCGGGCCGGATCGGGGCGAAAAAACGCCTTATGTGATCACACGATAAAAAAGTGTGATCACATAAGGCTGGCGGCGACGCGACGGGCCGGAAATCAGTTCAGATAAAGCGCCATCATCAGGCTGTCGCCGCTCAGCATCCGCTCGAAGCCGGTCCAGCTGTCGCCGCTGACGAGCGGTCCTTTCTCCAGATAGGGCAGGGCATCGGCGCCCTGGATCCAGCCGACCGGATCGAAGGGGCGTGGATCGGTGAAAAGCTTGCCGATATTCACCCCGGCCTCTGGCCCAAGCCGCCAGTAGGGCACGAGCTTCTCACCTTTGAGAAGCGCCTCGGCATCGGCAAGCACGGCAAGCCAGCGCGCGCCCGTGCCTTGCGGCAGCTCGATCCCGAGGGCCGCTTTCTGCCGGTCGTTCGGCAGCCATTCCCGGTCATCGTCGGTTTCCAGCGCCACAGCCTGCCAGAACTGGCGGTTGTCGGCGATCATCGCGAGGAAATGGTCGTGAGCCGCGAGAAGCCTTTCGCGGTCGGGGTCCTGCCGCAAGGCCCAGAAGAGCGGTGCCACGCTGTCAACCGTCGCACCGAAGCCGGTCAGGAAATCGTAACTCTCCGGGTCGGGCGGCGGCAGGGGGCTGAGGCTTTCGAAGGCGGCGTGGCTTTCCAGAACGCGCCGGTAGCCATCGGTCGGGTCGTAGGCGAGGATCACATCGGTGACGCCGCCGAGAAGGTGGGTGTAGGCCCGCAGCCAGTGCGCATCGGCCGCGTCGAACCGCACGGTGGGGATGGGTGCCGCCGGGTCACGCTCCGACCAGCGCCAGCCGAGAAGTTCGGGGCCGAGGATCTCGTAGAGGCTTTCCTCGGGCGCGCGTTTGCCGTCGGCGTTCACGTCGAACCAGAGATCGCCGAGCGAGATTTCCAGTCCGAAATCCGCGCCGGGCGGCAGGCTGTCCAGTGGTTCCCGTGCCGCATCGAGCCCGGTATTGGCGGCTTTCAGAAGATCGGCCATCGCCTCGGGGCGCATCGGCCCGTCGCGGTGCGGCGCTTGAGGCGCGAGGCGGGCAAAGGGGATGACGCCGGAGGCATCGTAGATCCCCTCGCGCAGCTGGGCCTGCAGCGCGACCTCCACGACATGCAGGAACCGGACCCCGGCGAGCGCGAATGTCTCTTCGGGTGTCGGCGCAGCAAGGGCCGCGAGCCGTGCCTCGGTCGCGGCGAGCCCGTTCGCGCCGATTTCCTGTGACAGGGACAGATCGGCAAGGGCAGGGCTGGTGGTTGCAGCGGAAACTGCGAGGGCGGCCCAGAGGGCCACTTGGCGTGCGGGGCGCATGTTGATCTCCTTTTCAGGGCGATAGTCGCGCGGGCGGTCGCTGGGATCAACCGGTCGATAGGTCGGGTATTCCCGACCCGAGGCCCGCCTCCTCGGACATTTCGTGTCTCGTCGGTCGACGAGGAGTGCACGAAGTGCTCGACGAGGCCGCGCTTTCAGCCCGTCCTGCCGGCTGCCCGGGCGACAAGCCCCAGGCAAAGTTGCGTGGCCAGCGCCATGTCCTGCACCGAAATCCATTCGAGCGGGCCGTGTATCTCCTGCATGCCGGTGAAGAGGTTGGGGCAGGGCACGCCCATCTCGGTCAGGCGCGAGCCGTCGGTGCCGCCGCGGATCGGGACGGAAACAGGCTCGATCCCCAGATCGCGGCAGGCGTCGCGGGCAAGATCGACGGGCGTCATGTCCTTCTCCAGCCAATAGCGCATGTTGCGGTACTGGGGCTTGATCTCGACCTCGATCCTCGCGCGCGGTTCGCCCGCCTGCACGGCGGCGCAGACCTGACGGAGAAGCTCGCCCTTCGCGGCGAGGCCTTCACGCTCGAAATCGCGCAGGATGAATTTCAGCACCATCTCGGACGACCCGCCGGTCATGCTGGTGGCATGGATGAAACCCTCGATCCCGTCCGTCACCTCGGGCGTCATCGTCGCCTGCGGCAGGGTCTGGACGATCTTTGCCGCCAGATGGACCGCATTCACCATCTTGCCCTTGGCAAGGCCGGGGTGGATCGAGACACCGGTGATCGTGACGGTCGCGCCGTCGGCCGAGAAGCTTTCATATTCGATCTCGCCAGCCTTGCCGCCGTCGAACGTATAGGCGAAGTCGGCGCCGAGGTCGGCGGGCAGGCGCGCGTCGACGCCCCGGCCGATCTCCTCGTCGGGCGTGAAGGCGATGCGCAGGGTCGGGCGGGGGGCGCCGGGGTTCGCCAGAAGATGGCGCGCGGCGGTCATGATCACCGCGACCCCCGCCTTGTCATCGGCGCCGAGAAGCGTGGTGCCCGAGGCGGTGACAATGTCCTCGCCGACCTTGTCGGCGAGATGGGGCGAGGTCTCGGGCGACAGGACCAGTTCGGGATTGTCGGGGAAGGTGATGGCGCCGCCGTTGTAGCGGCGGATCACACGCGGCTTCACACCGGTCGCGTTGAATTGCGGGGCGGTGTCGACATGGGCGAGAAGGCCGATCGTCGGGCCGGGCAATGTGCCGGGGATGGTGGCGAGCACCGCGCCATAATCGGTGATCCGCACATCCTGCGCACCGATCCCGGTCAGTTCGCGTTCCAGAAGGCGCGCCATGTCGAGCTGGATCGCGGTCGAGGGCGAGGTCGCGCTTTCATCGTCGCTCTGGCTGTCTATCGCGCAATAGCGGGTCAGGCGGTCTTCGAGTTCGGCGTCGAATTGAGTGGTCATCGCAGGCTCCGTTGGTCGGGCGGATGAGGCGTGGTGTGGCCATCGGTGTCAAGACCGCGGCGCCGTCAGCGCGGCAGGGCGCGGAAGAGGACCTGCCCGCGCGGCAACCGGTCAGGCAGGCGGGTCAGGGTGAAACCGGCCGCGCGCGCATGGGCCTCGACGGTCGCCGCGGGCAGATGCCAGGGGGCGCGGTCGGGGTGGGTGACGACCCCGTCAGGCTGGCGGTGGGGGTGCTCGGCGCCGGTCTCGGGCGCGAGAAAGACAGTGAAGAGCAGCCGGTCAAGCGCCGGGAAAGCGGTGCGAATTCGGGCGAGGCCACGGGCCAGCATCCGATCCGGCAGATGGGTGAAGACGGCAAAGGCGATGGCATAGTCGATGGTATCGGGGATGCCCGGGAAGGCGAAATCTCCATCCTCGACAAGCTGGCCAATGGGCAGCCGCTCTTTCGCCTTCAGCTCCGCCTCATGGCCACGTCGCATCAAGGCGCCCGACAGATCGGTGCCCCAGTACTGGCCGGGGTCAAGGAAGGGAACGGCGCGGACCCCGAGCCTGAGGCTGCCGCAGCCGATGTCGAGCAGGCGGTGGCGCGGTTCCAGCCCCTCGCGCCTCAGGATCGCCAGTTGCAGCCGCCCGGTTTCGTCCCACCTTCCGCCGACGATGTCGCGGTGACGGCCCCGCGCCAGCGCGTCGTCATAGAAGCCGGGGGCGTGGTAGGGCGAAATCGATTCGGGCAAGAGTGACCCCGGCGGGCTGGACGGCCGGTCTTAGGCTGACCGTGGCCGCTCACGCAAGGGTTGGCTCGGGCTCGGCGGCCCAATAGGCTTCGATCCCCTTCTCGCCGAAGCGGAAATGGGCACCGGCGTCGATATCGTCGGCGACCGCCTCGGACAGGAACCACAGGGCGACTGCCTCGCCTCCCTGCCAGTAGTCCGGCACGATCGCGTTCATGTGGTTGCGCATCAGGTCGCAGACAAGCATGTGCAGCGCCGCGCGCTTTTCCGGCGTGCCGAAGGAGGTGTTGGCGACCGGATAGATCTCTTGCACGAGCCAGGCGCTATAGGCGGGGCAGTTCTCGGCCCGCTCCACCAGCGCCATGACCCCACGGGCGAAGAGTGCTGTATCGATGTGGCCAAGCAGCAGCGGTTCGCAACGGAGGCTGCCAAGGTAGAACAGGGCGTAGGACGCGGGGCCATAGAGCGAGGCGGCCCGCTGCGCCTCGGCCTCGTGCGCCGCGTGGCTGCCGCACCAGCGCGGCATCAGGAAATTGGCGGCGGAAGAATAGGCAGCCTCATCCCCGGGATCGAGATCGACCCACTTGCGGAAGATCGGCACTACCGCTTGCGCAGCATTGTCCGCGCCGGCCAGCGCCCCGGCGGGAAGAGAGGCGAGCAGCGGGCTGTCGTATTCGGTCGGTTCATAGGCGCTGAGTATCTTCCGCGCGCGATTGAAGCTTTTGTGCATGCCTGCCCACTGCAAGGCGTCAACGTTCCTTGCCCAGTCGGTCCCGCGATAGGCCCAGCCCATTTGCATATGCAGGTGGGCCGCCATCGCCGCGAGCCCGTAGGCCTGCGGGGCGATATGGAGCGCGGCATCGATCTCCTTGATGACTTCCGGATCGTTCCCGGCGAGCTCGCCCAGGCCTTCGAGCGCGACATGGGCAAGTCGGTTGCCGTGTGGCGCATGAGCACGCGTCCGATCCCAGCCTTCGATCATGCGAGCGAGGCCGCGCCAGTCGCTTTGCTCGTAGGCCGTTGTTACCTGCCGCGCGACCTCGGCCATACACTCATCTTGCGCGACCCGATGAACGACCCGGGTGGTGATCCGATGGCTGTAGCGCGGGTCGCTGAGCTTGGGCCGCAGGATGCGTTGCTTGACCGCAGTCCGTGCCTTGACGGCCTTGTAGATTGCAATGGGCAGCATCGGAAGGCCGATGAAGATTATCGCGAAGAGGTAGATGAACGGCTTGAGGACCGCGATTTTCAAAGTCTCGACAAGATCGCGCAAATTGATGCCTCCAAAGATGCCTTTCTTCATTTGCGAACTCTCCATTTGATTGAATTACAGCCGAACTATGGCCGTAATGCGGAAGCAAGGAGAAGCGCGACTCCGGCTCCTCGCGCCTGAGGATCGCGAGTTGTAAGCGCCCGGTCTTGCCCCACCGACCGACGACGATGTCGCAGTCACGGCCCCGCGCCAGCGCTTCGTCGTAGAAACCGGGAGTGTGGTAGGGCGAAAGCGTGTGCGTCGTCGGGTTTTTCATGTCGCTCTCTTCTGCCGTACCGGTCGAGGCTTTGGTTCCGGAGCGGGAACCTCTTTGTCCCAACCCGAGGCTTGCCGCAAGGCAGGCTCGATGATTGCGTCGCAAGGATGTCGCGCGGGCGCGCCAGGGCCGGTTGAAACAACCGACGGCGCTGCTATAGGCTGAGATGTAAGCTGGTCGTCGCACAAGGTAAGCAGGGTAGGCTATGAGTAATGCAATTCTGGCGACCATGCGCGATGAAGGGCCATTCGTTCTGGAATGGCTTGCCTACCATCGAGCGATCGGTTTCGATAAGTTCCTGATCTTTTCCAATGACTGTACGGACGGAACCCGCGAGATTCTCGATGCGCTCGACGCGGCAGGGGTCGTCAAGCACGTCAGCCACGAGGCCGCCGCCGCCGTTCCAATCGCGGAGAAGGTCGCCGCCATGGCGCTGGACCTCGGTTTCTTTTCCGATGGCGATTGGGTCATCTGGCTGGACGCGGACGAATATCTCAACATCCATGCCGGTCAAGGTCGCGTGCAGGACCTGATCGAGCGATGCGCCCCGCATCAAGGTATATGTATCAGCTGGCGTCTTTTCGGCACGTCGGGGCAAGATCTCTTCCGTGGGCGCTGTGTCTCGCCTGACTTCACGCGCTGCAGCGGACCCGGTTCCAGCCAGCAGAACGTCAAGACGCTCTTTCGTTTCGAGCAGAGATATTTCCAAGAGTTCTTTCAGCACAAGCCGATCATGAAACCGGAATTCTGGGCGGACGGCGGCATGTTCCTGCGTCCGGACGGCGAGCCCTTTCATGCAAACGATCCGTCGCTCTCGCGTTGGCGTGCAGGCGTCAAGCGCGGCAAGATCGCTGCAGGGACTGGCAGCTGGAAGCTCGCGCAGATCAATCACTATGCTGTGCGCACCGAACCGCTCTTTGCGATGAAGGCCGCGCGCGGGAGGATTGGTTTGGCCAATACCGCCGCGGTGCGCTACGATGACCGCTACTTCAGAGCCATGAACACCAATGATGCCGAAGACCGTTCCATATTGCGATGGCAATCGGCGACGGGGGCAGAACTCGACCGGCTCCAGCAGATGATCGCGCCTGCCGTGGCCTACCCCGACATATTGTTTCGGCATTACTCGAGAGCGATGCTGTCGCTCGATGAACCCAAGGCACCGGACCCGCAAACATCGGCAGACAAGGCAGGCAAAGCAGTGGAAGACCCCCAATCCCAAGCCGTCTACGAACAGATGCACCGCTCGCACCATGAGGAAATGGAAGCGCGGGCCTATTCCAACGCAGCTCTCGCCAGCGAGGTGATGCGGATCGTCGCGCCGACCACGGTCGTCGATGTCGGCTGCGGCATCGGCCTGTTGCTCGCCGCGCTCAAGGAACAGGGCTGCGAGATTACCGGTGTCGAAGGGCTATGGCTTCAGGACGAAATGACCATTGCGCCGAGGGATTGCTACGTCCTGCATGACCTTGAGCAGGAACTGGCCCTGAACCGCCGGTTCGATCTGGCCATCAGCATCGAAGTTGCAGAGCATCTCGACCCGGCGCGGGCCGACAGTTTTGTGACGGATCTGTGCCGCCTGTCGGACGTTGTTCTGTTCTCGGCCGCGGTCAAGGGGCAGGGCGGCAAGGGGCATAAAAACGAACAATGGCAGTCCTACTGGGCCAAGAAGTTCGAGGATGCGGGCTATGGCACCTACGATCCCATCCGCGCGCGGTTCCGGCGGGATGAGCGCATTCTGCCGTGGTTCCAGCAGAATGTTCTGTTGTTCATCCGCGATGGGCACGCCTTGGCGCAGACATGCGCCGGTGACAGGATATCGCCGCAGACGGCGGATATGATCCTGCCGACCTACCACATGAAGGTTGTGAGACGGCTTCAAAGGTCAGTGCGCCAAAGGCTCGCGCGGGCCGGACAGTCTGCCTGACGGCTTTGTCCCGCAGCTGTCGGGTTGCCGGCTTGGCTGACCCGACAGCATTGGATGCACTCAGGCCAGCGTCGGGTCGATCGCCTTGCAGGCGGCCACGAGGCCTTTGACCGCGTCGACCGACTTGTCGAACATCGCCTGTTCGTCGGCGGTCATGGTGATGTTCACCACCCGCTCGACCCCGCCCGCGCCGAGCACGACCGGGACGCCGACGTAAAGCCCGTCAAGGCCGAAGGCGCCCTTCACATAGGCCGCGCAGGGCAGAAGGCGCTTTTGATCCTTCAGATAGGCTTCCGCCATCTCGATTGCCGAGGCGGCGGGCGCGTAGAAGGCAGAACCTGTCTTCAGAAGGCCCACGATCTCGGCCCCGCCGTCGCGGGTGCGCTGGACGATGGCGTCGAGCTTGTCCTGCGTGGTCCAGCCCATCTTCACGAGGTCCGGCAGCGGTATGCCCGCGACCGTCGAATAGCGGGTCAAGGGCACCATCGTGTCGCCATGGCCGCCGAGGACAAAGGCGGTGACATCGCGCATCGAGACGCCGAATTCTTCCGACAGGAAATGGCGGAAGCGGCCCGAATCAAGCACGCCCGCCATGCCGACGACCTTGTGATGCGGCAGACCGGAAAACTCGCGCAGTGCCCAGACCATCGCATCGAGCGGGTTGGTGATGCAGATGACGAAGGCATTCGGCGCATGGGCCTTGATGCCTTCACCCACTGCTTTCATCACTTTCAGGTTGATGCCGAGCAGGTCGTCGCGGCTCATGCCGGGCTTGCGCGGCACGCCGGCGGTCACGATGCAGACGTCGGCACCCGCGATCCCCGCATAATCATTGACACCCTTGAGGGTCGCGTCGAACTTCTCGACCGGGCCGGATTGCGCGATGTCGAGCGCCTTGCCCTGCGGCGTGCCTTCCGCGATGTCGAAGAGGACAATGTCCCCCAGCTCCTTGATCGCTGCGAGATGGGCGAGCGTGCCGCCGATCTGACCCGCGCCGATAAGCGCGATCTTCGCTCTGGCCATGATGTCCTCCGCCTGAGTGCCTATAGGGAAATGTCGCGGGCAGGACTAAAGCGTTCGCTTTCGTCACGCAAGCCCGCTGCAGTGCGGCGACGGCAGTTGAGGGCTCTTTCGCATAGGCAGGAGTTGCGATAGCGCTAGCGGCGGCAAGGGGGAGGGATCATGCCCGCCGATCCGCTGTTCTGGATGCTCGCGACACTTGCGGCGATTCTCGTCGGCATGGGCAAGGGCGGCCTGCCGATCGTCGGCATGCTTGCCGTGCCGGTCATGGCGCTGGCGATCCCGCCGGTGACGGCGACGGCGCTGCTGGCGCCGGTCTTCGTGGTCTCGGACATGTTCGGGCTTTATTCCTATCGCCACCAGTTCGACCGCCGGGTGGTCATGATCATGGCGGTGGGGGCGACGCTTGGCGTCGTGCTGGGCTGGCTGACGGCGGCGCGCGTGCCCGACTGGGCGGTGACCGGCGCGGTGGGGGTGATCGGGCTTTCCTTCGCGCTCAGGCTCATCCTTGCCCGCAGGGTGGCCGAGGCGCGGCGGGCGGATGCGCCGCGTGGTGTCTTCTGGGGCGCGGTGACGGGGTTCACCAGTTTCGTCGCCCATGCGGGCGCGCCGCCCTTTCAGGTCTATGTCCTGCCGCTTCGCCTGCCGAAAGCCTTGTTCGCGGGCACCAACACAGTCTTTTTCACCTATCTCAACCTGATCAAGCTCATCCCCTACTGGGCGCTCGGCCAGTTCAACCCCGGCAATCTGAAGGTGGCCGCTGTACTTGCGATCCCGGCCGCACTTGCGGTTTTCGCAGGCGTGCGGCTGGTCAGGATCGTGCCGGACGTGATCTTCTTCCGGCTGGTGACGGCGGCACTGGCGCTCATCTCGGTCAAGCTGATCTTCGACGGGCTTGGTGGCGCCTTTCGCTAGGCCGGGCTGCCCGCAGGGGTGGCGGGCGCGTCGATCCGCTCGAAGTTCTGACCCGAGGCCAGAAGGCAGGTGCGGCCATCGGCAAGCGTGACGAGGATCGTCCAGCTGCCGGTCTCGACCGAGGCGTAGGTCTCGATCACCGCGGAATTGGCGGCAAGCCCGAAGCTTTGCAGGCTTTCGCCGAAGCGGTCCGCCAACTGGGCGATAACCGTTTCGCGGGCGCCGCATTGCGGCGCCTGTTGGCCAAGGGCGCGGTCGGTGGCGAGGATGAGCCCGCCGAAGCCGAGGGAAAGGGCGAAAAGCTTGGCTTGCATGGCATCTGTCCGGGTCGGGGGAGCGGTCAGGCTCCGGTGATGGACAAAGCCTGCGCCCGAGGCAGGAAAAATCGGTTAACGCCCGGTGCGCATGGACTTTCCCCGGCGGATCGCTGCGCTGCGGCCGCCAAAAATTCTGCACTGCGGCAAATCCGGGCTTGCCAAATCGTCCAAGATTATGGTCCTTGGCGAAAGAATATTGCGAGGAGCCTTGATGATTCCGCCCCAGCCCGCCGCGAACCCCGCCGCAGCCGATGCGCCGCGCCCCTATCGTTCGGTCCTCTATATTCCGGGCGCCAACGAACGCGCGCTCGACAAGGCGGCGACACTGGCCTGCGACGCGATCATCTTCGATCTGGAAGATGCGGTGGCGCCCGAGGAAAAGCCTGCCGCCCGGGCGATGGTGGCCGAAAAACTGCGCACGGTGGATTACGGGCGGCGGGCGCGGATCGTCCGGGTCAATGCGCTCGACACGGCCTGGGGCCGCGACGACTGCCTTGCCATGGCAGAGGTGAACTGCGACGCGATCCTGATCCCCAAGGTCTCGCGCCCCGAACATGTCGAGGCGGTCGCGGTGCTGATGCCGGATGTGCCCTTGTGGGCGATGATGGAAACCGCGGTCGTCGCCTGGCATGCCGCCAATATCGCGGCGCACCCGCGCATTCAGGGCTTCGTCGTCGGCACGAACGACCTCGCCAAGGATATCGGCGCGCGCTACCGGCCGGATCGCGAGCCGCTTCTGACCGCGATTTCCATGTGTCTGCTCGCGGGCAAGGCCTATGGCCGCATCGTGATCGACGGGGTCTACAATGCCTTCAAGGATGACGAGGGGCTGAGGCGCGAATGCGATCAGGGCCGCGACATGGGGTTTGACGGCAAGACCCTGATCCATCCCGCCCAGATCGCCATTGCCAACGAGATTTTCGCACCATCCGAGGCCGAGATCGACCTCGCGCGCCGCCAGATTGCCGCCTATGCCGAAGCCGAGAAAGCACGGAAGGGCGTCGCGGTCGTCGACGGCAAGATCGTCGAGAAGCTTCATGTGGTGGCGGCAGGGCGGACACTCGCCAAGGCAGAGGCCCTTGCGGGGCTATGAGCGATGGATAGTGTGAAGGCGATTCACATTCGGAGGAACCCATGTCCCTGCTGATTCTCGGCCTCGCGCTCTGGTATGTCTCGCATCTGATGAAACGCGTGGCGCCCGGCGCCCGCGCGGCGATGGGCGAGATGCCCGGCAAGCTTGTCATCACGGTGCTGTCGATCCTTGCCATCGTCCTGATGGTGATGGGCTTTCGCGCGGCACCCGTCGTCGACCTCTGGTCGCCGCCCGCGTTCCTCCGCCATGTGAACAACCTGATGATGGTCTTTGCCGTGTTCCTTGTGGAGCTTGGCTATGTGCCCGGCAAGCTGCGCACGAAGATCCGCCACCCGATGCTGACGGCGGTGAAGATCTGGGCCATCGCCCACCTTCTGGTGAACGGCGACCTCGCCTCGGTCGTGCTCTTCGGCGGGCTCTTGGCCTGGGCGGTGATCGACCTCATCCTCATCAACCGGCAGGTGCCCGACTGGACGCCGCCTAAGGCCGGACCGATGCGCAACGACCTGATCTATGTCGCTGTCGCGGCGGTCCTGTTCGGCCTGATCGGCTATATCCACACCTGGCTCGGCTATCCGCCGTTCGGCTGACTTTCGGAGGAAACATGAAGACCAATCCGGGGCGTTTCTTCGAGGATTACCGTCTGGGCGAGGTGATCGCCCATGCGGTGCCCCGGACCCTGTCGGGCGGCGAAAGGGCGCTCTATCACGCGCTCTATCCCGCCCGTCACGCGCTTTATTCGTCGGACGAATTCGCGCGCGCCTGCGGCCTGCCCGCCGCGCCGATGGACGATCTGATCGCCTTCCATACCGTTTTCGGCAAGACGGTGCCCGACATTTCGCTCAACGCCATAGCCAACCTCGGTTATGCCGAGGGCCGCTGGCTCGCCCCGGTCTGGCCGGGCGATACGATCCGGTCGGAAAGCGAGGTCATCGGGCTGAAGGAAAATTCGAACGGCGCCTCGGGCGTCGTCTGGGTCAGGACACGCGGGCTGAACCAGTCGGGCGCCGTGGTTCTGGAATATGTCCGCTGGGTGATGGTCCGAAAGCGCGACCGCGCCGCGCCCGCGCCCTTCCCGCATGTGCCCGATCTGGCAAAGGTCGTGGACCCTGCGTCGCTGGTCGTGCCCGAGGGGCTCGATTTCCGCCGTTACGATTTCACGCTGGCGGGCGAGGCGCACCGTTTCGGCGACTATCAGATCGGCGAGAAGATCGACCATGTCGATGGCGTGACGGTCGAAGAGGCGGAACATATGCTCGCCACCCGCCTCTGGCAGAACACCGCGAAAGTCCATTTCGACCGGACCCAGCGCGAGGATGGCAAGCGGCTGATCTATGGCGGCCATGTGATCTCGCTTGCCCGCACGCTCAGCTTCAACGGGCTGGCGAATGCCCAGATGATCGTGGCGCTGAACGGCGGCAGCCACGCCAACCCCTGTTTCGCGGGCGACACGGTGCGCGCCTGGTCGGAGGTGCTGGACAAGGCCGAGACGGCAGCACCGGGGGTGGGGGCGCTGCGTCTGCGCCTGGTCGCCTTCAGGGACGGCGCGTCTCCATTCGCGCTGAAAGGCGAGGACGGGAAGTACGATCCGTCGGTTCTGCTTGACCTCGATTATTGGGCGCTGGCGTCTGTTTAGGAAGCCGATTTGTGATCACTTGAAAAAAGTGCGTGATCACAAGGGCGACATTTAGCCCTAACGGAAACCCTTCAATCCGCATTTGCTGCAATTGCAGCGTGACTTGCGCGTGAAATCGGGTAATCAGGGCCTAGTGATCTCCGGGCGGAAGGTCCGGTCCGAGCGGTGGAGGAGAGAATGGCGGAAACCAAGCGTGTGGTAAGGCCCCTGTCGCCGCATCTGCAGATCTACCGGCCGCAGATGACCGCGATCAGCTCGATCCTGACGCGGATCACCGGCAATGGCATGATCGTCGGCGCGATCCTCATGGTCTGGTGGCTGCTCGCCGCCGCGACGAGTCCCGCCTATTTCGCTTTCGTCGACGGGCTTCTGCACAGCTGGATCGGCAAGATCATCCTCACCGGCTCGCTCTGGGCGGTCTGGTACCATTACCTCGCCGGCCTCCGGCACCTGTGGTTCGACGCGGGCCGCGGGCTCGAGATTAAGACCGCCGAAAAGCTCGGCTGGGGCTGCGTCATCGGATCGGTCGTCCTGACGATCCTCACCTTCTTCTTCATCTGAAAGGGGCGGCCATGCGTTATCTGACCGACCGCAAGCGCGCCGAGGGCAAGGGCGCCTCCCACACCGGGACCGAGCATCACTGGTACATGCAGGCCTCGGGTGCCGCACTCGCCTTCCTCGTTCCCGTCTTCGTCATCGCCCTTGGCCGCGCCTTCGGCCGCGATCATGCGGGCGTGGTGGAGTTCTTCGCCCGGCCGCATGTGGCGATCCTGACCGGGCTCGTCCTCTTCGTCTCGATGCGGCATTTCGCCAAGGGCGCCACGATGATGATCGAGGATTACGCGCGCGGCTCGACCCGCAAGGCGCTGGTCATTGCCGCCATATCGCTTTCCTATCTGATCACCGCGACCGGGCTTTTCGCACTCGCCCGCATCGCGCTCTGAAAGGCTGACCATGACCGCTTATCCGTACGAGACGCATGAATATGACGTTGTGGTCGTGGGCGCGGGCGGCGCGGGGTTGCGCGCCACGCTGGGCATGGCCGAACAGGGCCTGCGCACCGCCTGCGTGACCAAGGTCTTTCCGACGCGGTCCCATACCGTGGCTGCGCAGGGCGGCATCGCCGCGTCGCTCGGCAACATGGGGCCGGACAGCTGGCAATGGCACATGTACGACACGGTGAAAGGGTCGGACTGGCTGGGCGACACGGATGCAATGGAATATCTGGCCCGCGAGGCGCCGAAGGCGGTCTACGAGCTGGAACATTACGGCGTGCCCTTCAGCCGAACCGAGGAGGGCAAGATCTACCAGCGCCCCTTCGGCGGCCATACGACCGAATTCGGCGAAGGCCCGCCGGTGCAACGCACCTGTGCCGCCGCCGACCGCACGGGCCATGCGATCCTGCATACGCTTTATGGGCAGTCGCTGAAGAACAACGCGGAATTCTTCATCGAATATTTCGCGCTGGACCTGATCATCACCGACGGCGCCTGCACCGGGGTCGTCTGCTGGAAGCTCGACGACGGCACGATCCATGTCTTCAATGCCAAGATGGTGGTGCTGGCAACGGGCGGTTACGGCCGGGCGTATTTCTCCGCGACCTCGGCCCATACCTGCACCGGCGACGGCGGCGGCATGGTGGCGCGGGCGGGGCTGCCGCTTCAGGACATGGAATTCGTGCAGTTCCACCCGACCGGCATCTATGGCTCGGGCTGCCTGATCACCGAGGGTGCGCGCGGCGAGGGCGGGTATCTGACCAACTCCGAGGGCGAGCGTTTCATGGAACGCTATGCGCCGACCTACAAGGACCTTGCCAGCCGTGACGTGGTCAGCCGCTGCATGACGATCGAGATCCGCGAGGGCCGCGGCGTGGGCGAGGGCAAGGACCATATCCACCTGCACCTCAACCACCTGCCGCCCGAGACCTTGCACGAACGCCTGCCGGGCATTTCGGAATCGGCGAAGATCTTCGCCGGGGTCGATGTGACGAAAGAGCCGATTCCGGTCCTGCCCACCGTCCATTACAACATGGGCGGCATTCCCACGAACTATTGGGGCGAGGTGCTGAACCCGCAGCCCGGCAATCCGGACAATGTCTTCCCCGGCCTGATGGCGGTGGGCGAGGCAGGCTGCGCCAGCGTTCACGGCGCGAACCGGTTGGGGTCGAACAGCCTCATTGACCTCGTGGTCTTTGGCCGCGCGGCGGCAATTCGCGCCGGTCAGATCGTCAAGCCGGGCGCGGCCAATGTGGCGTTGAACAAGGCCGAGGTCGACCGGGCGCTCGCGCGCTTCGACGGGCTGCGCCATGCCAAGGGCGCGGTGCCGACCGCCGACCTGCGGCTGGAGATGCAGAAAACCATGCAGGCCGATGCCGCCGTCTTCCGCACCGACAAGACGCTCGCCGAGGGCGTCGAGAAGATGACCAGGGTCGCCGCCAAGATGGATGACCTGAAGGTCACCGACAGGTCGATGGTGTGGAACAGCGACCTGATGGAGACGCTGGAACTCACGAACCTGATGCCCAACGCGCTGGCAACCATTGTCGCGGCGGAGGCCCGCAAGGAAAGCCGCGGCGCGCACGCGCACGAGGATTATCCCAACCGCGACGACAAGACATGGCGCGTCCATTCGCTGGCGATGGTCGAAGGTGCGAAGGTGACGCTGACCACCCGGCCCGTGCATCTCGATCCGCTCACGAGAGAATCCGAGGGCGGGATCGACCTGAAAAAGATTGCGCCGAAGGCGCGGGTCTATTGATGCGGATCGCGCCCCATATCGCGCTCGCGGCGGCCGCGCTGCTGGCCGCCTGCGGCCCCATGTCGGTCGAGCGGGCCGAGCGGGAATGTTTCCAGCGCGCCCGCCTGGCGGCCGCGCCGCGCGGGATGGTTGCTGTCGGCGCGGGCTCGGGCGGCAACGTTGGCGCGAAGCTCAGCCTGTCGGTTTCCTCCGACTTCATCCAGGGCCGCGACCCATCGGCGGTCTATGACGCTTGCGTCTTGCAGAAATCCGGCCAGCCGCCCCGGCAGCCGCTTTACACCCGATCCGATTGGCGGGGATAAGATGCTGCCGATCGCGCCATCACCATACTGTTCGACGCGCCGCAGCCGCAGATCGGTCAATGGCCAGGCGGGAAGGCGGCCGACCTTCCGCAACGTCTGGCGGGAACGAAAAGGACCGATTGATGAGCGATGAGCCCACAAGCGTTGCGGGCGTCGAAACCGGGCAGGATGACACCCGGCGCCCCGTTGACCAGACCGCCCAGTTCGCGGATGTCATCGCGGCGCGCGTGCGCAAGCTGCTCCGGTCCCTCAAGCGTGACGCCGCGGGCGTTCATCCTCGTTCCTGTCCGCTCTGCGATTACTATGGCGCCTTCACGCCCTACGGCTTTCCCCTGCGGTTTGACGCGCAATGCGCGAAGTGCGGCTCGCTGGAGCGGCATCGCCTCGTCAAGCTGCTGCTTGACCGGAAGAAGGTTATCGGCCCCGGGCACAGCGTCCTGCATTTTGCACCCGAGCCGCAGCTTGGCGCGACCATCCGCGCCCTCGCTGGGCATTATGTCACGGCCGATCTGATGCGCCCTCGCGTCGATCTGAAGCTGAACATCGAGGCGATGGACCTGGCCGATGACAGCTTTGACCGTATCGTCTGCTGCCAGATTCTCGAACATGTGGACGATCGCAAGGCGCTTGCGGAAATGTTCCGGGTACTGCGCCCAGGCGGGGTAGCCCTTCTGAATACGCCGGTGATCGAGGGCTGGGACGAAACATACGAGAATCCTGAAATCGACGGCGCTCGGATGCGCTTGCTGCATTTCGGCCAGGCCGATCACGTGCGCTATTACGGTCGAGACCTGCGTGACCGGATAACGGCGGCCGGCTTTGCGCTGGAGGAATTCAACTCGGTCGAACCCGACGTTTCGACCTATGGCCTTTGGCGGGGCGAGCGGATCTTTCTCGCCCGCAAGCCCGCCCTGGGCACCATGAATATCTGAGACGAGGCACCGATGGTCCAGTTCACCCTTCCCAAGAATTCCAAGGTCCGCGTCGGCAAGACCTGGCCGAAGCCCGAGGGTAAGAATGTGCGGAAGTTCCGCATCTATCGCTGGGACCCGGACACCGGCGAGAACCCGCGGGTCGATACCTATTTCCTCGACATGGACAAGTGCGGGCCGATGGTTCTGGACGCGCTGATCAAGATCAAGAACGAGGTCGATCCGACGCTGACCTTCCGCCGGTCGTGCCGGGAAGGCATCTGCGGCTCCTGCGCGATGAACATCGACGGGATCAACACGCTGGCCTGCATCTATGGCCTCGACGAGGTGAAGGGCGATGTGGCGATCTATCCCTTGCCGCACATGCCGGTGGTGAAGGACCTGATCCCCGACCTCACGCATTTTTATGCCCAGCATGCCTCGATCATGCCGTGGCTGGAGACCAAGACCAACCGCCCAGCGAAGGAATGGCGCCAGTCGATCGAGGACCGCAAGAAGCTCGACGGGCTTTATGAATGCGTGATGTGCGCCTCCTGCTCGACCTCCTGCCCCTCCTACTGGTGGAACTCCGACCGCTACCTCGGCCCGGCCGCGCTTTTGCATGCCTATCGCTGGATCATCGATTCACGCGACGAGGCGACGGGCGACCGGCTCGACGATCTTGAAGATCCGTTCAAGCTTTACCGCTGCCACACGATCATGAACTGCGCCAAGACCTGCCCCAAGGGGCTGAACCCGGCCAAGGCCATCGCCGAGATCAAGAAGATGATGGTCGAGCGGGTGGTCTGAGATGGAACCGCAGGCGCCCCGGCGAGAGATGTATCCGGGCGACGCGCTGCTTGACGAGGATTGCACTTTCGCCGGGGTGGTGGGCGGCGATCTGACCATCGCGCCGGGGCGCCGCGTCATTGTCGGCGGCATGGTTCAGGGCAACCTGATCGTCTCCGAAGGCGCCGAAGTGATCCTGCGCGGCATGATCGGCGGCGAGATCGTCACTCTCGGCGGCACGGTCTCGGGCCCCGGCATGGTGGCGCGGGGCTGACGGCCCGCCTCATGCTCCTGCAGGATGCCAATGATCTGCGTCCGTCGGTCGTGCCTTCTTCATCGTCCGTCCTCTCCAAGGGCCGGACTCTAATCGCAGATGGAGGAAAAATCCCGTGGCAGGACTAGGGGTCGAGGCTTTCGAGCAGGGCGTCGGTGCGTGCGACGCTGAGGTCGATGATGGATTGTGCGGCCATGATGCCTCCCGCCGCCAGACTAGCGGCGGTGCCGCAGGCTTCAAGCCGGATCGGGCAGGATGCGGGTGGCTCCCGTCAGGCGTACGCGGCCGCCGGGTTCGGTCGGGGCCTCCACCAGAATTTCACATGGCACGCCCATGTCCTCGCCCTGACGGATGGTGAAGCGACCGCCGGGCATTCCGGGCCAGCCGAGGTCGACCAGCGCGCCCGCAAGCGCCGCCGCCGCGGCCCCGGTCGCCGGGTCTTCGACCAGGCCGCCGATGGCGAAGGCATTGCGGACGTGAAAGAGCGTGGGGCCGTCCGCGACGGCAAGGCAGATCGTGGTCAGCCGTTCGGTCTGCATGAGGGTCTTCACTGCGTCGAACGGATAGTCCATGGCCGCAAGCCGGGCGCGGTCCTTCAGGAAGAAAATCGGATGGCGGTTTCCCGCGTCGCCGAGGCGCGGCGGCAGTCGTGGGTCGAGGTCGGCGTCCATCAGGCCGAAATGCCCCATGAGCGCCCCGCGCAATGCCGCATCAATCGGTTCCGACCGCGAGGGGGGCGAGGTCAGGGTCGCGTTGCCGCGTCCGTCGCTTTCAACGCTGATCTCGGCGCTGTTCAGCGTCAGGGCATAGCTGCCGGGGCCGTTCCGTTGCCCCAGCGCCGCCCCAAGCGCGATCGTGGCATGGCCGCAGAAGGCGACCTCGGCCTCTGGTGCGAAATAGCGCACGCGCCAGCCGCCACCGGGCAGGGGGGCGGCGAAGACGGTCTCCGCGTAACCCACATCGCGCGCGATCTGTTGCATGGCGGCAGGCGCGGGCATCTCTTCCGCGATCATCACACCTGCAGGGTTTCCGCCCCGGCCTTCGGCGGTGAAGGCGGCGATACGTTGGACGGGCATGTCGTTCTCCTTTGTCGGTCCGGGCAGGCTAGCCGAGCCGCGCGCCAAGGGGCCAATGCAATCTTGTGACGGGCACAATCACGAACTTTCCCGATGGTAAGCTTGCGTCTGCTGCATGTCGGCTGTGCCGGTTCTCGCGTGGCGGAGAACGGCATCGAGGCATATCTTGGCGCGAGGGGAGGGTGGACGCCTGATCCGGAGGTGCGAGATGCACAGAACCGACCGTCAAACCCAAATGCCGAAATGCCCGGCCGACGTGCCGCTGCCGTTCCGCTACTATACACCGCAGCCGGACCGCGTGCCCTTCCTGCCCGCCCAGACGGCGGTCGAGCAGATGTACGCCTACTACAGCCCTGAGACCGCCGCCCGCGCGGCCTGACCGCTAGGTGTGATGGCACCGGCGTGGTAGGCTCGCCCCTGATCATCCAGCCGGGGAGGGGCCGATGGACCGTGCCGTGACGCTTCTGGTCGGGACGACCAAGGGGTTGTTTCTGATCCGCAACCGTGGGCGGGGCGGCTGGTCGGTCTCCGGCCCGCATTGCGACGGCTGGCCGATCAATCACGCCGTGGGCGATCCCGCCACGGGCACGATCTGGGCGGGCGGCGGCGGCGACTGGCACGGCGCCGGTGTCTGGCGGTCGGAGGACGACGGGGAGAGCTGGCAGGTCAGCAAGCTGACAAGCGGACAGATGGACGACTGGGCCGCAAACGATCCCGATTTCGCCGCGATGATCGGCTGGAAGGATGAACCCGCGCCCTTCGGCAAAGAGTTCGCGCAGGTCTGGTCGCTCGGGCTGGCGCATGGTGCGCTTCGGGCCGGGACGAAGCCCGCGACCCTTCTGGAAAGCCGCGATGGCGGGCGGACCTGGGCGCGGGTCGAGGGGCTGACCGGCCATCCCTCGCGCGCGGACTGGAACGGCGGGGCGGCGGGGCTGGTGCTGCATACGATCCTTGCCCATCCCACCGATCCGAAAAAGCTCTGGGTCGGCATTTCGGCGGCCGGGGTCTTTGCCAGTGAGGATGGCGGCAAGACATGGGACCGCCGCAACCGCCTGTCGAACGCCGAGGCCTGTGGCCATCACCATCACCCCGCCGCGCCCCGCGACGGCGAGGTCGGCCATTGCGTCCACAACATGATGCGGGCGCCGGGCGGCGGCGACGTGATCTATCAGCAGAACCACCATGGCGTCTGGCGCAGCCCCGACGGCGGGCGCAGCTGGGAGGATGTGACCGAGGGCCTGCCCTCGACCTTCGGCTTCCCGATCCGCGTTCATCCCCGCGACCCTGATACGATCTGGACCCTGCCCCTGAACGGCGACAGCCAGGGCCGCTTCCCGCCCGGCGCCTCCGCCGCCGTCTGGCGGTCGCGCGATGCAGGCAGAAGCTGGCAGGCGATGCGCAAGGGGCTGCCGCAGGAAAATTGCTTCTTCACCGTCCTCAGGCAGGCGATGGCGGGCGACACCCACGATCCGGCGGGCATCTATTTCGGCACCAACTCCGGCTCGGTCTTCGCAAGCCTCGACGAAGGCGACAGCTGGCAGGAGGTGGCCCGCCATCTGCCGACGATCCTTGCGGTCGAGGTGCTGGAAGGCACCTAGGGGCTTGCGTCCGCGACAGAGCGAACACATGTCTCGGCGATCATGCCGATCCTCAGCCCCGAAACCCGTCTGGCAATCCGTGGCCGCGTCCGCCGCGCGCTGGTCAGGATCAACCGCCGCGTCCCGCCCGGTGCGCGGGCGATCCTCGGTCTTCTCCTCATCGTCGGCGGGACGTTCGGCTTCCTGCCGATCCTCGGCTTCTGGATGATCCCGCTCGGGATCGGCGTTGTCTGGCTGGACGTGAGAGCCTGGCGCCGCCGTAACGGCCGTCAGGACAGGCTCTAGGATCTCCGCGCCGCAGGTGGCTCATGCCGCTTCCAGTTGCGAATAGAGGTCGCGCAACTCCGACCGGCCCACGCCCGCGGCAGCGGCGAGTTGCTCGATAAAGGCGCGTGCCTCTGCCGTTGGCGCCCGCTCCGCCGCCGCTACAAGCAGCGCCATGCGCACAAGCCGCTGGGATTCACCCGCGCCAAGATCACGCACCTGCCGCAACAGGGCGGCGGGTGGCGGAAGGGAGGCGGCCATTTCGATGAGCCGGGAGGCGTAATCGACGTCAAGCGGCATGCCGAGCGTTACGCGAGCGACGTTCTGTATGGCATCGAGCCCTTCGGACATCGGGTCACGGCCGACAAGCGCGGTTCTGGCCATGACCTCGAAAGCCAGCCGCAGTCCGGGCGCGAAATTGCTGACCTGGACATGGAAACTCGACGGTGACGCGTCGGCGCGAGCGTTCGTACCACCATTGCCGGGGAACGCGCCGCCTTTGCGGCCCGCCAGAATCTCCCTGGCAGTAGGTTCCGGGCTGCGGTGGCCAACGGTTCGCCCGCTCATCTGCCCGGCACGGGCGATGGCGATGATCGCCAGAAAGCCAAGGCCGACCCCCACCGCGAGGACGTTCATGATCTTCGCTTCGAGATCGAGGACCGCTGGCGTCGGCAGATCGACGTCAATCAGGCCACTCGCGCGCATCGCCGCAAGATCCTCGGGCGTCACGGAGAGATATTTGTCGGTCCCGCAGCGGTGCGGGGCAAGCACATACTCCTTGGGAATCGTCCAGATCGGGATGACCCAAAGCACCATGATTCTGTCGTCGAGGCGGCAGACCGACAGCTGACCGACCGCCCCCATGGAGCGTTTGCTCGGCGCTATGAAAGAAAGCGTCTCCTTGCGCCCGTAGAAGAAAAGTCCCAAACCGCGCGGCCTGCCACTCGCGCCATCGTCGGACGACGCCCCCCGCGTGCCGAATCCGGCAGACGACCCCGGCATTCCGCTGTCAGCTTGGCTGGAGGAACCGCTGCCCGATCCGAAGCCGAAAAGCCTGAACCCACGAGAGCGGCCACGTGCCTCGGCGTCGAGAGCCGAGAAGAGGAGGAAGGCAAGGAAAAGAAGGAGGAAATTCAGTTTCATGGACACGGTCTCGAACTGGTTACCGGCAAGGCGCTAGCAGGCGTTTGCGGCGAAATCTTGGCAAGAAATTCTCGCTTTGGATGAGCGGGCTACTCCGTGCCATTCGTGCCCGATGACGATGGATTCTTGACCCGACCGGCCGACGCGATAGGGATCGTTCATGCCGCTTCTCCTGCTCATCCTTCTGCTTTCGGTCCTGCTCTATCTCTGGCTTGCGCGCCGGGGCACGACCTTGACGCGCGCCTGCCGCTGGCGGCGCGACTTGGGGGCGGGACCGGACAGCTATCGCTGCGCGGCTTGCGGCGCAACCTGCCAGGGCGAGCCGCGCGATTGCCTGGACCCGGCGCGATCCGGTTGACCGCATTGGCCCGCCCCGGCAAGGATGGCAAGGCAATCGGAGGGCGGACATGAAGCTTCAGACGCCGGAAACCTTAGCCCCGAGCGATAGCGCCGCCCGCAAGGCGGTGGCGCCGGTCATCTGCTATCCGGTCGGGGGCCTGCCGCCTGCGCCCATGCCCCTTTATCAGGCTGCGCGCCCGTCGCTGCAGCGGGTCGCAGAGGTTCTGGTGCCGCCGCGCGAGGCGCGGTGCTTCGGGGTGCCTCAGGGCCACTTCTTCCGCATCCGTTCAGTCGAGGGGCCGCAGGTGGGCGATCTGAACCTGTGGAATGCCGCCGATCTGGGTGAGCGGTTCTATTCCGGCAAGACGCGCGCCCTTCACGGCACGCATCTGTCGACTGGCGACCGCATGTGGTCATCCTTCCCGGCGCTCCGCCCGATGGCGACCATCACCCATGACACGCTCGACTGGTACGGGTTCGATCGGTTCGGCGGCTCGGTCCACGATGTGATCGGCACGCGCTGCGATCCTTACACGCACAATCTGCTCAGCCACGGCGGCCAGTACCATCATTGCTGCCATTCGAACCTGACGCGCGCGCTTGCCGCCGAAACCGGGCTTTGTCCGCACGAGGCGGAAAAGCATGTGCATGATGTGCTGAACGTCTTCATGTGCACCGGCTTCACCCGCGACACCGGGCAATATTTCATGAAAGCATCACCCGTCCGCCCCGGCGACTATCTGGAATTCTTTGCCGAGATCGACCTTCTGGGTGGGCTGTCGGCCTGTCCGGGGGGTGATTGTTCGGCCGAGCATTCCTCGGACACAGCCGCCTGCCACCCGCTTCTGGTCGAGATACTCCGGCCCGATCCTGCCGCGCTTGCGGGCTGGCAACCGCCGCCGCCGAACGGCTATGACCGCAGCCACGGGCTTTGAAGTTCAGCAGTAACGCTCGACCGCCAGAAGCTGGCCGTCGCCGTAGCGGTCGCCGGCCGCGAAGCCTGCGGGCAGGACGCGTTCGATTTCCGCCCGGTCGTCCGCGCTGAGGACCGGCAGCGACAACCATTCCCTCAGCCGCTCGGCCGCACGCGTGCCGGGGATCGGCACGACATGCGGACCCGCGCCCATCACCCATGACAGCGCGGTGGCGGGCACCGTCCAGCCGCGCGCCGCGCAGAAGGCGCGGAAAGGCTCGATCCGCGCCTGGTTCCGGTCGAAATAGGGCTGGGTGAAGCGCGGGTTCTGCGCGCGGAAACCGTCGGTGACGCTGTCGAAGGGCAGGGGGCGCTGCCCCAGCATCCCGCGCGCAAGCGGCGAGAAGGCGACGAACGTGACTCCCAGCCGCCCGCATTCCTGAATGAGCCCCAGTTCCGGCTGCCGCGACCAGAGCGAATATTCGTTCTGCACCGCAAGGCAGGGATGGATCGCATGTGCCTCGCGCAGGGTCTCCGGCGCCACCTCCGACAGGCCATAGCCGCCGATCTTTCCTTCGCGCTCCAGGTCCCGAAGCGTGCCGATCACCTCCTCCAGCGGCCGGGCATGTTCCCGCCGGTGGATGTAGAACAAATCCACCCGCTCCCGCCCCAGCCGCTTCAGCGATGCGTCCAGTTCGCTGCGCAGGTGGGCCGCCGAATTGTCGACGCGCCGGGGCGGACCGGCAACGAAGCTGGCCTTGGTGGCCAGGACGACCTCGGGCCTGCGAGAGGCGAGCCATGTGCCGATCACCGTCTCGCTGACGCCCATGCCATAGATGTTGGCCGTGTCGATGAAAGTGATCCCTGCCCCGTACATCGCGTCGAGGCAGGCGAGGCTCTCGGCCTCGGTCGTCGGCCCGAAGATCCCGCCAAAGGACATGGCGCCGAAACCGAGGGCAGAAATCGTCGGGCCGGTGTGGCCGAGGGAGAGCGTGCGCATGCAGGGTCCTTTCGCGGGGGGGAGGCCATCAGACACCGGCGAATCGGATCGTTCAAGCCCGAATGTAATGGAGGCCCGAGAAGGTCTGGCGCCACTCCGCGACCCGGGGCGCAAGCCCGCCAGGGTCATTGCCGCGCAGCGCTTCGGCGATCAGCGCGGCCATCCGCGGCGCATCGCCGACTTTCACACCCCGCCGCACCAGTTCCGGCGTGCCGATGCGAAGGCCATTCAGATCGCCCGGCACATCGGCGATGGGCAGGCCGATTCCGCAGGCCAGGAAGCCCGCCTTGCGGAGTGTTTTCGACGCCGTCTGCCCGCCGCCGAACGCCGCCGCTTCGATCGCGAACTGGTGCGAGGCCGTGTGGCCCTGCGCGCCTGCAAAGACTGGCAGGCCCTCGGCGGCAAGCGCATCGGCCAGCGCACGAGACAGTGCCACCATCTCCGCCCCGTAGGCCCGCCCATAGTCGCGCCAATCCAGCAGCGACATGGCCAGCGCCGCGACTCGCCCGGCATCGAAATTCGCCGTCATCCCGGGGAAGGCGATATGGTCGAGCTTCTCGGCAATCTCCGCCTCGTTCGTCACGATCAGCCCGCCCGCCGGTCCGCCGAGGCTCTTGTAGGTCGACATGGTCATCAGATGCGCGCCTTCCGCGAGCGGGTTCGCCCATTGGCCGCCCGCGATGATCCCGCATTGATGGGCGGCGTCGAAGAGAAGCTTCGCCTCCACCTCGTCGGCGATCGTGCGCACCTCTCGCACCGGATGGGGGAAGAGGTTCAGCGAGCCACCCAGCGTGATCAGCTTCGGCCGCACGCGAAGCGCCAGAGCGCGAAGTTGGTCCAGATCGACCGTGTAGCCGTCGTCGTTCACCGGCGCGGGATGGGTGACAAGGCCGTAAAGACCCGCGCAACCGGCGGCATGGTGCGTGACATGGCCTCCAATGGTCGCGGGCGGGGCGATGATCGCATCGCCCGGCTTGGTCAGCGCCATGAAGCCGTAAAGGTTCGCCATCGCCCCGGAAAACACCCGCACTTCGGCATAGGCGGCACCGAAAACCTCGGCAGCGAGTTCCGCGGCGATCACCTCGATCTCCTCGATCGCCTCCAGCCCCATCTCGTACTTTTCGCCGGGGTAACCCAGCGACGGCCGCGACCCCAGGCCCCGGGCAAGCAGCGCCTCGGCGCGCGGGTTCATCACATTGGTCGCGGGATTCAGGTTGAAACAGTCGCGGTCATGGATCTCGCCGTTCATCGCGGCCAGCTGTTCCAGACGGCCGGCGACCTCATCGCCCGTCGCGGCTGCGGCAGCGGCTGCCTGCAGGCCGATCAATGTTTCGCAGGCGTCAGGGACCCAGGCGCGCCGGGCAAGGTGGGGGCGGGTGGCAATAGCGGTCATGCGATCCTCCGTGGCTCGGGGGCAGATTGTGACAAAGAGCCTTGCACGATCAAATCAGTTTTCTAGAATTCTAGGCGTAGAAAAAATGAGCCTGACTTGCCCGTCGCCCCGCCACCCCTGAAAGGCCTTCCCCTGAATGCGCTCCGCGCGTTCGAGGCGGCGGCGCGGCTTGGCGGCTTTGCCGCGGCGGGGGTCGAGCTTGGTGTGACCCCGGGCGCCATCGCCGCCCATGTGAAACAGCTGGAAGAGGCGCTTGGGGCTGCGCTTTTCGAACGCCATGCGAAGGGCGTGCGCGTCACGCCGCTGGGTCAAAGTCTGCTGCCGGACTTCGTCGAGGCCTTTGACCGGCTCGGCCTGGCTGTCCAGCGGCTGAGGGCCGAGGCCGCGCCCCGGACGGTCCACATTGCAACGCTGCCCGCCATCGCCCAGCTCTGGCTGTCGCCGCGCCTGCCCGCGCTACGCGCCGCCCAGCCGGAGATCACCGTCTCGATCACCGCGCTCGAGACGCCGCCGGATCTGAAGCGCGCGCCGTTCGATCTGGCGCTGTTCTTCCGGCCGAGGGGCGAAGGGCAGGTGGTGGCCGAGGACGGGATCTTTCCGGTCTGCGCGCCCGCGCTCGCGGCGCGGCTGCAGGCACCGGCGAACCTCGCAGACCTGCCTTGCCTGACCGACAGCACCTGGGCGGGTGACTGGCCGCACTGGCTGGAGGCGGCGGGGCTACCCGGCCTGACCCCGCGCGGACCGGTCTTCTCGCTCTATGCGCTTGCGGTGGAAGAGGCGATGAACGGGGCGGGCGTGCTGATCGGCCACGGGCCTCTCGTCGCGCGCCATCTGGAAAGCGGTGCGCTGGTCGCACCCTTCGCCCCCTGCGTGGCGCTCGACCGGCCGCTGACACTCTGGTCGCTGCGCCGCCCGCTGCCGGGCAGCGCGGCCGCGCGTGTCGCGCGCTGGATCGTCGAAACCGGCGGGGCGGGGGAAAAATCTTCGCAAGATTTTTCCCCGCAGGCGCCGCGCCTCGGCTGAAGGATTTTCGCGAAAATCCTTCAGGCCCGGACGTCAGGCGAAGGCCGCGCCGAGCGCGATTTCCACCATGTCGCCGAACGACCGCTCGCGGTCCTCGGCAGGCAGGGCCTCGTGCGTCAGAAGGTGGTCCGAAATGGTCAGGATCGCCAGCGCCCGCGCGCCATGGCGGGCGGCGACGGTGTAAAGCTCCGCCGCCTCCATCTCGACACAGAGCGTGCCGTGACGGCCGAGCATCTCTGTCAGGTCGGGACGCTCGTCATAGAAGACGTCCGAGGAATAGATGCCACCGACATGGGTGGGCGTGCCCTTGGCCCGCGCCACCGCCACCGCCTGTTCCAGAAGGCCGTAATCGGCGCAGGGTGCGAACTGCATTTCCTTGAAGAACCCGCGCGAAGGGGTTGAAATCGCGGAACAAGTCATGGCGATAACCACGTCGCGGACCTTGACGTGATGCTGCATCGCCCCAGCCGATCCGATGCGGATCAGCGTCTTGGCGCCATAGTCGCGGATCAGCTCGTTGGCATAGATCGACAGCGACGGCATGCCCATGCCCGACCCCTGGATCGTCACCCGGTTGCCCTTCCATGTCCCGGTGAAACCCAGCATGCCGCGCACCTGATTGATGCAGACGGCGCCTTCAAGGAACTTCTCCGCTGCCCATTTCGCGCGGTAGGGGTCGCCCGGCATCAGGACGGTTTCGGCGATCTCGCCCTTCTTGGCACCGATATGGAACGTCATGTCTCACCTGTCTTAAAAGATCAGGCCAGACTGCCGAAAGGTGTGGTCCGATACAAGGGGCGGCGTGGGGCCTATTTCACCACTTGCCAGCTTTGGCTGACATTGTCGAAATAGAGGTCATAGGTCGCATCTTCGGGCTTGTTGAGCAGAAAGCCCGACTGTTTCGTGCGCAGGACCGCCCGCTCGCCCGCCCGGTCGCCCGCCCGTTCGACCGACCAGCCGAGGACGATGAAATTATGCTGTTCGGTGCCGACGATCACATTGAGATCGCAGCCGAGCTCTGAACAGGTGGGTTGGGGATCCTTGGTGCAGCTGACCTGCGCGCCGTCGAAGATCGTGTCGAGGGTGCCGTCGCCGTTCAGGTCCGCCTGCAGCACGGCATCCGGCCCGACCGAAAGCTGGCCGCCGTTCGCTTCGCATTGCGTCCGGTTGTGGTCGATCAAGGCGGCGGTCGCGGCGGGCATTTCCGCAGCCAGCGGTCCGGCGGCGAGCGTCATCGCGAGGGTGACGAGGAGGCGGGTCATCAGCATGTCCTTCGGCTCATTCCTCAGGAAGCAGTGTCCAGGCGCCTGCGGCGGCGTCCCAGCGGAAGCGCGCCTCACCGTTGTCGGACGGGGCGACGAGCAAGGTCTGGCCATCTTCGGCCACGACGCGCCAGGCGTGCAGCAGAAGCTCGCCCGTCACGCCGCCGATCATCGTGGTGATGCCGCAGCCCATGGTGCCGCAATAGAGCGTAAGGTCGCTGTCGCAGCGGATGGCGCCGCGGTCGTAAAGCCAGTCCTTGACGCCGTCGCCGTCGAGGTCGACCTCGGTCATCGTTCCGGGCGCTGCGCTGAACGCGCCGTCATCGCAAAGCGCACGGTCCTCTTCAAGCATGGAGGCGAGTGCTTCGGGCAAGACTGGGTCCTGTGCCGACGCGGGGATCGGCAGTGCTGTCGCGATTGCAAGGGCGATGGTCAGGGGAAAGCGCATTCTGGCCTCGTGAAACGTCCTGCCCGAGCTATAGCCGAAGTGAAGCTATGGAGAAGGTCAGGTATTCCGGACCGCGAGGTCCGTCATGCCAGCGCGGCGCGCGTGAGATAACGGTGAAGCGGGGCGAGGCAATCCGGATCGCCCGCCCGCCAGGCGCGGGCGAAGCCCACGATCGCCACCTCGTGATCGACGAGGAACTGAAGGCGCGCGCGGTCTTCGAGCGGGGCCTGTCCGAAAGCCCATTCGAATTCCTCGACATAGGCGCCGTAATCCTCGTCCATGGATCGCACGATCTCGGGCCAGCCCGCGGCAGCGCGCTCGAAGCCCTCGGCCCGGCCTTCTGCGCGCAGGACATTGCGGTCGGTCACGGCAATCCCGGCCCGGTCGACCACCGGCTCCAGCAGCCGGATGGTTTCCGCCTCCATCCGCGCCATCAGGGCCAGCGCCTCGGACGGCACACCGTCAAACGCGCCGGCGAATACCTCCGCCATCGCGGCAAAGAAGGTCTCGCCGCCGATCTCTTCCTCGAAGGCGACCTTCAGGCTGGCGGCATAATCGGGAAAGCTGCGGGGTTCGACCTGCATGGGGACCTCATTCGGCGGCCAGACCTTCTGGCACGGCGAGCGTCACGATGTCCATCATGATGCGGTTCAGTTCGAAATCCTTCGGCGTATAGACGCGGGCGACGCCCATGGCGCGCAGTTGCTCGGCGTCCTCGTCGGGGATGATGCCGCCGACGACGACCGGCACATGGGCAAGCCCTGCCGCGCGCATCCGCTCCATCACTTCCGCGATCAAGGGCAGGTGGCTGCCCGACAGGATCGAAAGGCCGACGACATGGGCCTTGTCATCCGCCGCGGCGCTGACGATTTCCGAGGGCGTCAGGCGGATGCCCTCATAGCGGATCGCCATGCCGCAATCGCGCGCCCGCGCCGCGATCTGTTCGGCGCCGTTCGAATGGCCGTCGAGGCCGGGTTTGCCGACCAGGAACGACAGCCGCCGCCCGAGGTGCCGCGACGCCCGGTCGACCGCCTCGCGCAGATCATCAAGCCCCTCGGTCCGGTTCGAGGGGCTTTGCGACACGCCGGTGGGCCCGCGATATTCGCCATGGACCTGGCGCATCACGCCCGCCCATTCGCCGGTGGTGACGCCTGCCCTGGCGGCCGCGACCGAGGCGGGCATGATGTTGGCGCCCGATTGCGCCGCCTGCCGCAGGGCGGCGAGGGCGGTGGCGACGGCCTTGGCGTCGCGCCCGGCGCGCCAGGCATTCAGGCGGTTGATCTGGTCTTCCTCGACCGCCGGATCGACGGTCAGGATCGACCCGTCGCCTGCTGTCAGCGGCGAGGCCTCTCCCTGTTGCCAGCGGTTGACGCCGACGACCGTGGTTTCGTTCGTCTCGATCCGGCCGATGCGGGCGGCGTTGCTTTCGACCAGGCGGCTCTTCATGTATTCGATGGCGGCAATGGCGCCGCCCATCGCGTCCAGCGTCTTCAACTCCTCGCGCGCGCCGTCCTTCAGCGCCTCGACCTTGGCCGCGATCACCGGGCTGCCGTCGAACAGATCGCCATATTCCAGAAGATCGGTCTCGTAGGCGAGGATCTGCTGCATCCTGAGCGACCATTGCTGATCCCAGGGGCGGGGCAGGCCCAGCGCCTCGTTCCAGGCGGGCAATTGCACCGCCCGGGCGCGGGCGTTCTTCGACAAGGTCACCGCCAGCATTTCCAGAAGGATTCGGTAGACGTTGTTTTCCGGCTGCTGTTCGGTCAGGCCGAGGCTGTTGACCTGCACGCCATAGCGGAAGCGGCGGAATTTTTCCTCGTCGATCCCGTAGCGGTCACGGCAGATCTCGTCCCAAAGCTCGGCGAAGGCGCGCATCTTGCACAGTTCGGTGACGAACCGGATGCCCGCATTCACGAAGAAGGAAATCCGCCCGACCATGGCAGGGAAAGCCTTTGCCGCGACCTTGCCCTTCAGGTCATCCAGAACCGCGATGCCGGTCGCCAGCGCGAAGGCCAGTTCCTGTTCCGGCGTCGCGCCCGCCTCCTGCAGATGATAGGAGCAGACGTTCATAGGGTTCCATTTCGGCAGGTTTTCCGCCGTATAGGCGGCCACGTCGGTGATCATCCTGAGGCTAGGCTTCGGCGGACAAATATAAGTTCCGCGACTTAGGTACTCCTTGATGATGTCATTCTGCACCGTTCCTTGCAGATTTCGAACATCTGCGCCCTGTTCCTCGGCCACGGCGACATACAGCGCCAGAAGCCAGGGCGCCGTCGCGTTGATGGTCATCGAAGTGTTCATCTCTTCCAGCGGAATATCGCGGAAGAGGGCGCGCATGTCGCCCAGATGGCAGACCGGCACGCCGACCTTGCCGACTTCGCCCCGCGCCAGTTCATGATCGCTGTCATAGCCGGTCTGGGTCGGCAGGTCGAAGGCGACCGACAGGCCAGTCTGCCCCTTGGCGAGGTTCGCCCGGTAGAGCGCGTTCGACTTTTCCGCCGTCGAATGGCCCGCATAGGTACGGAAGAGCCAGGGCTTGTCTTTGTGAATCGCGCTCATCGGGGTCGATCCTTCGGGCAAGATTATTTCGCAGGTGCAGAGATAGACGACAGATCGTGACCCTGTCAATTCGCTGCATTGCGGCATCGGGGGTGGCTTTTCAAGTGACGCGGAATCTGGAACTCTCGGCGCAGGGAAGGGCAGGCATATGGATCATCTCCTGACGATAGCGCTCTGGCTGCATTTGGCGGCGATCGGCCTTGGCGGCTCGGCGACCTTCGGCATTCCCATTGTCGGCGCGGTGGCCAGCCAGGCGCCGCCCGAGGCGCGGCCGCATCTCGCACTGGTTGGCATCAAGCTGTCGCTCTTGGGCCGCACCGCACTTGGCGTGCTGATCGTGACCGGGCTCATGCTGGTCTGGGGGCATTACGGGCTTGACGGTCTGAGGGGATGGTTCTGGGTCAAGATGGCGCTCGTCGCTCTCTTCACCGGCCTCGTCGTCTATTCCGTGAAGAACGGTGCGAAGGCCCGGGCGGGGGACACGGCGGCGGCGGCGCGCGCGCCGCTGCTCGGGCTCGTCGGGATCGGGTTTTTCCTGCTGATCGTGCTTTCCGCCGTCCTGACCTTCCTCTAGGCGCCGATGTTCCGCACCGTCGAACTGCCGCTGTGGCTTTTCCTCCTGATCATCGCCTTCGCGGCGGTGGCCTTTTCCTCGCATTTTCTCTTTCCGTCGGTCCGCTGGTTCTTCCGCCGCCGGATGGAGGGGCTGGTGGCGCGGCTGAACGCCCGCCTCGACCGGCCGATCCAGCCCTTCAAGCTGATGGAGAGGCAGGACATGATCCTCCGTCTCGCCCATGACCCCAAGGTCTATGAGGCGATCAGCGAAGAGGCGCGGGCGACCGGGGAGCCGGAAACGGTGGTCATGGAACGCGCCCGGAGATACGCGCGCGAGATCGTGCCCTCCTTCTCGGCGCGCTTCTATTTCACCTACGGCATCCGGCTGGCGCGCTGGTTCGCCCGGCTGATCTACAAGGTCCATCTCGACGACCGGAAGCTTGGCCGGATCGACCCGGGCGCGACGGTCGTCTTCGTGATGAACCACCGCTCGAACATGGATTACGTTCTGGTGACCTATCTCGCCGCCGAACGCTCGGCGCTCTCATACGCGGTGGGCGAATGGGCGCGGATCTGGCCGCTTTCCTGGCTGATCAAGACGATGGGCGCCTATTTCATCCGCCGCCGGTCCGACCGGCAGCTCTACCGCCGCGTCCTGTCGCGCTATGTGCAGATGGCGACGGCGGAAGGGGTGACGCAGGCGATCTTCCCTGAGGGTGGCCTGTCCTTGACCGGGCGGACCATGCCGCCGAAGCTGGGCATCCTGAGCTATATCACCAGCGCGCCGCGCACGCCGGGGCGCGACGTGGTGTTCGTGCCGGTCGCGCTCAATTACGACCGGATCGTCGAGGACCGCGTGCTGATCGCCGCCCATGCGGAAGGGACGCGCCGCTTCCGCGCAAGGGTTCCCGGCATCCTCGCCTTCATCGCCCGTCACCTCTGGCGCGCGCTTCTGGGGCGCTTCCGGGGCTTCGGCGACGCGGTGGTGCGCTATGGCACGCCGATTTCGCTTGCGGCCTTCGAGAAGGGCGCGCAGGGCGATCCGACCGAGGCGCTGGCGGTGGCGCTGATGGAGGAGATCACCCGCAATATCCCGGTGCTGGCGGTGCCGCTGGTGGCAGCGGCCTGGGGCGCGGCGGAGGAGACCGACCGCGCGGGCCTGATCACCCGATCCGCCGCACTGGCCGACCGGCTGGCGGCGGTGGGCGCCGAACTGGTGCTGCCCGAGGGTGACGTCACGGCAGCCGTCGACCGGACGATCAGCATCTTCCGCATGCGCCATATGATGGAACGGCAGGGCGACCGGCTGGTGCTGAAACCGGCGAGCCGACCGATTCTCGACTTCTACGCTGCCTCGATCCTGCAGCTTTTCGATGCAGCTGCAGAAACCGTAGGGGGAAATCCGGTAGAAAAGCCGGAAAGATCGAAACGGAAGAGACATAAAATTACAAACTAGGCTCTGCATCTATTGCAATGTTGCTTTGCCATTTGTATTTCCTGTCTGAAACCCGCATTGATTCTGCACTGCGGCATGGCAGGAGATGGACATGGCCCTCGATACCAAACCCGGGATCGCGCCCTACGAGGCCCCCGCGAAAGACCTATATGAGATCGGCGAGATGCCGCCCCTCGGCCATGTGCCCGCCAAGATGTACGCCTGGGCGATCCGGCAGGAGCGGCACGGCGAGCCGGAATCGGCGATGCAGGTCGAGGTGGTCGATACCTGGAAGCTCGATTCGAACGAGGTGCTCGTGCTCGTGATGGCGGCGGGGGTCAATTACAACGGCGTCTGGGCGGCGCTTGGCGTGCCGGTCAGCCCGTTCGACGGCCACAAGCAGCCCTATCATGTGGCGGGCTCAGACGCCTCGGGCATCGTCTGGGCCGTGGGCGACAAGGTCAAGCGCTGGAAAGTGGGCGACGAGGTCGTGATCCATTGCAATCAGGACGATGGCGATGACGAGGAATGCAACGGCGGCGACCCGATGTTCTCGCCCACCCAGCGCATCTGGGGCTACGAGACGCCCGACGGCTCCTTCAGCCAGTTCACCCGCGTGCAGTCGCAGCAGCTGATGCCGCGGCCGAAACACCTGACCTGGGAGGAAAGCGCCTGCTATACGCTGACGCTTGCAACCGCCTACCGGATGCTCTTCGGCCATCATCCGCATGATCTGAAGCCCGGCCAGAACGTGCTGGTCTGGGGCGCCTCGGGCGGCCTTGGCTCCTACGCGATCCAACTGATCAACACGGCGGGCGCCAACGCGATCGGCGTCATCTCGGACGAATCCAAGCGCGATTTCGTCATGGGCCTCGGCGCGAAGGGCGTGATCAACCGCAACGATTTCAAATGCTGGGGTCAGCTGCCGAAGGTCAATAGTGAGGAATATAACATCTGGCTGAAGGAAGCGCGCAAGTTCGGCAAGGCGATCTGGGACATCACCGGCAAGGGGGTGAATGTCGACATGGTCTTCGAGCACCCGGGCGAGGCGACCTTCCCGGTCTCGTCGCTCGTCTGCAAGAAGGGCGGCATGGTGGTGATCTGCGCGGGCACCTCCGGTTTCAACTGCACCTTCGACGTCCGTTACATGTGGATGCACCAAAAGCGCCTGCAGGGCAGCCATTTCGCCCATCTGAAACAGGCGGCGGCGGCGAACAAGCTGATGGTCGAACGCCGTCTCGACCCCTGCATGTCCGAGGTCTTCCCCTGGGCCGAGATCCCGCGCGCCCATACTTTGATGCGCAAGAACCAGCACAAGCCCGGCAATATGGCGGTGCTGGTGCAGGCGCCGCGCACCGGGCTTCGTACCTTCGAGGATGCGCTCGAAGCAGGCCGCAACGGCTGAGCAAAGGCCGGGCAGGCTCCGCCGGACCCGGCCGGTCAGGCCCGCGCCTCGGCGCGGGCCGCCTGCCGTTAACCGGTCCGCATCAGGCAACAGGCTTTTCGCAAATTTGCCATCGCGCAAGAGTTCTTCCCGTATAGGTTGAAAAGGGGGCTCAGTCGCGAGGCAGGCATGACCTATCAGTGGATTTTCGACGTACTAGGAGACCTGAAGACCTTTTCCACCCTGAACGGACTGCCGGAGCTGGCCGCTCAGGTGGACCGGACGATCGAGGTTGCCGCCGCTGAGGTGACGCGCGCGAAGGGCGGGGCATCGGTGGCCTTTCCCGCGTCGTCATGCGGCGCCCTGCCGGTGACGCGCCGGTCGGGGAACGGCGGCTGAGGTCTGGCATAAGCCGGGCGGGGCGGATAGGGTCCGCCCATGTCGTCCCCTGCCGTCGCCGCCCATCAGTTTTCCGAAGATCAGGCCGAGGCCTGGGACCGCGTGGCCGAGATGCTGCTGGGCGCCGGAATCGATATTGAAGAGGGCGGGCTGACGCCCGACGCGCCCGGCAAGGCATCGGTCCTGGCGCTGACCGGCAAGGCGGGGTCGGGCAAGACCATGCTGCTGGCGGGCCTCACGCGGGCGCTGACCGAGGCGGGCGTCGACATCGTGTCGGGCGATTACGAAGGCAAGCGCCGCAAGGATCGCCGCACGCTCGCGGTACTGGCGCCGACCAACAAGGCGGCCTCGGTTCTCAGGTCGCGCGGGGTGCCCGCGACCACGATCCACCGCATCCTCTATACGCCGGTCTATGACCCCGAATATGAAAAGATCGCCGAATGGCTGGCCGGATCGGGCGACCGGCCATCGGTCGAGGGGCTGACAGATCAGGCGCTCGACCGGGCCAAGGCCTTCTACGAACAGGTGAAATCCATCCCCGGTGCCCTGGCGGCGGCGGGCTTGCGCGGCTCGGACTTCATTCTCGGCTGGAAACGGCGCGAGGATCCGCTGGATGTGGGGTTCGTCGACGAAGCCTCGATGCTTGACGAACGCCAGTTCGAGGACCTGCGCGAAATCTTTCCGACGCTCGTGCTGTTCGGCGATCCCGCGCAGCTTGCCCCGGTCGGCCAGTCGGGCGAGATGGTGTTCGACAAGCTGCCTTCCGGCCGACGACTGCACCTGCACCGGGTCCACCGGCAGGCGGAGGACAATCCGATCCTCGATCTGGCCCATGCGCTTGGCGACGAGGCGCTGCAGTTCGAAACCTTCGAACAGATGGTGGCCGACGCCGCCCGACGCGACGACCGGGTGGTGTGGTCGGAACGGGTGGATGCGGGGCTGATGGCGCGCTCCCCCGCGCTCGTCTGGCGCAACCAGACCCGGGTGCGGCTGATCCAGGCCTTCCGCGCCGCCTATGGGGCGCCGGCGGACGCGCTTCTGCCGGGTGAGCCGCTCATTTGCGACGGGATCGAACTGCCCTTGAAGCACCGCAAGAAGCGGATCGACCTTGAGGCGCGCGGCCTGATCAAGGGGGCGCAGGTCATCTATCTCGGCCCCGGCAACAAGCCTGGCTTTTCGCGGCTGCATGTGATGGGGGCGGAAGACCCGCGCGTCTCGGCCGCCTCGATCATCAAGATCGAACTGCCGGACGAGGAGGAACCGTTCATCCCCTATGCCGCCCGTATGGGTGCTGCCTTCCTGCACGGCGCGGCGGTGACGATCCACAAGGCGCAAGGCAGCCAGTGGGAGGAGGTGCAGGTCTTCGCGCCCGACCTCTTCGTCGCGGCCCGCACCGGACGGAGCGAGGCGGGCATTCCGCTGTGGAAGCGCCTCGCCTATGTGGCGATCACGAGGGCCGAGAAGCGGCTGCACTGGGTGGTGCGGAACCGTCTGGCCCGTCCGGCCCTGCCGCTGACGACCGACGATCTGCCGCGCAGCGCAGCCCCCCTCAGCCTTGATGCGACGGATGCCGAGGTCTGAGCGGCCCCTCAGGCCCGGGCTTCCGGTCGGCAGCCAAACCTTCTAGTCTCGCCTGAAACGAGGGAGTTCGCCCATGCGCTGCGTTTTCGTCCAGTTCCGCTGCCATCCCGGCAAGACCTACGAGGTTGCCGATGCGATCTATGACCGCGAGGTCGTGTCGGAGCTTTATTCGACCTCCGGTGAATATGACCTGATCGCCAAGGTCTATATCCCCGAAGAGGCCGATGTCGGCCATTGGCTGAACGAAAGGCTCTTCGGGATCGACGGCATCAGCCGGACGCTGACCACCATGACCTTCAAGGCCTTCTGAATGGCCGCGCCCGGCACGCTTGTCGTCACCGGCGCCTCTGCCGGGATCGGCCGGGCAGTCGCCGAACGCTTTCTCGATGCGGGTTGGAACGTGGCGCTTCTCGCGCGCCGCCGCGCTGTGCTGGGCGAAGTGGCGGGCGGTCGGGCGAACGCGCTCGCCCTTGCCTGCGACGTCGCCGACGTGTCGGCGGTCGATGCGGCCTTTACCGCGACGGCCCGGCAGTTCGGGCGGATCGACGTCCTGTTCAACAATGCAGGCATCTTCCCGAAGACCGGTCTGATCGACGAGATGGACCTGGCCGACTGGCACAGGGTCGTCGATGTGAACCTGAGCGGCATGGTCCATGCCGCCCGCGCCGCCTTCCGCCAGATGCGGGCGCAGGTGCCTCACGGCGGACGGATCATCAACAATGGCTCGATCTCGGCCCATGCCCCGCGGCCCGGCTCGCTCGGCTATACGGTGACGAAACATGCGGTCACCGGCCTGACCAGGGTGCTGGCGCTCGACGGGCGGCCCTTCGACATTGCCTGCGGCCAGATCGATATCGGCAATGCCGAAACTGAACTGGCAAGCGCGCTGGGGCAGGGGGCGAAGCAGGCCGACGGGTCCGTCCGGCCCGAACCCCTGATGGATGTCGCCCATGTCGCTGATGCCGTCCATGGCATGGCCACGCTGCCGCTCACGGCCAATGTCCTGAACCTGACGATCATGGCGACGAAGATGCCCTTCGTCGGCAGGGGCTGACCTTACCTGCGCAAGAGACGGAAGCCCGCCGAGGCGCCCCAGCCTGCAAGCGCCGCGATGACCAGCGCGAGCAATCCGTAGGCGGCGGGTTGCTGGCGCGACAGGTTGAAAAGCCAGCGTTCCAGCCCGACCTTGCGGACGAAGATCGTCTTTTCGTAAAGGTTCACGACCCGCTTGTCCCGCAGAAGGAAGATTCGGGTCTTGTAATTGCCCTCGACAAGGTTCGCGGGCAGGTCGAAATCGGCGCGGAAGAGCGTCTGCTCGGTCAGGCGCACCGCATATTGTTCCAGCGAATAGAGATGGCGCGCCTCGCGGATGCGGATCAGCGCTTCGGTGAAGGCGGGCGCATCCTGGATGGTGTGCGGGGCGCCGACCGAGCGGATGGCGCGCGGGATCGAAATCGCGTGGCGCAGGTCCTCGGTGTCCGAGATGATGTCGGAAAAGGCACCGGTCGTCGCCACCGCGTAAAAGCTCGGCGCCCGGTCGATCACCACCTTGTCGGTGTTGATCCACAGGCCGAAGACGCGGGCCTTGCGCCGCACCACCTCGGCCTCGCCCGGCCCTTCGAGGGTGATGATCACATCCATCGTGCCCCCGGGCACCGGCGCATCGCGCTTGACCGCGCCATAGATCAATATGTCGGACCCGTCGAAATTCGCGGTGATGTCGATCCGGTCCTGGCTGAGGCCCGCGACCACATCCTCCTCGGCGAGAAGGGGCCCCGCGAGCGCCAGGAAAAAGATGAGGACCAGGCGCTTCATGCCCTGCCACCGACGGCGATCGAATAGAGATCGTCGGGCTGAACCAGAAGGTCATAGGCCAGCTTTCCCGCCACCGACAGGACGAGAAGGGCGAGGAGCACGCGCAGATGTTCGGCCCGGAGCCGCAGGGCCAGCTGCGCGCCGATCTGGGCGCCGATGACCCCGCCGAGGATCAGCATCAGCGCCAGCATCAGGTCCACCGACTGGTTGGTCCAGGCATGCATGAAGGTGGTGAAGGCGGCGACGAAGATGATCTGGAAAAGCGATGTGCCGACGACGACCTTGGTCGGCATGCCAAGGATGTAGATCATCGCGGGCACCATCAGGAACCCGCCGCCCACGCCCATCACCGCCGCCAGAACGCCCACGAAGAAGCCGACCAGCAGCGGCGGGATCACGCTGATGTAAAGGCCAGAGGTGCGGAATTTCATCTTGAAGGGCAGCTTGTGCACCCACATGTGCTGATGCCGCTTGATCGGCGCGGCATTCTTCGAGCGCCTGAGCGCGCGCAGGCTTTCCTGCAGCATCATCGCGCCGACCGTTCCGAGGAACAGCACATAGGCCAGCTGTACCGTCAGGTCGATCTGGCCCATGCGCGAGAGATAGTTGAAAAGCCAGATGCCCGAGGCCGATCCGGCCATGCCGCCTGCGAGGAGAACCGTGCCCATGCGGATATCGACCGTCTTGCGCTTGAGATGCGCGAGCACGCCCGAGACCGAGGAGGCCACCACCTGATTGGCGCCGGTCGCGACCGCGACCGTCGGCGGAATTCCGATGAAGAAGAGAAGCGGCGTGATGATGAAGCCGCCGCCGACCCCGAAGAGGCCCGACAGGATACCCACGATGCCGCCGAGCCCGAAGAGCACGAAGGCATTCACGGAAACCTCGGCAATCGGCAGATAAAACTGCATCGCGGCCTGTCATGGCAGGGGTGAAGACTTATCCCCCGTGATGCGGCGAGTTTTCCGGACTGTCAAAGGCAGAAGGGAAAAAATCCCCGTGATCCGGTCACGTTTTCGGTCAGGATTGCAACAGGGACTCACAAAGCGCGTCAATTGGCCGGTTCAGCCCCGCCGCGCGGCCTCCTCGAAGCACTTCGTGCACTCGTCGGTCGCGCGGGCCCCGAGAAGTGCGCGCAGCGCTCGACGAGGCCCGCGCTTGGCTCAGCGCTCCTTCACATAGGGCTCGCCGCCCGCGCGGGGCGGGATGGCGCGGCCGACGAAGCCCGCGAGCGCGAGGACGGTCAGCACATAGGGCAGCGCGTCAAGCGCCGGACCGGGAATGTCGATCCCGATCGTATTGCTGATCACGTCGGGGCGCAGCGACAGCGCGCTCAGGAAGCCGAAAAGCATCGTTGCCCAGAGGGCCGCCCAAGGCCGCCATTTCGCGAAGATGAGCGCGGCAAGCGCGATATAGCCGCGCCCTGCCGTCATCTCGCGCCCGAAGCCCGCCTGCAGGCCCGCCGACATATAGGCGCCCGCAAGGCCGCAGAGCACCCCGGTGATGATCACCGCCGAGAACCTGAGGCGCACGACCGAGACACCGGCCGTATCGACCGAGGCCGGGTTTTCGCCAACAGCCCGGAGGCGTAGGCCGAAGCGCGTGCGGTAGAGGACCCACCAGGTCAAGGGCACCAGAAGGAAGGCGACATAGACCAGGATCACATGGCCTGACAGGACCTTCGCATAGAAGGGGCCGAACAGCGGCACCGACGAGAGCGCCTCGGCGAAAGGCAGCGTGATCGGATTGAAGCGGCCCTCGCCGCTCAGGGGCGGCGTGCGGCCGCCCTGGCGGAAGAGCGCCTGCGCGATCAGCACGGTGATGCCCGAGGCGACGAAATTCAGCGCCACGCCAGAGATCAGCTGATTGCCCCGGAAGGTGATCGAGGCCATGCCATGCACGAGCGCGAAGGCCAGCGATCCGGCGATCCCCGCCAGAAGCCCGATCCAGACCGACCCGGTGATCGCGGCGACCGCGCCCGTGCTCATCGCGGCCATCAGCATCTTGCCCTCGAGCCCGATATCGAAAATCCCCGCGCGTTCGGAATAAAGCCCGGCAAGACAGGCCAGCAGCAAGGGCGTGCCGAAGCGGATCGAGGCGCCGAGGATCTGCAGGAGTGTATCGTAATCCATCACGCCGCCCCTTTCGCGAGGCTCGGGCGGAAGACGAGGCCCAGCATCATCCGCACCATCTGGTCAAGCGCCCCGGTGAAGAGGATCACCAGGCCCTGCACGACCGTCCTCAGTTCGATCGGGATCGAGGTCCAGAGGCCCAGCTCCGCGCCGCCCTGAAAGAGGAAGCCGAAAAGGATCGCGGCAAGGATCACGCCCACCGGATGGTTGCGCCCCATCAGCGCGACCGCGATGCCGATGAAGCCCGCGCCTTCCGACGCGTTCTGCAAGAGCCGCCCGCTTTCCCCCATCACATTGTTGATTGCCATCAGCCCCGACAGCCCGCCCGAGATCAGCATGGCGACCATGATGATCCTGAAGGGCGAGATCCCCGCATAGGCCGCTGCTTTCTCGGACTTGCCGAAGGCGCGGATTTCATAGCCAAGCCGCGTGCGCCACAAGAGGACCCAGACCAGATAGGCGCAGATCAGCGCGATGAAGAAGGTCACGTTCGCGGGCACCTGTTTGGTGAAGATCAGGCTCAGGCCCGGTATCTCATGCAGGGTCGGCAGCGCCGTTCCTTCGGGGAAGTTGGCCGAGGCCGGGTCCATCTGCCCGGCCGGGCGCAGCACATTGACCAGAAGATAGATCATCAGCGCCGAGGCGATATAGTTGAACATGATCGTGGTGATCACGATATGGCTGCCGCGCTTGGCCTGCAGATAGGCCGGTATCGCCGCCCAGGCCGCGCCGAACAAGGCCGCGCCGATCATCGCCGCCGGCAGCGCCAGCGCCCAGTGCGGCCAGTTGATCGACAGGCAGACAAGCGCCACGCCAAGCCCGCCCAGCTGCGCCTGACCTTCACCGCCGATGTTGAACAGGCTGCCATGGAAGGCGACCGTCACCGCAAGGCCGGTGAAGATGAAGCTTGTGGCATAGTAAAGCGTATAGCCCCAGGCATAGGGCGAGCCCACGGCGCCCTCGACCATCACCTTCATCGCCTCCATCGGGCTTTGCCCGATAGCCAGCAGCACGATGGCCGAAAAGATCGCTGCCAGCAGAAGGCTGATGAGCGGGACAAGGACCAGGTCTGCCCAGCGCGGTAATCTGGTCATGCCGCTTCCTCCGGTGCGGTGGCGTCCGAAATCGTCCAACCTGCCATCGCACGTGTATCCTTGCCGCCTAGGCCCGCCATAAGACAGCCTATCCCGGTCTGGCTTGCGGTCGCGGTGGGGCCGGAGCCCATCAGGTGGCCATCGAACATGACGGCGATACGGTCCGACAGGCTCATGATCTCATCGAGTTCGACCGAGACCAGAAGGATCGCCTTGCCCGCGTCCCTCAATTCGATGATGCGCTTGTGAATGAACTCGATGGCGCCGATATCGACCCCGCGCGTCGGCTGGCCGACCAGAAGCACATCCGGGTCGCTTTCGATCTCGCGGGCCACGACGATCTTCTGCTGGTTGCCGCCCGAGAAGCTCTTGGCAGGCAGGCTGGCGATCGGCGGGCGCACGTCGAAGGTCTGCATCTTCTTCTCGGTATCGGCGCGGATCGCCTCGTTGTCCATCAGAAGCGCGTTCTTCTGATAGCGCGGATCGTTGTGATAGCCGAAGGCCACATTCTCCCAGGCAGAGAAATCCATGATCAGGCCAAGGACCTGGCGGTCTTCGGGAATATGGCCAAGCCCCGCCTCGCGGCGCGACCGCCCGTCGGCGCCGGGGCCGGAGAGGGGCAGGTCGGCGCCTTTCAGCGTGACCTTGCCGGTCGCCTTCTGGATACCGCCAAGGGCGGCCAGAAGTTCCGATTGGCCGTTGCCCGCGACACCCGCGATGCCGAGGATCTCGCCCTTGCGGATCTCGAACGACACGCCCTTCAACCGCTCGACCTTTGCGTCATCCACAACGCGCAGGTTCTCGACCTTCAGGACCACGTCGCCGGGCGTGGCCGGGGCCTTCTCGACTTCCAGCAGCACCTTGCGGCCGACCATCAGCTCGGCCAGTTCCTCGGGGCTCGTCTCGGCGGTCCTGACATGCCCGACCATCGTGCCGCGCCGCATGACGCTGACATTGTCGGTATTCTCGATGATCTCGCGCAGCTTGTGGGTGATGACGATGATGGTTTTCCCCTGTTCCTTCAAACCCTTGAGGATACGGAACAGGTGATCGGCCTCCGACGGGGTCAGAACGCCCGTGGGCTCGTCCAGGATCAGGATATCGGCCTGCCGGTAAAGCGCCTTGAGGATTTCCACGCGCTGCTGGTGGCCGACCGAGAGGTCCTCGATCAGCGCGTCGGGATCGACGTCCAGCTCATATTCCTGCGACAGGTCGGTCAGGACCTTGCGCGCCTTGGCAAGCGACGAGTTGAGAAGCGGCCCGTCCTCGACGCCGAGGACCACGTTTTCAAGAACGGTGAAATTCTGCACCAGCTTGAAATGCTGGAAAACCATGCCGATACCCGCGCGGATCGCGGCCTGGCTGTCGGGGATGGCGGTCGGGCGGCCGTCGATCAGGATCTGGCCCGCGTCGGCCTTGTAGAAACCGTACAGGATCGACATCAGCGTGGATTTGCCCGCGCCGTTCTCGCCGATGATGCCGTGGATCGTGCCCTTGGGCACGGCGATCGAAATGTCCTTGTTGGCCTGCACCGGGCCGAAGGCTTTCGAGATGCCGCGCAATTCGATCGCGGGAGCGGCAGTTGCCTGCCGCCCCTCCGGTGCTCCCCCCGTCATCGGTCAGCTCACTGGACCGGGCAGGCGCTGTCGGTCGTGAAGTCATGCACCTGGATTTCGCCCGACTTGATCTTCTCGGCGGCGGCATCCACGGCGGCCTTCATCTCCGGCGTCACCAGCGCGGCGTTATTGTCATCCAGCGCATAGCCCACGCCTTCGGACGCGAGGTTCATGACGCGGACAGTGCCGGTTTCCAGATCGGCGCCCGCCTTGAACGCGTCATAAACGGCATTGTCCACACGCTTCAGCATCGAGGTCAGAACCTGGCCCGGATGCAGGTGGTTCTGGTTCGAATCGACGCCGATCGACAGGATGCCTTCGTCGGCGGCGGCCTGCAGAACGCCGATGCCCGTGCCGCCCGCAGCGGCATAGATCACGTCGGCACCTTGCGACTTCTGCGCCTTGGCCAGTTCCGCACCCTTGACCGGGTCGTTCCAGGCCGCCGGGGTGGTGCCGGTCATGTTCTGGATCACGGTTGCATCCGGATTAGCCGCCTTCACACCCTGGACATAGCCGCAGGCGAACTTGCTGATCAGCGGCACGTCCATGCCGCCGATGAAGCCGACGGTGCCGGACTTCGACGCCATCGCGGCCATCATGCCCACCAGGTAGCTGCCTTCATGTTCCGCGAACGAAACCTGCTGAACGTTGGGCAGGTCCAGCCAATCGACGTCGACGATTGCGAACTTGGTGTCGGGGAAATCCGGCGCGACCTTCGACAGGACGTCGGCAAAGGCAAAGCCGGTCATCACGACCGGGTTGGCGCCTGCTTCCGCAAGGCGGCGCAGCGCCTGTTCGCGCTGGGCTTCCGACTGCATTTCCAGTTGCTTGAACGTGCCGCCGGTCTCGGCTTCCCAGCGCTGCGCGCCGTTGAAGGCGGCTTCGTTGAACGACTTGTCGAACTTGCCGCCAAGATCGAAGATGATCGCCGGATCGGCAGAGGCGAGGCCGGCAGTCAGTGCAAGCGTGGCGGCAGCGCCGAGGAATTTGTGCATGAGGCTCATGTCTGGCTCCCTGAATGAACATCGGTCCAATTGCGGACGGCCCCGCCGGGGCGGGGCGATCTCTGTCGGATCGGTCTGATTAGCGCCGAAGGGCGTGGAGCGGTCAACAGGATTCTCGGGGCTTGACAGGCAAATTTGACCGGAAGGTCAAATTTGTTAGCGCCATCAAGGCTCTATGATGCGGGTGCCGCAAGGTCACAAGACAGTACCAGCGCGTCTGTCCGGGCCGCTCCGTCGGCGAAATAGCCCCGGCGAAGCCCGATCCGGGTGAAACCTGCCGCCTGGTAAAGCCGGATGGCCGACTCATTGCTCGCCGCGACCTCGAGGAACATGCGCTCGGCCGCCCGGTCGCGGGCGAGGCCGAGCAGTTCGGCAAGCAGCGCCGTGCCGACGCCCCGACCCCGCGCGTCCGGATGAACGGCGATGGTCAGAAGCTCCGCCTCACCCGCGACGGCACGGGCGAGCGCGAAGCCCTCGGGGCGATGGGCCAGAAGACAGAGCGGATCGGCAAGAAGCGCCGCGATTTCCTCGGCCGACCAGGGGCGCGGGACGGTGAAGGCCGCCGCATGAAGCGCGGCAAGCGCCTCTGGCGCGGGGATCACGGCAGGATCACCGGTGGCGCCTGACGCGGCGGGGCGGCATCGGCGGGGCGCAGGTAGAGAGGGGCAGGCGGGTCGGCCGGAACGGCATGGCGGGCATGAGCAATCTGCGCGATGGCGACGGGCAGGCTCTGCCTTTGCGCCTGCGCCCGGCCACCGATACGCGCCGCGATCTCCCCGGCCTGATGACCGATGCAGACCGGCCGGGTAGTGGCCGGGATATCCGGCAAGGTATCCAGGTCACACAGCACCGGGATGGTGACATGCGCCGGGTGGAAAAGCTGGACATAAAGCCTGTCTTGCCGCGCATCGAGGCTGGTGATGCAGGGCCTTTCGACCCCATGTGCCAGCGCTTCGAGGCTCGACACGCCCAGCGCCGGAACCCCAAGCGACAGCGACAGCCCGCGCGCCGCCGACACCGACAGCCGCACCCCGGTGAAATTGCCCGGGCCAGTGCCCACTCCGATCGCGATCAGGTCGGCCCAGCCGTGGCCCGCCTCGGCAAGCATCGCCTCCAGCATCGGGAAAAGCCGTTCCGCCTGCCCCGTTGCCATCTCTTCGGTCCGCTCGGACAGAACCCTGTCGCCCAAGACGAGCGCGGCCGCGCAATGCGCGGCCGACGTGTCGAAGGCAAGGATCAGCGCCTCAGGCGGCAACGGGCCGCACCTCGGTCACTTCGGGGATGTAATGGCGCAGAAGATTCTCGATCCCCATCTTCAGCGTCAGCGTCGAGGAGGGGCAGCCGGCGCAGGAGCCCTGCATATGCAGATAGACCACGCCGCGATCGAAGCCGTGGAAGGTGATGTCGCCGCCGTCCTGCGCCACCGCCGGGCGCACGCGCGTATCCAGGAGTTCCTTGATCTGGTTGACGATTTCCTCGTCCGGCCCGTCATGGCGCGCATGGCCGTCGCCGGGCGCCGCCTCGCCCTCCATCACCGGGGCGCCGGACTGGAAATGTTCCATGATCGCGCCGAGGATCGCGGGCTTGATATGGGTCCAGTCCACCGCATCGGCCTTGGTCACCGTCACGAAATCAGAGCCAAGGAATACGCCACCCACGCCCTCGACCGCGAAGATGCGGCGGGCGAGCGGGGATTTTCCGGCCGCGTCGGCGGACGGGAAGTCGGCGGTGCCCACCTCCAGCACCGTCTGGCCGGGCAGGAATTTCAGCGTCGCGGGGTTCGGGGTGGATTCGGTCTGGATGAACATGGCGGAGCTTTCCTACTATTCCAGTCGGATATGCGCCCCGACCGGGGCGAAGTCAAGGATTGGAACGGTTCTAAAAGCGGCGCCGGCAGCCTCAGGTGATGCTTTCCAGCCGTTCCTTCGACATGTCGCCGGGGACAATGGTGATCGGGATCGGCAGGTTGCCCGAGGACCGCGAGAGTTGCGTGACAAGCGGGCCGGGCCCGTTCTTGTCGGTGCCCGCGCCAAGGACCAGAACGCCGATCTCGCCATCCTCGCGGATCAGCCCGAGGATCTCGGCCACCGGCTCGCCCTCGCGGATCACCAGTTCCGGGTCGATCCCCTGCCGGTCGCGCATCCATTTGGCGAAGACCTCGAAATGCGCCTCGATCCGTTCGCGGGCTTCCTGGCGCATCAGATCGGCAACGCCCATGAAATGAGGAACATCGTCGGGCTGGACGATCGAGAGGATCGTCACCCCCCCGCCGGTATGGGCGGCGCGCAGCGCGGCAAAGCGCATCGCGTTCAGACATTCGCGTGTATCGTCCAGGACGACAAGAAACTTGCGCATTCGGATCCCCTCAAGGCCCGGCCATCATGTCGTGGCGGCGGCCCGAAGGCAATCGCGGGATCGCGGTTCAGGCGAGGATGAAGTCACCCGCCGAGAGCCACGAGACGCCGGTCAGGCGCAGCGAGAGGTCGGCGGTGCCGTCGCCGTTGACGTCGAGCCACACCGTCGCGCTGCCACCCGAGACCGTGTAGATCAACTGGTTCGCAGCGCCGGTGAAGGATGTGCCCGCGAAATGCAGGCCAAGACCGGAAAAATCCAGAAGGTCGAGCCCTCTGGTGAAATCCGCGATCGTGTCGGAGCCGCTGCCGAACCCCATCTCGGTCGGGGCGAGGAAACGGAAAATATCGGCCCCTTCGCCCCCGACCAGCCAGTCGCGGCCCTCGCCCCCTGTCAGGAGGTCGCTTCCTGCGCCTCCATAGAGCCAGTCGTTGTCGGCTCCGCCGTCAAGCAGGTCGTCGCCCTGTTCGCCATGGAGCGTATCTCTGCCGACATCACCGAGGATACTGTCATTCCCATTATTGCCGTTTGCAAGATCATCGTTCCCGCCGCAGTCGATCACGTCGCTACCGGCGCGGCCATACAGCGTGTCGTCGCCCCAGCCGCCGTTGATGCTGTCCGCCGCACCCGAGCCGCTGACGAAATCATTTCCCCGGCCGCCGTGGATCAGGGCGGATCCGTTCACCGCGAAAATCCGGTCTTCCCCGTCGCCGCCGTAGGCGATGTCACTGCTCCCAACCAAGAATATCGTGTCGCGCCCGTCGCCGCCGTACAGGGCATTGACGCCGGCACCGCCATTGAGCGTGTCATTGCCGGCGCCGCCATCGAGCGTATCATTGCCCTGGCCAGCCACGATAAAATCGTCGCCGCCATCACCGCCGAGCAAATTGTGGCCGGACGTATCGACAAGCCTGTCGTTGTCGTCGCCACCCATGAGCTGATCGTTTCCGAGGCCGCCGATGATGGAATCTGCCCCCGTTCCGCCGACCAACAGATCGTCGCCACCCTCGCCGAACAGGCTGTCGGCATCCTCGTCCCCGTTTATCGTGTCGGACCCATCTGATCCGAAGACGCGATCGGCGCCGCTGCCGCCATAGATCAGGTCGTCGCCGTCGAAGCCGGCGATCAGGTCGCCATCGGCGCCGCCGAAAGCCGTGTCGTTTCCGGGCCCAAGGTCGAGCGTATCATTGCCTGCGCCACCGTCGAGCCGGTCATCGCCCAGCATTCCTGCGACCAGATCGTCACCATCGTTGCCGTAGATCGCGTCATCGTCGGATCCGGCCAGGAGCCTGTCATTTCCGGGACCGCCGACAAGCGTATCCCTGCCAAGCTCGCCCCAGAGGATATCATTTCCCTGTCCGCCAGACAGGATGTCATCGCCGTTACCACCACGCAGGTCATCATTGCCGTCATCGCCGGAAAGGAAATCGTCGCCATCTTCGCCGAAAAGCAGGTCGTTGCCGCCTCCCGCCCACACAGTGTCAGCGCCGATACCGCCCCAAAGGCTGTCCGCCTCGCTGCCGCCGAAACCCACGTCGTCGCCGTCGCCGAGGAACAGCTTGTCGCAGCCGGCATCGCCATAGGCAGTGTCATTTCCTACGCCGCCATAAAGCGAATCGTTGCCGCCGCCGCCAATCATGGAATCGTCGCCTGTTTCGCCGTGGAGCTGGTCACTGCCGCCCCGCCCGAGCAGCCGATCGGCATTTCCTCCACCGGTAAGCCGGTCTGCGCCGTTGCCGCCGTCCAGAACGTCTGTGCCGGGCCCGCCCGCGAGCGTATCGTCGCCATCCAGGCCGAAAACGCTCGTTGGTTCGGCGGCTGCACGCATACTGTCGGCGCCAGCGGTGCCCACCATGAGTTCGGTTGAACTGGTGGGGCTGAAATGCGTGAGTTTCAGCATCTGGACCTGGCCGAAGGCCGACAGAGGGATCGGATTTCCATCAAAGCTGGCCAGGCGGATGGTGGTGGCGCCAAAGGTGATCATGGCGCCCGTCGCGGTCTGCACTATCGTCAGCTGGTCGGTCGAGCGCAGTCTGGGAAAGCTTGTCAGGTCGAGCTTGTCGATTCCTGCCTGAAAATCGCCGATGAAGATCTCGGACGCGCTGGGCGACAGAAGGAACGTATCGCTGCCCGCCCCGCCATACAGCGCCGCCGCGCCACCCGGGCCGCCCGCGACGATCAGGTCCTCGCCCCCGCCGCCATAGATCGCGGTGGTGGCGGCGCCTGCGAACAAAAGGTCGTTCGCGCCCGTGCCGGTCTGCACGCCCGCATCCTTGTAGAGGGATATGCCAAACGGTCCGAGCGAAAGGTCGATCTGGCTGATGCCGCCCTCGGTCGCGCTGGCTGCGAAAAGCTTGACCTGCCCGCCGATCACCGCGGCGCTCAGCGCCGTCACGTCGGCAAGCGACATGGCGGCATTGTCGGTGATCGTCATCAGCGAGACGAGCCGCCCGTCGGGCAGCATGGTCATCACCTCGATCCCGTCATCCGATCCTCCGGCAAAGACAAAGGCGCGCCCGGCAATCTCCAGCTTCGCGAGCGCCGTCGCGCCCGCGAAGCGGGTGTAGAGATTGTCGACCACATGGTCGGCCTCATAGAGAAGCCCGCCCGGCAAGAGATGGAACGTGGAGAGCGACGAGCTTTCGGAGGCGGCGGCGACCACATAGGTCATGCCGTGCAGCGTGACGCTCGCCACCTCTGTGGGCTTGGAAAAGCCGATGCCGAAGTCGACCGAAATCTGGCTTGTCTGGGTGATCGCGCCGCCTGCGCCGATCGCATAGGCGGTCAGCACGTTCCCGGCGGCCGAGGCCGCGAGCAGATAGTCGCCGTGGCCTGTAACCGCCACGGAAAGGCTGTCGACATTGGCGCCGGGCGGCAGGCTCGCGGGCGGCGCGACGGGCGTCATCGCGCCGCTGTCGGACAGGTCGTAGACGAGCGGCCGGCCCGATCCTTCCGGGGTCAGATAGACGTAATTGTGCCCGCCCGCCGCATAGCCGGCCACTGCCGTCGGATCGAAGCTGAACGGATGGTTCAGGCTTGCCCCGAATCCGCCCGCCGTCAGGTCATAACTCGCCCAGCCCGAGGGCGTCAGGCCTGCCGCGATCAGCTGCGCGCCCGTCCCGGCTACATCCGGCAGGATCAGGACCTCGGGCCGCGTGCCCTGATGGATCGGCGCCGCATAGCCCTGCAGCGCGACCAGAGACCCGGGGCCCGCGCCCGCGACGTCATAAAGCGCATAGCCCGCGCCGGGGCCGGGCAGGGCGGTCGTCACCAGACGCGGCTGGCCATTGATCCAGACGATGTCCAGATCGACGACATTGGTGGAAAACGTCGGACTTCCGGTGCCAAGAAGGCCTGCGAAGCTGTAGCCAGCCATATGCTCTCCGCGCCTCTCCCACCGACGGGCAGGCTAGGGTGCAGAGATTAATCTTTGCTGACCGGCAGCCGGCTCAGGCCGCTTCCGCCAGAAGCGCGCGCAGATCGAGCCGCTCGGTCACCATCTTCAGATTGCCGTCCGCGTCGCGCGGCCACTCGCCCTCGGGCCGGTCGCGGTATATTTCCACGCCGTTGCCATCGGGATCGCGCAGATAGATCGCCTCGCTGACCCCGTGGTCAGAGGCGCCATCGAGCGGCCAACCTGCCTCCACCACCGATTTCAGCGCCTGCGCCAAGGCCTGACGCGACGGATAAAGGATCGCCGTATGGTAAAGGCCCGTGGTGCCCGGGGCAGGGGGCTCGCCGCCCTTCGAGTCCCAGGTGTTGAGGCCGATATGGTGATGATAGCCGCCAGCCGAGAGGAAAGCGGCCTGCGTGCCGTAGCGCTGCATGACCTGAAGCCCGAGCACATCGCGGTAAAAACCGATGGCGCGGTCGAGGTCGGCGACTTTCAGATGGACATGGCCGATCATCGTCCCGGCCGGAGCTTCGAAGGGCATGGCTGTCTCCCTGGAGTGATGCGCCAGAGATAGACCTGTGCATGATTTGAGGGAAGTGGCAAATGGCGCACCAGATCGGTGCGCCATCGCACAATCAACTCCGGCGCGACCGGATCATCCCGACAATCTCCTGCGTCCGGTCGAGGATCGGACGGGCGATCGCATCGGCCCGCTCCGCCCCGTCGCCGAGAATCCGGTCGATCTCGGCCGGGTCGGCCATCAGCCGTTTCATCTCGGTGGCAATCGGCGCCAGCCGCGCCACCGCCAGATCGGCGAGCGCGGGCTTGAAGGCGCCGAAACCCTTGCCCGCGAATTCGCCCACCACAGCATCGGGCGTCTTGTCGGCAAGAGCTGCATAGATGTTCACAAGATTGCGCGCCTCGGGCCGGTCCTTCAGCCCCTCCAGCGTCTCGGGCAGGGGCGCGGGGTCGGTCTTGGCCTTCTTCAGCTTCTGCGCGATCATGTCGGCATCGTCGGTCAGGTTGATGCGGCTTGCGTCCGAAGGATCGGATTTCGACATTTTCTTCGTGCCGTCGCGCAGGCTCATCACGCGCGTCGCCGCGCCTTCGATCACCGGCTCGGTGATGGGGAAGAAATCGACGCCATAATCGTGATTGAACTTCGCCGCGATGTCGCGGGTCAGTTCCAGATGCTGCTTCTGATCCTCGCCCACGGGCACATGGGTGGCATGATACAGCAGGATGTCGGCCGCCATTAGCGAGGGATAGGCGAAAAGGCCAAGGCTTTCGGCCTCGGCATTCTTGCCCGCGGTCTTGTCCTTCCACTGGGTCATGCGGCCCATCCAGCCCATGCGCGCGACGCAGTTGAAGATCCACGCGAGCTGCGCGTGACCGGCCACCTGGGACTGGTTGAAGAGGATCGAGCGTTTGGGGTCGATGCCCGCCGCGATGAACCCGGCGGCCGCCTCGCGTGTCTGGTCGCGCAGTTTCACCGGGTCCTGCCAGACGGTGATCGCATGCAGATCGACGAGGCAATAGATCGTCTCGATCCCCTCGTCCTGCTTCTCGACGAAGCGCTTCAGCGCACCCAGATAATTGCCGAGCGTCAGCCCGCCCGAGGGCTGGATCCCCGAAAAGATGCGGGGTTTGAACTTGGGCGCGGCATTCATCGGGCAGGCTCCGGCTGGATTTCGGGTCGCCGCTGGCGTATCGCATGGGCGAGGGGGCCGTCAACAAGGCGCCGGGAAGGGGAGAGGCATGCAGGATTATCAGGAACCGCCGTTCAATCCGGTGCCGCCCGTGGTCTGGGCGGTGCTCTTGCCGATCATCGCGGTCGAGGTGGTCCTCAGCCTTGGTGCTTCGGGGCTTGCGGGTGGGCCGCAGGCGATCGGCTGGCGGCAATGGGCGTTGCAGACCTTTGCGCTGTCGCCGCAGATGCTGGACGAGATGATCGCGCGGGGCAGCTGGACCAGCGATTACGTCAAGCGCCTCGTGACCTATCTCTTCTTCCACGCGAGCTTCGTGCACGCCCTGTTCGTCGCAATCTTCACCCTGGCACTCGGCAAGATGGTGGCGGAGGTGTTCCGGCCATGGGCCTTCCTCGCGATCTTCTTCGGCGCGGGGATCGCGGGCGCGCTGGTCTATTCGGTGGTGCCGGGGCTCGAGGTCTGGCTGATCGGCGGCTATCCGGCCGCCTACGGGCTGATCGGCGCCTTCACCTTCCTGATCTGGGCGCGGCTCCGCTCGACCGGCGACAATTCGGCGCGCGCCTTCATGCTGATTGGAACGCTTCTGGGGTTGCAGCTTCTCTTCGGCATGCTCTTCGGCGGCGCGCCCGACTGGATCGCCGATCTCGCCGGCTTCGCGGCGGGCTTCGGCCTGTCGTTCCTGCTGGTGCCGGGCGGGCCGCAACAGGTCCTCGCCCGCCTTCGCCGCCGGTAGCCGCTCATCGCGCCCTCGCGTGCGCTCTTCGCGGATGCCGACGAGCCCCGAAGGGGCACGAGGAGGCCCGCTGTCGCAATCCGGCCCTGCCCTGTCTCAGCGCCCCGGCCGGGCGAGGCCCGCGCGCAGGTCCGACGGGCGGAAGGCGCCGGTCAGCAAGGCGGCAATCCCATAGACCGCAAATCCAGCGAGACAGAGCAGCGCCAGCGCCCAATAGCGGTGGCCCGCCTGGCCAAGCTCGCCCTCAAGCCAGGCGGCGGCAAACCACAGGAAGAGGCCCATCAGGGCCGATGACAGGGCGATCCGCCAGGCGCGCGAGCACATGCGCCGATCCCCCTGCGCCGCCTCGCCCATAGCCCGTGTCCCCCACCAAAGCTGCGCGACCATCACCCAGCCCGAAAGCGTTGTGCCGATCGCAGCGGCGATGAACCCGAAGACGGGTGCCAGCCCGATTGCAAGGCCCGCATTCACCACCATCGACAGAAGCGCGAAGCGGAACGGCGTCCGCGTGTCTTCCCGGGCAAAGTAAAGCGGCTGCAGCACTTTCTGCAGCACGAAGGCCGGCAGGCCCGCGCCATAGACCGCAAGCGCCAGCGCCGTCGCGGCCGTATCGTCTGCCCCGAAGGCGCCGCGTTCGTAGAGGACCGAGATCAGCGGCAGCGGGATCACCACCAGCGCAACGGCGGCTGGCAACGTGAGGAACAGGCCGAATTCAACCGCCCGGGACAAGGCGTGACGGCTGCCGCCCACGTCGCCCGCCTTCAGGCGGCGCGAGATATCGGGCAGAAGCACGATGCCGATGGCTATGCCGACGACGCCAAGCGGCAGTTGATACAGCCGGTCGGCGTAAGAGAGCCAGGCGATGGCGCCGTCGAAGAAAGAACCGACCTGGCGGCCGACCAAGAGGTTGATCTGCACGACCCCCCCCGCCAACACCGCCGGAAAGGCGATCGACAAGAGCCTGCGGATGTCTGGCGAGAGCGTTGGGCGGCGGAAGCGCAGCGGATAGCCCATCCGCGCCGCCGCGACCCAGACGAGTGCCAGCTGCGCAAATCCGGTGATGGGTGTCGCCCAGGCCATGGTCAGCCCCATGTCCCTACCCGCCCGGTCCGCCCAGACCATCGCGGCGATGAAGATCAGGTTCAACAGGACCGGCGCGCCCGCCGCCGCGATGAAGCGCCCGCCCGCGTTCAGAAGGCCCGAGAGGAGCGCCGTCAGCGAGATCAGCAGGATATAGGGAAAACAGATGCGGCCGTACTCGGTGGCGATCGCCAGCCTTTCATCCCCGGCAAAGCCGCTCGCCATGGCAAGCACTAGCCAGGGCATTGCCACCATCGCGACGATGGAAAAGAGCGTGACGACCAGCGCCAGCCCCGTCATCGCATCCTCGGCGAAGCGCTTCGCATCCTCGCCGCCTTCCAGCTTTTTCGAGAAGATCGGCACGAAAGCGGTGTTGAACGCCCCTTCGGCAAAGAACCGCCGGAACATGTTGGGCAGAGAGAAGGCCACAAGGAAGGCCTCTGCCACCGGGCCGGTGCCCAGATAGTTCGCCGTCAGAACATCGCGGACAAACCCCGCGATGCGGGAAAGGAGCGTCCAGGCCCCCACCGTCAGAAAGCCCCTGACCAGACGGATCGGTTTCATCAGCTCAGCCAGCCTCGGCTCGTTCCGCACCGGCGGAGATCGCGGCACGCAGTTTCTTTTCCAGGCTTTCCTGCTTCGGCTTGCTGTGCAGTTTCAAGCCGAACATGTCCTTGACGTAGAAACTGTCCACCACCTGCGCCCCGTAAGTCGCAATCACCGCGCTGGCGATATAGATGTTGTTGGATGCGAGCGTGCGCGTCAGATCATAAAGCAGCGCCGGGCGGTCGCGGGTATCGACCTCGATGATCGTATAGATGTCGGACCCTTCATTGTCGAAGGTCACATGGGTCGGGAAGCGGAACTGCCGTTCGCTTTTCTTGATCTTGTCGCGGTCCTTCAGCGCTTCGCGCGCCACGACCTCGCCCTTGAGGATCTTCTCGATCGTCTGTTTCAGGCGTGGAATGCGGGCCGGGTCGTAGGGATGGCCATCGCCGTCCTGCACCCAGAAGATCGCCGTCGCATAGCCGTCCTTCGACGTGTAGGTCCGCGCATCGACCACGTTCGCGCCAGAGAGCGCCAGCGCGCCCGCGAGCCGCGAAAAGATGCCGGGATGGTCGGCCAGCGCGAAACAGGCGCGCGTGGCGTCATGGTCGTGGTCGGGCTCTATGTCCACGCGGATCTCGTCGTCGGGAATGTCCCGCAGGAGCCGCGCGAAAATGCTGTGCGCCTGCGTCGACAGACCCTGCCAGTAGGGGTCGTAGTGCCGCGCGGTCTCGGCCCGCAGCTCTTTCGCGTCCCACTCGGGCAGCGCCTCGCGCAAGCTCCGCTTGGCCTCATCGGTGCGCTTTTCGCGGTTCACGCTTTCAAGGCCGGATTCCAGCGCGACCGTCGTGTCGGCATGAAGGCGACGCAGAAGCATGGCCTTCCAGTTGTTCCAGGTGTTTGGTCCGACCCCCCGGATATCGCAGACCGTCAGCACCGTCAGAAGATCGAGCCGTTTCTTGGTCTTCACCACCTTGGCGAAGTCCCTGACCGTGCGTGGATCGCCGATATCGCGCTTCTGGGCCATGTCGGACATGAAGAGGTGATAGCGCACCAGCCATTCGACGGTCTCGCTTTCCTCCGCCGTCAGGCCAAGGCGCGGGCAGACCCGCCGGGCGATCTGGGCGCCGAGAATGGCGTGATCCTCCGGCCGCCCCTTGCCGATGTCATGCAGCAGAAGCGCGACATACAGCACCTTGCGGTTCACACCCTCCTCGAGGATCGAGGAGGAAAGCGGCAGTTCCTCGATCAGCTCGCCGCGTTCGATCTGGGCAAGGATCGAGATCGTCTGGATCGTGTGCTCGTCGACCGTGTAATGATGATAGACGTTGAACTGCATCATCGCCACGATCGGTTCGAACTCCGGCAGGAAGGCCGCGAGCACCCCCAGTTCGTTCATCCGCCTCAGCGCGCGCTCGGGGTTGCCGTGCTTCAGCATCAGGTCGAGGAAGATGCGGACCGCTTCCCGGTCCTCGCGCATCTCGTCGTCGATCAGATCGAGGTGCGCGGCAATGACCCGCATCGCTTCGGGATGGATCAGCACGCCCGAACGCAGCGCCTCCTCGAAGATGCGCAGAAGGTTCAGCTTGTCGGCGACGAAGCTTTTCGGATCGGCGATGTTCAGCCGGCCCCGGTCGATGACATAGCCCGCAGGCAGTTTCCTGCGCCGCCTCAGAAGCCCCGCAAGCGAGGCCTCGCGCTTGAGATGCCGCGCCTCCATCGCCGTCAGGAAGACCCGCGTCAGCTCGCCCACCCGGGTGGCATGGCGGAAATAGTCCTGCATGAAATGCTCGACGCCGCGCCTGCCGCCCGTGTCCTGATAGTTCATGCGCGCCGCCACCTCGACCTGCATGTCGAACGACAGCTTGTCGGCGGCGCGCCCGGCGATCCGGTGCAGGTGCGAGCGGACGGCCCAGAGGAAATCCTCGGCCGCGGCGAAATTCACATATTCCTCGCGCCGGAACACGCCCTCGGTCACAAGTTCCGCCGCCTTGCCGACGCCGTGGATATATTTGCCGATCCAGTAGAGCGTCTGCAGGTCGCGCAGGCCGCCTTTTCCTTCCTTCACGTTCGGTTCCAGCACATAGCGCTGGCCGCCCTGCCGCTTGTGGCGCTCGGCGCGTTCCTCGAGCTTCGCCTCGATGAATTCGCGCCCCGTCGTGCGGAAGAGATCCTGTCGCAGCCGGTGACGAAGCTCCACCGCCAGCCGCTCCTCGCCCGCCAGGAACCGGTGCTCCAGAAGCGCGGTACGGATCGTGTAATCTTCCTTCCCTAGCCGCAGGCAATCCTTCACCGTGCGGCTGGCATGGCCGACCTTCAGCTTCAGGTCCCACAGGATATAGAGCATCGTCTCGATGACGCTCTCGGCCCATCCGGTCATCTTGTAGGGGGTCAGGAACAGAAGGTCGATGTCGGAGAAGGGCGCAAGCTCCATCCGGCCATAGCCGCCGACGGCAATCGCCGTCAGCTTTTCCGCCTGGGTCGGGTTCGGTGCCGGGTGCAGGACCTCGGTCGCCAGAAGGAAAGTCGCGCGGATCGTGGCATCCGCCAGCATGGCGCGGGCGCGCACCGCTTCGCGCGCGCGACGTGGTGCAGCGTCGAAGGCTGCCTCGATATCGGCGCCTGCCTCCTTCCGCGCCGCCGCCAGCGCCTGCACGATCAGCTGGCGCTGCTCGCGCGGGTCGGAAACCTGCCTCAGCGCGTCCCGCAAGGGCGCCGTGAAGGCCAAAGTGTCATAGACCGGATGCGCCAGCACCCGGCCATTCACGCTTGGCGCGTCGTGGGTTCTGAGGTCAGAATCCGGCGCCACCGAAGCTTCTCGGGGCGGGATCGACGATGGTGTAGCTGCCGTTCTGGATCTGGGCGATGGCAAGGCCGCGCTGGTTGGTGCCGTCGCCCATCAGCCGGAAGATGCCGTTGACGCCCACATAGCCCGCACCTTGCGTCAGCGCCGCACCCGAGAACGGGTTGGGCTGGCCTGATTTCACCAGCGCACCGATGGCGGCCACGCCATCATAGGCAAGGCCCGCGATCGGATGCGGCAGGTTGCCATATTTCGCGGTGAAACGGCTCTGGAAGGCGGTGTTGAGGCCGGGATCGGGCAGCGCGAACCAGCCGCCCTGCAGGCCGGGCAGGCTCAATGTCGCGGGCGGGATATCCCAGCGCGTCAGGCCCGCATACTGGATCGAGGTCGGGCCAAGGCCCGCCTGCGGCAGCGTCTCGGCCAGAAGCGGCAGGGCGCCCGCGCTGTCTGCGGTGAAGAACAGGCTCTGCGCGCCGCTCGACCGCGCCGTCGCCACGATGGTGGGGATCGCCGCCGTGACGCCGGGACCGGAGAATTCGTACGGCACCGTGCCCACGATCTTCGCGCCCGATGCCGCCGCCGCGCGGCTGATCGCGCGGCCGCCGAGATCGCCCTGAGGGGTCTTGTCCTGCGCGATCAGGATATTGCCCTTGCCCTGACGGGCCGCATAGCCGGTCAGCCGCTGGGCAGCGTTCTGGAAGGTCGGCCCAAGCACGAACACATTGCCGCCCGCAATATCGGTGTTGTTCGAGAAGGACAGGACATTCACCCCCTGACCCTTCACCGCGGCCCCCGCCGCATTGGCGCTGTCGCCGAAGACCGGGCCGAGGATGATCACCGCACCGTCTGCGACCGCCTGGCTCGCCATCTGCGCCGCGAGAGAGGGATCGGCGCCGGCATCGTAGACGCGCAGGTCGATATCGACCGTTCCCGACAGATCGGCAATCGCCATGTCCGCCGCCTGCTTCAGGTCCCGCGCGAGAATGTCGTCGCCCGCATTGCCGCTGCCCGCGGGCAACAGCAGCGCGACAGGCACCGGCTTCGTCGGATCCCAGCCCGGGCCGCGGCTTGTCGTCGGCAAGGGCTCGCAGGCCGCAAGCGCCAGCGCAACCGCCGAGGCGGCGAGCGGCTTCAGGAACTTGCGGCGGCTGAGCGAAACAGACAACATGAAGGAAACCTCTTCTGGTCCTGGTGCAGGAAGGCTGGATCGAACCTACGGCTTTCGCCGCGTGAAGTAAACGCGCGAGCCGAAACACTGTTCCGGAGAAACCCCATGAGCGGCCCCCCGCCGAAAAGCCCAGCAAAAGTGCCGCCCGGCCTGCATTTCATCGCCACCCCCATCGGGGCCGCGCGCGATATCACCCTGCGCGCGCTCGATATTCTGGCGGGCGCCGACGTTCTGGCGGCCGAGGATACCCGCACGCTGCGCCATCTGATGGATATCCACGGCGTGGCTCTCGGTTCCCGCCCGCTCGTCGCCTATCACGACCATAATGGCGAGGCGGCGCGGCCGAGGCTTCTGGCCTATCTGGCCGAGGGAAAGTCGGTCGCCTACGCGTCCGAGGCAGGCACGCCGCTGGTCGCCGATCCGGGCTTTCAGCTTGGCCGCGCCGCCATTGCTGCCGGTCACCCGGTGCTTGCCGCGCCGGGGCCTTCGGCGGTGCTTGCGGCCCTCACCGTATCCGGCCTTCCCTCGGACCGCTTCCTCTTCGCAGGCTTCGCGCCGCCCGCCGCCAAGGCGCGCCGCGACTGGCTGGCCGACCTGTCGCCCGTGCAGGCGACGCTGATCTGCTACGAATCGCCCAACCGCCTTGCCGACTTCCTCGCCACGGCGACCGAGGTCATGGGCGGTGACCGGCGCGCCGTGGTCTGCCGCGAGCTGACCAAGAAGTTCGAAGAGGTGATCCGCGGCCCCCTGACCGACCTTGCCGACCGGTTCCGCGACCGCCCGGTGAAGGGCGAGATCGTCGTGCTGATCGACCGCCCGGGCGAGCGGCGCTCGGATGACGATACGATCCGTGCGGCACTCGCCGACGCTCTCGGGCGGATGAAGGTGAAGGAGGCGGCATCGCTGATCGCCGAACTGCACGGCCTGCCCCGGCGCGAGGTCTACCAGATGGCGCTCGACCTGGGCGGGGCGCAGGACCAGTGACCGGCGCCATGTCGCATCACGGCGGCCATGCCGCCGAGGAACAGGTCGAGCGCCACTATGCCGCGCGCGGCGCCGTCCCCGCCGCCCGCAACTGGCGCGGCAGCCGCGGCGAGATCGACCTCGTGCTGCGCGAAGGCGCACGGGTCGTGTTCGTCGAGGTGAAGCAGGCCGAAACCATCGCCTATGCCGCCGAACGGCTCGGCGCCGCCCAGATCGGCCGCATCCTCGGCGCGGCCAGCGAATTTCTCGCGGGCGAACCGGCCGGTCAGGACACCGAGGTCCGCTTCGACCTCGCCCTCGTGGATGGTCAGGGCCGGATCGAGGTCATCGCGAACGCCTTCGGCGCCTGAACCCGACCGTCCGGGGGCCATTGCATCCGCCCGCCCGCTCGGCCATCACTGGCCCGACAGTGAAAGGACACGCGCCATGAAGCTCAAGGTCGCCCTGCAGATGGACCCGATCGAGCGGGTCAATATCGACGCCGATTCGACCTTCCGGATCGCCCTGGAGGCCCAGGCGCGCGGCCATGAGCTCTTCTACTACACGCCCGACCGGCTCTCCTACCGCGAGGGCCGGGTGCTCGCGCGCGGCTGGCCGCTGACCGTCCGGCGCGAGAAGGGCAACCATTTCACCCTCGGGCCGGAAACCGAAATCGACCTCGCCGACTGGGACGTGGTCTGGCTGCGTCAGGACCCGCCCTTCGACATGGGCTATATCACCACGACCCATATCCTCGACATGATCCACCCCAAGACCTTGGTGGTGAATGATCCGTTCTGGGTGCGCAATTACCCCGAGAAGCTTCTGGTCCTGACCTTCCCGCATCTGACGCCGCCCACGCTCATCGCCCGCGACCTCGCGACGATCCGCGCCTTCAAGCATGCCCATGGCGACATCATCCTCAAACCGCTCTACGGCAACGGCGGGGCAGGGGTGTTCCGCCTCGACCCCAACGACCGCAACCTCGCCTCGCTGCACGAGCTGTTCACCGGCATCAACCGCGAGCCGCTGATCGCGCAGAAATACGTCCCCGCCGTGGTCAAGGGCGACAAGCGCATCATCCTCGTCGATGGCGAGCCTGTGGGGGCGATCAACCGGGTGCCCGCCGAGGGCGAGACGCGCTCGAACATGCATGTGGGCGGGCGGCCCGAGAAAGTGGGTCTCACCGACCGCGACCGCGAGATATGCGCCGCCATCGGCCCCACCCTGCGCGAAAAGGGCCAGATCTTCGTCGGCATCGACGTGATCGGCGACTGGCTGACCGAAATCAACGTGACCTCGCCCACCGGCATCCAGGAACTGGAACGGTTCGACGGCACCAATGCGGCGGCGAATATCTGGCAAGCCATCGAGGCGAAGCGCCGGGCATGAGCCTCAGGCTGCGCCTCGCGACCCTCGGGGCGCGCTGGTTCGTGCGGCCCTGGCTGTCATCGACGGCGACGCCCGCGCGGGCGCGGCGCGACTTGGAGGTCTTCTCGCTTCTGATACCCGTGCCGCGCAAAACGCTTGTCCACATCGAGACCGGGGCGCGCCCCGTTCATCGCATCGCCGCGGGTGCTGTCAGAGAGCGGCCCGTCATCCTCTATTTCCACGGCGGCGCCTATGTTGCGGGCAGTCCGCGGAGCCATCGGTCGTTGCTGGCGCGACTGTCCGCCCTGACCGGGCTTGAGGTTGTGGCCCCTGCCTACCGGCTGGCCCCGGAACACCCGGCTCCTGCGGCCTTCGAGGATGCGCGGGCCGCCCACGAGAATTTGCTGCGCGAGGGGTTGCGACCGGACGAGATCGTTCTGGCCGGGGACAGCGCCGGGGGCGGTCTGGCGCTGGCGCTCTTGGCGCACCTCTGCGCGGAGAATCTGCGGCCCGCCGGGCTGGTGGCCTTCTCGCCTTGGGCCGATCTGACGATGAGCGGAGCTTCGCTTCGCGAGAACGCGGGGCGCGACCCGCTCATCCCGGCGGCGCGCATGGAGGATACGGCGAGGCTGGTCGCGGGTGGTCTGTCCCGCGCCGATCCACGGCTCTCGCCGCTCTTTGCAGATGTCCATCGCCCGCCGCCGGTCCATCTGCAGGTCGGATCCAGCGAAGTTCTGCGCGACGATGCGCGTCGCATGGCGGACCGGCTGCGGGTTGCGGGCGGGACGGTCCGATTGACCGAATGGGCCGGTGCGCCCCATTGTTTCCAGTTTCTCAGCCCGTTCGTTCCCGAGGCACAAGCCGCATTGCAGGACGCTGCCGATTTCATCGCCAGACTGTCTTCGGACGTCGCGTGACCCGACGCTTGCCCCGTGCCACGCGGCGCGCGGGCAGCCCGAACCGCCGGGGTGGGGGCGGGCACCGAGTATCGGAGAATGCGCTGACTTGTGACCCCCTTCCCGCCCTTCTCCAGAACGGCTATACGGCCCGCCATGACCGAGCTTTCTCAGATCCGCAATTTCTCCATCGTGGCCCATATCGACCACGGCAAATCCACCCTTGCCGACCGGCTCATCCAGTCGACCGGAACGGTGGCCGACCGTGACATGAAGGCCCAGCTTCTCGACTCGATGGATATCGAGCGTGAGCGCGGCATCACGATCAAGGCCAACACCGTCCGCATCGACTACAAGGCCAAGGACGGCAAGGCTTACGTCCTGAACCTCATCGACACGCCCGGCCATGTCGACTTCGGCTATGAAGTCTCCCGCTCCATGCGCGCGGTCGAAGGCTCGCTCCTCGTCGTCGACGCCTCGCAAGGGGTCGAGGCGCAGACGCTCGCCAACGTCTACCAGGCAATTGATGCCAACCACGAGATCGTCCCGGTCCTGAACAAGATCGACCTTCCGGCGGCCGAACCCGAACAGGTCAAGGCCCAGATCGAGGATGTGATCGGCCTCGACGCCTCGGACGCCATCCCGATTTCCGCGAAATCCGGCCTCGGCATCCCCGACGTCCTCGAAGCCATCGTCACCCGCCTGCCCGCCCCCAAGGGCGACCGCAACGCGCCGCTGAAGGCCATGCTCGTCGACAGCTGGTATGACGCCTACCTCGGCGTCGTCGTCATGATCCGCGTCATGGACGGGGTGATCCGCAAGGGCGACCGGATCAAGATGATGCAGACGGGCGCGCTTTACGGCGTCGACAAGCTCGCGGTCCTCCGCCCCCGGATGGTCGACATCGCCGAACTGGGGCCGGGAGAGATCGGCGTCTTCACCGCCTCGATCAAGCAGGTCCGCGACACCCGCGTCGGCGACACGATCACCCACGAACGCAAACCCTGCGCCGCCGCCCTCCCGGGCTTCAAACCCTCGCAGCCCGTGGTCTTCTGCGGCCTCTTCCCCGTCGACGCCAACGATTTCGAGGCACTCCGCGACGCGATCGAGAAACTCGCCCTTAACGACGCCTCCTTCTCGACCGAGATGGAAACCTCCGCCGCCCTCGGCTTCGGCTTCCGCATGGGCTTCCTCGGCCTTCTCCATCTGGAAGTCGTCCGCGACCGGCTGGAACGCGAATATGACCTCGACCTGATCACCACCGCGCCTTCGGTCGTCTTCCACCTGCACATGAAGGACGGCGAGGTGCGCGAGCTGCACAACCCCGCCGACATGCCCGACCTGACCTACGTCGACCATATCGAGGAGCCACGCATCAAGGCCACGATCATGGTCCCCGACGATTACCTCGGCGACGTCCTCAAACTCTGCCAGGACCGCCGCGGCATCCAGATGGACCTGACCTATGCCGGCAACCGCGCCATGGTCGTCTATGACCTGCCGCTCGCCGAGGTCGTCTTCGACTTCTACGACCGGCTGAAATCGGTGACCAAGGGCTATGCGAGCTTCGACTATCAGATGATGGGCTACCGCGAGGATTGGCTCGTGAAGATGTCGATCCTCGTGAACGACGAACCGGTCGACGCGCTTTCGATCATGGTCCACCGCGACCGGGCCGAGGCGCGAGGCCGGGTGATGGTGGAAAAGCTGAAAGAGCTGATCCCCCGCCACATGTTCAAGATCCCGATCCAGGCGGCCATCGGCGGCCGGGTGATCGCGAGGGAGACCCTGTCGGCGATGCGCAAGGACGTGACCGCCAAGTGCTACGGCGGGGATGCCACGCGCAAGCGCAAGCTTCTCGACAAGCAGAAGGCCGGCAAGAAGAAGATGCGGCAGTTCGGCAAGGTGGAGATTCCGCAGGAAGCGTTTATCAATGCGTTGAAGATGGATGGGTGAGTAACTTTTTGCTTTCAAACATCTTGTGGTTGTGATTCTTTCGAGTCAAAGGACCCGACTCGGAGATGATGCAGTGGACCAGCAGCTCGTTTTCAAACTAGACGGCGGGATGGCGTCGGACGGCGAAGTTCCTGCATTTGCGTCGCTAGAAAGCGTTCACGGTTTTTCGCAAGCGATAATGATGATCTTGCACTTCTCCGAGACGGGTGAGATTCGCAGGCGAGGCTTTAAAGAGTTAGATACTGACCTTCGCTTGGTCGCTACAAAAGACGGGTCGTTCGATTTCCTATTTGAATTTAAGGATGTTGTTCCAGTTTTTGTCGAGGCTTATGGCAAGGGGCTGGCAAACGCATCTTGGGAATTAATTCGGACTGTTTTTTCTAGAGCGATTGGTGCTGCGGGTTCTCCTGAAATCGAAGCTGTCGAGGAAGAGGGAGCACTCAATACTGGCGACTTGGGCGCGCTCGTGCAGGCCGCGGAGCCGGCAATTCGAAAGGCTCATTCTGTCATTAACAATGGCTCAAGCAACATTAACATATTCATAAATGGCGACGGCAATAGAATAATTCTTGATTCCAGATCCAAAGAATATATGCACGAGAACATTTTTAACGATGAAACCCGTTCACAGAGGTTTCTTGTCACAAGTTTTGATGGCCGAAACAGAACTGGTCGCCTTTTCGATCTTGAGGCCGAGCAGGCATTTACCTTTGATCTAACGCAGGAAGCGGACCGGGCATCTCTTACTGTCATCGTTGACGCCGCTCGAGCTTACGCGCTTAGAGAGAAAGGGAAGTTCGACGAGTTGATGGAAGTGGTTTGTGCATTTACTTCCATTGACGCCGCCGACGGTAGGACCAAGAGACTCAAGGTGTACGCCGCTGCTCGCGACTTTGATACGTTGGAGGCGGGTGAGTTCATTCCCGTTGTGAAAGCCGCCCCACGAGCGATTGGTGGCGACGACGATCTCATCGAACGCGATGACAGTTAAGCGCGTTTGCAAGCGGGCCGTAGCGAGCTACGTCCCGTAGGGTGCGTGCTCGCACGCACCATTTCATCTCGCCATTGGTGCGTGAAATCACGCACCCTACCCAATTCCATCCCCCAAAGCGCGGGGCCATCGCCCCGCGCGTTCGCGACCGGCCGCCGCCGTCCCGGCCGTGCGCCCCGAGCACGGCCGGCCCCTCCCGGCCGCGCCACGGGCGCGGCGTTCTTCGGGGAAACGTGCCACTGGCACGTTTCTTATCCCTCATCACCCCCCCGGGCGGCGGGGGCTTCGCCCCCACCGGGGCGGGCGCCGTCCGTGCCCCAGCGTCCGGCTCATCCCTCTTCCCCGCCCGCGCGACGCGCGCGGGCGTTCGGCGGGGGAAGCGTCCACTGGACGCTTCCTTGATCCCGCCTCACCCCTTGGCGCTTCGTTGCCTCAGCGCCAATCGGACCGGGCATTCGGGGGCTTACGCCGCGCCACTGGCGCGACGGTCCCCCTCATATGCCACTGGCACGTTTCCTGCCGGTCCTCTGACCCCGCCCCACGCCCGGCCGCCGGGTGCTTCCCTCCCCCCTCGTGGGGGAGGGAGAGGGTGGGGGGCTCCCACATGGCACCCGCGCCCCGGACCTGCTCCGGGGCCTCGGCTCCCTCCCGCACCGAGGTCCCGGGTCAAGCCCGGGACGCGCTGTCTCTGCGCCCCACCTTCACATCCCCCCGCAACCCGGCCCAAACGCTGATCAAATCGACTTCCCCACAGGATATCCACAAGGAAAATCAAATATTTATCCCCCGAAAACTTGCGCCGCACCCCGATTTTCCCTTGCGCGACTCACCCCTGCCGTCCCACCCTTTCCTTACCGCAACGGATCGCAAGATGACCGGGCGGGCGCAACGGCCTCCGGGCGGCTGCGGGCGGGACGGTCGGGTGCAAGCCCGGGTCGGACCAACCGAAAGCGAACGGACGAGCGCGGATGCAAAGGGTCTCACGACCTGAAGGATCGGCGGGGAAACGGGCGGAGCGGCTGCGGACGGTTTTCGGACCGGACGTGGCAGGGGTTCTCACGAATCCCGGATGCGGGAAATCCGGCAACGGACGTACCCATCAGGAAGGCGTCAGGGGGGTCGCAAGACCCGTGCAAGGACCGCGTCCGAGCACCTGGCGCCTTTTCTGATTCCCCCCCTCGTAAAAAAGAAACGGGACCCGTCATTGCTGGGGGTCCCGTTCCCGTCAGGGTTACTTTCCGCGTCCGTAGCACCTGTGCCTGATCCATAACGCGGATCGGTCTCGCGATCAACCAGATCATGCGGGGCAGCGGGCGCCGCATCCCATATCTTCGCGGGCCCACCATGGATTGTGGCCCCGCCGCAACGCGCCTCGACTACCGGGGATGCGTGCCTTACCCGTTCCTTGCCGCACCGCGCGATCCTGTCGGGACGGATGCCATACGCTTGCAGGACGCGTGTGGGACGCGTGCTGGCCCCCGGTCTTCTTAAGGCTTCGTTAACCAGGAGCCGTCACTCTGGCGCCATGCGTGGTCTGATCCTGCCCCTTTTCCTTGCCGCCTGCGGCGCCTCCCCGGCCCCGCAATTCTTCGGTGCCACCCGGCATGAGGTGACGAAGGGCGGGATAGATTTCGTTATCTTTCAAAAGGATAGCTATGCAGAGGTCGTGCGCCTTGGCTATCTGACCCGCGCCGAGCGCGCGCCGGTGCCGCAGTTGATGGAAGAGGTGGTCGAGCAGGCGACGGGCTGCCGCGTCGTCCCCGGTTCCATGGTCACCGGCCTGCCGGGCGACACCGGCGAGGCGAAGTTCCGCCTGAGCTGCTGATCAAGGCGTCGTCGACGCCTCCGCCTCGATCGCGGCCCCCGCGCTCTGCAGGTCGCGACCGGCCCCCTTGACGGTTTCGCAGGCGGACAGCGCCAGAAGTGAAAGGATAATCAAGGTATTACGGATCATGACGCCTCTCCGGACAGTCCTGTTGCCTGCCGAGCCTAGCAAACCGGTTGGCGGATGCTCAAGACAGAAAAGTGCGCAAGGCCGCCTCGAACTCCCGTGGTTTCTCGGCATGCAGCCAATGCCCGGCGCCCGGAATTTTCGCCATCACCGCCTTGGGAAAATAGCCCTTAATCCTTTCGCGGTAATCTGCCGTCACATAATCGGACAAAGCCCCGGAAAGGAACAGAACCGGCCCTTCGTAAACCCCGTCAACCTCTTCCGGCCAGCCGGTGATCTTGTCCATCTCGACATCAAGGACCGACAGGTTCAACCTCCAGCGTGGCGGTTCTGCTTTGAGATCAAGGGATTGCAGCAGAAATGCCCGCGTCCCCGGATCGGTTACGGAAGTCTGAAGCCGCCGGTCGGCCTCGCTGCGCGCGCTTAACCCGTTAACGTCGAGATCGCGCATCGCATGGACGAGATGCCGGTTCGAATGGCCGTAAGCCACCGGCGCGATATCGGCAACGACCAGCCGGTTCACCAGATCGGGCCGCGTCAGCGCCAGCACCATCGCGGCCTTGCCCCCCATGGAATGGCCGACGACATCCATGGGAAATCCTTCGCTTTCGATGACTTCGGCAAGGTCGGCCGCCATGTCATGATAGCTCTGCGTCTCTGCACGGAAGCTTTCGCCATGATTGCGCTGGTCGACCGCCAATACCCGCCGGTCCGATGCCATCCGCTTCTGGATCGCGCCCCAGTTCCGCGCCGAGCCGAAAAGCCCGTGCACGATCAACAGGGCCTGAAAGGCGCCATCGTTTCCAGCCTCGATCCGGTTCAGCATCGCCGACAATCCCCCCTTCCCCCTGCCGGGGATTCGGTCTTAACCTGCCTTTCCGGGGGTAAACGACATGTCGATCTCAGTCCAGCAGATGGCCGACCGCGTGGCCGAACTGATGGAAGCGCGGCTCAGGGTGAAGGGCGAGGGGCTGCCCGCCAAGCTCCGCCGTGGCGGGCGGCATCTGCCGCGCAAGGTTCTGCACGCGGCCGAGGCGCTGGCCCGGCAGGCCCAGATCGCGGCGATCCCGCGCCTCCAGATGCAGGTCGATCCGGAAGAGGCGGCCGAAGCCTATGACGCCTGCGTGCGCTACCTTAAGCCGCTGGGCGCCGGCGCGCGCCGCCGGGCAATGCTTTGGCAGGTGACGACCGCGATCGCGACGGGCCTTTTCGTCACGCTTGTGGCGCTGGCCGCGGTTCTGGCCTGGCGCGGCTTTCTTTGAGCGGCTCGCGCACCACCAGCGTCACGGTCACGAAGCTGACGTAGAGCAGAAGATACCACGACCCCATCTTGGCAAGGCTCACCATCTGGCCCGCATGCTGGCCGCCATAAAGCCAGGTGCCGGTCTGCGTGCCGATATTCTCGGCCAGCCACAGGAAGCCGCTGGTCAGGAAGGCAGCAAGCGGCAGGGGCATCCAATAGTCATGCTGCGCAATCCGGAACCAGATCCGGGTGCGCGCGTAAAGCAGGACCGTGGCGGCGAAGAGGCCGAGCCGCATGTCCGGCAGGAAATGGTGGGCGAAGAAATTCGTATAGATTGCCAGCGCCAGTGCCACCGTCATCCAGAACGGCGGATAGGGCGCGAAGCGCATGTCGAAGAGGCGGATCACGCGGGCCATGTAGCTGCCGACGGAGGCATACATGAAGCCGGAAAAGAGCGGGACGTTCAGGATCTTGAACAGCCCGGGTTCAGGATAGGCCCACGACCCTGCACCCACCTTGAACCATTCCATCACCGTGCCGGTGAAGTGGAACAAGAGGATGACCCGTGCCTCGGCCCAGGTCTCCAGCCGCGCCCAGAGGAAAAGTGCCTGAACCGCGATCGCGAAGAGAAAAAGCGCGTCATAGCGGTGAATTGGCCAGTCGGCCTGCCATATGGCCTTGGTGATCATAAGGGCCGCCAGCAGCAGTCCGCCGAACAGGCAGGCCCAAGCCTGTTTCAGCCCGAACATCACAAATTCCGCCAGCGCGAAGGGCAGGCGGGCGCGGGCCCAATCGCCGAGCCTGCGCTCGATCCGGTCGGTCGTTTGGTGCATTCAGTTAGTCCCCTAACGCTTCCGGCCTTTTGGCATGTGCTCAGGACACGGTCCAGCCATCCCCTTGTCCGCCGAGGATCACGCGTTCGCGCTTGACCCCCTGTGCTTCCGGGCTCAGGAACTCGCGGGCGAAGCGGTGGCCATCATGGACGGCGTGGGCGATCAGGCCGGGCGCGCGGGCGTCGCCGATGCGGGCGAGCGTGGCGAGCCCTCGGTCCTTCAGCGCCTGCCAGAGGCCATCTTGCGGCTCGCGCGACGTCACGGGGACGAAGGTGCCGCAGGGCAGGCGGCTCGGGCCACCCGAATAGGCGCAGGCAAGGAGCGCCTCACCCGGTGCGAGGCCGGAGACGACATGAGACGTGATGATCTTCACGCCCCGCTCGATCAGCCGGGCCTGCAGGCGGGCCTGTTCGACGGTATAGCTCGTCCAGTCTGCGACCGCGCCGAAGGGCGTGACATAGGTCACCTCATGCCCCTCGCCCGCCAAGAGATCGGCGAGGCCCGCGGCGATGTGATAGCCCTCGTCATCGAAGATCACCACCGGCCCGCCTGACGGCCTTCTGCCGTCGAGCAGCTGGTCGGGTGTGATCGTGCGCGCCTCGGCGAAACTCGGAACCGGCCTTGCATGGCTGCGCCCGCGCCCGTCTGCGCGCCAGAGGCTCCCGGTCGCCACCATCACATGCCGTGCTTCGGTTGCCAGCACATCCTCGACCGACATCGGGCTGGCCGGATAGAGGCTGACGTTGGCCATCTGGCGAAGCTGCGAGACCCGCCAGTCCCGGACCCGCGCCCATTCCGCTAGGCCCGGCAGGCGCGCCTCGCGGCTGACCCGTCCGCCCGGCTCGTCCGACGCCTCGGCCAGCAGGACCGTCGCCCCGCGCCGCCCGAGCGTCAGCGCCGCCTCGAGGCCCGCGGGGCCCGCGCCGACGATCAGCACCGGTTCCTCGGACCGTTTCAGCGCGGGCACGCGTTCGGGGTGCCAGCCGCGCCGCCATTCCTCGCCCATCGTCGGGTTCTGGGTGCAGCGGATCGGGGCGCCGAGGCCATCGTGCGCGTAGCAGATATTGCAGCCGATACATTCGCGGATGTCTTCAAGCCGCCCCTCGCGGATCTTTGCGGGCAGAAAGGGATCGGCGATCGAGGGGCGGGCGGCTCCGATGAAATCCAGAACCCCGCGCCGGACCTGGCCGAGCATCGTGTCGGGGCTGGTGAAGCGGCCGACAGCCACCACCGGCTTTCCCGTCGCGGCGCGGACATGGGCGACATGATCCTCCAGCGCCGCTTCCCTGACGAAGCGGGATGGCCCCATTTCGGTGCCGTAATCGGGGATCGTCACGTCGAAGACATCGACGAAGGGGGCAAGATCGGCCAGCAGGCGTGCGCGTTCCTCGGCGCCGGTGCCATCCTCATCCGTCACCTCGATGCGGATCGCGACCGCGCAGCGGTCGCCGACGGCGTCACGCGTTTCCTCGACCAGTTCCCGCACCAGCCGGGACCGGGCGGCGAAGTCTCCACCATAGTCGTCAGCACGCGGATTGGTGGAAGGATCAAGGAACTGGGTCAGCAGGTAGGTATGCGCGGCGTAGACGTAGACGACGTCGAAATCCGCCGCCTTCGCCCGGATCGCCGCCGCCCGGTGCCAGTCGCGCAAGGCCTTGATATCCTGCCGGTCCATGCGCTGGCTTTGCCAGGGCACGGTTTCGGCCAGCATGCTTTCGGGTCCCAAAGGCGCCTCGCGGGAAAGCACATTGCCCGACCGCCAGCCGCCGTGCCACAGCTCCACGCCTGCAAGCGCGCCATGTTCGTGAACCGCCCCGGTCATCGCCGCCATGTTGGCGATGTCGCCCGCGTCCCAAAGCGAAGCATAGGGCGCGGGCGTGTCGTCGGAACTGGGATGGATCGAGCAATATTCCGTGTTCACCACCCCCCAGCGGCCCTCGGCCTTCACGGCCCGCATGGCGGCGAGCGTGGCGGGCAGCGCGAACCCCATGCCGGTGCAATGCGGCACCTGCCAGAAGCGGTTCGGGGCGATGACGGGGCCGATCTTCACCGGCTCGAACAGGATATCGAAACGCGGATCGCGGGGCATGAGGCTCTCCTTGCGCCGCGATTTTGGACGGGCGGTCAAAATCCTGTCAAGGCAGTTGCAGCGGGTGCCGGAGCCGGTGTGCAGTCGGCGCCGGAAACTTTCAAAGTTTCCGGCACGATTTCTTTCAAGAAATCGTCGCCCCACCCAAACGAAAAGACCCCCCGCCGCGCGGGGGCCTTTTGCCTGATCAGGTCCCGCTCACAGCGTCGGGTACATCGGGAACTTGGCGCAGAGCGTCGCGACCTCGCCCTTGACCTTGGCTTCGACCGCCGCATTGCCTTCCTCGCCGTTCGCGGCAAGGCCATCGACGACCTCGACGATCCAGCGGGCGATCTGGCGGAACTCGGCCTCGCCGAAGCCGCGCGTGGTGCCTGCGGGCGCGCCGAGGCGGATTCCGCTGGTCACGAAGGGCTTTTCGGGGTCAAACGGCACGCCGTTCTTGTTGCAGGTGATGTGAGCGCGGCCAAGGGCGGCCTCGGTCGCCTTGCCGGTCACCTTCTTGGGGCGAAGGTCCGCAAGGCACAGATGGTTGTCGGTGCCGCCCGAGACGATGTTGATCCCGCCCTTCATCAGCTCGTCGGCCATCGCGGCGGCGTTCTTCTTCACCTGCGCGGCATAGGCCTTGAACTCGGGCCGCAGCGCCTCGCCGAAGGCCACGGCCTTGGCCGCGATCACATGCATCAGCGGACCGCCCTGAAGCCCTGGGAAGACGGCCGAATTGATCTTCTTAGCGATCTCTTCGTCATTGCACAGGATCATGCCGCCACGGGGGCCGCGCAGCGATTTGTGCGTCGTCGTGGTGCAGACATGGGCATGCGGCAAGGGCGAGGCATGGACGCCACCGGCAACGAGGCCCGCGATATGGGCCATGTCGACATGCAGGTAGGCGCCGATCTCGTCGGCGATGGCGCGGAACGCTGCCCAATCCCATTCGCGGCTGTAGGCGGTGCCACCCGCGATGATCAGCTTCGGCCGGTGCTCCAGCGCCTTGGCGCGGACGTCTTCCATATCCAGCCGTTGGTCCTGCTGGCGCACGCCGTAGGAGACGACGTTGAACCATTTGCCCGACATGTTGACGGGCGAGCCGTGGGTCAGGTGACCGCCGGAATTGAGGTCAAGGCCCATGAACGTGTCGCCGGGCTTCAGAAGTGCCAGGAACACCGCCTGGTTCATCTGGCTGCCGGAGTTCGGCTGCACGTTGGCGAACTTGCAATCGAACAGCTGCTTCGCCCGTTCGATCGCCAGCGTCTCGGCGACGTCGACATACTGGCAGCCGCCGTAATAGCGCTTGCCCGGGTAGCCCTCGGCATATTTGTTGGTCATCACCGAGCCCTGGGCTTCCAGCACCGCGAGCGACACGATGTTTTCCGAAGCGATCAGCTCGATCTCGTCGCGCTGGCGACCAAGCTCTGACGTGATCGATCCCCAAAGCTCGGGGTCGCTCGACGCAAGATGCTCGGTGAAAAAGCCTTTCTGGGCGGTCATTCTGGTCTCCTCGCGGTCCGGTTCGGGCGGGTTGTAGCCGAGCTTCCCCGCCCGAGGAAGGCGAATTCCGACCTTCCCGCATCACGGGGCGAACGTTACCGCTACCCTTTGCGGCCAGGCGGCGCTCAGACCACGGTGAACTGCTTCATCATGCCCTGATCCTCGTGCTCGAGGATATGGCAATGCATCATGTAGGGGCTGACCGGATCGGCATAGTCGGTGAACTCCATCCGCAGTTCTACCCTTTCGCCGGGCTGGGTCAGGACCACGTCCTTCAACCCCGCCTCGCGCGGCGCAGGCGGCTGGCCATTGCGCGAGACGATGCGGAATTGCACGTCATGGACATGCATCGGATGCAGCATCTGCGATCTGTTCTCGAACACCCAGGTCTCGACCGCGCCAAGGGGGACGGTGAAGTCGATGCGGTCATGGTCATAGGGAGTGCCGTCGATGACTGGCGTGCCCATCAGTCCCTCGCCGGTCATGCCCAGCGTGAAGGTCCGCGCGGCGCCGGTGGCATCCGGGACGGGCGGCAAAACCGCCAGCCGGTCGGGCAGGGCGGGCGGCGCGGGCCGCGCGCGATCGGGGCGGATCTCGATCACGTCGCGCACGCCATTCGATCCGGCAAAGGGCGCCTCGGCGCCATAGACCTCGGCGCGCAGCATCAGGGGCGCGCCCGCGCTCAGATCGACCAGCAGTTCCACCCGCTCGCCCGGCGCGACGAGTGCCTCGGTCAGCATGACCGGGGCTTCGAGGAGCCCGCCGTCGGAGGCGATCTGCACGAAAGGCACATCCCCCGCGACATGCAGCCGGTAGATCGAGCCATTGGCGCCGTTCAGGATCCGCAGCCGGGCGAGCGGCGCGGCGACGGGCAGGTACGCGCCCACCTGGCCGTTCACCAGCATCACGTCACCGACCTTGCCTGCCATCAGGTCGTGCATGTCGGGGGCGTAGGTCATGGCGCCGTCCGCGCCGAAACGCCGGTCCTGCAGGACCAGCGTGAAGTCATCCTCGCCATGCATGCGGGGCAGCGGCAGTGCCCCCTCCTCCTCATCCTCGACCCGGATCACGCCCGCGAGCCCCGACCAGACCTGCGCCGCCGTCCGGCCATGCCGGTGCGAATGGAACCAGAAGGTCCCGGCCTTCTGCTTCAGCGGAAATTCGGCCGTCCAGCTGTCGCCGGGCGCGATCGGCTGGTGCGGTCCGCCATCCATGGCGGCCGGCAGATGCAGCCCGTGCCAGTGCAGCGTCGATGCCTCTTCGAGCCCGTTCTCGACACGCAGCGATAGCGCTTCGCCCGCCCGCGCCCGCAGGATCGGCCCGAGGTAGGCGCCATTTATCCCGTTGGTTTGCGTCGCCAGCCCCGCCAGAAACTCTGTCTCGCCCGTCAACAGGCGCAGATCGAAGGCGCGTCCGCCCGCCGTCACCGTCCCCTCCTCGATCGCGGGCAGGGCCAGCGCCCGCCCCTCCGACGCGAATGCAGGCCGCAGCCGCAGAAGCGCGGGGCTGGCCAGAAGACCGGTCAGGAAGGCGCGGCGGCTGGATGTCATCGGTCGGTCCTGTCGAATGCGGGGTTGCACAGATGTCCGCAACGGTGATCAATGCCGATGTGGAAGCGGAGCGGAAGATGTGAAGAGGTCGCAGCGTATCACTTTTCTGGCAAGCGAGGCCGAGGCCGCGCGCGAGGCGCTGGCACGGCTGAGCGCGCGCTATGGGTCGGTCGCGTTCGAGGAAGCGGATGTGATCGTGGCCCTTGGTGGCGACGGGTTCATGCTGCAGACCCTGCACGCGACCGAGGCGCGCGACCTGCCGGTCTATGGCATGAACTGCGGCACCATCGGCTTTCTCATGAACGAATATGCCGAAGACGCGCTCTTGCAGCGGCTGGCGGCAGCCGAGGAAACCGAGATCGCGCCTTTGCGCATGCGGGTCGTCGATGCCGATGGCGCCATGCACGAGGCGCTGGCGATCAACGAGGTGGCGCTCTTGCGCGCCGGGCCGCAGGCGGCGAAGCTGAGGATCAGCGTCGATGGCCGCGTCAGGATGGACGAGCTGGTCTGCGACGGGGCGCTCCTGTCCACGCCCGCCGGGTCGACTGCCTACAATTATTCTGCCCACGGCCCGATCCTGCCGATCGGGTCCGACGTGCTGGCGCTGACCGCAATGGCGGCCTTCCGGCCAAGGCGCTGGCGCGGCGCCATCCTGCCGAAGGCGGCGGTGGTGCGCTTCGACGTGCTCGAGGCCGCGAAGCGGCCGGTGATGGCGGACGCCGACAGCCGGTCCTCGGTGCGCGATGTGCTCAGCGTCGAGATCAGTTCCGACGCCACGATCCGCCACCGCATCCTTTTCGACCCCGGTCACGGACTGGAAGAACGGCTGACGCGCGAGCAGTTCATCTGAGCGAGGCTGTCAGCGCTCGTCGCTGTCCCTGGCGTCGTCCGCCTTCGCCTGCCAGGCCTCGATCTTGCGGTAAAGCGTCGAAGGGGCCACTTCCAATACCCGCGCCGCACGGGTGATCGAGCCGCCGTGCATGGCGATTGTCGCCTCGATGATCATCCGTTCGGCCTCTGCCAGCGGGCGGCCCAGGATGGCGCCGATCTCGATCTTGCTGGCGGCAGGGCGCGGCGCACCCGCGAGGTTCGGCTTGACCGGCGCCTCGGTCAGTTCCGGGGGCAGCATCGCGGGCGTCACCTCGCGCCCGTCCTGCATCACCACCACCTGACGGATGACGTTCAGAAGCTCGCGCACATTGCCGGGCCAGGCATAGAAGCGGAACAGCGCCGCCGCCTCGTCGCTGAGACTGCGGAAGCGACGGCCTTCTTCCCTCGACATCCGGGCAAGCGCCTGTTCGGCGATCTCGATCACATCCGCGCCGCGATCACGCAGGGGCGGCATATGCAACGGCACGACATGCAGGCGGTAATAGAGGTCCTGCCTGAGCTGCCCCATCCTTATCGCCTGCGCCGGATCGCGGTTGGTGGCGCAGATGATGCGGACATTGACCTTGCGCGGCCGGTTCGAGCCGACCGGCTGGATGGTCGAGGTCTGGACGAATTTCAGAAGCTTCGCCTGAACCGAGGGGTCAAGCTCGCAAATCTCGTCAAGAAAGAGCGTGCCGCCGTCGGCCGCCGCCGCAGCCCCGGTCCGCTCGGCGATGGCGCCGGGGAAAGAGCCCTTCATATGGCCGAAAAGTTCGGATTCCAGCTGATCCGGCGGGATCGTGCCGCAGGACAAGGTGACGAAGGGCTTCGCCGCGCGGCTTGACAGATGGTGGATCGCTTCGGCGCACATCTCCTTGCCGGTGCCGCTTTCCCCGGTGATGAAGACCGGCGCCATCGAGCGGGCAACCGAGCGGATGCGGGCATAGACCTGCGCCATGGCGGCCGACGATCCGACGAAATCGCCGGGCGACGGCGCGGTGCGGTCCGCCGCCTTGGCGGCGGCAGATGCGGTCTCGGCCGCGGCTATGGCATTGTCGACCGCATTGAGCAGTCTCTGCTCGTCGAACGGCCTGACCAGGAAGTCATGCGCTCCTGCCCGCATCGCCTCGACCGCGAGGCTTGTAGAGCCGTTCGCAGTGATGACAATGACCGGGAGCCCCGGTCGCTGCGCCAGAAGATCGGCCGTCAGCTCGATCCCGTCGCGGTCAGGCAGGGCGAGATCGACGATGACGGCCTGCGGGGCGGTATCGAGAAAGAGGGCAAGCCCCGTCTCTGCGGTTCCTGCGGTCGTTACCCGGTATCCCTGTTGGCGCAGGACCGAGGCATAGGTCACCTGCAGCGAGACGGTGTTCTCGATCAGAAGTAGGGTACGGTCAGATGTCATGTCGGCCACTTGCGTGGACCCGAATGCCAGGGGTCAAGGGCGATTCAAGCGAAAGTTGCATAATGCAACGTTTTTACGTGACGAATCGCCCCGCGCCAACTTGTCTGAATCGCCATGACCTTCGGGCAGCAACGAAAGGCAGTGACCTTCGGCCTCTCGTGCGGATAGCCGCCGGTGCCTAGCCGCGCGGATAGCCGAGCGCCTTCAGCGCCTCGGTGATCTCGTCGAGGATGGCCGGATCGTCGATTGTCGCGGGGGTCTTGTAGGCCTCGCCGTCGGCGATCTTCACCATCGTCCCGCGCAGGATCTTGCCCGACCGGGTCTTCGGCAGCCGGTCGACCACGCAGGCGGTCTTGAAGGCCGCGACCGGACCGATCTTCTCGCGTACAAGCCCCACGCATTCCTTCACGATCTCGCCGTGCGGGCGGTTCGTGCCCTTGTTGAGGCAGAGGAACCCCAAGGGCGCCTGGCCCTTCAGATCGTCCGCGACCCCGATCACCGCGCATTCGGCGACATCTTCGTGCGCTGCCAGCACCTCCTCCATCGCGCCGGTCGACAGGCGGTGGCCCGCCACGTTGATGACGTCATCGGTGCGCGCCATGATATAGAGATAGCCGTCCTCGTCGATATAGCCCGCGTCGCCGGTTTCATAATATCCGGGGAAGTGGTCGAGGTAGCTCTTCCTGAACCGTTCATCGGCGTTCCAGAGGGTCGGCAGCGTGCCGGGGGGCAGCGGCAGCTTGACCGCGATGGCACCCAATGTGCCGGGCGCGACCGGATGGCCGCCCTCGTCCAGCACCTGGACGTCGTAGCCGGGCATCGGCACCGAGGGCGAGCCGATCTTGACCGGCAATTCCTCGATCCCGATCGGGTTGGCCGCAATCGCCCAGCCGGTCTCGGTCTGCCACCAATGGTCGATCACCGGTACCTTGAGGTGCCTTTGCGCCCAGAGGATCGTATCGGGGTCGGCGCGTTCGCCTGCAAGGAACAAGGCCCTGAGGCCGGAGATGTCGTAATCCTTGATCAGCTCGCCCTGCGGATCCTCGCGCTTGATGGCGCGGAAAGCGGTGGGGGCGGTGAAGAAGCTTTTCACCCCATGGTCCTGGATCACCCGCCAGAAGGTGCCCGCGTCGGGGGTGCCGACCGGCTTGCCTTCGAAGACGATGGTGGTGCAGCCCGCGATCAAGGGGCCATAGCAGATGTAGCTGTGGCCGACGACCCAGCCGACGTCCGAGGCCGCCCAGAACACATCGCCTGCGCCCACCTTGTAGATATTGCCCATCGTCCAGTTCAGCGCGACGAGGTGGCCTGCGGTCGGACGTACAACGCCCTTCGGCTGGCCGGTGGTACCGGAGGTGTAGAGGATATAGGCCGGATGGTCGCCCGAGACCGGAACGCATTCGGCGGGCTGCACGCCATACTGGAAGGAATGCCAGGCAAAGTCGCGCCCGTCGATCAGCTTCGCCACTTCCTGCTCGCGCTGGAGGATCACGCAGAAGGCAGGCTTGTGGCTGGCCTGGTCGATGGCGGCGTCGAGAAGCGGCTTGTAATGGACCACCCGCCCCGGCTCGAGCCCGCAGGAGGCGGCGATGATCGCCTTGGGCTTGGCATCGTCTATGCGCACGGCCAGTTCGTTCGCGGCAAAGCCGCCGAACACCACCGAATGGATGGCGCCAAGCCGCGCGCAGGCCAGCATCGCCTCCAGCGCCTCGGGCACCATCGGCATGTAGATGATGACCCGGTCGCCCTTCTCGATCCCCTTGGCGCGCAGCGCACCGGCAAGCGTCGCCACCCGGTTCCTGAGTTCCGCATAGGTGATCTTGCGGACCGAGCGGGTGATGGGGCTGTCGTGGATGATGGCAATCCGTTCGCCATGGCCCGCCTCGACATGGCGGTCGACGGCATTCCAGCAGGCGTTGACCTCGGCATCCTTGAACCATTCGTAAAGCGGCGCTTTCTCGGCGCTCAGCGCCTTCGAGGGCGGCCTCACCCAGTCGATGGCGCGGGCGGCGCCCATCCAGAACCCTTCAGGGTCCGTGCGCCAGCCGTCATAGATATCCCGGTAACTCCCCGCCGTCGCCATCTGTCGCCTCCTCCAAAGCTCGGGCGGAGCCTAGGGCAGGGGGCGGGGGCGGATCAATCGCGTTAGCGGTCGCAGGGGGCGTCGGTGTGGTGGTATTTGCAAAAATGGCCGGTCGGATACGGCAAATTTTTGCAAACTCTCCGCATGTGCGCAAAGTCGAGCGTCTGGCGGGGCGGGTTTGCAAATTGTTGCCGCGTCTCTGCAGAATCGCCCTGGCCTAACTGTAAACGGTCACCGGCGTTCCGGCGATGGCCGACATGTTCAGAAGCCCGCGCGCGGTGATCGACGGCGTGACGATATGCGCCCTGTTGCCCATGCCCATCAGGATCGGCCCGACCTCGAGCCCGCCCGCCCGCATCTTCAGGATGTTGCGCGCGGTATTGGCCGCATCGGTGAAGGCGAAGATCAGGATGTTGGCCGCACCCTCGAACCGCCCGTTCGGGAAGATACGCGCCCGAAGTTCTGGGTCGAGCGCGGCATCGACCGACATTTCGCCGTCATGGGCGAAATCGACGCCCTTCGCCGCCAGTATGTCCATCGCGCCGCGGGTGCGGCGGCCGGAATCGGTGTCGAGATTGCCGAAGTTGGAGTGCGAGCAGATCGCGACCTTCGGCGTCACCCCAAAGCGGCGGGCGTGCCGCGCGGCGCCGATGGCGGCGCGGGCGATCTCCTCAGGTGTCGGCACCGCATTCACATGGGTGTCGCCGACGAAGAGGGGTCCATCCTCCTGGATCATAAGGCTGAGCGCGCCATGCGGGCAAAGGCCGCCCCGGCCGAGGATCTGGTTCACATAGTTCAGGTGCCACAGATACTGGCCGAAGGTGCCGCAGATCAGGCTGTCGGCCTCGCCGCGATGAACGGCCACGGCGGCGATGGCGGTGGTATTCGTCCGCATCACGGCGCGCGCGATGTCGGGCGTGACGCCGCGCCGTTCCATCAGCGCGTGATAGGTTTCCCAGTAATCGCGGTAGCGGGGGTCGTTTTCGGGGTTCACGATCTCGAAATCGCGGCCCGGGCGGATCGGCAGGCCCGCGCGTTCGCAGCGCCGCTCGATCACCTCGGGGCGGCCGATCAGGATCGGGCTGTCGGTCATCTCCTCGAGCATCGCATTGGCGCATCTCAGCACGCGCTCATCCTCGCCTTCGGCGAAGATGATGCGCCGTGCCGCCTGACGTGCGGCCTCGAAGACCGGGCGCATGATCAGCGCCGATTTGTAGACTGACCCGTCGAGCTTCTGCTTGTAGGCGGGCAGGTCGGCGATGGGGCGCATCGCGACCCCGGTTTCCATCGCGGCCTTGGCGACCGCGCTTGCCACCACGCCGATCAGGCGGGGATCGAAGGGTTTGGGGATAAGGTAGTCCGGCCCGAAAGTCAGCTTCTCGCCCCGGTAGGCCGCCGCCGCCTCGGCGCTGGTCGTGGCGCGGGCAAGCGCGGCGATACCGTCGATGCAGGCCAGTTCCATCTCGTCGTTGATCGTGGTCGCGCCCACGTCGAGCGCGCCGCGGAAGATGAAGGGGAAGCAGAGGACGTTGTTGACCTGATTGGGAAAATCGCTGCGCCCCGTGGCGATGATCGCGTCCGGCGCCACCGCGCGCACCTCGTCGGGCAGGATTTCCGGTGTGGGATTTGCCAGCGCGAAGACGATCGGGCGTGGCGCCATCTTCTGCACCATTTCCTGCGTCAGCACGCCCGGGCCGGACAGGCCAAGGAACAGGTCCGCGCCCTCGATCACCTGGTCGAGCGTCGCAGTCGCCGTGCCTTGCGCATAGTCTTCCTTCTGCGGCGTCATCTGCTCGCCCCGGCCTTTGAAGACGAGGCCGGCCAGATCGCAGAGCCACACGTTCTCGCGCTTCACACCAAGCTTCAGAAGCATGTTGAGGCAGGCGATCCCGGCCGCACCACCGCCGGTCGAGACGACCTTGATGTCCTCGAACTTCTTGCCCGCCACATGCAGCGCGTTGGTGGCCGCCGCGCCGACGACGATCGCGGTGCCATGCTGGTCGTCATGAAAGACCGGGATGTTCATCCGCTCGCGGCACAGTTTCTCGACGATGAAACAGTCGGGCGCCTTGATGTCTTCGAGGTTGATCGCGCCGAAGGTCGGCTCCAGCGCGCAGACGATATCGGCCAGCTTCTCGGGGTCGGGTTCGTTCAGTTCGATGTCGAAACAGTCGATATTGGCGAATTTCTTGAAAAGGACCGCCTTGCCTTCCATCACTGGCTTCGAGGCGAGCGCGCCGATATTGCCAAGGCCCAGCACGGCGGTGCCGTTCGAGACGACGGCAACCAGATTGCCGCGCGCGGTATAGCGGCTGGCGCTGGCGGGATCGGCCTTGATCTCCAGACAGGCCTCGGCCACGCCGGGGCTGTAGGCGCGGGAAAGGTCACGACCGTTGGCCATCGGTTTGGTCGGGCGGATCTCCAGTTTGCCGGGCTTGGGAAACTCGTGATAATCAAGTGCCGCCTGCCGCGCGCTGTCTTGCCGTGTCTCGTCCAAATCCGCCTCCCGCCTGATTTGTTTAATATTAAACTATTCACAGAGTCGCGCAAGTTCCTCGACTTTCCGACAGATACAATCGCCATACAAGAATTTCCTTGAAAAGTTATTTTGAACTTGAAGAATGCCGTCAGACCCGGAGGAGACAGGGATGAGCGACATGCGCGCCGAAGTGCTTTTGCCGACGACGGCCCTGACGAAGGACCTCGGCTTCTTCACCAGGGACCTCGGCTTCCGGCTCGACATGATCTACCCGGCCGACAATCCGGCGGTTGTCGTCCTCTCCGGCCACGGCCTGCGCCTAAGGCTCGATGCCCATCTCAAGGCCGCGCCCGGACAGATTCGTATCCTGACGGACGATTATCTGACGTTTGCAGAAGGAAAGACCGAGCTGACCTCGCCCGGCGGCACGATCGTCACATTGCACGAACTGAACCCGCCGCTCGTGCTGCCCGCCACCGAACATGCCTTCGTCGTTCGCCGCCTCGCCGACCAGGCGCCCTGGGTGATCGGCCGCGCCGGGATGGCCTACCGCGATCTGGTGCCCACCCGCCTCGGCGGCGCGATCATCGCCAGCCACATCCGCGTGCCCGACGGCAAGGTGCCGGACATGGTGCATTACCACAAGGTGGGCTTCCAGCTCATCTTCTGCGTCAACGGCTGGGTCGATGTGCTTTACGAGGATCAGGGTGGACTGCGTCGCCTGACGCGCGGCGACTGTTTCATCCAGCCGCCGCAGATCCGCCATCGGGTGATGGAGGCGGGCGAGGATATCGAGGTGATCGAGATCGGGGTTCCGGCCGAGCATGTCACCGAGATCGACCATGAGATGACACTGCCCACGCCCCACGACCGCCCCGACCGGGAATGGGACGGCCAGCGTTTCGTCCACAATCTGGCACAGGGCGCCGCCTGGACCGCATTCCGCCAACCCGGCTACATCTGCCGAGACACGACGATCAACGCCAATACCAAGGGCGTCGCGGGCGTGCAGGTGGTGCGCCGGGGCGAGGGCGCGCCCGTGCCCACCCGCCATGACAGCGACATCCTTTTCGGCTTTGTCATGGGCGGCGAAATGACCCTGAAAGGCGAGGGCAAGGAGCCCTACCGCCTCGTCCGCGGCGATGCCTTCGTCACGCCGCCCGGCATGGTGACCGAATGGGCCGATCCGACGGACGATATCGAAATCCTCGAAGTTTCCCTGCCCGGCGCATTTTCCACCACCGCAGCCTGACCTTTTCCTGTCCCTTTCACTTTGGCTCAAATATCCTGCGGGGGTCCGGGGGTGCAAAACCCCCGGTCGCTGCCGTTGCGTTCACGCTAACGGTCGAATAGTCAGACCGGATGGTCAAAAAACGGGAGGCGGGAATGACCGAGGACGAACTGGTCGCGGCGGCGCGTGCCGTGCGTGAAAATGCCCATGCCCCCTACAGCCGCTTCAAGGTCGGCGCGGCGGTGCGCGCGGCGTCCGGCAAGGTCTATCTCGGCTGCAATGTCGAGAATGTCGCCTATCCGGAAGGCACCTGCGCCGAGGCGGGCGCCATCGCCGCCATGGTCGCGGCCGGCGAAAAGCGGCTGACCGAGGTCGCGGTCATCGCCGACAGCCCCGCGCCGGTGCCGCCCTGCGGCGGTTGCCGCCAGAAGCTTGCGGAGTTTGGCGCGGGCGACGTGGCCGTCACCTTGGCCACTACAGATGGTGCCAGACTGGCGACGACCATCGGCGCACTTCTGCCCGGATCGTTCGATGCCAGCCATATGGAAAGGGCCTGAGATGGACGCGCGCCAGATCATCGCACGTGTGCGCGACGGCGGCGGCCTGCCCGCCGATGCGGCGCGCTGGTTTGCGGACGGGCTCGCCTCGGGCGAAGTCACCGATGCGCAGGCCGGGGCCTTCGCCATGGCCGTTTTCCTCAACGGCCTGCCGGTCGAGGAACGCGTCGGCTGGACGCTCGCCATGCGCGACAGCGGCCAGGTTCTGCACTGGGATATGCCCGGGCCTGTCGTCGACAAACACTCGACCGGAGGCATCGGCGATGTGACCTCGCTGCTGCTCGCGCCCGCGCTTGCTGCCTGCGGTGCCTATGTGCCGATGATCTCGGGCCGCGGCCTTGGCCATACCGGCGGCACGCTCGACAAGCTAGAGGCGATCCCCGGCTACAAGGTCGATCAATCCGGCGAGGCACTGACCCGCATATTGCATGAGGTCGGTTGCGCGATCGTCGGGGCGAACGCCGATATCGCGCCCGCCGACCGGCGGCTTTACGCGATCCGCGACGTGACGGGGACGGTCGAGAGTATCGACCTGATCACCGCCTCGATCCTCTCGAAGAAACTGGCGGCAGGACTGGAAGCCCTTGTTCTGGATGTGAAAGTCGGCTCCGGCGCCTTCATGAAGACGCTCGACCGCGCGCGGGCGCTGGCCCGTTCGCTCGTCGATACGGCCAATGGTGCGGGCTGCAAGACGGCGGCGCTGATCACCGACATGTCGCAGCCCCTGGCGGCGGCGGCGGGCAATGCGCTCGAGGTGATCGAGGTGATGGAAACGCTGACCGGCCAGGCGATCAGCCAGCCCTTGTGGGACACGACCGTGGCACTTGGCGGCGAGGCCTTGGTGCTTGCAGGTCTGGCCGAAGATGCGCTGGAAGGCGAGGATCAGATCGCCGAGGCGCTGGACTCGGGCCGAGCAGCCGAGATCTTCGGCGAGATGGTCGCGGCGCTAGGCGGACCGCATGACTTCGTTGACCATTATCCTGACCGTCTGCCCGCCGCGCCTGTGGTGCGCGAGGTGAAGGCGCCTGAGGGCGGGTTCATCGCCAGCATCAATGGCGAGGCGCTTGGCCATGCCGTGGTTCATCTTGGTGGTGGGCGGCTCAGGGGCGGCGACCGGATCAATCCGGCGGTCGGGCTGTCGGACCTTGCGCCCATCGGCGAGCCGGTGGCGGCGGGTGAGGCCTTCGCCTTGGTTCACGCAGCGTCGGACGCAGATGCGGAACGCGCGGTGGCCGAAGTGCTCGCCGCCTACCGGATCGCGCCCGAGGCGCCGGACGAGCCGGAGCTGATCATCGAAAGGATCGCCTGATGGGACGCGCCTTCCTGATCGTGATGGATTCCGTCGGTGCGGGCGGCGCGCCGGACGCGGGCGCCTTCTTCAACGGCAAGGTGCCGGATACCGGCGCCAATACGCTCGCCCATATCGCTCAGGCCTGCGCGGCGGGCCGGGCGGAAGAGGGGCGCAGCGGCCCCTTGCACATGCCGAACCTCGACCGGATGGGCCTGTCGGCAGCCGTGGCTTTGGCGTCGGGCGAGGCGATGCCGGGCCTGCGCCACAGCCCGCAGGGCCTTTGGGGGGCCGCGACCGAACTGTCGAAGGGCAAGGATACGCCCTCGGGCCATTGGGAACTGGCGGGTGTGCCGGTGCCGTGGGACTGGCACTATTTCCCCGACACCCAGCCCGCTTTCCCGCAGGGTCTGATGGACGAGGTCGCGCGGCTGTGCGGGGCAGGGGGCACGCTTGGCAATTGCCATGCGTCCGGCGTGCCGATCATCGAGGCGCATTGCGCCGAACATATCCGGACCGGCTGGCCGATCTGCTATACCTCCGCCGACAGTGTCTTTCAGATCGCCTGCCATGAGGAGACCTTCGGGCTCGACCGACTTCTGAAGTTGTGCGAGGACATCGCGCCGCGCCTGCATGCGATGAAGGTGGGGCGTGTGATTGCCCGGCCGTTCGTGGGCAGCCCCGGCAATTTCAGGCGCACCACCAACCGCCACGATTATGCGATCGCGCCGCCCGCGCCGACGCTTCTGGACTGGGTGCAGGGCGCCGGACGCAAGGTCCATGCCATCGGCAAGATCGGCGACATCTTCTCGATGCGCGGAATCGACGATGTGAAGAAGGGCGCAGATATTTCACTTTTCGAACATCTGATGGATTTTGCGCGTCAGGCCGAGGATGGTTCCTTGACCTTTGCCAACTTCGTTGAATTCGACAGCCTCTTCGGCCACCCGCGCGATGTTTCGGGCTATGCCCGTGCGCTGGAATGGTTCGATGCCCGGGTCGGCGACTTCCTCGCGGCTCTCCGCCCCGGCGATCTTGCGCTGTTCACGGCCGATCACGGCAATGACCCGACCTGGACCGGCAACGATCATACGCGCGAGCGTGTGCCGGTCATTGGTCACGGCTACGGCCGGAAGGAGATCGGGCATGTCGGCTTTGTCGACGTTGCCGCCTCGGTCGCGGCCCATCTCGGCGTGCCGTCGCAGGGGCCGGGGCGGAGTTTTCTGTGAGCCTTCCCGGCGTCGAGGCCCCCACCCCCATCCCCTCCCCACAAGGGGGAGGGGAGGCGCGGAGCGGGCTGGCGTTCGTCCCGCAAGCGTCTGGCATTCGTCCCGACAGCGTCCCGACAAGAGAGACATGAACATGACCGCCAATCTGCCGAAGATCGAACTGCACCTGCATCTGGAAGGCGCGGCGCCGCCTGCCTTCATCCGGGGGCTGGCGAAGGAAAAGGCGATGGACCTGTCGGGCATCTTCGACGAGCGCGGTCATTATGCCTACCGCGACTTCTGGCATTTCCTGAAGGTCTACGAGGCTGCCACCGAAACGCTGAAGAGCCCCGAGGATTATCACCGTTTGACGCTTGCCGTGCTGGAGGAGAGTGCGGCCTCGGGCGTCGTCTATTCCGAGACCTTCCTCAGCCCCGACTTCTGCGGCGGGCGGGACGTGGAAGCCTGGAAGGATTATCTGGCCGCGATCCGCGAGGCGGCCGATCTGGCCGAGAAGCGCGACGGCATCACGCTCAGGGGCATCATCACCGCGATCCGCCATTTCGGGCCGGAGAAGGCGCGCGAAACCGCGCTGTGCGCGGCGGAAACGGCTGGCGACTGGATCGTTGGCTTCGGTCTGGCCGGTGACGAAAAGATGGGAAAACCCAAGGACTTCGCCTGGTCCTTTGATGCAGCGCGTGAAGCGGGGTTACGCCTGACGGCGCACGCGGGCGAGTGGGGAGGACCGGACAGCGTGCGCGACGCGATCCGCGATCTGGGCGTCGAACGGATCGGCCATGGCGTCCGCGCGATCGAGGATCTGGCGCTGGTTGACGAGATCGCCGAGAAGGGCGTCGTGCTTGAGGTCTGCCCGGGTTCGAACGTGGCGCTGGGCATCTACAGGACCTGGCGCGACCATCCGATCCACCGGCTGCGCGAGCGGGGGGTAAAAGTCACGGTCTCGACCGACGATCCGCCTTTCTTCCACACCACGATGAAGAATGAATATGACAGGCTGGCGGATGCCTTCGACTGGGACGAGGGCGTCTTCGACGCAATCGCCCGCACCTCGATTGACGCGGCCTTCTGCGATGGCGATACAAGGGACCGGATCGTCAAGAAGCTGGAGGCTGCCCGTGCGTGATCATCTGACCGTCGTCAAACATCCGCTGGTGAGCCACAAGCTGACCCTGATGCGCGAGAAAGACACGTCGACCAACTCCTTCCGCCGCCTCCTGCGAGAGATCAGCCAGCTTCTGGCCTATGAGATCACCCGCGAGATGGAGATGACGACGAAGCGGATCGAGACACCCTTGTGCGAGATGGACGCGCCGGTCATCGACGGCAAGAAGCTGGCGCTGATTTCGATCCTGCGTGCGGGCAACGGGCTTCTCGACGGGGTGCTGGAGCTCATACCGGCGGCGCGGGTGGGGTTCGTGGGTCTCTACCGCGACCCCGAGACGCTGCAGCCGGTGCAATATTATTACAAGGTGCCATCGGGGCTGGAGGATCGTCTGGTCATCGCGCTCGACCCGATGCTGGCGACGGGCAATTCCTCGGCCGCCGCAATCGACCTTCTGAAGAAGTCGGGCGCGAAGAACATCCGCTTCATGTGCCTTCTCGCCGCGCCCGAGGGCGTGGCGCGGATGAAGGAGGCGCATCCCGATGTGCCGATCGTGACGGCGGCGCTCGACAGCCATCTGAACGATCACGGCTATATCGTGCCCGGCCTTGGCGACGCGGGCGACCGGATGTTCGGCACGAAGTGAGTGGGGGCTTTACCGGCGCTTGGGCCTTTGCCAATCTGGCCGCGGGGTGGAGGCAGGGCAGGCAATGAGATTTCTTCCGGTACTGGTGTCTTTTGCGGTCTTGGCCGCTCAGCCCACGGTCGGGCAGGTGGGTGGTCCGGCAGAACCGCCGCCCGCTGACTATGCCGGGCGAGAGTACACAGATAGCAAGGGCTGCCTCTTCCAGCGCGCGGTGGTGAACGGCGCGGTCCACTGGGTGCCGCGTCTGGACCAGGCGAACAAACCGGTCTGTGGTCAGGCATCAGGCGCTGCGCCGGTGGGCGAGGTGATAGCGGCGGCACCGGAGAGCAGGCCGAGAATGCCACAACCTGCTGCGATGGAACCCAGACGCGCGCCTGCAGCGCTGATGATCGTCGGAACAGAGACCGTACCGCCGGGCGACGCGCTCTGTCGGCAGGGCGGTGCGCGGGGCTGGCTGAACGACGGGCGGCGGATCAGCCGCTGCGGCGGCGGCGCACTTGACCCCGCGAGCCTGAATGCATTGGGGGTGCCGGGATTGGCGCTTGCGGGGACTTCCGACGATCCGGCGGCGCTCGCCCGCGCAAAGGCTTTGGGCGCGGGCGGTTACCGGCTGGTCTGGTCGAGCGATGGGACGGTGGAAGAGCGGCCGGTGACCGGCGCGGCGCTTTGGGTACAGGTCGGCGCATTCGCCGATCCGGCGAATGCCGCGGCCGCCGCCTCGGCGGTGAAAGGCGCGGATTTCCCGGTGGCCCGGCAGAAGCTCAGGGGCGGGGCGCTGACCGCGATCCTCGCAGGGCCTTTCGCCACGCTTTCAGAGGCAGCGGCAGCGCGGGCGAAGCTGGTCGCGCGGTTTCCCGGCACTTTCGTCCGGCCTTAGCCACAGATACCCTGCAGCCCGACCCAGTCGGTATCGCTGATGATCGGCACCACCTCGCCCCCGTCCGGGCGGGCGAGCGGCGCGCCTGTCGCCTTGGAATAGGGTGCGAGGTCGAGGCGGACGCGCGCCGCCATCGCCGTAAGCGCGTCTGTCGGAACAGGGTTTGCCGACGCTTTCAGGAGACGCTCGCCATAGCCGTGGAAGGCGCCCGCAGTCACATCGCCGGTCGTCAGGAGGTGGAAGCTGGCGCGGAACCCGGCATGGGTCAGCGCCTCGGTCAGGGCGTCGGTCTGGCGGGCGCGAAGCTCCTCGGCAAGCAGATGGCCCGCGAAAAGCGCAGGATCATCACCGCTGTCCAGAAGCGGGCGGCCCGCGAGGATGAGGCCGCCGGGCAGATGCAGCGTGCCCTGAAGCCCCTCGGGCAGGATGACGAGCGCCGCGGAGCGGCCGAGGAGCCGGTCCGAGAGAAGATCGGCGGCGGACAGGCCTTCGGGCTCGGCGCAGGGCGGCCCGGTCAGACGGGTGATATCGGCAAGGATCGCCTGGCCGACGGCGGCGCGGACCGGCGCGGGCAAGACCCTGGCCGTATGGGCAATGAGCGCCCCCGGCAGCCAGAAGACCATCGCGCCGAGGAAGGCCGCGAGGAGCGTGGCGACGAGCGCGCCGCGCAGGCGCCCGGGATGGGGGCGACGCGCCTCGATCAGCCGGTGGACCTTGCCGATGGCGGCGATCATCACCTCGTCGTCGATCTCAAGCTCTTCCTCGGCCTCGGGGTCGGGGCGGAAGAGGGCGGGCATTTCGCCCGGATTGGCGCGCGTGAGCGCGGGCAGAGACCAGTGGGCAAGCGCGCGGTCTGACGCCGCCTCCTTCAGCATCAGCGTCGCATCGCCGAACGTGACGATCACTTCGCGCCGCTGCGCGCCCGCATGCTCCCGCCAGAGGCCGGTGCATTCCAGTCGCTGATATTCGCTGAGCGCGGTCATGCGCGGTTGCTGCTCTTGCCTGTTTTCCCGCAGTCTAGCGAAGCGGAGGGGGGCGGGCAATCTTTCCGGGCCGCCACCGGGGGCCGCCACCGGGGGCCGCTCGTCGAGCCCTGTCGCGCTCTCCTCGCTGTCGGCGCCGAAGAGAGCCCGCATGGGCTCGATGAGGCGCTCCTTGGCCGGTCAGAGATCCTTCGCCCGGGCGCGAAGTTCGAATTTCTGGATCTTGCCGGTCGAGGTCTTGGGCAGCTCCTGGAACACAACCTTCTTCGGCGTCTTGAAGCCTGCGAGCCGCGCGCGGGCGAAGGCGATCAGTTCGTCCTCGCTCGCTGCCGCACCCGGCTTCAGCTCGACGAAGGCGCAGGGGACTTCGCCCCATTTGTCGTCCGGCTTTGCCACGACCGCACACAGCGATACGGCGGGATGGTGCATCAGCGCGCCCTCGACCTCGACCGACGACACATTCTCGCCGCCCGAGATGATGATGTCCTTCGCCCGGTCGGTGATCTTGATATAGCCGTCCTCATGCTGGAAGGCGATGTCGCCCGAGCGGAAGAAGCCGCCCCTGAACGCCTCCGCCGTCGCGTCGGGGTTCTTGTAATAGCCCTTCATCACCGCGTTGCCGCGAATGGCGATCTCGCCGAGGCTCGATCCGTCGCGCACAACGGGCGCGCCGGTCTCGCCATGGACATTGATATCTTCCATGAAGGGCATGAGGACACCGGTCCGCGCCTTGATCGCGGCGCGGTCTGCCTCTGGCAACCCGTCCCACTCCCCCCGCCAGAGGCATTCGGTGACATGACCGAAGGTTTCGGTCAGGCCGTAGACCTGGGTCACGGAAAAGCCCAGGGGCTCGATCGCGGCCAGTGTTGCGGCAGGCGGCGGGGCCCCTGCCGTATAGGTCTGGACGATATGGGAAAAATCGCGCCGGTCCTCCGGTTTCGCATTGATGATCATGTTGAGCACGATCGGCGCCCCGCCCATATGGGTCACGCCTTCCTCGGCGATGGCGCGGTAGATGGCGGCGGCGGTGATGTCGCGGCAGCAGACGATGGTGCCGCCAAGCGCTGGGATCGTCCAGCTGTGGCACCAGCCGTTGCAGTGAAAGAGCGGCACGATGGTCAGATAGACCGGCCTCAGCCCCATCTGCCAGGCGACCGCTGTGCCCATCCCCAGCAGATAGGCGCCGCGATGGTGGTAGACCACGCCTTTGGGCCGCCCGGTGGTGCCGGAGGTGTAGTTCAGCGCAAGGCTTTCCCATTCGTCCTGCGGCATTTTCCAGGGCGCTTCCGCCGCGCCGGTGGCGAGCAGCGCTTCGTAGGTCTGATAGCGCCCGCTCGCCGCCAGCCCCGCGACGGGGTCCGGGACCTCGATGATCTCTGGACCCGTTCCGCCATTCAGCGCGACGGCTTCCTCTGCGAGGGGCAGGAGCTGACTGTCGACAAGGGCGACTTTGGCCTCGCCATGGGCAAGGATATAGGCGACCGTATCGGCGTCGAGCCTTGTGTTGATCGCATTGATCACCGCGCCCGCGGCCGGGATGCCGAAATGCGCCTCGACCTGGGCGGGCACGTTTGGCAGCAGTGTCGCCACCACATCGCCCGGCGCCACACCGGCCCGGGTTAGCGCCGAGGCAAGTCGGCTGACGCGCGCGCTCATCTCGCGGTAGGTCCAGCGTTCGCTGCCATAGACGAGCGCGGTATCAGCGGCGAAAACGTCAGCAGCGCGCGCCAGGAAGGAGAGCGGCGTCAGCGGCACGAAATTCGCCGCGTTCCTGCCAAGCCCGGTTTCGTCCTTGAGCCAACCCATGCGTGCCTCCCCCTCGCACATGTCGTTTCCAGACATGGGTAACCCGCGCCGGGCCGCTAGCATATCCAAATTCGACCTGAGAGGCCCAATGACCGTCCCCGATACCTTCCGACCCGCTGGCGCCAACCCGACCCTTCGCGCCGCTGCGATGGTCGTCACCTATGCTTTCCTGATCGGCTTCACCGACAATTGGGTCCGTGTGATCGCCGCCGAGGGCGGGCTCTGGCAGTTCCATGCCACCCGCACGGGGATGGCGGCGGCACTTCTCTTCCTTCTGGCCCGGCCGCTCGGGCTTTCGCTTCGCCCGCGCCGCCCGCGCGCGGTTCTGGCGCGCAGCCTGATCCATGCCGTTGCCATGGTGATCTATTTCGGCTGCCTCGCCTTCCTGTCGGTGGCCGAAGTGGCGGCGGGTCTCTTCACCGCGCCGATCTTCGTCCTTATCCTCAGCCGGTTCGTCTATGGCCATCCGATCGGGCCGTTCCGCGTCCTTGCGGTCCTGGTCGGTTTCGCGGGTGTCATGCTCGTCCTCGGCTTCGGGCTGCGCGCGGTCACGCCGGCCATGGTGCTGCCGATCGTTGCGGGGCTTTTCTATGCGCTCGGCAATCTTGCGACCCGGGAATGGTGCGCGGGCGAAACCGCCGAGACCCTGCTCTTGGGCTTCTTCCTCGGGCTCGGTTTCTTTGGCCTGATCGGCATGGCGGTGCTGTCGGTCTGGAACCCCGAGGTGGCAGAGGGGACCGCCGGGTTCGTTCTGCGCGGGCCGGTCTGGCCCTCGTCTGCCTTCCTCTTCTGGACGTTCGTGCAGGCCGCAGGCTCGCTTCTCGGCGTCGGCCTGATGATCCGGGCCTATCAGGTGGCCGAGGCGAGCCGGGTCGCGGTCTTCGAATATGCGATCCTGCCGATGAGCGCGCTTTGGACCTGGGCGATCTGGGGCGAGGGGATTTCGCTGAGTGCGGTTCTCGGGATGGCGCTGATCGTTTTCGCGGGGGCGATCATTGCGCTTCGGGCGCGCTGAGGCTTAGTCTCGGCCCATGTATCTCTCGCGCGGCCGCCGCTTCCTGTTCCTTCATGCGCCGAAGACCGGCGGCACGGCGCTGACGCTGGCGCTGGAAGCGCGGGCGATGAAGGACGACGTGATCGTCGCCGATACGCCGAAGGGCCGGTCGCGGGCGGGGCGGCAGACGGCGATCAGGACCGTGGGGCGGCTCTGGAAGCATTCGACGCTTGCCGATCTCGAGGGGCTTGCCGGGGTCGAGGACACGGGGCTTCTCATCGTGACGTTGGTGCGCAACCCCTGGGACCGGGTGGTGAGCTATTACCACTGGCTCAAGTCGCAGCGCTTCGGTCATCCGGCCGTGGGGCTGGCACAGACACTCGATTTCAGCGCCTTCCTGAACCATCCCGGGATTGCCGAGAGCTTCCGCCGCTGGCCCTACGGCGCGTGGCTGCGCGATGGGGCGGGGGCGGAGAGGCCCGGCCTCTTCCTGCGGCTGGAACATATCGACGTCGATCTTGTGCCGTTCGAGGCGCATCTCGGCTTTCGCCTCTCGCCCCTGCCGCGCGTGAACGAAAGTGCCCGGCCGCGCGACTGGCGGCCCTTCTATTCCGACCGCGACGCTGCTTTACTCGCGTCGATCTGCGCCGAGGATGTCGCGCGGTTCGGCTACAGATTCGACGCTTGAAATCAGGAGTTTGCCATGAGTGACCCAAAAGTTGCCCTCGTCACCGCCGGGGGCTCCGGCATGGGCGCCGCGGCGGCGCGCCATCTGGCGGGGCAGGGCTGGCAGGTGGGTATCCTGTCGTCCTCCGGCAAGGGCGAGGCTTTGGCCGAGGAGCTGGGCGGGCTGGGCGTGACCGGATCGAACCAGTCCTCTGCCGATCTGGCGCGGCTTGTGGATCAGGCGATGACGCGTTGGGGCCGGATCGACGGGCTGGTGAATTCCGCCGGTCACGGCCCGCGCGCGCCGATCCTTGAGATCAGCGACGAGGATTGGCACAGGGGGATCGACGTCTATTTCCTGAACGTGGTGCGCGCGACGCGGCTGGTGGCGCCGGTCATGGCGGCACAGGGCGGCGGCGCGATCGTCAATATCTCGACCGCCTGGGCGTTCGAGCCTTCGGCGATGTTCCCGACCTCTGCCGTGGCGCGGGCAGGGCTGGCGGCCTTCACCAAGGTCTTCAGCGACGAATATGCCGCGAAGAACGTGCGGATGAACAATGTCCTGCCCGGCTGGATCGACAGCCTGCCCGGCACCGAGGAACGGCGGCAGATGGTGCCGCTGGGCCGCTATGGAAAGGCGGAGGAGGTCGCGGCGACCGTCGCCTTCCTGCTCTCGGAGGGCGCGGGCTACATTACCGGCCAGAACCTGACGGTTGACGGCGGGCTGACGCGCCGCATCTGAGGTTTCGCCCGAAGGCGCGCCTCGTCGAGCATTTCATGCACTCCTCGGGCGGGTCCGACGAGTGCACGAAGTGCTTCGAGGAGGTCCGCCCGGGCAGACGGCGCTCAGGCGGCCTTTGCCGCCGTGCCGCCGTAGAAGCTTTCGCCCTTGGCCGCCATGTCGACGAGAAGCTTCGGCGCCTTGAACCGGGCGCCATGACGGGCTTCCAGCGCCTCGCAGATCTCGACCGCGCGGGCCGCACCCACGATATCGAGCCAGCCGAACGGGCCGCCCGACCAGGGGCAGTAGCCCCAGCCGAGGATCGCGCCGACATCGCCTTCGCGGATGTCTTCCAGCACGCCTTCCTCCAGTGCGCGGACGGCTTCCAGCGTCTGGACCATCAGCATCCGGTGCTGGGCTTCGGTCAGCTCGGGCTGGTCGTCAGACACCGGCCAGAGCGTTTCCAGACCGTCCCACAGACCCTGCCGCTCCCCCTTTTCATCATAGGCATAGAAGCCTGCCTTCGCCTTGCGGCCCAGGCGCCCCTTGTCGGCCATGGCAAAGAGGACGGGATCGACCGCGCTGTCGGGATAGGCGTCGCCCATCGCGGCACGGGTCGCCTTGGCGATCTTGACGCCGAGGTCGATCGAGGTTTCGTCGACCAGTTGCAGCGGCCCGAGCGGCAGGCCGAGCAGTTTGGCGGCATTCTCGATCAGCGCCGGTTCCACCCCTTCGGCGACCATGCGGATGCCTTCGTTGATGTAGGGGATGATGCAGCGGTTGGCGTAGAAGAAGCGCGCGTCATTGACGACGATCGGGGTCTTCCTGATCTGGCGGACGAAGTCGAGCGCCTTGGCGACGGCGACATCGCCGGTTTCGCGGCCCTTGATGATCTCGACCAGCATCATCTTGTCGACGGGCGAGAAGAAGTGGATGCCGATGAACTGCTCCGGGCGCTTCGATGCCTTGGCGAGATCGGAGATCGGCAGGGTCGAGGTGTTGGTGGCAAAGATCGCGGCTTCCGGGATCGCGGCTTCGGCCTTGGCGGTGACGTCGGCCTTGACCTTGGGGTCTTCGAAGACAGCCTCGACGATCAGGTCGCAGCCTGCGAGCGCGGCGTAATCGGTGGTGGCACTGATGCGGCCCAGCACTTCGGCCTTTTTCTCGGCCGTCACCTTGCCGCGCTTCATGCCCTTGTCGAGGATGCCTTCGGAATGGGCGCGGCCGCGGTCGGCGGCCTCCTGGCTCGCGTCGATCAGCACGACCTCGATCCCGGCATTGGCCGAGACATAGGCGATGCCCGCGCCCATCATGCCGGCGCCGAGGACGCCGACTTTCCTGACCGTCTGATCCTCGACCTTCGGCCGGTTCGCGCCTTTTTCCAGCGCTTCCTTGTTGATGAAGAGCGAGCGGATCATCGCGGAGGAGGAGGGGTTCATCAGGACATTCGTGAACCAGCGCGCCTCGATCTTCAGTGCCGTGTCGAAGGGGACGAGTGCGCCTTCGTAGGCGGCTGCCAGCAACGCTTTCGCCGCCGGATAGACGCCCTGCGTCTTGCCGTGGACCATGGCCGAGGCGCCGACATAGGTCATGAAGCCCGTCGGGTGATAGGGGGCGCCGCCGGGCATCTTGTAGCCCTTGGCATCCCAGGGTTTCACCATATCCTCGGGCTTGGCGTTCAGGACCCATTCCCTGGCGCGGGTCATCAGGTCTTCCGGCGCCACCACCTCGTCGATGATGCCCGCGGCCTTCGCGGCCTTCGGGTCGGAGAGCTTGCCTTCGAGAAGGAAGGGCGAGGCGGCCATGGCGCCCATCTTGCGGACGAGCCGCGTGGTGCCGCCCGCGCCGGGGAAGATGCCGACGAGGATCTCGGGCAGGCCGATCTTGGCCTTCGGGTTATCGGCGGCGATGATCCGGTGGCAGGAAAGCGGCAGTTCGAGGCCGATGCCGAGCGCCGTGCCGGGCAGCGCCGCGACGATCGGTTTGCCGCCCTTGCCCGTTTTCAGATCGCGGCCCATCAGTTCCATCTTCCGCTCGAGCGCGTGGAAATTCATGATCCCCTCGAAAAGGCCCCGCGCCGGGTCGTCGCCCGCGCTTTCCTTCATCCTGGCGATGATGTTGAGGTCCATGCCGCCCGCGAAATCCTTCTTGCCGCTGGTCAGGATCACGCCCTTCACGCTGTCATCCGCGATGGCCTTGTCAATGAGCGCGCCGAGGTCCGCCGCTGCCTCGAGATTGAGGACGTTCATCGACTTGGACTTCACGTCCCAGGTGATGGTGGCGACGCCGTCGGCGTCGAGGGAATAGGTGAAATCAGACATGTGTGGTCTCCTGTCTTTTCGCGGTGAAGCGGGGGTTTTCCACCCCCGCACCCCCGGAAGGTATTTGTACCAAGATGAAGGGGTGCGGGCTCATTCGAGCGGGCTTCCGTCGCGGCGGGTGCGGCGGACCACGCCGTTTTCGCGGGTGTAGAGTTTGTCGATGTCGCTGTAGTGGACGCGATCGGAAGGTGCTCGGGTGCCGACGATGAGGTAGCTGCAGGGATGGGCGGAGCGGTTCACGACCTGATGGCCGTTCGCAACGCCCGCAGGCCAGCAGGCGGCGTCGCCGGGGGTGAGGCGATGTTCGCCATCATCTTCGATGATGATCGCCTCGCCAGCGAGCATGTAGAGGAATTCATCCTCTTTCTCGTGCCAGTGCCGGTCGCCCGACCGAGCGCCCGGGGCGAGCGTTTCGGTGAAGGCGCCGAACTGGGTCAGGTGACCGGTATCGGAGAGGAGGTCAGCGGTGAAATGGCCAAGCATTGCTGCCTGTTCGGGTGTAGCCTTATCGGTGCGGGCGGTGCCCTTGCGGATGATCATCTCGGCGCCGTGAAATCCGTGCCGTCGCGGTATGTGAAACGGGCCGTTCCGCCGTCGATCTCGACCCGCAGGTCGATATCGGAATAGGTCGCGACCTCGCGCGGGGCCTTGGTGCCGATGACGAGGAATTTGGCAACCTTGTCGGTGCGGTTGACGAAATGGTGGCCGTTGTCGTCACCCGCCGGGAAGGCGGCGCAGTCGCCGGGCCGCATGGTGTGCTCGCCAGTGTTGTCGATGAGGGTGCATTCGCCTTCCGTCACCATGACGAATTCATCCTCTTGCGCGTGCCAATGACGGAGCGAGGAGAGCGCGCCCGGTTCGAGCATCACGAGGTTGACGCCATATTGGGTCAACCCGCCTGCCTCGCCGAGGCGCAGCGACGAGCGCCCCTTCATCATGGACGCATAGGGCTCGGGGTAGATCGAACCGGTTTTGACCGGGCATCTGGTCTGGTCGATGATCGGCATTTCTTCCTCCTCGTCGGCCCCCCTCCCCATCCCTCCCCACGAGGGGGGAGGGAGGCGCGGGACGGGTTCATTGTTTCTCGTACCGACCGTTGCCGGACGGGCGCTTCCCCTCCCCCTCGTGGGGAGGGGAGAGGGGTCAGACCCGCTCGATGATCGTGGCCGCCCCCATGCCGGAGGCGACGCAGAGCGTGGCGAGGCCGGTGCCCTTGCCGGTGCGCTCGAGCTCGTCCAGAAGCGTGCCGATGATCATCGCGCCGGTCGCGCCGAGGGGGTGGCCCATGGCGATCGAGCCGCCGTTGACATTGACCTTGTCGGGCGAGACGTCGAAGGCCTGCATGAAGCGCAGGACGACCGAGGCGAAGGCTTCGTTCACTTCGAAGAGGTCGATGTCGGAAATCGACATGCCCGAGTCCTTCAGGATCTTTTCGGTGACCGGTACGGGACCGGTCAGCATGATCGTGGGGTCGGTGCCGATCTTGGCCGTCGCGCGGATCTTCGCGCGGGGCTTCAGGCCGTGCGCCTTGCCGAACTCCGCATTGCCGATCAGGACCGCAGCCGCGCCGTCGACGATGCCGGAGGAGTTGCCGGCATGGTGGATGTGATTGATGCGCTCGAGATGGGGATATTTCATCAGCGCGAGCTTGTCGAAGCCCGGCATGACCTCGCCCATGCCCTTGAAGGAGGGATCGAGCCGGCCCAGCGTCTGCATGTCCGTGCCCGGGCGCATGTATTCGTCGCGGTCGAGGATGGTGAGGCCGTTCTGATCCTTCACCGGCACGATGGATTTCGCGAAGCGGTTCTCGGCCCAGGCTGCGGCCGCGCGGCGCTGGCTTTCGACAGCCAGCGCGTCGGCGTCGTCGCGGGTGAAGCCGTATTCGGTGGCGATGATGTCGGCCGAAATGCCTTGCGGCACGAAATAGGTCTTTATTGCGAGCGTGGGATCGACGGCGATCGCGGCGCCGTCCGAGCCCATGGCAACGCGGCCCATCATCTCGACGCCCCCGGCGATATAGGCATTGCCCGCCCCGCCCCGCACCTGATTGGCCGCGATATTCACCGCCTCCATGCCGGAGGCGCAGAAACGGTTGATCGCAAGGCCGGGGATGCGTTCGTCAAGGTCGGAGAGGAGGACGGCCGAACGGGCAAGGCAGCCGCCCTGTTCGCCGACCTGAGTGACATTGCCCCAGATCACATCCTCGATGACATGGCCGTCGAGGCCATTGCGGTCCTTCACGGCGTTCAGAAGGCGGGCGGAGAGGGAAACGGCGGTCACCTCATGCAGCGCGCCGTCGGCGCGGCCCTTGCCACGCGGGGTGCGGGCGGCGTCGTAGATATAGGCTTCGGTCATCGTCGGTCCTCTCCTTGGGCGTCCGCCGCGCGATTCGCGATGATGCGGGGGACAACTTTCGGGGCAGTTTACCTGCGCGTCAGCCTTTGTCCCGCGTGACGCTGCGGCGCAATATCAGCTTTTCTGCGACCGCTCGGACGGGTTGCCGGGCATCAGGTCGTAAGGGTGCTTCCAGCCGCGCAGGGCCGCGATCCTGTCGAGCCAGCCATCGATATGGGGCCAGTCCTTGCGGTTGAAACCGAAGGGCTCGGGGTAATAGAGATAGGCACAGCAGGAGAAGTCGGCAATGGTCGGACCCCGGCCCACCAGCCAGTCGCGGCCCTTAAGGTGGCCGTCGAGCGCGGAATAGGCGGCCTTGAGGCGGCCCTGCATGAAGGCGATGACCTCGGCGGGTCGCTTGTCTGCGGGCAGGAAGTTCATCAGGAAGCGGGTCATGCCCGCCTGGCTCGACATCTTGTGATTGTCCCACAGGATCCAGCGCAGGACCTCTTCCTCTTCGCCCGGGGCGCCGCCGAATGTGCCGGTGCGTTTCACGACATGATACATGATCGCGCCGGACTGCGAGAGGGTCATGGCGCCCTCCTGAAGGACCGGGACCTCGCCCATCACGTTGAGTTTGCGGAATTCCTCGGTGCGGGTGGCGCCGTTGAAGAAATCGACGAAGACGGGCTGCCAGTCGTAGCCCGAGAGTTCGAGGGCGAGCGCCGCCTTGTAGGCATTGCCGCTTTCGCCGAAGCAGTGAAGTTTCGCCGTCATTCCATCCTCTCCGTCGCGGCGGGGGTTTCACACCCCCGCACCCCCGTGGAGTATTTCGACAAAGAAGAAGGAAAGTAAGCCTTTGTTAACCGGGCTCGCGGAGGTTTGAGGCGCGGTACAGGCTGGAGAGCCGATGACCGCCAAAGGAGAAGCCGCCCTCGTCCCGGTTAGCAGCCACGACGCACATCCCCGTGCGGGGACGGGGGCGCACTCCTTTGGTTTCTTCTTTGCGGAAATACTCTGCGGGGGAGTGCGAGGGGGCGCAAAGCCCCCTCGCCGGTTCCGGGCCGAACCAGCGCAACCCGTCAGAATGCCTCCGCCGCGAGCGCCATCACCGGGCCCGCGCCCGACTGGATGCGGGCGAGGTGCATCATGGTCGCGGGCAGCTGGCGGGCCATGTAGTAGCGGCCGGTCGCAATCTTGGTCTCGTAGAATGTCTTGTCGCCGGTACCTGCGGCCAGTGCGGCGCGCGCGGCCTTGGCCTGACGGGCCCACATGTAGCCGAAGCAGACATGTCCGAAGAGATGCATGAAGTCGTAGGAGCCAGACAGAGCGGCATTGGGGTTCTTCATGCCTTCGGCCATGAAGAACATCGCGGCCGACTGCAGGTCTTTCGAGGCGGCCTTCAGCGGATCGAGGAATTGGGCCTTCAGCTCGGCATCGCCCTCGTTTTCCTTGATGAAGCCCTTCAGCATCTCGAAGAACCCCATCACATGCTTGCCGCCGCCCTCGGCCAGCTTGCGGCCGACGAGGTCGAGTGCCTGCACGCCGTTCGCGCCCTCGTAGATCATCGCGATGCGGGCGTCACGGGCGAACTGGGACATGCCCTGTTCCTCGATATAGCCGTGCCCGCCATAGATCTGCTGGGCAAGAACGGTGCAGTCAAAGCCCTTGTCGGTCTGAAAGCCCTTGATGACCGGGGTGAGAAGCGAAATCAGCCCCTCGGCCGCAGCATCGCCCGAACGGTGCGCCTTGTCGATCAGCGTGGCGCCCCAGAGGGTGAAGGCGCGGGCGCCTTCGACGAAGCTTTTCTGGTCCATCAGCGCGCGGCGGATGTCGGGATGGACGATCAGCGGGTCGGCGGGGCCGGTCGGGTTCTTCGCGCCGGTCACGTCGCGGCCTTGCAGACGGTCCTTCGCGTATGCGAGCGCGTTCTGATAGGCGGTTTCGGCCACCGCATAGCCTTGCAGGCCCACGCCCAGACGCGCCTCGTTCATCATGGTGAACATGGCGCGCATGCCCTTGTGGAGCTCGCCCAGCAGAAAGCCGGTCGCGCCGTCATAGTTCATCACGCAAGTGGCATTGCCGTGGATGCCCATCTTTTCCTCGATCTTGCCGACCGAGACGGCGTTGCGGGCACCGAGCGAGCCGTCCGCATTCACCATGAATTTCGGCACGATGAAGAGCGAGATGCCCTTCGTGCCCTCGCCGCCACCCGGGGCCTTGGCAAGGACCAGATGGATGACGTTGTCGGACATGTCGTGATCGCCCGCCGAGATGAAGATCTTCTGGCCAGTGATCTTGTAGGAGCCATCCGCCTGCGGCTCGGCCCTGGTGCGGAGCTGCCCGAGGTCGGTGCCGCAATGCGGCTCGGTCAGGTTCATCGTGCCGGTCCAGTCGCAGGTGACCATCTTCGGCAGATAGGTGGATTTCTGCTCTTCGGTCCCGTGCGCATGGATCGCCGAATAGGCGCCGTGCGTCAGGCCCTGATACATGTTGAAGGCCATGTTGGCCGAGACGAAAATCTCGCCCACGGCGGTCGCGAGCACATAGGCCATGCCCTGACCGCCGTAGGCGGGGTCGCAGTCAAGGGCGGTCCAGCCGCCCTCTTTCATCGCCTCGAAGGCTTGCTTGTAGCCCTTGGGCGTGTAGACCACGCCATTTTCCAGACGGCAGCCTTCCTGATCGCCCGAGGCGTTCAGCGGGTGAAGGACGTCGCGGGCGATCTTGCCCGCTTCTTCCAGAACGGCGCCGGTGAAGTCCGGCTCCAGCTCCTCGTGACCCGGAACGCCCGACCTGGTCACCTCCAGCACTTCGTGCAGAAGGAATTGCATGTCGCGGGTGGGGGCGTTGTATTGGGTCATTCGGTCCTCCGGGGTCTTCGGTCTGGTCGCGGGTCAGGCGGCTTGGGTTTCCGCCCGGCCCAGGGTCTGTTCGGCATCGGCAATATGGCCGGCCAGTTCATTGATGACGGCGTCGAGTGCCGCGCGCTGTTCCATCATTTCCGCCAGGCGGCGGCGGGCGGTTTCGATCGCCTTGGTGATCTGCAGGCCCTCGCCGTCATGTTCATAGAGGTCGAGGATCTGGCGGATCTCTTCAAGGCTCACGCCGTATTTCTTGCCGCGCAGGATCAGCTTCAGCCGCGCACGGTCGCGCCGGTCATAAAGCCGTTTCTGGCCCTCGCGCAGCGGGAACAGAAGTTCCTTCTGCTCGTAGAAGCGCAGCGTGCGCGGCGTGACGTCGAACGCCTCGCACATGGCACGGATGCCCATCAACTGTTCACTCACGTCTATTACCCTTTCGACTGTTTCGCAGGGAAACAGCAGATGACGATCGACTGTGGATGGTACAAGCCAAGATGACGTTAAGGTAAGGATGACGTGGCGTAACAAATTTTCTGACGAAACGTCATTGCGAAAGGATCGTTTCAGGAGAAACTTTTTGACCTCGCGTAAAGCGGTTTACCGCCCCGAGGTGACGCAGGGGAATAGCTCAGTCATCGAGATTCGCGGCGCTCGAATCTCTCAGGGCGCGCAGGTCGGCGATGGTTGAATCCAGCTCGGACCGCTGCTTTTCCAGTTCCTTCAGTTGCCGGTCGGCAAGCTCCACCCAGGCCAGGTTTTGCGCGCGCGTGCCCTTCTGATTGTACAGAAGCAGCCACTGGCGAATCTCCTCAAGGCTGAAGCCGAAGCGGCGGCCGCGCAGGATGAGCTTCATCCGCGCGATTTCCCGCGGGCCGTAGAAGCGCGCGCGGCCTTCCTTTATCGGGGCCAGCAGTTCGATATACTCATAATAGCGCAACGTTCGCGGCGTCACGTCGAAGCGCACGCACATGTCCTTGAAGCTGATCGGCTGGTCCGACATCTCGTCCTCCTTGCCGTGAAGGTAAGGCGAGAAGAGGGGGCGTGACAACTCAGTTCAGAAAGCCGGGCGCGAAGAAAAACAATCCATAGGCGACGATCAGCGCGGGGATGGTGGAAAAGACGGTGGCCATGATTGCCGCGCGGGGCGCAAGCGCGATGGCGGGGAAGAGCGCGTCGCCGTCGTTCGAGATGGCGTTCGCCGCGAGTGCCGCGAACGGGATGGCGCCGTTGACATAGAGCGTCGCCACCAGAACCTGCGGACCGCAGCCGGGGATGAAGCCGATGGCCGCACCGACCAGCGGCAGCACCGGCGCGATCGCGGCAAAGAGCGCCTTGAGGTCGAGGCCCGCGAACTGCGCGAGATAGTCGTAGGCGAGATAGGCGGCAATCACCCAGACCGAGATGAAGGACGTCTCCTCGGCCATGCGGGTCACCGGCCGGTCGGCCGGGTTGGTCATGGCGTTGACCGGCGAGAAGGCCCAGATCAGCAGGCCGGTCGCCACGCCCGCCAGCGCGATCCACTCGACGGGCAGGGGGCCAAAAGCCGCGATCTCGACCTGGCCGATCTGCGCGGCGCCGACGACAAGGCCGGGGATGACGAGCGCCAGATAGGCCCAATCGCGGGCGCGCGGACGGCCGATGCGCGGCGCGATCTCGCACGCGCCGCCGGTCGGGCGGTAGTCGACGGTGACAAACCTGTCGATCAGCCAGCCGGTGAGGATGCCGACCGAGAATTGCAGGGGCAGAAGGGCGAGCGCGGCATCGGGCCGTGTGGCGATGAGAAGGAAGGCTGCGTCGCCCATCGTCGCGGTCAGCGTGGCGACAACCGCACCGAAGGACACCTTGCCCGAGGCATAGGCCGCCACGACCACCACCGCGCCGCCGCAGCCGGGCGTCGCCCCGAGAAGGGCGGCGATCGGCACCTGCAGCGCTTTCGACCGGCCCATCGCCTCGCCAAGGTCGAAGCCGAACAGCTTCTCGGCGCCATAGAAGAGGAGGAGCGTCGCGGCGACGAAGACCGAGACCTGGACGAACGCATCGACCATCAGCCCGCGCGTGACCTCGCCCAGAAGTCCGGGCACGAGCGCCAGCGCTGCGAGAAGCGCGACGGCGAGCAGGCGGCCGCGTCTGAGGTTCGCAAGCGGCAGGCGCCTCTCGGCGACGGTCGGGGCGGGGGCTCTGGTGCTGAGGTCGGTCATGGTCTTTTATTGCGACTAATTCTCAATTGCAAAAGATAGCGCTTGCGGGCGGTTTTGCAAGCGCCAATAACTGCCGGGTGCCCCAGACCCCGGAGATGTGATGAGCGAGGCCGAGAAGCTGAAGATCGGCGCCCAGTTCGTGGCGGCGCTGCCGCATGCCCGCGCGCTTGGCATGACGCTCGATGCGATCGGGCCGGGGACGGCCGCGATCTCGATGCCCTATGACGAGCGGCTGATCGGCGATCCCGAAACCCGGGTCATCCACGGCGGGGCGGTTTCGGCCCTGATGGACACGTGCTGCGGTACGGCGGTGATGAGCCATCCCTCTGCGCCGAAAGGCACGGCGACGCTGGACCTCAGGATCGATTACATGCGGTCCGCGACGCCGGGACAAAGGATCACGGCGCGGGCGGAATGCTACAATGTCACCCGCTCGGTCGCCTTCGTGCGCGCGACCGCGCATGACGAAGACGAGGCGCGCATCGTCGCCATGGCGACCGGTGCCTTCACGGTCGAGCGCGGGGAGGGGGGCAAATGAGCCGCCGCGCACCACCCGAGCCCGTCCATCTGGTGAAGGGTCGCCGCGACGCGGCGCTGAAGGCGCTGGTCGAGGGCGTGCCCTATATCCGTTTCCTCGGCATCCAGTTCGACCGGCGCGGCGATGAGCTGACCGCCGTCCTGCCGTTCAATGAAAGCCATATCGGCAATCCTCTGCTGCCGGCCCTGCATGGCGGGGTGACGGCGGCCTTCCTTGAGGTCGCCTCGATCGTCGAACTGAGCTGGACGATGATATGGGAGGATCTGGAGAGCGGCGCTCTCGATGCCGCGCGGCTGGCGGATGGTGGTCTGCCGCGGCTGCCGAAGACCATCGATTTCACCGTGGATTACCTGCGTTCCGGCCTGCCGCGCGACGCCTATGCGCGGGCCCGGGTGAACCGGTCGGGACGGCGCTATGCGTCGGTGCATGTCGAGGCCTGGCAGGACAACCGGTCGCGGCTATTCGCGCAGGCGACGGGCCATTTCCTGATGCCCGAACGCCCGGAGCCCTGAGGTGAGTCAGCCGGTCACCCATGCCCGCGTCTTCCGCATCGCGGCGCCCATCGTCCTGTCGAACGCCACGGTGCCGCTTCTGGGCGCGGTCGATACCGGGGTGGTGGGCCAGCTGGGGCAGGCCGCACCGATCGGCGCGGTCGGGATCGGGGCAGTGGTGATCGCTAGCTTCTACTGGGCCTTCGGCTTCCTGCGCATGGGCACGACCGGGCTGGCCGCCCAGGCGCTCGGTGCGGGCGACCGGGCCGAACAGGGCGCGATCCTGATCCGCGCGCTGATGATCGCCTTCGCCGCCGGAACGGCGCTCATCCTTCTGCAGGCGCCATTCTTTGCTGGCGCCTTCGCCCTCGCCCCCGCCTCGGCCGAGGTCGAGGGGCTGGCGCGCGCCTATCTTGGCATACGCATCTGGGGCGCGCCCGCCACCATCGCGATCTATGCACTCACAGGCTGGCTGATCGCGGCGGAACGGACGCGCGCCGTCCTCGTGCTGCAGGTCTGGATGAACGGGCTGAACATCCTGCTCGACCTCTGGTTTGTCCTCGGTCTCGGCTGGGGGGTCGAAGGCGTCGCGGTTGCCACGCTGATCGCCGAATGGACGGGGCTGGCGCTTGGGCTTGTCCTGTGCCGCAACGGCCTGTCACTTGCGGCGCTGAGGGACCGCGCGCGCATCTTCGACCGGGTGAAACTGCGGCGCATGGCCTCGGTCAACGGCGATATCATGCTGCGCTCGATCATCTTGCAGGCCGCCTTCACCTCGTTCGTCTTCCTCGGCGCCCGGTTCGGTGACGTGACGCTCGCCGCCAATCAGGTGCTGCTGCAGTTCCTGGAGATCACCGCCTACGCGCTCGACGGGTTTGCCTTCGCCGCCGAGGCTCTGGTCGGTCAGGCGGTCGGCGCCCGTTCCGTGCCGCTTCTGCGCCGCTCTGCCTGGCTGCCGTCGCAATGGGGGGCGGGGGGCGCGATCCTGCTGGGCCTGGCCTTCTGGCTGGCGGGGCCGTGGATCATCGACCTGATGACGACCGAGCCTGACGTGCGCGCCGCCGCGCGCGGCTGGCTCTTCTGGGTCGCTCTCTCGCCGGTGGTCGGCATCACCTGCTGGATGCTCGACGGCATCTTCATCGGCGCCACGCGCGGCCGCGACATGCGGATGGCGATGGTCGAGATGGCGTTCTTCTATGTGCCCGCGCTCTGGTTCCTGCCGAGGATGTTCGGCAACGACGGTCTTTGGGCAGCGCTTCTCCTGATGTTCGTCTTCCGCGCCATCAGCCTCGGCCGCCGTTACCCGAGGATCGAACGCGCGCTCGCCTGAGTGCCGCCGCTCTTCTGCTCTTTCGTTTGCAAATATCCCGGGGGTCCGGGGGCAGAGCCCCCGGCCTATCAGTCGCGCGCGGCCTTCTCGGCCAGACCCGAGGTCCCTTCGCGCCGCTCCAGTTCCGCGAGGACGTCGGCCAGCGTCACCTCGCGGGCCGCCAGCATCACGAGGAGATGATAAAGCACATCGGCCGCCTCAGCGGTCAGTCTTTCGCGGTTGCCTTTCACCGCCTCGATGATCGCCTCGACCGCCTCTTCACCGAACTTCTCGGCGCATTTCTCCGGCCCCTTGGCCAGCAGCTTCGCCGTCCAGGACCTGTCGGGATCGGCCCCCTTGCGGGCGGCGATGGTGGCGGCGAGACGGTCAAGCGCGGTCATGAAAGCCTCATCGGAATGCCCGCGCGCGCCATATGCTCCTTGGCCTCGCGGATCGTATAGGTGCCGAAATGGAAGATCGAGGCGGCGAGGACGGCCGATGCATGGCCCTCGGTCACGCCTTCGACGAGATGGTCGAGCGTGCCGACGCCGCCCGAGGCGATCACCGGCAGGTCGACCGCATCGGCGATGGCGCGGGTGAGGGGCAGGTTGAAGCCCGCCCGCGTGCCGTCGCGGTCCATCGACGTCAGAAGGATCTCGCCCGCCCCCTTCGCGGCGACGGTGCGGGCGAAGTCGACCGCGTCGATGCCGGTCGCCTTGCGCCCGCCGTGGGTGAAGATTTCCCAGCGGCCCGGTTCCACGGTCTTCGCGTCGATGGCGACGACGATGCATTGCGACCCGAAACGGTCTGCCGCCTCGGCCACCACATCGGGGTTGGCGACGGCGGCGGAGTTGAACGAGACCTTGTCGGCCCCGGCCAGAAGGAGGGCGCGCACATCCTCATGCGTGCGCACCCCGCCGCCCACGGTCAGGGGAATATAGCATTGTTCGGCGGTGCGGGTGACGAGGTCGAACATCGTGCCGCGGTTTTCATGGGTTGCGTGGATGTCGAGAAAGCAAAGCTCGTCCGCCCCCGCCGCATCATAGGCCTTCGCGGCCTCGACCGGATCGCCCGCATCCACGAGGTCAACGAAATTCACGCCCTTGACCACACGGCCATCGGCCACGTCGAGGCAGGGGATGATGCGGGTCTTGAGCATGGGGCGTCCTTTCGGCCCTCTCCTAGCGTTCCGTGCCCGCGATTGAAAGCGGTCTTGGTGGTCCTGTGCGGCTTGCCCGTCGCGCCGCATCGGGGGCGCTACCGGGCCGATCGACCATCGTCGCCCGAACCGGCATGTCACTTGGCAATTGTCGGAGGTGCTTGCGTGCGCAGGAGCCGGCGCAAGAGCGCGGCGAAGGGCGGGATATCGACGATCTGGCGATTGGGGCTTTCTCCGCTGGAAAGGCCGAGGAGCGCATAGCCGTGGACCATGGTCCAGACGGCAATCTCGACCTCCGGGTCGGCGGTCCCGTCGGCGGCGAACGGGCGGCAGCCCTCGCGCAGGATCTGATAGGCCTCGGCCCCGGCAGCCTTCAGCGCCGGATCGTCGCGGTCGAGGCCGGGGGCCACGAACATCAGGCCGAAAAGTCCGGCGTGATCGCGAGAGAAGTCGAGATAGGCAAGGCAGATGTTGAGCAGCCGCTCCTCATCGCCCCGCGCGGGAAGGTCGCGTCCGGCCATGAGCCGGTCGGTGAACAGCGCATAGGCGCGGGCCGCGATTGCCGTCATCAGGCCCGACAGTCCATCGAAATGGTGGGCGGGGGCGGCGTGGCTGACGCCCGCCCGCGCCGCCGCGCGCCGGAGCGTCAGCCCGCCCAGTCCCTCTTCCAACAAGATGGCGAGGCCCGCATCGACAAGGGCAACGCGCAGGTTGCCGTGGTGGTGGGAGGACTTCGGGCTCTTGCTCATACGCCCGGCATCGCAGGTCGACTTGACGCGGTCAATGCGGCTTGTATGTTGCGCTAACTTTACACTGTCAAGAGACTCATCCATGCGATCCGTGCTGATCTGGCCCTACCGGGTCCTTTCCCTTCTCGTTGCGCTGCTCACCCTTCGCGTGCTTGCCGAACCGATGGCGCTGAGCATGCCGGATCTCGCCTATTACCTTCCCGGCAGGGCGCTGCCGGCCCTGTCGCACCTGATCTTCGGCCCCCTTGCCCTGGCGCTGTCGCCGTTTCAGACGTCGGGCCGCCTGCGCAGCCGATGGCCAGGCTGGCATCGGCGGCTCGGCTACCTCTATGCCTTTTCGGTGCTGATCGGCGGATGTGCCTCGCTCGCCATGCTGCCCTGGTTTCGCGGCAGCCTGTGGGCGGCCACCGGCTTTGCGCTTTTGGGGGCGGGCTGGATCGGTGCGACGGGCCGGGCGATCTGGCTGATACGCGGCGGCGATCTAGCGGGCCATCGACGCTGGATGCTGCGGTCGGTGGCGCTGACCTTCTCGTCGGTCACACTCCGGCTGATCATGGCGCCGTTGATGGCTGCTGGCTGGACCTCGACCGAGACCTACGATGTCACCGCATGGGCCTCATGGCTTGTCAATCTGACGCTTCTCGAGCTGTTCATCCTGCGGGGATGGCGCACCGGCCGCGCACGTGCCGCCTGACGGGAAAACACAAAAGGGCACCGTTTCCGGTGCCCTTTTGAATGGAGCGGGCGATGAGATTCGAACTCACGACCCTAACCTTGGCAAGGTTATGCTCTACCCCTGAGCTACGCCCGCGTCCTTGGGTGCGGCGGGATTTAGTGTCTTCGCCCGCCGCCTGCAAGAGGAAAAACGCGGCCAGTGCAGAAATCGGCGTTGGGCGCACCAAGCGGGCGTTTCCGTCATCGGTCGGGGTGCGAATCGATCCGCACCTGTTGCGCTGACGGTTGTTTCTCAGCGGTCTGTGACTCAATTAAACAGAGTTTTTTCAGACGGTTGCAGAGAATTCTGGTTACGGCTCTGTTAAGCCGGGAGCGTTTGGTTTCCAAAAGGCGACTTCCGGGGTCGATTAAGGATGGCGGCGAAAAAGTGCCGGAAAATTGTCTGGTCTGGGTCGAAATGATGGCGGATTTCCGGAGCGCCCTCAGGATACCGCCCCACAGGTTAATGCGGCCACGACCGGCCCGGGGCTTTCGAAAGGAACCGCCGATGTTCATGCCGTCGCCTTCGAGCTTCCGTCCCGACGCGAAGCTTCTTCTCACACCCGATCTGCTTGCCGCCCCGTCCGCAGCGGACCGAACCGGCCTGCGCGCCGATACGCTGGTCGAGACCGCCAACGGCTGGCGGTCGGCAGGAGAGCTTGAGTCAGGCACACTCGTTCCAACCTACGATGGCGGCCTCGTGCCGGTACGCTCGGTCACGCATGCGGCCGCACTGCCGGGTGGCGGGCGGGGGCTGATCCATTTTCCCGGCGGCGCGCTCGACAATTGCTCCGATCTCTGGCTGATGCCGGGCCAGCGGGTTCTGGTCTGCGCAGCCAAGGCCGAGGCGCTGTTCGACGCGGCGGCGGTCGTTCTGCGCGCGGATATGCTGGCGGGTCATCGCGGCATCCGGCGCGTGCCGTTGCACGCAGCGGCCAAGATGGTCCGCCTGCGCTTCGACCGCGAAGAGACGATCTTCGCCAATACCGGCACGATGATCCGCTGCGGGTCGGTCGGCGGCGCGCAGCGCTCGGCTCTCTATCCGGAGCTGGAGCCCTGGCAGGCGGTGGAGATGCTCTGTCACATCGCAGCGGAAAACGAGCCGCATGTCCCGCGAAGGATCGCTGCCTGAGGCCGGTGCATCAGCGAGCACCTGCGCGCCGTGACCGGAAGGCCGGTGCCCCTTCCTGCGTCTCGGTGCCGAGCGCGTCGCGCAGGAGGCTATCGAGCGTGACACCGGAACCCGGCGCCTGCGGGCCGGTGCAGACGGCGCGCGCGCGGTCCTGCAGCAGTTCAAGCTGATGGTCGAGCCGGTCGAGAAAGGCAGACAGCATGTCCCGGTCGAGGTGCGTTTCGGGGTCCGACAGCCAGGCGATCCAGCCCCGGAGGTTGCCGAGTGTAAGGATGACATCTTCTACCAGAAACCGTTCATGCGCGGCCAAAGTCGCCTCACCCATCGTCGCACCCCTTTCCTGCCCGGTGTGAAGCCTGCCCCAGAAACGCTAAGAAGCGGATAACGAGCGCCCGGGCTCGGCGCCCGTCCGACCGCCGGGGCAGGGGGCATTGACTCTGCGCGCCGCTCCTCTATAAGCCCGCCGTCCCGGGTCGAGAGGCCCGGGGTTTTCATTGGTGTTGGTGGACCCCGCGAGGGGAAGCCTGTCGTCCCGGAAACGGGAAAAGGACAACGCCCTTCATGGCCTTCGTCAGGGGGCAGCACAAAGAAGGAGATCAGCGGTGACCAAACGCACCTCTGCCAAGTACAAGATCGACCGCCGCATGGGCGAGAACATCTGGGGCCGTCCGAAGAGCCCCGTCAACCGCCGCGAATATGGCCCCGGCCAGCACGGCCAGCGCCGCAAGGGCAAACTGTCGGACTTCGGCACCCAGCTGCGCGCCAAGCAGAAGCTGAAGGGCTATTACGGCGATCTGACCGAAAAGCAGTTCCGCCGCATCTATGCCGAGGCCGAGCGGGTCAAGGGCGACACCGGTGCGAACCTCATCGGCCTGCTGGAGCGCCGCCTCGACGCGGTCGTCTACCGCGCCAAGTTCGTGCCGACCATCTTCGCCGCCCGCCAGTTCGTGAACCACGGCCATGTGACCGTGAACGGCACCCGCGTGAACATCGCCTCCTACCGCGTGAAGGAAGGCGACGTGATCGCCGTCCGCGACAAGTCGCGCCAGCTCGCCATCGTTCTGGAAGCCGTGGCGCTCGTCGAGCGGGACGTGCCGGATTATCTGGAAGCCGACCACCACAAGATGACCGCGACCTTCGTGCGCACCCCGGGTCTGGGCGACGTGCCCTATCCGGTGCAGATGGAACCGAACCTCGTGGTCGAATTCTACGCGAAGAACTGATCCTTCGCCTTCCGGTTATCGAAGAGGCCGCCTTCGGGCGGCCTCTTTCGCTTTGCAGGCGGGCCGGGGCGGGCGGCTCGTCGAGCCCTCGCGGCCTCTCCTCGCCGGGATGGCCCGCGACGGACGAAGAGCGCCCGCAGGGCGACGATGAGGCCTAGCCTAAGCGGCGCGCGCCCGCTAGAAAGCGCCGGACCAGCCCGGGAGAGCCTGCCAGATGTCCGAACCGATCCGTCCTCAGCCGGGGATCATGGAAATCGCGCTTTACGAGGGCGGTGCGGCGCAGGTCGCGGGCCTGTCGGACGCGATCAAGCTTTCTTCGAACGAAAACCCGTTCGGCCCGTCGGACCGCGCCAAGGAGGCGTTCCAGCGTGCCGTCCACAAGCTGCACCGTTACCCCGGCACCGACCACAGATCGCTCCGCGAGGCGATCGGCGAGGTTCACGGGCTCGACCCCGACCGCATCATCTGCGGCACGGGCTCGGACGAGATCATCCATTTCCTCTGCCAGGCCTATGCGGGGCCGCGCGACGAGGTCGTCTTCACCGAACACGGGTTCCTGATGTACCGCATCTCGGCCCTTGCCGCCGGGGCGACGCCCATTGCGGTGAAGGAGCGCGAGCGCACGACCGATGTCGATGCGATCCTTGCTGCCTGCGGGCGGAAGACCAAGCTCGTCTTCATCGCGAACCCCAACAACCCGACCGGGACGATGATCGGCCCGGCCGAGGTCGAGCGGCTGGCGGCGGGCCTGCCGAAGCAGGCGATCCTCGTTCTCGACGGAGCGTACGCCGAATATGTCGAAGGCTTCGATGGCGGGGCGGAGCTGATCGGGCGGCGGTCGAACGTGGTGATGACGCGGACCTTCTCGAAGATCTATGGCCTCGGTGGGCTGCGCGTCGGCTGGGGCTACGGGCCAAAGCCGATCATCGACGTCCTGAACCGCATTCGCGGCCCATTCAACCTGTCGGCGGCCCAGCAGGAGGCGGCGGAAGCCGCCGTGCGCGACCGCGAGCATGTGGAGCGCTGCCGCGAAGACAACACAAGGATGCGCGCCTGGCTGGCCGAGGCTTTGGCCGAAAAGGGCGTGCCGTCGGACACGTCCTGCGCCAACTTCATCCTCGCCCGCTTCGCTGACGAGGCGGAGGCCACGGCCTGCGACCAGTATCTGCAATCACAGGGGCTGATCGTGCGTCGCGTCGCGGGCTACGGCCTGCCGCATTGCCTCAGGATCACCATCGGGGATGAGGCCTCCTGCCGCCGCGTCGCCCATGCGGTCGGCCAGTTCAAGGCCGGAAAGGGCGCCGCATGAGCGTGATCTATGATCGTGTCGCCCTGATCGGGCTTGGCCTCATCGCCTCGTCCATGGCGCACGCGACCAAACGTGCGGGGTTGGCCCGCCATATCGCCGGTTACGCCAAGACGGCGTCTACCCGCGAGGCGGCGCTGGAGATCGGCTTTTGCGATTCTGTGCATGAAACCGCTGCCGAGGCGGTCCGCGATGCCGATCTGGTCGTGCTTGCGGTGCCGGTCGGTGCCATGGGCGCCGTCGCGGCCGAGATCGCGCCGCATCTCAAGCCCGGCGCCACCATTACCGATGTCGGTTCGGTCAAGGCGGCGGTCGTCGAGGCGGTCGCACCGCATCTGCCGGAGGGCGTGCATTTCGTACCGGGCCATCCGCTCGCAGGGACCGAACATTCCGGGCCACATTCCGGCTTCGCCACATTGTTCGACAATCGCTGGACGATCCTGACCCCGGTCGAGGGCTGCGACCCCGCCGCAGCCGACCGGCTTGGTACTTATTGGCAGGGCCTCGGCGCACATGTCGACCGGATGGACGCCGCCCACCACGACCTCGTCCTTGCCGTCACCTCGCACACGCCGCACCTCATCGCCTATACGATGGTGGGCGTGGCCGATCACCTCAGGCGCGTCACCGAAAGCGAGGTGATCAAATATTCGGCGGCGGGTTTCCGCGACTTCACGCGGATTGCCGCCTCGGACCCCACCATGTGGCGCGACGTGTTCTTGACAAACAAGGAGGCGACGCTCGACATTCTGGGACGGTTCACCGAAGAGCTTTTCGTCCTGCAGCGGGCGATCCGTATGGGCGATGGCGATGCGCTCTTCGACTATTTCACCCGCACACGCGCCATCCGGCGCGGCATCATCGAGGCGGGGCAGGACACGGCCGCACCGGACTTCGGGCGGGGAAAGGCAGGCGGATGAGGGGCTTCCGGCGCGGCACAAAGGCAGGTCTGGCGGCGGCGCTGGTCGCTGTCGCCCTGCCCGCGCTGGCCGAGGCGCCGGTGAAGTCGCTGCTTCCGCCGGTCCGGCCGTCTGGTATCGCCCCCGCTGCAATTGCTGTCGCCGAGGCGACACTGCCAGCCGCCGGACCGGCGAGCCCGCTGGCGCCGCTCTCCTCGCCCTTGCCGCCGCCGCGCGGCGCTTCCCTGGCGCCCGACGTGACGCGTTTCGTCACGCCGACCGATGTTTCCGCGCTGACCGCGCCCGGGCGCCATGCGCCGCTCGTCTCGCTTCTGCCGCTGGCGCGGCCGCGCGGGCTCGATAGGGATGGTGGCGCCGAAGAGATCGTGCTTGCCGCCGCGCCCGCGCCGAAGAAGCGCGACAAGGCGAGCCGCAAGGGCTCGGTCTGCGGCAATCCCTCGATCAAGGGCGAGGAGATCGCGCCGATCAAGGCGGCGGCGCGGGGCTGCGGGCTGGACGAGGGCGTGAGGGTCACCTCGGTTTCGGGCGTGGCCCTGTCGACCCCCGGCAACATGGATTGCCACACCGCCGAGGCGCTGAATGACTGGGTGGAACGCGCCGTCATCCCGGCGGTCGGATCGACCGGCGGCGGGGTGGCCAAGCTGCAGGTCGCAGCAACCTATGCCTGCCGCCCGCGCAACAACCAAAAGGGCGGCAAGATCAGCGAACATGGCAAGGGCCATGCGGTCGATGTCTCGGGCCTGATCCTTGAAAACGGCAAGGTGATCAGCGTCCTGACCGACTGGGGCAGGGGGCGCGAGGGAAAGATCCTGAAAGCCATCCGCAAGGCGGCCTGCGGTGGCTTCACCACGGTTCTCGGCCCGGGGTCGGACCGGTTCCACCGCGATCACCTGCATCTCGACACCGCGCGCGGTCGCGGCGCCTATTGCCGGTAGACGTGCTCAGAAGCGCGGCGCCGGGCCGAGATAAGCGCCGCCAACCATCGCCATGCCGTCCTCGAAGCTGATCGGAACCGTCAGGCTCCCGTCCTTCGACCCCTGCGCCATCACCGCGAGGATATTCCTGACCTGACCCGCCTGATCCGGTGGCACGAGGCCGGTCGCGACGGCGATATCGAAAAGCCTCTCCCAGTTGCGGGCCTTCACCTCGATCCGGCCCTCTGCGAAGCCGCCGGTATCGGCGGCAAGATCACCGGTCACGTCCAGAGAGGTCTCGCCCCAGCCGAGGTGCCCGTCGATGTCGCGCAGGGCGAGAAGGCGCGGCGGGGCGGCAAGTGCGGCCTTGTCGATGCGCCGGTCGAAATCAGCCGCAGCCCGGAGCCTGAGTTCGTCGGCAGCGGCGGGCAGGGCCGCGCGCGGGTCGATCAGACCCTTGAGAACCGCGCCGGGCGCGAGGCCGGTCAGCACCGCGGCGATATCGTAGCTCGATTGCCCCCGCCCGCTGGGTCGTGCGGCGAGGATCAGCTTCTCGACCGCAAGCGACAGGCCGGGGGCCCGGACGATCTCGACCTGATGCCCCTCCACCTCGGCATGATCAAGCGGCAGCGAGAGCGTGGGCTCGGTGGCGACCGAGGCACGGAGATCCTCGCTGCGGATGGTCAGCGGCTCTCCCGCGATCCGGACGGACTGTTCCTTGGGCCAGACCGCGATCACCTGATTGGGATGGTAGGAGAGTGCCAGAAGCTGCAGGAAATCCGCCGACCAGCCGTTCGCTCCGTCGCTGCTGACAAGGCGCGGCTTGTCGATGGTGATGTCGAAGCGCGAGGGGAAGCCCTTGAGCGAGACCTGGGCATAGTCGCCGACCCCGTCCGCCTTCAGCCCGTCCAGTGCGGCCTCCATCCCCGACAGCGCGGCGCGCGAGCCCACATACCAGTAGCCGCCGTAAAGGGCGGCGAGCGTCATGGTCAGCCACAGAAGCAAGCGCATTCTGCCTCTCTTCCCTCGCCCGGTGTTTCGGGGTTTATAGGGCGCCGGAGCGGGAGAGGCCAGATGGTGGCGGATGTGGATCTTTGGGTGTTCGGCTATGGGTCGCTCATGTGGGACCCGGGCTTTGCCCATGTCCGGCGCGAAACGGCGCGGCTGGAAGGGTGGCGCCGGTCCTTTTGCATGACGTCGATCCATTATCGCGGCACGCCCGAAGCGCCGGGTCTGGTGCTGGCGCTGGATGCGGCAGAGGGCGCGGCCTGCGATGGCGTCGCCTTCGGCGTTACGGCAGAGGCACGGGCCGGGGTTCTGGCCTATCTGCATGACCGCGAGCTGGTATCGGATGCCTATCTTGAACGGCGTCTGCCGGTGCGGCTGGCGGATGGTGCGAAGGTCGAGGCGGTGACCTATGTGATCGATCATGACCATGTGCAGTACCGGGCGGGCCTGACGCTTGAGGAACAGGCCACGATCATCGCGCGATCTTCCGGACGCAATGGCACCAACGCCGATTATCTGTGGAACACGGTCGATCATCTCGGCGCGCTCGGCCTTGCCGATCCCGACCTCGACTGGCTCGCCGAACAGGTTCGGCGCCTCAAGGCCGAGGGCTGAGCCACCGGGGCGCGGCTCGTCGTTGCACTGCGTGCCTCCTCGTCCGCGCCTGACGGCTGTCTCTCGGCGCTTGGCAGGGCAGGCTCGCGCGCCTATTGTCGCGATCAAGACAGGCAGGGACCGATGACGATGGACAGACCGGCGCGCCGTGCGGCGCCCTATTTCTCGCAGCCGTTCCAGCAGATCTTCATGATGCTGGTGATCACCGGTCTCGTCGGTGCCGGCGGCTATCTGGTGGCGGCCAAGGTCTGGCCGGTGGTTGTGGAAAACCCCTGGCTGAACGGGCTGATCTTCGGGGTCTTCTTCCTGGGCATCCTCACCTGCTTCTGGCAGGTCTTCGCACTCGTGCGCTCGGTGCGCTGGATCGAGGGGCTGGCCTCGGGCCGCCCCGGACATGAAATCACCGTGCCGCCGCGCCTGCTTGCGCCGCTTGCCCACCTTCTCAGGTCGCGCGGCACCAAGGGCGGGCATATCTCCTCGACCGCCGCCCGGTCGATCCTCGATTCGGTTTCCGCCCGCATCGAAGAGGCGCGCGACCTTACGCGCTATCTGACCAACCTTCTGATCTTCCTCGGCCTTCTCGGCACGCTTTACGGCCTTTCCGTTACGGTCCCGGCGGTGGTCGATACGATCCGCGCGCTGGCGCCGAAAGAGGGCGAATCGAGTGCCGAGGTCTTCACCAAGCTGATGACCGGCCTCGAATCGCAGCTGGGCGGCATGGGCATGGCCTTTTCCTCCTCGCTCATCGGGCTTGCGGGCTCGCTGGTCGTGGGGCTTCTGGAACTGTTCGCGAGCCACGGCCAGAACCGGTTCTACGGCGAGCTGGAGGAATGGCTGTCGAGCTTCACCCGTCTGACTTTCGGCGGCACTGACACCGAGGGCGACGGCGCGAGCGCGGTCATCGCCGCGCTTGCCCAGCATCTGGAGGATCAGGCGGAGTTTTTCGCCGCCGCGCGCGAACAGGCCGAGGCAGACCGCCTGCGCGGCGAACAGGCGCTGGCGACGCTGACCGGCTCGATCGGCGTTCTGACGGAACGGCTGGAACGGGCGATGTCCGCAACCGGCGATACATTCGAGCGTCTGGCGGAGGGCCAGGAACAGGTGGCAGCGCTTCTGACTGAGCGGGGCGGCGGCGACGCGGGGCCGGACGCTGAAAGCCGCATGCGGCTCCGCTCGATCGATACGCAGATGCTCAGGCTCCTCGAAGAAGTGGCGGCGGGCCGACAGGAGGCACTTGGCGATCTGCGTGCCGATCTCGCGCAGCTTACCCGTGCCGTCCGCTCGCTTTCGCTGCGCGGCGAGGCGGGGCCGGGCGAGCGGGGCTGAGCCATGGCAGGTCCGGGACGCGGACGATCGGGGCAGGCGGCGGCGATCTGGCCGGGGTTCCTCGATCTCATGACCTCGCTCGTGATGGTCCTGATGTTCGTCCTGACCATCTTCATGATCCTGCAGTTCGCGCTTCGGGAAACCATATCGAACCAGGGCGACGAGCTTGCCGACCTCAATCAGCAGCTCGCGGGGCTTGCCGACAGCCTGGGAGTGGAGCGCGCGCGCACCGCCGAGCTGCAGACCGAGGTTGGCACATTGACCGCGACGCTTGCCGCGCGTGTCGCTGACCTGTCGGCGGCCGAAGGCAGGATCGACGATTTCGAGGCACAGGTCACCGCCCTCCTCGCCGCGCAGGCCGCCGACCGGGCGACGATTTCCGCGCAGGAGGAAGCGGCGCGGCTGGCAGAGGCCAAGCGGCTGGCACTGGAGGCTTTGGCCGCCGAGCTGAAGGCCGAAGGCGAGAAGACCGCAGCGCAGCTGAGCGAGACCGAGGCCGCGCGTCTCACCGAAGCCGCCGTCGCCGCCGCGCTCCGGGAGAAGCTGAAATCGTCCGAAGATGAACTGACGGCGATGACGCTCGCGCTTGAGGCACAGCGCAAGAAGGCCGAGGAGACGCTGACACTTCTTGCCGCCGCCGAGGCAGCGAAGAAGGAACTCGATGCCGCCAAGCTCGCAAGCCTCAGCGAGGCCGACCGCCAGAAGGCGCTTCTGGCGATGGCGGAAGCAGAACTGGGCAAGGAGAAAGCCTCAAGCGCGGAGGCTGCGCGCAAGGTCACGCTTCTGAACGAACAGGTCGCGGCCCTGCGCGGCCAGCTTGGCGCGCTGCAGAACCTGCTTGACGCCTCTGCCGCCAAGGATGCCGATGCCAAGGTCCAGATCGAGGCGCTGGGCAGCCAGCTCAATTCCGCGCTCGCCCGCGTCGCGGCTGAGGAAAAGCGCCGCGCCGAGCTTGAGGAGGCGGAGCGCAAGCGGCTCGCCGAGGAGGCGCAGGCAGCAAAGGACGAGGCGAAAGAGCTGGCCAAATACCGGTCGGAATTCTTCGGCAAGCTCTCCGAAGTGCTTTCAGGGCGCGAGGGCGTGCGCGTGGTGGGCGACCGGTTTGTCTTTTCCTCCGAAGTGCTGTTCCAGCCCGGCGCCGCCGACCTTTCGCCCGAGGGCAAGAGCCAGATCGCCGGGGTGGTCGCAACCCTACAGGAGGTGGCGGCGGTGATCCCGCCCGAGGTGAACTGGATCATCCGCGTGGATGGCCACACAGACAACGTGCCGCTTTCCGGTTTCGGCGCGTTTCGCGACAATTGGGAGCTCAGCCAGGCCCGCGCGCTTTCGGTCGTGCGCTACATGCAGGACGATCTCGGCTTCCCGCCCGAACGGCTGGCGGCGACGGGTTTCGGGGAATATCAGCCGGTGGCGGCAGGCGACACGCCCGAGGCGCTCGCCGCAAACCGCCGGATCGAACTGAAGCTCACAGAGCGATAGTCACAACACGACGTGATCGGTCGGCGCTTCCATCGGGTTCACCGTGCTTTCATCTTGGCCAAAATACCTCCGCCGGAGGCGCACGTCACCGCCCGCGAGGGCCTCGCAGAACCAATGACAAGGGGAGCGCAATGCGCTCCCCGACACGGCCCTTGGGGGCCTCGATGGCCCCCGAGGGGCGGGCCCGTCTGTCAGCCGTCAGTCCGCCGTCAGAAGAGGCGGCTTCGATCCGGTGATGCGCGGCCGCGACGGCTCCTCGATATCAAGCGAGATGGCGCCATCCCGCACCATCACCCGCACCACGCCGCCCTTGGTGAGGCGTCCGAACAGCAGCTCCTCGGCGAGCGGCTTCTTGATATGCTCCTGGATCACCCGGCCGAGCGGGCGCGCGCCCATGCGGTCGTCATAGCCCTTCTCGCCAAGCCAGGCGGCGGCTTCGGGCGAAAGCTCGATATGGACATTGCGGTCCATGAGCTGGGCCTCAAGCTGCAGGACGAATTTCTCGACCACCTGCAGGATCACCTCGCGCGGCAGGGCCGAGAAGGAGATGACCGCATCCAGACGGTTGCGGAATTCCGGCGTGAAGGTGCGCTCGATCGCCGCGGTATCCTCGCCCTCGCGCCGGTCGCGGCCGAAGCCGATGGCGGTCTTGGCCAGTTCCGCCGCCCCCGCGTTCGAGGTCATGATCAGGATGACATTGCGGAAGTCGACCTGCCGCCCGTTATGGTCGGTCAGCTTGCCGTGATCCATCACTTGCAGAAGGATGTTGTAGACATCCGGGTGCGCCTTTTCGATCTCGTCCAGAAGCAGCACGCAATGGGGATGCTGGTCGACGCCGTCGGTCAGCATGCCGCCCTGGTCGAAGCCGACATAGCCCGGAGGCGCGCCGATCAGGCGCGAAACCGCGTGCTTCTCCATATATTCCGACATGTCGAAGCGCAGGAGTTCCACGCCGAGGGTCGAGGCGAGCTGCTTCGCGACCTCGGTCTTGCCGACGCCCGTGGGCCCGGCGAACAGGTAATTGCCGATGGGCTTTTCCGGCTCGCGCAGGCCAGCGCGGGCGAGCTTGATCGCCGAGGACAGGGCTTCGATCGCCTTGTCCTGTCCGAAGACCACGCGCTTCAGCGTCTTTTCCAGATCGCGCAGCACTTCGGCATCGTCCTTCGAGACGTTGCGCGGCGGGATGCGGGCGATCTTGGCGACCACCGCCTCGATCTCCTTGGGTGTGATCGTCTTGCGGCGCTTGGATTCCGAGACCAGATGCTGGGCCGCGCCCGCCTCGTCGATCACGTCGATCGCTTTGTCCGGCAGCTTGCGGTCATGGATGTAGCGCGCGGAAAGCTCCACCGCCGACTTGATCGCATCCTTTGTGTAATGCAGCTCGTGGTGCTTTTCGAAATAGGGCTTCAGACCCATCAGGATCTTCACCGAATCCTCGACCGTCGGCTCATTGACGTCGATCTTCTGGAACCGGCGCGACAGCGCGCGGTCCTTTTCGAAATGCTGGCGGAATTCCTTGTAGGTCGTCGATCCCATGCAGCGCAGCTTGCCGCCCTGCAGCGCGGGTTTCAGCAGGTTCGACGCATCCATCGCCCCGCCCGAGGTGGCGCCTGCGCCGATGACCGTATGGATCTCGTCGATGAAGAGGATCGCGTCGGGATGATCCTCAAGCTCCTTCACCACGGCTTTCAGCCGCTCCTCGAAATCGCCGCGATAGCGGGTGCCGGCCAGCAGCGCGCCCATGTCGAGTGAGAAGATCGTCGATTTCGACAGGATCTCCGGCGTTTCGCCGCGCGTGATCTTCAGCGCCAGCCCTTCGGCGATGGCGGTCTTGCCCACGCCCGGATCGCCCACCAGAAGCGGGTTGTTCTTGCGGCGGCGACACAGGACCTGGATGCAGCGCTCAACCTCGGCATCGCGGCCGATCAGCGGATCGACATCACCCTTGCGGGATTTCTGGTTCAGGTCGACGCAATATTTGCCAAGCGCGCTTTCCTTGGCTTCGCCCCCTTCTGCCTCGCGCGGCTTGTGCTCTTCCTCGCGCTCGGTCGCGCCGGTCACGGGACGCGTCTCGCCGAAGGACGGGTCCTTGGCCACGCCATGGGCGATGAAATTCACCGCGTCATAGCGCGTCATGTCCTGTTCCTGCAGGAAATAGGCGGCGTTCGATTCCCGCTCGGCGAAGATCGCGACCAGGACGTTGGCGCCGGTCACTTCGCTGCGTCCCGAGGATTGCACATGGATCGCCGCGCGCTGGATCACGCGCTGGAAGGCGGCCGTCGGCACCGCCTCGGACCCTTCGACATCGGTGACGAGGGTCGAAAGGTCGTCGTCGATGAATTCCTGCAAGGTCTTCCTCAGTTCATCGAGATCGACCGAGCAGGCCCGCATCACCTTGGCGGCGTCCGGTTCGTCAATGAGCGCCAGAAGCAGATGTTCGAGCGTCGCAAGCTCATGCCGTCGCGCGTTGGCCAAGGCCAACGCCGAATGGATTGCCTGTTCGAGTGTGTTCGAGAATGACGGCACCTGCGTGCTCCTTTCTTCCGGGCGAGTCGGGGCTTTGCCTCCTCCTCACCTTGGCCTCATACCTTTAAAGTTCGGTGGAATTCCGGCGGCTTCAAGGGGAAAGTGGCAGATTTTGGCTGGCGCCGGGTCCGGACACCCAAAATGTGATCGTTTCGTGACCAATTGGCAAAGGCGCCGGGCTTTGATGACCTGCCGGGACCGCGTTTGATCGCTGCTAGAATGGTTGAGCGATGCCGCCGCGATCATCTTGGGGTATTTGCGCCACGGCCCAACTGAGCGATATGAAACTATTGATGGTTCACACTCGAGGAGACACCGAGTTGAATTTCCACGAACGCGAATATTGCGTGTACGCCGTTTTTTCAGGAGCGGATGCCCCGAAACCATGGCTGCACTCGACATGGCTTTCCATTGCTGAAGCGACGTCGGCCATCTTCACGGCAGCCCGTGATCGCGGAGCTGTGCGCTGCACGCAGTACGATCCAACCTCTCCAGGTTCGCCCGTTATCTCGTTCGGTCGTATCGGGCACAACGCGAGAGGTGCCGCAAAGTGGACGCATGAGGCGGACGGTAAACTAGTTTCTAGTATCCAGGCGCGGTTTCAATCGGCAGAGGTATGGGCTCCGAACTGGAATGCGTGCGAACGCGACCGGCTGGCGCCTGACACTTACCTTTGCATTTCAAATCGGCTCGCGTGGGCTCGGGAGTCCGACTTTGGCGCAGTGAAATTCCCGGCATTGTGCATCTTTGCAGTCGCTACGGACCTTGGAGAGCGGCTTCGCCGTGATGGACGACGCGCGAGTGCGATCTTGTCCGCAATCTTGATGTCGCCCATCGGCTTCGTCGGTGTTCGCCCATGGGGCTTTGCATCGTTCAACGGCTTTACTGACGCCATTAACGACCTCGAGCTGGTCGAACCATTTCGTCCACCCCTGCGAAGCAGAGACGAACCGTCGCTCTCCTTGCTAAGGGGTGACTGGGAAGTTTTCCGAGATAGCCTGTATTGACAGCAAAAAACAGGGCTGCATTCGGAAATCGCTGCCTTATCTGCTTCGATGGTAGACAGTGTTTCCGATCAAGTGGATCGGCGCATTTCGCTGCCGCCACTTCGCGCTTTGGGTGGTGTGCAAGCGTCGTCGATCTGGCGAGCCTCCTTCACATGTGTGCCGCTGCGCGCGATGCGGGGCGCCAACGCCCTGAAGCGGGGGCGAAGGCCTCAGAACCGGTCTTTCAAGGCCCGGAGGTGCGCGAAGACCTTGGCATCCGGCGCGCCCGCGAGGCCGACACGGGCCTTCATTCCCGGGTCGGTCGCGCGCAGGAACGGATTGGTCGCCTTTTCTTCCGCGAGCGTCACCGGCACGGTCGCCTCGCCCCTTGCGCGCAGCGCCGCAACCCGCGCGGCGCGGGCTTTCAGCGCGGCATTCTCGGGGTCGACCGAGAGCGCGAAGCGGATGTTCGACTGGGTGTATTCATGGCCCGAACAGACCAGCGTCTCGTCGGGAAGCGCCGCGAGTTTCGTCAGGCTTTCCCACATCTGGTCCGGCGTCCCTTCGAAGAGCCGCCCGCAGCCGCAGGACATCAGGCTGTCGGCGGTGAAGACGACCGCACTGTCGGGGAAGTGGAAGGCGATATGGCCGACCGTATGGCCCGGCACCTCGATCACCCGGCCCGCGCCCATGCCGAGAAGAACGCTGTCGCCCTCGGCGACCGCTTCGTCGAGCGGCGGCAGGCGGTGGGCATCCGCCGCCGCGCCGATCACCCGCGCCCCGGTCGCCGTCGCCAGCGTCTCGACCCCGGCGATATGGTCGTCGTGGTGATGGGTGATCAGGATATGGCTGGCCTTCCAGCCCCGCGCGGCCAGCGCGTTCAGGATCGGCGTCACCTCCGGCACGTCGATGACTCCCGTCGTCCCCGTTGCCGCATCATGGGCGAGGTAGGCATAATTGTCCGCAAGGCAGGGAATGGTGACGATTTCGAGGGGCATGGCGTTCGCGACTTTTGACGATATGGTACGGGCGGAGTTCGACTGAAACCACTCTGACCGAGGCCCGGGACCGGCGCAATGCATCTTGATGTGCATGATCTGCGGAATTTCTACTACCGGACCCAGCTTGGCCGGGTGGCCCAGAAGGCGATCCGCGACCGGGTGGTGGAGCTGTGGCCAGACGCTAAGGCGCAGACCGTCGTTGGCTTCGGTTTCGCCGTACCGCTGCTGCGGCCCTATCTGGACAGTGCGCGCCGGGTGATCGGCCTGATGCCGGGGCAGCAAGGCGTGATGCCCTGGCCCGCGGGCATGGCCAATGTCTCGGTCCTGTGCGAGGAGGTCCAGTGGCCGGTCGAGACCGGCATGGTCGACCGGCTGGTGGTGATGCACGGGCTGGAAACCTCGGACCGGCCTGCCGCCCTTCTGGAGGAATGCTGGCGCGTCCTCGGGCCGGGGGGGCGGGCGCTTTTCATCGTCACCAACCGCTCGGGCCTCTGGGCGCGGTCGGATGCGACGCCCTTCGGGCACGGGCGGCCCTATACGATGCGCCAGCTCGACGCGCAGCTTCGACAGAACGGTTTCACCACCGAGCGGTTCGAGACGGCGCTTTTCGCCCCGCCGTCCGATCGGCGCTTCTGGCTCAGGACCGCGCAGATGTGGGAAAGGGCGGGGCAAAGGGTGCAGCGGCTGCTGGCGGGCGGCGTCCTGATGATAGAAGTGTCAAAGCAGATCCATGCACCGATCCGGCCCGGCCTGCGGGCGGTCGTGAAGCGGCCCCTGAAAGCGATCGAGGCGCTGCCGAAACCTGCACCGGCGCCGGTCTGATTCTGGCGCCGACGGCCTTTGGCATCCGGCAGGTGCGTCCCTGCCGCCACGCCCCGGCCGCTGTGACCGCTAAAGGCCCGCAAAAGCGCCTGACAGGTGATCAAAAACTCGCTCCGGGGCGGTTGCGGGGCAGGGACCTCTCTGATAGAGGGGCACGCAATTGAGGCGCGCGCCACCGGTGCGCGCACTGGGGATGCCTTGGCCGGACGACAGGCCGCCGGGCGCAACAATCGGAAGGGTGGACGTGTCCGAAACAGCTTCGACAGCTTCCGGGATCGCAGGGCGCTATGCGCTTGCTGTCTTCGATCTCGTCAAAGAGACCAATGGCGTGAAGGCGCTTGAGGCGGATGTGGCGGCTCTGGGTGCCGCGCTGAACGACAGCGCCGAATTCCGCGCGCTGATTTCCTCGCCGGTCTATTCCCGCGAAGAGCAGGGCGCCGCGATCGCCGCGATTGCCAAAAAGATGAAACTCTCAGGCGTTCTGGCGAACACGCTGGGCCTGATGGCCGCGAACCGCCGCCTCTTCGTCCTGCCGCAGCTTCTGTCGGCCCTGACCGCGATGATCGCCGAGGAAAAGGGCGAAGTGACCGCCGATGTCACCGCCGCCGCCGCGCTGACCGCCGCCCAGTCGAAGAAACTCGCCGCCAGCCTCAAGGCTTCGGTCGGCAAGGACGTCAAGCTGAATGTCTCTGTCGATGAAAGCCTCATCGGCGGTCTTATCGTCAAAGTGGGCTCGAAGATGATCGACACCTCGATCCGCTCGAAGCTCGCATCCCTTCAGAATGTCATGAAAGAGGTCGGATAATGGGTATCCAGGCAGCCGAGATTTCTGCGATCCTCAAGGAGCAGATCAAGAACTTTGGCCAGGAAGCGGAAGTGGCCGAAGTTGGCCGCGTCCTGTCGGTCGGCGACGGGATCGCCCGCGTCCATGGCCTCGACAATGTCCAGGCCGGCGAGATGGTGGAATTCCCCGGCGGCATCCGTGGCATGGCGCTGAACCTTGAAGTCGACAACGTCGGTATCGTTATTTTCGGCGACGACCGCGCCATCAAGGAAGGCGATACCGTCAAGCGCACCAAGGCCATCGTGGACGTGCCGGTGGGTGACGAGCTTCTGGGCCGCGTCGTCGACGCGCTCGGCAACCCGATCGACGGCAAGGGCCCGCTGAAGACCAAGAAGCGTTCGGTCGCCGACGTGAAGGCCCCGGGCATCATTCCGCGGAAATCGGTGCACGAGCCGATGGCAACCGGCCTCAAGTCGGTCGACGCGATGATCCCGATCGGCCGTGGCCAGCGCGAACTGATCATCGGCGACCGTCAGACCGGCAAGACCGCGATTGCGCTCGACACGATCCTGAACCAGCAATCCTACAACACGGCCGCTGGCGACGACGAGGGCAAGAAGCTTTACTGCGTCTATGTCGCCATCGGGCAAAAGCGCTCGACCGTCGCGCAGCTGGTGAAGAAGCTCGAGGAAACCGGCGCGATCGCCTATTCGATCGTTGTTGCCGCGACCGCCTCGGACCCGGCGCCGATGCAGTTCCTTGCGCCCTATTCGGCGACCGCCATTGCGGAATATTTCCGCGACAACGGCCGCCATGCGCTGATCATCTATGATGACCTGTCCAAGCAGGCCGTTGCCTACCGCCAGATGTCGCTGCTGCTGCGCCGTCCGCCGGGGCGTGAAGCCTATCCGGGCGACGTCTTCTATCTGCACTCGCGCCTTCTGGAGCGTTCGGCCAAGCTCGGCGATGCTTCGGGCAACGGTTCGCTGACGGCGCTGCCGATCATCGAAACCCAGGGCGGCGACGTGTCGGCCTTCATTCCGACCAACGTGATCTCGATCACCGACGGCCAGATCTTCCTGGAAACCGAACTCTTCTACCAGGGCATCCGCCCGGCCGTGAACACTGGTCTGTCGGTGTCGCGCGTCGGTTCGTCCGCGCAGACCAACGCGATGAAGTCGGTCGCGGGTCCGGTGAAGCTGGAACTGGCGCAGTACCGCGAAATGGCGGCCTTCGCCCAGTTCGGTTCCGACCTTGACGCCGCGACCCAGAAGCTTCTGAACCGCGGTGCGCGTCTGACCGAGCTGATGAAGCAGCCGCAGTACTCGCCGTTGACCAACGCCGAGATCGTCTGCGTCATCTTCGCGGGCACCAAGGGCTATCTCGACAATATCCCGGTCAAGGATGTGGGCCGCTATGAGGCGGGCCTCCTGAAGCACCTGCGCACCAATGCCAAGGACCTGCTGGACTGGATCACCAAGACCGACCCCAAGATCAAGGGCGAGGCCGAAGACAAGATCCGCGCCGCGCTGGACGCTTTCGCCAAGACCTTCGCGTAAGGCCGGGGTAGGGACAGGGACATGCCCAGCCTAAAGGACCTCAAGAACCGGATCGCCAGCGTCAAGTCGACGCGGAAGATCACCAAGGCCATGCAGATGGTCTCGGCGGCCAAGCTCCGCCGGGCCCAGGATGCGGCCGAAGCCGCCCGGCCCTATGCCGAGCGGATGAATGCGGTCATGTCGGGCCTCGCGTCCGGCATGGCAGGCGCCGAGAACGCGCCCCGGCTTCTGGCCGGGACCGGTGCGGACAAGGTGCATCTTCTGGTCGTGATGACGGCCGAACGTGGCCTCTGCGGTGGCTTCAACTCGACCATCGTGCGGCTTGCCCGCGCGAAGGCGAACGAGCTGATTGCCCAGGGCAAGACGGTCAAGATCCTGACCGTCGGCAAGAAGGGCCGCGAGCAGCTGAAGCGCGACTTCGCCGACAAGTTCGTGGGTCACCACGATCTGAGCGAAGTCAAGAAGATGGGCTATGACGTCGCCCAGCGGATCGCCAAGGACATCCTGACGCGGTTCGAGGCGGGCGAGTTCGACGTCGCCACGATTTTCTACAACCGCTTCCAGTCGGTCATCAGCCAGATCCCGACCGCCAAGCAAGTGGTCCCCGCATCGTTTGACGATACTGCGGGCGCCTCGGCCCAGTACGACTATGAACCGAGCGAAGAGGGCATCCTCGCGGACCTGCTGCCGCGTGGCGTGGCGACCCAGGTCTTCACCGCCCTTCTGGAAAACGGCGCCTCCGAACAGGGCGCCCGGATGAGTGCCATGGACAATGCGACCCGCAATGCGGGCGACATGATCAACAAGCTCACCATCCAGTTCAACCGCTCGCGCCAGGCCGCGATCACCAAAGAGCTTATCGAAATCATTTCGGGCGCCGAGGCGCTCTAACGGAACCGGAGAAACCAAATGGCTAAAGCGAAAGCAGCAGCAGCGACAGGTGCGACGGGCCGCGTGACGCAGGTCATCGGCGCTGTCGTTGACGTGCAGTTCGACAATGCGCTTCCGGCGATTCTGAACGCGCTGGAAACCACCAACAACGGCAAACGGCTGGTTCTGGAAGTCGCCCAGCATCTGGGTGAGAACACCGTCCGTACCGTCGCGATGGACGCGACCGAAGGCCTCGTGCGCGGCGCCGCCGTGACCGACCTCGGCGCGCCGATCCAGGTGCCGGTGGGCAACGCGACGCTGGGCCGCATCCTCAACGTCATCGGCGAACCGGTCGACGAAAAGGGTCCGGTCAAGGCGAAGGAACATCGCGCCATCCACCAGCCGGCGCCGGAATTCGCTGCCCAGTCGACCTCGTCGGAAATCCTTGTGACCGGCATCAAGGTCATCGACCTTCTCGCCCCCTATTCGAAGGGCGGCAAGATCGGCCTCTTCGGCGGTGCGGGCGTGGGCAAGACGGTTCTCATCATGGAACTGATCAACAACATCGCCAAGGTGCACTCGGGCTTCTCGGTGTTCGCGGGTGTTGGCGAACGGACCCGTGAAGGCAACGACCTTTACCACGAGATGATCGAGTCCGGCGTTATCGTGCTGGACGATCTGGAGAAATCCAAAGTGGCCCTTGTCTACGGCCAGATGAACGAACCGCCGGGCGCGCGTATGCGCGTGGCGCTCTCGGGTCTGACGCTCGCAGAACAGTTCCGCGACCAGTCGGGGACCGACGTTCTCTTCTTCGTCGACAACATCTTCCGCTTCACGCAAGCCGGTTCGGAAGTGTCCGCCCTTCTCGGCCGTATTCCTTCGGCCGTGGGCTACCAGCCGACGCTGGCGACCGACATGGGTGCCATGCAGGAACGCATCACCTCGACCAAGGCGGGCTCGATCACCTCGGTTCAGGCCATCTACGTTCCGGCCGACGACCTTACCGACCCCGCACCCGCGACCTCGTTCGCCCACCTCGACGCCACGACCGTTCTGTCGCGCGCGATCTCGGAACTGGGCATCTACCCGGCCGTGGACCCGCTCGACTCCACCTCGCGGATCCTCGATCCGGCCGTCGTCGGCGAAGAACACTACAACGTCGCCCGTTCGGTTCAGGGTATCCTTCAGCGCTACAAGTCGCTGCAGGACATCATCGCCATCCTCGGCATGGACGAACTGAGCGAAGACGACAAGCTGACCGTGGCCCGCGCCCGGAAGATCCAGCGCTTCCTGTCGCAGCCCTTCGACGTGGCGAAGGTCTTCACCGGTTCGGACGGCGTTCAGGTTCCGCTCGAAAAGACTATCGCCTCGTTCAAGGCGGTTGTCGACGGCGAGTATGACCACCTGCCGGAAGCCGCCTTCTACATGGTCGGCGACATCGAGGAAGTGAAAGCCAAGGCGCAGCGTCTGGCCGCGGAAGCGGCGTAAGGGGGCACAATGGCCGATATGATGCAGTTCGACCTCGTCAGCCCGGAGCGGCGCCTTGCCTCGCTTCAGGTGCGCGAGGTCCGCATTCCCGGCGTCGACGGCGAACTGACCGCGATGCCGGGCCACGCGCCGCTCATCACGACGCTGCGGCCGGGCGTTCTCGCCGTCGCGGGCGCGGAGGGCGAGACGGATTATGTCGTCACCGGCGGCTTCGCCGAAGTGACGGCGACCGGTGTCTCGGTTCTGGCAGAGGTTGCGCATCCGACCAAGAATGTGACCCAGGCGATGATCGACGATATGGTCGCCGAGGCGCACAGGCTGCACAAGGAAGCGGGTCCTGATCTGGTCGATGCCGCTGCCAAGACGCTTGCAGACATGGTGGCGCTGGGCGGGCGGATCGGCCTTGAGCCGAAACTGCCCTGAGCGGTCACAATCCTGAAGAGAAATCGCCCCCGCCGCTCGCGGGGGCTTTTTTTTTGGTAAACCGCCGCTAAAGTCCCCCAACATTTTGAGGGGTAGGATTGATGAAGCGGTTGGCGTCCCATTTGCTGGGGGTGGAACAGGGGTCGATTGTCCTGTTCTCGGACTTCAAGGACGGCGGCGTCATGTGGACCGGCGAGGGACCGCGCGAGTTGCGAAGGCTCGTCGAGTTCAGCGAACCGTTCCTGGGAGAGCCGGTCGTGCAGGTCTCCCTGTCCATGTGGGACATGGATCAGAAGACCAACCAGCGTGCCGACATCTCGGCCGAGATGGTCAATGCCGAAGGGTTCGTCATCGTCTTCCGCACCTGGGGCGATACGCGGGTGGCGCGGGTGCGCGCCGACTGGCTCGCCATGGGCGAGGTGCGGTCCGAGGACGACTGGGCGATCGACTGACGCTTAGCGCGGCTTTCCAGCGGGTTTTCCGCCGGGTTTGCCAGTGGGTTTGCCAGTGGGCTTGCCGCCGGGCTTCGTCGACTTGGGCTTCATTCCCGACCGCCGTGGTTTCTTCCACGGCTTCGCGGTCCCCTCGGTCTCGGCTGCTGGGTCGCGCTTGCGCTCAAAAGGCCGCTTGGGTTTCCTCTCGTCGGCAGGCAAAGGGGCTTCCCGTAGCAGATCGGCAAGCGCCGCCTCGTCGCTCGGGCGGGCAGTCGGGCGCGGCTTGTCACCCTTCTGATATTTCGCTTTCCGCGCCGGTGCCTCCACCGGCCGGTCGGCCACCGGTGCGGGCCGCTCGGGCGCAAAGGGCGGATTGGCGAGTGGGTGGATGGTGACCCCGCCTTCCAGCTCGCGCGCCTGACCGAGGCGCTTCAGCATCGGCTTCACCGCCACTTCGGCGATCTCGACGAAGGTCTCCGCTTCCTGCACCCGGATCGCGCCGACATCGGTGCGGCCCAGCCCCGCCGTCCGGCAGAGCATCGGCAAGACCCAGCGCGGCTCTGCATTGGCGTTGCGGCCGACCGACAGGGCGAACCAGCGGCTCGGCCCGAAACTTCCCGGCTCGCGCGGCTGCGTGCCCTGCAATTCCTCCGGCGCGCTGCGCTGGCTCATGTAGAGCCGAACGAAGGCGGCGGCGATCCGCCGCGCGTTCTGGCCGTTCAGAAGCCGCGCCGCCAGCGCCGCCTCGCGCTCGCTCACCTCTTCGGCCCAGACCGGATCGGCGATCAGCCGTTCCTCGTCACGGGCGCGGACCGCATCGGCCGAGGGTGGGTCGACCCAGTCGGCACTGACCTTGGCAAAGCGCAGCAGGCTTTCGGCCTTGCGGCGGGCGTTCTTGCCGACAATGAGCGCGCTGATCCCCTTGCGACCAGCGCGTCCCGTGCGGCCGGACCGATGCAGCAGCGTCTCGCCGTTCGTCGGCAGGTCGGCATGGATCACCAGTTCAAGGTTCGGCAGGTCGATGCCGCGCGCGGCCACGTCGGTCGCCACGCAAACCCGCGCGCGGCCGTCGCGCATCGCCTGCAAAGCATGGCTGCGCTCGGCCTGGCTCAGCTCGCCCGACAGGGCCACCACCTGAAAGGCGCGGTTCGAAAGCCGCGTGGTCAGGCGGGCAACCGCGGCGCGGGTGTTGCAGAAGATGATGGCATTCTGTGCTTCGTGAAAGCGCAGAAGGTTGACGATCGCATGATCGGCATCCGCCATCGCCACCTGCATCGCCTGATAGGCAATGTCGGCATGCTGGCTGCCGGACGCCGCGACCTGCAGGCGCAGCGCATCCTTCTGGAACTCCTGCGCGAGCTTTTCGATGGCCTTGGGAACGGTGGCCGAGAACATCAACGTCCGGCGGCCTTCCGGCGCGGCGCCGAGGATGAATTCCAGATCTTCGCGGAAGCCGAGATCAAGCATCTCGTCGGCCTCGTCGAGCACGACCGCGCGCACCGCCGACAGATCGAGCGTGCCGCGCAGAAGATGGTCCTTCAAACGCCCCGGCGTGCCGACGACGATATGGGCCCCGCGCTCCAGCGCCCGGCATTCGTCGCGGATATCCATGCCGCCGACGCAGGAGGCGAAGCGCGCCCCCGTCGCATCATAAAGCCACCCAAGCTCGCGCTTGACCTGAAGCGCCAGCTCCCGCGTCGGCGCGATGATCAGCGCCGCGGGGCTTTCTGCCGGGCCGAACCCGCCCTCGTCCGCAAGGATCGTCGGCGCGATCGCCAGCCCGAAACCCACGGTCTTGCCCGATCCGGTCTGGGCCGAGACCAGAAGGTCGCGGCCGGTGTCGGCTGCCACCACGGCCTCCTGGACCGGCGTCAGCTGACTGTAGCCACGCGCCTGAAGCGCATCGGCAAGGGCGGGGGCAAGGCGGGGAAGGGTCATGGCGCTCTTTTCAGGGAAGGCGCAGCCCTACGCTGGATCGCGCGGTTTGTACAGATGCCGTTTTCGAACCGGCGTGCGGTGGTGCCGTCGCATGCCGGTACGCGGGCCCGTTATCGTTTGTGCAACAATGACCTGGAAATGCGCTCCGGTGAACTTCTTCTGATGAAATTCCTGCGACCTGTCGCTATGAGTGCGATCAAATGGGGGAACATATGGAACCGGAGCAGCTTACAAAGCCGCAGACAATTGTCGTGCGCCTGACGGAATTCCTGTCAGGCGGAAAATACGCACCCGGCGATCAGCTACCGACGGAAAAGATGCTGATGCAGGCGCTGACTGTCGGGCGCTCGTCGCTTCGCGAGGCGATCCGCACGCTTGAGGCGATGGGGATCGTCCAGGTCCGCCATGGCACCGGCACCTTCCTGATGCGCGCGCCGGAGAAGTCCGAGATCCTCGTGCCCCTCGCCATCGGCGGAGAGCGCGAGAGCCTGCTGCGCGCCCTGGACATTCGTCGCGCGCTTGAAAGCCATGCCGCGGCGCTTGCCGCGTCGCGCGCGCGCGAGGACCAGCTTGCGCGGATCAGGGCGACGCTCGAGGCGATGGAGGAGACCTATCGGCGCGACGGCACCGCGCTGAAAGAGGATATGCAGTTCCACCTGGCCATCTATGAAGCCGCCAACAATCCGCTCTTCGAGACTTTCATCGAAGCCATTCGCGGCCAGTTCCAGCTGTTCTTTTCCGGGGTCGTGGCCTCAAGCGACGGGCGTGGCACCAGTTCTTTCGATCAGCACCGCGAGCTTTACGAGGCGATCGCCGCCCGCGATCCCGAAGCGGCGCGGCTGAAGACGCTCGAACTGCTCGACCATGTCGAGGACGATGTCCGCTCGTTCGGAAAGTCCTAGCGTGCCTGTTTCGCTGCAGGCTGCCGGGAAGAGGCTGTTGACAGACCCTAGCCCAGGCAGGCGATCTCTGCCGCGTCGATCACCATGACCATATCCCAGAACCGGACCAGTTCCGCCTCCTCAAGCGCCTGATCCGCGGCCGGGCCGGATGACAGCCGCTCCACCCTGAAGCCGAACGGTTCCAGCCCGCAATGGGGCAGCGCGCTGAGAATGACCGGGGTCAGGCCGCGCTCGATCGCGGCTGCGGCAATGCGGGCAGCGGTCGATGCCGGGTCGGGCAGGGCTGACGTCACTCTGATCCCGAGGACCGGGTGCGCCGGCGTTCCGCGCGCCCATATCAGCGCCGAGGGCGCGCGCGACTGTAGGGGCGCGGCGGCGCTGGCCTGCGCGGCGCCAGACTGCGGGCGGCAGGGCGGGTCGAGGTCGACCGGCGCGTTTGGCGTCAGCCGGGCAAGCAGGAAATGAAGATCGCGCTCGCTCATTGCCGGGCCACCTCGTCGATCAGGGTGGCCGCCTCTGCGGTTCCGGTCGGCGGTAGATCGGCCGCATCGAGGGCCGCACGCAGGGCGGATGCGTCGTCCATGTCCAGAAGCTGGACGATCTCACGCTCAAGCCGCAAGAGGTCCGTGGCTTCGACGGCACGCGCGAGCCCGCGCTCGGCCGCTGCCTGGGCGCGGCGGGCCTGATCGTCCATGAACTCGGCCATTTGCGGGATGAAGATCGCTGGCAGACGGTGATAGAGCATCTCGTGGAAGGAATTGTAGCCGGCCGCCGTGATGACCAGATCGGCCTCGCGGGCAATCGAAAGGGCGTCGGTCGTTCGGGCCACGCGGCTGCGCTGCCAGCCATAGAGCCCGGGCGGCACAACGGCGCCGGGCCAGACGATGATCAGATGCAGGATGTCGCTCCGCCGCTCGAACAGGCTGCAGAGGAACTGCAACTGCGCCGTCCGGTCTGCGGCGGCACCCGCGCCGAGCATCGTCACCACCAGACGCTCAAACGCCACGCCGGTTCTGTGCGCCAGCCGGTCGGGCAGCGCGGACCCCGCAGGCGCGAGGCTGCGCGGCCGGACAATCGGTCCGACCGTGCGGATCCTCTGATCCCAGCCGGGCGGGCGGTTCAGCTCGGCGAAGGCCTCGCTCGGGATGATGATCCGGTCGAACAGATGTTCGCGGTCGAAGGTCGCCGAGGAAGAGGCGCCTGCCTGCCAGAGCCCGCGCCTGATCCAGACCGACCGCAGGTCCTTTTCGCGGATCGCCCGCGCGACGGAATCGAATATGAACCCGCCATCGAAGACGAACGTGTCGCCCTCTGCCAGAAGGCGCTGCAGGCGCAGATGATTGAGGATGTCATTGGCAAATGGCTCGGGGTGGTCGGGGCTTTTCTGCACGAGTGCGGCCGCGTCGAAACCCTTGGCGCCGAGAAGCGGCAGGCAACTCGGAAAGGCCGCAAAGGCGGCCTTGCCCTTCATCTCGCCCGCGATCAGGGCGCAACGCTGCGCATGGCCGAGCCCGATGCCGTTGGTGGGCAGGAAAAGCGCGCGAGGCGCGCGCGGGGGGGCGGTTGGCAGCCGTTTCGGCGGTGGCAGGCCCGCCAGTTCGGCAAAACGCGCGACCGTCCGTGACCTGCACCAGGGCGAGGCGCGCAGCGTGGCTTCGATCTGGGCAAGGTTCGGCAAGATGGTCCCGTCGAGATAGGCGCCGAGCGTCGACAGATCGCCCGGCCCCTTCAGAACCGGCGCGTCGCCGGATGCCAGCAGGTCCGCCGTCGTCGCATCGATGACCGGCCGCCCCGCGCCGAGAAGCTGGGTCAGGATCACCTGCAGACGCTCATCGGGCGGCGCGTCGCCAAAGAAGGCCGCCAGGTCGATCGTGGCCGCGGCCGGGATCGGCGAAAATTCCGACAGGTCGGCGACGTTGCGCACGGCCGCTTGCAGGGCCGCTGCCTCGGTGGTCCACCCGTCAGTCAGGACGACCTGAAGGTCGAGCCTCGGATGATAATCGAGCGCCTGAAGCGCGGCGGTTGCGCCCGGCGCGCTTGTCGCAGCACCGGGAAGGAAAATCGCCAGACGCGGTCTGGCGGTTCCGGCCCGCGTAGCGGCCGCGGTGCCGATCAGGCCGGGGCAGCCAGCGCCTGCAACGAGTGCGGTCAGGGACTGCGATTGCAGGTCGATCAGGTGAGGTTCCCGCCCGGTCGCATAAGCGACCTTTGCGCGTATCCCGAGCTCTGCCTGCCGGTTCGCGAAACGTCCCGCAAGGATCACGCCAACGGCGGGATCGAGCCGGTAATCGTGCAGTGTCGAAAGCGTCGCCTGGCCGATGGTACCGTCGGTCAGGACAAGGACCTGCGCAGGCGCAAGGTCTTCGGTCGCGGCGACAAGCGCCGCGGCCTCATACTTCTGGTGCCGTCGCAGCCCGTCGGGCAATGTCGCCTCGTCGATGACGGCATCATGACCGTCCGCCCTCAACAGGCCCGCCAGGGCGAGCCGCGCCTCGAACGCCGTTGCCGAGCGATCCCCTGACTCGATCACGATCATGCGGCCAGCCTGCGTGCGGGTGCCGCGAAGGCGGCGAGCATCTGGCGGAACGCGGCGGGAGAGTAGCGCTCGAGCAGGGCCTGCGCGCGCAGCACCTGATCGCGGTAGGCGGCGGGTTCGGCGACGTAATGGCCGATCAGCGCGTCGATCTGCAGGGGCTGGCAGCCGATGACCGCGCCGCCGAAATTCGACGCCGTCTCGGGGTCGGACAGCACGACCTTGCCCGCCGCGATCCCCTCGGCGAGCACCCGGCCGAAGCTTTCGCGCCAGCCGGGCGCGGTGAAATGCACGAGGAAGTCTATCTCGCCGAAGAAGGAAGCGACCGGCAGCGTCCCGAACGGCACAAGGCGCCAGTGTGGCCTGGCAAGACCGGCGCCCAGAAGGTGATCGGCCCCGAGGATCAGGTTCGCCTCCGCCGAGGGGGGAAAGCAGAGGTCGAGATCGGCCGGCGCGGGGAACTTCTCCCACCCGGGTCGCGACAGGCGGCCGCGCCGGTCGCGCGGGCAGGAGGCCGGGGGCCGGCGCGGCTGGTCGACGATATTGAACCAGTCCGTCGGTGTGAGGCGCCAGCGCCGGGCGCGGCCCGGCTCCGCCGCGAGCCAGGTCTCGATCGTGGCGCGGTTTGACGGTGATACCGGCGCCAGCCATTTGGCGAGCGCCAGGCTTGCCCGGTCCAGCGCATCAAGGCACTTGCCGATGTCGAATGCCTCGACCGCGCCCCGCCTCAGAAAGTTCTCGTGGGTGACGACCACAAGGTCGCGGCAAAAGATGCGGCGGCGGAGGTCGGCCTGGAATTTGAGGAATGCCGGATTGTGGACGACGACCATCTCTGCCGACACCGGGCCTTCGCCAAGGATGAGCGGCAGCGCGAGGTCGGTCAGGGCATCGGTCAGCACCGGCGCGACGGCACGGTCGGGAAACATCATCGAAGCCGCGTCATGGACGGCGGGGCGGACCAGCGGCTCGACTGCCCTCAGCTCCGCCGCCACGGCCGCCGATGTGCCGCCGGGAAAGCGCGGCTCGATCAGATAGGCGATGTGTGGACGCTGAGGCATCACCGATCCCGCGTGCTGGCTAGTAGATCGAACGCGCGGTGGCAGGTTGGGCCGCCGCGGTCACCGTGCGCTGGGAGGCGAAGCAATCGAGGCGGCCACTGGACATGCAATTCTGAAAACTGCGCAGCTCGCGCGCCAGCGGGTCATCGCCCTGCGTCAGGCGCGGATTGGAAGCCAGATAGCGGCCAAGCGCGAGCGAATCGCGCGACAGGACCAGTTGTTCGATCGTCTTCAATTGATCGAGCGAGAAATCGGCCCTGCACGGCGCGCCGCTGCCCAAAAGGACAAGCGCGGTGACGATGGCAAGCAGTCTTGGGTCGGGCATACGCGTCTCTCTTTCAAAGGCCGGGCGCCGCTCAGGGCGATGCGCCGGACTGAAGCATCAGGATCAGGCGCTGTTTCAGCGCCTCCGCTTCGGCCTGCTGCGCCGCAGTCGGGCCGCTTTGGGCCGCGCGTGTCTTCTTCTTTGACGGCGCGGGCGCAGGAGCGTCGCCGCCGCCCGATCCTGCAAGCCAGATTTCGATGAATCCGGGTGGCGGCGGATCGGCGCGGCTGGTGAAGTCACGGGCCTCCATCTGCAGGGCTTGCGCCAGTTCCCCGGCCGCCCCGGCATCTTCGGAATGGTAATAGCGCAGGTGAGACGCACTGACCCTGAAGCCGACGATGTCCTGATCCGCGATCGGGGCTCCGGCCGCCGACAGTATGGCCAGAGCATTCTCGGTCGGCGCCGGATCGGAGGTCGCGCTGTGAAGATGGATCGACAGATCGGAAAAGCGGGTGCTCGCAACCGTCGGTTCCGGCGCCGGTTGCGGCGGGGGGGCGGCGATATCGTCGGCAGGGGCGGGGTCGACCTTGGGTTCTGCCAGCAAGATCTGTGGCGGGCTAAACGTCAGACCAGAAGCGGCAGGAAGGGTCGGCATGCGCTCCGGTGCGGAAGGGCGCCCGAGGACGGTGGGGGCTGGCGGCGAGACGGGCAGGGATTTGGGCGCGACGACCACTGGTGGCGCAGGCGCGTCACCGGGACCTGGCGCTGCCAGCAGGGCCACCGCAGCGATGCGATGGCTGCTGTCGGCAACCGGCAGCCGCAGCGCCGGATCCGTGCCGGACAGTCTGACACTGCCCAGGTTCGGCTCGGTTGCGGCCGGCGGGGCAGGTTCTGCTGGTCGGGATGCTGCCACCCGGGGTTCCGGTGCAGCGGTCATGACGGGCGCAGGGACGGCCAGGGGCGCGCGCGCACTGAGAAGATCGTCGGGCAGCGACTGGTGGGCGGACGGCACGAGAGACGGCAGCGGCAGCCGCGAGATCACGAGCCCTGCCGTCACACCGAGCGCGAAACCAAGCGCGATCCTGAGGCCGATCCGGCGCGGACGCGCCGAAGGCCGGTTGGCAGCGACCTCGGCTACCTGGGCCTGCGCTTCCAGTGCCTCGGCATCCGTTCTGAGGAAGAGCGGCACGGCAGCGGCGGGATGGGCCAGGGCCCGCGATTCTGGCTTCGCCTGCACCGCCGAGGCGGGCGGCGGAGTGCCCAGCATCCGGTCCTGCCGGTCCCAGGGTCTTGCCAGGTCACCGCCGCCCTCCGGGCGCCCCGGGTCGGGCGGCGACTGGCGCAGGACGCGTTCCCGCTCTCTGCGCGCGCGTTCCATCCGTTGCTGGAAGGTCTCGTTGCGCAGAAGGACCTCCGCCGTCGCGGCGGAATCGTCCTGTTCGCGGGAAGCGGCGGTGGCCGCGCCCTTTTCCATTCCAGCCCCCCTTGTCCTGTGACCGGCGCGCTCTATGCTCCGCCAGACGACGCGGCTGGCAGTTTCCGCGCCTTGCACAATGACAGCCGGAATCTACCATTGACCGGCATCTTTTTAAACATTGCGCCTTAACGATGGTCAACGTCAGACAATGCGCCTCCATTCTGCGCATTGGTCATTTCCTGTGGATAATATCGCGCCTTCCGCGCGCGGTCAGGCTTCGCGGTGACCGTAGAGGAGCGGCATCAGCCCGACCGTGGCTGCGAATCTCTGCCAATCCTTGCGCTCGGCCCGGGTCCAGCCGGTTTCGGCGATGGCTGAAAGGCGGGGGAATGTCAGCCGGTCGAAAAGCGCGCGGTCGGTCATGGATTCCGACCAGATGCAGGCCTGAATACCCATGAACCTGGCCAATTGCGCCTCCGTCCAGCCCGCTGTCGGATCGAACGCATAGGTCTCGCGCGGCGAGGACCAGCCCGCCCAGCCCGCGCCCGGTTCGACCCAGTCGGGGGATTGCGACATGTCCAGATAGTAGGATTGGCCGGGGCTGACGACGATGGAATAGCCCTTCGCGGCCAGCGCCCCCGACACTTCCCTATCTCGCCAGCCGACCAGATAGGACGCCCCCTTGTCTATCACATCGCCATGGGCGGCCTCTTCCCAGCCGCCGGTCACGCAGCCGCGCTCGGCCAGCATCCGCTGGACCCGCGCAAGGAAATCCGCCTGCAGAAGAGCGGTCGCCGATCCCTCGATCGCATCGGCGCCGCCGTGATTGCCCTCGCTGTCCTTCAGCCGCGCGTGGGCCTCGGCCAGTTTCGCCCCGCCCAGCTCGGCAATTCGCTGAAGCGCGAGGGGAGAGCCGGACCAGGCGGCGAGCGGTACTTCATCTGCGCCGACATGGATAATCCGGGCGGGGAAAAGCTCCGCCAGCTCGTCGAAGATCGTGCCGAGGATTTCATAGGTGCGGGGCACTGCCGGATTGAGGCAATTGTTCGGAAAACCCTGCACCGAAGCATAGGTGCCGCTTTCGCCCGGGTCGCGCAGGTCGGGGCGCGCGGCCAGAAGCGCGAAGGAATGGCCGGGGATGTCGATCTCGGGAACGGTCGTGATGCCGTAGCTTTCGGCAGTTCCGACGATGCGGCGGACGGTGTCCTGCGTGTAATAGCCGCCCGCGCGATCGGCTCCGGTCCCAAGAAGCGACGGGATCGGCAGACCCTCGCCGCGCCAGGCACCGATGCCGGTCAGTTCCGGCAAGGCCGCGATCTCGATCCGCCAGGCCTCGTCATCGGTCAGATGCCAGTGGAAACGGTTCAATTTGTTCCAGGCCATGACGGCAAGGAACCTTTCGATCTCGTCCGGAGCATAGAACTGCCGCGCGCAGTCGAGGTGGCAGCCGCGCCACCCCATGGCCGGCCTGTCGGCTATCGTGCCGGTTTGGGGGAAAGCAAAGGTCTGCGGATAGTCGCGCGCGCCGCGCAGGGCCTGGGCGAGGGTGATGAAGGCGTAAAGGAAGCCCGCATGGCCTGAGGCCGTTACGGTTATGCGGTCGCGCGCAAAGACAATCCGGTAGGCTTCGGGCGCGAGCGTTCCATCCGTTGCGGCATCAACCGGGAAACCGCCTTCGGCCGCGCTGCGGCTCAGGGCCTCCGTCGGGAAAAGCGCCTGGCAAAGCTGGGTGAAGGCGGTGGCGGCGGTTCCTGCTTCGGTCGCTTCTGCCGTAATGGCGAACCCGGCGGGCGCGGCGCGGGTGGCGGTGACCTCGACCTGCTCAGGCCAGGGGATGACCGCGAGCGCTTCGGGTGCGCTGGCCGGGACCGGGTAGGGCGCCGCGCCGCGCTTCAGCGGGCGGTTGTCGCCGACCTTGTGTGTGGGGCGGACCTCGACCGGCTCCACCTGCCCGTCGGCATGTTTCAGATAGGCGGTCGTCGCCCCGTCGCTCCAATGGCGGAGCGGATAGGAAAGATGGTGGGCGACCGTCGTCCAGGAGGCGCCGGGGCCGAGACCTTTCCCGTCTTCGGGTGCAAGCTCGGTATGGTTCGACAGCCGCCGGATCAGCCGCGCGCCCTCGACCCGGTCCTTTGCCGTCAGGCGGGCGGGGCCGGTGATCACCAGCGTGAAATCCGTGACCGGTTCCCGCCCCCGGTTGGTCAGGCGCAGGCGATATTCCGGCGGGCGGCCCCCCTCTGCCGGTGTCCAGTGGGTCTCTAGCAGAAACGGGTAGCGCATGACGGGCTTTCAGGCTGGGGGCAGGGCCACGCCCTGCGCATCGAAGAAATAAAGCGCGCCCGCCTTGACCGACACCACCAGATCCGCATCTTCGGCGATCTGCGGCTTGCCTTCGAAAAGTGATACGAAGTTCTGGCCGTCGGTGAGCGGGCTGTAGGCGATTGTGTGCAGGCCGAGCCGTTCGATCAGGTTCGGCCGCAGCGTGAAGGATATGGCGCCGGGGCTGAGCGAGAGATGTTCGGGTCGGAGACCGACTGTGACCTTGTCGCCCGCCGCGAGACCGGGCCGGGCGGGCACGGTGATGCGGCCGAGGGGGCCAAGGTCGATCTCTGTCGCGCTCAGGCAGTTTCCGGGCAGGAAATTCATCCGCGGGCTGCCGATGAAGCCCGCGACGAACTGGTTCCGAGGCCGTTCGTACAGCTCGAGCGGCGCGCCCACCTGTTCGACCCGGCCGCCGTTCAGGACGACGATCTTGTCGGCCATGGTCATCGCCTCGACCTGGTCGTGGGTCACATAGATCATCGTGGTGCCGAGCGACTTGTGCAGCCGCATCAGCTCGATCCGCATTTCGGAGCGGAGCGCGGCATCGAGGTTCGACAAGGGCTCGTCGAAGAGAAAGATCTTCGGCTGACGCACGATGGCGCGGCCGATGGCAACGCGCTGGCGCTGGCCGCCGGACAGCGTGCCGGGTTTTTGCTGAAGCCGCTGGGTCAGTTGCAGGACGGATGCCGCCTCTTCGACCCGGCGGCGGATATCGGCCTCGGGCAGGCGTTCGACGCGCAGGGGAAAGGCGATATTCTCGAAGACGGTCATATGCGGATAAAGCGCGTAGGACTGGAAGACCATCGCGATGCCGCGCTTGACCGGTGGCAAGTCCTTGACCGGTCGGCCGCCGATGACGATCTCGCCCGAGGAGACATCCTCAAGCCCGGCGATCATCCGCAGAAGCGTCGATTTCCCGCAGCCAGAGGGGCCGACGAAGACCACGAACTCGCCCTCCTCGACGTCGAGCGTGACGCCCTTGATCACTTCGGCGGCGCCGAAGGATTTCGTCAGGTCCGACAATGCAAGCTGGCTCATGCCTCTTTTGTCCTTCGCGAAGGGTCGTCGGGTGGCTGGCGCCCCGGACGAAATTTCCGGGGCGCCGCCCATGGCGCCAGTGGTGGTGGCTACTTGAATTCCTCGAGCGCGGCCGCCGCCTGCTCGAGCGCCGCCGCAGGTTCCGCCGCGCCGGTGACGACCGACTGGACCATGGTGATCATCGTGTCCTGCAGGCCCTTGTAGTCGAGGAACAAAGGCTCGGGCCCGCCAAAGGAAATCCCGTCGATGAAGGGTTTCCAGTTCGGATCGTCGGCCACGAGCTTGTCGACCGCCGGGCCCGGACGCAGCGGCGTGAGGCCTTCGGCCGCCTCGTAGACCGGTTGGTTTTCGGTGCTGGCGAGGAATTTGGCGAAGTCGATCGCCTTGTCTTCGACACCCGTTCCCTTGAAGACCGCAAGGCTGTCGGTGATCAGGAGCGTGCCCGGACCCTGGGCGTGCGGACCGAGCGGCAGGGGGGCGACGCCCCAGTTGAACGGCGCGTCCTTGAGCAGGTTCTTGGCGCCGACCGAGGCATGGATCATGCCAAGCTTGCCATCAAGGAAGATGGCGCGGACCTCGTTCTGCTCGTAGGCGGTCGGGCCCTCCTCCGCATAGGCGGTGATGTCGCGCAGCGCCGTCAGCGCCTCGAGATTCTCGGGGCTGTTGAAGGTGATGTTGCCGTCGGCGTCGATCACCGTGCCGTTGTTGGTGTAAACCCAGTGCAGGAACTGGTGCATCGTATTGTCGAAGGTCTTGGCGACAACGCCGAAACCCGCGGTGCCGGTCTTTTCCTTGATCGCCTTGGCTGCGGCGATTTCCTCTTCCCAGGTTGCCGGGGGCTTTTCGGGGTCAAGCCCGGCGGCGGCGAAGAGATCCTTGTTCCAGTAAAGCGACTTGGTCGAGAAGGCGACCGGCACGCCCCATTGCTGGCCGTCGGTTGTGACGGTCGAGACGACGAAGGGGAAATAGGTCGCCTGTTCGTCGGCGCTCATCGGGATCGGCACGATCAGGTCGTTCTGCGCGAGCTGCTTGAGGACGCGCGAGCCCATATAGGCAAGGCCCACCGGTGTTCCGGCGGCGGCCAGTGTCGTGGCTTTCTCCTGACACTGGTCCCAGCCCACGGCCTCGACCTCGATCTTGTAGCCGGGGTTGGCTTCTTCCCATTTCGGAAATAGCGCCTCGTGCACGGCCGAAACCCTGTCGCCGCAGGAAATGAAGGTGATCGCCTGATCCTCGGCCGAGGCGAGGCCGGGCATGGTCAGCACGGCCAGCGCCGTGCCCGCTTTCAGAATGGTCGTCGGTTTCATTCTTTCCTCCTGTTGGTGCCCCTTTTCACGGGGCGTTCTCTTTCGTCATTCCTTCACGGCGCCGGCGGTGAGGCCCGCGACGAGATAGCGTTGCAGGATGAGGATCACGATGAGCGCGGGCGCGATGCCCACGAAGCTCGCCGCCATCAGCTCGTTCCACGAAACTTCCTGCCGCCCGAAGAAGGCAAAAAGGCCGACCGGCAGCGGCATGTACTCGGTCTTGGAATTGAAGGTGACCGCATAGACGAACTGCTGGGCATAGGCGCCAAGGAAGGTCGCGATGGCGGTGACGATGATGCCGGGCGTCGCCAAGGGCAGGATAACCCGGCGGAAGATGTAGAAGCGCGAGGCGCCGTCGGCCCAGGCGGCCTCCTCGAGCTCTCGCGGGATGCGCAGCATATAGGCGCGCAGAAGCCAGATTGCCGTCGGGATCAGGAAGGCCGCCCCCGGCACGATCATGGCGAAATAGGTGTTGAGCAGCCCGAGGCTTCGCATCAGCCGGAAAAGCGGGATGAGAAGCACCGCGCCCGAGACCATGTTGACGGTCAGGAAGCCGCCAAGGATGGCGCTTTGACCCGGGAAGCGGAAGCGCGACAGCGCATAGGCTGCTGGCACCACCAAGACGATCACCAGGGCTGTCACCACGCCTGCGACGAAGAGGCTGTTGACCACATAGCGCCCGAAGGCCGGGACCGAGACCCACATCGTCCGGTAGGCTTCGAACGACGGATTTTCCGGCCAGAAGCGATAGGGCGAGGAGAAGAGGAGCGACAAGGGCTTCAGCGAGACATTGAACCCTTCGATGAAGGGCGCAAGGCAGAAGAACAGCAGGCAGAAGATGCCCGCGTAGATGCCGAGAAGCTCGTACCAGCGATAGCGGTCGATCATCGGGCGCGGCTGTTTCATCAGCGGGCCTCCACCGGGTTGAGGCGGCTGATGAGCCGGTAATAAGCGAGGCAGAAGACCGACAGGAAAAGGCAGATCATCACGGCGCGCGCCGAGCCCTCGCCATATTTGTAGGAGCCGATCCCCGACTTATACGTGTCGATGATCATCGTCGTCGTCTGGCCCGACGGCCCGCCGCGCGTAAGGATCCAGATGATGTCGAACGAGTTGAATGTGAAGATCAAGGACAGCATCGACATGGTCAGAAGCGAGGGCACGATCATCGGCAGCGTGATGCGCCGGAAGCGGTAGAACCGGCCCGCGCCATCGGTCCAGGCGGCCTCGTAGAGGTCCTTGGGAATCGTCTGGATGGTGGCCAGCATGTAGAGCGTGACGAAGGGCACACCGATCCAGACATCGGTGACGATGGTCGCCCAGAAGGCGGTCTTGCCATAGCCGAGAAAGGCGATGGGTCCATCGGACAGGCCGAAATTCTGCAAAAGGCCGGAAATCATGCCGAACTGGCCGTTGTACATCCAGCCCCACATGAAGATGCCGATGGCCATGGGGATGATCCAGGGCGGCATGATCAGGATACGGAAGAGCGTCTGGCCCGGCACGGCGGCGTTCAAGAGAACCGCACCCAGGACCCCGATGGTCATCTTCAGCGCGACCGAACAGAAGGTCCAGATGAAGGTCCTCAGGATCACATCGTCGAAATTGGCCTTGAAGATCTTCTGATAATTCTTCCAGCCGACCCAGTTGGTTTCGGGTTTCAGGGCAGCGTCGGTGAAGGACAGGATCACCGTATCGACCAGCGGATAGGCCACGATGAACAGCACATAAAGAACCGCCGGGGCGAGCAAAAGATAGGCGAAGGCACGCGCCGAGGGGGAATGGTTCATCAGGCCACCTCGCGTGCAGGGCGTCCGAGTGCGGCATCGAACTCGGCCCAGATCGGCGCCATGTCGACGACGCGCCGCGTGCGCCGCGCCTCGTCGATGGCCATGGCAAGAAGCCCCGCCTCAAGCGCGTCGATGACCGAGACGGGCAGGGCGGCGCCGGTCGCCATATGGGCGCCGATATCTTCGGCCATCTGCTCGTCCGCCCCATAATGGACCGAGAGGTCGGAGGCCTCATAGCGCTTGTCGGTCAGCTTCTCGCCGGTCCGTGCCCGGTGCAGGCGGAAGAAATTGCGGACGAAATCGCCCTCGGCCATGCCATCGACGCCGATCACGCAGAAGCGGCGGAAATCGTCCGGCACGTTAAGGTTGGTGTGGAAGGTCATCGCCGCGCCCGAGGCATATTCAACGATCGCGGTCTGGAAATCGATGATGTCGCCGTCGCCGTCGAAGACCCGGTCGCTGCCCATCCAGCCGGAAGGCTTGCGGTGATAGACCTCAAGGTCATTAGCCCCGAGGCCTTGCGGATCGTTCTTCGGAATGAAGGTCCGCCGCCCGCCGAACGAGGCGACGCGCGCCGGACGGCAGCCCATCACGCCATTGTAGAGGTCGAGGTCGTGGCAGCATTTCTCCAGCAGGAACGAGCCCGACCAATGTTCGTGCCGCCGCCAGTCGCGCATGAAGAAGGCGCCGTGATAGGGCGGGATATGCTCGGACGCCTCGATCGACACGACCTCGCCGAGGTGCCCGTCCGCCTGCGCCCGGCGCAGGTCGCGGTAAAGCGGCGCATAGCGCAGGACGAGGCCGACCATCACCTGATCCGCCGGATGGGCGGCAAGCAGCCGCGCCAGCGCCATCGTCTCCTCGATGGTCGAAACCACGGGCTTTTCGGTGAAGATTTTCATGCCGCGCGCGAGCCCCGTGCGCAGATGGTCGAGATGCAGGTGATTGGGCGAGCCGACCATGAGAAGGTCGAGATCCTCGCCCGCCAGCATCTCGTCGAGCGTCGCATAGGCGCGGCCTGCGCCGACGCCATGGCTTTGCATATAGGGCAGGCCCGCGGGCGCGGGGTCGACATGGGCGGCGACGGTGAAGCCCGGCACCCGTTCCGAAAAGACCCGGGCAAGATAGCCCAGCCGGAAGCCAAGCCCGATGATGCCTGCTCTCATCCTTCGCTGGTCCCCTCGCTGGTGGTCGTCGGCAATGTAAATCATTTACAAATTAGAAAGGTCTGACGTGACGTGTCAAGGGCGTTTCAAGCAGTCACGCCGCGCTTGGTCGCATTGATGCGCACAAATTCCTTTGTTTATATGCAAATGCCCCGCTTCGGGGAGCAGCCAGCAGCACAGTTCACGCAAACGGCACGCTGCGCAGGCTTATTGGTCGGAAATTTACATATCAGGCACGCAACGGGCGCGCCGGACAATGTTTCAGCGATGCGCCATGTAGCCGGTGAAACCGGCGATCCTCCAGCGTCCGTCAACGCGGCGGCAATGGTACAGCGTCTGCCAGTTCAGCCTGTCTTCGCGGCCCGAGGCGAGCCGGATCGTGCCGTCGAACTTCTTGTGCGCGATCGCCATGTCACCCGCGATGTCGATTCGCGTGAGGCTGGTTGCGCGATGGATCGCCGCGGCCGGGTCTTCGGCGAACTCGGTTGCGGCGGTCTCGGCCGCCTGTCGCAGCCATTCGTCGCGGTAGGCGGCAAGCGTCGGGAAGGCGAGCGTCCAGTCGTCGGGGTCGCGGGAGCCATGGGCATGCAGGCCGCAGAAGCCTTCCGCGATGAAATCGTCCGCGACCATCGACCAGTCGGCGGCGATGAAGGCGGCAATATCGCGCGGGACCAGCATCTCCCAGATCCGGGTGCGGTCGGGGTCGGCGGGGAAGGGGTTCGCGCTCATCTTCTCTCCTGGATCAGCCGACGCGGCCCCGGGCCGCGACGGGAAGGCACTCGACCACGCGCTCGCCCGAGACCAGATAGACCTCGTCGAAGAGGTTCGAGACCGGGCAGGCGTGATTGGGCAGCACCCGCACCCGGTCGCCCACGGCAAGCGGGCTGTCCTTGGGCAAGGTGACGGTGCCATGTTCTTCCGACAGGCCGGTGACGCGGGCGCCGGGGTGGCCCACGATCTCGCCATGGTCGGGCTGGCCCAGAAGGTCCGAGGTCAGGGCCTTGGACCCGGCATCGAGGATGGCACGGCCGGGCACCGGGCGGCTGACGATCGTGGTCAGCACGGTCAGCGCGCAATCGTCCGCGCTGCCCACGCCCTTCGCGATGCAGTAGCGGTCCATGTAGATATAGGTGCCGGGGCGGTATTCGGTGACGACGCCGCCGGTCTCCGCCCGCCAGATATCGGGCGTGCCGCCCGACGAGATGACCGGGCAGGGCAGCCCCGCGCCATCCAGAAGCCCGCGCGCCGCGCGCAGCCATTGGGTGGCCTCGCCGGGCCGCCCGGCGGGCGGATAGGTCATCAGCCCGCCGAAGGACAGGCCCTTCGCGGCGGCGATCTGCCGGGCGAGAGCGAGCGCCGCCTCTGGCGACTGGACGCCGCAGCGGCCCATGCCGGTGTCGCATTCGATGAGGACGGGCAGGGGATGGTCCGGGTCGGTGAAGGTCTCGGCCAGCCCGTGGATCACCGTGGCGCTGTCGGCTGTCACCGACATGCGCGCCCGCCGGTGCAGCGCCGCAAGCCGCGCCCGCTTGTCGGGCCCGAGAATATTGTAGGGCAGAAAGAGGTCGTGAAAGCCCGCATCCGCCATCACCTCGGCTTCGCCAAGTTTCTGCACCGTCAGGCCGACCGCCCCCGCCGCGATCTGCTCGCCCGCCCAGAAGGGCAGCTTGTGGGTCTTGATATGGGGGCGCAGCGTCAGCCCGGCGCGGTCGGCATGGGCCTGCGCGCGGGCGATATTGGCGCGCGCGCGGTCGATGTCGATCAGGACGGCGGGCGTGTCGATCTCGGCGATGGTCTTCGGCAGCGCTTTCATCTCAGTCTCCGAGCGGCAGTTTCGGGTTGTCGACCTTGAATGTGTTGATGCTCTGTTTCACCCGGCGCAGCGTCTCCAGCGCCCTGGTGCCGCGATGCTCGGCAACCGCCATGGCGATGATGTCGACGAGCGCCAGAAGCGCGAAGCGCGAGGAGGTGGGCTTGTAGAGATTGCCATCCTCGGCAGGCTGATATTCGACGACATGGGTCGCGGCCTCGGCCAGCGCCGATCCGGGCGCGGTGACGGCGATGGTCGTCGCGCCATACTGGCCCGCCACAGCGACCGCATCCACCACCGACTGGGCGTAGCCCGAGGTGGAAAAGGCGATCACCACCGTGCCCTTGGTCGCGGTTGCGGCAAACATGCGCTGCAGCTGTCCGTCCACCTGGGCGATGGCGGCGATCCCCAGGCGGTAGAGGCGGTTCTGCATCTCGGTCGCCATCATCGAGGAGGTGCCGCCAGAGCCGAGCGCGAGCACCTGTGTCGCCGCCGTCAGCCGCTCTGCCACGGTCTGGATTACCGCCATGTCGACCGCGCCCGCCGCGCGCTGCACCGCCGCTGCAGCGCCTTCGGCCACCAGTTGCGGAATGCGGCCCATCTCGGCCTCGGCGGGCGCGGGGTTCGCGGCCAGATATTGCCCGCCGACCGCCAGCGCCTGCGCGATCCAGAATTTGAAATCCCGCGTCCCGTCCAGCCCGAGGCTGCGGCAGAACCGGGTGACGGTCGGTTCGCTGACCCCGATGCGCGCGGCCATTTCCGAGATCGAGGCCTTCGAGGCGAAATCGAGATCGTCGAGCACCATGCGCGCCAGCTGCCGGTCGGATTTCGACCCTTCCTGCGCCCGGGCCTGCAGCCGGGTGATAATATCGATGACCGATCGCCTGTCGCTCATTCCGCCCCCCCGAGGATCATGTCCAGGAAGGGTTTATTGCCCGCCGACAGGCCCGCGTCCACCGCAAGCGACACGCCGGTGATACCCGAGGCGCGGTCGGAGGCAAGGAAGGCGACCGTTTCTGCCACCTCTTCGGCGGTCACGATCCGCCCCATCGGGTAAAGCCGTTCAAGCTTTGCCGCGATGGTCGGGTCGCGCGCGATCCGGTGGTCCCAGGCCGGGGTGCGGATCGAACCGGGGCAAACCGCATTCACCCGGACGCCGCGCCCGCCATATTCGACGGCGAGCGCGCGGGTGAAGGCATTCAGCCCGGCCTTGGCGGCGGCATAGGCCGGGTTGCCGTAATGCAGGAAGGCGTTGACCGACGAGATGAAGACGATGTTGCCCGTGCCGCGCGCCGCCATTGCCGCCGCGACAGGCGTCGTGAAGGCCGCGACAGAGGTCAGGTTCAGGTCGATCTCGGCCAAGGCCTTTTCCGGCGAGAGATCGGCAAGGGTTTCGGCCCGCGTCCAGCCCGCATTGTTGATCAGCACATCCGGCGGCTGGTCCGCCAGCGCCCGAGCGGCAGCGACTGTCGCACCGCGGTCGGCGAGATCGAAGATGAGCCGCTCTTCAAGCGGCAGCCCGTCAAGCAGCGCCGGATCGCGGTCCGCGCCGATGACCCGCCCGCCCCGGGCCGCGAAGAGGCCCGCAAGCGCCCGCCCGAGGCCGCCACCTGCGCCGGTGACCAGAATGCGCCTGCCTGAGAATTCCAGTTCTGTCATCGTCCTCTTCCGACGCTCTTCCGTCGTTCAGTGGATGCAGGTTAGGCTGCAAATGTAAGTTTGCAACACAAATTTCCACTTGAATGACGGGATAAACCGAATAATGTAAATTACCAACGCGACCGTCGGATCTCCCACCGGCGAGGCGCGCCATCGGCCCGCTCTCCCATCATGGGCCGGTATCGCTGCCGCCGGTGCCACCATGCGCCGGCGGCATGCGATCTGATGAGGAAAGGACAGGGTGTGCCCGAACGCAAGCAGACTTTTGGCAACTCGCATGTACCGCTCTCGCCCGCCGTCCGCGCGGGCGACATGGTCTATGTCTCGGGTCAGGTGCCGGTGCGGCCGGATGGAACCTATGTCGAGGGTGGGATCGAGCCGCAGACCCGGCAGGTGCTGGAGAATGTGAAGTCCGCGCTGGCGCTCGCCGGGGTGACGATGGATCAGGTGGTCAAGACCACGGTCTGGATCGAGGATGCGCGCGACTTTTCCGGCATGAACAAGGTCTATGCCACATTCTTTCCGTCCGAACCGCCGGCGCGCACGACGGTCGAATCCCGCCTGATGGTCGATATCAAGGTCGAGATCGAGGCCGTCGCCTTCGCGCCCGTCGCGAAAGGCTAGGCGGAATGCGGATATTCACCGCGTCGCTCGCGACCGAGACGAACACATTCTCGCCGTTGCCGACCGACCGCGCCTCGTTCGAGGCGGCCTTCTATGCCCCGCCCGGCCAGCATCCCGAAACGCCGACGCTCTGTTCCTCGCCGATGGTGGTGTTGCGCCGTCGCGCCGCCGCCGAAGGGTTCGACCTGATCGAGGGGACGGCTGCCTGGGCGGAGCCGGGTGGCCTTTTGCAGCGGCAGGCCTATGAGGCGCTGCGCGACGAAATACTTGGCCAGCTTCAGGCGGCGATCCCGGTCGATGGGGTGATCCTCGGCCTGCACGGGGCGATGGTGGCGCAGGGCTACGACGATTGCGAGGGCGATCTTTTGTCCCGCGTCCGCGCGCTGGTCGGCCCCGGCGTGGTGATCGCGGCCGAGCTTGACCCCCACAGCCATCTGACGCCCGCCCGGCTTGCCGCCGCCGACATCCTCGCGGCCTTCCTCGAATTCCCGCACACCGATTTCTATGAACGCGGCGAACATCTGGTCGATCTGGCATTGCGCGCGATCCGGGGCGAGATCCGGCCCGCGATGGCCGCCTTCGATTGCCGGATGATCGCGGTCCTGCCGACAAGCCGCGAGCCGATGCGGTCCTTCGTCGACCGGATCAAGGCGCTGGAGGGGCAGGACGGTATCCTGTCGATCTCGGTCATCCATGGTTTCATGGCCGCCGATGTGCCCGAAATGGGCACGCGGATTCTGGTCGTCGCCGATGGCGATGCCGCTGCCGCCGCCGCACTGGCCGAACGGCTGGGGCGAGAGCTATTCGCGCTGCGCCATCAGACGATCATGGAGATCGTGGGGGTCGAGGACGGGATCGTGCAGGCTGCGGGCCGCGCGCGCCCGGGACGGCCAGCGGTGATCGCCGACACATGGGACAATCCCGGCGGAGGGGTGCCGGGGGACGGGACGGTGATCCTCAGGGCGCTGATGGCACGGGGCGGGCTCAAGATCGGCGTCGCGACGATCTGGGACCCGATGGCGGTGATGACCGCCCATGCGGCGGGCGAAGGGGCAGTGATCAACCTGCGCTTCGGGGCCAAGTCCGGGCCCGAGGCCGGCGAACCGATCGACGCGCCAGTCCGGGTCATAAAGGTGGCGGAGGAGGCTTGGCAAAGCTTCGGCCCGAGCCGCGTGCCGCTTGGCCGGTCGGCCGTCATAAGAATCGAAGGCACCGAGATCGACGTGATCCTGAACACCAACCGCACCCAGACCTTCGAGCCTGACATCTTCACCGGCCTCGGAATCGATCCGCTCGCGAAGGATGTGCTCTTGGTGAAATCAACCAATCATTTCCACGCGGGCTTCGCCCCCATCGCCGCCGGGATCATCTATGTCTCGGCGCCGAGCGCCTATCCCTCCGACCCGGCGCGTACCGTCTACCGCAAACTCACCCGCCCGATCTGGCCCCGCGTCGCCGACCCTTTCGGCTGAGGCCCGCGTTGCGCCCGGCGCCGCCGACCGCTAGCGTCTGGCGGCGGGAGGAGATGCGATGCTCAAGGATTTCTTTGTCGCCGGTCCCTATGACGATGGCGATCCTGTCACCGGTCACTATTACGAGACGGCGTCGCCCGACCCGCATCGCGCGCAGGTCTGGGCCTATACCGACCGGCTGTCCTACGCCCCGGGCGAGCGGCTTGCGCTGCACGCCATGTCAAGCGCGCCGCGCGCCCGGCTGGCGATCGCGCGCGACGGGCTGCACGCGGAGGTGCTGGTTGAAACCGAGATCGCGCTCTCATTCGAAGACACGCCCGCCGACTGTTCCGTCAGGGGCTGCGACTGGCCGGAACGCTATGCGCTGACGATCCCGGGCGATTGGCAGAGCGGGCTTTACACCGCCACGCTTACGGTTCCCGGCCACCAGTCTCAGCATATGTTCGTCCTCAGCGCCGCGCGGCCGCAGGCGCGGATATGCATGGTGCTGACCACGGGAACCTGGTGCGCCTACAATGACTGGGGGGGCTCGAACCATTATCAGGGCCTGACCGGCCAGTCGGGCGGCGATTTCGCGCCCGAGGTTTCGCTTCATCGTCCCTGGGCCAAAGGCTTCGTGCGCTGGCCCGAGGATGCGCCGCGCATCCCGCATGCCTCGCCCCTTCTGTCGAAGCCGCGCTATCCGCATATGGATTATGCCCGCGCGAAGGGGATTTCCAAGAAATATGCCTCTTCCGGCTGGGCGGCGTTCGAACGGCCCTTCGCGCTCTGGTGCGAGACGCAGGGGATCGCGCTCGACTATGCGACGCAGCATGACCTGCACCGCGATCCGGGGCTTCTGGATGGCTATGGGCGCGCGCTGATCGTCGGCCATGACGAATACTGGACATGGGAGATGCGGGATCATCTGGACGGCTGGCTTGACCGGGGCGGGCGGCTGGCGCGGTTTGCGGGGAATTTCTTCTGGCAGACGCGGCTCTCGCCCGATCTGGCCACCCAGATCTGCTACAAGACCACTGCCAATCAGGCCGATCCGGTCCGCGACACAGACCCACGCCGCCTGACCGGCTATTGGGACGACCCGACCGTCGCCCGCCCCGCGACCGCGACGATGGGCCTGACCGGCTCGATGGGCGTCTATGCGGGCTGGAGCCGCTGCGCGGCGCATGGGTCGGGCGGTTTTGCCATCTACCGGCCCGATCACTGGTCGCTTAGGGACACGGGGCTTGGTTATGGCGACGTGCTGGGGGCGGGTGCGAAGATCTTCGGCTATGAGGTCGACGGGATCGACTATACCATGACCCATGGGCTGCCCTTTGCCGCCGAGGGCACCGGCCTTGAAGGCGATCTGACCATCGTCGGCCTGTCGCCCGCGACGACGCTCTCGCATTCCACCGGCCCGCATGACCGCGACGGGTTCATCGGCCATCTGGATGCCGAGGAGGTGGCTGAGTTCGTCTACGGCGAGGTGACGCCCGAGAGCTTCGGGCGCGCCAGCCGTGGCAACGGCTGCATGGCCGACTATCGGCGCGGCAAGGGGGCGGTCTTCAACGCTGGCTCCTGCGAGTGGGTTGCGGGCCTTATCGCCCGCGACCGGACGGTCGAACAGGTGACGCGGAACGTGCTGCTGGGCGACTGGGGCTAAGTCACTCCGCCGCGACGGCGAAGGTCGGTTCGGCCAGAGCAGCCTTTGGCGGCTGCGATGCGGCGGCCGCCGTTTGCGGCTGCCTGTGCATGGCGAGCGCGATGCGCGCCGCGAGCGCCAGCGCCAGAGCGCTCGCGACGAAAGCGCTGCCGACACCCGCTACTGCGGCAAGTGCCGCGCCGAGGGGCGGTGCGGCGAGGAGGACCGCGCCCTCTACCCAAGCGCCGAGGCGCTCGACCGATGCGGCGCGCTCGGGCGTTGCCCAGGCTTCGGGGCGCGTCGCGATCTGATCGGTGCAGTGACCCATGGCGAGGCCTAAGCAGACGCAGTAGGCGCAGATCACCGCCCCGCCCGCCGACAGGCTTGCGATGGCCAGAAGCCCGAGCCCCGCCATCGCGATCGCCGCGCCCGCCGTGCCGTCAGCGATCCGCCAGAACCTTCGGTCGGGTGCGGGCCCTGTGGGCCATAGCGCCGCAAGCGCCCCGCCGGAGGCGAGGGCCGAGAAGGCAAAGCCGATCATGGCGGGGCCCTGCCCAAGGTCAGCGACCAAGGGCGCCATCAGGCCTTCCTGTACGAAAAGTGCCGCACCGGTCAGCGCGCCGATCAGAAGGGTCGCGCGGACCTCGGGCACGGCGCGCGCCTCGGCCAGCCCGGCCCGGATCGGCGCCGGTTCGGCCGCGCGCCACCGGCCCTCGGCGGCAGGCAGGGCGGGCAGGGCCCAGAGCAGCAGACCAGCCAAGAGCGCGAGGCCCGCCGACAGGAAGAAGAGATGGGCAGGCGCGAACGAGAGAAGCAGGACCCCGCCGACGGCGGGCGCGATGATCCGCGCGGCGCGGTCGTGGCTGCGGCGCGCGGCCAGGGTCATCGGCACATCCTCGGCCGGGGTGAGGCGCGCGAAGGCCGCCGCGCGCGCCGGGTGCAGGAGGCGATCGGCAGTGCTGCGGACAAAGACAAGGGCCAGCAGCGCGGGCCAGCCGGGCGCGAGGATCATGCCGATGGCGATGAGCCCGCGCAGCTTGATCGCCGACGCCATGACGGACCGGCTGTCATGGCGCGCGCAAAAGGCCTCGGCGCCCGCCGCGCCAAGGACATGCGGCAGTCCTGCGGCAAGTGCCAGTGCGGCATAGATCATCAGGCCCGCCTGCCAGTGAAATGCCAGCAGGGCGAGGATCGCGACATAGTCCAGCCAGTCGCTGCAATCGGTCACGACCTGCGTCCCGAGCAGGCGGCGCAGGTTTCGGTCGGCTGGGTTGGTGCGAACTTGCGGCATGCGCCAAGGGTACGCTACCCCGGGCGCCTTGCAAGAAATCGTTCGATAAAACTTATGGTTATCAGTGTGGTAACGGGAAATCCCGATCAGGCGACCGGTGTCCAGATCACATCGTCGATGCGCGGCGCGCCGGTTGCGAGCATCACCAGCCGGTCAAAGCCCATCGCGATGCCGGAAGCGGCGGGCATGAGCGCGAGCGCGGCCAGGAAAGCCTCGTCCAGAGGATAGCGTTCCCCATAGACGCGCTGCTTGATCTCCATTTCCTCGGTGAAGCGGCGGCGCTGTTCGTCCGCATCGGTCAATTCGCCGAAGCCGTTGGCCAGTTCCACCCCGCAGGCATAGAGCTCGAACCGTTCCGACAGCCGGGGATCATCGGCGGTGCGCCGGGCAAGCGCGGCCTCGGCGGCGGGGTAGCGGTCGAGGATCGTCGCCTGCCCGAGTCCCAGATTCGGCTCGACCCGTTCGGACAGGATGCGCGAGAAGATGTCGGACCAGCTGTCGTCGGGCGCCGTCCCGACGCCTGCCGCGCCCGCCGCCGCGCGGAGCGCCGCCTCGTCCGTCGTGCCGTCGGGGCGGATCGTCGCCAGAAGGTCGACCCGGGCATGGCGGGCGAAGGCCTCTGCGACCGACAGCCGCTCAGCCGCAGCAAACGGGTCGCAGGTCCGGTCGCGGAAGCGCAGTTCCCTCGCCCCGGCGCCTTCGGCCGCAAGCCGCAGGAATGAAGCGCAGTCGTCCATCAGCACCGTGTAATCCTCGCCCGCGCGATACCATTCCAGCATGGTGAACTCGGGCGAATGCAGCGCGCCGCGTTCGCGGTTGCGCCAGACATGGGCGAAGGCAGCGATCCGCGTCTCGCCCGCCGCGAGCAGCTTCTTCATCGCAAACTCGGGCGATGTGTGCAGATACATGGCGCGCGGCTGGCCATGGTTGCCGATAGCCTCGGTCGCGAAGCCGTGCAGATGCGCTTCGTTTCCCGGACTGACCTGCAGGGCCACTGGATCGACCTCCAGAAACCCTTCGCCCGCGAACCAGGAACGCAGCGCCGACTGGATGCGGTTGCGCGCCAGAAGCAGCCCGCGCCGGTCCGCGTGGCGGTGCGGCTGCCACCAGGCATGGGAATGATCCAACGGCTCTCTCACGGGCAGGACGCTTTCATCTGGCGAAATCGGGAAAGATCGGCTAAGGGCAGCGCGATCCATTCAAGATGTTGCCCGGGCCATAGCGCAAGGGCCCGAACGACTGCAAGGAACACCATGGTCAAAGTCATCGCCTCGTCGCTGCGCAAGGGCAATGTCGTCGAACTCGACGGCAGGCTCTATGCGGTTCTCTCCGCCACCAACTTCCACCCCGGCAAGGGCACGCCGACGACGAGCGTCGACATGCGCCGCATCTCGGACGGGGTGAAGGTCTCGGAGCGCTGGAAGACCACCGACCAGGTGGAAAAGGCGACCGTCGACGAGCGTGAATATGACTTCCTCTACGAGGATGGCGAAGGGTTCCACTTCATGAATCCCGAGAATTACGACCAGCTGACCGTCACCGAGGATGTGATGGGCGACAACAAGGTCTATCTGCAGGAAGGCATGCGTTGCTGGCTGAAGACTTTCGACGGCGTGGCCATCGCCCTTGAGGTGCCGCAGAAGATCACGGTCGAGATCACCGAGACCGAGCCGGTGGTGAAGGGCCAGACTGCGTCCTCCTCCTACAAGCCCGCGATGACCTCGAACGGCCTCCGGATCATGGTTCCGCCGCATATCGATGTCGGCACCCGCGTGATCATCAACACCGATGACAACAGCTATCAGGGCCGCGACAAGGAGTGATCCGGGTCTGAAGGCGAGAATGGAAGGCGGGGTCTTGGCCCCGCCTTTTGCCTTCTGCCGCGTAAAGATCGCCGCGCAACCATGCACATTTTGACGATATTCCCGCGCTATGCGGTTCCGCTGATCTGACCGGCGCCGCATTTAGGTCGGACGGTGTGCGGAATGAACATTTCAAGCTTGAAATAAAAATCCGCCCCGCCGATCATGAAGCGGCGAATCGAAATCCCGCAAGAGCCGTTCAGGCTTGCACAACAGGGCAGCGGTCGCGCAGGCTGCGAGGGGACCACCGTTGCGGTCGGCACTTCGATGAGGAACAAGGGAGGATCGAATGAAAATGGGACGTTTCCTGCTGACGGCGGCCTTTGCCGCTTTGGCGAGCGCCGCTGCGGCCGAGGTGAAGGTCGGCATGATCACCACGCTTTCGGGTGGCGGCGCCGGGCTTGGCATCGATGTGCGCGACGGGTTCCTGCTGGCGATCCAGCAATCGGGGCGGTCGGACATCGAGCTGGTGGTCGAGGATGACCAGCAAAAGCCCGAGATCGCGGTGCAGCTCGCCGACAAGATGATCCAGTCCGACAAGGTCGATCTGATGACCGGGATCATCTGGTCGAACCTCGCGATGGCCGTGGTGCCATCCGTGACCGCGCAGGAGATGTTCTACCTCTCGCCCAACGCCGGACCTTCGGCGCTTGCCGGTGCGGGTTGCAGCCCGTTCTATTTCAATGTCGCCTGGCAGAATGATGCCCTGCACGAGGCGGCGGGCGCCTATGCCAATGGTGCGGGCTACGGCAATGCCTTCATCCTCGCCCCGAACTATCCCGCCGGGAAGGATGCCTTGACCGGCTTCAAGCGGACCTTCACCGGCAAGCTGGCGGGCGAGATTTATACCGAGCTTGGCCAGACCGACTACGCCGCCGAGATCGCGCAGATCCGGGCCTCGGGCGCGGATTCGGTCTATTTCTTCCTGCCCGGCGGCATGGGGATTTCGTTCCTGAAGCAATATGCCGACAGCGGCGTCGGCCTGCCGCTTGTGGGCCCTGCCTTCTCGTTCGACCAGAACATCCTGCAGGCAGTAGGCGATGCGGCACTTGGCGTCGTGAACACCAGCCAATGGTCGAAGGACCTCGACAACGAGGCCAACAAGGCCTTCGTCGCGAGCTTCCAGGAAGCCTACGGGCGGTTGCCGTCGCTGTACGCGAGCCAGGGGTTTGACACGGCGAACCTGATGCTGTCGGCGCTCGCCAAGGCCGAGCCCTCGGACAAGGCCGCCTTCCAGGCGGCGCTTGAGGCCGCCGACTTCGCCAGCACGCGCGGCAAGTTCGCCTTCGGGCCGAACCACCATCCGGTACAGGACGTCTACGCCCGCAAGGTGGTGAAGGAAGGCGACATCTACACGAACGAGACCATCGGCACGGTCCTGACCGATCACGGCGACTCCTATGCCGCCGAATGCAAGATGTAAGCTGGCGGCCGGCCCCTTCGCAGGTTCCTGTGCAGGGGCCGGCGCTGCCGGATGCAGATGATGAGCCTTGTCCTTCTCGCAGAGCAGGTGCTGAACGGGCTGCAGTTCGGCGTGATGCTGTTTCTTATGGCTGCAGGCCTGACGCTGATCTTTGGCGTGATGGGGCTGATCAACCTCGCCCATGGGTCGCTCTACATGCTCGGCGCCTTTGCTGCGGCGAGCGTGGCGGCGGCGACCGGTTCTTTCACGCTGGCGCTCCTTGCCGCGCTCGCGGCGGCGGCGGTGGCGGGCGTGATCGTCGAGCTCCTCATCATCCGTCGCCTCTATGACCGCGACCATCTCGATCAGGTTCTGGCGACCTTCGCGCTGATCCTGATCTTCTCGGAAGGCACGCGCTGGGCCTTCGGCTCCTTCCCGCTCTATCTCGACATTCCGCCCGCGCTCTCCGGGCCGGTCAGTCTGCCCGGCGGTATAGATTATCCGCTTTACCGGCTGGTCCTCATCGGCGCGGGGCTCCTCATCGCGCTCGGGCTCGATCTGATGATCACCCGCACGCGCATCGGCATCCGCATCCGCGCGGGCGAGAACGACCGCGAGATGACGGCAGCCCTTGGGATCGACATATCAAGGCTTTACACGCTGATCTTCGCGCTTGGCGCCGCACTTGCGGGTCTTGCAGGTGCGCTTGTGGGCGCGATCCAGTCGGTGCAGGTCGGCATGGGAGAGCCGGTCCTGATCCTTGCCTTCGTGGTGATCGTGATCGGCGGCATCGGCTCGATCCGCGGCGCCTTGCTTGGCGCGCTGCTCGTGGGGCTGACCGATACGCTTGGCGGCGTCTTCCTGCCCGAGGCGCTGAAGCTTGTAACCGATCCCGCAAGCGCCAAGGCAGTTGGTGCCTCGCTTGCCTCTATGGCGATATATATCCTGATGGGGGCGATCCTGATCTGGCGGCCGACTGGCCTCTTCGGAGGCCGCGCATGAGCCGCGAAGCGCAAGTCAACCTGGCGGTCGTCGTGGCACTTGTCCTCCTGCCGCTGGCCGCGCATCTGATGGGAGAGAGCTATTGGGTGACGCTTGCCACCCGCGCCGCCGTGCTGGCGCTGGCGGGCGTCGGGCTGAACATCGCACTGGGGCAGGGCGGGCTTGTCAGCCTTGGGCATGCGGTCTTCTTCGGGATCGGCGGCTATTCGATGGGTATCCTCGCCTATCATGCCCAGACCTACACGCCGCTGATCGAAAGCTTTGGCCTGCCGGGGACGAACCTGATGCCCGTGATCTGGCTGGTCGCGGCCATCTCTGCCGCGCTTGCCGCCCTTCTGATCGGCGCGCTCTCGCTCAGGACCACGGGCGTCTATTTCATCATGATCACGCTCGCTTTCGGCCAGATGTTCTATTTCTTCGCGCTTTCCTGGCCGACCTATGGCGGCGAGGACGGGCTGTCGATCTATGTGCGCAACCGCTTTCCCGGCGTGAATACGCTGGCGCCGATCCAGTTCTACGGGATCGTCATTGCGGTTCTGCTCCTCGCGCTCTTGCTCAGCCACCGGCTGGCGCGCTCGCCTTTCGGGCTGGCGCTGGCGGCAGCACGTCAGGTGCCCGCGCGGGTCGCCGCGGTCGGGCTCGATCCGCAGCGGCTGAAACTTGTGGCCTTCGTTCTGTCGGCTGCGGTAACCGGCCTCGCCGGGGCGCTTTTTGCCGATCTGAACCGCTTCGTCAGCCCGACGATGTTCAGCTGGCACACCAGTGGTGAGATCATGGTTTTCGTCATCATCGGCGGTGTCGGGCGGCTGATGGGGCCGGTCGTTGGGGCCATGGTCTTCGTGCTGCTCGAACATCTGCTCGGCGGGATCAGCGAATACTGGCAGATTGCGTTTGGCGTGCTCCTGCTGTTGATCGTCCTCTTCGCCCGGGGCGGTCTGATCGGTCTGGTCGCTGGGCGGGAGAAGGCGCATGGCTGAACCGGTCCTTGAAACCAGAGGCCTGACCAAGAGCTTCGGCGCGCTGAGGGCGAGCGAGGATGTCTCGATCGACCTCCGCCCCGGAGAGATCCATGCGATCATCGGACCGAACGGTGCTGGAAAATCGACGCTGATCGCCCAGATATGCGGCGCGTTGCGGCCAGACCGCGGCACCGTGCGCTTCGCCGGAGAGGATGTGACAGCGCTGTCCGTCCTTGCCCGCGCCCGGCGCGGGATGGCGCGGACCTTCCAGATTTCGGCCCTGGCGATGGATCATACGGTCCTGCAGAACGTGATGCTCGGCGCGCTCGGCGCCCGCGGACGACCCTGGAGGTTCTTCGCGCCGGTCCTATCGGACCGGGGGCTACGCGAAACGGCCGAAGCGGCGCTGGAGCGGGTGGGGCTTTCGGACCACGCGGCCACACGCACCGCAGAACTCAGCCATGGCCAGCGCCGCCAGCTTGAGGTGGCGGTGGCACTGACGCTCCGCCCGCGTGCCTTCGTGATGGACGAGCCGATGGCGGGCCTTGGTGCCGGCGGATCGAAGCGGCTGACCGGCTTTCTCGACGGGCTGAGGTCGGAGGCGCCGATCCTTCTGGTGGAACATGACATGGACGCGGTCTTCGCGCTCGCCGACCGGATCAGCGTGCTGGTCTATGGCAAGGTGATCGCCACCGGAACGGTCGCCGATATCCGCCAGAGTGACGTGGTGCGCGAAGCCTATCTGGGGGAGGAGGCATGACGCTTCTGTCCCTCGCCTCGGTCACAGCCTCTTATGGCGCGAGCCAGGCGCTGTTCGGCGTCGATCTCGACATTCGCGAGGGCGAAGTGGTCGCGCTTCTCGGGCGCAACGGCATGGGCAAGACCACGACCGTGAAGGCGATCTGCCGGATGATCCCGGCCTCGGGCTCAATGCAGTTCGCGGGGCAGGATCTGATGCTGCTGCCAAGCCACAGGGCGGCGCGGCTCGGGATCGGGTTGGTGCCGGAAGGCCGGCGCTGTTTCCGCGATCTGACCGTCGCCGAGAACCTGATCTGCGCCGCGCGACCCGGCGAGTGGGGACAGGCTGAGGTCGAAACCCTGTTTCCGCGCCTTGCCGAGCGCCGCGGCCAGCGGGCCGCGACGCTTTCCGGCGGCGAGCAGCAGATGCTGGCCATCGGCCGGGCGCTGATGACCAATCCGCGGCTTTTGATCCTCGACGAGGCGACCGAAGGGCTGGCGCCGGTGATCCGGCAGGAGATATGGGCGGCGGTCGCGCGGCTCAAATCCGCCTCGGGTCTTGCTCTCCTCGTCATCGACAAGACGCTGAAAGAGTTGAAGGCGGTGGCGGACCGTGCTGTCGTTCTCGAACGCGGGCGCACGGTCTGGACCGGTCCGATAGCCGAGCTGACGCCGGACCTCAGCACACGCTACGTGGGGGTTTGAAGGGCGGGCATGGACTGTTTCATCTGCGATTTCGTACGGACACCGATCGGACGCTATGGTGGCGCCCTCTCTTCTGTCCGGACGGACGATCTGGCGGCGCTGACCTTGCGCGCGCTGCTGGCGCGCAACCCGTCGCTTGGGCCGGATGCGGTCGAGGAGGTCGTCCTCGGCTGTGCCAATCAGGCGGGCGAGGACAATCGCAACGTGGCGCGCATGGCGTCGCTGCTGGCCGGGTTTGGGCCTGAGGTGCCCGCCTATACCGTGAACCGCCTCTGCGCCTCGGGGCTGGATGCAGTCATCGCGGGGGCTCGCTCGATCCGGCTGGGTGAAAAGGGCCTGGTGATCGCAGGCGGCGTCGAAGGTATGAGCCGCGCGCCTTTCGTTATGCCGAAGGCGACCGGCGCCTTCAGCCGACAGGCGGAAGTGCATGACACGACCATCGGCTGGCGCTTCGTCAATCCGCGCATGGCGGCGGAATACGGAGTGGAGTCGATGCCGGAGACTGCCGACAATCTGGCGGCCGACTTCGCCATCTCGCGCGCCGATCAGGATGCTTTCGCGCTCCGTTCGCAGGAACGGTTCGCCGCCGCCGACGCCGCTGGCTTCTATGCGGAAGAACGGCTTTCGGTCGACCTGCCGGGCCGGAAAGGGGCGGTCAATCTGGTCGACCGCGACGAACATCCCCGGCCGGAGACGACGCTGGAAGGTCTCGGGAAGCTGAAGGGCATCAACGCGCCGGACAGGACGGTCACGGCAGGCAATGCGTCGGGCGTGAACGACGGCGCAGCCGCGCTGATCCTCGCCTCGGGCGAGCGAGCGGCCACCCTTGGCCTCGCGCCACGGGCGCGGGTGCTTGCCGCCGCCTCGGTCGGCGTGCCGCCCCGGATCATGGGTATCGGCCCGGTCGAGGCGAGCCGCCGGGCGCTGGCGCTTGCGGGGATCGGGCTTTCCGACCTCGATCTCATCGAGATCAACGAGGCTTTTGCGGTTCAGGTTCTCGCCTGCCTGCGCGGACTTGGCCTTGCCGACGACGATCCGCGCGTGAACCCGAACGGCGGGGCGATCGCGCTGGGCCATCCGCTGGGAATGAGCGGCGCGCGCCTTGCCGGGACGGCGGCGCGCGACCTTGCGCGACGGGGCGGGCGCTATGCCCTCGCCACCCTGTGCGTGGGTGTGGGGCAGGGCGTGGCGCTGGTGATGGAGCGCACCTGAAGCGCCGGGCCGTCCGCACCCCCGACGTTCATCGCAACGGTGCCGCCAAAATCCTTCGCGAAGGATTTTGGTCCCCGGCGTCGCGCCCGCACCTCAGTCGGCGAATTCGATCAGCAGGTCCTTGGCGTCGATCTGCGCGCCCGCCGCCACATGGACCGCACGCACAAGGCCCGCGCGCTCGGCATGTATACCCGTTTCCATCTTCATCGCCTCGATGGTCAGAAGCAGGTCTCCCGCAGCCACCTTCTGCCCCGCCGCGACCGAAAGGCTTGCCACAACGCCCGGCATCGGCGCGCCGATATGCAGCGGATTGCCGTCCTGCGCCTTGGGGCGGCTCGCGGTCTTGGCCTTCACCGCGCGGTTCGGAACACGGATCACGCGCGGCTGGCCGTTCAGTTCGAAGAAGACCTTGGCCTCGCCGGTATCATCGGTCTCGCCTACCGCCTGCAGCCGGATTTCCAGCGTCTTGCCCGGGTCGATCTCGACCGAGATCTCCTCGCCCGGCTGCATGCCGTAGAAGAAGGTCGGCGTCGGCAGGGTGCGGACCGGGCCGTACTGCCGGTGGCGGCCCATATAGTCGAGGAAGACCTTGGGATACATGAGATAGCCGTTCAGATCCTCGTCATCGACCCGAAAGCCTTCAAGATCGGCCGACAGCTTGTTGCGGATCGCCTCCAGTTCCACTGGCGGCATGTTCTTGCCCGGCCGCTCGGTCGAGGGCTTTTCACCCTTGAGAACCTTCCTGACGATCCCCTCGGGCCAGCCACCCGGGGGCTGGCCGAGATTGCCCCTCAGCATGTCGGCAACCGAATCCGGGAAGGCAAGATCGACGGCGGGGTCCTCGACCTGTTGCCGCGTCAGGTTCTGCGCGACCATCATCAGCGCCATGTCGCCCACGACCTTCGACGATGGCGTGACCTTCACGATATCGCCGAACATCCGGTTCGCGTCGGCATAGGCCTGCGCGACCTCGTGCCAGCGCTCCTCAAGCCCGAGCGAGCGCGCCTGCGCCTTGAGGTTGGTGAACTGGCCGCCGGGCATTTCGTGCAGGTAGACCTCTGAAGCCGGGGCTTCGAGGCCGCTCTCGAAGGCCCGGTACTGGTGGCGGACCGCTTCCCAATAGTTGGAGATGCGGCGGATTTCCGCGATGTCGAGGCCGGTATCGCGGTCGGTATGGGCCAGCGCCTCGACGATCGAGCCAAGGCAGGGCTGCGAGGTGCCGCCCGAGAAGGCGTCCATCGCCGCATCGACGGCATCGACACCGGCGTCGGCGGCGGCGAGGATCGTCGCGCCGGCAATGCCCGAGGTGTCATGCGTGTGGAAATGGATCGGCAGGCCGATCTCTTCCTTCAGCGCCCTGACGAGCACGCGCGCGGCGGCGGGCTTCAACAGGCCCGCCATATCCTTGAGACCTAGAACATGTGCGCCCGCCGCCTTCAGCGCCTTGCCCATGGTGACATAGTAGTTCAGGTCGTATTTCGCCCGGTCGGGGTTCAGGATGTCGCCGGTGTAACAGATCGTGCCTTCACAGACCTTTTCCTGCTCGACGACCGCGTCCATGGCGACGCGCATATTCTCGACCCAATTGAGACTATCGAACACGCGGAACACATCGATGCCGGTTTCGGCCGCCTGTTTCACGAAAAATCGAACAACATTGTCCGGGTAGTTCGTATATCCCACGCCGTTCGAGGCGCGGAGCAGCATCTGCGTCATCAGGTTCGGCATCGCCTTGCGCAAGTCGCGGAGCCGCTGCCAGGGACATTCCTGCAGGAACCGGTAGGCCACGTCGAACGTAGCGCCGCCCCAGCATTCGACACTGAAAAGACCGGGCAGGTTCGCCGCATAGGCGGGCGCCACGCGGATCATGTCGATCGAGCGCATCCGGGTCGCCAGCAGCGACTGGTGGCCATCGCGCATCGTCGTGTCGGTGATGAGAAGTTTCTTCTCAGACGCCATCCAGTCCGCGACCGCCTGCGGGCCTTTTTCTTCCAGCAGAGTCCGGCTGCCGGGCGCGGGGGCGACCACGGGCTTCGGCGCACGCGGCGCGCGGGCCTCGGCCGGGGGCTTCGCCCGACCGGCGGTTTCGGGATGGCCGTTCACCGTGATGTCGGCGATGTAGATCAGGATCTTCGTTGCCCGGTCGCGCCGCTTCCTGAAGGCGAAAAGCTCCGGTGTCGTGTCGATGAACTTGGTGGTCGCCGCGTTCGTCAGGAAGGTCGGGTGGCGCAGCAGGTTTTCGACGAAGGCGATATTGGTGGCGACGCCCCGGATGCGGAATTCGGCGAGCGCGCGCTTCATCCGCGAAATCGACTGCTCGGGCGTCTGCGCCCAGGCGGTGACCTTCACCAGAAGCGAATCGTAATAGCGGGTGATGACCGCGCCCGAATAGGCGGTGCCGCCGTCGAGCCGGATACCGGCACCGGTCGCCGAGCGATAGGCGGTGATGCGGCCATAGTCGGGGATGAAATTGTTCAGCGGGTCTTCGGTCGTCACCCGGCACTGGATCGCGTGGCCGTTGAGATGCACGTCGGCCTGGCTCGCCATGCCGGTGGCCTCGGCGAGGGTCTTTCCTTCGGCGATCTTGATCTGGGCCTGGACGATGTCGATGCCGGTTACCTGTTCGGTGACGGTATGTTCGACCTGGACGCGGGGGTTGACCTCGATGAAGTAGAACTTGCCGCTGTCCATATCCATCAGGAATTCGACCGTTCCCGCGCATTCGTAATTCACATGGGCGCAGATGCGGCGGCCGAGTTCGCAAATCTCGGTGCGCTGTTCCTCGGACAGATAAGGCGCAGGCGCGCGTTCGACGACCTTCTGGTTGCGGCGCTGGACGGTGCAATCCCGCTCGTAAAGGTGATAGATGTTGCTCATCTGGTCGCCGAGGATCTGCACCTCGACATGGCGGGCGCGCAGGATCATCTTTTCGAGGTAGCCTTCGCCATTGCCGAAGGCCGCTTCCGCCTCGCGCCGCCCCTCGCGGACCTTGTCGGCGAGTTCCGCCTCGGACTGGATCGGCCGCATGCCGCGCCCGCCGCCGCCCCAGGAGGCCTTCAGCATCAGCGGATAGCCGATCTCGGCCGCCTGGCGCTTGATCTCTTCCATGTCGTCGCCAAGCACCTCGGTCGCCGGGATGACCGGCACACCGGCGGCGATCGCCACCCGCCGCGCGCTCGCCTTGTCGCCAAGCGCGCGCATGGTTTCGGCCTTCGGTCCGATGAAGGTGATGCCATTGGCCGCACAGGCCTCGACGAATTCGGGGTTTTCGCTGAGGAGGCCGTAACCCGGATGGATCGCATCCGCGCCGCATTCCCTGGCCACACGGATGATTTCATCGATCGACAGATAGGCCTGCACCGGGCCAAGCCCTTCGCCGATCCGGTAGGCCTCGTCGGCCTTGAAGCGGTGGAGCGACAGCTTGTCCTCCTCGGCATAGACCGCGACGGTGCGCTTGCCGAGTTCGGTCGCGGCCCGCATGACCCGGATGGCGATCTCGCCCCGGTTCGCTACAAGGATCTTGCGGAATTCTGCCATCGGTCCCTCCCTGGTCGCGGCGCGCACTTTAGGCATGCTGCAGCGCAGCGCAAGTGGCGTCGTGAGACTAGAGCCGCCCCGGCAAACCGCAGGCACGAAACCGGCACTTTGCACGCGAAAGCGGCGTGGGGTCGGCGTTCCGCCGGAACAAGCCGCAGAACAGCCGGTCGGCGGCCGCTTGTCGAGCGTTTGATGCAATCCTCGCCGCACACTGGCGACGGGTGCGCAAACTGCTCGACAAGGTTTCCGGAACATTGCAAGAACTCTTCTTTAACTTTGCCGCCCGCCCCGTTATTGTCGCGCCATGAGCCAGTTCGACGAGGATGATGCCTTCGCCGCCGCCGTGCCGCTGTCGCAGCGGGCGATGGCCGCGCGCGCCGTGGGGCAGGGGGCACCATACCTTGACGGGCTGAACGCGCCGCAGCGGCAGGCGGTCGAGGCGCTGGAGGGACCGGTCCTGATGCTCGCGGGCGCGGGCACCGGAAAGACGCGGGCGCTGACGGCGCGGATCGCGCATCTTCTGGCGACCGGAAAGGCGCGACCCCATGAGATCCTTGCGGTGACCTTCACCAACAAGGCCGCGCGCGAGATGAAGGAAAGGGTGGGGCGCCTTCTTGCCCAGCCGGTCGAGGGCCTGCCCTGGATGGGCACCTTCCATTCGGTGTCGGTCAAGCTCTTGCGCCGGCATGCGGAACTTGTCGGTCTGAAGTCGAGCTTCACCATCCTCGATACCGACGATCAGATCCGGCTGCTGAAGCAGCTGATCGTCGCGGCCAATATCGACGAAAAGCGCTGGCCTGCGCGCCAGCTTGCGGGGCTGATCGACCACTGGAAGAACCGGGCCTGGACGCCCGACAAGGTGCCTTCGGCCGAGGCGTCAAGCTTCAACCACATGGGATCGGAACTTTACGCCGCCTATCAGGAGCGGTTGAAGACCCTCAACGCCTGCGATTTCGGCGATCTGCTTCTGCATTGCGTGACGATCTTTCAGGCCCATCCCGATGTTCTGGACCAATACCAGCGCTGGTTCCGCTATATCCTCGTCGACGAATATCAGGATACGAACGTCGCCCAGTATCTGTGGCTGCGCCTTCTGGCGGCCAGGCACAAGAACATCTGCTGCGTGGGTGATGACGACCAGTCGATCTATGGCTGGCGCGGGGCGGAAGTCGGCAATATCCTCAGGTTCGAGAAGGATTTTCCCGGCGCGACCGTCATCCGGCTGGAACAGAACTACCGCTCGACCGAGCACATTCTTGCCGCCGCCTCGGGCCTGATCGCGGCCAACGCCGGGCGGCTGGGCAAGACGCTCTGGACAGACGCGCAGGGCGGCGAGAAGGTGCGCCTGATCGGCCACTGGGACGGCGAGGAGGAAGCGCGCTGGATCGGCGAGGAGGTCGAGGCGCTGCAGCGCGGCACCCGCCATCTGGACCCTGTCGGCCTGAACCGTCAGGCGATCCTTGTCCGCGCCTCCCACCAGATGCGCGCCTTCGAGGACAGGTTCCTGACCATCGGCCTGCCCTACCGGGTGATCGGCGGCCCGCGCTTCTATGAACGGCAGGAAATTCGCGATGCGATGGCGTATTTCCGCCTCGCCTGCTCGCCCGCCGATGATCTGGCCTTCGAGCGGGTGGTGAATGTGCCCAAGCGCGGCCTGGGCGACAAGGCGGTGCAGACGATCCAGATGCAGGCGCGCGAGGATGGGGCGGGGCTTCTGGAGGGCGCGCGCTATCTGGTGGCGGCGGGCCGCATGCCCGGCAAGGGCGGCGGGCAGCTGAGGATATTTGTCGAGGCGGTGGACCGCTGGCACCGGGTGACCCGGCAGCAGGGCTATGACCATATCGCGCTGGCCGAGACGATCCTTGAGGAATCGGGCTACACGGAAATGTGGCAGAACGACAGGACGCCCGAGGCGCCGGGGCGGCTTGATAACCTGAAGGAACTCGTGAAGGCCCTGGAACAGTTCGACAGCCTTCAGGGCTTCCTAGAACATGTGGCGCTGATCATGGACAATGACAGCCAGGACGCCGAGGAGAAGGTCACGATCATGACCCTTCATGCGGCGAAAGGGCTGGAATTCCCGGTGGTGTTCCTGCCGGGCTGGGAGGACGGGCTGTTCCCCTCGCAGCGCTCGATGGATGAAAGCGGGCTCAAGGGCCTCGAGGAGGAACGGCGGCTGGCCTATGTGGGGATCACAAGGGCCGAGGAGCTGTGCACCATCTCTTTCGCCGGAAACCGCCGGGTCTATGGCCAGTGGCAATCGCAGCTTCCCTCGCGTTTCATCGACGAACTGCCCGCGAAGCATGTGGATGTCCTGACCCCGCCCGGCCTTTACGGCGGGGGTTTCGGTGCGGCGGCGCCGCGGGCGGGCGGGATCGAGGAGCGGGCGACGAAGGCCGATGTCTACAATTCCCCCGGCTGGCGGCGGCTGCAGGAACGGTCGGGCCAGCGCGGCCTGTCGCAGCCGCGCGAGGCGCGGAACCAGATCATCGACCTCGATGCAGTGGCGGCCTTCATCGAAGGCGACCGGGTCTTCCACAAGAAGTTCGGCTATGGGACCGTGGAAGGGACAGAGGGCGACAAGCTCGAGATCGCCTTCGACAAGGCGGGCGTGAAGCATGTGGTGGCAGGCTTCGTGATCGCCGCCGATCAGGTTGACGACATTCCGTTCTGACGGACCCGGGCGCAAGTCAGCCCTTTTCCCAGCACATCAAATCGGCAGACGGCGCAAGCCGCGCGATTTCATTGCCTGTTGTGAAAGGGAAAAGCGCGGCGATGGCCAGGGGAGGAGGAACAGCCATCGCCGCAGGGATCTGTCGGCAGGGAGGAGGAAGCCGACGATCTCAGGGAACCCGTGGGTTCCTTTGGGGTAAGGGCGGCGCCCCAGGGAGGAGGAGGGGGCGCCGTCCTTATGCGCCGCGGACCCGAGGGAGGAGAAGGGTCGGCGGCGGTTCTTCTGGGGCATCAGCCCCGAAAAGGGAGGCGGTGACAGGGAGGGTAGTCACCGCCATATCCGGCCCGAGGGGGAGGAGAAGGGCCGGAAATCCGATCACTTACCGTAGGCGGCTTCGACGGCGACGCGCTCGATTTCCGAACGGTGCAGGCCGAGGTCGTTCAGCTCGCGGTCGTTCAGGCCGTCAAGCTCGCGCAGCGTCTGGCGGTAGATGCCATAGCGGCGGCGGCTTTCGTTCAGGCCGGCGAAGAAGGCCGAAATCCGTTCGAGGAGCGTTGCGTTGCCGCGAAGAATGGTCGTGTTCATTTTGATGCCTCATCTAACTCGTTGCACGATCCGTGTCGTGCTGTTGGGATGAAGATGCGCTTCATGCTGCAACTGCACAATCCCGGAAAAGATCAATGCCGCCATGCAGAAAATGCATACCGCTTGCTGACCTATTTTGACGCTGCGGAAACGGGTATGTAACGGTTTCGTGAAGGAAAACCGCTGCCGGGGCGGGGCTGCGACCATTTCGCCCTTGCCGAGGCAGACCGGTTGAAGCCAAGTGTTCCGCGCATAGCAAAGGATGGCTTTCATGACCCCCGATCGCGACCTGATCCTCTCGGCCCTTGCGCGGATCGCGCTGCCTGACGGTGGCGATCTGGTGAGCCGCGACATGGTCCGGGCGCTGACGGTGGAAGCGGACAAGGCAAGTTTCGTGATCGAGGCTCCGTCGCCCGAGATGGCGCGCCAGATGGAACCGGTGCGTCAGGCAGCGGAGGCGGCGGTCAAAGCGCTGGGTATTGCGCGGGTTTCCGCGCTTCTGACCGCGCATGGCCCGGCGGCCAAGGCGCCGCCGCCCTCCTTGAAGATCGGCGGCCATCCGACGCCGCAGGCAGGGCCGCAGCATGTGCCTGGCGTGGCCCGCATCCTTGCCATCGGGTCGGGCAAGGGCGGGGTTGGCAAATCGACGGTATCCTCGAACCTCGCCGTGGCGCTGGCGCGGCAGGGCAGGCGGGTTGGCCTTCTGGACGCCGATATCTACGGCCCGTCGCAGCCGCGGATGATGGGCGTGTCGAAACGCCCGGCGTCTTCCGACGGAAAGACGATAGAGCCCTTGCACGCACATGGCGTCACGATGATGTCTATCGGGCTGATGCTGAAGGAAAACGAGGCGGTGGTCTGGCGCGGGCCGATGCTGATGGGGGCGATGCAGCAGCTTCTGAACCAGGTGGCCTGGGGCGATCTGGACGTTCTGATCGTCGATCTGCCGCCCGGCACCGGGGATGTGCAGCTGACGCTTTGCCAGAAGACCCATGTGACCGGCGCGGTCATCGTATCGACCCCGCAGGATGTGGCGCTGCTGGATGCGCGGCGCGCCATCGACATGTTCGGCAAGCTGAAGACGCCGGTCCTTGGTCTAATCGAGAACATGTCGTCCTATGTCTGCCCGAACTGCGGGCATGAGGCACATATCTTCGGCCATGGCGGCGTGGCGGCAGAGGCGGACAAGCTGGACGTGCCGTTCCTTGGCGAGATACCGCTGTCGCTTGATGTCCGCCTCGCCGGGGATGCGGGTACACCGATTGCCGCGGGCGAGAGTGCCGTGTCCGAGGCCTATGCGCGGATCGCCCACCGCCTGATCGCGGGCGGCATGGCCTGACCGGTGGGGCCGGGAGGGGCCTCGTCGTCGCACTTTGTGCGCTCCTCGGGGCATCCCGACGAGAAGCGAAGCGCCCGAGGAGGTTCCCATGGGAATTCATGGGATCGGCGTGGCTCCGGCAGGGCTGTTTCGAATCATTCGCGACGAAATATCCCGCTGGATCAGGGTTTCCTGCGGGATCTTCCTTGTCTGAGGCGGCAGGAAAGCCTGCGCGCCGCTGAAATCCTCGAAACTGACGGTCCGGTATGGGAATGACGCGCCTCGGCTGGATTGATCTATATATGGTGTTCATTCGACGAATCGGCTCGATATATCGCCCGATCGGGCGCAAATCCTAGCCGACTCCATCGTGACCCGCTCCTCCCATCGTAGAATTTCCTGCGTGGGATCCAAAAATTCCTGTTGATTCCCATGAATTCCCGTGTCATCCCTTTCTGTACCGGCAGGACGGGATCAAGACTTCGGGGCGGCAAGACCCCAAACGGCAAAAGTCAGGTTTCATACAGGCGCCCGCCCTGCCGAACCAAGAGATCCGGCGCTGTGACGAGCAGACATCCCCCCAGGTGGTCACCAGCCGGACAGACCCAGTGATGGGACGAGGGCGGCGGATCGGGCAGTGGCAGCAGCCCGATCCGCCGTTGTCTTTCCGGGGCCCCGCTCCGGCAAGAGGGACAGGCAAAGGAGCGCGGGCCGTTGGCACGCAGGTTCAGAGGGTCGGAGACGTTCAAGGTGGACGCGAAGGGTCGCGTATCCATCCCCGCCCCGTTCCGCCGCGTGATCGAAGCCTCGGACCCTGACTGGCGCGAGGGGCTGCGCCCCAATATCGTGATCGTTTACGGCGACGCCCGGCAGGATTGGCTGGAAGTCTATACGATGCGCGCGATCGAAGAGATTGACGAACAGATCGAAGACATGCAGCGCGGCTCGGCCGAACGGCTGATGCTGGAAGAGCGTATGTACGGCCAGTCGGTCGAGACCAATATCGACGACGACGGCCGCCTCGTCCTGCCGCAGAAATTGCGCGAGAAGATCGGGCTGACGTCCGAGGCCTTCTTCATCTCGGCGGGCGACTATTTCAAGATCTGGAAGCCCGAGACCTATGAGGAGCGCGCGGGCGCCCGCTCGCGGCGGTTGGCCGACCAATATCCCGACGATTTCGACCCGCGCAGCCTTCTGCCGCCGAGGACGAGGGTATGAAGATGCCGCTGCCACGGCCCGATACACAGCCAGATGCCCCCCATGTTCCGGTCCTGCTGAAGCCGCTTCTCGAAGCGGTTTCGCCCGTTTCGGGAGTTTGGGTCGATGGCACTTTCGGGGCAGGCGGCTATACGCGCGGCCTTCTGGCGGCGGGGGCGGACAAAGTCATTGCCATCGACCGCGACCCCTTGACCTTCCGCATGGCGCGGGACTGGGCGGGCGCCCATGGCGCGCGGCTGGAACTGGCCGAAGGCACCTTTTCCGACCTCGACCTGATCGCCGCCGCGCCGGTCGATGGTGTCGTGCTCGACCTGGGCGTTTCCTCGATGCAGATCGACGAGGCGGAGCGCGGCTTTTCCTTCCAGAAGGACGGTCCCTTGGACATGCGCATGGGTGATGCCGGGCCGACCGCCGCCGATCTGGTGAACGGGGCCAGCGAGGCTGAACTCGCCGATATTCTCTATCATTACGGCGAAGAGCGCGCCTCGCGCCGCATCGCCCGCGCCATCGTCGCGGCCCGTCCCTTCACGACGACATTGCAGCTTGCCAGGGTCGTGGAAAGCTGCCTGCCGCGCCCCAAGCCCGGGCAAAGCCATCCGGCGACGCGCACCTTCCAGGCGCTTCGCATCGCGGTGAACGATGAATTCGGCCAGCTTGAAGCCGGGCTGGCGGCAGCGGAACGGGCGCTGAAACCGGGTGGACGGCTCGCGGTCGTGACCTTCCATTCGCTCGAAGACCGCGTGGTGAAGCGCTTCTTCCAGATGCGGTCGGGCGCCGAGGGGCAGGGCAGCCGCCATGCGCCCGCCCGGGCAGAGGCACGCCCGGCCTTCATGATGATCACCCGCAAGGCGATCGGCCCGGATGCGGAGGAACTGGCCGCGAACCCCCGGTCGCGCTCGGCCAAGTTGCGCGTTGGCCGGCGGACCGATGCACCTGCGGGGCAGGCCGATGCCGCCAGCCTGGCGCTGCCGCGCCTGCCGCAAAAGAAGAAAGGACGCTGAGCCATGCGCGGCTTCATCCTCACGCTCTTCGCGACCTCGCTCATCGCGCTCGGCTTCTGGGCCTACCGCGAGAATTACCGGACCCAGGCGGAACTTGCCGAGGTGCGCAGCCTGCGGATCGAGATCGGCGAACTGAAGGAAAGCCTGTCGGTCCTGAACGCCGAATGGGCCTATCTGAACCGGCCCGACCGGCTACGCGCGCTCGCCGATCTGAATTTCGAACGGCTGGGCCTTCTGCCGCTGGCGCCGGAACAGTTCGGCGACGTCGCCCAGATCAGCTATCCCGCGACCGAGATGCCGTCGCTTGAACCGATCACCGACCCGATTTCTACCGTTGCCGCGCTGGAAAAGACGCCATGATCCGCACGCCGCTCCGCCCCTTGGCCCGCATTCTCTCGGCCCGTGCCAAGGGCGAGAATCCGGATGCGATCGAGCGCGAAAACCTGCGCCTGCGCCATGAGGAGATGCGTGACAGCGCGCGACTGAAGGCCGAGGGCCGCCTTCTGCTCCTCGGCCTTGCCTTCGTGGCGGGCTTTGGCACGGTCGGCCTGCGGATGGGCGTTCTCGCATCCACCGCACCCGAGGAGCCGAAGAGCGGGCAGGCAGGCCCTGCGATCGTCGCGCAGCGCGCCGACATCACCGACCGCGAGGGGCGCATCCTTGCCACGAACCTTGTCACCCACGCGCTTTATGCCCAGCCGAAGCTGATGGTCGATCCGGCGGGCGCGGCGGAAAAGCTCGCGCTGATCTTCCCCGACCTCGATGCCGAGAAGCTGAGGAAGGATTTCACCGGGTCGAAGAAATTCCTCTGGATCAAGAAACGCATCTCGCCCGAACAGATGCAGCTTGTGCATGAGATCGGCGATCCCGGCCTTCTTTTCGGGCCGCGCGAGATGCGGCTTTACCCGAACGGTGCGCTGGCTTCCCACATCCTCGGCGGCTCGTCCTTCGGGCGCGAGGGTGTGGCCTCGGCCGAAGTGATCGGCACGGCGGGGATCGAGAAGACCTTCGACCAGTGGCTGCGCGACCCGGCGAACGGGGGCGCGCCCCTGCAGTTGTCGATCGACCTGTCGGTTCAGGCGACGGTCGAGGAAGTGCTCGACGGCGGCATGAAGCTGATGAACGCCAAGGGGGCGGCCGCCATTCTCATGGATGTGAGAACCGGCGAAGTGATCGCCATGGCCTCGCTGCCCGACTTCGACCCCAACACCAGACCCGCGCCGCTGGTCAAGGGTCAGGCCGGGGACAGCCCGCTCTTCAACCGGGCAGTGCAGGGGGTTTACGAGCTTGGCTCGACCTTCAAGATATTTGCCGTGGCGCAGGCGCTCGACCTCGGTCTCGTCAATCCGATGACCATGGTCGATACGAAAAGCCCGATGTTCTGGGGCAAGTACAAGATCCGCGATTTCCACAATTACGGCGCCCAGAACACGGTGACGGACGTGGTGGTGAAATCTTCGAACGTCGGCACCGCCCATATCATCGGCATGGTCGGCGCGGAGAAGCAGCAGGCTTTCCTCAAGTCGCTCGGCTTTTTCGAGCCTACACCGGTCGAACTGGTCGAGGCGCCGACCGGCAAGCCGCTGATCCCCAAGAAATGGTCCGAGATTTCGATGCTGACCATCTCCTACGGCCATGGCCTGTCGGCGAGCCCGCTGCATCTGGCCTCGGCTTATGCCTCGATCGTCAATGGCGGCACCCGGGTTCGCCCGACGATCCTGAAGACCGACAAGGTACAGGAAGGCGAGCGTGTCATCAGCGAAAAGACCTCGGAGATTGCGCGTTCGCTTCTGCGGCAGGTGGTGGTGCGCGGCACGGCGTCCTTCGGCGAGGTGCCGGGCTATGCGGTCGGCGGCAAGACCGGCACTGCCGACAAGCCGAAGCCGACGGGCGGCTATTATGACGACAAGGTCGTGACCACCTTCGCTTCTACCTTTCCCTCCTACGACCCGAAATATGTGCTGATCGTCACGCTCGACGAGCCGGTCGAAAGCTCGGGCGACGAACCGCGCCGCACGGCGGGCTGGACCTCGGTTCCGGTCGCGGCCGAGATGATACGCCGCGTTGCACCGCTTCTGGGTCTCAGGCCAGAGGTTGAACCCGGGCTGGAGGCGGGTGTAACACGCGTCAGTTCGAACTGACGGTTCCGGGGGTAGCATGGCGGCGACGAAATCACTGGCGGACCTGGGGCTGACCTCGCGCGATGGGCGCGAAGCGCGGATTACCGGGCTGACCGCCGACAGCCGCCAGGTGAAGCCGGGGTTCCTGTTCGCGGCACTGCCGGGTTCGAAGATGCATGGGGGCGAATTCATCCAGTACGCGCTTCGGATGGAGGCGGGCGCGATCCTGACCGACCGCGAAGGGGCAGAGATCGCGAAAGCCGAACTGGCCGGATCGCAGGCGGCGCTGGTGGTGGCAGAAGAACCGCGTCAGGCACTGGCCTATGCTGCGGCTCTCTGGTTCGGGCGCCAGCCCGAGACTGTCTTCGCGGTCACCGGTACCTCCGGCAAGACCTCGGTCGCGACCTTCACCCGCCAGATCTGGCAGGCGCTTGGCCTCAAGGCCGCGAACCTTGGCACGATGGGTATCCTTGGCGACTTTCACGGCAAGCTTGCCCATACCACGCCCGAACCGATCACGCTTCATTCGGTGCTGGCCGAGATGGCGGCGGCGGGCATCGACCATGCGGCGATGGAAGCCTCCTCGCACGGTCTGGACCAGTACAGGCTGGACGGGGTGCGGTTGAAGGCAGCGGCCTTCACCAACTTCAGTCAGGATCACCTCGACTATCACGCTGATTTCGATGAATATTTCGCGGCGAAGGCCGGGCTTTTCGCCCGCGTTCTGCCGGAAGAGGGCACTGCCGTCATCAATATAGACGATGCCCGCGGGGCCGAGATGGCAGCGATCGCGCGGGGACGCGGGCATCGGCTGGTGACGATCGGTCAGGCGGCCAGTGCCGACATCCGGATTGGCGCGCAAAGGTTCGATGCGACGGGCCAGGATTTGCGCTTTACCTGGAACGGCACGCCCTTCCTTGTCCGCCTGCCGCTGATCGGCGGTTTCCAGGCCGAGAATGTGCTGGCCGCCGCTGCGCTGGTCGCGGCTTCCGGCACCCATTCGCCGGAAGAGATTGCCCGCACCCTGCCGGGCCTGACCACGGTGCGCGGCCGGATGGAACTGGCGGCGACGCGCGCCAATGGCGCGACCGTCTTCGTCGATTATTCCCACAAGCCCGGCGCGCTGGCTTCGGCGCTGCAATCCTTGCGCCCCCATGTGATGGGCCGCATCATCTGCGTCTTCGGCGCGGGCGGCGACCGCGACCGGCTGAAACGTCCCCTGATGGGCGAGGCGGCGGCGCACCATGCGGATGTGGTGATCGTCACCGACGACAACCCCCGCAGCGAGGACCCGGCCGCGATCCGCGCCGAAGTGATGAAGGGCTGCCCGGAGGCGACCGAGGTCGGCGACCGGGCCGAGGCGATCCTGCGCGGTGTCGATGCGCTGCAACCGGGTGACGCGCTGCTGATCGCGGGCAAGGGGCACGAGACCGGCCAGATCATCGGCAGCGACATCTACCCGTTCGACGATGCCGAACAGGCGAGCGTCGCGGTCGCCGCCCTTGACGGGGTGATCTGATGGCCGCGCTCTGGACCTCGGACGATGCGGCACGCGCGACCGGCGGGCGGGCGACACGCGCCTTCACGGCCGATGGCGTCTCGATCGACAGTCGGACCATCGCCACGGGCGACCTTTTCGTTGCCCTGAAGGATGCACGCGACGGGCATGATTTCGTCCGCGCCGCGCTCGACCGGGGCGCGGCGGCGGCGCTTGTCTCCCGCATCCCCGACGACTGTTCCGAGGCTGATCCGCTCTTGATCGTTCCGGATGTGCTGCAAGGGCTTGAGGCGCTTGGCCGGGCCGGGCGCGCGCGGGCTTCGGCAAAGGTGGTGGCGGTGACCGGGTCGGTCGGCAAGACCTCGACCAAGGAGATGCTGCGCACTGTTCTGGCGGCGAACGGCCGTGTGCATGCGGCCGAAGCCTCCTACAACAACCATTGGGGCGTGCCGCTGACGCTCGCCCGCATGGCGCCGGACGCCGCCTTCGCGGTGATCGAGGTGGGCATGAACCATCCCGGAGAGATCGCGCCGCTCGCGCGGCTGGCGCGGCCGCATGTGGCGATGATCACCACCATCGGCACGGCGCATCTGGAAGCGTTCGGCGCCATCGAAGGGATCGCGCGCGAGAAGGCCTCCATCGCCCTGGGGCTGGAACCCGGCGGCATTCTGGTGATGCCCGGCGATCTGCCGACCTCGCCCATCCTTGCGGAGGCGGCCCGCGCCGTCGGTGCGGCGGCCGTGACCTTCGGGGCAGGCTCGGGCGATGACTGGCAGCTTGGCACCGTGACGCTGGCGCAGGACACGACCGTGGTTCAGGCCAGGCATGCAGGCCAGCCGATCCTCTTCAAGGTGCGCACGGCGGGGCGGCATTTCGCCAAGAACGCGCTCGGCGTCCTTGCGACCGCCCATGCGCTCGGCCTCGATCCGGCGATTGCCGCCTGCGACCTGGGTCTGTGGGCACCGCCCGCCGGGCGGGGCGAGCGGCAGCGCATCTCGCTCGACCCGGTCGAGCCGGGCTTTACCTATGACCTGATCGACGATGCCTATAACGCCAATCCCGACAGCCTCGCTGCGGCACTCGATGTGATCGCGGCCTCCCGGCCTCAGGACGGGATCGGGCGCCATGCCGCGGGGCGCCGGATCGCCATCCTCGGCGACATGCTGGAGCTTGGGTCGGACGAACGCGCGCTGCACGAGGCCGTCGCCCGCCATCCGGCGGTCGAGAGCCTCGCCTTCATCCATTGCGTCGGTCCGCGCATGCGCTGGCTGTGGGAAGCTCTGCCGCGCGAGAAACGCGGCGATTGGGTCGAGAAAGCCGACGAGCTTGCCGCCCGCGCCCATCAACTGGCGGACGCGGGCGATGTGATCCTCGTGAAAGGCTCGAAAGGGTCGAAGGTCAGCCTCGTGGTTGACGCGCTGAAGAAACTGGGGCATCCGGTCGCGCCCGAATAGACCCGGGCGCGGAAAGAAAGAAGAAACGGGCCGAAGGCCCAGCCGAGGGGACGCGTAGATGCTGTACTGGCTGACCGCTTTGTCGGACGGGGGGGATGTGTTCAACCTCTTCCGCTACATCACCTTCCGCGCGGGCGGCGCCTTTTTCACCGCGCTGCTCTTCGGCTTTCTCTTCGGCCAGCCGCTGATCAATTTCCTGCGGCGCAAGCAGAAGAAGGGACAGCCCATTCGCGACGACGGCCCGCAATCGCATCTGTCGAAAGCCGGAACGCCGACCATGGGCGGCCTTCTGATCCTGTCGGCGCTTATTTTCTCGACGCTCCTTTGGGCGCGGCCTGACAGCCCCTATGTCTGGATCGTGCTGATGGTGACGGCGGCCTTCGGATTTCTCGGCTTCGCCGACGATTATGCCAAGGTCACCAAACAGTCGACCAAGGGATCGTCTGCGCGCATCCGCCTGCTGATCGGCTTCCTGATCGCGGCGGCGGCAGGGTATGCGGCCGCGCTTCTTCACCCCGAAGCCTTGTCGATGAAGCTGGCCCTTCCCGTCTTCAAGGACACGCTGATCAACCTCTCCTTCATCTTCGTGCCCTTCGCCATGCTGGTCATCGTCGGCGCTGCGAATGCGGTCAATTTCACCGACGGGCTGGACGGGCTTGCGGTGATGCCGGTGATGATCGCCGCCGGTACCTTCGGCGTGATCGCCTATTTCGTCGGCAACGTGAATTTCGCCGATTATCTCGGCCTGCATTTCGTGCCGGGTACGGGCGAACTGGTGATCTTCTGCGCCGCCCTCATCGGCGGCGGCTTGGGGTTTCTGTGGTACAACGCGCCCCCTGCCGCGGTCTTCATGGGCGACACGGGCTCGCTCGCGCTCGGCGGCGCGCTTGGGGCCATCGCAGTGGTGACGAAGCATGAGATCGTGCTGGCGATCGTGGGCGGCCTTTTCGTCGTCGAGACGCTGTCGGTCATCATCCAGGTCGCCTATTTCAAGCGCACCGGAAAGCGGGTGTTCCTGATGGCGCCGATCCACCACCATTTCGAGAAGAAAGGCTGGTCGGAACCGCAGATCGTGATCCGTTTCTGGATCATCTCGCTCATTCTCGCGCTCGTCGGTCTCGCAACCTTGAAGCTGCGTTAGCATGGCAGGGCTCGGCGGCGTCGGGCATCTGCGCGTCCTGAACCCCGAACCGGGCCTTTACGCCTATTACGACGGGCGCGTGCCGGGCTACCGGTTCATTGAGGCGCCGAACTGGGTGGACGAGGGCGCGATCTCGCTCGGCACCGCCTCTTACGCGCTGGTCGCGGGCGACGAGGCGCTCGTCTACGACAGCCATGTGTCCGTGGCCCATGCGGGGGCGATCCGCGCCCATCTCGAAGGGCTGGGCGTCCGGCGCTTCACCGTGACCTACAGCCACTGGCACCTCGACCATGTCGCGGGCACGGCCGCCTTTGCGGGCGCACCGGTCATCGCCAACGTGCTGACGCTGAGGCATCTGGCAGCGCACCGCAAAGCTGTCGAAGACGCAACCTATCACGGCCTGCCCGCCATCAACCCGCTGATCCTGCCGACTGAAACGTTCGAAGGTCACATGGCCTTCGAGTTCGGTGGTGAGCGGATCGAGCTGATCGCCGCCAACATTCATTCCGACGATGCTGCCCTTCTGTGGTTGCCCGGCCGAGGCGTTCTTCTGGCGGGTGACACGGTAGAGGATACAGTGACCTATGTCGGCGCGCCCGAGGACTTTGCCATCCATCTTCGCGATCTGGAAAAGATCGCCAGGCTTGGTGCGCGCCGCATCTACCCCAATCACGGCGCGCCGGAACGGATCGCGTCGGGCGGGTATGGCGGTGACCTTCTTGCCGCCACGGCGCGCTATGTCTCTTGGCTCCAGTCACTCGCTGCGCGCCCCGAACAGGGCGCGCGCGATCTTGCCGATGTCGTGGCGCAAGATCTCGAAGCCGGAACGCTGATCTACTGGCGGGAGTACGAGGCGGTCCACCGGCAGAATGTCGAACAGACACTCGCCCACTTCGCCGGCCGGGCCTGATCAGGCGGGCGGACGGCGCCCCGGCCAGTCGGTCGCGCGGTGATAGGCCTGGCCGATGGACAGGATATTCGCGTCCGACCCGGTCGGCCCGATCAGCTGCATCCCCATCGGCAGGCCGCCCGCGCCAAAGCCCACGGGCAGGCAGAGCGACGGCAGGCCAATCAGCGATACCGGCACGACCACCTCCATCCAGCGGTGATAGGTATCCATCGTCCGGCCCGCGACCTCCCTCGGCCAGCGCCAATCTGCGGGGAAGGGCCAGACCTGCGCGGCGGGCATGATCAGCGCATCGTAAGTCCGGAACAGCTTGGCGGCATGCGCGTACCAGCGCGAGCGGATGGTCGAAGCCTCGTAGACCGCGGCGGTGCTCAGCGACTGGCCCTGCTCGATCTCCCACAGCGTCTCGGGCTTGATCTTCGCGCGCTTCGCCGGATCGGAATGGAGCGCCTTCATCGAACCTGCATTCAGCATGGCGCGGAGCGTGATCCAGGCATGCCAGAGCCGTTCCGCAGGGTAGGGCGGCGCGACGGGCTCGACGATGGCGCCCATATCTTCAAGCACCCTTGCCCCCGCAAGGCATTGATCGAGGATGCCCGCCTCCAGCGGATAGGCCCCGCCCCAGTCGCCGAGCCAGCCGATGCGCAGGCCCTTCACGTCACGGTCAAGACGGTCGGCAAAGCTTTCGGCCGCGCGCCCGAACGGCGCCTCGGGGTTCGGGCCGCACAGGGTTTCGAGAAGCCGCGCGAGGTCTTCGATCGTGCGCGCCATCGGGCCTTCGGTCGAGAGCGTGTGCAGATAGGTATCGCCCTCGGCATCCTGCGGCACGAGGCCCCAGGTCGGGCGGAAGCCGTAGACATTGCAGAAGGCCGCCGGATTGCGCAGCGACCCCATCATGTCGGACCCGTCGGCCACGGCGAGGAGGCGCGTGGCGAGCGCCGCCGCCGCGCCACCCGAGGAGCCGCCCGCGCCGCGCGTCCGGTCGTAGGGGTTGAGGGTCGTGCCGTGGACCGGGTTGAAGGAATGCGAGCCGTGCCCCCATTCCGGGGTATTGGTCTTGCCGATGAAGATCGCACCCGCCGCCCGCTGCCGCGCCGCCACGAGATCATCGGCCCCGGGCACATGATCGGCAAAGAGCGGCGAGCCCCAGGTGGTGCGCAGGCCCTTCGTCGCCACCAAGTCCTTCGGGGCGGCGGGCAGGCCATGCATCCAGCCCTTCGGCTCTTCCTTGTCGGCGGCGCGCGCGCGGCGCATCGCTTCATCGGGGTCGATCAGCGAGACAAGCGCGTTGATCCCAGGGTTGAGCCGGGCGATCCGGTCGAGATAGTCCGCCATGATGTCGGACGCCGAGAGCTTGCGCGCCCGCAGAAGGCGCATGAGATCGGACGCGGAATGATCGGTAAGGCTCATCGCTGGCTCCCTGTCGTCGGGCAGAGAGTAAGCCGGCAAGGGCTGGATGCAAGCGCGCTTGCTGTTTCGTCCGGGCTTCGCCCGGCCGACCCGTGCGAGGGGGCTGTCTGCCCCCTCGCGCTCCCCCGAGGATATTTGGAAACGAAAGAGGGGATGGCTCGGGCGGGGCCGGATGGCCCTGCAGGGGCGGGTCGGAAGGGGAGGCGGCCGTCAGCGCAGAATGCGGTTCACATGGCCCATCTTGCGGCCCGGCCGCGCTTCGGCTTTCCCGTAGAGATGGATCGCCGTGTTCTTCTGGCGCGCGAGATCCGGCACCCGCAGCACATCGTCGCCGATCAGGTTCTCCATCTCGACATCCGCATGTCGCGATCCGTCGCCCAAGGGCCAGCCAGCGACGGCGCGGATATGCTGCTCGAACTGGTCGATCGCGCAGCCGTTCTGGGTCCAGTGGCCGGAATTGTGGACGCGCGGCGCGATTTCATTCACCACGAGGCCCTGATCGGTCACGAAGAGCTCAACTCCCATCACGCCGACATAATCGAGCGCGTTGAGGATGCGGGCGGCAAGCAGCACGGCATCGGTCCGCTCGGCCGGGCTCAGGCGGGCGGGGACGGTCGTCGTGTGCAGGATGCCGTCGCGGTGGACATTCTCGCCCGGATCATAGGCGGCGACCTCGCCGGAGAGCGACCGGGCCGCGATCACCGAGACCTCGCGCGAGAAAGTGACGAACCCTTCCAGCACGGCAGGCGCGCCGTTCATCGCGGCGAGCGCCCCGGGCGCATCGGCGGCCGACAGGATCCGCGCCTGGCCCTTGCCGTCATAGCCAAGGCGCGTGGTCTTCAGGATCGCGGGCGCGCCGATCCGGGCGATGGCCGCGTCAAGCCCGGCGGCATCGTCGACCGCCGCATAGGGCGCGGTCGTCAGGCCGATCGAGCTGAGAAAGTCCTTCTCCAGAAGCCGGTCCTGGCTGGTGGCCAGCGCCTTGCGGTTCGGCCGGATCGGCCGCAGGCTTTCCAAGAGATCGAGCGCCGAGGTCGGCACATTCTCGAACTCGTAGGTGATGACATCGACCGAGCTGGCGAAGGCGCTGAGTGCCGCCTCGTCTTCGTAAGGAGCGGTCGTCACCTTGTGGGCGACGTCGGCAGCGGGCGGGTTCGCGGACGGCTCGTAGACATGGGTCCGGTAGCCGATCCGCGCCGCCGCGACCGAGAGCATGCGGCCAAGCTGACCGCCGCCGAGGATGCCGATGGTGGACCCTGGGGCGAGCCGCTCACTCATCGGCGGGCTCGTCGGGGATCGAGGCCGAGAGCGCCGCGCGCCAGGCGTCGAGGCGGGTGGCAAGTGCGGAATCGTGCAGCGCGAGAATTCCGGCGGCCAGAAGCCCGGCATTCGCCGCGCCCGCCGCGCCGATGGCCATCGTGGCGACGGGGTAGCCTTTGGGCATCTGGACGATGGAATAAAGACTGTCGACGCCCGAAAGCGCCTTGGTCTGGACCGGCACGCCGATCACCGGCACCCGGGTCTTCGAGGCCATCATGCCGGGCAGATGCGCGGCCCCCCCGGCGCCCGCGATGATCACCTGCAGGCCCCGCCCTGCGGCCTGTCTGCCATAGTCCCAGAGCCGGTCGGGGGTGCGGTGGGCCGAGACGATCTTCGTCTCATAGGCCACGCCCAGCTCGTCGAGGATGGCGGCGGCCTCCTTCATCGTCGGCCAGTCCGACTGCGACCCCATGATGATGCCGACCTTGACGCCCATGTCCGCCCCTCGCTTGTCAGGGGCCGGTTAGCATGGGGCCGGGTGCGGTGCAACGTCACCTTGACGCCATGAAAGAGCGCTATAGTCCTGCGCCATGACAATCCTGACCGGTTCCCTGACCTCTGTCCTCTCGATCCTGGCCGGCCTTCACCTGGTGTGGGCGATCGGCTGGTGGTTTCCGTTCGGCGACGAAGGGCGGCTTGCCCGCGCCGTGGTCGGCGCGCGGGGGATTGAGCGGATGCCCGGCGCCATCGCCTGTTCGCTCGTCGTGGTGGCGCTTCTCGGCGTTGCCTCGGTCATCTGGTGGCCCGATACGATCCTGCGCACGGCGGCACTCTGGGCGTCAGGTGCGGTGTTCTTGCTGCGGGGCGTGGCCGCCTATGTCGCGGCCTTCCGCCGCCTTGTACCGGAAGAGCCCTTCGCAACCCTCGACAGGCGCTGCTACGCGCCGCTCTGTCTGGTCCTCGGCGCTGGGCTCTGGCTACTGGCCGCCTGAGGTCAGGCGATGATATCGGGGGTGAGGATATCCTCGATCCGGGCGATCTGGTCCTTCAGATGCAGCTTCTGCTTCTTCAGCCGCCGAAGCGTCAGCTGATCGGCGCGTCCGGCCTCTTCCATCGTATGGATCGCCTCGTCGAGATCGCGGTGTTCCTGCTTCAGGACACCGAGTTTGACGCGCAGGACCTCGTCGCTGTCCATCTCGAACTGGGCATTCATGGTCTTTCCGACTCGCTCTGGCCTCTTGCCACAGTCTACACGGCGCGCTGCCATCATGGGAAGTCTTAGCGCCTCGCGCCCTTGCCGCCCGCGTTGCGCCACCCCATATTGCCCGTCAGGTGCGTTGCCGATCCGGGGCGCGCCGTTCGCAAGTCGCTTAAGCCGAGGGCCTGCCCGAATGACCAAACTGACCTTTGCCGCCCATCCCTTCCTTCTGGGGTTCGATCAGCTCGACCGGCTGGTCGAGCGCGCCGCGAAGAGCGGCAGCGACGGCTACCCGCCCTTCAATATCGAACAATCCGGCGAGAATGCCTTCCGCATCACGCTGGCAGTGGCGGGCTTCCGCGAGGATGACCTTTCGATCACGGTCGAGGACCGCCAGCTGGTGATCCGGGGCCGACAGGCCGACGACAGCGAGGGTCGCGTCTTCCTGCACCGCGGCATCGCGGCGCGGGCCTTCCAGAAGGCCTTCGTGCTGGCCGACGGCGTGGATGTCGCGGGCGCGTCGATGGAGAACGGGCTTTTGCATGTCGACCTGCGCCGGGCCGTGCCGGAGGCCGTGGTGCAGACCATCCGGATCGACCGGAAATAGGAGGCAGGCATGGATACGAAATTTGATTTCGGCGCGGTCGAGGGCGAGCGGATCGTCTATGTCCGCCCCGTCGCCGTTGCCGATCTGCCTGACGAGCTGCGCGCGCATGCGGGCAATCGCGAGGTGATCTGGGCGGTCCATGGCGCCGATGGCGAACAGCTGGCGCTGGTGGCTGACCGGCGGATGGCGTTCCTTCTGGCGCGCGAGAACGACTATGCGCCGCTGAGCGTGCATTGACCGGCGCGGCGGATAAACTTTCGTAAGAGACAGGGCCGTTGCCCCCGGAAACCGATAGGCGCGGGGGCAATTCTGGCGGATGTTCCGAAAGACCGCGTGTGACGGTTGAAAGGAACCCGATGCAAGTGAAATCTTCTTATTCTGCGGCGCAGATCGCGCTTCACTGGCTGATCGCCGCACTCATTCTCGCCAACTATTTCCTGTCGGAGGAGATGCCCGAGGTCTTCGACCATATGCTCGAAGGCGAAGGCGGGCCGACGCTCGGCTCGACGTTCCATGTCTGGGCGGGCATGGCTGTGCTCATTCTCAGCGCGATCCGGATGGTCGTGCGCTTTTCGGCCGGCGTGCCGGGAAGCGCGGGCGACGGCCTCATGGACCGGGCCGCGCGATGGGCGCACGGGCTGCTCTACCTCCTCATGGTTCTCGTGCCCGGCCTCGGCGCCTACAGCTGGTTCGCGGGCGCCGAAAGCACGGCCGACCTGCACCAGTTGACCGCCAACCTTCTGATAGCGGTTGCCGGTGCGCATGCGCTCGCCGCGCTCTATCACCAATATGTGCTGAAGGACGGGCTTCTGTCCCGGATGCTGCGCCCGAACTGAAGTTCCGGCAAAAAAACGCGCGGCCCCTGCCGGGGTCGCGCCTTCTTGCGTCTTGTGGGAAGGCTCAGGCCTTGATCAGGCCCATGCTTTCCAGCTTCAGGATCACCTGATGGGCGCAATTGTCGACATCGACATTCTCGGTCTCGACCCGCAGTTCGGGGTTCTCGGGGACCTCGTAGGGGTCCGAGATGCCGGTGAATTCCTTGATCTTGCCTTCGCGGGCGAGTTTGTAGAGCCCCTTGCGGTCACGCCGTTCGCATTCCTCGACCGAGGTCGCGACATGGACCTCGATGAAGGCGCCGAAGGCCTCGATCATCTCGCGGACCGCGCGGCGGGTGGCCGCATAGGGCGCGATAGGCGCGCAGATCGCGATACCGCCGTTCTTGGTGATCTCGGACGCGACATAGCCGATGCGCTTGATGTTGATGTCGCGGTGTTCCTTCGAGAAGCCCAGCTCCGATGACAGGTGCTTGCGCACCACATCGCCATCGAGCAGCGTCACCGGGCGCCCGCCCATCTCCATCAGCTTGACCATCAGCGCGTTGGCGATCGTGGACTTGCCCGAGCCCGAGAGGCCGGTGAAGAAGACGGTGAAGCCCTGTTTCGCGCGCGGCGGCGAGGTGCGGCGCAGTTCCTTCACGACTTCGGGGAAGGAGAACCATTCGGGGATCTCCAGCCCCTCGCGCAGGCGGCGGCGGAGTTCGGTGCCGGAAATGTCGAGGACGGTCGAGCCTTCCGGCACTTCGTCCACCGGATAATATTGTGCCTTTTCCTGCACATAGACCATCTGCTTGAAGTCGACCATCTCGATGCCGACTTCCGCCTGATGCTGGCGCACCAGTTCCTGCGCGGCGTAGGGATCGTAGAAGTCCTTGCCCTGGCTGTTCTTGCCGGGGCCCGCATGGTCGCGGCCGACGATGAAATGCGTGAGCCCGTGGTTCTTGCGGATGATCGCATGCCAGAGCGCCTCGCGCGGGCCACCCATGCGCATCGCAAGGTTCAGAAGGCTCATATGCGTGGTCGAGGCCGGGTATTGGCCAAGCACCGCCTCGTAGCAGCGGACGCGGGTGAAATGGTCGACGTCGCCCGGCTTGGTCATGCCGACGACGGGATGGATCAAGAGGTTCGCCTGCGCTTCCTTCGCGGCGCGGAAGGTCAGTTCCTGATGCGCGCGGTGCAAGGGGTTGCGGGTCTGGAAGGCGACGACGCGGGTCCAGCCCAGCTTGCGGAAGAAGGCGCGCAGTTCGTTCGGCGTGTCGCGGCGGGCCTTGAAATCGTAATGCACGGGCTGCTGGATGCCGGTGACCGGCCCGCCGAGATAGACGTTGCCCGCCTTGTGGTGGAGATAGTTCACCGCCGGATGGGCGATGTCGTCGGCGCCAAAGACCTTTTCGGCCTCGCGCGCCTTGTTCGGCACCCATTTGTCGGTGACCGACAGGATGGCAAGGATCACGCCTTCCTGGTCGCGCAGCGCAATGTCCTGCCCGGGTTCGATACCCTCGGCGAATTTCTCGCTGACGTCGAGCGTCACAGGCATCGGCCAGAGCGCGCCGTCTGCGGTGCGCATCGTCTCGACGACGCTGTCGTAATCGGCCTCGGTCAGGAAACCCTTCAGCGGGTGGAAGCCACCGTTCATCAGAAGTTCCAGATCGCAGATCTGGCGCGGCGTCAGATCCCAGGAGGGCAGGCTGCCCGCCTCGTGCTTCAGCTTCTGGGCGGAATCGTAGGAGACATAGAGTTCGGGGATCGGTGCATGGTTCGCGGGTGCCATGGAATGGGCCTTCTGCAAGCGGAAAGACTTTGAATTTGCCGGCGGCATAGCCCCGAAAAGCCGGGCGGTTCAAGGGAAATAGCCTGATTTCACGCGAAAAGGGCGGAAATGCCGCGCTGCGGCGGATGAATGGAAGAGATTCCCGGACAAAGGCGCAGACGCCGAACGACTGATATGGGGCAGACGCCCGGTTCCGAAGAGTTTTCGCGAAAACTCTTCGGAGGGGATCCGGGGGTAGAAAAATCTTCGCGAAGATTTTTCTACCCGGCCGTCGCGAGCCAGCGTTCGGCGTCGAGTGCCGCCATGCACCCCATGCCGGCCGAGGTCACCGCCTGGCGATAGACATGGTCGGTCAGGTCGCCTGCGGCGAAGACACCCGGGATCGAGGTGGCCGTGGAACCGGGCGTCACCTTCACATAGCCGCCCGCGTGAAGCTCCAGCTGATCCTTCACCAGCTCCGACGCGGGCGCATGGCCGATCGCCACGAAGAAGCCCGCACAGGGCACGGTGCGCTCGGCCGCGGTCAAGGTGTCGCGGATGCGCACGCCGGTCACGCCGAGGGGGGCGTCGTCGCCAAGGATCTCCTCGACCGTATGGTTCCAGATCACCTCGATCTTGGGGTTCTTGAAGAGCCGGTCCTGCAGGATCCTTTCGGCGCGGAACGAGTCGCGGCGATGGATCACCGTGACCTTCGAGGCGAAGTTCGTCAGGAACAAGGCCTCCTCGACCGCCGTATTGCCGCCGCCGATCACCACCACTTCCTTGCCGCGATAGAAGAAGCCGTCGCAGGTCGCGCAGGCCGAGACGCCGAAGCCCTTGAACCTCTCTTCCGAGGGCAGGCCCAGCCATTTGGCCTGCGCGCCGGTGGCGAGGATCACCGCATCCGCCGTGTAGGTTGTGCCGCCGTCTCCGGTCGCCGTGAAGGGCCGCTGCGACAGGTCAAGCGCCGAAATGTGGTCGGAAATGATCTCCGTCCCCATGGCCCTTGCATGCGCCTCCATCCGGACCATAAGGTCGGGGCCCTGCACCTCGGTATCGCCGGGCCAGTTCTCGACCTCGGTGGTGATCGTCAGCTGGCCGCCGGGCTGGATGCCCTGGACGAGGATCGGCGCGAGCATCGCGCGCGAGGCATAGACCCCTGCGGTATAGCCTGCCGGGCCGGAGCCGATGATCAGAACCCTTGTATGCCGTGTCTCGCCCATCGCTGCCTCTTCACATTCCCTCCGCCCGGATATAATCAGCCACCCGGCTCGGGGAAAGGGGGCATGTCCGCCAGCCCCGATGCGGAAAATCGCCAATACGCGAAATAATATTGCGCATTACTGCCCCCGGCGGTAAGTTCCGCAAAGTTTTCAAAGGAGACGTTCAATGGCCGGCCACAAGCTCGACGAGATCGACCGCAAGATCCTGTCGGAACTGCAGGCCGATGGCCGGATGACGAACGTCGAGCTGGCAAGCCGCGTGGGCATTTCCGCGCCGCCCTGCCTGCGCCGGGTCCGTACATTGGAAGAGACCGGCTATATCCGCGGCTATCATGCCGACGTGAGCCCGCGCGAACTGGGATTCGAGGTTCATGTCTTTGCCATGGTCAGCCTGAAATCGCAGGCCGAATCCGATCTGTCGGCATTCGAGCAGCGCTGCCGCGACTGGCCGCTGGTGCGCGAGTGCCATATGCTGAATGGAGAGATCGATTTCATCCTGAAATGCGTGGCGCCGGACTTGTCGTCCTTCCAGCACTTCCTGACCGGGGAACTGACGGCGGCCGACAATGTCGCCTCGGTCAAGACATCGCTCGTGATCCGCTGCGCGAAAGACCAGCCGGGCGTACCCTTTGACGTGCTTGAGGCGCGGATCGCGCGCCTGGGCTGATCACGCCCCGCGCAACGATCCACGCCTCAAGCGGCCTCCGCAGCCGTCCGGCGAAATTCCTTCCGCACCCAGGAAAATTCCGCCCGGCCCGGAGACAGGGAGCCTGTCAGGCGGCGATAAGGTCCGCGGCCTCTTCCTCGCTCAGGCGCGCATGGGCCATCGGGCCGAAGCCGCCCCAGCCCTTTACCTGCGGGAAGAGCGCGAGGAACAGCTGACCAAGCTGCGGGTCGAACCGTTCGGACGGGTTCTTGCCGGGATGGAAGCTCTCGATCTCGATCCCGGCGCAGCGCAGCGAGCCGTGGTTTTCCAGAACGACATGGTAGACCGTCACCGGGGCGACCGGCGTGACCTCGATCACCGACAGACCGTCGATCAGGCCGCGCGCGGGGCAATAGGCGGCGGCGTGACCGGCCGCACGGGTCCGGGCGTTGCGCATCAGCAGCCGTGCCTCGGGGCCAAGCAGGATGTCGGGCATCGGCTTGCCGCCACCGAAAGCGTCGGCGGTGATCCGGGTCATGCTGGTAGCGGCGATCCCGGGGATCGTGTTCGGCGGGAAAAGCGTCATCGAGCCGATCCAGGTCACGGTCTCGATCCGGCCTTCGCCGGTCACGACCTGCATGCCGGGCAGAAGGTCTTCGATCGCGACCGGGCCTTCCGCGGTGTCTATCACCGTGCCGCGGGCAAGGGCAGAGAAAGCCTCCTCGAATTCGGGCAGCGCCGGGGCAGTGCGGCTCTCACCCTCGATCTGGCCGTCGGCGCCGAGCCACTGCACCTCGTAGCGGCGCATCTTGAAGGTCGGGCGCGGCGGGCGCGGCGCGGGTTTGGCGCCACGCGGCAGGAACAGGTCTGTCGTTCTGGATGGGGATGACAAGGCAGGCATGGCCGAAGCCACGCTCGGGGCGGAATGCATCATATCAAAAACCTTCCGGTTCAAACTTCAAAAATAGAAACGGCGAAAAAGCCGTCACAAATGCTGCGCCCGAAAACTGGGAGCGTCTTCCTTGTGCGCCCATTCTGTCTGCCTGTCAAATCTTGGGCGAACTTTGCCGAAAACGGCCGCCAATCGCGGCCGTTATGTCAAGATTGCCGTATGGTTAATGAACAATGGCTATCGGAATGTGGCGGGAGTTCGATTCGACCGCGACGGGACCTCAGAGCCGGATCGCGGCGATCAGCCTGCCGTAGTCAGCTTCATGCCGGTGAACCGACCGGCGGAAGGAAAAGAAGCGGTCCGGGTCGGAATAGGTGCAGTGCCCGGTCCAGCGCGCCAGCCCCACACCGGCCGCGCGCAGCCGGAAGAGACCGAAGGACGGCAGGTCGAACTGCAGCCGGTCGCCTTGGCCCTGCGCGAAGAAACGGTCGTACGAGGCATCTTCGCTCAGGAAGCTCTCCATGAACTCCGGTCCGACCTCATAGGCGCGCTGGCTGATCGTCGGGCCGATCATCGCGACGATGCGGTCGGCGCGTGCGCCGAGCCGCTCCATCGCCAGCACCGTGTTTTCGAGCACCCCGGTCAAAGCGCCCCGCCAGCCCGCATGTGCCGCCCCGATCACACCTGCCCCGGCGTCGGCCAGAAGCACCGGCTGGCAGTCGGCGGTCAGGACAGACAATGCGAGACCGGGACGGTCGGTCACCATCGCATCGGCGCGCGGCGCCTTGTCGAACGGGGCGGTGACGGTCACCACATCGGCGGAATGAACCTGATGGACGCCGACGAGTGCCGCGACCGGGACCGACAGATGGGTCGCCACCCGCTCGCGGTTCATCATCACCGCTTCTGACTGGTCGGAGGAACCGAGCCCGCAGTTCAGCCCGTGGAAAATGCCGGAGGAGGCGCCGCCTTTGCGGGTGAAGAAACCGTGCGTCACGGGCTCCAGCGCCGGATCGGTCAGACTTTCGAGCGTCGTGGCCATCAGATGGGGTCCAGTCCCGGCGGTGGTGGTGCACCTGAAGGATGACAGGCGATCACCTTGAACAACTCACCCATTTCCGATGGATGGGTCAAGCGCCGATAGGCGGCGAGGTGGCTGTCGAGCGGCTGGCCCTGCAAACGCGCGGCCAGCCGCTGCGCGCGCTCGGCGATGCCGAGCCGTTCCAGAAACTGGCCCTGCGGCACCATCCGGCTTGGGCGGGCGCCGGGGCGGGTGAAAGCAAGGCTCAGCGCCTCGAAATCGACATGCGCGGTCAGATCGGCCTCGCCCGGTGCGGCGAACGGATCGGTCGGGCGATGAGCCTTCAGCGCCTGGAACGTGTCGCCGAGAGAATGCCAGCCGCCATAGTCGATCACCAGTGCGGCGCCGCCATGCGTCGCAATCCGTCGGGCGATCTCATCGGCTATAGGCGGAAGGGCAGGGCACAGCTCGACCAGATCGCCGGGGCGGGTGTCGGCGAGGCGGGGGGCGAGCGGTCCGTAAGGCGTTGCCGGTCCAAGGCCGAGCGTCAGCCGCCCGTCCTGAAGCCCGACCATCCGTTCGGACCATCCGGCCGCCGTGCGAACGAACTGGCGGATCGGCAGCGCGTCGAAGAATTCGTTGGCGACGAGGAAAAGCGGCCCTTCGGCAAGATCGGCTAGCCCGTCAAGCCACTGCACATCGTACCCCTGCAGCCGATCCTTCTGGACGCCGCGCAGCGTCGGTGAGGCTTCGACGAGACCGACCCTGATCTGCCCGGCAAGTCCGGGCACCGAGGCCATCGCCCGCAGCATATCCGCCATCAGCGTTCCGCGCCCGGGGCCAAGCTCGACCAGGCGGAAGGGCAGGGGGCGGCCCTGATCGATCCAGGCCTGCGCGAGGCAAAGGCCCAGAAGCTCGCCGAACATCTGGCTGATCTCGGGCGCGGTGGTGAAATCGCCCCGTGCCCCGAACGGGTCGCGGCTGGCGTAATAGCCGTGAACCGGATGCATCAGGCAGTCGGCCATATAGTCGGCGAGGGTGATCGGCCCCTCCGCCGCGACCCGCGCCGCGATGAGGCGGCCGAGCGGCGTCATCCCTTGGCCCGTGCCCGGGCAAGGAACCAAAGGCCGGCCGCCACCATCGGCAGGCTGAGAAGCTGACCCATGGACAGGCCGAAACCGGCCGAGCCTATGACATGGCCAAGGGGGTTGTCGGGCGTAATGAACTGCCCGTCCGCCTGCCGCACGAACTCGACGACGAAACGCGACAGGCCGTAGCCCAGAAGGAAGGTGCCGGTGATGAGGCCGGGCCGTTTCAGAGCGCCACGCCGGAAAAGCCAGTAGAGAAGGGCGCCCAGCAAGAGCCCTTCAAGACCGGCCTCGTAAAGCTGGCTCGGGTGGCGGGCGCAGTCTCCCGGAACAATGCCGGGGCAGTCCTGTGCCGCCTCGCCGGGAAAGATCACTCCCCACGGCAGGTCGGTGGGCCGCCCCCAAAGCTCGGCATTCACGAAATTCGCGAGCCGCCCGAGGAAAAGGCCGATGGGGGCCACAAGCGCCATTGCGTCCGACAGAAGCATCGGGCGCACGCCGTTCTTCCAGCAGAAGAACAGGCCCGCCGCGATCACGCCGAGAAAACCGCCGTGGAAGGACATGCCGCCTTCCCAGACCCGGAGAATCTCGCCCGGATTGGCGAGGTAATAGTCGCGCTGATAGAAGAAGACGTAGCCGAGCCTGCCGCCGAGAACCACACCGAGGACGATCAACGTCAGAAGATCCTCGACCTTGCCAGGTTCCATCGGCGCCCGGTCGCCGGGCCAGAGTGTCGGTCGCCGCATTAGCGCCTGGATCACCTTCCAGCCGACGACGAGACCGGCGAGATAGGCCAGCGCATACCAGCGCAGCGCGAAGCTGAAGGTGCCGATGTCGATCGAGAAAATCTCGCTCGACAGGTCCGGAAATGCGATGACTGCCTGCATCATGCCCTCTTTTCCGCCCGTCAGAGCCCGAGGGCGCGACATTGTCAACCTTGAGCTTCCCGGGCCTTCAGCCCATATAGGCGGCAAGATGCCCGAGAAGGAGGCTCCGCCATGGAAGGCCCGAACAAGTTCATCGACGATCTGTCGAAACTGATGACCAATGCGATGGGCGTGGCCCAGGGCGCCAAGACCGAGGCCGAGACGGCGATGAAGGGCTGGATCGACCGCTGGCTCGCCGACCGCAATTTCGTGACCCGCGAGGAGTTTGACGCCGTCCGCGCCATGGCGCAGAAGGCCCGCGAGGAAAACGAGGCGCTTGCAGCACGGATCGAGGCGCTGGAAGGTGCCAGGAAGAAGACCAAGGGCTGATGGGGCGCTCTGGGGCCGTTCCCGGTTCCGGCCGGGGCGATGATCGGCGACGGGCCCTGCGGGCGCGCGAGACGAAGGGGCAGTGAACGTGGGCAGCGATGCGCGTCTCGGGCTTCCGGAAGGCCTCGCGATCCTTATCAATCTCGCCTCTGCCACGGACCGTCGGGCGTTTCAGGAACGGCAACTCAACCGGCTTGGCGTCCCTTTTACTCTATTGGCCGCCACCAGCGTTGCCGACGTCGCCCCCGCCCAACTCGCCCGGTTCCGAAACGCCTGGGCGCGGCCCCTGCGCGCGACCGAGATCGCCTGCACCCTCTCTCACCGCCGCGCGTGGGCGGAGGTCTTGGCCGGTGGTCGGCCGCGTTTGATCCTGGAAGACGATGCCATACTGTCCCCGGCCCTGCCTGCGCTGCTCGCCGACCTGATCGGGCGCCCGGGCACCGAGTATGTGACGTTCGAAACCTACGTGCATCCGAAGCTCCTGTCGCGTGCAACGGAGCCGCTTTGCGAGGTCGGTTTCGTCCTCTCGCGCCTCTATCGGGACCGTGGGGGCGCAGCCGCCTACTTGCTCTGGCCCGACGGCGCGCGCCGCCTTCTGGCCGCGACCGAAACGGTTCTGCCGCTTGCGGATGCCGCCATTGATCTCGTCCCCGGTCTTGTCCGCCATCAGGTCGAACCCGCCGCTGCGCGGCAGGCCCAGTTCCTGCCCGCGCCACCCGCCCCGTTCGACCGGATCGGCGCATCGATCATCTTTACCGAACCGATGCCGGACCGGGGGGCGGGCGCCGCGTGGTTTCGCTTCCGGCTGCGTCGCCTGCGGATATCGCTCGGGCTTCTGCTGCGCCGCCTTCGGGCCTCAGGCGCGGTCCTGAGGCACGTCGATCCGGCCACCGACATCGGCTGGCCCGGCGACTAGGGGCATCGTCTCGCCCCTCCGACCGTCTGCGCCATCCGAGGTGGCTTTTCAGCGCACCGGCCGTGCCTATAGTGGCCCCATGACACTTACCCTCTATTCCGCATATTATGGATCGAAGGAACCGCTGAACCGCGAGGTCTTCGGCGCTTTCACCCATGTGCGGCGCGTTCTCTTCACCGACCATGCGGATGTCGATTTTCCCGGGGTCGAGATCGTTCACGATCCGCTCGACGGGCTCGACCCCGCCCGGGCCTCGCGGCGCGCCAAGCTGATGCCGCACCGCTATCTGGGCGAGGGCTGGTCTCTCTGGCTCGACAACAAGTCGCGGCTGAAACGCGATCCGCTGGAGATTCTTGAAACGGTGACGGCGGGCAGCGATGCCGCCTTCTTCGCGTTTGCGCATTTCCGCCGGGACTGCGTCTATCAGGAACTGCAGACCTGCTGGGAGAACGGGCTGGATGACTATCGTATCCTGAGGGAACGCGAGCGCACCTACCGTGCCGAGGGCATGCCTGGGCATTCGGGCCTGATCGAGGGCCATTTCATCCTGCGCCGCCATCAGGATCCGGCGGTTGCGCATTTCGGCGAGCGCTGGTTCGAACATGTGCTGCGCTATTCGCGCCGCGACCAGATTTCCTTCCCCTATCTGGTCTGGAAACTTGGCCTGCCTTTCGAATTCATTCGAAGTCTCGACTGGCGCGAGACGGTTCAGCACGATTTCCTCGACCGTGCGAACCGGGTGCCGGACTTTCCGCGCAAGCATCTGGCCTATCAGGCGGCTCGACGCTTCTATCATTCCATCAAGGGGCGATGACGGGCCGCTCATCGCGCGCCGGGCGCGCGCTCTTCGCTCGGTGAGCGAGGAACCCCGTCAGGAGCGACGAGCGGCCCGGGCGGGCCTGAGTCTTTGCCGCCACAGATCGGCCGCCCAAATCTGGTGGGCCGAAAAAGCCCCTACCCATCCTTTGGGTGCGCCCCTATAGTCCTTGCGGGCAAAGGGTTTTCGGGGAGATATCCATGCGCTGTCCGTTTTGCGGCAATGTCGATACGCAGGTGAAGGACAGCCGCCCGGCTGAAGACCATGTCTCGATCCGGCGGCGGCGGTTCTGCGCGGCCTGTGGCGGGCGCTTCACCACCTATGAGCGCGTGCAGTTACGCGACCTCGTGGTGATCAAGTCCTCGGGTCGTCGCGAGGACTTCGACCGCTCGAAGCTCGAACGCTCGATCCGCATCGCCATGCAGAAGCGCCCGATCGAGCCGGAACGGATCGACCAGATGATTTCCGGCATCGTCCGCCGTCTGGAAAGCCTTGGCGAGACCGACATTCCCTCGAAGACCATCGGCGAGATCGTTATGGAGACGCTCGCACGGATCGACACGGTTGCCTATGTGCGCTTCGCCAGCGTCTACAAGAATTTCCAGGCCGCCGACGATTTCGACAAGTTCGTCTCGGAACTGCGCCCGGCGGCCGGCGCCGAGGAGTGAGCGGCGCGGACGACCGCGCCTTCATGGCCCAGGCGATCGCACTGGGCGCGCGCGGGCTTGGCCGGGTCTGGCCCAATCCGGCGGTCGGCTGCGTGATCGTGAACGAGGGCCGGATCGTCGGCCGTGGCTGGACTGCCGATGGCGGGCGGCCCCATGCCGAGCCGCAGGCGCTCGGCCAGGCGGGCGTGCTCGCGCGCGGCGCCACCGCCTATGTGAGCCTTGAGCCCTGCGCCCACCATGGCAAGACCCCGCCCTGCGTGGACGCCCTGATCGCGGCGGGCGTGGCGCGTGTCGTCACAGCGCTTGAGGACCCTGACCCTAGGGTCGCGGGCGGGGGGCATGCGCTGCTGCGCGATGCCGGTATCGTGGTAGAGACCGGCCTCATGCAGGCCGAGGCGCGGGCGGTCCAGAAAGGTTTCCTCAGTCGCGTCACTCTCGGGCGACCGATGCTGACCCTGAAGCTCGCAACCAGCCTCGACGGCCGGATCGCGACCGCCTCGGGCGAAAGCCGCTGGATCACCGGGCCAGAGGCGCGGCGGCGGACCCATCTGATGCGGGCCTGTCATGATGCCGTGCTGATCGGGGCGGGTACCGCGCGGGCGGATGATCCGGGTCTGACGGTGCGCGGGCTCGGCGTCACCGGTCAGCCTGTGAGGATTGTCGCGGCGCGCGGGCTTGACCTGCCGCGCGATGGCCAGTTGGCCAGGACGGCGACAGAGGTTCCGCTGTGGCTCCTGCACGGTCCGGACGCTGCCGCCGCCGCGCGCAGCCACTGGTCCGCGCTCGGCGCGCGGCTGATCGAAGTTCCGCTCGCCGACGGCGGTCTCGACATGAGGGCGGCTTTTCAGGTCCTGGGCGCCCTTGGCCTGACCCGGGTGTTCTGCGAGGGCGGCGGGGCGCTGGCAGCGGCGCTGATCCGCGCCGGTCTGGCGGACGAGCTTGCGCTTTTCACCTCCGGCCTCGCGCTTGGCAGCGATGCCCGGCCGGGCGTTGGCGCGCTGGGTCTTGACACTCTGGCGGGCGCCGGACGCTATCGGCTGGAGGAGCTTTGCCCGGTCGGCGGTGACGTGCTGAGCCGCTGGTCGCGCATGTGACGCGGGCGGACGCGGGCGGACCGGGCCGCTCATCGGCCCTCGTGGCCCTCTTCGCGAGGAGGGCGCGGCCCGCGCCCGAGGAGCGGCCCGTCAGCGCCAGAGCCAGGGCTGGCCCGCCAGAAGGCCCTGAAGCTTTGACAGAACCCGATAGCCCGCGCCCGGTCGTGGCACCTGGCCCTGTGCCAGACGGTCCACGATCACCTCGGCGGGGCAGGGCAGGCCGGTCTTTGGGTCACGGTAGCGCGGATAGGCGATCAGCGCGGCATGGACGAGCTTTTCAGGCGTGGGCCGTGCCTTGCGGTGCGGGATCGAAGGGCCAAGATCGCGCGTGAGGCCCCAGCCCGCATAGAAGGGCGCGCCGAGACAGGCGACGGGCCTGCCGCGCATCAGCGCCTCGAAGCCGAGCGTCGAGGTGATGGTCCAGACCTCGTCCACCTCGACGAGAAGCGCCGCCGGATCGGCGGCGCGCACGAGGAGAGCGCCGCGCGCGGTCAGGTCCGCCGGGGCGATCAGGCCGGGCCGGAGGCCCGCCTCGACGTCGGGGTGGGGCTTGTAGAGGATCACCGCCCCGGGGTTTTCCGCCCGTGCGCGGTCCAGCAGCGCAAGGTTCGTCCGAACCTCGCCCGCGCCGAGCCGGATCGAGGCATCGTCCTCGACCTGACCCACGACCAGGATGCGCCGCCCCTGAGGCAGAGCGGGCAGCGCGCCGCCGATATTGTATTTGGTCAGGCCCGCCCTGGTGATCGCGGCGATCAGCTTGCGCGCCCGCTCCTCCTCCCCGGCAGCGGGCGGCGCGGCGATCAGCCGGTCGAGATCGCTTTCCCGCGTCGGGTCGTAGTAGATGCCGCTTGCATCGCTCACCAGAGACAGGGGTGGCACAAGTTCGGCGCCAAGCCCGCGCGAGCGCAGAAGGCCGTCCTCCACCCGGCGGACCGCAAGATCCGGGCCGGCAGCTGCGGGGGCGGCCGCGCCCCATGCCAGCAAAGTGCGCCCGCTTGCCCGCGCTTCCTCGACCGCCCGCCCGCCCTCGCGGAACAGGACGGGTTTCCCGCGCCCGTAGAATTTCTGCAGATGCGCCCGCTTCCACAGCCGCATTCCGCTGGCGACATAGCCCGCCCGGTCCTCGCGACAGGCGCGCACTTCGGCCTCCAGTTGGTTCAGCATCTCCTCGAAGCTGCACAGCCGGTCGCGGCAGGGGTCGTACCAGACGGGGTAGAGGATCATCGCGGCGGCAAAGAGCTGCGCGCGGGTCAGTTTCCGCTGGCGCCGCCAGACCGGCTGGCGGTCGTCGGTCAGGCCCCAGCCCGCATAGAAAGGCTGGCCGAAGACATGGGGCCTGTGGCCCGCGAGAATCGCCTCGAACCCCATCTGGGACGAGACCGTATAGACCGCGACCGCGCCCTCAAAGAGTGTCTGCGGCGTCAGGGCCGGGTCGGCAAATTCGATCGGCCCCATCGCGCGGTCGTCGGGTCCGTAATGGCCAGGCCGGTGGCCCGCGCCGGTTTCGGGGTGGCTGCGGATCAGGATCGGGCGCCCGGGATGTTCGTCCATCGCGACGAACAACATCTCGCGGAAGGTGGCCGCCGTCGCCCCGCCATGGATGATCGAGGCATCGCCCCTGGTCTGGTCGATCACCAGCACATAGCCGGGCGGCGGCGGCGTGGCGGCAGGATCGGAGAGATTGTATTTCGAAAGATGCCCCGCCGCGATCTGCGCCATTCCCGCACGGGCGCGGCCCAGAAGATGGCTGTCATCCAGCGGATGGGTCGCGAGAAGGATCTCCAGATCGGACGGACTGTCGGCGGCGAAATGCACGCCGCGCTCATCGAGCAGCAGCCCGAGCGGCGGCGCGCCCTCGCGGCCGAGTTGCACCGAGCGCAGGAACGGGTCCTCGACCCTCAGGACCGGGCGCGCGAACCTCTCCGCCACCGCCTCGCCGCGCGGCGCGGTCGGGCTCTTGCCCCAGACGCCGACATGATCTTCGGGCCGTAGGGGCGCGCCAAGCCGCACATCCCAGCCTTTCAGCGCCAGAATGCGGCGGATGCGCGCCTGGGTCAGGAAGCCGCCATTATAGACGAAAAGCCGCCGGGCGCTGTCACGACCGGCGGCGTCGCGCGTCGGAGCGCCGCTCAATTGCCCTGCGCGAGCGCGCTGACGGAATTGGCCGAGCTTGCGGTGCCGGTCAGCACGGCCAGCGTCTTCTGCCACTGAACATAGGGCGCTTCGGTCACATAGAGCGTGTCGCCGTCGCGGATCAGGAAATCGCGCGCGTTGAAAAGCCCATCGGGTTCGGTCAGGTTCAGCACATAGGCCACGCGCTGCGGGCCATTCAGGTCGTTGCGGCCAAGGACGGCACGGGCGATCGCCTCGCTTTCGTCGCGCAGGACGAACACCCCCTTGGGATCGGCGAAATTGGTCGAAAGGCCGCCGACCTGTGCCAGCGCCTCGATGGCGGTCAGGGTGGGGGTTTCGAACTGCACGCGGTTTTGCGCGCCGGTCGCGCCCATCGCGGTGAAGGAGCGCGGGTCGGCCTCGACAAGGATGATGTCACCGGGACGCAGCGCGATATCCATCGCCGGGTTCTGGTAGATGTCGACGAGGCGCGCCTGGCCAGACGACTTGCCGCGCGTCAGCGTCACCTGGGCGGCCTGCGGATCGACCGCCACGCCACCTGCGCGTGCGATCATCGCCGACAGGGAACGCGTGGGCCGCTCGATCGGGTAGACGCCCTGTGCGCCGATGTCACCGATGACCGAAACCGTCGCACCATCGCCTGCAAGCCGCGTCACCTCGACCTGCGGGTCGGGGGTCTGCTCAGACAGCTTGTCGGTGATGATCCGGCGCAATTCATCGACCGAATTGCCTGCGGCCTTCACCCGGCCCGCATAGGGCACGAAGATGAAGCCCTGGCCGTCGACCTGAATTTCCTGAAGCGGGGTGGCCTTGTTGCCCTTGGCCAAAAGCCCGTTATCGACGTTTTCCCAGATCACCAGACCGAGCTTGTCGCCGGGTCGCACATCGTCGGACCCGACCAGACCGGCATGGCGGAAGGCCGCCGGGAAGCCGATGGGTGCCTCTTCCCCGGTCAGGCGGGCGACGCGAGCGTCGACGGGAATGATGAAGGAATTGCCCTGCCGCTCGACACTGCCTGCAAGGATCTCTTTCTTGTTCGGCCCCGAGCGCGGCAGACCGCAGGCAGCGACCAGCGCCACCATGGAAACAAGAACCAGACTGCGCGTCCGGCGTTTGCCAGATTGGATCACTCTTCGGTTTCCGTTTATTATCCTGCCTCTTTGAGCGCGATGGTAGCGGTTGCGGCGGCAAAAAAACAGCCCCCTCAACTCACCCTCAATTCACCGCCCGGATGTGTTGCCGCTCTGCCGCGGCCGCCTGAAGAAGCGTGACATAGGGATCATGCGGCGCCAGCATCATGTCCACGACCCGCCGCAGCGCCCTGCGGCGCCCGGCGGCAGAATAGAAGCCGCCCGGAATCTGCGAGGTTTCCAGAAGGAACTGCCGGTAGTCGGAATAGGCGCGCGAGTCGGGGCGGGCTGGCGCGGCGAAGAACTCGGCAAGCGGCTGGGGGGACACGAAGTCCGGCTTGTCATAGACCGCGCGGCCAAGAAGCTTGACCGGCAGTCCCCGCCACAGCGCCTGCTGGGCGGCAGTGGAATTGACCGTCACCGCGCTTGCCGCCTCGCGCAGAAGCTGGGCAAGCTTGCCGCCGGTCACGAAATGAACCCGCGCCGACAGGCCGCGCGCCGCGGCGCCCTCGCGGATCAGCCGGGCCAGCGGCAGGCGCCCGTCCTCCAACGGATGGGCCTTGAAGACCAGATGGTGATGCGCCGCCGCCCCCCGTGCGAAAGCGTCGAGGCACTGGGTCACGAAATCAGCCATCGAGGCGAAATCGGAATGCGCCCGGAAGCTCGCATCATGTTCAAGCTGCAGCAGCACCAGATGATAGGGAAAGCCGCTTTGCCGTATGCGGCGTTCGGCAAGCCGGCGCCCGATCCTCACGAACGGCATCGTGAAGAAGCGCTGCAGATGCAGCCGCGCCTCGCGTGCCACGCCGATCTCTCGGTGCGGACGGTGACCGGGATAGGCGCGGTTCATCGTCAGGATCAGGAAATGATAAAGCGCGCCGTAGAACATATGCTCGCGCATGTCGCCCCAATGGACCGGCGCGGGCGGCTGTTCGGCGCCCGGCCGGGCGAGGGCAGCGCGCATCGTCGCGAGGTCAAGCTGCATCAGCCGCGAATTGCCGTTCGATCCGTCGCGTTCGTAGGTGATCCAGTAGGGCCTGAGATAGCCCTCTTCGAAGACATGGATGCGCAACCCGCGTTCCTTCGCCAGCCGGATCGCCGTGGCGTGGATCGGTCGGCTGTCGCCGTAAAGCGCGATATCGGTGATGCGCAGTTCCGTCAGCAGGTCGGCGAGCCGCGCCTCCCATTCGCCAAGCGGCGCACGGAAGGCGATATAGTTCGGGCCGCGCCAGAAGAACGCGTCGCCGCGATTGAACCCGACGCGCCAGACCTCGGCACCCGCTGTGCGCAAGAGGTCGCCGAGCCGCGCGAAGAACGGCCCGTGCGGCCCCTGCAGCAACAGGAAGCGCCGGTCGGCGGCGGACGGCGGAGGGGAGGTGCGTCGGGTCATGCTTTTGCCAATCTGTCGGTTTTTCCCGCTTTCATCTTGCCCTCGTTGCGCCGGACCCTTCCGCCACGCCCTTGCGCCAGGGCGCCGCGCTCGCTAGGCAATCGGGAAAGGAGACGCTCATGTTCACAGGTATAGTCACCGACATTGGCGAAGTCATGGCGCTTGAGCGTCGCGGCGATCTTTGGGCGCGGATCGGCACGCATTATCCGGCCGGCGGCATCGACATCGGCGCCTCGATCGCCTGCGACGGCTGCTGTCTGACGGTCATTGCGCGCGGGGCAGAGGACGGGCGCACCTGGTTCGATGTGCAGATATCGGCCGAAAGCATCGCCAAGACCACGATCGGGTCCAACCGCGTGGGTTGGTCGGTCGGACGGCGGCTGAACCTTGAACGGGCGCTGAAGGTGGGCGACGAGCTGGGCGGCCATATCGTCTCGGGCCATGTGGACGGCGTGGCCGAGATCGTCGGGATGGAGGATGAAGGCGAAAGCACCCGGTTCACCTTCCGGGCGCCCGAGGCGCTTGCGGGCTTCATCGCGCCCAAGGGATCGGTGGCGCTGAACGGCACGTCTCTGACGGTGAACGAGGTGAACGGCCGGGAGTTCGGCGTCAACATCATCCCCCATACCAAGGCTGTCACCACCTGGGGGGCGGCGCGCCTGGGCGATCAGGTGAATATCGAGATCGACACGCTTGCGCGCTATGTGGCGCGGATGCGGGACTGGGCCAACGGCTGACGCCTGCGCGGGCAAATCTTTTCGAAAAGATTTGCCAAAATCCTTTGAAGGATTTTGGTCTGCCCGATAGACAGGCGCCATGCCTGAAAAACCGGCGTTGCGTCCGGCGATCCGCCCGGCACGCGCCTTTGAGCTTGCCCGCAGCCGGCGATCCTGAAAGCTTGGCAATCGCGATGATTAACCTGATCGGGCATAACGGCGGCCCGACGCTGGAGGGCGGCGCAAGCTGGCGGGCGCATTGCTGGCGGACGGCGCGGGCGCGGCTTCTACCGGTGCTGCCGGTCGAGGTGGTTCGCCTCAGGGTCAAGCGGGCGGCGGAACTTGGGCTGGATTACAAGACCTATGCCGGAGTGCGCGCGACGACCGGGCGCGACCTCTTGGCCTTTCTCTTTTCATCGAATGCGCTCGCCCTGTCTGTGGCGCAGCCGGTCCTGCCGCCGGAACGGGCGGGCAAGCTTGACCAGATCACCGCCTGCGGCCGCATCGCGCTGGCCAATCCGCCGCTGACGCCCGAGGCGGTCAGGAATGCCGCCTGCATGATCGACGCCGCCCATGCCGCGCCTGCGCTTCTCGCGCCGGAACGCGAGGTCCGCGCCCGGCTGCGCGCGGCACTCGGGCACCTTCCGGCCGATGCCGTTCTGCTCATCGGCGATCACGCGCTGGAACGCGACTGGTGCGCGGCGGGCAGGCTGGCGGGCTATCTCTCTGCCGAGAGGTTCTTCACGGCGCCGACTGCGCGCTGAGACAGCGCCCTGTCGCTTGAGGCCGGTAAAGCGCCGCCGCCGCCTCTGGCCTTTCGGGCGCGCATCGTCTATGCCCGCCGGTGACTTTTCCCTGCCCCGGGCCGCCCATGACCGACGATCTGAAATCCGTGATTTCGCCCACCGAAGAGATCATCGAAGAGGCCCGGAACGGCCGGATGTTCGTGCTTGTCGACCATGAGGACCGCGAGAACGAGGGCGATCTGGTGATCCCCGCACAGATGGCCACGCCCGAGGCGATCAATTTCATGGCCATGCACGGGCGGGGACTGATCTGTCTGACGCTTCCGGCCGAGCGGATCGAGACGCTGGGCCTGCCGCTCATGTCCACCAAGAATTCCTCGCGTCACGAAACGGCCTTCACCATCTCGATCGAGGCGCGCGAAGGGGTGACGACCGGCATTTCCGCCCATGACCGGGCGCGCACGGTTGCTGTCGCCATCGACCCTTCGAAAGGCGCCGCCGATATTGCGACGCCGGGCCACATCTTTCCGCTGCGCGCCCGCGACGGTGGCGTTCTGGTGCGCGCGGGCCATACCGAGGCCGCGACCGACGTGTCGCGCCTCGCGGGCCTCAATCCGGCGGGCGTGATCTGCGAGATCATGAACGAGGACGGCACGATGGCCCGCCTGCCGGAACTGGTCGCCTTCGCGCAGAAGCACCGGCTGAAGATCGGCACGATTTCCGACCTCATCGCCTACCGGCTGCGCCATGACAGTCTGGTGCGCGAGATCGCCCAGCGGCAGGTCACCTCGATCCACGGCGGCGACTGGCATATGCGGGTCTTCACCGATGCCACGCAGGGCGCCGAACATATCGTGCTGACCAAGGGCGATATCGCCACGCAAGCGCCGGTTCTCGTCCGCATGCATTCGCTCAATCCGCTGGAAGATGTCCTTGGCCTCCACCCCTCGCATGCGGGCCAGATGCCTGCCGCGATGCGCGCCATCGCCGAGGAGGGCCGGGGGGCGGTCGTGATGCTGCGCGACACGCAGATGAAGCTTGCGCTGGATGAGGAGGCAACGCCCCACAAGCTGCGCCAATATGGGCTCGGCGCGCAGATCCTCGCGGCCCTCGGCCTCAACCGGATCGAGCTTCTGACCAATTCCGGAACGCCGAAGATCGTCGGGCTCGACGCCTACGGGCTCGAGATCACCGGCACCCGCCCGATTGCACTGGACTGAGCCATGGCCGCAAACGAACAGCATTATTCCCTGCCGCTGCCCGATTTCGACAAGCCGCTGAGGCTTCTGATCGTCGTGGCGCCCTATTACCGCGACATCGCCGACAACCTGATCGCCGGGGCGAAGGCCATGGCGGCCAAGGCGGGTGCGACGGCCGAGGTGATCGAGGTTCCCGGGGCGCTCGAAGTGCCGACGGCGATCGGCATGGCTTTTCGCATGGCCGATTATGACGGCTTCGTCGCGCTTGGCTGCGTGATCCGGGGCGAGACCACGCATTACGACACGGTCTGCAACGATTCATCGCGCGGCATCACCATGCTTGGCCTTTCAGGTGCCTGTATCGGCAATGGCATCCTGACGGTCGAGAACCGCGAGCAGGCCGAGGTCAGGGCCGATCCGGAGGGCCAGAACAAGGGTGGCGGTGCGGCAGCGGCGGCCTTGCATCTGATCGCACTTTCCCGCAAATGGGCGCGCCAGACCAAGGGCATGGGCTTCAAGCCCGCCGAATGAGAGAGAGATGACCGACGACGCCCCCCGCAAGCCGACGCAGGAAGAGAAGCGGCAGATGAAGTCCGCTGCCCGGCTCTATGCCGTGCAGGCGCTTTTCCAGATGGAGGCGGCGAGCCAGACAGTCGACAAGGTGCGCCGTGAGTTCGAGACGCACCGCTTCGGCGCGACGATCGAGGGCGATGAATTCGCCGAGGGGGATACGCACCTCTTCCGCCAGATCATCGAAGAGGCGGTGAACTGGCAGGCCAAGATCGACCAGATGACCGATAGGGCGCTGGTTGCCAAATGGCCTCTCGACCGGATCGACCCGGTGTTGCGCGCGCTCTTCCGCGCCGCGGGGGCGGAGCTTCTGCAGCCCTCGACCCCGCCGCGCGTCGCGATCACTGAATATGTCGATGTGGCACACGCCTTCTTCCCCGATGGGCGGGAACCGAAATTCGTCAACGCGGTCCTCGACCATATGGCGCGCGAGGCCCGTCCCGAAGCTTTCTGAGGGACTAGCCGCTCATCGTCGCCTGCGGCGCTCTTCGCTTGGCGCGCGGGCACAGGCCGCTTACGCTGTGGCAAACACAGTGACCGGAGAGCATCATGCCGCCTGCCGCCCAGATCCTGATCGCCGCCATAGCGGCGCTGCATCTCAATATCCTCTGGTTCGAGATGTTCGCCTGGGAAAGCCGGGGGCCGAAGATCTTCCGGTCTTTCCCGAAGGACCTCTTTGCACCCACGAAGGTGATGGCCGCCAACCAGGGGCTTTACAACGGCTTCCTCGCCGCCGGTCTCATCTGGTCGCTGATCGCGCCCGAGCCGATGGCCCGCCCGCTTGCCAGCTTCTTCCTTGGCTGCGTGCTCGTCGCCGGTCTATTCGGCGCGCTCACCGCCTCGCGCCGCATCCTTTATGTGCAGGCGCTGCCTGCGGCACTGGGGCTGGCGGCGGTCTGGTTCCTCTAAGCGGCGGGCCTGCGTCACTCTGCCTCTGGCGCCGGGAGCCTGAACCCTTAGATTGGTGGCGGAGGGTCCAGCGATGCCCGAACTTGTCCGCCTTTACATCCGCCACGTGATCATCGGCTTCCTGCTCGGGGCGGCCTTCACCGCGCTGCTTCTGTGGCTGAACGTCGCGAACCTCTGGCATCTGGTGACGGCCACGCGCGAGGGGCCGCTCGCCGTCCTGATGCTCGTCGTCTTCAACACGATCGTCTTTTCAGGCGTGCAGTTTGCCTATGCCGTGATGCAGATGGCAGAGAGACCGGGTGGGGCTGGCGGCACCAAGGCGCCCGTCGCGCTGACCGAACCGGCGCCTGTCGCGGCACAGAAGACAAGTGGCGGGAACCGCAGCGACCGTGCCGGCGTGAATTTCCCGAGAGCCTGACTAGTCAGGTGGGAGCCAGATACCTGGGCCAGGACCCAGGCAGAGCCAGCCCCCTCGGAAAAGAGTATCGGCCACTGGAAAAGGGCCGGATACGAGAAGAGCAGAACCCGCCATCAAACAATCTATGCCCGCAGCTTGGCAGCTTCAAGGCGGGACTGTCGGGGCTTGACGAAATGTTCGTCTTTCGTTCATGTTCTTCCATGTCCAGTGATCTGATGCCCGGCCAGGTACTCGCGCGCGGTGTTTGCCGCCATCTCCTGTCGCACGGGTTCGCGACGGTCGAGGAACTTGTGCCCGCGCCGGGCCTCAGGGTCGATGTCATGGCGCTCGGGCCGAAGGGCGAGGTCTGGATCGTCGAATGCAAATCCTCGCGCACCGACTTTGTGAGCGATCGCAAGTGGCACAGTTACCTCGAATGGGCGGACCGGTTCTTCTGGGCGGTGGACGCCGATTTCCCGGTCGATCTGCTGCCCGAAGGGGCGGGCCTGATCATCGCCGATGGCTATGATGCCGAAATACTGCGCCTTAGCCCCGAGGCGCCGCTGCCGGGGGCGCGACGCAAGGTGATGCTTATGAAATTCGCGCGCCATGCCGCGTTGAGACTGCAATCCTATCGCGACCCGGGCGTGACGGCGCAGGGAATTATCGCCGTCTAGGCTTGCCCTTCCCAGACCCGCCTGCGCGCATCTCCCGCGCCGCTTCGGCGGCCGCGCGCAGCTCCTCGGCGATTTCCTCTGCCTCCTCGGGATCGAAGTCGAGCGGCAGCTCGAACCCCTCCGCCTCGACATAGATGCGCACCATTCCCTGATCGGTCGGACCGATCTGCAGATTGGCGGCGATATCGCTTTCCTTGTTGATGCCCATCTCGGCCTCCGGATGTTCAGTTTCGGTTCTGGCGGAAGCGCGAAGAAAATCCAAGCCTTAACCGCCGATCGCCGTTTCCCGGCGGTGCGGTCGTCCGCCTGCCTGTGGATAAGTGCTCTGGCGAAAGCTTGCGCCGCGCGGGCACTGCGGTCGTACATGGGAAGGCGGCACAGGATCTGCTCCGTGATCGTGACGAATCATGCGAAATGGCCGCGTTGTGCCAGGCGGAACTCGGCGCCTGGCACTCTGTCGCAGGTCGGATCGCGACCTGACGAACAAAGCAGGAAGGACATCGGGATGTTGGACAGTGCAAGACGCGTCATCGCAACCCTGACGGAGCCCGGAATCGGTCTTCTGGCGCGGGCCATCGTGGCCTCGCTTCTGATCGACGCGTTCGGCCAGCAGACGCCGGTCGCCCTCGCCATCGTCTTCGTCCTCGGCCCCGGCCTCGACCTGCGTCGACGCATCAACCGGCAGGCACCGGTCGCTTGCGGCACGCCGATTTTCCGGTTGACCCTTTCCGCCAAACGCCCTAATCCCACGCCCGAGTGCCGCCTTAGCTCAGTTGGTTAGAGCACCAGATTGTGGATCTGGGGGTCCCCCGTTCGAGCCGGGGAGGCGGTACCATGACGCCCCTTGAGAAAGCAGCACCGGCATTGGGTGGCGGGCGCGCCCGCGCTCCGACAATTTTCGCCCCGCCGGACAGCCTGGCATTCACCGGAAGCCGGATCCGGCGCCCGTCGCGCCGCGATATTGCCGAATTGCACCGTCTGCCAGACCGTGGCGCGGGTCATCCATGGTGGCGATCTGGCGGGTGAGTGCGCGCTTCCTGCGGAAGGCACGCCGCGCGGGTCTCGGCGGAGACGACCGGGGAAAAGCCGTTTTAAATCAACATATTGGATGGTGGCGGAGAGGGTGGGATTCGAACCCACGGTGGGCTTGCACCCACAACGGTTTTCGAGACCGCCCCGATCGACCACTCCGGCACCTCTCCGCACTTCGGGGGTCGTCTGGGGGCGGGGTTTAGCCGGGGTTGCGGGCCTCTGCAACAGCAAAATGTGGCGCCGACCGCCGGACAGGGGGCGACAAGGCGCCGACCGCGCGGGCGGCGCTTATTGGCACCGGCAGTGACACAGGATAGGCTTTGGCAGCGCAGGTTCTGGCAGGTAGGGCAGATGCGGTTCGTCGCACTGATTTTTCTCGTCGCGGTTTTCCTTGGTGGCATGGCGCCCCGGCCCGGGCTGGCCGAGGCGGCGCGGGTCTCGGGCATCGACGCCGTTGCGAGCGCGCTTGAGGATGCGATGCTCCTGCCCGAGCTTCTCGACGTGATGGCGCGCGAGGGCGCGGCCTACGGTGGCGATCTGGACCGGCAGTTCCTGCAGGGCAGTGGCGGGGCCTCCTGGCAGGCGGAAGTCGAGCGGATCTATGCGCCTGAACGCCTCGGTCCGCTCTTTCATGCGGCCTTCGCGGCGGAGCTCGACCATATCGGGGTCGATACCCGGCCGATTCTCGCCTTCCTCGGTTCCGACCTTGGCCAGAAGATCATGCGCCTCGAGCTGTCGGCCCGCGACGCGCTTCTGGACGACGGCATCGAGGAGGGCGCGCGCGCCATGGCCGCGCGGCTCGAGATCGAGGGCGACGGGCGCTACAAGACACTGCGCCGGTTCGTCGATGCCAACCATCTGGTCGACATGAATGTCTCGAGCGCGCTCAATGCCAATGTTGCCTTCCTCAAGGCGCTCTCGGCATCGGGGGGTGCGAACACGGCGCTGCCCGACGACGAGATCCTCGCCCGGGTCTGGGCGCAGGAGGGCGAAGTGCGCGGCGAGACCGACGCCTGGCTTCTGGCCTTCGGCACGCTGGCCTACGGACCGCTCCCGGACGCGGAACTCGACCTCTATCTGGCATTTTCCGAGACTGCGGAGGGCGTTGCGCTGAACCGGGCGCTCTTTGCGGCCTATGACCGGATGTTCGTCACCGTCTCGGGCGACCTGGGCGGCGCGGTCGGCCGCTGGATGGTCGGGACCAACCTGTGAAAGCGCCGCGCCATGCCGCCGAAACCGGTCCGGTCCGGCGCCGGAAGCTGTTCTACATTCCGGGCTACGACCCTTTTCCGCCGCGCCGCTACCGGGAGCTTTATCGCAGCCAGGCGGCGCTGCAGGCCGAGCTTTCCGGTCACGATATCGCGCTCGCGCCGAAGGCGGGCGGTGGCTATGGCTGGCTGATCGAGGCCGAGGTCGAGGGCCGCGATGTGTCGGCAGAGGTCGAGGTTCTGGTCTGGTCCGACCTCGTGAAGGCCTCGATGGGGCAGGGGATCGTCGAGACCTATCGCCAGCTTTTCCGCACCTCCTGGCTGTATGTCGGCTCCGGCGCGCTGCGGCGGCTGATGCGGTTGCGGAAAGGGCCGATGATCGCGGCGCTTTATCCGATCGCCGCGCTGATCCTGCAACTCCTGGCGGCGCTCGCCGTGGGCCTTGCGGCGGCGCACTTTCTGCCGGTCGGCGGGCTGCCGGGCGGCCTTCTTGGACTGATCATTGTCGCGGGCAGCGTCTGGGGCGGGCTCTGGCTCTTCCGTCGCCATGACCGGCGCATTTACGCCTGGTACCTCATGCATGACTATGCGTTCACCACGGTCGAGGACGGCGCCTATCCGGCGGCGCTCGAGGCGCGGATCGCCGATTTCCGCACCCGGATCGCCGCCGATCTGGCGCGCGACTGGGACGAGGTGCTGGTCGTCGGCCATTCCTCGGGCGCGTATCTGGCGATCTCGATCCTCGCCGACCTGATCCGGCGAGAGCCCGTTCAACCCGACGGACCGGCGCTGTCGCTTCTGACCCTCGGGCAGGTGGTGCCGATGGTCAGCTTCCTGCCCGGGGCGGGGCGGCTGCGAGAGGATCTGGCCTATCTCTCCGAACGACCGGAACTGGCCTGGGTCGATGTGACGGCGCCGGGCGATGGCTGTGCCTTCGCGCTGTGCGATCCGGTGGCGGTCTCGGGCATGGCCGGACCGGCGCAGCGCTGGCCGCTGGTCCTGTCGGCGGCCTTCAGCCGCACGCTGTCGCCCGTGCGCTGGCAGCGGCTGAAACGGCGCTATTTCCGTCTGCATTTCCAGTATCTTTGCGCCTTCGACAATCTGACGGGCGCGCCGGACGAGTATGACTACTTCGCGGTGACGGCGGGCCCGAAGACCCTGTGGCAGCGCTTCGGCGGGCGGGCGCCGTCGAAAAGCCGGGTCGTTGAACCGCAAAATCCCTATGGAGCGTTCCGGTGAGCGGTCACAACCCCGCGCCAAAGCCCGAGCCGCGTGCGGGTCGCGTCTCGCTCTGGCGTTACCTGCGACTGTTCCGGCAGGATATCCTCTCGGCCCAGCCCGCGCGGCTTTACCGCGCCTGGATGGCGGAATTCCGCACGCCCTTCTTCCGCTCCTACCTCTGCAACCATCCCGACCTGATCGACCTTGTGCTGAAGGAACGTCCCGCCGATTTCCCGAAATCCGACCGTATCCGCGAAGGGCTGGCGCCGCTTCTCGGCCGCTCGGTCTTCGTCACCAACGGCGCCGAATGGCAGGCGCAGCGCCGCATCATCGACCCGGCGTTCGAGGGCGGGCGTCTGCGCGAGATATTTCCGGCAATGCTGGCCGCCGCCGAGGCGGCCTCCGCCCGGCTCGTCCCCCATGAGGGCCAGGTGGTCGAGGTCGAGGAGGCGATGAGCCATGCCGCCGCCGACATCATCTTCCGGACGCTCTTCTCGATCCCGATCGAGGATGAGACGGCGGCGGCGGTCTTTGCCGCCTTCCGCCGCTATCAGCGCACCCAGCCGCTGCTGAACCTCGGCGCCTTCCTGCCCCTGCCGCGCTGGCTGCCGCGCTTTCACCGGCGCAGCACCCGCCGCGCGGCGCGGGATATCCGGGCCCTGATCACCCGGCTGACGGAACAGCGGATGGCCGCGATCCGCGCGGGCAGCGCGCCCGACGATCTGGCGACCAAGATCATGACGACAGCAGACCCCGAGACCGGGGCATGTTTCAGCACCGAAGAGATGGTCGATCAGGTGGCGATCTTCTTCCTTGCCGGGCACGAAACCTCGGCCTCGGCTCTTGCCTGGGCGCTCTATCTGATCGCTGCCCATCCAGAGTTGCAGGACCGCGCGGCAGCGGAAGCGGCGGGTCTGCCGGACCTGCCCGGCTTCTCCGACATCGCCGGGCTGACCATCCTGCGCGATGTGTTCCGCGAGACGCTCAGGCTTTATCCGCCGGTGCCGATGATGGTGCGCGAGAACCGCTGTCCGGTCGATCTTCGGGGCAGGGCGGTCCGGCCCGGCGCACAGATCGTTCTGTCGCCCTGGCATGTGCACAGGCACGAGCGGCTTTGGCACGATCCTGACATATTCGACCCGGACCGGTGGCGGCGGGAGGATGGCCGAACTTCGGCGCGCGACGCCTATTTTCCTTTTTCGGCAGGGCCCCGCGTCTGCCCGGGCGCGGGCTTTGCCATGATCGAAGGTCCGCTTGTTCTGGCGATTCTCCTCAGATCCTGGCGATTCGCGGTCGAAAAAGCGGACATTCCCGCCCCGATTGCATTTTTGACGGTTCGATCCCGATCCGGCATCAGACTGTTTCTGGGTCGTCGGCAATAACCGGCCACCGCTCTGAGGGACCTGACGTCATATTCGCATGACTCCGGTTGACCCAGATTTCGCCGCAATTTAGCCACAGCTCTCACCCGTCATTCACTCACCGGTCTGCTTGTTATTGCTGGGGTGCAACAAATGAAGCTGTCCATAGCGTCTCGCCATCAGGGCGAGGGCAATATGTCGCCGCTGGGCTGGTTGCGTATTGCCGTCCCGACCTGGTCGCTGCGCGGCGCGGCCTTCCGTCATCAGCACGCGGATGGCGGGCTGTCGCGCGAAGAACTGCAGGCGCTGTTCCGCAAGGATCTGCGCGCGCCTGTCCTGATGCCGCGCAAGGGAAAGGCCGACTGACCGGCCGATCAAGCCCAAGTCGAGGCGACGCCGCTACCCTGCGGGCTGGCGCAGTCAGGCTGCACGCGCGCCTTCCCCAGCTTTCCTGACCTTGAGCCCTCAGCCGCGCCGACGCGCGCCGCGCTCGCGCCGCTCCGCGCCTGAAGGCTCGCCCGTGCCGTCCGAGGCGGACGAGAAGGCGCCGAGCTTCGACGCGATCTCGTCGAGCGTCGGGCGGGGGCCGCGCGGGTGGCTTTCGAGCGCGGCGCGCATCGAGCGCAGATGGTCGGGCATCGTGCCGCAGCAGCCGCCGATGATCGTGGCACCTGCATCGCGCGCCAGAACCGCATATTCGCCCATCAGTTCCGGCGTGCCGTCATAATGGATATGGCCGTCGTGATATTTGGGAATGCCCGCATTGCCCTTGGCGATGACCGGCAGTTCCGGGCCGGCCGCCATGAAACCCATGACGGTGCGCATCAGGTCAGACGCGCCGACGCCGCAATTGGCACCGAAGGCAAGCGGCGGGTTCGGCAGGTTCGCGACCAGCGCCACCATCTGCGCCGAGGTGAAGCCCATCATCGTGCGGCCCGCCGTGTCGAAGCTCATCGTGCCGCACCAGGGCATGCCCGCCAGCGCGCAGGCCTCGGCTGCCGCACGGAATTCCTCGGGGGCAGAGATGGTCTCGACCCACAGGACATCGGCCCCGCCCTCTTTCAAACCTTCCGCCTGTTCATGAAAAACCTCGACCGCCGTGGCGTGGGTCAGACTACCCATCGGCTCCATGATCTCGCCCGTCGGGCCGATGGAACCTGCGACGACGACCGGGCGGCCCGCCGCATCGGCGATCTCGCGGCCAAGGCTGGCGCCGACGCGGTTCAGTTCGCGCACGCGGCCTTGCGCATTATGCAGCTTCAGCCGCGCGGCATTGCCGCCGAACGTATTGGTCAGGAAGAGGTCCGACCCGGCCTCGACCGCATTGCGGTAAAGCGCGCGGATATTGTCGGGCCGGTCGGTGTTCCACAGTTCCGGGGGCTCGCCCGCCTCAAGCCCCATGTTGAAGAGGTTCGTGCCCGTCGCGCCATCGGCCAGAAGCCAGTCGCGGTCGGCAAGAAGGCGGGAAAGGGTATTGGTCATCGCAGGTCCTGACAGGCAAGAATGGCTTTGGGGTCACGCTGCCCCGCCCTCATCCTCTGCCACGCCGGTCAGGAAACATCAAACCCAAGTTTTTCAACATGACCATGAGCGCGCCGCAAGCCGCGGTCTTGCCGGATGTCGGGCAGAGGCGGCGGGTGGCGCACGGCACAGGCGATTTCGATGGCGGCCAGTGGAAGCGAGGCGGGGCGCGGCGTCGCGAGGTAAAGCCGGGTGCGCTGCGGCGCGAAACCCGCCTTGAACTGCCTGAGGCCGCCGACGCCCGCGCGCTGAAGCACCCGGTCCGCCAGCCAGCCCGCAAGCCCCGGAAGACCACCACGCGGCAGCGCGCAGGCGGCGAGCGACAGGCGCGGCAGGCCGAGCGTCGCCGCTTCCTCAAGGCCAGCGACGATCAGGGTTTGCATCGTGCCGTCGGGCGTGCCCGCGCGCTGGCGCATGAGGTCGAGCACCCATTCCGCCTGTCCGGCATGGAAGCTGGCGAAGGCGATCAGCCTGCCGTCCTGCCAGGCAAGATAAAGCCGATGGCCTGACAGGTAGGCGGGCGCGAAGCGACCCATGGAAAAGCCGCGCTCCCCGCCATGCCGAAGGCTCCAGTCCCGGTTCACCTCCTCCATCGCCGTGAAAGGCAGCCCGGCGGGGTCGTCCGGCCGGTGGCGGGTGACGGTGACGCCCGCCTCTGCCGCATGGCGAAGCTTGCGGCGCAGCGTGGCGCGCGCGCTGCCCGTGGTGGTGAAGCTGCGGGGGCAAAGCCAATGGTCCTCGGCGACCGGCGCGACGGCCCAGCCCTCGGCCCGTGCCGCCGCCGCCGTGCGCGGCCCGACCTTGTAAAGGCAGGGGGCCAGCCCGGCCCGTCGCGCCTCGGCGGCAAGCGCGGGCAGCAGGCGCGGGCAGGCGCCCGCCCCGCCTGACGGGTCGAGAAGCGCCACGAGCCGCTGGCCCGCGCGGGCAGTCAGCCAGAAATCGCGGTGCCGCGCGCCCTGCAGGATCCGGTGGGTGCCCTGATGGCAAAGGCCATATTCGGCGCTTGGCGCCAGCACCAGTGCTTCGGGCAGGACCTCTGCCCCGGGGTTGGGATAGAAGGACGGCACCGTCCCGCCTGAAGACGGGGACGCGGACGGGACGGTGCCGCCGGCTGCGCCGGAACGCGGGTGCCCCAGCGCGGCCAGTGCCACGATCGCGGCGGCGACGGCGGCAGGAAGGGCGAAATAGACGGTGCGATAGCAGATGAGCGCGGTGGCCAAGAGATCGAGCGGCAGGCCGGGCAGAAGCGTTGCCAACACCACCTCGAACGGCCCGACGCCGCCCGGCGTGCCGAACATCAGCCCGACACCAAGCGCCAGAAGGAAGGCGGGCAGGAAATGCGGCAGATCGGGCGCCAGATCGGGCGGCAGGAACACATAGAGCGCGGCGGCGGCCCCGAGGCAGTCGATGAGCGTCAGGACCAGGATGCGCACCATCATGCGCAGGGGCGGCATTTCGAACAGGCGCCGCTTCAGCCGGACATGGGGGACGAAACCGGTGCGCACGGCGGCAATCAGGGCAAGGATGACAATGACCAGCGCGGCCATGCTCAGCCCCGCCGCATGTGGAGCGTCAGCAGGCCACAGACATGCGAAGGCAAGTGCCGTCAGGATCGACCAGGCCGCGAGGAAACTCGCCGTGACCGCGATGGTCAGCCGGATCGAAGCGGCAAGCGAGAGGCTCGGCACCAGATGGAACCGCATGAGGCTGCCGGTCAAAAGGCCGAAGCCCGCAGTCTGGCTGATGGCGATCGCCGCCATGCCCGACCTGACGGCCTGAGGGTCCGCCACGCCGGTCGCGAGCCAGCGGTGAAGCTGGGCATCATACTGGCCGATGGCGCGGTAGCTGGCATAAGTCGCCGCCGCGGCGATCAACCATTGCGGCAGCGATATCTCCCACACGGCGGCGGTGACCGAATGCCAGTCGATGGCCGTCAGATGGTCGCGGAAAGCCAGCACGATCAGCGCCGCAAGCGCCAGAAGCGGCACTTGTCGGATCAGCGCCCGACGCAGGAGCGATGGCGTCCCTGTCGCCGCCTCGGCAAGACCGCCGACCGCAATCGCCTTCTGAAAATCCCGCATTCCGACACCCTGCCTTCCACCGATCCCGGCGATCAGCTAACGCCGGGCAGGGTTGTCGGGGGCTTAACGCGGGCAGGGGGGCGGGGCAGGAAAACGCCGGGCTTTTTAGCGATCGAAACGAAAACGCGCGAGCCTGTGGCCCGCGCGTTGCTGTCTGTGCACCCAATCGGGCCGGATCAGCTTTCGGTCATGATCTGGCGCTTCGCCTCGGCGTCGAAAGCCGCCAACTTGGCGCGGATCGCCGCCTCGTCGGCCTTGGCGCCCAGATCGGCGGCAAGCTTGCGCACGACATCCTCGTCGCCCGCCTCTTCCATGTCGGCGATCACCACCGACTTGGCGTAGGTGTCCGCATCGGCGCCGCTCTTGCCCAGAAGACCGGCCGCCCAGAGACCGGCAAGCTTGTTGCGCCGCGCGGCCACCTTGAACCTCAGTTCCTCGTCATGGGCGAACTTGTTCTCGAAAGCATTCTCGCGTTCGTCGAAAGTGGTCATCGGCCAGGCCTCTCTATCAGAAATCCCTTCTGATATGCACGTCCGGGCCTGCGCCCGCAAGAGGCAGCTGGCCCGATGGCGATGCGCTGTCTGATCGCATTCCCGCATCCGTCAGGGCAGGATCGCGACGGGCGACAGGCAAAGGCCTGCCCGGGCTCCGGCAGATATCTGCCCGGAGTTTTGCGCGCCGCGAGCGGCAATGTTTGCGCCCGGTCGCGCACGCCCGCTAGCAAACCGCATCTGCCGCGCCGCTGCGTCCGTTCGGATCAACCATGGCAGCGCGGACCAACCAGGGAGGATCGAATGCTCAATCTCAAAGCCCGGGTCGGCGCGCTGATCGCGGCGGTGACGCTTGCCGCGCCGGTGACGGCACAGGCCGACGACTTCATCAATATCCTGACCGGCGGCACGTCGGGCGTCTATTATCCGCTCGGCGTCGGCCTGTCGAAGATCTATGCCGACAATATCCCCGGCGCACGCACGCAGGTGCAATCGACCAAGGCCTCGGTCGAGAACCTGAACCTTCTGCAGCAGGGCAAGGGCGAACTCGCGCTGGCGCTCGGCGACAGCGTGAAGATGGCCTGGGAAGGCAATGCCGACGCGGGCTTCAAGGAGCCATTGACGAAGCTGCGCGGCATTGCGGCGGTCTATCCGAACTATATCCAGATCGTCGCGACGAAGGACTCGGGCATCACCTCGCTCGACGGCCTGAAGGGCAAGAGCCTTTCCGTCGGCGCCGCGAAGTCCGGTACCGAGCTGAACGCCCGCGCGATCTTCGGCGCGGCGGGGATGAGCTATGAAGATCTCGGCAAGACCGAATATCTGCCCTTCGCGGAATCGGTCGAGTTGATCAAGAACCGCCAGCTGGACGCGACGCTGCAATCGGCGGGCCTGGGCGTTGCCTCGATCAAGGATCTGTCGACGTCTCTCGACATCCAGATGGTCGCCGTACCCGAAGACATCGCCGCCAGCCTTGGCGCGCCTTATGTCGCCGCGACGATCCCGGCGGGGACCTATCAGGGTCAGGATGCCGATGTCCCGACCGTGGCCGTCATCAACTTTCTGGTAACACATGACGATGTGTCGGAGGAAACCGCCTACCAGATGACCAAGCTTCTGTTCGAAAACCTCGGCGAGCTGGAAGCCGCCCACAAGGCCGCCGCGCAGATCAAGCTGGAGAATGCGCTGAAGGGCATGCCGATCCCTTTGCACCCGGGCGCGGAGCGTTTCTACAAGGAAGCGGGCCTGATGTAATCTCATGCCCCCGGGCGGCCCGTCCGCCCGGGGGGTTCGGCTTTCCGGGGAGGGGAAATCCGCAATGGCCCAGCCAGATCACGACCTACCAAAGGACGCCCCTGATCTGGGGCTTCATGATCCCTTGGCTGAAAGCTTTCCGGCGACTTCGGAGGGCCGGGCGCTCTTCTGGATTGCGGTTCTTTTCTCTGTCTTCCAGATCGCCACGGCCGCACATTTGGTGGATCTGTCCAGCCAGATTGTCCGGGCTTTCCATGTGGGCTTCCTGACGCTTCTGGGCTTTCCGCTCCTTGCTGCGCTGAAACGGAAATCGCCGCCATTCAAGGCAATTGCCTGGGCGTTGGCGCTGGCCGGCATCGTCGTCGCGATTTATCAGTGGTGGGAATTCACGCCGCTGATCCTGCGGGCCGGCGATCCGCTGCCGCGCGACATTGCCGTTGGCATCATCGCATTGATCACCGTCTTTGCCGCTGCCTGGTGGCTGATGGGTCCGGCGCTGCCGGTCATCGCGGGCACCTTCCTTGCCTACTGCCTCTGGGGGCAGCATCTGCCATCGCCACTGAACCACCGAGGCTATGACTTCAGCCAGGTCATCGACCACATGGCCTATGGAACCGAAGGCATCTACGGCATCCCGACCTATGTCTCCTCGTCCTATATCTTTCTCTTCATCCTTTTCGGCTCGTTCCTCGAACGCGCCGGGATGATCCGGCTCTTCACCGATGTCTCGCTCGGCCTTGTCGGCCACAAGCAGGGCGGCGCCGCCAAGGTCGCGGTCTTTTCCTCGGGCCTGATGGGCACGATCTCGGGCTCGGGCGTCGCCAATGTCGTGACCACCGGCCAGTTCACCATCCCGCTGATGAAAAGCTTCGGCTACCGCCCGGCCTTCGCGGGGGGCGTCGAATCCACCGCCTCGATGGGCGGGCAGCTCATGCCCCCCGTGATGGGCGCCGTCGCCTTCATCATGGCCGAGACCTTGGGCGTCGAATATGTCGAGGTCGTCAAGGCCGCCCTCATCCCCGCGATCCTCTATTTCGCCTCGGCCTTCTGGATGGTGCATCTTGAGGCCGGGCGTCACGGACTGAAAGGCATGGCGAAGGCCGATCTGCCGTCGCCTGCGAAGGCCTTGAGAGAGAACTGGCATCTGATCCTGCCGCTGGCCGTCCTTGTCTATCTCTTGTTTTCCGGGTTCACGCCCCTTTTCGCGGGCACCATCGGTCTGGCGCTGACCGTGATGCTGATCCTCGGCGGCTCCATCGCCCTCGGCCTGCCCGAGGGCGTCATCCGCCGCCAGCGAGGCCCGGGCCGCGACGCTGCCGGAACGGGTCGCGGCCTTCGAGGCGCGGGAAATCCACGCCGCACTGGTGAAATGCCGGGGCAATAGGGAACGTGCGGCAACCCTGCTCGGGCTGCCGCGCCGGACGCTGAACGACAAGATCAAGCGGTTCGGCCTGACACCCTGAGGCGCCGGACCGATCTGATCAACCGTCGATGCGGATGCGTTCGTTCCTGGGGTCGAACGGGCTGTCGACAGTCACTTCCGCGTTCCAAAGCTCGCGCAGCATGCGGACCTTCAGCTTGGTGCCGGGTTCAGCCAGATGGACCGGCACATAGCCCATGCCGATCTGCTTGCCGAAAGCCACCGAATAGCCGCCCGAAGTCAGGCGCCCTACCTTCTTGCCGTCATGCAAGAGCGCCTCCTTGCCCCAGGGGTCGGCATCCGAAGGCCCGTCGATCAGAACGGTGACGCACATGAAGCGCGTGCCCTTCTTCTCCATCTCCGCCTTGCCGCGGAACTCCTTGGACATGTCGACGAAGCGCGGCAGACCCGCCTCCAAGGGCGTCGCGTCGCGGCCGAGTTCGGAGCCGAAGGCGCGGTAGGACTTTTCCTGCCTGAGCCAGTTCTGCGCCCGCGCGCCCACGCCCTTCAGCCCGTGTTTTTCACCCACCGACCAGATCAGATCCCACAGATAGCGGCCGAATTCGATCGGGTAGTGCAGTTCCCAGCCGAGTTCGCCCGTGTAGGCCACGCGCACCGCGCGGACCGGGCACATGCCCAACTCGATGTCGCGGTAGCTGAGCCAGGGGAAGCGCTTGTTGGACAGAACCGTGTCGGGATCGGCATCCTTGACGATGTCCTTAAGCAAAGCCCGCGCATTCGGACCGGCCAGCGCGAACACGCCCCATTGGGTGGTGATGTCGTGGATGTCGAGATGGCCACCGCCCTGGCCCATGAAATCCTCGGCCGCCTTCATCAGGAAGTCGGCGTCATAGGCCGTCCAGGCACCCGCCGAGATCAGATAATATTCGTTCTCCTTCAACCGCACGATCGTATATTCGGTCCGCGTCGTGCCTGCCTCGGTCAGCGCATAGGTCAGGTTGATGCGGCCGACATTCGGCAGCTTGTTGCAGGTCAGGTGGTCAAGGAACGCGGTCGCGCCCGGGCCACGGACCAGATGCTTGGTGAAGGCAGAGGCGTCGATGATGCCCACGGTATTGCGCACAGCCTCGGCTTCGGCCTTGGCATGGGGCCACCAGGCGCCGCGCCGGAACGAACGGCTGTCGTGGTCGAAGGACGCAGGCGCATCGACGGGGCCGTAATAGTTCGGCCGTTCCCAGCCGTTCACCTGACCCATCTGGGCGCCCATCGCCTTTTGGCGGTCATAGGCCGGGGCGGTGCGCAAGGGGCGGCAGGCTTCACGCTCCTCGTCCGGATGGTGCAGGATGAAGACGTGGTCGTAGCATTCCTCGTTCTTGCGCGCCGCATATTCGGTCGTCATCCAGTTGCCGTAGCGCTTGGGATCGAGGGACGCCATGTCGATCTCGGCCTCGCCCTCGGTCATCAGCTGGGCAAGGTAATGGCCCGTGCCGCCCGCCGCGGTGATCCCGAAAGAAAAGCCCTCGGCCAGCCACATGTTCCTCAGCCCCGGCGCGGGTCCGACCAGCGGGTTGCCGTCGGGCGTATAGCAGATCGGGCCGTTGAAATCGTCCTTCAGGCCCACGGTTTCCGACGAGGGGATGCGGTGGATGAAGGACATGTATTCCGCCTCGATCCGCTCGAGGTCCAGCGGGAAGAGGTCGGCCCGGAAACTGTCGGGCACCGCATATTCGAAACGGGCCGGGGCGCCCTTTTCGTAAGGGCCAAGGATCCAGCCGCCGCGTTCCTCGCGCACATACCATTTGGCGTCGGCATCGCGCAGGACCGGATGCTGTTCATGGGTCTTGCGATATTCGACCAGCATCGGGTCGGGCTCGGTGACGATATACTGATGCTCGACCGGAATCGCGGGGATCTTGATGCCCAGAAGCTTCGCCGTGCGCTGGGCGTGGTTGCCGGTCGCGGTGACGACATGCTCGGCGTGGATTTCGAACGTCTCCTCGCCCGGCAGCAGCATGCCGCCCTTCTCGGTCATGATATGGCCTTTGACGATCCATTCCGACCCGGTCCAGGTATAGCTGTCCACCTGGGCCTTCTGCACCACCTCGACCCCGCGCTGGCGGGCGCCCTTGGCCATCGCCTGGGTCACGTCGGCGGGGTTGATATAGCCGTCCTGCGGGTGATAGAGCGCGCCCACGAGGTCCTCGGTGCGCACCAGCGGCCAGCGCTCCTTGATCTCCTTCGGCGACAGGAATTCGTGATAGACGTCCGCCGTCTCGGCCACCGACGAATAGAGCATATATTCGTCCATCCGTTCCTGGCGCTGGGCCATGCGGAGGTTGCCCACCACATAGAAACCGGCGTTCAGCCCGGTCTCGGCCTCGAGCGTCTTGTAGAAGTCGACCGAATATTTGTGGATATGGGTCGTCGCATAGGACATGTTGAACAGGGGAAGCAGACCCGCCGCATGCCAGGTCGACCCCGAGGTCAGCGCGTCGCGCTCCAGAAGCATCGTATCCCATCCCGCCTTTGCGAGGTGATAGGCGATGCCGGTGCCCACGGCACCACCGCCGACGACAAGGGCTCTGACATGGGTTTTCATCGGGCCGACTCCTTCGGGGAATTCATTTGCGCCATATCTGACAGAGCCAGATTTTGGCGGAAAGGTCTGCCCGACATTCCGCGTCCGAAAACGACATTTGCAGATGTCGCATCCGTCTCCCGGATGGCAGGGAAAATCCTTCGTGAAGGATTTTCCGGCCCGTCGGCGCGCGGGGCTTCATGAAAAATCCGGCAGGAAGCCCGGCCTGGGGGCAGAAAATTCTTCGCGAAGAATTTTCTTTCGGGGCCGACGTGACGCTTGTTGCTCGCGACGGCCTCAGCCGCCCGAGGCGCTGCAGCGTTTGACCGCGCCCTGCATCGTGCAGTTGCCGCTGCCGAAGCTGCCGACTGCGGGCTTCGCGGGCGCCTGCTCTTCGGCGTCGGCGGTCTCTTCGGTCGCGCCCTTGCCGAACAGGCCGTTGACGATCGACAGGAAGCCGCCGCCCTTCGCTGTCTCCGCCGCAGCCTCCCCGGCCGGTGCTGCGGCAGGTTCCGCCGCGCCGCCGATCTGGTTCATCTGCGTGACCTCTGCGGCATATTCCGCCTCGGAAGGCAGCTTGCCCTTGTGGCGTTCGCTCACTTCCTTGGCCCAGTCGAGCAGCTTCTGGTTATTGTCGATCGCCTCCATGACCTGTGCCGCGCTGTCGGCGGCGACGCGGGCATCGGCCTCGGCCTTCTGCCTTTCCCATGGAATGGTGGGCGCGGCAGCACCGATCCCCTCGATCGGCGCGTCGAGAAGGAAGTTCAGCTGGTCGAAGTCGATCGCGCTCAGCACCTCGAAAATCGCCTCGTCGCGGGCGCGCGCGGTCACCGCGATGCGGATCTGGCTGTTCAGATTGGCCGAGAAGGCGCGGGTGACCGTTGCAGGGTCGGCATCTGGCGCCTCATCCTGCCCGAAATTCATCACACCGAAATCGCGGCGGAAGGTGACGCCCTGCACCACGGCGAAACCGGTCTTGCCGGACAGGGCCTCGATATTGCCGTTCACCAGCGACATGAAGGGCCCGCCCATCATCCCGCCCTGGCCGGCGGTGCGGTCATAATGGATCAGAACGGCGACACTTTCGCCATCCTTTTCATAAACATAGCTCTGGTCGGTGCGAAGCTTCTGCACCATCTTCCGATCCATCTCCATCAGGGCCGTCAGGGTCGGTTCGTCCTTCAGCTCGTCGGGCAGGGCGACATTTCTATCGGTGCCGAACAGGCGCTCGTCGGCCTCTCCCCAGACATGGCGGGCCCAGCCATCGGGGGCCTCGGGCAACAGCTCGCGCCGCTTCTGCTGCAAGAGCGCGCTGCGTTTGGCCTCATCCTCGATCGTGCGGCGATAGTCGAAATAGCGCGCGCTGATGCTCGTCATGTAGGCATCGGCGCCGAAAGCGTTCGGCGCCACTCCCGCCCGCTTCGCCTGGTTGACATAATCGACGCCCACGGTGCCCGCACCGACAAGGCAGACGAACGCGACAAGAAAGCCTTTTGACATAGCCGTTCCCCAGTTTCGGCGCGGGTGTAGGCGCTGAAATGGGCGGAAATTTGACGGTTGGACGACAAGTCGGAGTTTAGAGACAATCGTCGCGAGATCGCGGCGACCGCCACGGATTGACGAGCGGTTCACGCGCCGCTACTCGGGCGCATGCGCCGCCTTTTCCGCCCGCACGCCGCCCGGTTTCCTCGCCAGATCGCACTTCTGGCGATGCTCCTGTGGGTCTTGCTTCCGCCGGGGCTGATGCCGGTGACGGGCGCTGGCGGCTGGCCCGCCTTCGCGCTCTGCACGGGCGAGGGGCCGGTCATGATGGTTGCGGGCGCGGAGGGCGTTCCTGAACCGGCGCGCGATCCGGAGGGCAGCGGGCACGAGCGCCAGCCCTGTCCCTTCGCCGCCGCCGCGCATCTGGCGCTTGCCGCGCCCTTGTCGGGTCCGGCACCCGTTGCTCTCACCCTCGCCGGTCCGGTCGCGCCACCGGCAGAGGCGGGCATCGCACCCGCCCGCTACACACCGACACCGCCCTCGCGCGCACCGCCCGCTGTCTCCTGATCGCGAACCCGCCCTTCGGGGCCTTCGATCCAACAGGAGATATCATGTCTGTCACCGAGCTTTCCGGCGCGACTGCGCCGACCACGGGCGCGTCCCGTACCAATCCGCTCTATTTCGCCGTCTGGCGCTGGCATTTCTACGCAGGGCTCTATGTCGTGCCCTTCCTGATCATGCTCGCCGTCACCGGCTTCTTCATGATGTGGTTCACCGCCATCGCGCCCGAATATGGCGACCGGCTGGCGGTCGAACCGGCGGGCGAGGCCCTGAGCCTTGCCGATCAGGAAAGCGCGGCCCTTGCGGCCGTCCCCGGCGCCACCGGCCTTGCGGGCTACACGGCGCCCTACGACGCAGCCACGCCCGCGCTTTTCTCCATCCTCGACGCCGAGGGGGGGGAACGGGTCGTGGCGCTCGATCCCTACCGGGGCACCGCGCTGCGGATCACGGCCGAGGGCGACACCTGGAACGCCCTTGCCGAGGACATTCACGGCTCGCTGCTGATCGGCACCCTCGGCGACCGGCTTATCGAGATTGCCGCCTCGCTCGGCCTTCTTCTTGTCGCCAGTGGCGTCTACCTCTGGTGGCCCAGAAATGGCGGGTCGGTCCGCGACCTTTTCCTGCCGCGCCTTGCCGCCCGGGGCCGGGCCTTGTGGAAGTCGCTCCATTCCGTCACCGGCGCCTGGACCGCTATCCTTCTCGCCTTCTTCTTCGTCACCGGCCTCGCCTGGTCCGGGGTCTGGGGCGAGAAATTCGTGCAGGCCTGGTCGAGCTTTCCGGCCGAGAAATGGGACAATGTCCCCCTGTCGGATGCGACCCACGCCAGCATGAACCATTCCGAGAAAGAGGTGCCCTGGGCGCTGGAACAGACGCAGATGCCGCAATCGGGTTCGCAAGCGGGAATGGCCGGACTGGCCGAGGGCTCGGCGGTGACGCTGGAAAGCGTCGTGGCACTGGCGCGCCAGATCGGCTTTGACGGCCGTTTCCGCCTGACGCCTCCGGGGGACGAGACCGGTGTCTGGACCATCGCGCAGGATTCGATGAGCTACGACAGCCCGGACCCGACCGCCGACCGCACGGTCCATGTCGACCGCTATTCCGGCCGGATTCTCGCCGAGGTTCGCTTCGCCGACTATTCGCTTGCGGGCAAGGCGATGGCGGTCGGCATCGCCCTGCACGAGGGGCAGACGGGCCTGTGGAACGTCATCCTGAACGGGCTCTTCTGCCTTGCCGTCGTGATGCTTTGCCTTTCGGGGATCGTGATGTGGTGGCTGCGCCGCCCGGCCAGCACGGTGCGCCTTGCCGCCCCGCCCACGGCCCAGAACGCGCCCCTGACCCGGGGCGTGGTCCTGATCGCCATCCTCTTGTCAATGGCCGTCCCGATGCTCGGCCTGACACTCATGGCCGTTCTGGTGGCGGATATTGCGATCCTGTCGCTGGTGCCCGGGCTGAAGCGGGTGCTCAGCTAGCCTCTCGGATCGCGGCGGGCCAGATAGTCCGCCGCGATCTGCCGCAGCCGGGCCCCGTCGAACGGCGGACCGTGGCCGCCAAGGGCGAGGCGGCAGTCGAAGGCGGCAAGGCGCCGCATCGTCGCCCGGTAGGCCGCGATGTCGGCGCCCGCTATGTCATCGACCAGTTCATCGTCATAGATCGCGTCGCCGGTCAGCAGGAGCCCGTCCCGTTCATCGAAGAGCCCGATCGAGCCCGGCGAATGGCCGGGCAGGTGCAGGATGGTGAAGGCGCGGTCGCCAAGGTCGATTCGCTCGCCGTCCGCCAGTGTCGCGGTCAGTGGCGCCGGGGCAAGCGCCCAGTCGGACAGCGTGAAACCGGGATGGGGCAGGGCGGAAAGGCTCGGTCCCGCGCGCTCCTCGCGAAACCAGTCCTGAAAGGTCAGCCCGGGGGCCACGGTCGCGAAGCACTCCGCCTCCGCCAGATGGCCGCGCCGGTCGGGAAATTCGTGAAAGCCGCCGATATGGTCGACATGCGCATGGGTCGCGACGGCGATCACCGGTTTGCCTGGCGTGAGTGGGAGGGCAGGCCGCAGGGGCGCGACGCCGCAGCCGAAATCGACTTGCAGGTCCGCGTCACGGCCCCGTACCGTGTAGAGGTTGGCGGAAAAGAACGGATGAACCGCCGGTTCGGTCGTGACCCAAAGGCCGGGCTGAAGTTCCTTGGTCGCAAACCAGCCCGCCACCATGGGCCTACAGCATGCCGGGCACGACCTGATCGGGTGGGCGGTGACCGTCGGCGAAGGTCTTGATGTTGATGATCACCTTCTCGCCCATCTCGATCCGCCCTTCCATCGTCGCCGATCCCATGTGCGGCAGAAGAACGACATTGGGCAGCGCGCGCAGACGTGGGTTCACCTCGGTGCCATGTTCATAGACATCAAGGCCCGCGCCCGCGATCTCGCCCGCGCGCAGCATCCGCGTCAGCGCATTCTCGTCGATCACCTCGCCGCGCGACGTGTTCACGATCACCGCCGATGGCTTCAGAAGTTTCAGCCGCCGCGCGTTCATCAGATGGAAGGTCGATGGCGTGTGCGGACAGTTGATCGAGATCACATCCATGCGCGCCACCATCTGGTCGAGGCTTTCCCAGAAAGTGGCCTGCAGCTCGGCCTCGGTCTCCGGGCGCAGGCGGCGGCGGTTGTGATAATGGATCTGCATGCCGAAGGCCGAGGCGCGGCGCGCGACCGCCTGGCCGATCCGGCCCATGCCGAGGATTCCCAACCTTTTGGCCCCGAGCCGCCCGCCGAGGAAGGCAGTTGGCGACCAGCCGCCCCAGCTTCCGCCCTGCATCGCGGCCATGCCTTCGGGCAGGCGGCGGATTACGGCAAGCATCAGGGCCATGGTCATGTCGGCCGTGTCCTCGGTCAGGACGCCGGGCGTGTTGGACACGAGGATTCCGCGCTGGCGGGCGGTCGAGACATCGATATTGTCGACCCCCGCGCCATAGTTGGCGATCAGCTTCAGCCGCTCGCCCGCTTGCGCCAGCAGGGTCGCGTCGATCTGGTCGGTGATGGTCGGCACCAGCACATCGGCGCGACGCATGGCGGCGGCAAGATCCTCGCGGCTCATCTTCTCGTCGCTGTCGCGCAGCTCGACGTCGAACAATTCCTTCATCCGCGTCTCGACCGGCTCGGGCAGGCGCCGCGTGACCACCACTGTCAGCCGTTCGCTCCGCATCGCTCGCTCCTTCGTCCTGCCATCCAGTCCGGGCTTTCGCCCCGACGCCCCTGATGGCAAAGTGCAGCGCAATCGGGTAAGCCACAAGCCCGAAAGATTATTGCGAGGCGGTTGACGTGACGAGGCTGATCCCAGGCCAACGGCAAATCAGGGCGGGCGCCCGGGCACTGGTCATGGCTTTGGCCTTGGGACTTTTGCCGCTGCCTCTCCTCGCGCAGGAAGAGGGCGAGGGGATGGCCGCGCCCGCGCCCGGCGGCGCGGTCGAGCCCGGCAAGGGCCCGGTCACCAACCTGCCGCTGCCGCGCTATGTCTCGCTCAAGACCTCCGATGGCAACGTGCGGCGCGGCCCCTCGCTCGAACACCGCATCGACTGGGTTTTTCGCCATCGCGACATGCCCCTCAGGGTCACGGCCGAGTTCGAACACTGGCGCCGGGTCGAGGATGAGGAGGGGCAGGGGGGCTGGATCTATTACACGCTTCTCTCCGGGGTCAGGACCGTGCTCGTGACCGAACCGGATACATTGCTTCATGTCGGCCCCGGCGAGAAGACTGCGGTCCTTGCCAGGGCGTCCCAAGGGGTGATCGGCAAACTCGGTCCCTGCACGCTCGACTGGTGCGAGATCACGGCGGGCGGCGAGACCGGCTGGGTCGCCAAGACCCAACTCTGGGGTGTGGACGCGGACGAGGTACGGGAATGAACCGTCCGGGTGCTGTCGGGCTGAACCTCTCGGCGGGGGTGGCCTCGGTTTCGGTGGCGCTTCTTCTCGTGGCGCTGAAGCTCTGGGCGCTTGGGCATACACAAGCGCTCTCGGTCGCGGCCTCGCTCGCCGACAGCGCGCTTGATCTGATGATGTCCTTGGGCGGGCTGATGGCGATCCTTTATGCCGCGCGGCCGGCGGACGAGGATCATGCCTTCGGCCATACGTCGGTCGAGGATCTCGCGGCCCTCGGCCAGTCGGTTTTCATCCTGATCTCGGGGGGCGTGATCGGCTGGGCGGCTGCGGGACGGCTTCTCTCCGACGCGCCCTCGCCGATCGCGGACGAGGCGCGCGGCATGGCGGTGATGGGGCTCTCGATCCTGGTGACGCTCGGCCTTGTCCTCTGGCAGCGGCGGGTCGCGCGCCGCACCGGCAGCCGCGTGGTCGCCGCCGACAGCCTGCATTACATGTCCGATCTGGTGCCGAACATCGGCGCCTTGGCGGCCCTCTTGATGTCGCGGCATTTCGGCCTCGGCCAGGTCGATTCCGTCGTGGCGCTCGGCGCGGCGCTGATGCTGGTTCTCGGCTCGTTCAGGATCGGCAAGGGCGCCTGGGACGCGCTGATGGACCGCCGCGCCGATCCGTCCGTGATAGAAGGCATCGCCGCCATCGCCCGCGACTGGCCCGGGGTGCGCGGCTTTCACGACCTCAAGACCCGCATGGCCGGCAGCCGGGTCTTCGTCAACATCCATATCGAGCTCGACGGTGACCAGTCGCTGCGCGACGCCCATGCGATCGGCGCGGGCCTGAGGCGCCGGATCATCGAGACCTATCCCGACTGCGACGTGATCGTTCACAAGGACGTGGCGGGCGAGACCTGAGCCATGGTGTCTGACGGGCGCCTCCTCGTGCGCCTGCGGCTTCTCGTCGGGGGGGCGAGGAGCGCCCGACGGGCGGCGAGAAGCCCCCTTGCCCGATCGGCGGGCCGCCTCCCTGTACCTCTTCAAGTACATGTTGGCCAAGGCGAGGAGCGGCCGAAGGCCGACGACGAGCGCCGCCCCCCGGGGGAAAACCGCTCCGCACCAGGGTCGCTGGCGCGCTACTGCAGTAGGACCGAGCGCGCGGCCAGCCGTTTCCGCGCGCCCTCCGTGAAGCCCGCCGCCAAAGTTGCCCGCAGCGGCACGGCGACCTCATAGCCCCGGTTCCGGGCTGCGAGCGCGGTCTTCAGGACGCAGTAGTTCAGATCGAGACCGACAATATGCAGTTTCCCCGCATCGAGCCGCGCCAGCAGACGGTCAAGCTCGCCCGTCCGGAACGCGTCCTGTACCGGTTTGACCAGGACATGATCGGCGATTCCGGCGAAAGGCACAGCGATCTCGGTCCCCGGCGTCCCGGCGATGGCCCGGCCCTTCATCGTCAGTCGCGCGAGGCATCGCGTCGAGGGGACCGACCATTCCTGACGCAGCGCTATGACCGGATGGCCCGCTGCCTTCGCGGCCGCGACCTCGTCAAGGATGGCCGACCGGGCCTCTTCCTTCGCCGTACTGGAATAGGGACCATCATCCCAGAAGACCGTCTGCAGATCGACCAGCAGCAGTGCCGTGCCGGATCGCCGCCCGATCGGCCTTCCCTTGCTAACCGCGCCGATGCGACGCACGCCGTCGCCCAGCCACAGCAGCAGCCCAAGACCGGCCGCACCCAACAGATACCCGATCATCCTTCTACCTTTCCAGCGTGATGCTTCAGCTTCCCGACAAGGGCGAGGACGACCGTCAGCGCGGTCCGGGCATCCTCCGCGTCGATATCGGCGCCGATCGCCGCGACCAGCGCCCGTTCGCGCGCGATCACCTGGCCGATCACCGCGCGCCCCTCTTCGGTCAGCGCCAACAGGATCGACCGCCTGTGCCGGGGATTGGGTCGCTGAACCGTCAGCCCGGCGCCAAGCGTCTCGTTGACCATCAGCTGTACATATTGCCGGTTGATGTCGAGCTTGCGGGCGATGTCGGGCACCGTCGCATCGCCATGGGCGTGCAGGATCTCAAGCACCGCGCGCATCCTGACGGTCAGGCCGGTACCCGCGAGCCCCTGCTCGACAGAGGCTTCCGCCGCCTGCATCAGCGGGCGTGACATCCAGATCAGGCGGTAGAGGAGGTCGGTCTTTTCCATGACACTATGAATGTCATTACGACAATCATAATGTCAATACCGGAAACCGACCCTCTCGGGGACACGCTCACCTGTCCGCCAAAGAAAAACCCCGCCGCAGCGGGGTTTTCCGTCGGACAGTGGCAGGGCCTTACTTCGGAATGTCGCCGGTGATCCCTTCGACATAGAAGTCCATGCCCAGAAGGTCGCCATCCGGCGCGGTCTGGCCCTCGGCCAGCCAGGCGGAGCCGTCCTGCTTGTTGATCGGACCGGTGAACGGGTGGTAGGTCCCCGCCGCGATCGCATCGCGCATGGCCTCGGCCTCGGCCTTCACTTCGGCCGGAACCGCCGCCGTGATCTCGCCGATGCCCACTTCGCCGCCCGCGATCCCTTCCCAGGCGTCAGCCTGCGCGTAGGAGCCGTCCAGGAGCGCGCCGACGCGCTTCACATAATAAGGCGCCCAGTTGTCGATGATCGACGACACGCGCGGCCCGTCCTTGTATTCGGCCATGTCGGAGGCCTGGCCGAACCCGATCACCGCGCCATTGGTCTTGGCGGCTTCAGCGAGCGGAGCGGTCGAATCGGTGTGCGAGGCAATCACGTCGACGCCCTGGTCGATCAGCGCCTTGGCGGCATCGGCTTCCTTGGCCGGGTCGAACCAGGTGTAGGCCCAGACGACCGACAGTTCGACGTCCGGGTTCACCTTCTTGGCGTGCAGGTAGTAGCTGTTGATGCCCATCACGACCTCAGGGATCGGGAACGAGGCGATGTAGCCGATCTTGTTCGACTTGGTCATGCGGCCCGCGATCGTGCCCTGCACAGCGCGGCCTTCATAGAAGCGGGCGTTGTAGGTCGAGACGTTCTCGCTGTTGCGCATGAAGCCGGTGGCATGTTCGAACTTCACGTCCGGGAACTTGGCCGCCACCGCGTTCGTCGGATCCATGTAGCCGAACGAGGTGGTGAAGATGATGTTGCAGCCGCCAAGCGCCATCTGGGTCAGCACACGTTCGGCGTCCGCACCCTCGGGCACGCTTTCCTGCCACTGGACCTCGACCTTGTCGCCAAAGGCTTCCTGCACCGCCAGCGCGCCCTGATGATGCTGATAGGTCCAACCGCCGTCACCGATGGGGCCCACATAGACGAAGCAGGCCTTCACATGGTCCATGCCCGCCGCCAGCGCCGCGCCACCGGTCAGCGCGAGGCCGAGACCGAGGGCTGCAGTGGTCATTAGGGTTCTTCTCAGCATTCCTTTACTCTCCCGTTGGTGGGGCCTTGGTGCGCCCCGTTGGTTTTGCCGTTGGTTTTGCCGTCTGCCGCCGCCTCAGCGTGCGGCGTGGAAATTCTGGCCGAGGCTCGCGGGGGCATTCAGCGCCGCGCGACCCCTGCCAGAGGACATGATAACCAGCACCAGAATGGTTATCAGATAGGGTGACATAGACAAGTACTCGACCGGGATCGCCGATCCGGCGGCCTGCAGGTTGAGCTGCAAAACCGTAATGCCGCCAAAGAGATAGGCGCCGATCAGCACCCGCCAGGGCCGCCAGGAGGCGAAGACGACGATGGCCAGCGCGATCCAGCCCGCGCCCGCGGTGATCCCGTCGACCCACTGCGGCACGCGGACAAGGCTGACATAGGCCCCGCCAAGCCCCGCCATCGCGCCGCCGAAGGCGATGCAGCCGAGGCGAATGCGGTTGACCTTGTAGCCGAGCGCATGCGCCGCCTCGTGGCTTTCGCCCACCGCGCGGATAATGAGGCCAAGGCGCGTGGCCTTCAGCACCCACCAGACCACAGCGACCAGAGCAATCGACATATAGACCATCCAGTCATGGTCGAAGAGGATCGGACCAAGGGCCGGAATATCGGCCAGCGGCCCCATCGGCACCGAGAGGGTCGGCGGCGGCTTGATGCCGTTGTAGCCTTGTCCCATCAGCGAGGCGAAGCCGAGGCCGAAGAGCGTCAGCGCAAGGCCTGTCGCCACCTGATTGGCCAGAAGAACCTGGGTCAGGAAGGCGAAGACGAGGCTCAGCGCGGCGCCGCCGACTGCGCCGCCGAGGAAACCCATCACCGGGCTGCCGGTCTGGACCGCGGTGATGAAGCCGCAGATCGCGCCCACGATCATCATCCCCTCGACGCCCAGATTGAGCACGCCCGATTTCTCGACGACAAGCTCGCCGAGCGCCGCCAGCATGATCGGGACCGCCGCCACCATGAGCGAGGCGATCAGAATGACCGGATTGATACCGCCGAACTCCATCACCGTGCCCCCATGAGTGCAGAGCGGATGCGATAATTGGTCAGCACATCGACGCCCAGAAGGAAGAAGAGAAGCATGCCCTGAAAGACCTGGATCGCGGCCGAAGGCAGGCCCATGTTGGTGGCGGCCATCTCGCCGCCGACATAGGTCAGCGCCATCAGGAAGCCCGCCAGCACGATCCCCAGGGGATTGAGCCGGCCGAGGAACGCCACGATGATCGCGGTGAAGCCATAGCCCACGTTGAAGTCGATCGAGATCTTGCCCGCCGGTCCCGTCACCTCGAAAAGTCCAGCAAGCCCTGCCAGCGCGCCCGAAAGCCCCATGCACAGAAGGACGAGCCTTTCAGGGTTCACGCCATGGAAGCGTGCCGCGCGCGGCGCCTGACCGGCCAGCTTGATTTGGAAGCCGAGGATATGGCGGCTGAGAAGCACATAGGCTGCAACTCCCGTCGCCAGCGCCGCGACACCGCCCCAATGCAGGCCTGATCCGGCGATCAGTTCCGGGTTGGACGCCGCCGTGTAGGATGAGAAGGACCGGCTGCCCGGAAAGCCTGCGCCCTCGGGGTTCCTGAGAAACCCGGTCGAGGCCTTGGCAAGGATCGTCTCGGCCACATAGACCAGCATCAGCGAGACGAGGATTTCATTGGTGTTGAACCGCGTCTTCAGGATCGCCGGGATCATCGCCCAGGCCCAGCCGCCAAGCGCGCCCGCAAGGATCGCCAAGGGAAAGACCAGGCGGCTTTCGGTCGGGTAAAGCGCCAGCGCCACGCCCGCGCCGCAGATCGCGCCCATGATATACTGGCCCTCGGCCCCGATGTTCCAGATACCGGCCCGGAACCCGAGCGACAGGCCGATGGCAATGAGGATCAGCGGCCCCGCCTTCACCAGAAGCTGGCCGCGCAGGTAGAAGGCGAATTCGCCGAAGAGCGGGTCCCAGAAGATCGTCCTGATCACCGCGACGGGGTTCTTGCCCAGAAGCCCGAACAGGATCCCGCCCGCGATCATCGTCAGAAGGACGGCCACGACAGGCGTCGCATAAAGCCAGAACTTCGAAGGGGTCGGCCTTTTTTCAAGCCTCAGCATGGTGACTTCCCCCCGACCGTCGGCTGCGGCAAATTCCTTCGAAGGAATTTGCCAATTTTCTTGCAAGAAAATTGGCGTTGCTCACACATGGTGGGCCACCTCCATACCGTGGGCGCCGCCCATCATCAGTCCGATCTCGTCGATCGTCAGGCCCTGCACGGGGCGCGGTTTGGTCAGCCGCCCCTCGTTCAGGACCGCGAACTGGTCGGCGATTTCCAGAAGTTCGTCGAGGTCCTGGCTGATCACCACCACGCCCGCGCCTTCGGCGGCGCGATTGAGGATCGCCTGGCGGATCGCGGCGGCAGCGGCCGCATCGACGCCCCAGGTGGGCTGGTTGATCACGATCACCTCGGGGCTCTGGTCCAGCTCGCGCCCGATCAGGAATTTCTGCAGGTTGCCGCCCGACAGGGCGCGCGCCGCGACATGGCTGCCGGGCGTCCGCACATCATAGCTGGCGATCACCTCCTCGGCGAATGTCCTGGTTGCGGCCCAGTCGATGAAGCCGTTCCTCGTCAGCCCCCGGCGCAAGGCGCCGGTCAGGAAAGCGTTCTCGATCAAGGACATGTCCGGCGCCGCCGCATGGCCGTAGCGATCTTCCGGCGCGGCCACCAGCCCCGCCTTGCGCCGATCCGCCGGGCCGAGATCGCCTGCTGCATGGCCGCCGATCCTGACCTTGTCGGCCCCGGTCCGCAATTCGCCCGACAGCGCCAGCAACAGTTCGTCCTGTCCGTTGCCGGCCACGCCCGCGATGCCCAGAACCTCGCCCCGCGCCACGGTGAAGCTCACGCCCTTCAGCGAGGTGCCGAACGGGATGGGCGAGTTGGCGGACAGATCGGTCACGCCCAGAACGACCTCGCCCTTCTCGCCCGGATGACGTTCGGGCGGCGACAGTGTCGCGCCCACCATCATTTCGGCCAGTTCACGCGCGGTCTTTTCGCGCGGCGTGCAGGTGGCGACCACCTTGCCGCGCCTCAGGATCGTCGCCTCGTCGCAAAGCGAGCGAATCTCCTCAAGCTTGTGCGAGATATAAAGGATCGCCGTACCTTCCGCCGACAATTGCCGGAGTGTGCGGAAGAGGATCTCCACCTCCTGCGGCGTCAGCACGCTGGTCGGCTCGTCCATGATCAGAAGCTTGGGGTCCTGCAACAGACAACGGATGATCTCGACCCTTTGCCGCTCTCCCGCCGACAGATCGCCCACCATGCGGGCAGGGTCCAAGGGCAGGCCATATTCCTCGCTCACCGCCCGGATGCGCGCTGCCAGTTCCCGCATCGGCGGCGGGTTTTCCATGCCGAGCGCCACGTTTTCCGCGACATTCAGCGCCTCGAACAGCGAGAAATGCTGGAAGACCATGGCCACACCCGAGGCCCGCGCCTCACCGGGCTTTCCCGGCGTGTAGGGTGCGCCGCGAAAGGTCATTTTCCCCTCGTCGGGACGCACCAGCCCGTAGATCATCTTCACGAGCGTCGACTTGCCCGCGCCGTTCTCGCCCAGAAGCGCATGCACCTCGCCCTCGCCGACCGCGAAGGAAACATCGTCATTGGCGCGCACGCCGGGATAGCTCTTGGATATCCCCTCGATCTTCAGAAGCTCTGGCCGTGTCATGCCGTTCCGTCCCCCCTCATGCGCTGAGCGCGCCGTCCGTTGCACCGGATTTTCTCTCGCGGCCTTGTTCCAAAAACTCCGCGGCCACGCCAATGGCAATCGCCTGCGGATGCTTGCCATACTCCACCCGTCCGATCGGGCACTGGATACGCCCGATCCGTTCCGCAGCATGGCCGAGCGCCTGAAGCCGTGACCGGAACCGCGCCCACTTGGTTTCCGATCCGATCAGCCCGAGCCGGACGAACCCGTGGCTCAGCAGCCGGTGGCAAAGTTCCAGATCCAGCGCATGGCTGAAAGTCAGGACCAGATGCTCGGCACTTGCGGGCGCCTCGGCCACCAGATCGGCCGGGTTCGCGGCGATCCGCTGTACCACCCCATCGGGCAGGTCCGGGAACCTGTCGGCTGCCGTATCCACCCAGGTGATCCGCAGGTCCGGCAGGGTGGCCATGGTCGCGACGATGGCGCGACCGACATGACCCGCGCCCCAGACCCACAGATCGCGCTTTGGCCGGGCGAAAGGTTCCACGAACCAGCCCTGCACCACGCGGGCCGCAGGCAGGGCCCCTTCGCCCCGCGCTTTCGCCATAAGGCGTCTTACCGTTAGCGGCATGTCGGGGCTCTGACCGGGAAGCGGACGCGCGACAAGCGGCCCCGCGAGCGCCGCGAGCCGTGCGCCATCCCAGGGTTCGGACAGCAGAACCACCGCCCCGCCGCAACATTGGCCAAGCGTCGGGCCGAGCGGCAGCCGGTCCACCCGCGCCGCGCCGCCCTCGGCAAGCATTCTCCGCGCCGCCAGTGTCGCTTCATGTTCCAGCGTGCCGCCGCCGATCGTGCCCTCCTGGCCATCGGCCCAGACCACCAGCGACGCCCCGACCTCGCGCGGCGTAGAACCGGCGATGTCGGCGACGACGACGCGCACAACCGGCCCATGAAGGTTCGCAAGCCGCACCATCTGGTCGCGGTCAAACCCCATCAGCCCGTCCCCCGCGCGCGCTTCACCGCCGCCAGAACCGCCTCTGCCGTCGCCGGGGCCTGCAGGTCGGGCCAGTTGGACCCGCAGGCCGCACAGGCCGCCGCCAGCGCCGAAAAGGCGGATATGCCGTGCATGAACGGCGGCTCCCCCACCGCTTTCGACCGATAGATCGTCTCTTCCCGGTTCGGCCCGTCCCAGAGCGCGACGTTGAAGATGCGCGGCCGGTCCGAACAGGCGGGGATCTTGTAGGTCGAGGGCGCATGGGTGCGAAGCCGCCCCTTGTCGTCCCACACGAGCTCCTCGGTCGTCAGCCAGCCCGCGCCCTGCACATAGGCGCCCTCGACCTGACCGATATCCAGCGCCGGGTTCAGGCTCGCGCCCGCGTCATGCAGGATATCCGTGCGCAGGATGCGGTTCTCGCCGGTCAGCGTGTCGATCACGACCTCGGTCACCGACGCACCATAGGCAAAGTAATAGAATGGCCGCCCGCGCCCCGCCTTGCGGTCCCAGGTGATCTTGGGCGTCGCATAGAAGCCGGTCGACGAAAGGCTGACCCGGCCCTGATAGCAGCGCCTCGCCGCCTCCTCGAACCCCATTTCCTCGCCGCCCACCTTGACCCGGCCGCCCTCGAACCGGACCGAGGCAGGCTCCGCCTGATGCTCGCGCGCCAGAAACTCGGCCATCCGCTCGCGGATCGTGTCGGTCGCGGCCTTCGCCGCCATCCCGTTCAGATCGGCGCCCGACGAGGCCGCCGTGGCCGACGTGTTCGGCACCTTGCCCGTGTCGGTCGCGGTGATCTGCACCGCGCCCGGGTCAACGCCAAACCCCGCCGCCACGACCTGTGCCACCTTGCGGTTCAGGCCCTGACCCATCTCGGTGCCGCCATGGTTCAGGTGGATCGAGCCATCCTGATAGACATGCACCAGCGCGCCCGCCTGATTGTAATGCGTCAGCGTGAAGGAAATACCGAACTTCACCGGCGTCAGCGCGATCCCTTTCTTCAGGATCTCGTTCTTGGCGTTCCAGTCCGCCACCGCCGCCTTGCGCGCCTGAAAAGCCGCGCTCCCCTCCAGCCGCTCGGTCAGCGCGCCCAGGATGAAGTCCTCGACCTCCATGTGATAGGGCGTCGTCTGCCCCTTCATCTTGGCCGAAATACCTTGGGGGTGCGGGGGCAAAGCCCCCGCGTCTTGATAATAGTTCACCTTCCGCACGTTCAGCGCATCCAGCCCCAGCACATGCGCGACATGATCCATCACCCGCTCGATCCCGATCATGCCCTGCGGGCCACCAAACCCACGGTAGGCGGTCGCTGACTGGGTGTTGGTCTTCAGCCGGTGACTCTCGATGCGCACATGCTCCAGATTGTAGGCATTGTCGGAATGCAGCATCGCCCGGTCCGCGACCGGCAGGCTGAGGTCCATCGACCAGCCGCAACGCACCAGATGACGGAAGTCGATCCCGAGGATCCGGCCCTTCTCGTCGACACCCGCGCGATAGTCGATGCGGAAATCATGGCGCTTGCCGGTGATCATCATGTCATCGTCGCGGTCATAGCGCATCTTGGCCGCGCGGCCTGTCATGCGCGCCACGATGGCCGTCGCGCAGGCCAGCGCATTGCCCTGGCTTTCCTTGCCGCCGAAACCGCCGCCCATGCGCCGCATCTCGACCCGGACCGCGTTCATATGCGTGCCGATCGCCTCGGCCACCTTGTGCTGGATCTCGGTCGGATGCTGCGACGAGCAATGAACCGTCACGCCGCCTTCGTTCGGCACGGACAACGCCACCTGGCCCTCAAGGTAGAAATGCTCCTGCCCGCCCATGTCGAACGTGCCCTCGACCACGCGCGGCGCCTTCGCGATAGCGCCCGCCGCATCGCCCTTCGACCAGATCACCGGGCCATCCTCGAACCGGCTGTTCGCCGCCAGGGCCTGATCGACGGTCAGAAGGGCAGGGCGCTCCCTGTAGCTGATCTGCCCGAGCCGCGCGGCCTTGCGCGCCTGCAAGTGGCTTTCGGCCACCACCAGAAAGATCGGCTGGCCGACGAAATGCACCGTGCCGCGCGACAGCATCGGCTCATGATCGCCCGAGGGCGAGACATCGTTTTCGAACGGCAGGTCATCGGCGGTCAGAACCGCGACCACACCCGGTGCGGCGCGGACCGCCGACAGGTCCATCGACGTGATCTCGCCATGGGCGATCGTTGACAGGCCGAAGGCCAGATGCAGCGTATCCGCTGGAACCGGCAGGTCGTCGACATAACGCGCGCGGCCCGTCACATGGAGCGCGGCGCTGTCGTGGGGAAGCGAGGCACCAATGCTCATGCCACCACCTCCAGAACCGAGGCTGCCTTGCCGTCGCGTTCATGGAAATAGCGCAAAAGCATGTTCTGCGCGCTTTCCAACCGGTAGCCAGCCGAGGCGCGCATGTCGGTCATCGGCTTGAAATCCCTTGAAAATTCCGGCAGAGCCGCGCGGACCGTTGCTTCGGCCCAGGCCTGGCCCACCAGCGCATTCTCAACGTTCGCTGCACGCTTGGGAATGCCCGCCATGCCGCCGAAGGCGATCCGCGCCGCCTCGACGCGCCCCGACCGCAGCGTGACATTGAAGCATCCGCAGACCGCCGAAATATCCTGATCGAACCGCTTCGACAGCTTGTAGCAGGCCAGATCGGGCGCCGCGGCCGGGATCGTCACCGCCTCGACGAATTCACCCTTCGCGCGGTCCTGCTTGCGATAATCGAGGAAGAAATCCTCCAGCGCGATCTCGCGCCGCGCCTCGCCCTTGCGCAAATGCAGCTTTGCCCCCATCGCGATCAGCGCGGGCGGCGCGTCGCCGATGGGCGAGCCATTGGCGATATTGCCGCCGATCGTCGCCGCGCCCCGGACCTGTTCCGAGGCGAAGCGGCGCAGCAGTTCGGCGAAGGCCGGATGGCTGTCACCAAGCGCCGACCGCAGCCGCTGGATGGTGACGCCCGCACCGATGCGGATCGTGCCGTTCTTCTTGTCGATCCCTTGCAGATCCTTGCAGGCATGAAGAAACGCGACCTCGGGCAGCTCCATCAGCATCTTGGTGACCCAAAGCCCGACATCCGTCGCCCCCGCGATCAGCGTCGCATCGGGATGGGCGAGGTACCAGCCCGCCAGCGCGTCCGACGTGGCAGGCGCAAAGGGTGCCTTGCCGCCCGCCAAGGGGCGCAGGTCCTCCGTCATCCATTCCGGCACCGGGGCGGTCTCCGCCGCCTCCGCCGCGCGGATGATCGGCGCGTAACCCGTGCAGCGGCAGAGGTTGCCCGCCAGCCGGTCGTCATGATCTGTCGCGCCTTCCTTGTGCGCGACCGCCATCGAGACGACAAACCCCGGCGTGCAGAAACCGCACTGGCTGCCATGATGGTCGACCATCGCCCGCTGCACCGGATGCAGAGCGCCATCGGGCCCCGACAGGCCTTCGACGGTCCGAACCGCCTTGCCGTGCAGCTGCGGCAGAAACAGGATGCAGGCATTCAGCGCGCGCGATCCGCCCTCGTCGGTGACCATCACCGTGCAGGCGCCGCAATCGCCCTCGTTGCAGCCTTCCTTGGTGCCCCGAAGGCCCCGGACCTCGCGCAAATAGTCAAGCAGGGTCCGCGTGGGGCTTTCGCCCGCAACCCGGACCGGCGTTCCGTTCAAGAGAAACGCTATGTCGCTCATCGCGTCTGTCCGCCGCCTTCTCCTCGTCCGGGGTTTCGTGCCATCGCCCGATGCGGCGTAAAGCGAAGGACACCCCCGTCTCCCTGCCGTCATGAAGCGCCGAGGGGCGCGCGTTGGCAAGCATAACTTCAAGTGAATCCGATAAATCAGTTTCGCAATTTCCCGAAAGATCGGCGGCTGACCGCCACCGGGCGGGAGGCCGGGCAAATCGAGGGGTGACGGGCGGGAAAACCGCCGCTAGCGTACCCGCCACCACTCAAGAGGGGCAAAAAGCCCCCGCAACGCCGGAGACCCCCATGCAGACAACAGGTTTGATCCTGGTGCTCGCAATCCTCATTGCCGTCGTTCTTCTGTCCCTGTTTTCGATCCTTTTCCGCCGCAAGTGCCACGCCGCCCGGACCCGCATCGCTCAAGGTCCCTCGGGGCTCGATCAGTCCGGTCGCCTTCCGCCCCTCGTCCGCGACTTCGCGATGAGGGGCGGGGCGGAGGTCGGCGCGGGCCATCTGGCGCTGGTCCTGACGCAAGCCGCCGAACTCCGGCTCAAGCGCGGCGGCCTCTTCGCCCGCTTCCGCGCCCGCCAGATCGTGGGCCTCGGCCGTCCCGGCTTCGTCTGGCAGGCGCGCCAAGGCTTCGGCCCGCTGACCCGGCTGCGCGTCGCCGATGTCTTCGTCGAAGGCGAGGGCTGGCTTGAAGCGCGGCTTTTCGGGGCGCTGACGGTCGCGCGCGCCAACGGGGTCGAGACGACCTTGGGCGAGGCCTACCGCTATCTCGCCGAACTGCCCTGGGCGCCCGATGCGATCCTCGGCAATCCCGAGATCGCCTGGCGCATGTTGGGCGAGGATCAGGCCGAGGCCAAGCTCGACACCCGCGTCGGCACCGCCCGCGTGACCTTCCGCTTCGATGCGGCGGGCGACATCGTGGCGATGGAGGCGCGCGAGCGCCCCGCGCGCGATGCCGCGGGAAAACCGGTGCGCTACGACTGGCGCGGCCAGTTCGGCGATTACCGCCAGATCGGCGCCCGCCGTGTGCCTGCCTATGGCGAGGTCGGCTATGATTACCCCGAAGGGTTCGAGATCTACTTCCGCAGCCGCATCACCGACTGCCAGCCCGCCGGTCACTGACGCGACGCCGGGCGCCGGAAAATCCTTCGCGAAGGATTTTCCGGGGAGGGAAGAATTTTCGTGAAAATTCTTCCCCGCTCCCCTATCGGTGAGCCATGAGCTCTCCCCGATTCATCCATCTTCGCACCCACACCGAATATTCGCTTCTGGAAGGGGCGGTGCCGGTCAAGAAGCTGATCGGCCTGTGCGAGAAGGCGGGGATGCCTGCCGTCGCGGTCACCGATACCAACAACCTCTTCGCCGCGCTCGAATTCTCGGTGACCGCCAAGGGTGCAGGGCTTCAGCCGATCGTCGGCTGCCAGATCTCGCTCGGATACGACCCTGCCCAGCCCGGCGAACGGCCGCGTGCGCCTGCACCCATCGTCCTGCTGGTCCAAAGCGAGGCAGGCTACATGAACCTGATGAAACTCAACTCCTGCCTCTATCTCGATGCGGGTGGCGAGCTGCCGCAGGTCACGCTGGACGAACTCGCCGCCCATGCCGATGGCCTCATCTGCCTGACCGGCGGCCCCGACGGGCCGGTCGGGCGCTTTCTGCAGGCCGGGCAGGGGCCGAAGGCCGAGGCGCTGATGAAGCGCCTCGCGGCAATCTACCCCGACCGGCTTTATGTCGAGCTGCAGCGCCATCCGGGCGAGGGCGGCCAAAGGCCCGAGGCCGAGCGGCTGACCGAACGCGGCTTCATAGAGATGGCATATGCGATGAACCTGCCGCTCGTTGCCACGAACGATGTCTATTTCCCGAAACCCGACATGTACGAGGCGCATGATGCGCTGATCTGCATCGCCGAAGGCGCCTATGTCGACCAGCAGGACGCCCGCCGCCGCCTGACGCCGCAGCATTATTTCAAGTCCGAAGCGGAAATGGCGGCCTTGTTCGCCGACCTGCCGGAGGCGCTGGAAAACACGGTCGAAATCGCCCGCCGCTGCGCTTTCGCCGCGAAGAAGCGCAACCCGATCCTGCCCAGATTCGCCGATGACGAGGTCGAGGAACTGCGCCGTCAGGCCTGGGATGGGCTGAAGGCCCGCCTCGCCGTCATCCCCCATTCCGCCACGGTCGAGGAATATGAAGACCGGCTGAAGTTCGAACTTGGCATCATCGAACAGATGGGGTTCCCCGGCTATTTCCTGATCGTTGCCGATTTCATCAAATGGGCGAAGGACCACCATATCCCCGTCGGCCCCGGCCGGGGGTCGGGCGCGGGCTCGCTGGTGGCCTATGCGCTCACCATCACCGACCTTGACCCCTTGCGCTATTCGCTGCTGTTCGAGCGGTTCCTCAACCCCGAACGGGTCTCGATGCCCGACTTCGACATCGACTTCTGCATGGACCGGCGGGAAGAGGTGATCCAGTATGTTCAGGGCAAGTACGGCCGTGACCGGGTGGGTCAGATCATCACCTTCGGCGCGCTTCTGTCGAAAGCCGCCGTCCGCGATGTGGGCCGCGTCCTGCAGATGCCCTATGGCCAGGTGGATCGCCTGTCGAAGCTGATCCCGGTCGAGGGGGTGAAACCCGTCTCGATCGAAAAGGCGCTCGCCGACGAGCCGCGCCTGCGCGAGGCCGCGCGGGCAGAAGAGGTGGTCAAACGCCTGCTCGACTACGGCCAGAAGATCGAGGGGCTCCTGCGCAACGCCTCGACGCACGCGGCGGGGGTAGTCATCGGCGACCGCCCGCTCGACGAGCTGGTGCCGCTCTACCAGGATCCCCGCTCCGACATGCCCGCGACCCAGTTCAACATGAAATGGGTCGAGGCGGCGGGGCTGGTGAAGTTCGACTTCCTCGGCCTCAAGACCCTCACCGTCATCCAGAACGCGGTCGACCTCATCCGCCAAAGCGGCCGCCATCTGCATATCGCGCCCGATGGCCGCCAACTTTATGCGCCGCCCGAAAGCGCGGTGGACGAGATCAATGCCATCCCCCTCGACGACAAGGCCAGTTACGACCTCTATTCCGCCGCCCGCACGGTCGCCGTCTTCCAGGTGGAAAGTACCGGCATGATGGATGCGCTGAGGCGCATGAAACCCACCTGCATCGAGGATATCGTGGCGCTCGTGGCCCTATACCGCCCGGGGCCGATGGAGAACATCCCAACCTACTGCGAGGTCAAGAACGGGCTTCGGGATCTGGAATCGATCCACCCGACCATCGACCATATCCTTGAGGAAACCCAGGGCATCATCGTCTATCAGGAACAGGTGATGGAGATCGCCAAGGTCATGGCAGGCTACTCGCTGGGCGGCGCCGACCTTCTGCGCCGCGCGATGGGCAAGAAGATCAAGGAGGAGATGGACAAGGAACGCCCGAAATTCATCGAGGGCGCCAAGAAGACCCATGACGTGCCCGCAAAGAAAGCCGGAGAGGTCTTTGATCTTCTTGAGAAATTCGCGAACTACGGTTTCAACAAGTCCCACGCCGCAGCTTACGCCGTGGTCAGCTACCAGACCGCCTGGCTGAAGGCCAATCACCCGGTCGAATTCATGGCCGCGGTGATGAACTGCGATATCCACCTGACCGACAAGCTCGCCGTCTACAAGCGCGAGGTCGATCAGATGGGGATCGAGACAGTGGCGCCTTGCGTCAACCGCTCGCTTGCCACCTTCACCGTACGCGAAGGACGGCTTGTCTATGCGCTGGGCGCTTTGAAGAACGTCGGCGTCGAGGCAATGAAGATGATCGTCGCCGCGCGGGCAACCGAGCGCGGCGAGAAACCCTTCGTCACGCTTTTCGATTTCGCCCGCCGCGTGGACCTCAAACGCCTCGGCAAACGGCCCCTGGAAATGCTCACCCGTGCAGGCGCCTTCGACGTTCTCGACCCCAATCGCAAACGGGTCTTCGAAAGCCTCGACGCGCTCGCCGCCTATTCGGCCGCCATCCACGAACAGTCGGGGTCGGCCCAGGTCTCGCTTTTCGGCGAGGCGGGCGACGATCTGCCCGAACCGCGTCTTGCAGTGACGAACGACTGGCTGCCGGTCGAGCGGCTCGCCGAGGAGCATCAGGCGGTGGGCTTCTATCTCTCCGGCCATCCGCTCGACGACTACCTCCCCGCGCTCCGCCGCAAGCAGGTGATGACGCTTGCCGAACTCACCGCCGCCGCCGAACGCGGGCCGATGGTGGCGAAACTCGCGGGCACCGTCTCCGCCCGGCAGGAACGCAAGTCGGCCAAGGGCAACCGCTTCGCCTTCGTCTCGCTCTCCGACCCGACCGGGCTTTACGAGGTCACGGTCTTTTCCGACACGCTCGAGGCCGCGCGCCAGCACCTTGAGCCGGGTCTTGCGGTGGTCCTCACCGTCGAGGCCAACCTTGAAGGCGAGACGCTGAAACTCCTCGCCCGCGCCGCGCAGCCGATCGATTCCATCGCCGCCGACGCAGTCAGCACGGGCCTGCGCGTCCATGTCGATACCGCCGAAGCCGTTGCCTCGGTCGCGGGGCTTCTGTCACGCATGGCCGCCGAGATGAAGGGCCGCGCCAAGCCCGGTGCCATCAGCTTCGTCGTCGCCGACCGCGAGACCGGCGCCGAAGTCGAGGTCTCGGCAGGCCGCGACTTCCCGGTCAATCCTCAGATCAAGGGTGCGATCAAGTCGATGGAGGGGGTCGCGCTGGTGGAGGAGGTCTGACGCGGCCTCTCCGTCGAAAAATCTTCGCGAAGATTTTTCGAAACTGCCCGGTGACTGCCGAAAAATCTTCGCGAAGATTTTTCGGCCCCGGCGTTGCGCCTCTCACGCCGCCTTCTCGAACCGGGCTGGCAGGTCACCCAGCCGCTTGGCCTCGTCGATCATGGCGCCCACATCGGCGTCGAGCGAGGCCGCAAGCTGCGCAAAACTCTCGATGACGAAATAGACCGGCTGGACGATGTCGATCCGGTAGGGCGAGCGGAAGATGGTCATCAGATCGAAGGGCAGCATCTCGGCCTTGCCCGACAGCGCATGCGCCGCCTCTGACGGCGAGGAGGCGATGCCCGCGCCGTACCCGCGCAAGCCCTCCGGCGTGCGGATCATCCCGAATTCGACCGTGAACCAGAAGAGCCGGAACATCCGCCAGCTGTAGGGCTTGCCGAGCGCTTTGGCTTTCGTCCCGAACCGTTCGATGAAGGCGGCATAATCGGGGTCGGTCAGCAGCGGACAATGGCCGAACACCTCGTGGAAGATGTCCGGCTCCTCGATATAGTCCATCTCTTCCCGGCGGCGCAGGAAGGTCGCGACCGGGAACTTCTTCTGCGACAGGAGATCGAAGAACTGCGCGGGCGGGATGATCGCGGGCACGCCCACGACGCCCGCGCCAGTCAGGGTGGCCAGCCGCGCATCAACATCGCGGACCTGCGGCACATGGCCTTCGTTCAGCCCCAGCCGCGTGACGCCGTCAAGATAGGCGGGCACCATCTTGTCCTGCAGAAAGGCGAACTGGCGGGCGAACAGCTCGCCCCAGACCGCATCCTCCTCGGGAGAATAGGAGAAAGTGCCGTCCGGCCGGGCCAGTTTCGATTCATATCCCGCCAAGTTCGCCTCCCGCCTTTGACCAGCCCAGTCTGCCACGGCTGGAGCGGAAATTTCTTTCAATCCTGCCGGTATTGGCCTATTTTCGGGTGAAATTTTCCGTCGTTGTGGGTGTAATGGAATTATCTGATCACGAATCCGCAATCTTGCGGGAAATTCAGCAGGACAGCTCTCTGTCCCTGTCCGACCTTTCCGCGCGCACCGGCATCGCCCAGTCGACCCTCTGGCGCAAGCTGAACGAGATGGAGGCGGCGGGCATCATCCGTGCCCGCGTCGCGTTGCTCGATCCGGCAAAGGTCGGCGCGAAGCTTTGCGTCCTGGCCCAGATCAGCCTCATGGACCATTCAGAGGCTTGCGTCACCGGTTTCACCCAGCTTGTCCGCCGCCTGCCCGAAGTGCTCGAATGTCATTCGGTCTCGGGTCAGGCCGATTACATGCTGAAGGTCCGCTGCCGCGACGTCGAGGCCTACGAGGCTTTCATGTCGCACCACCTTCTGCGCTCGGGCTTCGTGCGCGCCGTGCAGTCGAGCTTTGTCCTGAAAGAGATCAAGGCGACGACCGCGCTGCCGCTTGGCTGAGGGAACTGGCTGGCGCAGGGCGGCGATGCGGCTAGACTGCGCAAAAGTGCGAGGTTGGCCATGTGGCTCGGTCTGAAGCTATTGTCGATCCTGATCGCGGTTCTGGGGGCGACGATCCTGCTTCTGCGCCTGCTCTTCAGCTTGCCAAGCCCTGAGGGGCGAAATGCGAGCGCGGTTCTACCACTGTCAGACGACAGCGAACTCGTGCGCCAGATCGGGCCGCTTTCGGCAAGCCATCCCGGTCTTTCCGGGATCGTGCCGCTGCATTCCGGGGCCGAGGCCTTTGCCGCGCGCATCCTTCTGGCCCGGGCCGCGCGCGCCTCGATCGACGCGCAATATTACATCTGGCAGAACGACATCACCGGAATCCGCCTGCTTGAGGAGCTGAAGGCGGCCGCCCTGCGCGGCGTGCGCGTGCGGCTTTTGGTCGACGACAATGGCACACCGGCGCTTGATGCCGAACTGGCCGCCCTGAATGCGTTGCCGACCTTCGAAGTGCGCGTCTTCAACCCGTTCAACCTGCGCAGTCCCCGGCTTCTGTCCTATACGTTCGATTTCTTCCGGCTGAACCGGCGGATGCACAACAAATCCTTCACCGTGGACGGCGTCGCCACGATCATCGGCGGCCGCAACGTGGGCGACATCTATTTCGCCCGGGCGGCGGAATCGCAATATTCCGACCTCGACCTGCTGGCCGTGGGCCATGTGGTGCCCGACGTCGGCACGGATTTCGACGCCTATTGGAACAGTGCCTCTGCCTATCCGCATGAGCTGCTGGTGGACCCGCCCGCCGAAGGCATCGCCCGCTTCGATGCACGCATGACCGAAGTGCGCGCCGATCCGGGTAACGAGCAATATGCCGCTGCCGTCGCTTCGACCCCGCTGGTAAAGTCGCTGATGGAGGGAACGCTCAATTTCGACTGGGCCGAGACGATCCTCGTTTCCGACGATCCGGCCAAGGGGCTTGGCCAGGTGCCGCGCGATCAGCTTCTGATCGGCCGCCTGTCGCCAATTGTCTCGGAAGCGGCAGCGCGCATCGACCTGATCTCGGCCTATTTCGTTCCGGGCTCGCGCGGGTCCGAGCTGTTGGCCGAAGCGGTGGCGCGCGGCATCCGGGTCCGGACACTCACGAATTCTCTTGAGGCGACCGATGTGATCCCGGTCCATGCCTCCTACACCAAATACCGCAAGGGGCTCCTGCAGGCGGGGGTCGAAGTCTACGAGTTGAAGGCCAATCCCGGGTCGCACGAGACCGCCGCGCGGCTGGGCATCCTCGGTAGCAAGGCCGCGAGCCTGCATGCCAAGACCTTCACCATCGACGGCAAGGAAGTGTTCGTGGGTTCGTTCAATTTCGACCCGCGCTCGCTGCTTCTCAATTGCGAAATGGGCTTTCTCGTCAAAAGCCCGCGCCTCGCCGCCCTGATGACCCGCCGGTTCGAGGAGGATCTGAACGATGCCGCCTGGCACGTGACCTGGGAAAAGGGGCGGGGGCTTGAGTGGGCCGGGCGCGCGGCAGATGGCAGTGCCGAAGTGGCCGAGCACGAACCCGGCGCCACGCTGATGAACCGGCTGGCGCTGACAGTGATCGGCTGGCTGCCGATCGAATGGCTGATGTGACGACGCTTTCAGTGGCCTACCAGTGCGGTGGCTTCTGATCGGCCAGCGGGATCGTGCCGCCCCCCATCGCTTCGGCCTCCGCCGCCCGCTCCATCAAGAGCGCCATGTGCCGTTTCAGCCGCTCGATCTCCTGGGCCTGCCGCGCGACGACGTCCGACAGATCCTCGACCGTGCGGGTCAGGTAGGCGATGGCCTCCTCGGCCTTTTCGAGCTTGGTCTCGGTCATCGCTTGGGGCCTTTCTGTCGGGACGGATGCGGGGCGCTGCCGGGGTGCTGGCGGGACGCCGACGGTACAAGCTTGTCGCGCCTTTCCCCTTCCGTTACACCCGCGCGCGACAGAATGTGAAGGGCCAAGCCATGTCCGGCGAGAAGAAGGAACGACGCCCGCGCGCGGAGACGCCGAAAGGCTTCCGCGACTATTTCGGCGCCGAGGTGACCGAGCGGAAGGAGATGCTCGACAGGATCGCCGCCGTCTATCATCGCTATGGCTTCGATCCCCTGGAGACATCGGCGGTGGAAACCGTCGAGGCGCTGGGGAAATTCCTGCCCGACGTCGACCGCCCGAACGAAGGCGTCTTTGCCTGGCAGGAGGAGGAGGCCGACTGGCTGGCGCTGCGCTATGACCTGACCGCGCCCCTCGCGCGCGTCGCGGCGCAGTATCGCAACGACCTGCCCACGCCCTACCGCCGCTATGCGATGGGGCCGGTCTGGCGCAATGAAAAGCCGGGGCCGGGGCGGTTTCGCCAGTTCTATCAATGCGATGCCGATACGGTGGGCTCTGCCTCGGTCGCGGCGGATGCCGAGATTTGCGCGATGCTGGCGGATGCGCTGGAAGAGGTCGGCATCCCGCGCGGCGATTATGTGGTCAAGGTCAACAACCGCAAGGTGCTGAACGGGGTGATGGAGGTCGCAGGCGTCCTCGACCCGTCCGACCCCGAGAAGTTCGCGCATGAGCGCGGCATCGTCCTGCGCGCCATCGACAAGATCGACCGTCTGGGGCCGGAAGGCGTGCGCGCCCTTCTGGGCGATGGACGGAAGGACGAGAGCGGCGACTTCACCAAGGGCGCGGGGCTGTCTGGAGAACAGACAGAAGTGGTAATGGGCTTCACGACTGCCCGCCGTGATACGGGTGCCGAAACTGTGGCACGTTTGCACGAACTGGTTGGGGCATCGACCCTGGGTGCCGAGGGTGTGCAAGAGCTTGAAACAATTGCCTATCTCCTCGCCGCACAAGGCTACGGCCCCGACCGGATCGCCATCGACCCCGGCGTCGTGCGCGGCCTTGGCTACTACACCGGCCCGGTCTTCGAGGCGGAACTGACCTTTGAAATCCTCGACGAAAAGGGCCGCAAGCGCCAGTTCGGCTCGGTCGCGGGCGGCGGGCGCTATGATGACCTCGTCAAGCGCTTCACCGGTCAGGCGGTGCCTGCAACCGGCGTTTCCATCGGTGTCGACCGGCTTCTGGCCGCGCTCCGCGCCAAGGGGCGGGCGGGGGGCGATGCGGCGGGGCCGGTCATCGTAACGGTGATGGACCGCGACCGGATGGCCGATTATCAGGCGATGGCGGGCGAATTGCGCCGCGCGGGGATCCGCGCCGAGGTCTATCTGGGCAATCCCAAGAACTTCGGCAACCAGCTCAAGTACGCCGACAAGCGCCAGAGCCCGGTCGCGGTGATCCAGGGGGGCGACGAGGCCGCGAAGGGGACGGTGATCCTCAAGGACCTGATCCTCGGCGCCCAGATCGCCCAGAACGCGACGCTTGAGGAATGGAAGAACCGCCCCGCGCAGGTGGAAGTGCAGCGCGCCGACCTGGTCGCCGCCGTGCGACGCATGCTGGACGGTAGCAATGGCTGACAAGGCCGCCTCCCGCGCGGTGGCCGACCGGCTCTACGCCGCCTTCCTGAAGGCGGGGGCGGTGCCGGTCGAGGCCGATATATTGCAGCCCGCCGAGGTGCTTCTGGACCTGTACGGCGAGGATATCCGCGCGCGGGCCTATGTCACGCAGGACCCTTTGCGCGGCGAGATGATGCTGCGCCCCGACTTCACCGTGCCGGTGGTGCGCGAGCATATGGCGCACGGCGCGGAACCCGCGCGCTATGCCTACCGGGGCGAGGTGTTCCGCAAGCAGGAACATGTCAGCGAACGGAAATCGGAATATTTCCAGGTCGGGTTCGAGATTTTCGACCGTGACAATCCGTCGGCCGCCGATGCCGAGGTATTCGCGCTTTTCGCCGGGCTTCTGGCGCCCGCCGGGCTGCGTGCAGCGACCGGCGACATGGCGATCCTGATGGCGGCGGTTCGGGGGCTGAAGACGCTCGACAGCCGCAAGGCAGCCCTTCTGCGCCATGTCTGGCGGCCCGCGCGCTTCACAAGGCTTCTGGAGCGGTTCGGCGGGCTGGTGCCGCCGCCCGAAAGCCGCCAGCGCCTCCTCGAAGGCACGGGCATGCTGCCCGCGCCACTCGTCGGGCTTCGCGGCGAGGCCGAGATTGCGGCACGCATCGCCGTCATCCGCGCCGATGCCGCGGCACCGCCGATTTCGGCAGAAGAGGTCGGGCTGATCGAGGACCTGCTCAATCTCTCCGGCCCCTCGCCCGAGGCCCTGACCCGCCTGCGCATGCTGCAGCATGGCCTGCCCGCCATCGGCCCCGCCGTCGACCTTATGGAAGCGCGGCTTGAAGCCTTGGCCGCGCGCGGGATCGCAGTCGCGGCGCTGGATTTCGAAGCCTCGCACGGGCGCACGACGCTCGAATATTACGACGGGTTCGTCTTTTCCTTCCATGCCGCCGATCCCGCGCTGCCACCTGTCGCCTCGGGCGGGCGCTACGATGCCCTGACCGCCGTCCTCGGGCAGGGCCGGTCGATCCCCGCGGTGGGGGGCGTGATCCGGCCCGGTCTTCTGGCCGACCTTGGAGGCGCGCGATGCTGAAGCTCGGGGTGCCCTCGAAGGGCCGTCTGATGGAGCAATGTTTCGACTGGTTCGCCGCGCGCGGCGTCCGGCTTGCCCGCAGCGGATCGGACCGAGAATATGCGGGCGCGGTTGACGGGGTCGAGGGTGTTGAACTCGTCCTTCTCTCGGCGGGCGAGATCCCGCGCGAGCTTTCCGCCGGGCGTATCCATCTGGGCGTGACCGGATCGGACCTGATCCGTGACAAGCTGGCCGACTGGTCGACACAGGTCGCCGAACTGGCGCCCATGGGTTTCGGCCATGCCGATCTGGTGATCGCCGTGCCCGCTGCCTGGGTCGATGTCTCGACGCTTGACGATCTCGACGCGGTCGCCGCCGCCTTCCGGCAGGCCCATGGCCAGCGCCTGAGGATCGCCACCAAATATCACCGGCTGGTCAGGGACTTCCTGACCTGGCACGAGATCGCCGATTATCAGCTGGTCGACAGCCAGGGTGCAACCGAAGGCACGGTCAAGAACCTGACCGCCGAGGCGATCGCCGACATCACCTCCTCGGGCGAGACGCTCAGGGCGAACCATCTGAAGATCCTCGACGATGGCCTCGTGCATCAAAGTCAGGCCACGCTTTTTGCTGCGCGCGCGGCCGACTGGACGGGCGCGGCCGCTGCGGCCTATCAGGCTTTGGCGGCGCGGCTTGGAACCGCGCCCCGGCCCTTCTAGCGCCGGGCCAGCGCCACGCCGAAGGCGGCAAGCGCCATCCCGAGCCATCCGGCGGCGGGCAACGCCTCGCCCAGAAGCGGCCAGGCGAACAGCGCCGACAGCGGCGGCACGAGATAGAAGAGCGAGGACACCCGCGCCACTTCGCCCGCCCGGATCATGGCAAGCAGAAGCGTCATCGAAACCAGCGAATTGCCGATGACCAGATAGAGAAGGACGGCAGCGAATTCGCCGGTCCAGTCGGCTTGCAGCCCCTCGGTCAGGATCGCGACGGGCAGGGTGAAAAGCGCGCCCACGCCATACTGGATCAGGTTCGCCGGGATCGGATGCTGCGGCGCGCCGAAACGCTTTTCATAAAGCGTGCCGCCGGTGATGCCGAGAAGCCCGCCGATGGCGGCGAGAAGCCCAAGCGGCGGTTCGGCGCTGATGCCGGATCGGGCTATGATGACGGCAAGTGCTCCGCCAAGGCCGAGCGCGAGGCCAAGCCAGCGCAGGCGGCTCACCCGTTCGCCGACAAGGCGCGGCGCGATCAGTCCCGCGAGGATCGGCTGCAGGCAGACGATGATCGCGACGCCCCCCGCCGAGACGCCGGACCGGAAGGCGATGTAGCACAGGCCGAAATACGCCACCTGGATGAGGAACCCCGTCACCGCGATATCGAAGGCCGCGCGGCCGCGCGGCAGGGGCGGGCGGACGAGCGGCAGGAGCGGCAGCAGCAGGGCGACGGCGAAGAGATAGCGCAGCGCCAGAAGGGTGAAGGGTCCGCTGTGGCGCAGACCGATCTTGGCGATGGAAAAGCCTGCCGACCACAGCAGCAGAAAGACCAGGGGCGCGGCGATCAGCCAGAGCGGCCTGCGGCTCATCTCAGCCCGATCCGCGCCAGTTCCAGCGCCAGGGGCTCCGGCAGGCTGTCGTCGCCCCTGCGCGCCGGCGCGAGGTCGCGCGGACTGTCGCCGGGTTCCAGATAGCGCCAGCCCTGAAAGGCGCGGCGCGGCATCGGTTCGGTGCGGATCACCTCCGGGTCCATGATGATGCCGCAGCGCAGGATGCCATCGGCGCCCGTCACCTCGTCCAGCCGGACGATGCGCTGGCGGCACAGGACAAGCCCCTTCACCACCCAGTAGAGCGAGCCGCCCGCCAGGATTTCCGCATCGCGCTTGGGCCACATGCGGGTGACATGACGTCGCTCGCCGGTCGGGAAGGGCGAGGGATGGGTGCGGTGCCAGTCAAGGAGGTCCTCGACCGAATCCGCGCCCACGCACAATTTCAGGATATTGACGAATCCGGTCGACATCATTCACCCCGCGCCGTTCTATCAGGCCCGGCCACCGGGAAAAAGTGAAACCGGCCGCGCCGCCGCCCGGCCGGTTTCCTCGCGAGGGACGAGAGGTCAGAGGCTTGGACCGTCCACGCGGATGCTTTGCTCCATCGCCATGCACTGGTCATAGATGAAGACATCGAAGCCCGAGAGCTTGTGGCGCCATTTCGGCGCCAGATCGGCCACGCACTCGACCGTCACCCGGTCGATGAAATTGTCGAAGACCGCCCAGGGGTTGGTCGTATCCTCGGCCCGCATCCCTTCGGCGATGGCGGTCGAGCCGAGCGCCTTCAGCGCCGCCCCGTGCAGGTCGGTCATGAAGGCCCACTGTTCTTCCACATCGGCCTTGGTGCCGGTGCGGCCGACATGGCCCGAAACCAGCGTCTTGAAATCGTACTTGGCGTTGACCTGACCCACCAGGTCGAAGACCCCCGGAATGTCATGGGCAATCGCCATCCGCCGCCACATCATCCAGCCGGGAAAAACAACGTCGATCAGCATCAGCGTCTGGCTGTCGGCGTGCCATATCTCGATATTGCCGGGCTCATGGTTCGGGCCGGAATAGGTCAGGTCCAGCGACTGGCCGCCCGCCGTGAGCGTGAAAGGCTGGTCGATCCCGCCGAAGGTCATTGTCGGCATCGGGCGGTTCGGGTCGTTCGCGCGGGCCAGAATGTCGGCCGTCTCCTGATGGGCGACGATCTCCATCCCCGGGTTGGTGGCGACGATCCGGGCGGCGAAGCCGATATGGTCGACATGGGCGTGTCTGTAGACCAGATGGGTGATCCTGGCGCCCGGCGCGATTTCCTCGGCGGCCTTGAGGATCTTGTCGCCAATGGGCGGCGGGGCATCGACGACGATCAGGCCCTCGTCGGTCTTGACGATCATCATCTGGTAGGTGCCCTCGGTCACCATGAAGGCACCGGCGCCCAGATCCTGGATGCGGTAGCCCTTGGCCGGGTCGATGTCGGCGCCTTTTCCGGCCTCGAGCACGGCATCGTAATGGTCGTTATGGACCATCGGCGGCGCAATGTCGGAGGCGCCGGGGTAGGGGAGGTATTCCTGGCCGTTGGCCCAGGAGGCGGACAGCATCAGAAGGCCCGCGAGAACGCGAGTGCGCATGGGTGATCCTTTCAGAGGGGGCGCCGAATCCGGTAGCGGTTGGCGCGGATTTAGTGTAGTGGTCGATACATAATTCGGATTTGTGCTGCAAGAGGTTTTTTAGTGACCGATACAAAAGAGGCGAAACGCGCCGGTCGCCCCCGCGCCTTCGACCCGGATGCGGGGGTGGCCGCTGCCATGCGGCTTTTCTGGGAAAAGGGCTATGATGCGGTCGGCGTGGCCGAGCTTGCCCAGACCATCGGGATCAACCCGCCGAGCCTCTATGCCGCCTATGGCAGCAAGCGGGAGCTTTTCGGCCGCGCCGTCGCGCATTACGCTGGGACGCAGGGGCGGTTCTTCGCGCGGCTCGACGCGGAGGGACCGGCATTCGAGACGCTGGTTGCCGTGCTGGAAGAGGCTGCCCGATCCGGCACCGGCGATGCGACCGCGCGGGGTTGTCTGGTGCTGGACGGGACGCGCAACTGCACCGACCCCGGCGCGCGCGCCTTGACGGCCGAGGTCAGGGCTGACCTGCGCGAGAAGGCCCGCAGCCTGATCGCGCGGGAGCGGCCTGACGTGGCGGACAGTGCGGCGGACTATTTCATGTTCGTGCTGACCGCGATTTCCGGATCGGCCATCGACGGGGTGCCGCTGGAGCGGTTGATGCAGGACATAGCGCTCGCGGGGCGGGGCCTGGGTGCGATCCTCGGGCGGGGCTGAGACCACTACATTTCGCGCAAGGAACCTGTCCCGCCGCATTCGGCTGTTGATCGCACCCGCCGACGGGCGTAGGGTGGATGTCCTTCCCGATACACCAGACGAAGATTGCCGAGGACCGTCCATGAGTGCCTTTTCCGCCCCGATCGCCGAAGCCATCTGGGACATGAAATACCGCCTGAAAGAAGCGGACGGCACGCCCATCGACGGCACGGTCGAGGACAGCTGGCGGCGGATCGCCCGTGCGCTCGCCGCCGTCGAGAAAGAGCCGTCGAAATGGGAAGACCGATTCTACAGCGCCTTGGAAGGGTTCAAATACCTGCCCGCCGGGCGGATCACGGCGGGGGCCGGGACGGGCCGCAATGTGACGCTCTTCAACTGTTTCGTCATGGGCACGATCCCCGACAGCATGGGCGGCATCTTCGAGGGGCTGAAGGAAGCGGCGCTGACCATGCAGCAGGGCGGCGGCATCGGCTATGATTTCTCGACCATCCGCCCGCGCGGGGCGGAAGTGAAGGGCGTTGCGGCGGACGCCTCGGGGCCCTTGAGCTTCATGGATGTCTGGGACGCGATGTGCCGCACGATCATGTCGGCGGGCTCCCGCCGCGGCGCGATGATGGCCACCATGCGCTGCGACCATCCCGATATCGAGGCCTTCATCGAAGCCAAGCAGGATGCGGCGCGGCTCAGGATGTTCAACCTTTCCGTCCTTGTCACCGATCCGTTCATGGCGGCGGTGAAGGCGGGCGGATCGTGGGATCTGACCTTCGGCGGTAAGGTCTACAAGACGGTCGAAGCCCAGGCGCTCTGGGACAAGATCATGCGCGCGACCTATGACTATGCCGAACCGGGCGTGATCTTCATCGACCGCATCAACCGGATGAACAACCTCTCCTATGCCGAGGAAATCGCGGCAACAAATCCCTGCGGCGAACAGCCCCTGCCGCCCTATGGCGCCTGCCTGCTCGGCTCCATCAACCTTGCCCGGCTGGTGAAAGACCCGTTCGGCAAGACGGCGGCACTCGATCTTGCGGCACTCGACGATCTCGTCCGGGTCGCGGTCAGGATGATGGACAATACCGTCGACGCCTCGCGCTTCCCGCTGCCCCAGCAGGAGGCCGAGGCCCGCGCCAAGCGGCGGATCGGCCTTGGCGTCACCGGCCTGGCCGACGCCCTGCTGATGGTCGGGCTGCGCTACGGTTCAGAGGAAGCCGCGAAGGCCTGCGAGGACTGGATGCAGGCGATTGCGCGGGCCGCCTACCTCGCCTCGGTCGAACTGGCGAAGGAAAAGGGCGCCTTCCCGCTCTTTGACGCCGAAAAATACCTCGCCACCGGCAACATGCAGCAGATGGACGCCGAAGTGCGCGAGGCTGTCGCCAGACACGGCATCCGCAATGCGCTTCTGACCTCGATCGCGCCCACCGGCACGATCAGCCTCTATGCGGGCAATGTGTCATCGGGGATCGAGCCGGTCTTTGCCTATGCCTACAAGCGCAAGGTCCTGCAAAAGGACGGCAGCCGCACCGAGGAAGAGGTGGTCGATTACGCGGTGCAGATGTGGCGCGAAAGGTTCGGCGACAGACCCTTGCCCGACCATTTCGTCAATGCCCAGACCCTGCCGCCGCTCGACCATGTCCGGATGCAGGCGGCCGCGCAGAAATGGGTGGATTCCTCGATTTCGAAGACCATCAACTGCCCCGAGGACATCTCCTTCGACGCCTTCAAGGATGTCTACATGGCGGCCTGGGATCAGGGCTGCAAGGGCTGCACCACCTACCGGCCGAATGCGGTGACGGGGTCTGTGCTGACCGTCAGCGAAAAGGCCGACGAGGCCCCGGATCAGGTCCGGGGCGCGATGTCGAAGGAGGGCGAGGTGGTCTATCTCTCCGAACCGCTCGACCGGCCGCAGGCGCTGGAAGGCGCGACCTACAAGCTGAAGTGGCCTGACAGCGAACATGCGATCTACATCACGATCAACGACATCATCCAGTCGGGCCACCGCCGCCCGTTCGAAGTGTTCATCAATTCGAAGAACATGGAACATTACGCTTGGACGGTGGCGCTGACCCGGATGATCTCGGCCGTCTTCCGGCGCGGGGGCGATGTGTCTTTTGTCGTCGAGGAGCTAAAGGCCGTCTTCGACCCGCGCGGCGGCGCCTGGATGGAGGGGCGCTACATCCCCTCGATCCTTGCCGCCATCGGGGGCGTGATCGAACGGCACATGGTAGCCATAGGTTTCCTGCAGGGCGAGGGGATGGGCCTCAAGGCCGACCCCAAGGCGCAGGTGATGGCAGTGGGCGAGGGGCCGCGCGGCCCCGCCTGCCCCTCCTGCGGTCAGTTCGGCATGATCAAGTCCGAAGGCTGCATGACCTGCCCGTCTTGCGGCCATTCGAAGTGCGGGTGACTTTTCGCCGGATCGCATGAGTGCGGCGGGCGCCTGACTGCTGGTCAAGCGTCCTTGCCTGCGCTATTGGCCCGCAATGACCCAGCGATTTTCCTTCACCCTGAACGCCACCGACGGCAAGGCCCGGACCGGTGTGATCTCGACCCCGCGGGGCGAGGTCAGAACGCCCGCCTTCATGCCGGTGGGCACCGCCGCCACCGTCAAGGCGATGCTGCCCGAAAGCGTGCGCGCGACCGGGGCCGATATCCTTCTCGGCAACACCTATCATCTGATGCTGCGCCCCACGGCCGAGCGGATCGCGCGGCTGGGCGGCCTGCACCGCTTCATGAACTGGGAAAGGCCGATCCTCACCGACTCGGGCGGCTTTCAGGTCATGAGCCTCGCCGACCTCCGCAAGCTGACCGAGGAGGGGGTGCGGTTCAAGAGCCATATCGACGGATCGGACCACATGCTGACGCCCGAGCGCAGCATGGAAATCCAGAAGCTTCTCGGCTCCGATATCGTGATGTGTTTCGATGAATGCCCGGCACTGCCCGCGACGGACGAGGCGGTGGCGAAGTCCATGCGCCTCTCCATGCGCTGGGCCGAACGGTCGCGTGAGGCCTTCGGCGACCGGCCGGGGCATGCGCTCTTCGGCATCATGCAGGGCGGCGTTACCCGCGACCTGCGCGAGGAAAGCGCGGCGGCACTGAAGGCCATCGGCTTCGACGGCTATGCAGTCGGCGGCCTTGCGGTGGGCGAGGGGCAGGAGGCGATGTTCTCCGTCCTCGACTATGCGCCGGGCTTCCTGCCCGAGGACCGGCCGCGCTACCTTATGGGCGTGGGCAAGCCCGACGATATCGTAGGTGCGGTCGAACGCGGCATCGACATGATGGATTGCGTGCTGCCATCCCGCTCGGGCCGCACCGGCCAGGCCTGGACCCGGCGCGGGCAGGTCAACATCAAGAACGCCCGCCACGCCGACGACCCGCGTCCCCTGGACGCAGACTGCACCTGCCCGGCCTGCCGCAGCTATTCCCGCGCCTATCTGCACCATGTCTTCCGCTCGGGAGAGATCATCTCCTCGATGCTCCTTACATGGCACAACCTGCATTACTTTCAGGAGTTGATGGACGGGCTGCGCGGCGCGATCGCCAAGGCGGAACTCGCGCAGTTCGTCGCCGCTTTCCACGCGCAACGCGCCGAGGGCGATATCGACCCTCTCTGACCTAGCCGTGGGTCAGATAGATCGACATCTGTCTGAGCGTTTCGTGAATGTCGGGGCTGAGGACCAGCATCCCCAGCGTCTCGTCATGCAGCGCCCTGAAATCCTTGTGCAGCGCGGCGATCTCGATATCCGTCATCTCGCGGTCCGACCGCGCGAAACCGGCGATCGAGCGCGAATTGCCGCGCATCACCGAAATCGCCACCCCGTAGCGCATGCCGTAATCCCCGGCCTGTTTCAGGACGCCCATCTCGTCCATGTCGGCCAGCGCGCTCCAGCGGATCGTCCCCTCGCTGGAAAAGCCCCAGCGCACGATCGGGTCATGCACCAGAAGCCCGCGGCCCGAATAGATCTCGAACCATTCCCGGTCGTAGGACTGAAAGAAATAGCGCGGCGTCGTATAGTGGATATGCAGCCCGATCGCGAAGCCGCCGGGGCTTTTCCCGTGCAGCTGCCTCAACAGCCCGTTTGCCTGCGTCATCGCCCCACCCACACACGCACAATGTTTTCTTTCTTTGCCACAGATTGCATGGCATAAGATCACTGTACAACTCTGTTGCGGAATGCAAAAGACTTGACGAAGGAATTCATCCGGGCCGAGCGGGTCGAGGGGGGCGCGCAAGGGACAGAATTCGCGCGCCTCGCGCCGGGCGGATATTACATCGCGCTCCGGATCGGCTTCGCCTTTCCGCTGGCCGAGCACAATGCCCTTCCGACCGCCTGGATCGACCGCTATACCCAGCAAAGCTACATGGTCTTCGACCCGGTGATGCAATGGGTCTATCGCAATGCCGGCGCCGTGCGCTGGAGTGCCATTCCTGAGGCCGATCCCCGTGGCGTTCTGGCCGACGCGGCCCGTCACGGGCTGCAGTTCGGCGTGGCGATCAGCCTCGACGACCCCGGCCCCAAGGGACAGCGCTCCTTCGGCAGCTTCGCGCGTGGCGACCGCGAGTTCGAGGATGCCGAGATTGCAGCCCTCGCCCAAAAGCTCGAGTGGCTCCATGTGGCTATGGCCCCGCCGACCAACCTGACGCAGGCCGAGCTTGAGGCGCTGAGCCTGGTGAAACAGGGCTATCTGGTCAAGGAAATCGCCAACATGCTCGGCGTGTCGGAAGGGGCGGTGAAGCAGCGGCTGAAGAACGCCAAGGTCAAGCTTGGCGCCAAGACCGGCAGCCAGGCGGTCTCGGCGGCCACCGGTTACGGCCTTATCTAGCCAGGTCGCGCAGGATTTCCGCCGCGCGCGCCGCCAGCGGCGCCTCGGTCGGGCCGAGCAGCTTCAGCCGGTCAAACTCGTCCGGCTGCTCGCTCAGCACCCGGCGCAACGCGGCGCCGAACGTCTGGCGCAATTCGGTGCCGATGTTGACCTTGCAGATCGGTGTGGTGCGGGCGAGCCGTCTGCGCTGCTCCGGCGGCACGCCCGACCCGCCGTGAATGACAAGCGGCACCGCGCCACCGGTCGCCGCCGCGATGGCACGGACCGCCGCTTCGTCGATAAGGCCCTCCGGCGCCTCTTGCAGGTGAACATTCCCGACCGCAACCGCCATCGCATCGACGCCCGTCTCGCGGGCGAAACGCGCGGCCTCCTCCGGTGCGGTCCGGGCCGAGGCAGCACCACCCGCATAGCCCACGAAACCCACCTCCCCCTCGCAGGAGACGCCCGCCGCATGGGCCAGCCGCGCCACTTCGGCGGTCAGGCGGATATTTTCCGCAAAGGGCAGGTTTGAGCCGTCGAACATCACCGAGGTGAAGCCTTCGCCGATCGCCGCGCGCGCCTCCTCGACCGAGCGGCCATGGTCGAGGTGCAGGACCACGGGCACCGAAACGCTGTCCGCCAGATGGCCGAACATCGCGGCCAGCACCGGCAGCGGCGTATGGGCACGGCATCCCGGACCGGCCTGCAGGATCACCGGCAGCCCTTCCGCCTCTGCCGCCGTGACGAAGGCGCGCGCATCCTCCCATCCAAGGCAGACGAAGCCCGGCACCGCGTAACCGTCGCGCAGGGCGGGCTGAAGAACCTCAGACAGGGTGGCACGTGTCATTTGAACTTCGCGACCATGTCCATGATGCCCGGAATGGTCTTCAGTTGATCGGCGTGCGTCGGCTGGAAATATTGCTTCAGGCTGCGCTGGCTGAGCCCGCCGAGGATGGTGAAGTAATACATCTCGTATCCCGGCAGCACGCAGCAGGGGTGATAACCCCTGTCGATCAGGACGGTCGAGCCGTCCATCACATGATAGGCATCGCCCGGAGCATTGTCCTCGCGCTGCAGCATCTGCAGGCCCGAGCCATGCGCGGGACGAAAGCGGAAATTGTAGGTCTCGTCATGCCGGGTCTCATCGGGCAGGCGGTCGGTGTCGTGCTTGTGGCTCGGAAAGCCCGACCAGCCGCCCGCCCCCACGGTGAAAAGCTCCGACACCAGAAGCCGCCCGACCCGGTCGTGATACCTGGTGCCAAGGATATGCTTGATCTTGCGATGGGTCTTGGTCTCGTCCGAGCCATACTGCACCCGGTCGATCTCGTCCGCGCGCACCGCGAAAGGCTCCAGCACCCGGTCGTACTTTGCACCAGCGATGAACACTTCGGCCGCATCCGACCGGCAGGTGAACCGCGCCTCCCTCCCGACCGGCACATAGACGCCCTCGGGCTCGCCGTCCCAGACATCCCGCGTCCGCTGGCCCAGACCCTCATGGCGCTGGCCGCCGACCTCGACCCTTACCGTGCCGGTCGCGGGTACGATGCAGGTCTCGTAGCCCGGCACCGCATAGGTGAAGCTTTCCCCGCGCTTCAGCCGCACGATGTTGAAATAGTTCAGCGGCACCAGGGGATGGTCCACATCGACGATGGGGCGGTTCTGGTTGTCGTGGGGGGCAATGTGCATTTCGGGGCCTCAGGCTATGCAGGGTTCGGGCTGGCTTGCGATGAAACTGTCAAGTTCCGCCGCTGTCGGCATCGCCGGGGCGCATCCGACCCGCGCCACGACGATGGCGGCAGCGGCAGAGCCGCGCAGCACCGCCGCGCGCAGCGGCTGCCCGGCGGCAAGGGCCGCCAGAAAGCCGCCCATGAAAGCATCGCCCGCCCCTGTGGGCTTCAGCGCGCGGGTCTCGTAGATGCCGGTCGCGATCTCCTCGTCGCGGGCAAAGGTGACCGCGCCATTCTCGCCCTTCTTGTAGACCACGATCGCCGCGCCTTCGGCGACGAGGCTTCGGGCTTTCGCCAGCCCGTCCTCGGCGCGCCCGGCCAGAAGGCCGAACTCCAGATCGTTGCCGACGATGATGTCGCACAGCCGGGCGGCGTCCAGATTCACACGGCCCGCCACTTCCCACGACCGCCAGGAATAGGGCCGGTAATCCACATCCATCACCGTGGCGATCCCCGCCGCCCGTGCCCGGCGCAGGGCCATGAGCGTGGCGGCGCGCGAACCTTCCTCGGCCAGCGCGGTCCCGGTGACGACCAATGCGCCAAAGTCTCTGAAGTCAATCGCCTCGACATCCGCCACTTCCAGCGCCAGATCGGCCGCATGGTTGCGGTAGATCACCGACTGGCAGTCCTCGCCCCGGGTCTCGACCACGGCGAGCGAGGCGCGCCGCTCGCCGCCGCTCAGCCGGACATGGCTGCGCCCGACGCCGTAGCGGTCCAGCTCCGCCAGACAGAAGCGGCCGACCGCATCGTCCGACAGCCGCGTGATCAGCTCCGCCGCCGCGCCCTGACGGGCAAGGGCCACCGCGATATTGGCCGCCGAGCCGCCAAGATGGGCGGCGAAACTGCGGGCTTCTTCGATCCTTGTACCGGGCGGGTCGGCGTAAAGGTCCATTCCCGCACGGCCGAGGATCAGGAAGCGATTGCGCGCCAGGCCGTGCAGAACCGACCCGCCCGCCGCCGCTTGCGACTGCCCGGCCTTGAAGGATGCCGCCTGCTGCGCCACGATCCGCTGACCCCTCTGCCCGCGCGCCGCAGAAATTGCGGTTGCGGGTCCTGGTGGGCGAGTATAGAAATTTTGCAACCGGTTGCAAATGCAAATCGGAACGAGGAGGGCAGCGATGCCGGAGATTGGAATCGGGCTGATCGGCGGCGGCTATATGGGAAAGTCCCATGCGGTCGCCTTTGGCGCGGTCGGCGCGGTCTTCGACACGGCGCTCCGCCCGCGCCTTGAGATGATCGCCGCCGGATCGGCCGCCTCGGCTGAACGCTATCGCGCCGCCTTCGGCTTTCATCGCGCCGCGCGGGACTGGCGCGCGCTTGTCGCCGATCCGCGCGTGGGTGCGGTCGTCATCGCCACGCCGCAGGCGCTCCACCGAGAGATCGCCGAGGCGGCGCTGGCGCTTGCCAAGCCGGTCCTCTGCGAAAAACCGCTCGGCGCCTCGCTCGCCGATGCCCGCGCGATGGTGGCGGCGGCCGAGGCGGCGGGCGTGGCCAACATGAGCGGCTTCAACTATGTGCGGACCCCCGCGACGCAGTTCGCCCGGCAGCTGATCGCCGAAGGCGCCATCGGCCAGGTCACCTGGTTTCGCGGCGAACATACCGAGGATTTCCTCGCCGACCCGTCGCTCCCCGCCAACTGGCGGACCAGGGGCATGGCCAACGGCACATTGGGCGATCTCGCGCCCCACATGATCAACTGCGCGCTCGCGCTGGTGGGTCCGGTCGCGAGCCTCTCGGCGATGGTCGAGACGGTTCATGCCACCCGGCAGGGCGAAGAGGGGCCAGAGGCGGTCACCAACGACGACCAGACCCAGTTCATGTGCCGGTTCGCGGGCGGCGCCATGGGGCATCTCTATTTCAGCCGCATCGCGACCGGCCGCAAGATGGGCTATGCCTACGAGATCACCGGCACGAAAGGTGCCATCCGCTTCGACCAGGAGGATCAGAATGCGATCTGGCTCTACCGCGCCGAGGGGCCCGAGGCCCTACGCGGCTTTCGCAAGATCCTGACCGGACCGGCGCATCCCGATTACCGGCCCTTCTGCGTCGGCCCCGGCCACGGCACCGGCTTTCAGGACCAGATCATCATCGAGGCTCGCGATTTCCTTGCCGCGATCCATGGCGGGAAGCCGGTCTGGCCCACCTTCCGCGACGGCCTTGCGGTCTGGGAAGTCGCCGATGCCGCCGCCCGGTCTGCCGCCGCCGGGGGGACATGGATATCGGTCGCAGGATGATCGCCGCCCCTCGACCCACACTCACGTCAACCGCTTCTCCCGGGGGGAACTGCACATGGCACGACTGAAATGGGGCATGATCGGCGGCGGCGAGGGCAGCCAGATCGGGCCCGCCCACCGGCTGGGCGCGCTGGCCGACGGTCACTTTGACCTTGTGGCAGGCGCGCTCGACCACCGGCCCGAGGCGGGCCGCGCCTATGCCCGGCAGCTTGGCGTGGCGCCCGACCGTGCCTATGGTGACTGGAAAGAGATGCTGGCGGCAGAGCGAGACCGTGCCGACCGGCTCGATCTGGTCACCGTCGCCACGCCGAACGCCACCCATTACGAAATATCGAAGGCCTTCCTTGAGGCAGGCATCAACGTCCTGTGCGAAAAGCCGATGACCGTGACGGTCGCGGAAGGCGAGGATCTGGTGAGGACCGCCGCCCGTACCGGCAGGATCTGCGCGGTCAATTACTGCTATTCGGCCTATCCGATGGTGCGGCAGGCCCGCGCCATGGTGCGCGCGGGCGAGATCGGCCGGGTCCGGCTGGTGGTGACGAGTTTCAGCCACGGCCATCATGGCGACGCGACCGACGCCGACAATCCGCGCGTGCGCTGGCGCTATGATCCGGCGATGGCGGGCGTTTCGGGACAGTTCGCCGACTGCGGCATCCATGCCTTGCACATGGCGAGCTTCATCTGCGACGACGAGGTCGAGAGCCTGTCGGCCGACTTCGCCTCCACCATCCCCAGCCGGGTTCTGGAAGACGATGCGATGGTCAATTTCCGCATGGCTCGCGGTACCGTCGGGCGGCTATGGACCTCCTCGGTCGCCATCGGGCGCCAGCATGGGTTCGACATCCAGGTCTTCGGCGAAACCGGCGGTTTGCGCTGGGCTTCCGAACAGCCGAACCAGCTGATCCATACGCCGGTCGGCGGGCGGACGCAGATCATCGAGAAGGGCGAGGGCGGCCTGCATGACGATGCCAAGCGCCTGTCGCGTGTCGCCATCGCCCATCCTGAAGGCTTCCCGCTCGCCGTCGCCAATATCTACTGCGACCTCGCCGACACGATCCGCGGCAGCGCGCGCGACGGCCTGCCGCTTGCCGCTTCGGGCCTGCGCTCGATCGCCGCGATCCACGCCGCCGTCGCCTCGGCCAAGGCGGGTGGCGCCTGGCAGGACGCCCGCCCGCCGATGTTCCGCTGACGGATCACGCGCAAAGGTCAGGCAGGCGGCGGCAGTGTCCCGCGCTCGACGATGGAACAGTCAAAGAGCCGCGCTTGCGGCGGCAGGTCGGGATCATCGACCGCCGCCATCACCAGATCGATGCTCGCCGCGATGATCTCGGCGATCGGCTGGCGAACAGTGGTCAGGTCGATCCCCGCCCAGCGGGCCATCTCCATGTCGTTGAGGCCAAGCACGCCCACATCCCCCGGCACCTTCAGCCCGGCATCGGCAAGCGCGCTCAGCGCCCCGATCGCCAGCACATCGTCGCCGCAGAAATAGCCCCCGGCGGGCGGCCCCGCCGCCAGAAGGCGCTGCATCTCTGTCCGCCCAGCCGCGAAGGAATAGGCCCCGGCGAAACTGGCCGTGACCCGCACGCCGTCGCCCGCGCCCTCCCTGAAACCCGCCAGCCGGTCCTGCGTCGAACTCGCAGCCTCCGGCCCGCCCAGAAAACCGACATGGGCGTAGCCACAGGCCAGAAGCCGCTCTGCGGCCAGCCGCCCGGCGGCGCGATTGTCGATGGTGACGAGGTGAACCTCGGGGCTTTCCGACCAGCGCCCGAAGGACTGCACGACCGGCAGCCCCGCCTCGCGGAACCGGCGCGCATAGGTGGGCGGCAGGGTGGAACTTGCCAGGATCACCCCGTCGACCGAATAGCGGCGCAGCATCTCCACCGCCGCCTCCTGCGACAGATCGCCCGAAAGGTTGACCAGAAGCGGCCTCAGCCCCCGATCCTGCAATCCGCGCGTGAACTGGTCGAAGACCTCAAGGAACACCGGATTGTGGAAATTGTTCGACACGAGCCCGATCATGCGCGTGCGCCCCGTCGTCAGCGCCGAGGCGAGCGCCGAGGGCATGTACCCAAGCGCGCGGGCCGCTTCCTCGATCGCTTCGCGCTTCTTGGCCGACAGCGATGCGCCCGGTGTGAAGGCCCGCGATACGGCCGAAGCGGAAACCCCCGCCCGCTCCGCCACCTCGCGCAGCGTCACCGTCCCCCGCCGCCGCCCCGGTCCGACCGTTTCCCCCACGCGTCCTGTCCTCCGGCCCCTTGAGCGAGGCTTACGCGACAAGCGCCTTCGCCGTCCAGCGGCAAAGGCCCGCACGCTTGCCCCGCACGCTTGCCCCGCACGCTTGCCTCGCACGCTTGCCTCGACCGGAAAAGCGCTGTATCAGCGCCGCCACGGGTGATTAGCTCAGTTGGTAGAGCGCCTCGTTTACACCGAGGATGTCGGGAGTTCGAGTCTCTCATCACCCACCATCTCTGCCCTTGATCTCGTGGAAAGTCCTTGATGACAAAGGGCTTTTCCCGTTTTGACGTTACAGCCGCCGTGACCGGACGGTCGCAGACCATGGCGGGCGCCATCCGGTATCTGCTGCCGCGCGACGGATGCTGACCTCCTTGTTTGATCAAACTATCCTTGACAGCGGCCCGGGCTTGCGGCTTTGTCTCCTGACCCGGATCAGCCCGTCTCCGGCCCCTTAGGCAACGACTGGGCGTTCTTGGCCTGGGGGGATTTCCATGGCACTCGAAGATGCGAAGACGCAGGTCGACACCGCGTTCACCCGCAAGGGTCAGAAAGGTTATGCGTTCGAGAATGCGTTCGGGGGGGCGACGAGCTTCCTGCGCCGGACCTTGACGAAGGACCTGACCGGGGTCGATCTGGCGATCACCGGGGTTCCGTTCGACCAGGCGGTGAGCCACCGGGCGGGCACGCGCTTCGGGCCCAGGGCGATCCGCGAGGCCTCGAGCCTCAATCCCTATGACCCGCCGCATGGCTGGGGGACCGATCCGTTCGAGGATCTCAACATCATCGATTATGGTGATGTCGCCTTCGACTATGCGAACGTGCCGGAGTTCCCGGCGACGCTGACCGACCATATCCGCACCATCCTTGCGGCCGGTGCCGGGACGGTGACGCTGGGCGGGGACCATTACATCACCTTCCCGATCCTGAGGGCCTATGCCGAGAAATTCGGACCCCTGAGCCTGATCCATTTCGATGCCCATTCCGACCTCTGGCCCGACGACAATCCGGCGCGGATCGACCACGGGACGATGTTCTACAAGGCGGTGAAGGCGGGGTATGTCGACCCCATACGCTCGATCCAGATCGGCATCCGCACCACGACCGAGGACTACCTCGGCGTCAATGTCATCACCGCGCGCGAGGCGCACGAGATGGGGGTGGCGGCGGTCGTGGCGCGCACGAAGGCGGTCGTGGGCGATAAGCCGACCTACCTGACCTTCGACATAGACGCGCTCGACCCCGCCTTCGCGCCCGGCACCGGCACGCCGGTCTGGGGGGGCTTGGCCAGTTGGCAGGCTGCGGCGATCCTGCGCGATCTGGCGGGGATCAACCTCGTCGGCGGCGACGTGGTCGAGGTCTCGCCGCCCTATGACACGACCGGGGCGACGGCGATTGCCGGGGCGCATGTCGCCTACGATCTGATCTGCCTTTACCACTGGGCCAGGACACGGCGGTGAGGCGGATGCTCTACGCGCTTCTCCTCATCCTTGCCGGGGGCATGGCCTGGATCCGCCTCGCCCCCGACGACCCGGGGCGCTGGCATGTCGATCCGGCCGGCAGAGATCGCGAATTTGGCATCGACGTCGTTCGGGACGGTCCTGGCGGTGTCATCGCTGTTGCCGGTGGCGCTCGCGCCCGGACAGTATTTCTCGATGAGACGGCGATCGACGTCCTGGCGCGGCTTGATGCGATCGCGATGGCAACGCCCCGCACCCGACGGCTCGCGGGCAGCCCGGCGGAGGGGCGGATAACCTGGGTCACGCGTTCCGCCTTCTTCGGATTTCCCGACTATACCACCGCGGACGCGCAGGACGGGCCGGTCGTGACCGTCGAGGTGTTTGCGCGGCTCCGCTACGGCGGGAACGATTTCCGCGTCAATTTCGGCCGACTCCGGGACTGGCTGACCCGCCTGGGCGCCGAGTGATCCGATTGCGGCCGCGCCCAAGGGCGCGGCCAAGCCATATCTCGCGCCCCGGACAGGGTCCGGGGCACTCGGGCCGCCTCCGGCGGGAGTATTGGCACAAAAGAGAAACAGGCGCGGTTTCTTCTTTGTCGAAATACTCCGGGGTCCGGGGCAGCGCCCCGGGGGTCTCCCCCTTGACCAATCGCCGGGCAAGGGCGATGAGGCGGCATGGTTCCGATGGACAAGCTTGACCAGATCGTGCGGCGCCTCGAGTTTCTCGAGGCGAAGCTTTCGGCTGGCGCCGCGCCGGCCGAGATCGCTGCGCTCAGCCGGGAATATGCCGACCTGAAACCGGTGGTGGCCGAGATCGGCGCCTACCGGCAGGCGCTTGACGATCTGGCGGAAGCCGAGGCGATGCTGGCCGATCCCGAGATGAGGGCCCTGGCCGAGGATGAACTGCCCATCCTCAAGGCCCGCATCCCCGAGATGGAAGCGCGCCTGAGGGTAGCGCTTCTGCCCAGGGATGCGGCGGACGCCCGCCCGGCGATCCTGGAGATACGTCCGGGGACGGGGGGCGAGGAGGCGGCGCTCTTCGCAGGTGACCTTCTCCGCATGTACCAGAAATATGCCGAGACGCAGGGCTGGCGGTTCGAGCTGCTTGAGTTCAGCGCGACCGAGCTTGGCGGCGTCAAGGAAGCCATGGCGCGGATCGAGGGCGAGGGGGTCTTTGCGCGCCTCAAGTTCGAAAGCGGCGTGCACCGTGTCCAGCGCGTGCCCGAAACCGAGGCAGGCGGGCGCATCCATACTTCCGCCGCGACGGTCGCAGTCCTGCCCGAGGCCGAGGAGGTCGAGATCGACATTCCGGCGGCCGATATCCGGATCGACACGATGCGCTCGTCGGGCGCGGGCGGGCAGCATGTGAACACGACCGATTCGGCGGTCCGCATCACCCACCTGCCCACGGGCATCGTGGTGACCTCGTCCGAGAAGAGCCAGCACCAGAACCGGGCCAATGCAATGGCGGTGCTGCGCGCGCGCCTCTACGATCTGGAACGGAGCCGTGCCGACACCGAACGCGCCGCCGACCGCAAGGCCCAAGTGGGCTCGGGCGATCGCAGCGAGCGGATCAGGACCTACAATTTCCCGCAAGGGCGCATGACCGACCACCGGATCAACCTGACGCTTTACGCCCTGCCGCAGATCATGGCGGGCGATCTTGGCGACATCATCGACGCGCTCGTCGCCCATGATCAGGCGGCGAAACTCGCCGAGATGGAAGCGTGACCGGCAACGAGGCGCTCAGGGCGGCGATCCCGCGCCTCAGGGCGGCGGGCATCGACAGCGCAGCGGGAGACGCCCGCCGCCTCATTGCCCATGCGATGGGGATCGGCGCCGACCGGCTGATCCTGCATCTCGCCGATGAGATGACCGGCGCGCAGCAAAGGTCATACGAAGAGGCGCTCGTCCGGCGTGTCCGGCGCCAACCCGTCAGCCAGATCGTCGGCGAACGGCAGTTCCTCGGCCGCGCCTTCCGGGTCACAAGCGATGTGCTCGACCCGCGCCCCGAAACCGAGCTTCTGGTCCTGAAAGCGCTGGAGCGGCCCTTTGTCCGCATGCTCGACCTCGGCACCGGCTCGGGCTGCATCCTCCTCTCCTGCCTCGCGGCCATGCCGATGGCAAGCGGGCTCGGCACCGACCTGTCCGAGGCGGCGCTGGCCGTGGCCAGGGACAATGCCGCGCGCCTTGGCCTCGGGGCGCGGGCGGCCTTCGCCCGGTCGGACTGGTATCAGTCGGTCCCCGGCCGGTTCGATCTAATCGTCTCGAACCCGCCCTATATCGCGGCCGACGAGATGGAGGCGCTCGCGCCCGAGGTCCGCGACTGGGAGCCGCATCTGGCGCTGACGCCCGGCGGCGACGGGCTGGGTGCCTACCGGGCGATTGCCGCGGGTGCGGGCGCGCGGCTGATGGCCGGCGGGCGCCTCCTTCTGGAGATCGGGCCCGCGCAGGGGCAGGCGGTCGCCGCCCTTCTCGCCGCCCAGGGGTTCGAAAGCGCGGCGATTCTCCCCGATCTCGACGGCCGCGACCGGATCGTGACGGCGACCAAGCCCGGCGATCCGGAGGGCTGCGGTGCGGTCTGAGGCCTGGCAAATGAGCCAGATTCGACCCGTTCGGGAAAATTGTGGGGGAAACCCGGCGCTTCGCCACCCCGCATGCGAGAATCCGCTTGTCAGGCTGGCCTTGCCCGTGCAAACAGGGCGCAGCGGATCCAAGCGGCTCTTTGGCCGGGCTCGGGCCGCTGTTCTTACCCACATGACCCTCAGGCCGTCCGGAAGCGGATCCTGGTGCGGGTCGGTGGGCGAAACACCCGCCCCTTGAAGCCTCAGGCGAGCATAGACGAAGCACATGAGATCATCGAAATCCCGTTCGCGGAACAAGTCGAACCGGCAGCGTTCGCTGGGCAATATCGTCAACCGCGTGTTTGACAGTTCCGGCCCCGAGGGCAAGGTCCGCGGCACGCCGCAGCAGATCATCGACAAATATCTGATGCTGGCGCGCGATGCGCAGCTGTCGAGCGACCGCGTGGCCGAACAGGCTTTCCTGCAGCATGCCGAACATTACACCCGCATGCTGGGCGAGGCGCAGCGCGAGCTTGCCCGCGAGCAGGAACAGCGCCAGGCCCAGGGCGGTCAACCAGGCGGTCAACCAGGCGGCCAGCAGGGCGGCAGCCAGGGCGGTCAGCCCTACGGCCAGAACGGCAACGGCAACGGCTATGGCGGTCAGGCCGGCGGCGAGCGCTATGAGCCGCGCGATCCGGCCGAGGAGGACCAGCCGGGCCTTGCCTCTGTGCCGGAGAGCACGGAGGAAGACGAAGGGCCGGGCCTCGTCGAGACGCCCGAGATGTATCACGCGCCGGAGCCTCTTGGTTTCGAGGGCTCCACGCCCGATTTCCTGGGTGGCGCCCAGGGCAGCCCGCAGCCGCGCGAGCGGCGCGAGGGCAACCGCGGCCCGCGCCGCGAGCGGAACGAGAAGCCGGACGGCGGCGCCGCAAGGAAGGACAGCGAGCGCAAGGAAGGCGGGGAGCGCAAGGAAGGCGGGGCCCGCGGTCCGCGCCGCCCGCGCGGCGAGCGCAAGGATGGCGATGCGGGCGCCGAGGCACCGGCTGCGCCAGCCACGCCCGATAGCGAATAGGCCTCAGGGCAAAGTCAGAAGCAACGCGGCCCCGGTTTTCCGGGGCCGGTTTCGTCTGGTGGTCTTGCGGGTCGGTCGGGGCACTTCCTCGCGCCCCGGCCTCGAGCCGGGGCCTCCGCCTCGGCAGGCGCGACGACAGGGCCGGGAGGCCCCGGTTCAGGACCGGGGCACGGGCAGCGGGTCGCGCGACCGCGCCAAGAGGCGGGCGAGCGCGCAGAACCGCTCGAGCTCGATCTCCTCGGCGCGGGCGGTGGGCGGGATGCCTGCCTCGCTCAGAAGATCCTCGATCCCCGGCGCGAGCCCTTTGAGAGCGGCGCGCAGCATCTTGCGGCGCTGGTTGAAGGCGGTGGCGGTGACATTGGCGAGGATCTTCGCCTCCGCCGGATAGCGGGGTTCGGCAAGGGCGGTCAGATGCACGACCGCCGAATGGACCTTGGGCGCGGGGGTGAAGGCCTCGGGCGGCAGGGTCAGCACGATCCGCGCCTCGGTGCGCCATTGCGCCAGCAGGGCAAGCCGCCCGTAGGCCTTCGATCCCGGCTTCGCGACGATCCGCTCGGCCACTTCCTTCTGGAACATCAGCGTGAGACTCTGCCAGAAGGGCGGCCATTTTGCGGGGGTAAGCCAGCGCACCAGAAGTTCGGTCCCGACATTGTAGGGCAGGTTCGCCACCACCTTGATCGGCTGGGCGAGATGCTCGGTCGCGTCGACCGTCAGGGCGTCGGCGTTCAGGACCGTCAGGCGACCGGGGTAGGCGTCGGCGATCTCGGCCAGCGCGGGCAGGCAGCGCGCGTCCTTTTCGATCGCCAGCACCCGGCGTGCCCCTTCGGCCAGAAGGCCGCGCGTCAGCCCGCCGGGGCCGGGGCCGACCTCGAGAATGTCGGCGGCGGTGAGATCACCCGCCGCCCGGGCGATGCGGGCGGTGAGGTTGAGGTCCAGAAGGAAATTCTGGCCGAGCTGTTTCCTGGCCGAGATGCCATGGCTGGCGATCACTTCGCGCAAGGGCGGCAGGCTGTCTATCGTCGCCATCAGCGCGGGCTCCGGCGGGGGAAGGGGGCTCTGCCCCCGTCCCGGACCTGGTCCGGGACTCCCCCGGGATATTTGGAAACGGAAGATCGGGTCATAGCTGCCGCTTGCGGTTGTCGGCCATCTGCGTCGCAAGGCGCAGGGCTGCGATCAGGCTTGAGGGGTCGGCGCGGCCCTGGCCCGCGATGTCGAAGGCGGTGCCGTGATCGGGCGAGGTGCGCACGAAGGGCAGGCCGAGGGTCACATTCACGCCGTCGGCGAAGGCGAGCGTCTTCAGGGGGATCAGCGCCTGATCGTGATACATGCAGATGGCCGCGTCATGGCGGGCACGCGCTTCGGCATGAAACATCGTGTCGGCGGGCAAGGGGCCCGCGATTTCGAAGCCTTCACCGCGAAGCCGGTCGAGGACGGGACGGATCACCTCGATCTCCTCGCGTCCCATCGTGCCGCCTTCGCCCGCATGGGGATTGAGGCCCGCGACCGCGAGGCGCGGGCGCGGGATGGCGAAATCGCGGGCGAGGCCCGCATGGGTGGTGCGCAGCGTCTCTTCCAGCAGTTCCCCGGTCAGGCGGGCGGGAACGTCGGCGAGCGGGATATGGATGGTCACCGGCACGGTGCGGAGCCTGTCGGACGCGAGCATCATCACCGGGCGCGCGCCGGTTCCCGCGAGATGGGCGAGATATTCGGTATGGCCCGGGAAGGCGAAGCCCGCGCCGCGCTTGAGGGCTTCCTTGCTGATCGGCAGGGTGCAAAGCGCGCAGGCCCCGCCGGTCTGGACAAGGCGCACCGCGCGTTCGATCACCGCGATCACGGCGGCGGCGTTTTCCGGCGCCGGACGGCCGGGCAGGGCGGCTGCAGGGAACGGGTGGGGCAGGACCGGCAGTCTGTCTGCCGAAACAAGGGCTGCCTCGGCGGGCGTGGCGATGTCCTGATGGGCGGTGCCGGGCGGCAGGTGGCGCGGATCGCCGATCCAGAAGAAGGGCAGGGCCTGCCCGAGCGCCGCGCGCGCCCTGACCGCGATCTCGGGGCCGATACCGGCAGGCTCGCCGCAGGTCAGCGCGACCGGCAGGTCGCTCTCGCCGCTCATGGCCGGGTGATGATCGCGTCCGCCTTCAGCTCGGCCAACCAGGCCTCGGCGAGTTGGGCAATCTTGCGGTTCTGCAGCTCATCGCGGATCTGGTCGCGGCTCGGGCCATTGCCGAAGCCGAGCCCCTCGATGGCCGAGGGGATGATGTCACCATCTGCGCTGACCGCCGCCGGATCGGCGATCACCGGCACGGTGGCATCCAGATGGTTGGCGGCGATGGTCGCGTTGCGGGCGCAGAGCATGACCACGCGGGGGCCCGAGGCGCCCTGCACCACGGCGGCCTCGTTCGCGTCAAGCCGGTCCAGCGTCGCGGCAATATCCCCGGGGATCGCGCCACGCAGCACGGTCTGCCGGTTCACCGCGCCGCCTTGCCCCCTGGTCATCAGGTAAAGATCGTCGCAGGACCGCGCCTCGGCCGCGATCCGCTCTGCCTCCGCCGCCTGACCCGCGCCAAGCGCGAGCACGGCATAGTCGCTTGCGATCGCACCCGGGGAAAGCTTCTCCTCGCCGCCGGTCATGCCGCGCAGGAGGAAAAGGGCGACATAGCCGTTCAGCGGCACCGGCTCGCTGATCTGGCCCTGGCCGAGCTTGCCCACCGCCGCCTGCGCCTGCGGCGGCAGGTTCGAGAGCGGGATCCAGTCGATCCGGCCGCCATCCTCGCGCGACGGCGCGAGCGACATCTCGCGCGCGAGCGCCGCAAAGGCCGCCTCGCCGCGCGTCTCGGCCGCGAGTTTCTCGGCCTTACGGCGGACAAGCCCGATCTCGCCCGGACGGGCGCGCAGGATGATCTCTGACAAAAGCACGCGCGGCCCCGCGCCCCGGCCATTGTCGGCCGAAAGCGCGCGGTCGATCTCGGCTTCGGACACGCTGACGCGGCCCGCATAACGGGCGCGCACGACCTCGCGCCAGGCGATACCGGCCTCGACGAAATCGCGGAAGGTCTCGGGCTCGACCCCGCCCTCGGCGATCGCCTGCAGGAACTGTTCGGTATCGAGATTGGCGCGGCCAGCGAATTCGGCCATCCCGGCGGCGATCTGCTGGTCGGAGAGCTTCATCCCGATCGAGCGGGCCATCGCTAGGCGCAGCCGGTCCTCGATCAGGCCTTTCTCCGCCTCGGCCTCGATATCGCCGGGGAAGCGCAGGAGCGTCAGGAAGGCGATGCGCTGGTCAAGCTCGTAGCCGGTGATGGCGCTGTCGTTCACGCGGATCACCGGGCTGAACTGGCCCTGTGCGAGCGCGGCCGGGGCCACCAGGCAAAGCGCGAGGTTCAGGGCAAGGAGGATGAAGCGCATCTGTCTGGTTCCGTCTCTTCTGGTTCGTCTTTAGCGGTTGGGGCGGGCGCTGTCAGCCCCCGCAGGCCTTGCGATATTGTCGGCCGTCGCTGCCGGTGCCGAAGCCGTTGAGGTTCACCGTCAGGCTGACCTCGGTCGATGGCCTCACACTAGTCGAGGAGGTGAAGCGGCGCGAGAGGGAAAGATCGAGCCGCGCGCAATCGCTGAGATAGGTGAGGCCGAGCCCGGCCTTGACCGCCTCGTCGGCGGTGAAATCGTAGCGGCCGTTGGCCGCGACATGCCAATGGTCGCTCGCCTGCCAGCCGGCCGACAGCGCCAGTTCCGACGTGGCGAGCGGGCGGCCCTCGGCCGGATCGGCGACAAGCCAGACATAACTGGCGCCGAGCGCATAGCGGCCGCGATTGAAGTCAAGCCGCAACTCGTCCTTCGAGAATTCCAGGGCGTCGTCGAAAAGCGCGCGATTGATCACCGACAGCCCGTCGTCGGTCTGAAGATGCATCGCAAGCAGCCAGTCCGACCGCGTGCCCGAAAGGCGAGAGCCGGTCGAGAATTGCCCGAGGTCTTCCGACCTGAGGATTCGGCCCGCCGTCAGGCCGACGCGCCAGCCCGCCGGATCATAGCGCGTCCAGCGCAGGCCGATATTGGTGCGCAGGCCGCTTTCATAAAGATCGGCACCGGGAAAACGGCTGAAGGCGAACAGGTTGCCTTCGTCCAGTTCGACAAGCGCGCTGTCTTCGTTGGGCACCGGTTCAAGGTCGTCGGGGCTCCAGACCACCTGCACGACCGGTTCGATCACCTGCGCCGAATGGCCGCCCTTCGCGGGTTTCACCCAGGGCCAGCTCAGTTCGACCGATGCCGTCGGGATGGTGCGGGTCACCGTACCCGGCCAGGCCTGATCCTGGCCGATCTGGTAAAGATCGCTGCGGACCGCCGCGCCGAAGCTCAGGACCATACCGTTGCCGAGTATCTCCTGCCGCCGCCAGTCGAGCCCGAGCGAGAAGCGCGCCACATCGCGCCCGTCGGTCACCCCGTCGCCGTTCACATCGGTATCGAGCGTCGAGAGGCGGTTCAGCCCGTGCAGGTCGAAGCTCAAGGTCGCCTGCCCGCCGATCAGTGCGGGCGCGAACCGTCGGATATATTCGGCACTCGATTCGAACGAGGGCAGCACGTCATTGTCGTCGGCGGCGCGCAGCGAATAATAGGTGGCGAGGCGCGCGTCGAAGAACAGGTCGCGCTTGGTGCGGGTGAGGAAGATATCGCTCGTCAGCCGGTCCTTGTCGGTGATGCCATAATCCAGAAGATAGGCCTCGTCGCTCGCTGTCTCGATGTCGAACCCCCAGCGGTAGCCGCCCGGCAGGGCGAATCGGCCGGTTCCAAAAAGATAGCCGCGATCCTCGCCCGGGAAGATGTCGTCGCGGCCGAGGGCGCCGCTGAATTCCACCGTGCCGTTGCGGAAGGCCTGACGGTAGCGCAGATCGACCGAGCGCCCGCCCTTCGCGGTAAGGTAGGGCGTGACGGTCAGGTCCTTGTCCTCGCCGATGGCGATGAAATAGGGCAGCTTGAAGCCGATCCCGAGTTCCGACGAGGTGCGGACCGACGGCAGAAGGAAACCCGTCGCCCGGTCGAGCGTCGGGTCGGGCATCCTCAGGCGCGGGATGTAGAAGACCGGCAGGCCCGCAACCCGGAACTGGGCATTGTCATAGTAAAGCTGCCGCGTTTCCTGATCATGGGTCACCCGGGTCGCGCGTATCTCCCACAGCGGCGTCGGGTTCGTCGGGCAGACCTGACAGGTCGAGGCGGCAACCCGCGTCGCGGTCGTATAGCGCCCCTCGACCCGCCGGATTTCCGCCGCGGCGATCTGCAGCTGGCTCTCAAGCACAAGCCGGGCGCCCGTCAGGATGCCTTCGCGGAAATCGGCGCTGAGTTCGCCCGCGTCGGCAAGCAGCAGCGTGCCCGCGCCGTCGTCTATCTTGATCGGACCTTCCAGCGTCAGCCGGTCGGTCGCCTGGTCATAGGTCAGGCGCTGCGCCGTCAGATGCTGGCCCTTGTAGATCACCTCGACCGCGCCCTCGGCGACCAAGGTCTGGTCGGCGTTGATGTAAAGCGTGTCGGCGACAAGCGCGGGCAGTTCCTCGGCCAGCGCCGACTGGCGCACCGGCGCGAACAGCAGGGCGGCGGACAGCAGAAGCGCCAGCTTCAGCGATTTTCCCGGACGCATCAGCCGTCCTCCAGATGCAGAAGCAGGCTGATCGACAGCATGAGCGCGGCAAGCGGCGGCGTCCAGGCGGCGAGAAGCGCGGGGATCTGGCCGCTTTCGCCCAGGACTTGGGCAAAATTCCGCACGAAGAAGATCGCGATACCGGACACCAGCGCCATCAGCACCATCAGGCCCGACTGGCCGAAGCGGGCATGGCGCATGGTGAAACCGGCGCCCACCAGCACCATCGCGGCAAGAAGAAGAGGCAGCGTCAGCTCGCCCTGCAGCGCCACCAGATGGCGCCGCGCAGAGAACCCTGCGGCGTCAAGGCGCGCGATGAAGCCGGGCATGTCCCAGACCGATATCGTCTCGGGCGAGCCGACGGAGTCGCGGATCTGGTCGAGGGTGAGGTCCGATTCAATCGACATTTCCGGCTGGCGCCGTGCCGCTGCCTCGGGATTGTCGCCGCCCGCGAGGTCCCAGACCTTCACGTCGCGGGCGACCCAGCGCCCTTCTTCCAGCCGCGCCTCGGTGGAAAGAAGCCGGGTCTTCGGCCGGCCATCGGCACCGAACAGCAGGAAGCTGACGTTCGAGAGCACGCGGTCGTCCTCGCTCGCGCCACCCGCGCGGATCACCCATTGCCCGTCCGCGGCCGCCTGCCGCAGCCAGAGCCCGCCGCTGCCGCCGAGGGTCGAGGCCTCGGCCGAGACGATCGGACTGCCGGTCAGCAGTTCGTAGCGTTTGGTGGTGGCCGCGACGATCGGGTTCAGCAGCGCCACCGCGAAGACCCCGATGGCGAAGGCCGCGCCGACCGGGGCGAGAAGCGTGCGCAGCGCCGACCGGCCCGAGGCGCGGATCGCCACCAGTTCCGACGTGCGCGCCAGCCGCAGGAACAGCGCGATCGCCGTCATCACCATCAGCAGCGGCAGGATGCGGTAGGCGGTGCCGGGCGTGTGGAGGAAGGCCAGGCCGACAAGATCGGACAGGCCCTTGCCCGGAAAGCGGCGGATCTGGTCGACCAGGTCGAGAAGCCACAGGATCGCGAAAAAACCGCCCGCCACGAGCGCGAAGGTCGCAAGGAACCGCCGGGCGATATAGAGCGACAGCCTCATGCCAGCGCCTCCCGACCGGACCGCCCGGGCCGTCGGCCGCGCCCGGCCCAGGCCAGCATCGCAAGCCCGAGTGCCATGCCGGATGCCGGAACAAGGTAGCTGAGGCCCAGCAGATCCGTCCGGCCCGCCGCGGCCTTGTCCGCAAGGTTCGACAGGAGGAAAAGCACAAGGAACAGGCCGCAGGCCTGCCCGATCTGGCGCCAGAGGCCGAAACGCGAATAGCTGCCGCCCTGCAGCGCCGCGAAGGCGATGAGCGCCAGTGCGAGCGGCAGGAAAGGCTTGGCGATCCGGTCATGCGCCTCGAACCGCGCCTGCTCGACCGTGGCGCCGATCCCGCTCAGGGCCGCCGCGTCCGCGGTCAGAAGCTGCGCTGTCGGCAGTTCCTCGACCTCTGGCCAGCGGCTGCCCCGCGGGGCGAGGAAACTCGATATGTCATAGGTGAAATTCTCGAAGCGGGTCAGCGACAGCCTGCCCGTCGCACCATCCAGCCGCTGTGCCTGACCGTCCAGCAGCACCAGTTTCGGCCCGCTGTCGCTGCGGGCCAGATAGGCACGCTTCGAGGAATAGATCACCTCCGCCGCCGGATCGCGGCGATCCGACAGGAAGAAATCGCCCAACTCCCCCGTCTGGTCGATCCGGCCGATGAACAGCGTGATCCCCCTGGCCGGATGGACGAACGTCCCCTCGGACAGAAATTTCGAACTGACGTTCTGCGACACTTCCAGATTGCGCTCGTTCAGCCGCGCCCGCGACATCGGCACAAGGAAATGGCTGAGCACCGACAGCATCAGGGCGACGATCAGCCCGAAATAGATCACCGGCCGCGCCAGCCGGAAGGGCGAGAAGCCGGTCGCCTGCATCACCACCAGTTCGCTTTCGCTGGCGAGCCGGTTGGTCGCATAGATCGTCGCGACGAAGGCCGCGACCGGCAGCATCAGGCGGATGACGTTCGGCAGGGAAAGCGCTGAAAGTTCAAGGAAAACCCAGACCGACTGATTGTCGGAAATCAGCTGGTCAAAGAGGCGGACGGCGCGGTTGACCCAATAGACCGAGACGAGCACAAGCGCAAAAAAGCCGAAGAACATCATCAACTGCGACAGCAAATATCTGTCGAATCGAGAGATCAATGGCCCGGCTCCCCGCGTTTGGTTTTGACCCTGCCTAGCGCAAAGGCGGGGCCGGGAAAACTCCTATCTGGCCAAACTGGCGGGCCTTCGCTAGGGTCCGGCCAACCCCCGAAAAGCGGAGAGATCGGATGTCCTTGCCCGTCGCCATTTCCTTCCATGCCACCGACGCCGCCGAGGCGATCGCCGCCAGGGGCAGGGTCGCGGTCCTGCTGGCCGCCGAGGGCAAGCTTTCGGGCGCGGCGGCAACGATCGACAAGGCCGCCAAAGGTGCCATCGCCCGGGCGATGGAAGGCAAGGCCTGGGCCAGGCTGAAGGCCGGCGACGCGCTCGACCTCGCCTGGCCCGCCGGGCTGAAGGCCGAGGCGCTGCAACTGGTGAAACTGCCCGCCAAGGCCAGCGTGGCCGAGGCCCGCAAGGCTGGTGCCGCGATCGGCAAGGCGCTTGGCGCCGATGGTGCGACGGTCGTTGCGGGCGGTCATGCCCGCACCGCCGATCTCTCGCTCGGCCTCGCGCTCCGCGCCTACGACTTCAACCTCTACAAGACCGGCGAGAAAGAGGCGAAGGGCGCGGTCCGCATCCTCGCCGACAGACCCGAGAAGGTCGCGGCCGAGGCCGGACCGATGGCCGCCGTGGCCGAAGGCGTCCTCTTCACCCGCGATCTGGTGAACGAACCCGCGAACGTGCTGACCACCACCGATTTCGCTGCGCGCCTTGCAGCGATGCAGGAACTGGGCCTCGACGTCGAGATCCTTGATGAGCCGGAGTTGGAAAAGCTCGGCATGCGCGCGCTTCTGGGCGTGGGGCAGGGGTCGGAAAGCCCCTCGAAGGTCGTCGTCATGCAATGGAAGGGCGGCAAGAAGAAAGAAGCGCCCTTCGCGCTCGTCGGCAAGGGCGTGGTCTTCGACACCGGCGGCATTTCCCTCAAGCCCGCAGAGGGCATGCAGGACATGACCATGGACATGGGCGGCGCGGGCACCGTTGCCGGGGTCATGCGGGCGCTGGCGCTCCGCAAGGCCAAATGCAATGTCGTGGGCCTCGTGGGCCTGGTCGAGAACATGCCCGACGGCCGCGCGCAGCGGCCGGGCGACGTTGTGAAATCCATGAAGGGCGACACGATCGAGGTCATCAACACCGATGCAGAGGGCCGTCTCGTGCTGGCCGATGTGCTCTGGTACGCGCAGGAGCGCTTCAAGCCCTCGGGCATGATCAACCTCGCGACGCTCACCGGCGCGGTGATCGTGGCCTTGGGGCACGAGAATGCCGGGGTATTCTCGAACGACGACAAACTCTGTGCCGCACTCCTCAAGGCGGCGTCGGCCGAGGGCGAGGGCGCCTGGCGCCTGCCCCTGTCGCCCGCCTATGACGCGCTTCTGAAAAGCCATATCGCCGACATGCGCAATTCCGTCGGCCGCCCGGCGGGCTCGATCACGGCGGCGCAGTTCCTCAAGCGCTTCGTCAAGGACGAAACGCCCTGGTGCCATATCGATATCGCGGGCGTCGCACTTCCCGCGACCGAACAGCCGCTCGTGGGCCCCAAATGCGCCTCCGGCTGGGGGGTGATGACGCTGAACCGGCTGATGGCCGATCTTCTGGAATAGGGATGGGGGCGGTCTTCTTCTATCACCTGACCCGCTCCGCGCCCGAGGCGGCGGTCGCCATGCTCGCCGACCGCGCGGCGGGGCAGGGATGGCGGGCGGCGGTGCGGCTGCGCGAGGCCGCGCGCGCCGACTGGCTCGACCAGAAGCTCTGGCTCGGCCCCGAGGATGGCTTTCTGCCCCACGGCATCGCGGGCGGCCCGCATGACGCGCTGCAACCGCTCCTCCTGACCGCCAGTCCCGACCTGCCCGACGGCGTGCGCTTCCTCATGGCGCTGGACGGGGCCGAGGTCACCCCCGCCGAGGTCACCACCCTCGACCGCGCCGCCATCCTCTTCGACGGCAACGACCCCACGGCGGTCGAGACCGCCCGCACCCAGTGGCGCACCCTGACCGCCGCCGGGCTGGAGGCGCAGTATTGGAGCGAGGAAAGCGGCCGCTGGCAGAAGAAGGCGGAGGCGGGTCCAGCGTCCGGTCGCTGAGGCCTGCGTAAACAAACGCGCGCCACCACGCCGAAGACCCGGTAATGGTGCTATTTGTTTTCCGGGTCGGTCACTGCCTGTCCCTCAACCGACCGGAGATCTGCCCGGCGGCCGCGACGATCTGTTGCGCCCGGTCGAGGATCGGCGCGATCCAGGCCAGGACCGGCTCACCCCAGAAACGCGCGACCGTGAGGATGTCGGGCGCGTGCGCGGCGAGCCAAGGTAGCCCGTGCTGATAGAAGCCGTTGCCTATGGCGCCACCGACCGAACGATCGAGCAGGAAGGTGCCTAGGACGAATACCCAGTTCTTTGTTAGTGTCTGCCGCATGGCCGTCATTTGCGTGTCGGCCCCACGGTCGGCGCTCGCCAACGCGAAGTCGCGAACCTCAGGCGCACCAAGCTCGGTCGCGGCGATGCCCTCCGCCAGCCTGATCTCGGCTTCTTCCTCCGCTGCGCTCCGCCGTTCCAGCCGGTTGCGCCGCGCGCGGTCCAGAAAGGTCTCGACCTCCGGCGTGTCAAGCGTCAGGCCCGGCCCGATATCCACAACCGCCCCGATGGCGAGGGCAAGGTCGAGGTCGGCCTCGGCAGGCAGGCCGCCGCGCACCCGGCGCAGCGCCTCTACCGCGAGATGCACCCTCAGCGCATCCATATGAACAAGGCCCGCCTCTTGCAGATCGCGCAGGCGGCAGGCCTCGCGGTAGGCGGCCTCGTCGCGGTTGCCCGCGATGCGGATAAGGTCGGCCACTCGCTCGGCCAGCGCCTCGAACAGCGTCGCCCGCACCGGATCGCCCGCTTCCGCCTCCCCGACCTCGGACGTCGCGAAGGCGATCCTGTCCCCGGCGACGACAAGGGGCAGGCCGGGTTCCGGCGCAGGCGCCTCGGTGCGCGCCGCCTCGACCTCCCACGGCAAGGGATCCGGCCAGGGCGGCAGCGTCTTCAGATAGGCGAGGGTCTTCTTAGTGCGCTCTCCGGCGCCTCGGATTTCCGACAGCCGCGCAAGCTCGGGGTCTCGCGCCACCGCTGGGGTGTCGCCATAGTACAACCCGCGGATTGGGCCGCTCCCGAGCTTTTCCAGATCGCGGATCGGCCGCAGATCGGTGACGCCGGTCCCGTCGAGGGAGAGGTGCTCCAGCTCGGTGAGGCTGGCGATCGGGGAAAGGTCGGTGATTCCGGTCCCCACGAGGGGTAGGAACCGCAGCGCGGTGAGGCTGACGAGAGGGGCGAGGTCGGTGACGTCGGTCAGATCGAGGGAGAGGGTCTGCAGCGCGGTGAGACTGGCGATGGGGGCGAGGTCGGTGACGCCGGTCCTGTCGAGGGAGAGGGTCTGCAGCGCGGTGAGGCTGGCGATGGGGGCGAGGTCGGTGACGCCGGTCCGGTCGAGGGAGAGGTCCTGCAGCGCGGTGAGGCTGGCGATGGGGGCGAGGTCGGTGACGCCGGTCCTGTCGAGGGAGAGGTACTCCAGTGCGAGAAGGCTAGAGATGGGGACGAGGTCGGTGACGGCGGTCCCGTCGAGGGAGAGGCGCTCCAGTGCGGTGAGGCTGGCGATGGGGGCGAGGTCGGTGACGCCGGTCCGGTCGAGGGAGAGGTCCTGCAGCGCGGTGAGGCTGGCGATGGGGGCGAGGTCGGTGACGCCGGTCCTGTTGAGGGAGAGGCCCTGCAGCGCGGTGAGGCTGGCGATGGGGGCGAGGTCGGTGACGCCGGTCCTGTCGAGGGAGAGGTACCGCAGCGCGCTAAGGCTGGCAATGGGGGTGAGGTCGGTGACTGGGGGGGCGGCGAGGTTGAGATAGAGAAGATCCTCAAGTTCGGCGATGGCGGGCGGAATTTGGTCGAGCGCGCTGAATTCCTCTCCGGTGAAGTCGAGCTCGGTCTCGTGGTTCGAAAGCGCATTGGCGATCAGCGCCTCTGCCGCCCGATAGGCCCGCTTCGCTTCCGATGTCCGCGCCATGATTGCCCGCCCCCGCTCGTCGCCCGTACCCGTCCCGCCAATCTGGCCTTTCCCCCGGCACGGATCAACCATGGGTTCATTCCGGGGACAGTTACCCGACAAAAACCCACGTGTTACGTGCAGCCATACGTCCTGCCATACCTGAACTGCACCCTCCAGATCGGCGCTTCGGCCCCCCTTGACGCCCCGGGGCCGCTCCTGTAGCAGGCCGCTGTCGCGCGGTGGTAGCTCAGTCGGTTAGAGTACCGGCCTGTCACGCCGGGGGTCGCGGGTTCGAGCCCCGTCCACCGCGCCACTTCCCTTCAGGATGGATTACCCGGTCGCCGCCTCGTCGAAGGCTGCGGGTCCTTGGCGGACCCTTCGCCACTCCTCGGGCGGGCGACCTCACATGGCTTTTGTTAGATTTTCCAGTGCCTTGGCCGGGTCGTCCGTGCGCCAGATTTCTTCGCCGATGGCGAAGAAGTCGGTGACGGGCGACAGGGCGCGGATCATGTCCTCGCTCAAGGCGCCTTCGGCGACGACCGGCACCTCGACCATTTCCGACCACCAGGCGAAGAGATCCGCCTCCGCCCGCCTGCCGCTGCCAAGCGCCGTCTCGCCCACTGGCCCGAAGGCCACATAGTCGGCGCCGGCCTCCCCCGCCGTCATCCCCGCATCCCGCGACGCCCCGCACCAGGCCCCGACGATCGCATCGGCCCCCAGCGCCTTGCGCGCGGCGCGGACGGAGCGGGCGGAATCGGTCAGGTGGACGCCGTCAAGCCCATGTTTTTCAACAAGAACCAGGTGGTTCTCGATCACCAGCGCCACGTCGCGCGCATGTGCGACCTCGCGCACCGCATCCGCCGCACGGCCCAGTTCATACTCGTCGCGCGAGGCGAGCGCGAGGCGGATGCAGGCAACCTCCACCCGGTCGAGCACGCGTGCCAGAAGGTCCGGAAAGACTTCCAGATCGAGGACCGGCGGGGTGATCAGGTAGATTTGCGGGCGATCTTCAGCGGCCATGGCATCCTCACGTTTCGCCGCCCCTTAGCGCAGATCGAGGGCCTTTGCCATCCGTCGCGTCATTTCGGCGGAAGGGCCTTCACGAAGCCGAGCGCCAGCGCCATGACCTGCCCGCGGCGGATATCGTCGGCCGTGGCCTCGTCGGAGAAATCCACCATCCCCGCCATCGGCTTGCCGGTGAACATCATCGGCGCCGCGCCCTTGATCGCCAGCGCCGCCGCCTCGTTCGGCTTGCCCAGACGGAACATGGCGCCGCCCTTGTGGATGCCGCAGACCATATGGCCGTTCATCAGGAAGGCGAGACCGCCGAACATCTTCCTCTCGGTGATCCGCTCGCCCGCCAGATCCTCGCGCATCAAGTGCGCCAGCCCCTCGTCCCAGGCCATGACCGTCTCCTTGCCAGACTGCCCCCGCCAAAGTATCAGGCCCGGACCCCGACCGATAAAGCCATGTCCGACCTGCAGCCGACCTTCATCCTCGTCCGCCCCCAGATGGGGGAGAATATCGGCGCCGCCGCCCGGGCGATGCTGAATTTCTCGCTCACGCAGATGCGGCTCGTCGATCCGCGCGACGGCTGGCCCAATCCGCGCGCGGTCGCCATGGCCTCGGGCGCCGCGGGGCGGGTCCTCGATCATGCCGGGGTCTTTCCGACTCTGCCCGAGGCGATCGCCGATTGCGCCTATGTCTTTGCCACCACCGCGCGCGGGCGGGAGCTGACGAAGCCCGTGATGACGCCGGAACGGGCGATGGAACATGCACGCGCGCTGACCGCGTCTGGCCAGAAAGTCGCGGTTCTCTTCGGCCCCGAACGGGCGGGCCTCGAAAACGAGGATGTGGCGCGGGCGAATGCGATCATCTCCGTCCCGGTCAACCCCGATTTCGCCTCGCTGAACCTTGGGCAGGCGGTGCTTCTCTGCGCCTATGAATGGATGCGCCAGACGGGCGAGCGCCCGCCGGAAGTCGTGGGGATGGCGCGGACCGAATTCGCGAGCCTTCTGGAGGTCGAGAAGCTCGGCGATCACTATGAGGAACGGTTGAGCGAGGCGGGCTTCTTCTTTCCGCCGACCAAGGCCGAGGGGATGAAGCTGAACCTCCGCAATCTCTGGAGCCGCATGCCCTTTACCCGCGCCGATGTGCAGACCCTGCACGGGATGCTGCGCCAGATCGTCCGGCATCGCGACAAGGGCTGAAGCGGCCAGCGCCGAGGGTCGGCCAAAATCAGCCTATGCGTGCATGACGCTAGGTCAATTTCTCCCCGTCCCCGCGCAATTGCGCTATTCTTCCCGCACGCATTTTCAGCAGGGAGGCAATTATGTGTGGCCATTGTTTCATCATTCCGAAGGATGTTCTCGAACGGCTGTCCCACAACGAAAGCCTTGAGGCGCCGACCCGCGCTGCGATGGAGCGGACGGCGATGCTCGATACAGAGATTCGCAAGCTGCGCATCCAGAACCAGCGGCTGACAAGTCTCGGCATGCAGTTATTGCCAGGGCTGGAAAAGCCGATGGCGGCGACCCCGCCCAAGGTGCTGGTCTATGATTGCCAGCATGGCACAACGCTGCCCGGTGTGCCGGTGCCGACGCCGGGCACATCCGGCGATACGACCGCCAGGACCGCCTTCACCGAAACGACCGAGCTTGCGAAGTTCTATTCGAAGGTCTTCGGACGGAACTCGATCGACGATCAGTCGATGTCGCTCGTTTCTTCCATCCACTACGGGGTCGATTACAACAACGCCTTCTGGAACGGCGTGCAGATGACCTATGGCGATGGCGACGGGCGAATCTTCCTCGACTTCACGCGCGGCAATGACGTCATTGCGCACGAGATCACCCATGGCGTGACCCAGCACACGATCCAGCTGGCCTATACCAATCAGGCGGGCGGGCTGAACGAGAGCCTGTCGGACGTGTTCGGCTCGATGTTCCGCCAATGGCAGGCGGGGCAGACGGTGGCGCAGGCCGACTGGCTGATCGGGGCCGACATCATGGGTCCTGTGGCGAAGGCGGGCGGCTATACCTGCCTGCGAGACATGGCGAACCCGGCGGCGAAACATGCGCTCGCACCCCAGATCACCCATTTCGGCCAGTATCAGAACGGCATGGACCCGCACCATTCGAGCGGTGTGCCGAACCTCGCCTTCACCACCGCAGCCAAGGCGCTGGGCGGAAAGAGTTGGGAGAGGATGGGCCAGATATGGTACAGGGCGATGACGGGCTATCGGCCGTCGCCGAACCTCCGCATGGCCGCCTTCGCCCGGCGCACGCGCAAGGCGGCGGCGTCGCTTTATCCGAAGGATGCCAAGGTGATGGCTGCGCTCGATCTGGGATGGAAGAAGGTCGGTCTGTGACGGACGAAAAAGACAAAACGCCCGAGGCGGTCGTCGATATCGAGCGGCTCGGGGGCCTTGCGGGCTTTGGCGGGCCGGGCGCGAAGATCCGCAGCCATGGCACGATTGCCCTGTCGGATCTGAGCGCGGCCGACCGGGCGCGGCTGGAAGCCCTGGTGACCGAGGAAAGTCCGGCTGCACCGATGCCCGACGAATTCCTCTACCGGATCACCCGGCAGACCGAGGCAGGCAGCGTGACCATCGACGTGCCGGAATCGCGCGTTCCGCAGGCGCTGCGCGCCTGTGTCAGGGACGAGCTGATGTAGGCCCCCTGCAGGCCCCCTATGGGCCCCCAGCGGCGGAGCGCCGAAATCTTGCAAAGATTTCGGACCGGAACCTTTGCAAGGTTCCGTCCGGATTTCGTGTCGAAATCCGGGCCTCTTGCCGGTCCGACCCGCCCTTGAACCTCGCCTCCGGGGCGCCTACTGTCGCGCCCGATTGTCAGACGAGCGGGCCATGAGCGCGAAACGCACGATTTTCGAAGAGGTGAAGGCGGGGGCCGAGGCGCCCGCCGCGCCGAAAGGCGGCATGATCGATGCCGAAAAGGGCAGGGGGCGCGGGCCGGTCCGGCGCTGGCTGGCGGCGATCTTCCTCTTGGTCGCGGCGATGATCCTGGTGGGCGGCCTCACCCGGCTGACCGACAGCGGGCTCTCGATCACCGAATGGCGCCCGGTGACCGGTGCGCTGCCGCCGATGGGCGAGGCGGCCTGGCAGGCGGAGTTCGACAAATACCGGCAAAGCCCGGAGTTCCAGCTGCAGAACAGCCAGATGACGCTTGAGGGCTTCAAGTCGATCTACTGGTGGGAATGGGGTCACCGGCAGCTTGGCCGGACCATCGGCCTCGTCTGGGCGGTGGGCTTTGTGCTCTTCTGGGCCACGCGGCGGGTGCCCGCGGGCTGGACCCGGCGGCTTCTGGCGCTTGGCGCGCTCGGCGGTCTGCAAGGGGCGATCGGCTGGTGGATGGTCTCCTCGGGGCTTCAGGGCCGGACGGTCGATGTCGCCTCCTACCGGCTCGCCACCCATCTCGGTCTCGCCTTCGTGATCCTTGGCCTCACCGCCTGGTATATCCTGATGCTCGCCCGGCCCGAGGGCTGGCTCCTGCAGGCGCGGCGCTCGCGCGAGGAGCGGCTCTTCCGCCTCGCGACCGGGCTGATGCATGCGGCCTTCCTGCAGGTGCTTCTCGGTGCCCTCGTCGCGGGGATCGACGCGGGCAGGGCCTTTCCGACCTGGCCCCTCATGGGGGAGAGCTTCTTTCCCGCCGATGCCTTCTATGTGCCGGACGGCGGCGCCGGCTGGCGGGCCTTCTTCGAAAACCCGGGCCTTGTGCAGTTCATCCACCGGATCATGGGCTATGTGACCCTTGCCTTCGGTGTTTTCGTCTGGTGGCAGGCGCGGCGTTCCGCCCATCCGCGCACCCGGCAGGCGTTCGACTGGATGGCGGCGGTCCTTTTCGGACAGGTCGTCCTCGGGATCGTCACGGTCCTGCATGCCGCGCCCCTTGCCCTTGGTCTTGCCCATCAGGCGGGCGCGATCCTGCTCTTCACCCTCATCCTGCGCGCCCGCCACCGGGCGCTCTATCCGATCGTCACCTCCATCCGGGATGCCAGATGACCGCCTTTTCCGAACTGATGTCCTTCCAGCGCGAGACCGAGGCGCTTGCCCAGATCGCCGGCCGTCTCGGCTGGGATCAGGAGACGGTGATGCCGCCCGGCGGCGCCGACCAGCGCGGCGAGGAGATGGCGGCAATCGAGAGCGTGCTGCATGCAAGGCGCACCGATCCGCGCCTCGCCGACTGGCTGGCAAAGGCCAGGGCGCCGGACGCGGCGGGCAACCGCGCGCTCGACCTCATCTCGCGCGCCTATCTCAGGACCGCACGGGTGCCCGCGAAACTGGCGGCAGAGATCGCCCGCCAGACTTCGGTCGCCCAGCATGTCTGGGCCGAGGCGCGGGCGAGGGACGACGTGGCGCATTTCCTGCCGACGCTGGAACGGATCGTGGCGCTGATCCGCGAGAAGGGGCAAGCGCTGGCCGATGGCGGCGATGCCTATGACGCGCTGATCGAGGATTATGAGCCGGGCGCGACCGCCGCCGGTCTGGCCGCGATGTTCGCCGCGATGCGCCCGCGCCTTGTGGCCTTGCGCGAGGCGGTCCTGGGCTCCAGCCACCAGCCCCGGCCGCTTGACCACACTTTCCCGAAGGAAGGCCAGCTGGCGCTTGCGCGCGAGGTCGCGGATGCCTTCGCCTATGACTGGTCGCGCGGGCGGCTCGATCTGGCGGTCCATCCCTTCTCGTCGGGGTCCGGCAACGATGTCCGCATCACCACCCGCGTGGCCGAGCGTGACCCGTTCAACTGCCTCTATTCGACGATCCACGAGGTGGGCCACGCCTGCTACGAGCTTGGCATCGACCAGGCGTATCTTCTGACCCCGCTTGGCCAGGGCGTGTCGATGGGGGTCCACGAAAGCCAAAGCCGGATCTACGAAAATCAGCTTGCCCGGTCCCGCGCCTTCACCGGCTGGCTCTTCGGGCGGATGCGTGACCGGTTCGGCGGCTTCGGCATAGACGATCCGGACGCCTTCTATGCGACGGTCAACAAGGTTCACAAAGGCTATATCCGCACCGAAGCCGACGAGGTGCAGTACAACCTTCACATCATGCTGCGCTTCGATCTGGAGCGCGACCTGATCGCCGGGCGCCTTGCCGTCTGCGACCTCGAGGCGGCATGGAACAGCCGCTTCGAGGCCGATTTCGGTTATGCGGTCGACAGGCCGTCGAACGGCATGTTGCAGGATGTTCACTGGTCGGGCGGCCTTTTCGGTTATTTCCCCACCTATTCGCTTGGCAATCTCTATGCGGGCTGCCTGCATCAAGCCTTGCGCGCGGCGGTGCCCGGCCTTGATGCAAGTCTCGCCAAAGGCGATGCTCGCCCCGCGACCGACTGGCTTCTGGCCAATCTCCAGCGCCATGGCGGGCTGCGCACGCCGCGCGAGACGATCGCCCATACCTGCGGGTTCGAGCCGTCGGCCGAACCGCTTCTGGACTATCTCGAAGAGAAATTCCGCGCGATCTACCGGTTGTGAGCGGGGTCAGGACGGCGGTCGGGCTTCTGGCCGTCGGCCAGACCCTGACATATGGCGGGGTCTATTACGCCTTCCCCGCGATCCTGCCGGATCTGGAGGCGGCGACCGGCTGGTCGAAGGCCTCCCTGGCGCTTGGCCCGACGCTGGCGATGCTCCTCATGGCGATCTTCACGCCCCTGACCGGGCGGCTGGTCGACCGCGGTCTCGGCGGCGAGATGCTGGCCTTCCTGCCGGTGCCCGCCGCCTTCGCCATCGCGCTGATGGGCTTTGCCGCAACGCCCGCGCACTGGCTGATCCTGTGGGCAATCGTCGGGATCACCCAGGCCGGGTGCCTCTACGAGACCTGTTTCGCCTTCCTGACCCGCAGGCTCGGGGCAGAGGCGCGTCCCGCCATCGTTCGCGTCACGCTGATCGCGGGCTTTTCCGGCACGCTCTCTTTCCCGCTCGGCCATTGGCTCGCCAATGCCTTCGGGCCGACCGGGGCACTCATTGGATTTGCCAGCCTGATGATCCTCGTTGCCGTCCCGGCGAACCTGTTCGGCGCGCGTATCCTGCGCGCCTCGACCGTGCTTGCGGGCGCCGAGCGTTCGCCCGCGCCGCCCGGCATGGTGCGCATCGCTTTGCGGAACCCCGCCTTCTGGATGATCGGTGCGATCCTCAGCCTCGCCTATCTGAACCACGGGGTCCTGATCACCTATGTTCGAGAGCTCTTTTCCTCGCGCGGGGCGAGCGACGGGATGGTGACGCTTGCCGCCGCGATGATCGGCCCAAGCCAGGTGCTGGGCCGCCTGCTTCTGATGCTGAACGAGGCACGCGTTGCCAACCGGCCCGCCACATTCGCGGCGCTTGGCGGGCTGGTGATGGCGGCGCTGGCGCTGTGGCTTGCAGGGGTCGCGCCGATGGCGATCTTCCTTGTGGCGCTGTCGCAGGGCGCCGGCATCGGCATCATCTCGATCCTGCGCCCGGTGCTCATTGCCGAACATCTTGGCCGCGAGGGATTCGGTGCGATTTCCGGCGCCATAGCCATCGGGCCGATCCTTGCCTCCGCCGCCGGTCCCATGATCGGTGCCTGGCTTCTGGGGGCGGGTGGTCCGGGGCTGGTGATCGCCGCCTGTGCAGGCCTGCCCTTGGCGGCGATCGGCCTTTGGGCTGCGACGCGACCCCGGCCGTTCGGCTAAGCCCAATCCGGCGGGCGCTTTTCGAGGAAGGCGGCAATCCCCTCGTCTGTATCGCGCCAGAGCATGTTCTCGACCATGACCGCGCCCGCATGTTGATAGGCCTCGGCGAGCGGAAGGCCGATCTGATCGTAGAAGGCACGCTTGCCGATCTTGACCGCCGCGGAAAGCTTGCCCGCGATCTTCGCGGCCAGCGCCTCGACCTCAGCACCCAAGGCCCCGGGCGGGACCACCCGGTTCACCAGCCCGACCTCTGCCGCTCGGGCGGCGGGAATGAAATCCCCCGTCGTCAGCATCTCGAACGCCACCTTGCGCGGCACATTTCGGGAAAGCGCCACCATCGGGGTGGAGCAGAAAAGCCCGATATTTACGCCATTGACCCCGAACCGCGTACCCTCGGCGGCGATGGCGAGATCGCAGGAGGCGACGAGCTGGCAGCCCGCGGCGGTGGCGATGCCCTGAACCTCGGCGATTACCGGTTGGGGCAGGGCGGGGATCATCTGCATCACCTCGGCGCAGCGGGCGAAGAGGCTTTCGAAATAGGCGCGTCCCCTGTCGGGCGCCGCCCGGCCTGCCTGCATTTCCTTCAGGTCATGGCCGGCGCAGAAGGCCTTGCCGTTCGCGCGCAGGATCACGACCCGCGCGGTCCTGTCGGTCATCAGCGCCTGGAACTCTGCCTTCAGCGCCGCAAGCATCGCGTCCGACAAGGCATTCAGGCTGCCCGGTGCGTTCAGGGTCAGGATGGCAACCGGCCCGTCGTTCCGGCGCAAAAGGATCGGTTCGCTCATCTTGTCATTTCCACCGGTTCGGGAAAGTCTGGCTTAGGGAACTCTAGGGCCAGACGCGCGGGGAGGGAAGATGCCGACGATTGCCGAGACCGTGATGAGCGAGGCCGACCTTGCCGCCTTCATCGAGCGCGAGTTCCCGCAGGTGCGCGGCGATTTTGCGGTCGAGCGGTTGACGCAGGACGGGGTCGTCATCCGTCTGAAGGTGGGCGAGCGGCATTTGCGGCCGGGCGGAACCATCTCGGGGCCGTCGATCTTCGGGCTGGCCGATGTTGCGGTCTATCTCGCACTTCTCGCCCGGATCGGGCCGGTGGCGCTCGCGGTGACCACCAGTGCAAGCGTCGATTTCCTCAGAAAACCCGAAGCCGGGCGCGATCTGATCGCCGAGGCGCGGCTTTTGAAGCTGGGGCGGGTGCTTGTCGTTGGCGATGTGCTGATCCGGTCGGAGGGCAGCGAGGCGCCGGTCGCGCGGGCGTCGATGACCTATTCGATCCCGCCCGAACGCCCGCAAGCGTTGCCCTCGGCCTGAAGGCGACCGAAATCTTGAAAGATTTCGCACCGGAACCTTTGAAAGGTTCCGACCCGGATTTCGCGCCGAAATCCGGCTGGCCTGCCCCCTCAGGTCACGAACCCGTCGCCGCCGCAGGTTGCGCAGCGCGTGGTCTTGGTGCCGAAACAGCCGCCGCAGCGTTCGAACTTGGCCCTGCCGTATACGTCGGTGCCCATCAGCACCTGGCCCTTGCCGGCGCAGATCCGGCAGGGCGCGCGCCCGAAACCATGGCAGCGGTTGCAGCGCCGCTTGACGGGTTGGGTCTTGTCGCTCTTGGATCCGGTGGGCGGCATGCGCGATCGGTCGGGCTGGTGGACATCTGTAGGGAAGGAGACCACAAGCCTGGCCTTCTGTCACGCCTTGGGCGCCTGCACGGACCATTCGTCCGGCCCTGATGTGGCTCCTGCGCATCGTGGAAATTGGGGTAAAATAATACCTATTTTTTAATGCATTGAAATTGCTATATTAAATAAAGGAGCGCGCCCTTGACCGGCGGGCAGAGATCGGGGAAAAGCCCCCATCCGAATTCCGGGCGGCCTCGCAGCCGCCTGAAAGATCCCGAACTCGAAGGGCTGACAATGAAGACCTATACCGCAAAACCGGCGGAGATCGAGAAGAAGTGGATCCTGATCGATGCCGAAGGCGTCGTTCTGGGCCGCCTCGCGACGATCGTCGCCAACCGTCTGCGTGGCAAGCACAAGGCCACCTTCACCCCCCATATGGACATGGGTGACAATGTCATCGTCATCAACGCCGACAAGGTGCAGATGACCGGCAACAAGCGTGCCGACAAGCGCTACTACTGGCACACCGGCTATCCGGGCGGCATCAAGTTCCGCACCGCCGAGCAGGTGCTGGAAGGCAACCATCCCGAGCGCGTGGTGACTAAGGCCGTCGAGCGGATGATCACCCGCAACCGCCTTGGCCGCCAGCAGATGACCCACCTGCGTGTCTACGCCGGTGCCGCCCATCCGCACGAGGCGCAGAACCCCGAAGTCCTCGACGTCAAGTCGATGAACCCGAAGAACACCCGGAGCGCATGAAGATGGCCGACGAAATCAAGTCCCTCGACGATCTGAAAGCCGCCGTCTCGACCGCCGCGCCCGCCGCCGCCGAAGCCGCGCCCCGCGCGCCGCAGCGCGACAAGCTCGGCCGCTCCTATGCCACCGGCAAGCGCAAGGACGCGGTCGCCCGCGTCTGGATCAAGCCGGGCTCCGGCAAGGTCATGGTCAACGGCAAGGACATCAACAGCTACTTCGCGCGTCCCGTGCTGCAGATGATCCTGCGCCAGCCCTTCCAGATCACCAATGTGGAAGGCCAGTTCGACGTCTATGCGACCGTCGCGGGCGGCGGTCTTTCGGGCCAGGCCGGTGCGGTCAAGCACGGCATCTCGAAAGCGCTGCAGCTTTATGAACCCTCGCTTCGCGGCGCGCTGAAGGCGGCAGGCTTCCTGACCCGCGACAGCCGCGTCGTCGAGCGGAAGAAGTACGGCAAGGCCAAGGCCCGCCGCAGCTTCCAGTTCTCGAAGCGCTGATCCGGTCTTTCGGACCTCAGGACAGACGGCCGCAAGCGATTGCGGCCGTTTCCTTTTGCGCGGGTCAGCCCGGAAAGATCTGCGCCTTCATGAAGGTCACCGCCCTGCCGCTCAGGATCACGCGGTCCTGCGTGACACGCACGCCGATCTCGCCGCCGCGGCGGGAGGCCTGAAAGGCGGTCAGGTCGTTGCGCCCCAGCCGCTCCGCCCAGAAGGGCGCGAGGCTGGCGTGGGTCGATCCGGTGACCGGGTCTTCGTCGATGCCGCCGCCGGGGCAGAAATAGCGCGAGGTGAAATCGACCGGTTCGCCCGTCTGCGTCGTGCCGCCCGCCGCGGTGATGCAAAGACCAGTCTCGCCCGTTTCTGCGATCACCTGCAGGGGCGGCTGAAAGGCAGAGACCGCCTCGGGGCTTTCGATCTCGACGAACCAGTTCTCGAAGTTCCGTACCGCGCGCCGCCAGCCGCCTGGGAAGATGCGCCGGAAAAGCTCTGGCGGTTCGGCGGGCGCAGGGTCGAGGCGGGGCAGATCGAGCGCATAGCGTCCGTCGGGCAGGCGCGAGACGGTCAGCGCGCCGACCTTCTGCGTTGCGAATCGCATCGCGCCCTCGGCGCCGTATGCAGAGGCAAGGACATGCGCGGCGGCGAGCGTCGCATGGCCGCAGAAGGCCGCCTCGTGGCTGGGGGTGAACCAGCGGATATCGTAGGCGCCATCGCGCCCGACCACGAACGCCGTCTCGGACAAAGCATTCTCGGCGGCGATGGCCTGCATCAGGCGCACCTCCAACGGCCGGTCGAGGATCAGGACGGCGGCGGGATTGCCCGTAAAGGGGCGGCTTGCGAAGGCGTCGACCTGATACATTGTGAAGCTTTGCATGAGACCTCGCGGGCGCAGTCGGGCAAAAAAAGGCCGGGCAGGGCCCGGCCGAGGAAGAGGCTTTCGCTCTGGGGTTAGCGAAGCCTGTGGGGCGGGCCGACGGTCAGTCTCTCCAGAAGGGCCTGATGCCCTCGTCATGGGCGCGGTGGGCGTCGAGGCCAATATCGCGCAGCAGATGATCGTCGAGCACCAGAAGGGCGCGGCGGCTTTGGCGGCGGGTGCGCCAGAGGGTGACAATCGCCTTTGCCGTTGCAACGAGGCCGGTCTGCCGGCCGGAAGCGATCGGGCGGAGGGCTTGTTTGCTGAGGCTGGTCATGTCATCACCTATTGTATTGATACAAATCTGTCATATCGACATTGAAACACTACAATTCCGTGCTACAATGTGCCAGAGAAACATTGTGACCATGACAATCAGGGATCGTGATGAGCAAGATCTGGCGTCCAGACCTGACACAATTCGACGGGCCGAAGTACCTGGCACTGTGCCATGCGCTGCGCGATGCGGTGCGCTCGGGCGCGCTGCCCGAAGGCGCGCGCCTGCCGCCGGTGCGTGAACTGGCCTGGGCCTTGTCGATCACGCCCGGCACGGTGGCCCGGGCCTATCAGATCGTCACGCAGGAGGGGCTTTTGGAGGCGACGGTCGGGCGCGGCACCTTCGTCGCCGCGCGCGCGCCGCGCCTCGGCCCCACCCAGCCGATCTTTGAGGAGATCGAGGCCGAACGGTTGGGATTGAGCGCGAGCAACCTGATCGACCTGCGCTCTCCCCAGTTGCCCGAAGTCGGGCAGACAGCGGCTATTTCGGCGATCCTGGTGCAGATTGCCGGGCAGATGGGGCAGGATCATCTGGAATACCCCTCATTGCGCCGCGACGTTCCCTTGCGCATGGCCTATGCCGACTGGCTGGGCGATCAGGCACTGGGGCCCTTCACCGAGGAAGAGATTGCGCTGACGCTCGGCGGGCAGAACGCGCTTGGCATCACCCTGCAATGCTGCCTCAGGGGTGAACGGCCCCATATCTATTGCGAGGAACTGGCCTATGCCGGTTTCCGCCGCGCGGCGCGCCTGAACCGGGCCGAGGTCGTCCCCGTCACGCTGGACGAAGAGGGGATGGTGCCCGAGGCGCTGGACGCCGCCTGCCGCCGTTATGGCGGGCGCATTGTATGTATCACTCCCGAGGCGCAGAACCCGACGACCGCCCGGATGAGCCTGGCGCGACGGGCAGAGATCGTGCGTGTGGCCCGCCGCCACGACCTGCAGATCGTCGAGGATAATTGCTATTCGGTCGCTTCCGCCAGCGGCCCGGCCCTGCGCGCGCTTGCCCCGGAGCGGACCTGGCATATCACCAGCCTGTCGAAAAGCGTCTCGGCCGGTCTGCGCTTCGGCGCGGTCATCTGCCCGACGGGCTTGGGCGAGGCGGCGCGTCTGGCCGCCCAGCACAGCTATTTCGGGCTGCCGCGCCCGGTCTCCGACATCGCCTATGCGCTTTTCCGGTCGGGCGAGGCCGCGCGGCTTCGCGACCGTGTCCAGGCCACGTTCGCGCGCAGGCAAGAGATCGCGGTGAATCTGCTCGGACGCCATGAACTGCGCTGGCAACCCGGCCTCAGCTTTCTGTGGCTGCCGATGCCGCGGGGCTGGCGCGCCTCGACCTTCGCGCGCGAGGCGGAGGCGAACGGCATCCTGATCCGGTCGGCCGACGAATATGCGCTGGTGGATGGTCGGGCCCCGAATGCGGTGAGAATCGCGCTTGCGGGCGCGATAGCGGAAGCCGATTTTACTGCGGCCATCACCCGCCTGGCGCAGCTTCTCGACAGTCCGCCTGACGATCTTCCTGTCTGAAGTCTTTGAAATCGCACGGGAAACCCGGCTCTCTCGAAGCTTCGAAATAAAATGATCAAATTTTTTGCCTCGCGTTCCTGCCTGTGCTAAGACGCTTCCCACATCGCGCGACCTGTGCGATCAAGGGGAGAGAATGTCGGCCGTGAACGGCCGCCGCCCGCAGGGATGGGGATATGGAACAACGATCAAACTGGGGGCGCCTGACCCGCTCGCCCGCCTTCAACGGCTATGCGCTGATCAGCCCGACGGCGCTTTATGCACTGCTGCTTCTGGCCGCACCGCTTGCCACCGTCGTCTATCTGTCGTTCCAGACCGACGGCTCCGGCGTGCGCGAAGTCATCCATCAGTTCACGCTGAAGAACTATATCGAGGCCTGGACCGATCCGATCTACCGGGCGATCATGCTGCGCTCGCTTTTCGTCTCGTTCATGGTGACGCTCGCGACCGTGGTGCTGGCTTTCCCGGTCGCCTATTTCGTCTCGTTCCATGTGGCGCCGAACAGGAAATCGCTCTGGCTCTTCCTCATCACCATCCCGTTCTGGACCTCGTACCTCGTGCGGGTGTTCCTGTGGAAAGTGATCCTTGGCTATAACGGCGTGGTCAATTCGGGGCTGAAGTCGATCGGCCTGATCGACGATCCGCTGACCTGGATCAACGTCAATGTCGGCGCGATCGTCGTCACGCTTGCGCATGCCTACGCGCCCTTCGCGATCCTGCCAATCTTCGTGGCGCTGGAAAAGATCGACCGTTCCCTGCTGGAGGCAGGCCGCGATCTGGGCGAAAGCGCCTTGATGACCTTCTGGCGCGTGACGCTGCCGCTCGCGGTTCCGGGCGTCGTGGGCGCGGTCCTGATCGTCTTCATCCCGACGGTGGGCGATTACGTAACGCCCGACATCATCGGCGGCGGCAAGATCCCCCTGATTGCCAACGTCATCCAGAAACAGCTCCTCGCCATCGACAACATGCCGCTTGGCTCAGCCGTCGCCGTCTCGGCCATGCTGATCGTCGGCGTGATCTCGGCCGTCTTCGTTCTGGCGAACGCGCGCTTCCTGAGGGTGAAGAAATGAAATCGCAAGGTAACGGTCTGAGGCTCTACGCCATCCTCTATCTCGCGTTCCTTTACGCGCCGATCTTCCTTCTGCCGATTTTTTCTTTCAATGACGGCACGATCATCGCCTTCCCGCTGAAAGGCTTCACTACCAAATGGTTTGCCCTGATGGCCGAGAAGGGGCAGCTGCATCAGGCGGTGATCAATTCGCTGATCGTGGCGGGCTCGACGGCGATCCTTGCCACCACGCTCGCGATCTTCGCCGCCCGCGCCTCGACGCGGTTCGAATTCAGGGGCAAGGGCGCGATCATGGCCATGATCATGCTGCCGCTCGTCCTGCCCGAGATCATCGTCGCCATGGCGATCCTGGTGATCCTCTTGCAGATGGGCGTTGGCCTCGGCCTCACCACGATCATCCTCGGCCATACGCTGATCTGCACGCCCTTCGCGATCGCCATCCTGTCGGCGGCCTTCCAGAGCCTCGACAAATCACTGGAAGAGGCGGCCTACGACCTCGGCGAAGGCAAGTTCTCCACCTTCCGGCTGATCATCCTGCCTCTGGTGCTTCCTGGCATCATCTCGTCCCTTCTGATCTCCTTCACGATCTCGATGGACGAATTCATCTTGGCCGCCTTCATTGGCGGCACCTCGCCGACGCTGCCGGTCTATATCTACTCGCAGCTTCGTTTCCCCAAGGAAATCCCGGTGATCATGGCCGTCGCGACCTGTCTCGTGGCCGTGTCCATCGTGCTTCTCATCATCGCTGAATATTTCCGCCGCCGTGGTGTCGCCAAGACCGGTGGCAAGGATTCCGGAGGCTTCCTGTGAGCAAAGACGCTATGATCCACCTGCAAGATGTCCAGAAATACTACGGCGATTATCATGCGCTGAGGGGCATCAACTGCGACATCAAGGCGGGCGAGTTCTTCTCGCTTCTCGGGCCGTCGGGCTGTGGCAAGACCACGCTCCTGCGCACGATCGCCGGGTTCGAGGATATCACCTCGGGCGTCGTGATGATCGACGGCAAGCATATGGAGGGCGTGCCCGCCAACAAGCGGCCGACCAACATGGTGTTTCAGTCCTATGCGATCTTCCCGCATCTGACGGTCGAGCAGAACGTGGGCTTCGGCCTGCGCCGCGATCCGCGCCCCAAGGCCGAAAAGGACAGGGCGGTGGCCGAGGCGCTGGAAATGGTCGGCCTCAAGGGCTTCGGGGCGCGCGCGGCGCATGCGCTCTCGGGCGGCCAGCGCCAGCGCGTGGCGCTTGCCCGCGCGCTGATCCTCAAGCCGAAGGTCCTGCTCCTCGACGAGCCGCTCTCGGCGCTCGACAAGAAGATGCGCGAGAACATGCAGGTCGAACTGATCAGGCTGCAGCGTCAGGTGGGCATCACCTTCATCCTGGTGACGCACGACCAGGAAGAGGCGCTCGTCATGTCCGACCGGATCGCGGTGATGTTCGAGGGCGAGATCGCCCAGCTCGCCGATCCCGAGACGCTCTACCGCCTGCCCAATTCGCGCCGGGTGGCGGATTTCATCGGCCATATGAACTTCCTGCCCGCGAAGGTCGCGGGCGAAGCGAACGGCGAGATTGACGTGGATGTGCAGGGCCTCGGCCGTTGCCATATCTCGGCCCGGCAGGCGCCGGGCGGCAACCGCGGCGAGGAACCGTCGGTGGGCTTCCGGCCCGAGACGCTGACCCTTCTCTATGATGGCCAGACCGCGACGGACCGCGAGGCGACCGGACTGATCGAGGAAGTCGTCTATTACGGCGACATGACCTATTACGACGTCAAGCTTGATGGCGTCGACGCGCCCGCGCGACTGTCGATGCGCAACGTGCCCGGTCGCCCGGTGCTCGACCGCGGCGCGAAGGCCCGCGTTGCCTGGAGCCCCTCGGCACTGGTGCTGTTCCGCTAGAAACTTCAATGCCTCCGGCGGAGGTATTTGGGCCAAGATGAATCATGTGCTTTCATCTTGGCATAAATACCTCGGGGGGCGAGGGGGGCAGCGCCCCCCTTCTTTCTTGCTGCCATTGACGCCATCGGGCCGCTCTGGCATCCCCGCTTTGATCAAAGGGGAAAGTGATGAACCTGTTTTCCGATATCCGTGCGCTGGTGATCGAGAGCCTCGCGGCGCTGACTGCCGAAGGTGCGTTGCCCGCCGGTCTGGATTTCACGGCCGTCGCGGTCGAGCCGCCACGCGATGCGGCGCATGGCGACATGGCGACCAATGCCGCGATGGTGCTGGCGAAGCCTGCGGCGCTTCAGCCCCGCGCGATCGCCGAGGCGCTCGCGGTGAAGCTTGCCGCCGATCCGCGCGTGACGCTGGCCGAGGTTGCGGGCCCGGGTTTCCTGAACCTGCGACTCGCACCCACCGTCTGGCAGGGGCTGGTGCGCAAGGTTCTGCAGTCGGGAAAGGATTATGGCCGGTCCGACCTGGGGCGCGGCGCCCGGGTGAATGTCGAATTCGTCTCGGCCAACCCCACGGGGCCGATGCATGTGGGCCATGTCAGGGGCGCGGTCTTCGGCGATGCGCTCGCCTCGCTTCTGGCCTTCGCGGGCCACGAGGTCACGCGGGAATATTACATCAACGACGGCGGCGCGCAGGTCGATGTGCTGGCGCGCTCGGCCTATGAGCGCTATCGCGAGGCGCATGGGCTGGAGCCGGAAATCCGTGAAGGGCTTTATCCGGGCGACTATCTCATCCCGGTCGGCGAGGCGCTGAAGGAAAAGTACGGCGATACGCTTCTCGACAAGGGCGAGCAATATTGGCTGGCCGACGTCCGTGAATTCGCGACCGAACGGATGATGGCGATGATCCGCGAGGATCTGGCCTCGCTGGGCGTGAAGATGGACGTCTATTCCTCGGAAAAGGCGCTTTACGGCACCGGCAAGATCGAAAGTGCGATCCAGACTTTGCGCGACATGGGCCTGATCTACGAGGGCGTGCTCGAGCCGCCGAAGGGCAAGCTGCCCGAGGACTGGGAAGAGCGCGAACAGACCCTCTTCCGCTCGACCGCGCATGGCGACGATGTCGACCGGCCGGTGCAGAAGTCGGACGGAAGCTGGACCTATTTCGCCCCCGACATCGCCTATCACTACGACAAGGTCACGCGCGGCTTCGATCAGCTGATCGACGTCCTCGGCGCCGACCATGGCGGCTATGTGAAGCGGCTGAAGGCCGTGGTGTCCGCGCTGTCGAATGGCCGCGTGCCGCTGGAAGTGAAGCTCATCCAGCTGGTGAAGCTCTACAAGAACGGCGAGCCCTTCAAGATGTCGAAGCGGGCGGGGACGTTCGTGACGCTGCGCGATGTCGTCGAACAGGCAGGCGCCGATGTGACGCGTTTCGTGATGCTCACCCGCAAGAACGACGCGCCCTTGGATTTCGATTTCGACAAGGTTCTGGAACAGTCGAAGGACAATCCGGTCTTCTATGTCCAATATGCCCATGCGCGCGTGTCGTCGGTCCTGCGCAAGGCCGCCGAGGCCGGGATCGCGGCCGACGATGCGACGCTGATCGCGGCCGATCTGTCGCTGAACGGCCACGAGGCGGAACTGGCGCTGGCGAAGAAAATGGCCGAATGGCCGCGTCTTGTGGAGATCGCCGCCAAGGGACAGGAGCCGCATCGCGTGGCCTTCTATCTTTATGAACTCGCGTCCGAGCTGCATTCGCTGTGGAACCGCGGCAATGACGATACGTCGCTCCGCTTCGTGCAGGAGGGCGATGCCGCGCTCAGCCAGTCGAAAATCGCGCTGGCGCGGGCGGCGGGCGTTGTCATTTCGGCGGGTCTTGCTATCTTGGGCGTCAAGCCGGTCGAGGAAATGCGCTGATCACATGGCGCCCGCCGGCGGAGCAGGGCGGTTCCGTTGCGGCGGGGCGCGCCGGATGACAGGACGGCGATGACGGTCTGGCAGGAAGACGAGGTCTATCCCGAGGTGCCCGAGGCCTATGGCGCGGCTGCGGCCGTACCGGGCCGCGCGGGGGCATGGGCGCGGGCGGTGGGCGGGCTGGTTTCCGTCGCGCTGATCGCCGGTGTGGTCGTCTGGGGCTACAAGCTTGCGCAACGCCAGATCCATGGCGTGCCCCTGATCGCCGCGCCCGAAGGACCGGCGCGGGTGGCGCCGGACAATCCGGGCGGCGAACTTGCCGACCATCAGGGACTTGCCGTGAATATGATCGCCGCCGAAGGCGAGGCGGAGGCCGCGGCCGACCTTCTGGTGCTCGCGCCGCGCGCGGCCACGCTGAGCGACGAAGATACCGCGTCGGATGCGCTGCAGGTCACTGCCGGCTCGCCGCTTGCGCCGCTCGCCGCTATGCCCGGGCCGAATATCGGTACTGTCCGGCCGAGCCCCTCGCTCGAAGCGGCCACGGCGGCGCCCGAGGGATTGAAACTTCCGCTGCCCGAGGAGGCGGCCGAGCCGCTCGACGCGCCGGAACTGGAGATGGTCGAGGCCGGATCGGTCGAGGTCGCCTCGATCGAGGCGGCGCTGATGGAAGCCAATGCTTTCGAGCCGCTGGAGGAGGTTGCGTCCGAGGCGATCGACGCGTCGGTGCCGGGCGTTTCCACCTCTCTCATCCCGGTCGCGAAGCCTGCGGGGCTTATGCCGATGCGGCCCGAGGTTGTGCTTGTCTCCGCCGCCGCCGACCGCCCGGTCGAGGATGTCGCCCCCGCCGCTATCGCTGTGGGGACGACGCTTGCCCAGATCGGCGACTATCCGTCCGAGGCCGAGGCAAAGGCCGCCTGGACCGCCGAGGTTGCGCGGTTCGGCGCGCTCTTCACCGGCAAGGCGCGGGTGATCGAACCGGCGACACGCGGGCAGGAGACCTTCTACCGGCTGCGTGTCATGGGCTTTGCCGATCGGGACGAGGCGCGCCGTTTCTGTGCCGCGCTGAACGCCGACGGTCGCTGCGTCGCTGTCACCGTGCGCTGATGGCCGCCGCTCCGCTTGCCGTGATCTTCGGTTGCGAGGGGCCGGTGCTTGGCGCCGCCGAGGCCGCCTTTTTTCGCGAGACCGATCCCCTTGGCTTCATCCTTTTCGCCCGCAATGTGGAAGACCCCGAGCAGCTGCGCCGCCTGACGGGTGACCTGCGCGCCACGGTAGGTCGCGATGCGCCGGTGCTGGTCGATCAGGAGGGCGGGCGGGTCCAGCGGCTGCGCGCGCCGCACTGGCGCGAATGGCTGCCGCCACTCGATCAGGTCGAGCAGTCCGACCCCGAGCGCATGGAACGCGGCATCTGGATACGCTACCGGCTGATCGCCGAGGAACTGCGTGCGGTCGGGATCGACGCCGATTGCGCGCCCTCGGGCGATATCGCCTGGCCCGAGACCCATCCGTTCCTGAAGAACCGCTGTTTCGGCTATGACGCGGACACGGTCGCCCGGGCCGCTCGGGCGGCCGCCGACGGCCTTCTCGCTGGCGGCGTCCTTCCGGTAATGAAGCATATGCCGGGCCATGGCCGAACCGTGGTGGACAGCCACCACGACCTGCCGGTCGCCGCCGCGCCTGTGGACGAGTTGACGCGGACCGACTTCGCGCCCTTCCGGGCGCTTGCCGACCTGCCGATGGGCATGACCGCCCATATCATGGTGCCGGCCTGCGACCCCGACCACCCCTCGACCCAGTCGCCGCGCATGGTCCGCGTCATCCGCGAGGATATCGGTTTTCGGGGTCTTCTTCTCAGCGACGATCTGAACATGGAAGCGCTGACGGGTACGCTTGCCGACCGAACGAGCGCGGCCCTCGCCGCGGGCTGCGACGTCGCGCTGCATTGCAAGGGCGACATGGCGCAGATGATCGAGGTCGCCGGTGCCGCCCGCCCGCTGGACGCGGGCGGACCGGCGCGCGCCAAGGCGGCGCTCGCCCGCCGCGCGACGCCCGACCCCATTGACGAAAGTGCGCTCATGGCCGAACTTCGGACGATCCTCGCCCCGACCGGAAGCTGACGCACGCATGTCCGACCCGAGCCTCTTTCAGGAAGACCCCGTGTCGGTCGGCGAGCGGCTGGCGGCCGAGGCACTGATCGTCGATGTCGACGGGTTCGAGGGACCGCTCGACCTTCTTCTGACACTCTCGCGCACCCAGAAAGTCGATCTGCGCCGGATTTCTGTCCTGCAGCTGGCCGAGCAGTACTTGGCCTTCGTCGACAAGGCCAAGGCGCTCAGGATCGAATTGGCCGCGGATTATCTCGTGATGGCGGCCTGGCTCGCCTTCCTGAAGTCGCGCCTTCTCCTGCCGCCCGACCCGAACGAGGACGGCCCGACCGGAGAGGAACTGGCCGCCCACCTGGCCTTCCAGCTGGAACGGCTGGGTGCCATGCGCGAAGCCGCCGCCCGGCTTATGGCCCGCGACCAGTTGGGGCGCGATTTCTTCGCGCGCGGCCTGACCGAGGATGTCACCCGCGTCCGCCGCACCCAGTATAGCGCGACGCTTCTCGACCTGATGCAGGCCTATGCCCGCATCCGCACCCGCGACGAGTTCCGCCCCTTCGCCTTCGACCGCACCCATGTCTTCACCATGGAACAGGCGCTTGACCGGATGCGGGGGCTCATTGGTTATGCGGGCGACTGGACCGATCTCATGGGCTATCTGCCCGACGGCTGGGCGCATGATCCCCTCCGCCGCCGCTCCGCCACCGCCGCGACCTTTGCGGCGTCACTGGAACTCGCCAAGCAGGGGCAGATCGAGTTAAGACAGGCCGAGACCTTCGCGCCCATCACCCTTCGCCGGAAAAGCCATTGACCGACGCCGCCACACCAGACCGCCAGAAAGAAGCGCCCGAGGAACAGAGCCTCTTCGAGGCGCCGCCGATTGCCGAACAGGAACGGATGGTCGAGGCGATCCTCTTTGCCACCGCCGAGCCGGTGACGGTCGCCGACCTCGCGCAGCGCATGCCGCATGGCTGCGATCCGGCCGAGGCCCTGGTTCACCTGAGAAAGCGCTATGAGGGCAGGGGTGTGAATGTCGCCCGCGTGGGCGATGCCTGGGCGATCCGCACCGCGCCCGACCTTGGGTTCCTCATGCAGAAGGAAGTGGTCGAGACGCGGAAACTGTCGCGGGCTGCGATCGAGACCCTGGCGATCATCGCCTATCACCAGCCCGCCACCCGCGCCGAGATCGAGGAAATCCGCGGCGTCGCCGTCAGCCGGGGCACGATCGACCAGCTTCTGGAACTGGACTGGATCCGCCTTGGCCGCCGCCGGATGACGCCGGGCCGCCCGGTGACCTTCGTCGTCACGCCGCGTTTCCTCGATCATTTCGGCCTTGAATCCGCCCGCGACCTGCCGGGGCTGAAGGAATTGCGCGCGGCGGGGCTTCTCGACAACCGGCCGATGCCCGGCACGACCTCTCTTGGCGAGGAAGACGAGGGCGAGATGGCGGGCCAGACCGAACTGTTTGAGGACTGATAAATGGACCGCGCGATAGGCATGCTGATCCGGGCGACGATGAACACGGTCCTTCGTCATCTGCCGCGTTGGCTCGCCCGGCGCGGCGGCGATGAGACGAGCGCGGAGGGCCGTGCCCGCATCCGCACCAACGAACGCGACATGGCCAAGAAGATGCGTATGGTCCGCAGGCTGACGCGCTGGCTGCGCTGATCCCCGGCTGGCCCCGACCGCGCCCTTGTCCGGCACCGCCTGCTCCTGTATCAGGCGCAGCGGACGGCTGAGAGGACGAAGATGCGCGCGGAAACCCAGAACATCGTGGAAGCGATCCGGAAGTCGCTGACGCTTCTCGGCCAGCGCATGGATTGGGAAACCGCCCCCCACCGGCTGGAAGAATTCAACGCGATGATCGAGGATGGCAACCTCTGGTCCGACCCTGCGCGCGCCCAGAAGCTGATGCGCGACCGGCAGATGCTGATGGACAAGGTCGAGACCTATCGCAAGATCGACCGCGAGCTGACCGACAATGTCGAACTGATCGAACTGGGCGAGATGGAGGGCGATCAGGAAATCGTTTCCGAGGCCGAGAAAAGCCTGAAAGAGCTGCGTGAATTTTCCGCGGCGAAGGAACTTGAGGCTTTGCTGGATGGCGAGGCCGACGGCAATGACACGTTCCTCGAGATCAACGCGGGCGCTGGCGGCACGGAAAGCTGTGACTGGGCCTCGATGCTTGCGCGCATGTATGTGCGTTGGGCGGAAAAGAAGGGTTACAAGGTCGAGATGCAGTCCGAGACGGCAGGCGAGGAGGCGGGCATCCGCTCGGTCTCCTACAAGGTGTCCGGGCCGAACGCCTATGGCTGGCTGAAATCGGAATCGGGCGTCCATCGCCTTGTCCGCATCTCGCCCTACGACAGTGCGGCGCGGCGGCATACGTCCTTCTCTTCGGTCTGGGTTTATCCGGTGGTTGACGAGAATATCGAGATCAACATTCCCGACAGCGATATCCGCATCGACACCTATCGTTCGTCGGGTGCGGGCGGACAGCACGTCAACACCACCGACTCGGCGGTCAGGATCACCCACCTGCCCACCAATATCGTCGTGACCTCCTCGATGAAGTCCCAGCACCAGAACCGCGAGATTGCGATGAACGCGCTCAGATCAAGGCTCTATCAGCTGGAACTGGACAAGCGGAACGCCGCGATCACGGCGGCGCACGAGAACAAGGGCGATGCGGGCTGGGGCAACCAGATCCGGTCTTACGTGCTGCAGCCCTACCAGATGGTGAAGGACCTGCGCACCGGGCACGAGACGTCGGACACCCAGGGCGTGCTCGACGGCGATCTCGACGGGTTCATGGCGGCGACGCTGGCCATGGATGTCGCGGGCAAGAGCCGGGCCGAGGCGCAGGGCGAGGAATAGGGCGGAGAAGGGCGAGGGGCGCTGCCCCTCGCGCTCCCCGGAGTATTTGGTCAAAGAAGAAGATGCTTGTGTTTCTTCTTTGACCAAATACTCCCGCCGGAGGCGTCCCACCTTCACGCTTCGCCCGCGCTGAAGGTCTTGCGAACGCCCGTTGCAGCGGCCTCGGCGATGCCATGGATGATCCGCTCGATCTTCACACCTTCGCTGAAGTCCGGCCAGGCGGTTGCATCGCCCGCGATGGTCTGGATCAGCCCGGCGGCCTCGATCACCTTCAGATCGTTGAAGCCGATCTGGTGGCCGGGGGCAGGGGTGAAGGCGCCGAAGGGCGGATGGGCCGGGCCGGTCAGGAGGGTGCGGAAGCCCGCCTCTGACGCCTCGCCCTCATTCACATAAAGCTTCAGCTCGTTCATCCGTTCCTGGGCGAAGGCGATCATGCCTTTCGTGCCATGCACCTCGAAATCCAACCGGTTCTTTCTTCCCCACGCCGAGCGCGACGTGCAAAGCGAGCCCTGCGCGCCGGAGGCGAAGCGCAGGATGGCGGTCGCCGTATCCTCGTTTTCCACCGCCGCCCGGCCCCCGCCGGGCAGGGGACGGGTCTGGTGGATGATCTGGGCGTCGGCGATCAGGCTGTCGACCGGGCCCATGAGGAGGAGCATCATCGAGACGAGATGGCAGCCGAGATCGCCAAGGGCGCCAAGGCCCGCATCGGCCTTGCGGGCGCGCCAGGTCCATTCGAGGGTCGGGTCGGCCTGATAATCCTCGTCGACCCAGCCGCGGAAATGCACCGGGCGGCCGATCCGGCCCGCCTTCACCAGCCACACGGCATGCTGGACGGCGGGGTTGCGGATGTAATTGTAGCCCAGAAGCGTGGCGCGGCCGGCCTTGCGCGCGGCATCGGCCATCGCCTCGGCATCGGCAAGGGTGAGCGCCATGGGCTTTTCGCACCAGACATGCTTGCCGGCCTGCAGCGCGGCGACGGCGATCTCGCGATGCAGGCCGTTCGGGGTCGTGATCGAAACCACATCGACGGCCGGGTCGGTGACAAGCGCCCGCCAGTCGCCGGTCGCGCGGGCAAAGCCGAACTGGCGGGCCATCGCCTGCGCCTTGTCGGAAGGCGTGTCGCACAGAAGCTCCAGCTGCACGGGCGGCAGGTCGCCCATCACCCGGCCAGCATTGGCCCAGGCGATCGCGTGGCTCTTGCCCATGAAGCCGGTGCCGATCAGGCCGACGCCGATTGCGCCCGTCATGTTGCCTCTCCCTTAAGCCAGTCGCGGAAGGCCTCGACGACCTCGGGCTCGCTGTCCACCAGATGCTGGGGCGCGGGATAGAGCCCGTCATGCACCTCCGCCGCGAAGCGCCGCATCGCGTCGGTCCGGATCGCCTGCAGCCGGTCCTGTTCGGCGGCGAGGTTTGCGTAGAGCTTTGCATGGCGCGGCACATGGCCCCGGTTCTGGCCGAGCACATCGTCGGCAAAGAGATATTGCGCATGGCCCGCCGAACCCGCCCCCATCGAGATGAGGAAGAGCGAGGTCTTTTCGGCGATGGCCCGCGTGATCGCATGGGGCACCACCTCGATCTCGGCGGCGAAGGCGCCTGCCTCCTCCAGCGCGCGGACCTGGCGCCACACCATTTGCGCGGTCTCGAACGTCTTGCCCACGGCCCGGAAACCGCCGGTCCAGGTGCGTTTCGACGGGATGAGGCCGACATGGCCGCAGACCGCTATTCCATGATCGGCAAGCGCGCGGACCGTGGCAAGCGAGCCCGAGCAATAGACTGCATCCGCCCCGTGTTTCATCAGCGGGAAAGCCCATTTCAGGAAATCCTCCGTTCCGCCGATCTCGAAATAGTTCTCACCGGGGAAGGCGAAAGCGTTCGGCGCTGCCTCACGGAATCGGCGGTCGAAGATCATCGCGGGCGGGACGGACAGAAGTTCAAGCCCCGCCTCGGCGGCGGCCGCCGCCTCTTCAAGCGTTTCGACGCGCAGCATCGCATATTGGTGCTTGCCGCGCTGGCCGAGCAGGTCATGGACGGTGGGCGGGGCCATCACGACACCTTGATCTGGACGCGGCCGCCTTCGACCCTTGTCGGGTATGTGGCGAGGTTGACGCAGACCGGCGCGCGTTTCGCTTCGCCGGTGCGGTAGTCGAACTGGCCGTTGTGCTTGGGGCATTCGATCACATGATCCATCACCAGCCCTTCGGCGAGATGCACCTGTTCATGGGTGCAAAGCCCGTCGGTGCAGAAGAATTCGCCATCCGGGCTGTGGTAGATGGCATAGGTGCGGCCCGCGTGATCGAAGCGGATCACATCCTCCTCGTCGATCTCGTCGGTGGCGCAGGCGTCGATCCAGTCGGTCATCTTGTCCTCATTCAGCGGGCTGGCCCGAGGCCAGGTGAAGCTCTTCCCGGTAGGGCCGGGCTGTGGCGGGCAGGGCACGCTTGAGGAACAGCTCCTCGCCGCGCAACTGGCGCATCAGGACGGGCAGCATCTCGCGGTAGCCCGCCCAGATAGAGGGCGTGGGCACGGGCAGGTCGCCCCTGATGCGTTCGTGCAGGTCCGGCAGCCGGTGATAGGGCACCATCGGGAACATGTGATGTTCGATATGATAGTTCATGTTCCAGTAGATGAAGCGGCTGATCGGGTTCATGTAGACGGTGCGGCTGTTCAGCCGGTGGTCGATGACATTGTCGGCCAAGCCGCCATGCTGCAGCAGGCCGGTCATCACATGATGCCAGGCGCCGTACAGGCGGGGCAGTCCGATGACCATCAGCGGCAGGATCGAGCCCGTCCAGAGCGCAAGCGCAATGGTGGCGGCGTAGATGAGGACCCAGACACGGGCCACGGCCACGACCTTCGGCCGGTCGCTTTCGGGGATGAAGGTCGCCTCCTCGGGGGCGAGCCGGCCCGAGGCGTTCAGCAGCATGCGGCGCCAGCCCGCCCAGGCATCGGCGAGACCGAAGAAGTTCGACAGGAGCCTGAGTGCGGCGGGCGGGCGCATCACCGCGATTTCGGGGTCGCGGCCGACAATGATCGTGTCGGTGTGGTGGCGGGCATGGCTCCAGCGCCAGGTCACCGGATTGCGGACGATCATGAAGCTTGCAATGTGATAGACGGCGTTGTTCATCCACGCCGTGCGGAAGGCCGTGCCGTGACCGCATTCATGCCAGCGAGAATCGGAGGCAGAGCCGTACAGAACGCCGTAGGCGAGCCAGAAGGGCGCCGACCACAGGCTGGGCCAGAGCCAGGTGCCGAGGCCCGCAAACAGGATCATCGCGCCGTAAAGAACTGCCGTGTCGCGGATCGCAGGCCCATCCTCGCGCGCCATGAGCGCCTTCATCTCCTTGCGCGGAATATCGGAATGATACCAGTCGGCGGCGGCCAGCCCCGCCGCCACCGCGCGTTCGGCATCCGGGCCGATCAGGCTGTAGTTTCTCATGGCGCTCCCCCGGCCGTTCGAGTCGCGGGAAGGATAGGGGCAGTCGGGACAGTCGCCTATTGCCGGGCTTGTCATTACATCAAAAGCCGTCAAACTATGATGTGGATTGTGATGTAAAACTTGCAGGGCGACATGGCGAAGCGACCGACGATACAGGATCTGGCGGCCGCCTCGGGGGTCAGCGCGGCGACCGTGGACCGGGTGCTGAACGGCCGCCTGAAAGTGCGCGAGGAAACCGCGCGCCGTGTCTATGAGGCCGCCCGCGCCATCGGCTATCACGCCGCGCCGCTTCTGGCACAGCGATTGCAGCCCGACCTGCCGCGGGTGCGCTTCGGCTTTGTGCTGCACAAGGAACGGCAGGCCTTCTATCAGGCCTTTCATCAACAGATCCAGAAGGCGGTCGAACAGGCGACCGGCGTCAGGGGCGAGGTGATCATCCAATATGCCGCCTCGCAGGCGCCGGGCGATTTCGCGAAGCTGATGGCGGGGATGAAGGGCCGCGCGGACGTGGTCGGCGCGACGGCGGTCACGCATCACGAGGTAACGGCGGCGGTCGAGGAACTGACGCAAGCAGGCATTCCCTGTTTCGCGCTTCTGAACGATTTCGCGCAAGGCGTGCGACAGAACTATGTGGGCTTGAACAATCTGAGGGTTGGCCGCATCGCCGCCTCGATGCTGGCGACGGCGGTGCACCGGCCGGGAAAGCTGGCGGTTTTCGTCGGGGGGTATCGCTGGCACGGGCACGAACTGCGCGAGACCGGCTTTCGCAGCTATATCCGCGAGCTGGCGCCGCAATTCACCATCCTCGACACTCTGGTGAACCTCGAAACGCGGCAACTGACCTACGAGGCGACGCTCGACCTTCTGGGCCGCCATCCCGACCTGAGCGGCATCTATCTGGCGGGCGGCGGCATGGAGGGCGCGATTGCCGCGCTGCGCGAGGCGCGGGCACCAGGCGAGGTGGCGCTGGTGGTCAATGAGCTGACACCGGAATCGCGCAGCGCGCTGCAGGATCGCTATGTGGCGATGGTGATCTCGACTCCGCTGGAGAAGCTCTGCCGGGAGATCGTCGCGCTCATGATTCAGGCGGTCCAGAATGGCAGCACGGGCATCCCCGGCCAGCATTTCCTGCAGCCCGAACTTTATATTCCCGAGTCGGTATGATGACTTGATTGCATCATTGTCTGGCGTCATTTCACGTCATACATGATGTGAAATACCTCCCCAGCGGTTGACCCGACTCACGCCGCGGGCACAGGGTCTGCGCGGCGAGGGCGGCTTCACACTGCGGCAAGAGGGGGCGGCGATGGTCCAGTTTGCGATCAATCACATGACGGTGGCGCGGATGGGCTTCGAGGGCCTTCTGACGCTGGCTCGCGATCTTGGGCTGGCCGGGGTCGAGCTGCGCAACGATCTGCCGGGACCGTTGTTCGACGGGCTTGGACCCGAAGAGGCGGGGGCGCGGATCAGGGGCGCGGGCCTGAGGCTTCTGGCGCTGGCCGAGGTCAAGCGCTTCAACGATTGGTCGCCTGACAAGGCGGGCGAGGCGCTTTCGTTGATCCGCATCGCGAAGGCCGCCGGGGCCGAGGCGGTCAGCCTCATTCCCCGCAACGACAATCAGGGCATGGGCAACGGCGAGCGGCAGGCGAACCTGCGGCTCGCGCTGCGCGAGCTGAAACCGATGCTCGAGGACCATGACCTGATCGGCATGGTCGAACCTCTGGGCTTTCCGATCTGCGCTTTGCGCCACAAGGCCGAGGCGGTGGAGGCGATCGAAGCGCTTGGCGCCACGGGCCGCTTTCGGCTGGTGCATGACACGTTCCACCATTTCCTTGCAGGTGGCGGGCCGATCTACCCGGACCATACCGGGATCATCCATATCTCCGGCGTCACCGCGCCTGCGGTCGCGGCGGAAGAGATGCAGGATGCCCACCGGGTGCTGATCGACGGGCACGACCGGCTGGGCAATGTCGAACAGATCGCGGCCTTCGAGGCGGCGGGCTGGCGCGGGCCGGTCTCGTTCGAGGCATTCGCAACCGAGGTTCATGCGCTGGCCGACCCGGGCGCGGCGCTTCACGCATCCATGAAATTCATCGGTCAGGCGTTGGCGCAAATTGCCGCCTGACCGGCGAGTGACGGGCCCCGCAGAGGGCCTTCCGGTGCAGATTTCATATCAGGGCGTGCCGGACGCCGCTATGGGAGGAAGAAGATGAGAAAAACCATTCTGATTGCCGGGTTCGCGACGTTGATGGGGACGACGGCCATGGCCGAAACGGTCGGCGTTTCTATGGCGCTCTTTGACGACAACTTCCTGACGGTCCTCAGGAACGGCATCCAGAAATACGCCGACGAACAGGGCGTGACGGTGCAGATCGAGGATGCGCAGAACGACGTAGCCAAGCAGCTTGACCAGATCAACAATTTCATCGCCTCGGGCGTGAATGCGATCATCGTCAACCCGGTCGATACGTCGGCCACGCAGGCCATGTCCGATGCGGCGGCGGCGGCGGGCGTGCCGCTCGTCTATGTGAACCGCCAGCCGATCAACCTCGACTCGCTTCCCGACAACCAGGCCTTCGTCGCCTCGAACGAGGTGGATTCGGGGACGCTCGAAACCATCGCGCTCTGCGACAACTGGGCAGCCGAGGGCAAGTCCGAGGTCAATGTCTATGTCATGCAGGGCGAACTGTCGAACCAGGCGGCCGTCCAGCGGACCCAGGACATCTATGATGTGATCGAGGCGGGCAAGTGCAAGGTGAAGGTCAATGTCATCGACCAGCAGACCGCCAACTGGAGCCGCGATCAGGCGCAGAACCTGATGACCAACTGGCTGTCGACCGGCACGGCGTTCGACGGCGTGATCGCCAACAACGACGAGATGGCGATCGGCGCCATTCAGGCGATGAAGGCGGCGGGGATCGACATGGCCGCGGTTCAGGTCGGCGGTGTCGATGCGACGCAGGATGCGCTGGCCGCCATGCAGGCCGGCGATCTCGACGTGACCGTGTTCCAGAACGCCGCGGCGCAAGGGTCGGGTTCGCTCAACGCCGCCGTGGCTCTCGCCAAGGGCGAGGCGGTCGATCAGACGGTGTGGGTGCCCTTCGAACTGGTGACCCCGGCAAATGTCGCCGACTATCTGAGCAAGAACTGATCCGGGTGTCCGGAACGGGCGGGGCGGCCGGTCGGCCGCCCTTTCCCCCTGCCGCAAGGCCGGGATGAGAGGAACAGACGAAAGGGGAAGCGGTGGCACAGACGACCCACGGGCTTGGAGGTCTGAAATATGACCCCACCAAGCGAACGCGCGCGGCGGAATGGAACGTGTTCTTCGCGCTCTTGCTGATCGTCTTCATCTTCGAGGTCCTGAACCGGCTGAACGGGTCGAGCTTTCTGTTCAACATGCGCGACAATGTCGACGCGATCTTCAACAAGCAGCGGCTCGACATCATGATCCTGCAGGTGGCGATCACCGGCATCATCGCCATCGGCGTGACGCAGGTGATCATCCTTGGCGGGATCGACCTTTCCTCCGGCTCGCTCGTCGGCGCGACGGCGATGATCGTGATGAGCTTTGCCCAGACCGCGCTGGTGAATGGCAATCCCAATCCCAAGGCGATCTTCGGCGACTGGGCGATGGACCTGCCGGTGATCGTGCCGATTGTCGTCGGCATGGGCTGCGGCGTGCTTGCGGGGGTCGTGAACGGCCTGTTGATCGCCTATACCCGCATTCCGCCCTTCATTGCGACGCTCGGCATGATGGTGACGGCGCGCGGTGTCGCGCGCTGGTGGTCGAACGGCCAGCCGGTGTCCTTTCCGACCGAAAGCTACAGCCATCTGTCGAACGGCGATATCCTCGGTACCCTGACCTTCGGGGCGCTGCCCTGGCCGGGCCAGAACCCGGCAGTGGTCTTCGTCGTGCTGGCGATCCTTTTTCATGTGCTGATGACGCGCACCGTCTATGGCAAGCGCAGCTATGCCATCGGCTCGAACGAGGCGGCGGCGCGGATGTCGGGGATCAATGTCGATCGCCACAAGGTGCTGGTCTACACGATCGCCGGATGCCTCGCGGCCGTGGCGGCGATCCTTCTGACGTCGAAGAACCTGACGGCGCAGGCCGGCATGGGGGTGATGTACGAACTGGACGCCATCGCCATGGCGGTGATCGGCGGCATATCGCTTTCGGGCGGGCGCGGCTCGATCCTCGGGACCGTGCTGGGGGCGATGATCTTTTCGACGATCATCTCGGGTTTCACCTCGATCCGGCTCGATGCCTATTACCAGGAGATGGTGAAGGGCGCGATCATCGTGGCGGCGGTCGTTCTTGACCAGTGGCGCCAGCGGCAGCGGGCGAGGGGGTAAGGCCATGAGTGATATCGTTCTTGAAACGCGCGGCCTGACCAAGCGCTACGGTGGCGTCCACGCGCTGGAGGACGCCGATTTCATCCTGCGCGCGGGCGAACATGTGGCGGTTGTCGGCGACAATGGCGCGGGCAAATCCACCTTCGTGCGGCAGGTGACGGCGGTCGAGCAGAAGACGTCGGGCCAGATATTCTTCGACGGGCGCGAGGTGGAGTTCGCCGACCCGCTCGCCGCCCGCGAGGCAGGGATCGAGACGGTGTTCCAGACGCTGGCGCTGGCCGATGACCTCGACGTGCCCTCGAACCTGTTCCTCGGGCGCGAGCTGTTCAAATGGCGCTTCGGCCCCTTCTCCTGGCTCGACCGCAAGGCGATGCGCGACCGGACGCTGGAGGCGCTGAAAACGACGGCGGTGAAGATCCCCAATGTCGACAATCCGATCCGCAACATGTCGGGCGGCCAGCGCCAGTGCGTCTCGATTGCGCGGACAGCGGCCTTTGCCTCGAAGCTGGTGATCATGGACGAGCCGACAGCGGCGCTTGGCGTGCAGGAAACCGCGCAGGTCGAGAATATCATCCGGGGGCTGAAGGAACGCGGAATTCCGATGATCCTGATCAGCCATAACCTGCGCCAGGTCTTCGACCTAGTGGACCGGATCGTCGTGTTCCGGCGCGGCCGGATCGTCGCCTCGCTGAACCGCGACGAGACCGACGGCAATGACATCGTCAGCTACATCACCGGGGTGAAGGGCGGGGCCGATGTGGCCGACGCTTAGGGCAGGCACTTGAATCGTGGCCCCCGCCCGGGGGCGGCCGGTTACCGGAAAATCGGGCATGGAACCCGAAAGGAGAGAAAAGATGACTGTGAGGTTCGGGCTTTTGGGGGCCGGGCGCATCGGGCGGGTGCATGCGAAGGCAATCTCGGCGGACGCGAAGGCGCGACTCGTCGCGGTGGCCGATGCTCTGCCCGAGGCGGCAGCGGCGGTCGCGGGGCAATATGGCTGCGACATCCGCACGATCGAGGAGATCGAAGGCGCTGCGGACGTGGATGCGGTGGTGATCTGCACGCCGACCACGACCCATGCCGACCTGATCGAGCGTTTCGCGCGGGCCGGAAAGGCGATCTTTTGTGAGAAGCCGGTCGATCTGTCGCTGGCGCGCGTCCGCGACTGCCTTAGGGTGGTCGAGGCGACGGGCGCGCGGCTGATGGTCGGCTTCAATCGCCGGTTCGACCCGCATTTCCGCGCCGTGCGCGCCGCCATCGACGAGGGCCGGATCGGCGCGGTCGAGATGGTGACGATCACCTCGCGCGACCCCGGGCCGCCGCCGCTCGCCTATATCGCCCGGTCGGGGGGCATCTTCCGCGACATGACGATCCATGATTTCGACATGGCGCGGTTTCTTCTGGGCGAGGAGGTCGAGACGGTGCAGGCCTCGGCCTCGGTGCTTGTCGACAAGGCCATCGGCGCGGCGGGGGATTTCGACAGCGTGTCGGTGATCTTGCGCACCGCATCGGGCAGGCAGTGCCTGATCTCCAATTCCCGCCGCGCGACCTATGGTTACGATCAACGGATCGAGGTGCATGGCTCGCTGGGCGTGGCATCTGCGGAAAACCAGCGGCCCGTGTCCATCGAAATTGCCTCAGCTTCGGGCTATAACCGTCCGCCACTGCACGATTTCTTCATGACGCGCTATACCGAGGCCTATGCGGCCGAGATCGCGACCTTCATCGCCGGGATCACCGAGGGCGCGGCGATCAGCCCCTCGGGCGAGGACGGGATGCAGGCGCTGGCGCTGGCCGATGCGGCGCTGATATCGGCGACCGAGGGCCGGACCGTCCGTGTCGCGGAAGTGCTTTCGCAGTGAAAAGGCTGGATCTGATCACCATCGGCCGCGCGTCGGTCGATCTTTATGGCGCGCAGGTGGGCGGGCGGCTGGAGGACATGGCGTCGTTCCAGAAATATATCGGCGGCTCGCCGACGAACATCGCGGCGGGAACGGCGCGGCTGGGGCTGAAATCGGCGCTGATCACCCGGGTGGGCGACGAGCATATGGGCCGCTTCATCCGCGAGGAACTGGCGCGCGAAGGGGTCGATGTGCGGGGGGTGACGACCGACCCGGAACGGCTGACGGCGCTGGTGCTGCTGGGCATCCGCGACGACAAGCAGTTTCCGCTGATCTTCTATCGCGAGAATTGCGCCGACATGGCGCTCTGCGAGGATGATATCGACGAGGGGCTGATCGCCGAGGCGCGCTGCCTCGTGGTGACGGGCACGCATCTGTCACACCCCAGGACCGAGGCCGCGGTCGTGAAGGCGCTGGCGCTGGCCAGGAAGCATGGCTGCCAGACCGCGCTCGACATCGATTATCGGCCTAACCTCTGGGGGCTCGCGGGCCATGGCGCGGGCGAGGCGCGGTTCATCGAAAGCGCGCGGGTGACGGAGAAGCTGCAGGGGCACCTGAAGATCTTCGATCTAATCGTTGGAACGGAAGAGGAATTTCATATCGCTGGCGGGGCGACCGATACGCTTGCGGCCTTGGCAAGGGTCCGGGAGATTTCTTCCGCGACGCTTGTCTGCAAGCGCGGGCCGATGGGGGCCGCCGCCTTCGAAGGCCGGATCCCGCCGAGCCTTGACGACGGCATCACCGGCCCGGGCTTTCCGATCGAGGTCTTCAACGTGCTGGGCGCGGGCGACGGCTTCATGTCGGGCCTCTTGAAGGGCTGGCTGGACGGCGCGGATTGGCGGACGGCGCTGACCTATGCGAACGCCTGCGGCGCCTTCGCCGTCAGCCGGCATGGCTGCACGCCGGCCTATCCGAGCTGGGAGGAATTGCAGTTCTTCCTCAAGCGTGGCGTGAAGGAGAGCGCGCTCAGGAAGGATGCGGCGCTGGAACAGATCCATTGGTCGACGAACCGGTCGGGCGACTGGTCCACGATGCGGGTCTTTGCCTTCGACCATCGCGCGCAGCTGGAGGAGCTGCCGGGCGCCGATGCGATTAAGATCAGCCGTTTCAAGGAATTGTGCCTGGACGCTGCGCAAGCTGTGGCCGGGGGGCAGCCCGGATATGGCGTGCTGTGTGACAGCCGCCTTGGCCGTTCGGCCCTGCATAAATCCGCCGGGACCGGCCTGTGGATCGGCCGGCCGGTGGAATGGCCGGGGTCGCGGCCACTGACGCTGGAACCCGAGATCGGACCGGACTTCGGCGGGCTGAACGAATGGCCGCTGGGCCATGTGGTGAAGGTCCTGTGCTTCTGTCACCCCGACGACGATGCGGCCATGCGCGCCGGGCAGGAGGAGGTGCTGCAGCGGCTTTTCGCAGCAACGCGGCGCAACCGTCTGGAATTCCTTCTGGAAGTGATCCCGTCGAAGGTCGGCCCGGTTGCGGATGACACGGTCGCCCGGCTGATCCGGCGGTTCTACGAGATCGGCATCTTCCCCGACTGGTGGAAGCTGGAACCGATGCGCTCGGACGCTGCCTGGGCCGCGACGGTCCGCGCAATCGAGGACAACGATGCCCATACGCGCGGGATCGTGGTTCTGGGGCTGGGCCAGTCCGAGGCGGACCTCGGCGAAAGCTTCCGGCTGGCGGCGCGCTATCCGCTGGTCAAGGGCTTTGCCGTCGGGCGGACGATCTTTGCCGAGGCCGCGCGGGCCTGGATGGCGGGCGAGATCGGCGATGGGGCGGCGGTCGAGATGATGACGGCCAATTTCCGCCGCCTGTGCGGCGTCTGGGATGCGGCGAGAGGAGAGACAGAATGAAAACGATCCGGTTGACCGCCGCCCAGGCCATGGTGAAATGGCTGTCCGCCCAGAAGGGCCCGGATGGCGCGCGCTTCATCGAGGGTATCTGGGCGATCTTTGGCCATGGCAATGTGGCGGGGATCGGCGAGGCCTTGCAGGCGGCGGGCGACAGCTTTCCGACCTGGCGAGGCCACAACGAACAGACGATGGCGCATGCGGCGATTGCCTATGCGAAGGCCGCGAAGCGGCGCCGGGCGATGGCGGTCACGACCTCGATCGGGCCGGGGGCGCTCAATCTGGTGACGGCGGCGGCGGTCGCGCATGTGAACCGGCTGCCGGTCCTGTTGCTGCCGGGCGATGTGTTCGCGAACCGGGGGCCGGATCCGGTTCTGCAGCAGATCGAGGATTTCGGCGACGGGACGGTCAGCGCGAACGATTGCTTCAAGGCGGTCAGCCGCTATTTCGACCGGATCACCCGGCCCGAGCAGATCATGACCGCCTTGCCGCGCGCCTTCCGGGTGATGACCGACCCGGCCGACTGCGGGCCGGTGACGCTGGCCTTCTGCCAGGATGTGCAGGCCGAGGCCCATGACTATCCCGCAAGCTTCTTCGAGGAGCGGGTCTGGACGATCCGGCGGCCGGAGCCGGACCGGGAGGAACTGGCTGCGGCCATCGCGGCGCTGCGGGCGGCGAAGGCGCCGGTGATCGTCGCGGGCGGCGGGGTGATCTATTCGGACGCGGAGGTGGAGCTGGCGGCCTTTGCCTCGGCCCACGGCATTCCGGTCGTCGAGACGCAGGGCGGCAAGTCGGCGCTCGCTCATGACCATCCGCTGAACTTCGGGCCGGTCGGCGTGACCGGGGGCGCGGCGGCGAATGCGGTCTGCGCGGCGGCCGATCTGGTGATCGGGCTGGGCACGCGGTTTCAGGATTTCACCACGGGCTCCTGGGCCCTGTTCAAGAACCCCGCGCGGCGGATCCTTTCGGTGAATGTGCAGCCCTATGACGCGGCCAAGCATGGTGCGATTTCGCTGGTCTGTGACGCAAAGATCGCTCTGCAAGCCTTTGGAAAGACGATAGGATCGCAGAAATGGAAAAGTGACGCCGGCCTGCGCGGCGACTGGGCGCAGGCGACGGCGGCGGCAAAGGCCGCGCCGGCGCAGGGCAATGCGCTGCCGACGGATGCGCAGGTGATCGGGGCCGTGCAGCGAACGGCGGCGCCGGAAACGGTGATCATGGGGGCCGCCGGCACCATGCCGGGCGAATTGCACAAGATCTGGGATGCGGCGCCCGGCGGCTATCACATGGAATACGGCTTTTCCTGCATGGGCTACGAGATCGCGGGCGCGATGGGGATCAAGATGGCGCGGCCGGAGGCGGACGTCATCTGCATGGTCGGCGACGGCAGCTACATGATGGCCAATTCCGAACTGGCGACCGCCGTGATGATGGGCATTCCCTTCACCGTGGTGATCACCGACAACCGCGGCTTTGGCTGCATCAACCGTCTGCAGCAGGGCACCGGGGGTGTGCCGTTCAACAATCTTCTGGACGACAGCCGCCATGTGACGCCCTCTGCCATCGATTTCACCGCCCATGCGGGGTCGATGGGGGCGAAGTCGGTAAAGGTAAGCGATATCAATGAACTGGAACGGGAACTTCGGGCAGCGAAGGGCACCGGCCGGCCGGTGGTGATCGTGATCGACACCGATCCGGCGCCATCGACGGCGGCGGGGGGCCATTGGTGGGATGTGGCGGTGCCGGAAGTATCGGACCGCGCCGAAGTGCGCGCGGCCCGGGCGACATATGAAGCGGCGCTGACGGCGCGTCGCGGGAACTGAGAGGCGAGAATGATCCTGTTTGGCACCAACCCGATTGCCTGGTCGAACGACGACGACCCCACCATCGGCGGGCATATCAGTCTGGAACACTGTCTGGACGATTGCGTGAGGATCGGTTTCGATGGCATTGAAAAAGGCAACAAATTCCCGAAGGATGCCGAGGGCCTGAAGGCGGTCCTTGAACCGCGCGGGCTGCGTTTCGTCTCGGGCTGGCATTCGCTCAACCTGCTTGTGAACGATATCGAGACCGAGAAGCGGGCGATGCAGCCTTTCCTTGATCTTCTGAAGGCGATGGGCAGCACGGTCATCATCACCTGCGAGACGTCGAACTCGGTCCATGGCAATGACGCGGTCGCGGTGAACAACCGGCCGAAGCTGCGCGAGGATCAGTGGCCGGGCTTCTGCACCGGGGTCGAGGCGCTGGCGGCTTATGCGGCGGCGCAGGGGATCACGCTTGTCTATCATCCCCATATGGGCACGGTGATCGAGACAGACGCCGAGGTCGACCGGCTGATGGCCGGAACGGGGCCCCAGACGCATCTGCTGCTAGATACCGGCCATTGCACCTTTGCGGGCGGCGACCCGTTGGCGCTCGCGCAGCGGCACATGGGGCGGGTCCGGCATATCCATGCCAAGAATGTGCGGCCCGAGGTGATGCGGCAGGTGCGGGAGGGGGGGCTGTCGTTCCTGGAAGGGGTGCGGCGCGGGGTCTTTACCGTGCCGGGCGATCCGGGCGGCTGTGTCGATTTCATGCCCGTCCTGAAAGTGGCGGCCGAGCATGGCTATCAGGGCTGGCTGGTGATCGAGGCGGAACAGGATCCGCTGAAGGCCGATCCTCTGAAATATCAGATGATGGGACTGGCCTGCCTGAAGCATTTTGCGGGCCGCACGGGTCTGATCTGAGGCGGAGGCCGGGGGGCTGTCTGCCCCCCGGGCCCCCCGAGAGTATTTCGGGACAGAAAGTGAGGGTGACATGAGGCTTTTGCGCGAGCCTAGCGGGTCGAGCGGCAAGGTCCACGACATCACACCGGCAGGCGCGGGCTGGGGCTATGTCGGGTTCGGGCTCTACCGGCTGGCGGCGGGCGAGACGGCGGCGGAGGCGACGGGCGGGCGCGAGGCGATCCTCGTGCTGGTCGAGGGCAAGGCCGAGCTTTGGGCGGGAGCCCAGGCCTTTGGCCTGATGGGCGCGCGGATGGACCCGTTCGAGCGGACGCCGCCGCATTGCCTGTATGTGCCGCCCGGCAGCGACTGGCGGGCCGTGGCGGCGACCGGTTGCACGCTTGCGGTCTGTACGGCGCCTGCGAAAGGCGGCAGGCCCGCGCGGCGGCTTGGGCCGGAGGGGATCGAACTGACCCCGCGCGGGGTGGGGACCAACCAGCGCTTCATCAACAATATCGCGATGGAGGGGCGCGACGTGGCCGACAGCCTTCTGGTGACCGAAGTCTTCACGCCGGCCGGGCACTGGTCCTCCTACCCGCCGCACCGCCATGACGAGGACGATTTTCCGCGCATGACCTATCTGGAGGAGACCTACTATCACCGGCTGAAGCCTGCGCAGGGGTTCGGCATCCAGCGGGTCTATACCGAGGACGGCAGCCTCGATGAGACGATGACGGTTCATGACCATGATGTGGTGCTGGTGCCGAAGGGGCATCATCCCTGCGGGGCGCCTTATGGCTATGAGATGTATTATCTCAACGTCATGGCCGGGCCGCGCCGGGCCTGGCGGTTCGCGAACGATCCCGCCCATGGCTGGATCGCAGAGCGCGACAGTGCCAGCTGAGACATCGCCAAGGGTCTTGCCCGCGCGGGTCGCTGGCCGTAGCGTCGGTTTTAGGACGCGCAGGGGAGGACATATGAGCGAACCGGACACGGGCGGCGACGCCCTGCCGGAGGCGCGTTCCGTGGGCATGGGCGTGATCGGCGCCGCCCTTGGTGCGGGCTTCCGGGATTTTCGCAAGGCGCCCGCATTCGGGCTGTTCTTCAGCGCCGTCTATGTGCTGGGCGGCTGGCTCCTGCTTGCGGTCGCGAGCGCGGCGGGGCGGGAATGGTGGCTCATTCCGGTGGTGGCGGGTTTCCCGCTTCTGGGCCCGTTCACAGCCGTCGGGCTTTATGAGGTGAGCCGAAGGATCGAGGCGGGCGAGCCTCTGGGCTGGCCGGGCGTGCTCGCCACCATCTTCCGGCAGAAGGACCGGCAATTGCCGTCGATGACGGCGGTGATCCTGGTGCTGTTTCTGTTCTGGATATTCGTCGCCCATACGATGTTCGCGCTGTTCCTCGGGCTGACGCCCGCCTCGGTGACGGCGGGGGCGGGGCCGATCGACTTTCTTCTGCAGGGCAAGGGGCCCTTGATGCTGCTGATCGGCACGCTGGTCGGGGCGGGGTTCGCGGGCGTCCTTTTCGGGATTGTGCTTGTGGGCCTGCCGGTCCTTCTGGACCGCGAGGTCGATTTCATCTCGGCCATCATCCTCAGCTTTCAGGCGGCTGTCCTGAATTTCTGGCCGATGCTCGCCTGGGGCCTGACGATCACTTTGCTGCTGGTCCTGGGGATGGCGCCCCTGTTCCTTGGGCTGCTGATCGTATTGCCTGTGCTTGGCCATGCAAGCTGGCATATGTACCGGGCGCTGACGGAGTAGACCCCCAACGAAAAAGGGCACCGCCCCCGCAGTGCCCTCAAGAGACGCTCGTGTCTCGCCGTTATTCGACGGGCTGTGCCGCGCCTGGCTGGGCCGCGATCTGTTTGACGCCGCCGGTGCCGATCGGGTCGTCCTGACGCTGCACCGAGCCTTCGAAATGCGCGCCGGATTCGATGGCGATGGTCTTGTGGATGATGTCGCCCTCGACGCGTGCGGTCGAGGTGAGGCGGACCTTGAGGCCCCTGACCCGGCCGACGACCCGGCCATTGACCACCACATCATCGGCGACGATCTCGCCCTTGATCGTGGCGCTTTCGCCCACGGTCAGGAGGTGGGCGCGGATGTCGCCCTCGACAGTGCCCTCGATCTGGATATCGCCGGTGGTCTTGATATTGCCGGTCACCACCAGATCGGTCGAGAGGATCGAGGGTGCGGGCTTTGCCTTGGGCGCCGAGGGGGTCGAGAAATCGTAGGCGGGTCTGGTCACCGGAAGGCTCTCGGCTTTGGGTTTTTCTGCATCGGCCTTGGGGCCGGGTTCATTGATCTTGCTTCTAGAAAACATTGGTCGCTGCCTTGATGAAGGACATGGGGTTTACAGCGGAGCCGGACACCCGCACTTCATAGTGAAGATGGGTGCCGGTCGAGCGTCCGGTATTCCCCATATCACCGATCCTGTCGCCGCGCGAGACCTTTTGACCCTTCTCGACCCGGACCTTGGAGAGATGGCCGTAGCGGGTGACGAACCCGTAGGGATGGCGGATCTCGACCATGTTGCCATATCCGTTTTCCCAGCCTGCATGCGTCACGACGCCATCGGCCGTCGCATAGATCGGCGATCCATGTGCGCCCGCGAGATCGATCCCCTCATGCGCGCGGCCCCAGCGGCGGCCGAACCCGGACGTATAGCGGAAGGAGGTCTTGAGCGGCATCGCGAGCGGCGTCTTGTCGACCGCGATCCGGTAGAGGTTGAGATTGTCGAGCCCTTCGAAGATCGCCCTCGCGCGTTCGTAGTCGGCCTTCGCCTCGGGGCTGGCGTCGACGGGAGGCTCGATGGGCATCAGGGGGCCAAGCGGGCCGCCCTGGCCGGAATAGCCGCTGCGGACCGAATCGATGAGGCTGGCCGGGTCGATGCCGACCGAGGTGAAGACCTTGTCGAGCGGCTCCATCGATATCGTCACGGCATCTTCGAGCTGGGCGAAAATCTCGTCGTGACGTTCTTCCATCAGCTTCATCTCGTAGGCGATATCGTCGGCCTCTGCCTTGGCGCTGACGGCGCTGACCGCCATGCTGTCACGTTCCTCCGCTGTCTGGTCGAGAGCGGCGGTGAGGAAGGAAAGCGTGCTGGCCATTTCTTCCGGCGAAGAGGCGCGCTGGGCCTTGCTCGTGTCGCCATTCAGGCTTGCGAGTTGCGTTTCGGCTTCCTGTCGTGCCTCGACCGCGTCGTGAAGTGCGGTCTGGATCAGGCCGATGCCGGTTTCCAGTTCGCGCCTCTGTTCCTCGGAGGCCAGCAGCGCCGATTGCATCCGCGAGACCTGTTCAAGCGCAGTGGTGAACCGTTCCTGGGCGGCGATCGCTTCGGCGGCGCGCTGGTCGCGTTCCTTCGACAGCGTATTGAGGCGCGATTCATATTCGAGATTGGCAAGCCGCGCCCGCTCGCGTGCGTCCCCGGACCCGATCGAGTCGATCATGATGATGGCGGTGGCGAGGATCGCCCAGACGACAACCACCGCCGAGGAGGCGAAGATCAGCGCCTGGGTCCAGGGCCGGATGCGGATGAACCGCGTGCCCTGATCGGATTTCAGGAACAGGCGCTGTTCCGGCAGGCGCCGTTCCAGCGCCGCCGACAGGCGGTGAAGAGAAACCGGTATCACGCTCATTGTCCCGTTTGGCAGCTTTGCAGAAACATCGTCCCATTCCCCAACAGTCCGACTGCACTGGGTTAGCAACCGATGCGCGCTGTCGCAAACCTTTTCCCCGGCGGCCTGGTCGAAGGCGCCGCATTTCAGCGGCATCTTGCCGACGGACGCCGCGTCAGGGGGTGGTTTCGGGCAGGTCGCGCTCGGCGAGCGGCCAGTAGAAGTCGGGCGGCAGACCGGCCTCGGCGCGCTTTTCCTCGTTGAAAGGGGGCTTCAGGGCGCCGTGGAAGTAGCGGCGGACGAGGCTGTGGAACGCATCCTTCGGGTCGAGCCCCTCGCGCCCGCAGAGCCAGTTGAACCATTTCGAGCCATAGGCGACATGGCCGACCTCTTCGGCATAGATCACCTCAAGCGCGGCGACTGCCTGCGTTTCCTCCGCCTTGCGGAAGATCTCGATCATGCCGGGGGTGACGTCCAGCCCGCGCGCCTCCAGCACCATCGGCACCACGGCGAGGCGGCCCTTGAGGTCATCGATGGTGTCCTCAGCCGCGCGCCACATTCCCGCATGGGCGGGCAGGGCGCCGTAATGGCTGCCCATCCGTTCGAGGCAATCGCAGATCAGGTTGAAGTGGTTGGATTCCTCGTCTGCCGCCTTCACCCAGTCGTCGAAGAAGCCGGGTGGCATGCCCTGATCGGTGAAACGCGCCACGATATCCCAGTGCAGATCGACCGCATTGAGTTCGATATGGGCAAGCGCGTGGAGAAGCGCGATGCGGCCCTGGGGCGAGCCGGGGCGGCGGCGCGGCACATCCTTCGGCGGCAGAAGTTCCGGCCGGTCGGGACGGGCAGGGCGCAGGGGCGGGGTGGCATGGCCGACGGGCAGGGCTTCACCCGCCGCCCGGGCGGCGAACCAGTCAGCCGCATGGCGGCGCGACAAGGCGCATTTCGCCCGTCCGTCTGCCGTGGTCAGAACCTCGACCGCGCGCTGTGCCAGCGTCTGCATCGGATCAGAGTGCCCGGGCGGCGGCAAGAACCTCGTCGGCGTGGCCCGCGACCTTGACCTTTGGCCAGATGGCGGCGATCCGGCCATCGCGGCCGATCAGGAAGGTGGCGCGTTCGATGCCCATGTAAGTCCGGCCATACATGCTCTTCTCGCCCCAGACGCCATAGCGTTCGCAGGTGTCGCCCGCCTCGTCGGATGCAAGGATGATCCCGAGCCCATGCTTGCGGCAGAACTTGTCATGCGCCTTCACGCTGTCTTTCGACACACCGATCACCACCGTGTCGGCGGCGGCGAATTCGGGCGCGAGGCGGGTGAAATCGATCGCCTCGGTGGTGCAGCCGGGCGTGTCGTCCTTGGGATAGAAATACAGAACGACCTTCCGGCCCGCGAAGTCCGCCAATGCGACGGTGCCACCGCCGTCGCGCGGCAGCGAGAAGCTGGGGGCGGGGGAACCGATCTCGGGCATCACAGCAATCCTTTGCCAATGGATGAGACTTTGCGTTTTAATGTGCCGGGCGAAAAGATAAAGGGACCGGCAGCCGGGTCTTTCCGGCCTGAGGTCCGGGCAGGATGGACGAAAAACGACAGGAGCGCGAGGAGGTGGCGGCGGAGGAAGCTCCGCGGCGGCGCGGACATTTGCGCTTCTGGGCCACGCTCGGCCTGTCGCTCTGGGCCATCGTCGCGGTTCTGGTAGGGCTTGGCCTCTCCGGGCGCAGCATTCCGCTGCCGAAGGTTCTGGTCTCGTCGATCGAGGCGCGCGCCAACCGGGCGCTCGACGGGCAGGCGCAGCTTCGGATCGGCGATGGCGATCTGGTGGTCACCGAGGGGTTCGTGCCGCAGGTGCGGCTCGGGAATGTCACGCTGATCTCGGCGCGCGGCCAGCGGCTGGCGCTGATCTCCGACCTGAGGACCGGGCTTGATCGCGATGCGCTTCTGTCCGGCCGCCTGCAACCGTCGCGGATAAGGATCAATGGCGCGCGGATCGCGGTTCGGCGGCTGGCGGACGGCACGTTCGATGTGGCGCCGGGGGCTGCGAACCTTGGCGGGCAGGCCGTCGCGCCCGCCGACCTGATCGACACGCTCGACGCGGCCTTCGCGGGGGCCGCACTCGCGCGGCTTGAGGATGTGACGGTCGAACATGTGAACATCCTCTTCGATGACCGCCGGGCCGAACAGGTCTGGACGGTGAACGATGGCAAGCTGACGCTTCGCCAGGCAGAGAAGGGGCTGGTTGCAAATCTCGCCTTCGCTCTGTCTGGTCAGGCAGCAACGTCGCTCGGGGCGATTGAGGACCGGAGCAGTGCGGACGCCAAGGCCGAAGCGCGGGCGGAGATGGAGCTGACGACCGACCGTGCATCGGCGGCGGCGACCCTTGATGTCCGCCTGAGCGGCATCTCGGCCCGCGATCTCGGGCGGCAGGTGCCGGCCCTTGCCTGGCTCGGCGCGCTCGATGCGCCGATGTCGGGGACGCTCGGTACCGGTTTTGACGAGGAGGGCGATCTCAGGCCGCTCGACGTGCGTCTCGCGGTCGGTGCCGGTGCCTTGCAGCCGACCCCCGATACCGCGCCGGTCGCGTTCCGGGGGGCAACGCTTGACCTGACCTACGATCCGGCGCGCTACCGGCTCAGCCTCAACGACCTCAGGATCGACGGGAGTGTCCTTCAGGCGCGCCTCGGTGGCAGCGCCTGGCTGAAAGGGATAGAGGATGGCTGGCCCGAGGCGATGGTCGCGCAGATCCGGCTTGATGATCTGCGCGCCGATCCGGAGGGTGTCTTCGCCGATCCCGTCTCGATCAGTCAGGGGGCGGCGGACCTGAAACTGACCTTCGACCCGTTCCGCCTGACCATAGGCCAGCTGGCGCTCAGCGACGGCGACCGGCGGATCGCGGGCAAGGGGGAGGTGTCGGCCGAGGAGGATGGCTGGGCCGTCGCCTTCGATGTCGGCATCAACGCCATCGCCACCGAAAAGCTTCTGGCGCTATGGCCGCTTGGCGCCGTGCCGAAGACCCGGGTCTGGCTGGCCGAGAATGTCGCCGCGGGCGATCTGTACGACGTGAAGGCGGCACTGCGCCTGCGCCCCGGGACCGAGCCGCGCTTTGCGCTCGATTACCGGTTCCGCGAGGCGGAGGTGCGCTTCATGCGTACCCTGCCGCCGATCGTCAGCGGCGCGGGCTATGCGACGATCAGCGACAATGCCTATGTGCTGGTGGTGGAGGAGGGGCGTGTCCATGCGCCCGCGGGCGGCGACCTTGATATTGCCGGGTCGGTCCTGGAAGTCCCAGATATCAGGCTGAAACCCACCCCGATAGAAATCACGCTGAAAAGCCAGAGCACGATCACGGCGGCCCTGTCGGTGCTGGACGAACCGCCGCTCAGCCTGATGTCGAAGGCCGGCCAGCCGGTCGATCTGGCCGAGGGGCGTGCGGAGCTGACGTCGGTGCTGAAATTCGTGCCGAAGCCGAAATTGCTGGTGGCCGATGTCGCGTTCGACGTCTCGGGGACATTGCGCGACGTCCGCTCGGATCGGGTGGTTCCCGGCCACATGTTGGAGGGCGAGGCTCTGACCATCGCTGCCGACAATGAAGGGATGCGTATCGGAGGCGCGGCCCGGTACGATGGCATTCCTATCGAAGGCCAATGGGCACAGAGGTTTGGACCGGAGGCGAAGGGCCGTTCCGAGGTCGACGGCAGGATCGCCATCAGCCCCGACACGCTGAAACGTCTGTCGATCGTTCTGCCCGATGGCGCGGTGAAGGGCGAGGGTTGGGGCACATTTCACCTCGATCTGGCAAAGGACGCTGCGACCGTGTTCCGGCTCGACAGCGATCTTGCCGGGCTCACCCTCGCAATCCCCGAGGTCGGCTGGTCGAAGTCCGCCAAGACACGGGGCGAATTGAAGACATCGGGTGCGCTGAGCAAGCCGGTCCGGGTTGACGCATTCTCGCTCGACGCGGGTGGGCTGAAGGCTGCGGGCATGATCACGCTCGGCGCCGACGGCGGTTTCGAGACGGCGCGTTTTGCGCAGGTGACGCTTGGCGACTGGTTTAGCGGCGATGTGACGTTGACGGGCCGTGGGGCGGGCAAGTCGGTGGGGCTGACGGTGGCGGGCGGCAGCGCGGACATGCGCCGCGCGACTTTCGGGGGCGGAGGTGGCGCGCGAGGCGACCGCCCGCCGCTTGAGATCGCGCTCGATCAGCTGCGGATCAGTTCGGGCCTGGCGATCACCGGCTTCACAGGCAGCTTTACAGCCGGGGGAGCCGGCCTGTCGGGCACATTCGCGGGGCTCGTGAACGGCCGCGCGCCGATCACCGGCGAGGTGGTGCCCGATCCGGGCGGCCGTTCGGCCTTTCGTGTCCGGTCGGATGACGCCGGACGGGCCATGGCGGCCGCAGGCATCTATGAAAGCGGCCGGGGCGGGCGGCTGGAACTGACGCTCAGGCCGGTCGGCGCGGCGGGCAGTTATGACGGGGCGCTGGGCATCCGCAATATCCGCGTCGTCGGCGCCCCGGCGCTGGCGGGGCTTCTGAACGCGATCTCTGTCGTGGGGCTGATATCCGAACTGCAGGGCGACGGCATCACCTTTACCGATGTCGCGGGCCGCTTCCGCCTGACGCCCGAGGCCATCGAGATACAGGAGGGCTCCGCCATCGGCCCCTCGCTCGGTGTCTCGGCGGCGGGGCTTTACTGGTCGGGCGAGGGGCGGTTCGACCTGCAGGGCGTCATCTCGCCGCTTTACCTCGTGAACGGCATCGGCCAGATCTTCTCGCGCCAGCGTGACGGGCTCTTCGGCTTCAACTATACGCTCACCGGCACGCGCGAATCGTTCACCGTCGGGGTCAATCCCCTGTCGATCCTGACGCCGGGCATGTTCCGCAATCTGTTCCGCAAGGCGCCGCCGAGCCTGCCGGGGACTGTTCCAGAAAGCCCGGGCGGCTGAGCGCATGAAACTATCGGATTTCGACTTCGACCTGCCCGAGGGGCTGATCGCCACGCGCCCCGCGCGGCCGCGCACATCGGCGCGGCTTCTTCTTGCCGAAGGGGACGCGATCGCCGACCGCCATGTGCGCGATCTGGTCGATATCCTGCGGCCCGGTGACCGGCTGGTGCTGAATGACACGCGCGTGATCCCGGCGCGCCTGACGGGCGAGCGGCGCCGGGCGACGGGGCAGGGCGAGGCGGTGGCGAAGATCGAGGTGACGCTTCTGGAGCCGCGCCCGCAGGGACACTGGGCGGCGCTGGCCAAGCCTCTGCGCAAACTGAAGGAAGGCGAGGATATCCGATTTTCCAGCACCCTCTCGGCGCGGGTCGAGGCGATTGCCGAGGGGCAGATGGAAATTGCCTTCAACCTGAGCGGCGCCGATTTCGACGCGGCGCTGGCGGAAGCGGGCGACATGCCCTTGCCGCCCTATATCGCCGCGCTGCGGGCGCCCGACGCGCAGGACCGCGCGGACTACCAGACGGTCTGGGCGCGCAACGCGGGTGCGGTGGCGGCCCCCACGGCATCCTTGCATTTCGATGACGAGCTGCTCGCGGCGCTGACCGCGAAGGGCGTGGCCTTCACCCATGTCACGCTCCATGTCGGCGCGGGTACCTTTCTGCCGGTGAAGGTCGAGGATGTGACGACGCATCGGATGCATGCCGAATGGGGCGAGGTGACCGAAGAGGCCGCCGCGGCGATCAACGCAACGCGGGCGGCCGGTGGGCGGATCATTCCGGTTGGCACCACTGCGCTGAGGCTGATCGAGAGTGCGGCGCGGTCCGGCCGGGTCGAACCATGGCGAGGTCCCACCGACATCTTCATCTACCCCGGCTTCGCCTTTCAGATCACCGACGGGCTGATGACCAATTTCCACCTGCCGAAATCGACGCTGCTGATGCTGGTCTCGGCGCTCACGGGACAGGAGCGCATCCGGCGCATCTATGCCCACGCCGTCGCCTCGGGCTATCGTTTCTTTTCCTACGGGGACGCGTCGCTGCTTCTGCCCGACGGTTGACGAAAACCGCTGCCGCCCGGTCGCCTTTCTGCTGGCCAAGCGCGAAATCCTCCCGCACCATTCACCCGAACTTCGAAAGATCCGCCTGATGTTCTTCGTCCTGCGCAATTCCTGGGCCCTGCTGTTGGGCGTGATGCTTCTGATGCTCGGCAACGGGTTGCAGGGCACGCTTCTCGGCATCCGCGGCAAGATCGAAGGATTCACGCCGCTGGAAATGTCCTACGTGATGTCGGGCTATTTCGTCGGTTTCCTCTTCGGCTCGCGCATGACGCCCGAGATGATCCGCCGCGTCGGCCATGTGCGGGTCTTCGCGGCGCTGGGGTCTGTGATCTCGGCGGCGCTGATCCTCTACCCCGTGGCACCGCACTGGATTGCCTGGGTCCTGCTGCGGATTGCGATCGGCTTTTCCTTCTGCGGCGTCTATATCACCGCCGAAAGCTGGCTGAACGCCTCGACCACGAACGAGACGCGCGGCCAGGCGCTTTCGGCCTACATGATCATGCAGATGATCGGGATCATCGCCGCGCAGGCGCTATTGAATTTCCGCGATCCGGGCGGGTTCGACCTTTTCGTGATCTCCTCGGTCCTCGTCTCGATCGCCTTCACGCCGATCCTGTTGTCGGCCAGTCAGGCGCCCTCGTTCGAGCGGATCGAGCCCCTCTCGATCAAGCGGCTGTTCGTGACCTCTCCGCTGGGCTGCGTCGGCATGTTCCTGATGGGTGGCGTCTTTGCCGCCCAGTTCGGCATGTCGGCGGTCTGGGGCTCGGAAGTGGGGCTTTCTGTCCGCAATATCTCGATCTTCATCGGCTCAATCTATGTGGGCGGGCTGGTGCTGCAATATCCGATCGGCTGGGCGTCGGACCGGATCGACCGGCGCCAGCTGATCCTCGGGCTCGCGGTCGTGGGCGCAGCGGTCGCCTTCGCAGGCATGGTGCTGCCCTGGACGCTGACGGTCCTCGTCGGCATTGGCTTCATCTGGGGCGGCATCTCGAACCCGCTTTATTCGTTGCTTGTGGCTTACGTGAACGACTATCTCGACGGGTCGGAAATGGCGGGTGCATCGGCGGGGCTGATGTTCATCAACGGCCTTGGCGCGATCGGCGGGCCGCCGGTGATCGGCTGGTTCATGGGGCAGGCGGGGCCGAAGGGTTATTTCCTGTTCGTGGCGCTCCTTTTCGTCATGATGGCGCTCTATTCGCTGTGGCGGATGACCCGCCGCGCCGTCCATGTCGAGGCGCGCGGCCGCTTCCGCACGCTCGCGCCGACGGCCGGGGCCGTTGCGGTCGAGGCGGCGGTCGAGGCGGCGGCCGTACCGGAGCCGCAGGACGAGGCGCGCTGAGCGCTGGCATTCCTGCGCCAAACCTGCGAGGCTTTCCCGAAAGGGAGGAGAGCCGATGGCATTGCAGAAGGATGTCCTGCGTTTCTGGCTTGAGGAGGTCGGACCCGACGGCTGGTATACCGCCGTCCCCGAGGTCGATGCCGCCATCACCGCGCGGTTCGGGGCGCTTTGGGAGGAGTTGCGGGGCGGGGCGCACCAGATCTGGGGCGAAAGTGCAGATGGCGCGCTCGCCTATCTGATCGTCGCCGACCAGTTTCCGCGCAACATGTTCCGTGGCCGCCCGGAGGCTTTCGCGACGGATGACCTGGCCCGGCAGATGGCGCGGCGCGCGGTCGCCTCCGGCCAGGACCTGACGGTGCAGGAACCTGAGCGGGTCTTCTTCTACATGCCCTTCGAACATTCCGAGGCGCTGGCCGACCAGGAGTGGGCCGTGGCGCTTCTGGAGGCACGGATCGGCCCCCTGAGCAATTATTCGCTGCACGCGCGTGCCCACCGCGAGGTCATCCGCCGGTTCGGCCGCTTCCCGTTCCGCAATGTCGCCCTGTCGCGCGGCTCGACACCCGGGGAGGAGGCATTCCTGACCCAGGGCGGCTATGGCGCCATCGTCCGGGAACTGGGCGGATAGCTATGCGTAGGGCGCAGATCAGCCCGCAATGCTGCGCAAGTTGATCGGAATCGAAAAATAGTTTAATGCCAAACTACTTTTTCTGAGGGAGGAAAGTGACGTGGCCCAGAGCTTTGATGCCATCGTGATCGGCGCCGGTCCCGGCGGTTATGTGGCAGCGATCCGTGCAGCCCAGCTTGGCCAGAAGGTGGCCATCGTCGAACGCGAACATCTGGGCGGCATCTGCCTGAACTGGGGCTGCATCCCCACGAAGGCGCTTCTGCGCTCGGCCGAGGTCTTTCACCTCATGCACCGCGCCAAGGAATTCGGCCTGAAAGCCGACGGGATCGGTTACGATCTTGACGCCGTCGTCGCCCGGTCGCGCGGCGTGGCCAAACAGCTGTCGGGCGGCATCGGCCATCTGATGAAGAAGAACAAGGTCACGGTCTTCATGGGCGCCGCGACCCTGCCGAAAAAGGGCACGGTCAGCGTCAGGACCGACAAGGGGACCGAGGAACTGACGGCGAAGGCCATCATCCTCGCCACTGGCGCCCGCGCCCGCGAACTGCCGGGGCTGGAAGCCGACGGCGATCTCGTCTGGACCTACAAGCATGCGCTGCAACCGAAGCGCATGCCGAAGAAACTGCTGGTCATCGGCTCGGGCGCCATCGGCATCGAATTCGCCTCGTTCTTCAATACACTCGGCGCTGACACCACTGTGGTCGAGGTGTTGGACCGGGTGCTGCCGGTCGAGGACGCGGAAATCTCGGCCTTCGCCAAGAAGAGCTTCGTGAAACAGGGGATGAAGATCCTCGAAAAGACCACGGTGAAGAAGCTCGACCGCGCGCCCGGCAAGGTCACTGCCCATCTGGAATCGAACGGCCAGACCACCACGCAGGAGTTCGATACGGTCATTTCCGCGGTCGGTATCGTCGGAAATGTCGAAAACCTCGGGCTGGAGGCTCTGGGCGTCAAGATCGACCGCACCCATGTGGTGACCGATGAGTTCTGCCGGACCGGGGTCGAGGGGCTCTATGCCATCGGCGATATTGCCGGGGCACCCTGGCTTGCCCACAAGGCGAGCCACGAGGGCGTGATGGTCGCCGAACTGATCGCGGGTAAGCATCCCCATCCGATCAAGCCGAACTCGATCGCGGGCTGCACCTACTGCCATCCTCAGGTCGCCTCGGTCGGCCTGACAGAGGCGAAGGCGAAGGAGGCGGGCCATGAGATCAGGGTCGGCCGCTTCCCCTTCATCGGCAACGGCAAGGCGATCGCTCTGGGCGAGGCCGAGGGCCTGATCAAAACCGTCTTCGACGCCAAGACCGGCGAGTTGCTGGGTGCCCATATGGTCGGCGCCGAAGTGACCGAACTGATCCAGGGCTATGTCGTCGGCCGCAGCCTCGAGACCACCGAGGGCGAGCTGATGGAAACCGTCTTCCCGCATCCGACGCTGAGCGAGATGATGCATGAGGCGGTGCTCGACGCCTACGGCCGGGCGCTCCATATCTGAGGGAAGGCGGGGGGCTCTGCCCCCCGGGCCTTCGGCCTCCCCCCGAGGTATTTCCGCCAAGATGAAAGAGCGGCACCCCGTCTCGGGCGGCCTCAGCCGGGGAGACGGGGTGCTTTCACCTTGGGCGGTCATCGGCGCCTCCGCCTGTACCGCGGAGCAACCTTCGCCCGTCAGGGTTCACAATTCCTTTCATCTTGGTCGAAATACCTCGGGGGTGTGGGGGCAGAGCCCCCACCGGGTCCGCCGCGCACGCGGCGGATGTTCGCTTTAAGTTCTCGATTTCCGGTTGGAGACTCAGCTCCTTTACACTATCTGTTAATCGGTTGACCCCGGGGACGGATATGGCCGAGCAGAAATTCATCGAAGTGCGCGGGGCGCGCGAGCATAACCTCAAGAATGTCGATGTGGAGATTCCGCGCGACCGGCTGACCGTGATCACCGGGCTTTCGGGGTCGGGCAAGTCCTCTCTCGCTTTCGACACGATCTATGCCGAGGGCCAGCGGCGCTATGTCGAAAGCCTGAGCGCCTATGCGCGCCAATTCCTCGACATGATGGGCAAGCCCGATGTCGACCATATCTCGGGCCTCAGTCCCGCGATTTCGATCGAGCAGAAGACGACATCGAAGAACCCCCGTTCGACCGTCGGCACGGTCACGGAAATCTACGACTACCTGCGTCTTCTCTTCGCCCGCGTCGGCGTGCCCTACAGCCCCGCGACCGGCAAGCCGATTACCGCCCAGCAGGTGCAGGACATGGTCGATCAGATCATGGCGCTGCCCGAAGGCACGCGCGGCTATCTGATGGCGCCCGTGGTGCGCGACCGGAAGGGCGAATATCGCAAGGAATTCCTCGACTGGCGCAAGCAGGGCTTCCAGCGGGTCAAGGTGAACGGCCAGTTTTTCGAACTGGAAGAACCGCCGACGCTCGACAAGAAGTTCCGCCAGGATATCGACGTGGTCGTCGACCGGATCGTGGTGCGCGAGGGGCTGGAGACGCGGTTGGCGGACTCATTCCGCACCGCGCTGAACCTCGCCGACGGCATTGCGGTTCTGGAAACGGCGCCGGCCGAGGGCGAACCCGAACGCATCACCTTCAGCGAGAAATTCGCCTGCCCGGTTTCGGGCTTCACCATCCCGGAAATCGAACCGCGGCTTTTCTCCTTCAACGCGCCGTTTGGTGCCTGTCCGTCTTGCGACGGGCTCGGCGTGGAACTTTTCTTCGACGAAAGGCTCGTGGTGCCCGACGTCACGCTGAAACTGAAGGACGGTGCCCTCGCCCCCTGGTCCAAGACCAAGACCCCCTATTTCCTGCAGACCATCGATGCGATGGCCCGCCATTACGGGTTCGACGCGAAGAAGCCATGGAAAGACCTGCCTGAAAAGGTCAGGAACATCTTCCTCTATGGCTCCGACGGAGAGGAGATCGCCTTCCGCTTCGACGAGGGTGGGCGCGTCTATGAGGTGACGCGCACCTTCGAAGGGGTGATTCCCAACCTCGAACGACGCTACCGCGAAACCGACAGTGCCTGGAGCCGCGAGGATATGGAGCGGTTCCAGAACAACCGACCCTGCGGCACCTGCGGCGGGCATCGTCTCCGCCCCGAGGCTTTGGCAGTGAAGATAGCCGATCTGCATGTGGGCGAGGTGGTGCAAATGTCGATCCGCGAGGCCTATGCCTGGATCGACACGGTGCCTGCGCGTCTGACCGGGCAGCAGAATGAAATCGCCCGGCTGATCCTGAAGGAAATCCGCGAACGGCTCGGGTTCCTGAACAATGTGGGCCTTGAATATCTGACGCTGTCGCGCGCGGCGGGGACGCTATCGGGCGGCGAGAGCCAGCGCATCCGCCTCGCTTCGCAGATCGGCTCGGGCCTTACGGGCGTGCTTTATGTGCTGGACGAGCCCTCCATCGGCCTGCACCAGCGCGACAATGACCGGCTGCTGACGACGCTCAAGAACCTCCGCGATCAGGGCAATACCGTGCTGGTCGTCGAGCACGACGAGGAAGCGATCCGCGAGGCCGACTATGTGCTGGACATCGGCCCCGGGGCAGGCGTCCATGGCGGCCAGATCATCGCGCGCGGCACACCGGGCGAGATTGCGAGCGATCCGGCCTCGATCACCGGGCAGTATCTGTCGGGCAAACGCGAGATCGCGGTGCCGAAGGCAAGGCGCGAGGGCAACGGCAAGAAGCTGACGGTGGTGAAAGCCACGGGAAACAACCTCAAGGAAGTCACCGCCGACTTCCCCCTGGGCAAGTTCGTCTGTGTGACCGGCGTGTCAGGCGGCGGCAAGTCGACCCTGACCATCGAGACGCTTTACAAGAATGCCGCGCTGAAACTGAATGGCGCGCATGAGACGCCGGCGCCCTGCGAGACGATCAAGGGGTTCGAGCATCTCGACAAGGTCATCGACATCGACCAGCGCCCGATCGGCCGCACGCCGCGATCAAACCCCGCGACCTATACCGGCGCCTTCACCCCGATCCGCGACTGGTTCGCGGGCCTGCCGGAAGCCAAGGCGCGCGGCTACCAGCCGGGGCGGTTCAGCTTCAACGTCAAGGGCGGGCGCTGCGAGGCCTGTCAGGGCGACGGGCTGATCAAGATCGAGATGCATTTCCTGCCGGACGTCTATGTGACCTGCGAGACCTGCAAGGGCCATCGCTATAACCGCGAGACGCTGGAGATCCATTTCAAGGGCAAGTCGATTGCCGATGTGCTGGACATGACGGTCGAGGATGCGCAGGACTTCTTCAAGGCGGTGCCCGCGATCCGCGAGAAGATGGATGCTTTGTGCCGCGTGGGCCTTGGCTATATCAAGGTCGGCCAGCAGGCGACCACGCTTTCGGGCGGCGAGGCGCAGCGGGTCAAGCTGTCGAAGGAACTCAGCCGTCGCTCGACCGGCCGCACGCTCTATATCCTCGACGAGCCGACGACGGGGCTGCATTTCGAGGATGTGAGGAAGCTTCTGGAGGTGCTGCACGAACTGGTCGAACAGGGCAACACGGTCGTGGTGATCGAACATAACCTCGACGTGATCAAGACCGCCGACTGGATCATCGACATTGGCCCCGAGGGCGGTGACGGCGGCGGCCGGATCGTCGCAACCGGCACGCCGGAAGAGGTGGCAAAGGTCGCCGCAAGCCACACCGGCCGCTATCTGGCGCCGATGCTCAAGCCGCGGCGCATGGCGGCGGAGTAGCGCCCCCATCTGCGGCCCGGGCACCGCAAAAGTCTTTGAAGACTTTTGCCAAGGATTTTCGAGAATCCTTGGCCCGCGCCCTTTGCCGTGCGGTGCGTCAGGTCTGCTTCAGCGGGCAGGTGTTCAGGCCGAGCAGGGAATAGAGCGGACAGGTCCTCATGAGCCCGGTCGCAAGCGCCACGATCCCCAGCACCAGCGGAACCCAGCGCCAGCCGAAGCCCGGCGCGAAGAACCAAAGGGCGATCAGGGCGACGCCCAGAAGAATGCGGATCGCGCGGTCCGCTGTGCCGACGTTGGTCTTGAACATCAGTGCCTCCATCCAGTGTGTCTGTCGGAGGCGATTATCGGTCAAAGCCGGGTATCTGTCGGTGATAAGGTCACCGACCTGTCAGTCGACCGCTGCGGCAAGGCGCCGCAGGGTGGCGATGTCCGTAATCCGGACCAGGCCGCGTTCGGTCGTCACGAGGCCCTGGCGCGCCAAGGTTTCCAGCCGCCGCGAGACCACTTCGCGGGCCGAGCCGATGGCTGTGGCCAGTTCCTGATGGGTGCTGCGGACCAGATCGCCCTCGGCGCGGGACAGGAGCGCCTCGGCAAGCCGCGCCTCGATCCTGAGGAACGCCACACGTTCAAGCACCTGCATCATTGATTGCATCCGTTGCGCGAAGGCGGAAAAGACGAAGCCGCGGAAGGGGGCCGATGCCGCCATGAGGGCCAGAAATCGCTCTCTCGGGACGATGATGGCGCGCAGATCAGTGACCGCGATCGCCTCGCCCGAATAATCCTCGCCGCCCAGAAGCCCCAATGTGGTCTGCACGCAGCTTCCGCCCGGTTCGACCGGATAGAGCAAGATCTCGCGGCCGTTCGGGCCGGTCAGGAAGACTTCGATCCGGCCATCAAGCAGCATGAGGAAGCCGCGCGCGCTGTCGCCCGGGTGGAAGAGGATCGTCCCCTTTCCGATAGCCGTGACCGGCAGGTCGGCGAGCGCGTCGCGGCTTTCCTTGTCGAGGCCGCTCAGGAAGGCGGCCTGTCTGATCCAAGGATGGCCGCCGGGCTCAGTCAAGGATCGCGTCGATGGCATTGAGGACGGTCACGACGCTATAGGTCGCCTCGTCCACCACCATCACCCGGTTCCCGACGATCACATAGCGCTGGCCGGGGTCCAGCGGCGGCAGGCCGTAGCGGTCGGGATAGCGGATGCGGTGATAGTCTTCATCGCCGACGTAATCGCCCCGGTCCCAGTGGCGCACGCCTTTCTTGGCGAGACCGGGCGGTACACAGGGCACGGCTTTTTTCGCAAGGCCGGGCGGGCACTGGCCCTTTTCGGCCAGGGCACCCTCGGCAGAAAGCGTCAGGAGCAGGAGTGCGCTGCTGGCGGCCGTCAGGACAAATCGTTTCGTTAACACTTGGAACTCCCGAACTGTGGCAGTTGGCCCTGTCAAATCTTCAATACAGCAGCGAACGATCCGGTTCCATGGTCCCGCTCGGACCGGACCGTGACGCCATGAAAGTCGGCGAAACTCTGCCGCTTTGTCGACTGCCGCAAAGGAAAAGGGCGGGTCCGAGACCCGCCCCTGTCCAGATTTCTTGCGTTTCAGGCCGCCCTGCGCCGCCGCGCCGCGAGGCCAAGGCCCCCGAGTGCGCCGATCAGCAGAACACCGGCCGCCGGGACAGGTACCGGGCTCGGCCCGTATTTGGTCGAACCGCCGCCAGTCAGGCCCTGCACGTGGATCATTGCCGAGGGATTCGAACCGCTGCCGCTGCCGAAGAACAGGTTCGACAATTGCGCGCCGACCAGCGTGAATGCTGAAGATTCGCCGACATTCAGACGAAGCGCCCCGTTGCCCTTGTTCGAAGTGGCCCAGTTCACGACGAGGTCCCACGGGTTGTACGGGCCGATGCCGCCGCCCAGCGTGAAGCTCGACACCTGAACACCGCCGGTCCATAGCACGCTGATGCCCGCGGTCGAACCATTGTACATCATCTGCAGCGCGGTATCGAACGCCCCCGAACCACCGACGATGCTCGTGTTGGTGAAGACCATGTCGACATTGTTGCCGTTCTGAGTGGCAGTCAGCGTCGCGAGCGTCGTCTGACCGAGATTCGTGCCGGTGATATATTGATCGAAGTTGATTGTCAGGGCAGACGCGCCGGAGGCAGCAAGTCCCAAAGTAAGACCCGTGATTGCGCCCGCTACCCGCGCGCGCAGGGTCTTGATGAAACCGAACATGATGGTTCCTTTCGCACCAAATGGCTTTGGATGGTCCCCACCGCCCAAGCCGAAAACGATCCGCCATAAAATCAGCGGGAGTGCCTTATTAATGCCACTTTTGCGCCATTTCGAAAACAGAAACCCCGTGTCGCGCTGCCCGTGTCCCGAGGCGCGGAAAAACTGAAACAATAATAATATTAATCAGTCATTGATATAATATGCGGAACAGTAATGTCGGTCGGCCCCTTATGCGGTAGGTCCGGAGCGTCACAAGCACTGATTCGCGACCGAGGAAGACCGGCGCTCATATGCTTCAAGCCGATGGTCCGATCCGCTCTGCACGGCGGAGGAAAAGCCACAAGACCTGGTCTGAAACCTCATTGGCGCCACGGAATCTTCCTTAACAGGACGTAAAGTCCGGGCAGTCTGATCCTTGGTGCTCTCCGCCCCGCGGAGGGATTCGAATTGGTGGTAGAGAGATCATGGCCAACCTTCCGACGATCGCTCGCGCGATGGCTGTTGCGGCTGCAGTGACGCTGATGAGCGGTGCTGCAAGCCTTGCCGCGACCATCCAGGCGACCTTCAACCTGTCCGGTCCCGCCTATGCGGTCGACCCGGGCCTGCAGATCGGCACGAGCACGACGAGCGGTTCCTTCACGCTGAACCTCTCGCTGGGGCAGTCGCAGGTGATCAACCTCTTTGACATCTGGTCGATGGAAAATCAGGTCAATGCCGACGATCTGACACCACGCGCGCTGTTTGCCGATTTTACGCTGGCCGGGACAGGCGCCACCGGCACGGCAATGGGCCTCGTAAACGGCTCGATTTCTGCGCCGTTCCAGTGGGGCAACATCAACTGGATGGCCCCGGTGATCCTGCAGGCACAGGGCGGCAATCAGGTGGTGATCTCGCTGACGAGTGCGATCTTCGGCTTCGCCAGCGGTACGCTCGCCTCCGGCAATCAGCCGTTTAGCAACGGTCATGTCCTTGCTGTCGTCTCCTACATTCCCGCCCCGGTGCCGCTGCCCGCCGCCGGGCTGATGCTTGTCGGCGCCCTAGGCGGTATCGTCGTGGTAAGACGGCGGCGGTCGAAGGTCTGAGGTTCCGGATACTATTGCCCGTAGCGGGCGCGATTGGTTTAGAGGATTGGGAAATGCACCTTGATACCGCGAAGTCCGTCGCTCTGGGCGTCTATTTCGCGCTCTTTGCCGGCGCAGCCGAGGCAGCGACGATCAATGCGACATTCTCACTCTCTGGCTCAGCCTTCAGCAATCCGGGCCTTGAGGTCGAGACCAGCGCCGGTTCGGGCAGCTTTTCTGTGACGCTTGCACAAGGGCAAAGCCAGACGCTGAACCTGTTCAGCCTTTGGACAGAAGAGCCTACCGTGGATCCGGACGACCTTGTTGCACGGCAGATCTCGGCGGCATTCTCGCTGACGAACTACACTGCATCCGGCACGGTGAATGGCACGACGGTCGGCACTTCACTCTTCGGCGTGCTTCAGTGGGGGCAACTCAACTGGTCAGCACCTTTGACCCTGAACTACGGCAACGGTGGCCAGCTTCAGATAACGCTCAGCAATGGTCCATTCAACCTTGGCTTCCTCGGCCTCGCGACCGGGGCATTGAACGGTTTGAACGTGACTGCGACCATCACCAATCTGGTCGAACCCGCGCCCGTCCCGCTGCCGGCGTCCGGGCTGGCGCTGCTGGTCGGCCTTGGGTGCGTACCACTCGTTCGCCGCCGCCGCACGATCCAGACCGCGCTCAGGTCGGGAAAGGAAAAAGCCGGGCGATGATGCCCGGCTTTCTGCTGTCTGGGACCCTGATCAGTCCATCTGCTTGAAGTTGAAGGCGGCGCCTTCCTTGATACCGGACGGCCAGCGCGACGTGATGGTCTTCGTGCGCGTGTAAAAGCGGAAGGCATCGGGCCCGTGCTGGTTCAGATCGCCGAAGGCCGATTTCTTCCAGCCGCCGAACGTGTGATAAGCCAGCGGCACCGGGATCGGGACGTTGATGCCGATCATGCCCACGTTCACCCGGTTCGCGAAGTCGCGCGCCGTGTCGCCGTCGCGGGTGAAGATCGCGGTGCCGTTGCCATATTCATGGTCCATGGCATGGCCGAGCGCCTCTTCGTAGGTCTTGCAGCGCACGGTCGAAAGAACCGGCCCGAAGATCTCCTTCTTGTAGATGTCCATGTCGGTGGTGACATGGTCGAAAAGGTGGGGGCCGACGAAGAAGCCGTTCTCGTAGCCCTGCAGGCTGAAGTTCCGGCCATCGACGACGAGCTTCGCACCCTGCTGCACGCCGCTTTCGACGAGTTTCAGGATGTTGGCCTTGGCGGCGGCAGTGACCACGGGGCCGTAATCCACGTCATTGCCGGCGGTGTAGGGGGCGACCTTCAGCTTCTCGATGCGCGGGATGAGCTTCTGGATCAGCGCATCGGCGGTCTTGTCGCCCACGGGCAACGCAACCGAGATCGCCATGCAACGCTCGCCCGCCGCGCCATAGCCTGCACCGACCAGCGCATCGGCCGCCTGATCCATGTCGGCGTCGGGCATGATGATCATGTGGTTCTTCGCGCCGCCGAAGCACTGGACGCGCTTGCCGTTCGAACAGCCGCGGCCGTAGATGTACTCGGCGATCGGGGTCGAGCCGACGAAGCCGATGGCGCCAATCTCGGGGTTGTCGAGGATCGCGTCGACGGCTTCCTTGTCACCGTTGATCACCTGCAGCACGCCGTCGGGCAGACCCGCTTCCTGCATCAGCTCGGCCAGCATCAGCGGCACGGACGGATCGCGCTCCGAGGGCTTCAGGATAAAGGCATTGCCGCAGGCAAGAGCGGGGCCCATCTTCCACATCGGGATCATGGCCGGGAAGTTGAAGGGCGTGATGCCCGCCGCCACGCCGACCGGCTGGCGCATCGAATACATGTCGATGCCGGGGCCCGCGCTGTCGGTGAATTCGCCTTTCAGCATCTGGGGCGCGCCGATGCAGAATTCCATGACCTCAAGCCCGCGCTGGATGTCGCCCTTCGCGTCGGGGATGGTCTTGCCATGCTCGGACGACAGCGCCTCGGCCAGCTTGTCCATGTCGCGGTTGAGAAGCCGGACGAATTCCATCATCACCCGCGCCCGGCGCTGGGGATTGGTGGCGCCCCATTTCACCTGGGCTTTCGCGGCGTCGGCGGTGGCCGCATCCAGTTCGGCCCTGGTGGCCAGCGCGACGCGGGCCTGAACCTCGCCGGTTGCCGGGTTGAAGACATCGGCGAAGCGGCCCGAAGTGCCCTTCACATGCTTGCCGTTGATCCAGTGACCGATCTCTTTCATCGGAATCCTCCCTGAGTAGCTGGCGCCAGAATAGCCTTGCGGAAATGCTGGCGACAGAGGAAAGAATTCAAAGGAGCTTTGCGTTCTTGCAAAGTAAGCCTCGTCGTCGCACTTCGTGCGCTCCTCGGGGCGACCGACGAGAAACGAAGTGCACGAGGAGGTGCCATGGACTGGGACGATCTTCGCATATTCCTCGCCGTGGCGCGGGCTGAGAGCCTGTCGGCCGCCGGACGACAGCTGAAGATCGACCCGGCCACGGTCGGGCGGCGCATCTCGCGGCTGGAGGAAACCATCGGCGCGCGTCTGTTTGTGAAATCCCCTCAAGGCTATGCGCTGACTGAAGAAGGTGCGCGGCTCATGCCGCATGCCGAACGGGCAGAGGGCGCCTTCGACGGTGCGACGGAGGCACTCAGGGGGCCGGAGGGCCTGTCGGGCCAGATCCGCATCGGCGCGCCGGACGGCTGTGCCAACTATCTGCTGCCGCAGGTCCTTGCCCGGATCTGCGATGAAAACCCGGGGCTGGAGGTGCAGATCGTGGCGCTGCCGCGCGTCTTCAACCTGTCGAAGCGCGAGGCCGACATGGCGATTTCCGTCTCGGCGCCGACGGCAGGGCGCCTGTCAGTCCAGAAGATCACCGACTACCGCCTGCATCTCGCCGCGTCCAAGAACTATCTGGCGCGCACTGGTCCGATCCGGACCCGCGACGACCTGAAGGGGCGGCGGATCATCGGCTATATCCCCGACATGATCTTCGACAAGGAGCTGGACTATCTGGCGGAGATCGGGGCCGAGTCAGTGCCGCTGGCTTCCAATTCCGTTTCCGTCCAGTTCAACTGGGTCAGGGCAGGCGCCGGCGTGGCAATCGTGCATGATTTCGCCGTGCCGACGGCGCCGGAGGTCACGCGGCTCCTCACCGACGAGTTTTCGCTCGTGCGATCCTTCTACCTCATCCGCCATCTAGACGACCGCCGCTCGGACCGGTTGAACCGGTTCGCCGAGGCGCTGGTCGGCGGTTTGCGGCGGGAGGTCGCGCGGCTTGAAGCGCTGACTTGACAGAGGCCCCTTTCCCGGATGACCCTGAGGTTGAAAAGCGCTTTGCAATGAGGAGGTTCGCCCATGCAGGTCCACCAGATACTCCGCTCGAAGCCTCAAGGCGCGGTGATCACGGTGCAGCCCGGGACGAGCGTCGCGGATGCGGCGCGTTTGCTGGCAGAGCGGCGGATCGGCGCGGTGATCGTCTCGTCCGACGGCAAGGCGCCGCTCGGCATCCTGTCGGAGCGTGACATCGTGCGTGATGTGGGCCGTCGCGGCGGGGCCTGCCTGACCGACAAGGTTGATGCGATGATGACCCGCAATATCGTGAGCTGCACCCCCGATGACAGCACCGACAGCGTGCTGGAGAAGATGACGGCCGGGCGCTTCCGCCACATGCCGGTGCTCGCGGATGGCAAGATGGTCGGCATCATCTCGATCGGCGACGTTGTGGCCGCGCGGCTTTCGGAACTGGCGATGGAGAAGGATGCGCTGGCCGGGATGATCATGGGCAATTGATGCCGCAGCGCAGCGGGGGCTTGCTTTTCCCCGCGCAATAATGTTGCGTGCCGGCCAAAAGGGAGGTCCCCATGCGCATCGGCCTTTATCCCGGCACGTTCGACCCGATCACGCTGGGCCATACCGACATCATCCAGCGCGCGATGGCGCTCGTGGACCGGCTGGTGATCGGCGTCGCGATCAACCGCGACAAGGGGCCGCTCTTCTCGCTTGAGGAGCGTGTTGCGATGGTCGAGGCGGAGTGCGCCGCGATCATTGCGAAGACCGGCGGCGAGATCGTCGTGCATCCGTTCGAGAACCTGCTCATCGATTGCGCACGCGATGTGGGCGCGACGGTCATCGTGCGCGGGCTGAGGGCGGTCGCGGATTTCGAATATGAATTCCAGATGGTCGGGATGAACCGGGCGATGGACGACACGGTCGAGACCGTCTTTCTGATGGCCGATGCCCGCAGGCAGGCGATCGCCTCGAAACTCGTCAAGGAAATCGCGCGGCTGGGTGGCGACGTATCGCGCTTTGTCACGCCGCCGGTGAGGGAGGCGCTGGTCGCGCGCCTGGGCCAGCCTAAGGCAAGGTGATGTCGGCCACGACGGGATAATGGTCCGAAGGCCATTGCCCGCTGAACTTCTGTCTGAGGATCACGGGCGGACCCGCGAAGGTCGCGCCGTTCGCGAGTGCGATATGGTCGATCGCGGAGAAGAGATTGATCCCTCGATTGAAGTGATAGGATGCGCCTTTGGTTTGCGCGAAGGCCAGCCCCTGCGCCTCGAAAGCGGTGATGATGGCTGACCCCGCCCGCTCGTTCAGATCGCCGATGAGGATGACCGGTTCTCCCTCTGCGAGCCAGGTCGCAAGCCGTTCGCGCACCAGCGCGGCAGACCGGCGGCGGTTTTCGCGGCTGGAATAATCGAAATGCAGGTTCAGGACGATGAACGGTGTACCGCCTGCCTTCGGAGCAAACCGCGCCCAGGAGGCAAAGGCGGGGTAGGAGCCGTCGAAGGTGCGGGAATAGATCACCTCCGGGGTTTCGGAGAAGAAGAACCAGCCCTGATCCAGAAGCGACAGCCGGTTGGTCCGGTAGAAAATCGGCTGGGTCGAGGGGAAGCGGCGCCAATCGCCGGTCGCCGCCGCGCGGTAGCCGGGGTTTTCGGCCAGCAGGTAGTCGCGCGCCAGATTGATAGATCCGTCATCGCCGCGCGAAAAGCTCTCCATCTCCTGATAGGCGACGATATCAGCGTCGAGCGCGCGGAAGGCCGCGCCGAAAGCGCCCTTCCGCGCCTCCCATCCTGCGACCGACCAGGGGCCATCCTCGGCAGTCAGTACGATGTAGTGGGCATTATGGGTCGCAACCCGCAAGCTTCCCGGCGGTGGCGCGGGCAAAGGTGTCAGGCCGGAATTCTTCCATTGCGCCGCGCAGGCGATGAGCAGAAGGCCTACAAGGCCGAACCCCAGAAGACGGAATGCGCGTTTCATGCGCCGAGCCTAGCGATTTCGCTGGCCGCGGGGCAGGGGTCGCGCATCACATTCAGATGAGCCGCCCCATCGCGACGGCCGTATCCGCCATCCGGTTCGAGAAGCCCCATTCATTGTCATACCAGGAGAGGATCGAACAGAAGGTCTCGTCCATCACCTTGGTCTGGTCCATGTGGAAGATCGAGGAATGCGGGTCGTGGTTGAAGTCCGACGAGACATTCTTGAACATCGTATAGCCGAGGATGCCCTTCAGCGGCCCTTCCGCCGCCGCCTTGATCGCGGCATTGATTTCTTCGACGCTCGTGGCGCGTTTTGCAAGGAACTTCAGGTCGACGACGCTGACGTTCGGCGTCGGCACCCGGATTGCGAAGCCGTCGAGCCTGCCTTTCAGTTCCGGCAGCACCAGCCCCACGGCCTTGGCAGCCCCGGTCGAGGTCGGGATCATGGAAAGCGCCGCGGCGCGGGCGCGGTAGAGGTCCTTGTGCATCGTGTCGAGCGTCGGCTGGTCGCCGGTATAGGAGTGGATGGTGGTCATCATCCCCTTCTCGATGCCGATAGCCTCGTTCAGCACCTTGGCGACCGGCGAAAGGCAGTTCGTGGTGCAGGAGGCGTTCGAGACGACGATGTCGTCTTTCGTCAGCGTCCCGTGGTTCACGCCATAGACGATGGTCTTGTCCGCGCCCTCACCGGGGGCAGAGATCAGCACGCGCTTGGAGCCGTTTTCGAGATGGGCCGCGCATTTTTCCTTCGAGGTGAAGATGCCCGTGCATTCCATCACCACGTCAACATGGCTCCACGGCAAGTCTGCGGGGTTCCTGATGGCAGTAACCACCATCGGGCCGCGGCCGACGTCGATGGTGGTCTCGCTCGTCGTCACCTCTGCCGGGAAGCGGCCATGGACAGAATCGAACCGCAACAGGTGGGCGTTGGTCTCGACCGGGCCGAGATCGTTGATCGCCACCACCTCGATATCCTTGCGCCCGCTCTCGATGATGCCGCGCAGCACATTGCGCCCGATGCGGCCAAACCCGTTGATCGCCACTTTGACTGCCATCTCCGCCTCCTGTCGCCCGGGCGCATGCATGCACCGTTACCGCTAACATCAAATAATCTGCGAAAGGTCAATCGCCGACTTCAGGGTCAGCCTGCCACAATCAGCGCCAGAAGGCGATCCAGTCGATGAAGACAAGGAGTTTGCGTGCGAGAAAGAAGCTGGCCGCCCCCTGGTTGAGGAGACGGTCGGCCAGAAGGGCGAGGATGACGAGGAGGGCGAGCGCAAGCGCGAGGCGATTCGTCATGCTGACTGACAGGGCGCGGGGCGCCCGGGCTCCTTACTGCAGGAGCCGCCCCATCGCGCCGGCCACATCGGCCATCCGGCAGGAGAAGCCCCATTCATTGTCGTACCAGGCCAGCACCCGCACGGTGCGGCCGCCCACGACCTTGGTCTGGTCGGGCGCGAAGATAGAGCTATAGGGCGTGTGGTTGAAGTCAACGGAAACCTTGGGCTCCGGATCATAGGCCATGACCATGCCCATGTAGCCTGCGGCCGCTTCCCTTACGATTTCGTTGACGTCGGCGACCGTCACGTCCTTGCCCGCGACGAAGGTCAGATCGACGGCCGAGACATTGGGCGTCGGCACCCGGATCGCGGTCCCGTCAAGCTTGCCCGCCAGTTCCGGCAGCACCTCGCCAAGCGCCTTGGCCGCACCGGTCGAGGTCGGGATCATCGCCATCGCGGCGGCGCGGGCGCGGTAAAGGTCCTTGTGGCGGCGGTCGAGCGTCGGCTGGTCGCCGGTATAGGAATGGATCGTGGTCATGATGCCAGATTCAATGCCGATCGCGTCGTTCAGTACCTTGGCGAGCGGCGCGAGACAGTTCGTAGTGCAGGAGCCGTTCGAAACCACCAGATGGTCGGCCTTCAGCTCGCGATGGTTCACGCCATAGACCACGGTCTTGTCGGCGCGCTTGGCCGGGGCAGAGACCAGAACCCGCTTCGCGCCGCGTGTCAGGTGGACGGCGGCCTTGTCGCGATCGTTGAACTTGCCGGTGCATTCCAGGACGACATCGACGCCTTCCCAGTCCAGCTCATCCGGATTGTAGGTCGACATGACCTCGATCGGACCGCGGCCAAGGTCCATCGAATTGCCCGAGACCTTCACCGGTCCGCCGAAGCGGCCATGCACCGAATCATATTTCAGAAGATGCGCGTTGGTCTCGATCGGGCCGGTGGCGTTGATCTTGACGACCTGGACATCGTTGCGCGCCGCCTCCGCGATATGGGCGAGCGTGCAGCGGCCGATGCGGCCGAAACCGTTGATGCCGATGGTGACGGTCATGTCTGTCTCCGGAGTGCGGGCGCGCGCCTGCGGCAGCCCGCGCGCGGATTTGGGAAATTGCGCTGTTTTTACACGTATCACCGGATCAGAGAAACCCGAAAGTGGATATTTTTCAGCATGTTAGCGAAAACATCGGCTGTTAGCGGCACCATCGGCGACAATTTCCGGAAAGTGATGCCGACTGTTGTCGCCCTCAGGGCTTGCGATCGGCTCGTTACCCGCTACCTATCTGGAAAGCGCGAAAGGATGGGCATGAGCGGACTTCTGGCACTTCTCGACGATGTGGCGGCGATTGCCAAGGTGGCGGCCTCCTCGCTTGACGATGTGGCGGCAGCGGCCGGGAAGGCCGGGGCCAAGGCTGCGGGCGTGGTGATCGACGACACGGCGGTCACGCCGAAATATGTGCATGGCTTCGAGGCCGAGCGCGAATTGCCGATCATCGGTCGGATCGCTCTTGGCTCGTTGAAGAACAAGCTCTTGATCCTCCTGCCTGCAGCGCTCCTGCTCAACAGCTTCGCACCCTGGGCGGTGACGCCTCTTCTGGCACTCGGCGGCGCATACCTCTGTTTCGAAGGCGCGGAGAAGATCTTTCATGTGCTCTTCCCGCATGGCGACGATGCGGTCGAACAGGATTTCGACGTGAAGGACCCCGCGCATCTCGAAGAGGAAAAGGTGCGCGGCGCGATCAAGACCGATTTCATCCTGTCGGCCGAGATCATGACCATCGCGCTTGCCGCGATACCCGCAAGCTCGGTCTGGATGCAGGGCGCTACGCTTGCGCTAGTGGGGGCCGGGATCACGGTCGCCGTCTATGGCGCGGTGGCGCTTATCGTGAAGATGGACGATGTCGGCCTGTTCATGGCGCGGCGGGGCCGGTTTGCATCGACGCGCGCCGTCGGACGCGGGCTGGTGATCGCGATGCCGAGGGTGATGACCTTCTTGTCCAGCGTGGGCACGGCGGCGATGCTCTGGGTCGGCGGTTCGATCGTAATCCATGGGCTTGAGGAAAGAGGCTGGACCTGGATCGGCCATCACTTCCATGACTGGGCGGCGGCGGTGGGCCATGCTGCACCCAGGGTCGAGGGGCTAGCCGAATGGCTGACCAAAGCCACGCTCGATGGGCTGTTCGGGCTCGCGCTTGGCCTGTTGCTCATTCCGGTGGCGACCCGCGCCATCGGTCCCCTGATCGCGCGCCTGGCCCGCAGGGCTTGATCGGCCGGGCTTGATCCGCCGGGCGTGATCCGCCGGGCGTGATCCGATTGCGCGCCCGTGTCCGGGCGCAAGCGATCTCTCGCGCCCCGGCCCCGGGGCCGGGGCACTCAGGGGCCTCCGGCGGGGATACTTTCAAACGGAAGGGCACGGGATGACACCTGCCCTCTTCCGTTTGAAAATATCCCGCGGGGGGTCCGGGGGGCGCGAAGCCCCCCGGCGGGTCGGCCCGCACGAAGGGCGGGCCGAAATCAGAGAAGTGCCCGCACTTTCGCCGCGATGGCCTCCGGCGTGATGCCGAACTTTTCGTAAAGCACCTCTGCCGGGGCCGAGGCGCCGAAACCCTCCATGCCGACAAACGCCGCTTTCTTCTCGCTTCCGCGCTCGCCCAGAAGCCAGCGGTCCCATGGCTGGCGCACGGCCGCCTCGACCGCGACGCGCACCGGACCGGCGGGCAGGACCCGTCTGCGGTAGCTCTCCGGCTGGGCCGCAAACAGTTCCATCGACGGCATCGAGACGACGCGGGTGCCGATGCCTTCGGCCTCCAGGATCGCGCGGGCCTTCATGGCAATCTCGACTTCCGAGCCCGTGGCCAGCAGGATCGCACGGCGCTTGCCCGTCGCCTCGGCCAGGACATAGGCGCCCTGCGCCGTCAGGTTCTTGGCCGTGAAGCTGGTGCGCAGCGTCGGCAGGTTCTGGCGCGACAGCGCGAGAACCGAGGGCGTCTTGTCGGTCGTCAGCGCCAGTTCCCAGGCCTCGGCCGTCTCGACCAGATCGGCGGGCCGGAAGGTCCAGGTGTTGGGCGTCGCGCGGCAGATCGCCAGATGTTCGACCGGCTGGTGGGTCGGGCCGTCTTCGCCGAGGCCGATGGAATCGTGGGTCATCACATAGACCGCCGGAACCCCCATCAGCGCCGACAGGCGCATGGCGCCGCGCGCATAATCGGTGAAGCACAGGAACGTGCCGCCATAGGCGCGGACCCCGCCATGCAGCGCCATGCCGTTCATCGCCGCCGCCATGCCATGTTCGCGAATGCCGTAATGGACATGGCGGCCCTTGCGGTTCTCGGGCGTGAAGATGCCGAGATCGGCGGTCTTGGTCAGGTTCGAACCGGTCAGGTCGGCAGACCCGCCGATGGTTTCCGGCATCACCGGATTGACGGCGGCGAGCACCATTTCCGAGGCTTTGCGGGTCGCGACCTTGGGCGCCTTCTCGGCGGCGTCCTTCTTCACCGCGCGGATGGCGGCGGCGAGTTTCTTCGGGGCCGCGCCCGACATCTGTCGTTCGAATTCGGCGCGTTTCCCGGCGGGCAGGGTGGCTATACGGGCCTCCCAATCCTTCCGGGCGGCAGTACCGCGGGCGCCGATCGCGCGCCATGCCTTCAGGATGCCCTCGGGCACGACGAAAGCCTCATGGTCCCAACCGTAGATCGCTTTCGTCGCCTTGATCTCGTCGGGCCCAAGCGGCGAGCCATGCGCGCCCGCCGTATCCTGCTTTGTGGGGCTGCCGAAGCCGATATGGGTCTTGCAGTCGACCAGCACCGGGCGGTCGGATGCCTTGGCCTCGGTCAGCGCCCGGTCGATATCCGCCGGATCGTGGCCGTCGCAGCTGAGGACCTTCCAGCCCGCCGCGGCGAAGCGCGCGCGCTGGTCGGTGATGTCCGACATCGAGACCGGACCGTCGATCGAGATATTGTTATTGTCCCACAGGACGATCAGCTTCGAGAGCTTCTGCATGCCCGCAAGGCCGATCGCCTCGTGGCTGATGCCTTCCATCAGGCAGCCGTCACCGGCGATGACCCAGGTATGATGGTCGACGATCTTCGCGCCGAACCGGGCGCGCAGGCTTTCCTCGGCCATGGCAAAACCGACGGCATTCGATATACCCTGGCCCAGCGGTCCGGTCGTCGTCTCGACGCCCGCCACATGGCCATATTCCGGGTGGCCGGCGGTGATCGCGCCCCACTGGCGGAAGTTCTTCACCTGCTCGAGCGTCACGTCTTCGTAACCGGTCAGGTGCAGAAGCGCGTAGATCAGCATCGAGCCATGACCGGCCGACAGGATGAACCGGTCGCGGTCGGCCCATCTGGGCTGGCTCGCGTCGAACTTGAGATGTTTCTCGAAAAGCACCGTCGCCACGTCGGCCATGCCCATCGGCATGCCGGGATGACCTGAATTGGCGGCCTGGACCGCATCCATGGCCAAAGCGCGGATGGCGCAGGCCTTGGCCCAGTGATCTGCATGCTGCGAGCGGAGCGTGGCGATGTCCAAGGCGGGCTTCCTTTGGCTGAGGGCGGATTTGCGCGCTTGATATGGGCGGGGAGGGGCAAGATCAAGCGCGGCGCCCCCGTCTGAGCTAAGTCACTGGCCAAAAAGGGGGGCGTCGCGGAAGATCATTGGCTAATATCGGCGGGACATGGGGCGCGCGGCGATTCGGTAAAGCGCGGCGGCCGGACCGACAGGGTAGGACAATGAGCGACATTGCCGAGTTCGAACGACGTATTCTCTATGCGCTGGAGCGGATCGGTGCCGGACTGGACCGGATGGGCGACGGCGCTGGCGCCTCTGCCGCGGTCGCTTCGATCGACGTCGATGTGCTGCGGGCGGAACTGGAGGCGGAGCGGGCGACCAATGCCCAGTTGACCGAACGCGTCCGCGCGATCAAGGAGCGGCAGGAGACGCTGGTTTCGGGACTTGAACGCAAGGTGGCGCGGCTGAGCGAACAGCTTGGTCAGCTCGAGGCCGAGCTGGGGCGTCAACGGCAGCTGAACGGGGATCTGGCGGCGCTGACCCGCAAGCTGTCGGATGCCGCGCGTGAGGGCGGGGCGGATGCAGGTCTGATCAACGAGGCGCTGGCCGCCGAGGTCGAGGCGCTCAGGGCCGAGCGGGCGGGCGAGATGGCGGAGATGGCCGATATCCTTGCCGAACTGAAACCTCTGATCGGGGAGATGGCCTGATGCCGGACGTGCGGATCGTGATCGGGGGGCGGGAATTCGACGTCTCCTGCCAGCCGGGGGAGGACCATTTCCTGCGCGCGGCGGCAAAGCTTCTGGACAATGAGGCGCAATCGCTGGTGAGCCAGATCGGACGGCTGCCCGAGGCACGGATGCTGTTGATGGCGGGGCTGATGCTCGCTGACAAGACCGCGGGGCTGGAAGATCAGCTGCGCGCCGCCGAGGATCGGGCGGCGCTGGCCGAGCGGGTGGCGAGCGATGCGCGGACCCAGGTCGAGCGGGTCGAGGTGCCGGTCATGCCGCAGCCGGTGCTCGACACGATGGCCGAGATCGCCGCGCGGGCGGAGGCGCTTGCGGACCAGATCGAGGAGCGCGTCGCGGGCTGATGCGGCGTGCCCCCTCGGGCGCGTCCCGCCCGCCCGCCCCCGCGCCCTCGGGGGCACGAAAAAGGCGCCCCTCGGGGCGCCTTTTTGATCGGGCGGCGAAGTTGCGCTCAGGCGTTGGCTTCGCGGATCTTCTCGGCGGCGCCCTTGTTATAACCGACGCCCTTCTGGTCGAAGAGCTGGTCAAGCTCGCCCGACAGCGTCATCTCGGTGACGATATCGCAGCCGCCGACGAATTCGCCCTTCACGTAAAGCTGCGGGATGGTCGGCCAGTCGGAGAAATCCTTGATCCCCTGGCGGATGTCGGCATCGGAGAGCACGTCCACATCGACATAATCGACGCCGAGATAGTTCAGGACCCCCGCCACGCGGCTGGAAAAGCCGCACTGCGGCATGGCCTTGGTGCCCTTCATGTAAAGCACGACGTCGTTCTTCCCGATCGTGTCGCGTATCTGGTCGAGGGCGGTTGCGGTGGTCATCATCTACTCCGGTGCTTTTGTGGTGAGGGCCAACGCATGCAGTTCGCCATGCGCGCCGTCCATCTTGCCTTTCAGCGCGGCATAGACCGCGCGCTGCTGCTGGACGCGGTTCTGGCCGCGGAAGCTTTCGTCAATCACCTCGGCCGCCCAATGGTTGCCGTCCCCGGCGAGGTCGGTGATCGTGATCTTCGCCCTGGGCAAGGCGGCCCGGATCAGGTCCTCGATATCCTGTGCTTCCATCGGCATGGGCCGTCCTCGCTGCTTCGGGTGTCAATGTAAGCTGCCCGCCCCATGCCCGCAAGGCCGCGCGGGCGGGTGGGTCGCATGCCTCCGGCGGGGATATTTGATCCACAGTGAAAACGAATGTGTCTTCATTCTGGTCCAAATATCCCGGGGTGCGGGGCAGCGCCCCGCTCCTCAGGCGACCGCCGTCTCGAAGGCCGTCCGGTAAAGCGCCGAGAGGGCCGCCAGCGGTGCAGACCCACCGCCAAGCGCGACGGTGCTGCCGCCGAAGCGACCGACGAGGCTGGCCGCGACGCCTGCGGCGCGGGCAGAAATGAGGAGGCGCTCTGCGGCGTCGGGGGCGCAGGCGGCCAGATAGCGGGCCTGATCCTCGCCGAAAAGCTGACCTGTGTCGCCCGCGTCCAGCCTGACGCCGATGCCCGCACCCTCGGCCATCTCGAAGGCGGCAAGCGCAAGGCCGCCGTCGGCGAGGTCCGACGCGGCTTTCACCAGCTTGCGGTTGGCGCGCAGGAAGTCGCCGTTCTTCCGTTCGAGCGCCAGATCGACAGGCGGCGCATCGCCATCCTCGCGGCCGAAGGCTTCGCAAAGCAGCGCCGACTGGCCGAGGTGACCTGCGGTCTCGCCGATGAGCACCGCGACATCGCCCTCCTCCGGGCGGCCGGCGATCAGGTCGTCAAGCGTCGCCAGAAGCCCCACCGCGCCTATCGTGGGCGTGGGCAGGATGCCCTTGCCGTCGGTTTCGTTGTAAAGTGAGACGTTTCCTGACACGATGGGGAAGTCGAGCGTGCGGCAGGCCTCGCCGATGCCCTTGATGGCGCCGACGAACTGGCCCATGATCTCGGGCTTTTCGGGGTTGCCGAAATTGAGGTTGTCGGTCGCGGCCAGCGGCGTGGCCCCCACGGCGGTCAGGTTGCGCCAGGCTTCGGCCACCGCCTGCTTGCCGCCCTCATAGGGGTTCGCTTTCACATAGCGCGGCGTCACGTCCGAGGTGAAGGCAAGCGCTTTCGGCGTGCCATGGACGCGGACGACGCCCGCGCCAAGGCCCGGCGTGCGGACCGTATCGGCCATCACCTGCGTGTCATATTGTTCATAGACCCAGGTCTTCGCCGCATAGTTGGGCGAGCCGATGAGGGCTTTCAGCGCGTCGATCGGGTCGATCGCCGGAACCGGGGCCATTGCGGCCGGGGCCGGGGTCTCGACCCAGGGCCGGTCGTACTCCGGTGCGCTGGAGGACAGTTTGGACAAGGGCAGGTCGGCCTTCACCTCGCCACCATGCAGGATCAGGAATCGGTCCTCGGGGATCGTCTCGCCGACGATGGCGAAGTCGAGGTCCCACTTTTCGAAGATCGCCCGCGCGACGGCTTCCTTTTCCGGCTTCAGGACCATGAGCATCCGCTCCTGGCTTTCACTGAGCATCATTTCGTAGGCACTCATGTGCGCCTCGCGCTGCGGCACATGGTCGAGCGTCAGCTTGATGCCGAGGCCGCCCTTGTCGCCCATCTCGACCGCCGAACAGGTCAGGCCTGCCGCGCCCATGTCCTGGATGGAGATCACGCTGTCCGAGGCCATGAGTTCGAGGCAGGCTTCCAGGAGGCGCTTTTCGGTGAAGGGGTCGCCGACCTGTACGGTGGGGCGCTTTTCCTCGATCGTGTCGTCGAACTCGGCCGAGGCCATGGTCGCGCCGCCGACGCCGTCGCGGCCGGTCTTGGCGCCGAGATAGACGACCGGCATGCCGACGCCCGAGGCCGCCGAGTAGAAGATCTTGTCGGCATCCGCGAGACCCGCCGCGAAGGCGTTCACCAGACAGTTGCCATTGTAGCTGGCGTGAAAGCGGACCTCGCCGCCGACGTTCGGCACGCCGAACGCGTTGCCGTAGCCGCCGATCCCTTCGACCACGCCCTTCACCAGATGCGCGGTCTTGGGGTGCGAGGGCAGGCCGAAGGACAGGGCGTCCATCGCCGCGATGGGCCGCGCGCCCATGGTGAAGACGTCGCGCAGGATGCCGCCGACGCCGGTCGCCGCGCCCTGGTGCGGCTCGATATAGGAAGGGTGGTTGTGGCTCTCCATCTTGAAGACCACGGCCTGCCCGTCGCCGATATCCACGACACCCGCATTCTCGCCCGGGCCGCAAATGACCTGCGGGCCGGTTGTGTGCAGTGTGCGCAGCCATTTCTTCGAGGATTTGTAGGAACAATGTTCGTTCCACATGGCCGAGAAGATGCCAAGCTCGGTGAAGCTCGGCTCGCGCCCGATGATCTCCAGGATCCGCTCATATTCGTCGGGCTTCAGCCCGTGCGCGGCCACAAGCTCGGCGGTGATCACGGGGTCGGTCATCGGCATTCCTCTCCTCGGGATGATGCGGCGCCTCATAAGGTATGGGCGCGGGCAGGGAAAGGGGTGGTGGCGGGTCGCGGGGAAGGGCCGGAATATTTTTCGCGGGCTTTGTCGAAATTCGCCAGGGTCGCGCGTCCCAGGGTCGCGCGTCCCTATTTCGTACGAACATGGAGGAGCGACTGACCTTTCCGCGCGGCCAAAGCCGCTCTTGCCGATAGCAGCCCGGCGATTGACCTGCCTTCTGTTCGCAGCACGCAGCATCATTGTTCAAGCGCCTGCCGGAACTGCCGAACGATGCAGCAGGTGCAGACTGGCCAGCGAACAGCCAAAAAAAAGGCCGAGACAAGCTCGGCCCAAGTCCAACAGGGAGGTATGAACGGGGGGAGTTGCCTCGACCGCCGCCCATGAGCGTCATCTAGTGCCCGGGAATTCAGCGTTCAAGGAAAATCATGCTGCAGATGCAACATGGCCGTCATGCGTTGCGCGCATGCCTCACTTTCCGGCCTCTCAGGCAGCTTCCTCGCGCAGCTGGCGCTTGCGGTAGCTTGCGATCTCTTCCGAGACGAAATCGCGGAAGGCCGCGACGCGCTTGGATTGCCTGAGTTCCTCGGGGTAGGCGAGGAAGACCGGCACCTCTTCGCTTTCCACGTCCGGCAGGACCCGGACGAGATGCGGGAAGTCGGCGGTCAGATAATCGGGCAGAACCCCGATGCCGAGATGGTTCAGCACCGCCTGCAGCACGCCGAAGTAATTGTTCACCGTCAGCGTCGAGCGGATTTCATATTCCATCAGCCGCTGCACGAGGTCGGCGCCCGCCGCAACCTGCGGCGTATTGGGGTTTTGCGCGATCAGCCTGTGGGCGGAAATCTCTGACATCCGCTGCGGCGTTCCGTTCATCGACAGGTATTCCGGCGTTGCATAAAGCCGCATGCGGATGTTCATCAGCCGCCGCCGGATCAGGTCGGCCTGGCTGGGTTCCTTCATGCGGATGGCCACATCCGCCTCGCGCATCGGCAGGTCGAGGACGCGCTCTTCCAGCATCAGCTCGATCTTCAGGTCGGGATATTTCGCGTAAAGCTTCGGCAGGCGCGGCGCGAGCCAGAGCGTACCGAAACCCGTGGTCGTGGTGACCCTGAGGACGCCGAACACCTCTTCCTCGCTGTCGCGGATACGCGCGGCGGCGGCCTCGAGCCGGTTGTTCATCGACTTGGTCGCCTCGAACAGGAGTTCGCCCTGTTCGGTCAGAATCAGTCCGCGCGCATGGCGGTGGAAAAGCGTGGTGTCGAGGCTTTCCTCAAGCGCCCGAACCTGGCGGCTGACAGCCGACTGGCTGAGGTGCAGGACATCGCCCGCATGGGTCAGCGACCCCGCGTCCGCGACTGCATGAAATATCCTGAGCTTGTCCCAGTCCATCCGCTTCGATCCGTTCGTATTCCCGCCCGCCCGCCGCATTTTCTGACTGCGGATGGTGGAAGGTGCGATTGCCCGCACTGATAGCCCGAAAGCAGATAGTCACCAAAGCCAAATATGGAAAGGGTCTGACAAATCTCTTTATTGGTCAGCAATTATGACCTATACTGACGAAGCCAGCAGCATCGCCGGGGAGGCCAGGATGACGCGCCAGGACATTTCGCTTTCCGACAAGTTCGACCTTTCCAAATCTCCCGTATTGATGAACGGCACTCAGGCTCTGGTACGGCTGATGCTGATGCAGAAGGCCCGCGACCGGGCGGCGGGACTGAACACGGCGGGCTATGTCACCGGTTATCGCGGATCGCCCCTTGGCGCGGTCGACCTGCAGATGGGGCGCGAGGAGAAGCGGCTGAAGGAGGCCGATGTGCTCTTTCAGCCCGGCCTGAACGAGGATCTGGCCGCGACAGCGGTCTGGGGCACGCAGCAGGCCGAGATGCGCGGCGAGGGCAAGTATGACGGGGTCTTCGCCCTTTGGTATGGCAAGGGGCCCGGGGTGGACCGGTCGGGCGATGTGATGCGGCATGCCAACATGGCCGGAACCTCGCCCCATGGCGGGGTCATCATGGCGATGGGGGACGATCACACGGGTGAAAGCTCGACCGTGCTGCACCAGTCGGACTGGGCGATGGTCGACGCCTATATTCCGGTGGTTTCTCCCGCCGGGGTGCAGGAAATCCTCGATTACGGGCTTTATGCCTGGGCTTTGTCGCGCTTTGCCGGTGTCTGGGTCGGCCTGAAGACGATGAAGGACACGGTCGAGGCGACGTCGGTCGTCGATGGCGACCCGTTTCGGCTGTCCTTCGTCAACCCGGATTTCCCGATGCCCGAAGGCGGGCTGAATATCCGTGTCGGCGACACGCCGGTCGCGCAAGAAGCCCGCATGATCGACTACAAGCGCTTCGCTGCCGAGGCTTTCGCGCGGGCGAACCGCATCGACAAACGGGTCTGGGGCCGGTCGGGCGCCAAGATCGGCTTCGTGGCGGCGGGCAAGAACTGGCTCGACCTTACCCACGCGCTTGATCTCTTGGGGATCGACGCGGGAGAAGCCGAGCGGCTGGGAATCACCACCTACAAGGTCGGCCAGACCTTCCCGCTCGACATGACCTCGTTCCACGAATGGGCCGAAGGGCTGGACCTGATCGTGGTGGTCGAGGAAAAGCGCAAGCTTCTGGAAGTGCAGATCAAGGAAGCGATCTTCGACGACCGCCGGGGCCGCCGCGTCTATGGCTGGTACAAGGGCGGCGCGGGCGGCATGCATAGGGAAGAGCTGTTCCCGACCCGCTATGCGCTTGACCCGATCATGATCGCCGAAAAGATCGGCGGCATCCTGATCGAGGAGGGGCGCGGCACCGACGAGGTGAAGAAGGGCCTCGCCGCGATCGCAGAGGCGCAGCGCGCCGACAATGCCCCCGAGATCATCGCGCGCAAGCCCTGGTTCTGTTCGGGCTGTCCGCACAATTCCTCGACCCGCCTGCCCGAGGGCAGCCGCGCCTATGCGGGGATCGGCTGCCACTACATGGTGCAGTGGATGGACCGCGACACGGTCGGCTTCACGCAGATGGGCGGCGAGGGCGCGAACTGGGTGGGCGAGGCGCCGTTCTCGAAACGCGGCCATGTTTTCCAGAACCTCGGCGACGGCACCTACAACCATTCCGGTTCGCTCGCCATCCGCGCGGCTTTGGCGGCGGGGACGACCATCACCTACAAGATCCTCTACAATGACGCGGTCGCCATGACCGGAGGCCAGAAGGCTGAAGGTGACCTGAGCGCCCCGCAGATCGCGCGCGAGCTTCTGGCGATGGGCGTGAAACATGTAGCGCTGGTCTATGATCCGAAAGAGGCGGTCGAGCTTTCAGACTTCCCGCCCGGAATCGAAGTGCATCTGCGCGACGATCTGATGACGGTTCAGGAGAAATATCGCGAGATCAAGGGCGTATCGGCCATTCTTTACGTCCAGACCTGCGCCGCCGAAAAGCGCCGACGGCGCAAGAAGGGCACCTTTCCCGATCCCGACCGGCGGGTCTTCATCAACACCGATGTCTGCGAGGGCTGCGGCGATTGCTCGGTCCAATCGAACTGTGTCTCGATCGTGCCGGTCGAGACCGAACTCGGCACCAAGCGCGCCATCGATCAGTCGTCCTGCAACAAGGATTTCTCCTGCCTCAAGGGTTTCTGCCCCTCTTTCGTGACCGTTGCTGGCGGCACGGTCCGCAAGGCAGGCGCCAAGGGTTTCCGTCTGCCCGACCTGCCCGAACCGGTGCTTCCCGCCATCCGGGGCACGCACAACACCGTGCTGACCGGGGTTGGCGGCACCGGCGTGGTGACAGTCGGCGCGGTTCTGGCGATGGCTGCCCACCTCGACGGCAAGGGGGCCGGCATGATGGAAATGGCGGGCCTCGCCCAGAAGGGTGGCGCGGTTCATATCCACCTGAGGATCGCCGAGCAACCTTCTGATATTTCGGCAATCCGCGTCGCAACAGGCGAGGCCGACTGCGTGATTGGCGGCGATCTGGTGGTGACGGCGGGGGCCAAGACGCTCGGCCTCATGACCGAAGGGCGGACGGGCGCGGTGGTGAATGGCCATGAGATCGTCACCGGCGATTTCACCAGGAACCGCGACTTCAAGCTGCCCGCCGACCGGCTGCGCCTGTCGCTGGAGGCGCGGCTGAGGGAGGGTGTCAGTTTCTTCGATGCCTCGACGCTTGCCGAAAAGCTTCTCGGCGACTCGATCTATTCCAACATGATCGTGCTTGGCGCCGCCTGGCAACGCGGGCTCCTGCCCCTGTCGCGTCAGGCGATCCTGCGGGCGGTGGAACTGAACGGCGCTGCCGTGAAGGGCAACCAAAGCGCCTTTGAAATCGGTCGCTGGGCGGCGGTCGATCCGGCAGCGGTTGCCGAGGTTACGCTCGAACAGTCAAACAAGCCTCTGACTCTGAAAGAGAAAATCGAAGATCGTGCGCGACGCCTGACCGAGTATCAGGACGCAGCCTACGCGGAAAGGTACCGCCGCCTGGTGGCCTCGGCGCCCGAAGCGCTGAAGGCGGCGGTTGCCGAGAATTTCTACAAGCTCCTCGCCTACAAGGATGAATATGAGGTGGCGCGGCTGCATCTGACGAGCGCCGATCGGGCGCGCGCGATCTTTGACGGCGATCTGAAGCTGTCGTTTCACCTGGCGCCGCCGCTTCTCGGTGGCAAGGGGCCCGAGGGACGACCGAAGAAGCGCGAATTCGGCGCCTGGATGCTGCCGGTCTTCAGGCTTCTCGCGCGGATGAAGCGGTTACGCGGTACGGCGTTCGACCCGTTCGGGCGCACCGCGGAGCGGCGGACGGAACGGGCGCTGATTGCCCAGTACGAGGAAGACATGGTGTTCGCTTTCTCCCGATTGTCGCCGACGACCGAGGCGCCCGCGCTGGCGCTCGCCGGTCTGCCGCAGGATATCCGCGGTTATGGCCCGGTGAAGGAAGCCTCGGTGAAGATGGCCGCAGCGCGGCGCGAGGAGTTGCTGACGGTGATCCGCGCGGGCGGCGCGCCCACCCGGCAGGCGGCGGAATAGGCCGCTCATCGCTGGGCGTAGCCCCGCACCGGCGATGAGCCGCGTCAGCCCGCGAAGAGCGGCCGCAATGCTGCCCAGGCTTGGGATGGATTTCCCGCGCATGCCTGCTATGACACTGGGAATGACAGGAGGCAGCATGGCGGTTGGCATATTCGATTCCGGTCTTGGCGGGCTGACCGTCTATCAGGCGGTTGTCGAACGGCTGCCCGACGTGCCCTTTGTCTACTATGGCGACAATGCCCATGCGCCCTATGGTGTGCGCGATTCCGATGATATCTTCCGGCTGACCTGCGCGGGGGTGGAACGGCTCTGGGCAGAGGGCTGCGATCTGGTGATCCTCGCCTGCAACACCGCCTCCGCCGCCGCGCTGAAACGGATGCAGGAAACCTGGGTGCCCGAGGGCAAGCGGGTACTCGGCGTCTTCGTGCCGCTGATCGAGGCCTTGACCGAACGTCAGTGGGGCGACAATTCGCCGCCGCGCGAGGTGGCCGTTAAGCATGTGGCCCTTTTCGCGACACCGGCGACAGTCGCGAGCCGCGCCTTCCAGCGCGAACTGGCCTTCCGCGCCATCGGCGTCGATGTCGAGGCGCAGCCCTGCGGCGGTGTCGTCGATGCGATCGAACAGGGGGACGAGATCCTCGCCGAGGCGCTGGTGCGCTCCCATGTCGAGGCGCTGAAGCGACGGATGCCGAACCCCGAGGCGGCGATCCTCGGCTGCACACATTACCCATTGATGCAGAAGACTTTTCAGGAAGCGCTCGGCCCCTCGGTCCGGGTCTTTTCGCAGGCCGGTCTGGTGGCCGAAAGCCTTGCCGACTACCTTGCTCGACGTCCGGAGTTCACCGGTGCCGGGACTGAGGCGAAGCTCTTGACGACGGGTGATCCGCGCGCCGTCTCCGACCGCGCGACGCAGTTCCTGAAACGTCGGATCGCCTTCGAAGCGGCCTGAACGCCGCCGCATTTTTGCTCATATTCGCCCGCGCGCATGCATGATCTTGCCATGCTGCGGCCCCTATTCGCCCCTAGTTTGCAAGGAACAAACGGCGAAGCAGGGACCTGAATGACCATTCGGATGGTCATACGCGGGGCGGTCCGCGCGGTTTTGGGAGTTGCCTTGGGCAGCGCCCTCTTTGTGGCTGCCCATGCGGCACCCGTCTTCGATGTCCGTTTCGGCAGCATCAACCTGGCGCTGGACATGCCCGAGCCGACGGTCAGGAAACCGCGGCTCAGCAAGGTCGTCTCGCTCAGCGGCAGTGCGCCCGCGCCGACGGTGAAGCGCCTTCTGATCCCGGGCCTGTCCGACGGTCGATGGCGGCATGCCTTTTCCTTCTCGGGCCTCTTCGGCTATTCGGCCTACCGGACGCTGAATGCGCGTATGAGCCTGAGCGAGGTCGAGGCTTTCACAGTCCTGACCGGGCAGGGCGGCGGGTCGTTCCTTGCGGCCTACCGGGCGCCCGCGGGCGATTTCGGCCTGGCGCTGCGCGTCCATGCAAACGGGGTGGTGCGGATCGCGTTCGACTATCCCGCCCGGCCCGAGATGCGGGCGGGCAGCGGGCTCCTGCCGGTGAACGGGATCGCCTACACGCCGACGCCGGTGCCTTTGCCGCCTGCGGCCGTCCTGATGCTCGGGGCGCTTCTGCCGCTTGCCGTCTCGGCCCGCCGCAGGCGGCGGCGTGCGCAGCGCGCCTGAGGCCATCCGGACAATTTTGCGATTGAATCTCACCGCCCGGCCCGGCATCACGCGCTGAGCACAGGGAGGCGGCCATGGCCAAGCGAATCGCCATTCTCGGAGCATCCGGATACACCGGGGCCGAACTGGTGCGCCTGATCGCCACCCATCCGGGGCTGGAGGTCGCGGCGCTCTCGGCTGACCGCAAGGCGGGCATGGCGATGGCCGAGGTCTTTCCCTTCCTCGCCCATCTGAAGCTGCCGGTCCTGCAAAAGATCGAAGAGATCGACTTTTCCGGGATTGATCTCTGTTTCTGCGCGCTGCCGCACGCGACCAGTCAGGCGGTCATCGCCCAATTGCCGCGCGATCTGAAGGTGGTCGATCTGTCGGCCGATTTCCGGCTGCGCGATCCGGCCGCTTACGAAAAGTGGTATGGCAAGCCGCATGCGGCAGTCGAATTGCAGAAAGAGGCCGTCTACGGCCTGACCGAATTCTACCGCGACGAGATCTGCGCCGCGCGGCTTGTGGCAGGCACCGGCTGCAATGCCGCGACCGGGCAATATGCGATCCGGCCGCTGATCGAGGCGGGCGTGATCGACCTTGACGAGATCATCCTCGACCTCAAGGCGGGGGTCAGCGGCGCGGGCCGGTCGCTGAAGGAAAACCTGCTGCATGCCGAACTGTCGGGCGGCACCCATCCCTATTCGGCGGGCGGCGCCCATCGGCATCTGGGCGAATTCGATCAGGAGTTTTCAAAGGTCGCGGGTCGCCCCGTCCATATCCAGTTCACGCCGCACCTCATGCCCTTCAACCGGGGCATCCTCGCGACCGTCTATGTCCGGGGCGATGCGGCGGCGATCCACAAGGCGCTGGCCGACCGCTATGCGGATGAACCGTTCCTGCATGTCCTACCCACGGGCCAACTGCCCTCGACCCGCTCGATCGCAGGGTCGAACTTCGTGCACCTCGGCGTTGTGGGCGACCGGTTGCCGGGGCGGGCGATCGTGGTGGCAGCGCTTGACAACCTGACCAAGGGCTCTTCGGGCCAGGCGATCCAGAACGCGAACCTTATGCTTGGCCTTCCCGAGACCGAAGGGCTGATGCTGGCGCCGGTGTTTCCATGAGAAGCCTGAAGAAAACCCGCCGGATACAGGTGATCCTCCTCGCCTTCGCCGCGCTGATCGGCGCGACGGCGCTGGTCGGTTACGGCTTCAGGGACGGGATCAACTTCTTCTATTCTCCGACACAGGTCGCCGAGAAGGCACCGTCCGACGGCGAAATCTTCCGTCTGGGCGGGCTGGTTAAGGAAGGCTCGATCCTGCCGGGCGAGGGTGTGCATTTCACCTTCACCATCACTGACACGAACGCCGACGTGCTGGTGGCCTATGTGGGCGACAATCCCCGGCCCGATCTCTTCGGCGAAGGGCAGGGGACGGTGGCGACCGGGCGCATGGAGGACGGGGTTTTCCAGGCGACCGAGCTTCTGGCCAAGCATGACGAGACCTACATGCCGAAGGAAGTGATCGATTCTCTGAAAGAGCAGGGCGTCTACGTCGATCCGAACGCTGCGCCTGCCACGAATTAACCTTTCGGCGCGAGCCTTCCCCGGCGTTTCTCGGGGAAGGACATGCAGACAGTCCAGGACATTGCCAAGGCCATCGTTGCTCGCGAGGGCGGCTATGTGAACGATCCCGATGATCCGGGCGGGGCGACCAAGCATGGCGTGACGCTGGCGACGCTCAAGCGCCTTGGGCGCGACCTGAACGGCGACGGCAGGGTGAGCGAGGCCGATGTGCAAGCGCTGACCGAGGCGGTGGCGGCTGAGATTTTCGTCGATCACTATTTTACCCGACCCGGCCTCGAGGCGCTGCCGGAGGCGCTGCAGCCATCGATCTTCGACATGTATGTCAATGCGGGTGCCAATGCGGTGAAGCTGTTGCAGCGGCTTCTGAACGATCTCGGCCATGCGCTGAAGGTCGACGGGTTGATGGGCCCCGCGACCGCGACCGCTGCGGCCGCAGCCGCCGCGCCCGATCCGCTTCTGCTGGCCGATGCCTACGGGATCGCGCGGCGCAACTACTACTACCGTCTGGCGGACCAGCGTCCGGCAAGCCGCAAATATGCCCGGCGCAAGGATGGCGGCAAGGGCGGCTGGATCGTGCGGGCCGAGGAATTCATCTCGCCGCGCTTTCATCTGACGGACGCCGAGCATCGGGAAAGGACGAAAGCATGGGGCTGATCGGCAGGGCTTTGGGCGGCCCCGGCGGGGCGGCGGCACTCGGGCGGGCTGCGGCCGGTGTTGCCGAGGTCTTCACGCCCAACGCCACCCGCAAGATGGAGGCCGCACACGAGGCCTATATGGCGGCGATCGACGAGCATGGGGCGGAGTTTCAATATGCGATGCCGGGCGTCTTCGACCGGTTCGTGAACGGGCTGAACCGCCTGCCGCGCCCCTTCCTTGCCTTCGGCACGCTCGGCCTCTTCGCCTATGCGATGGTCGATCCAGACGGGTTTTCGCGCCGCATGGTCGGCCTGAATTTCGTGCCGGAACCGCTCTGGTGGCTGTTGGCCGCGATCGTGGGCTTCTATTTCGGCGCGCGCGAGGCGCATTATTTTCGGATGAAGGCGCCCGCGCCGCAACCGGCGCCGAAACCAGCCAAGCCGCGCGCCAGCGAGGAGAATGCCGCGCTCAGGGAACTGCAGCGCCGCCGCGACCGCTAGGCTCGTCGAAGGTCTTCGACCACTCCTCGCACGCCGCCCGCACCGACGAGCCACGAAGTGGCCGAGGAGGCCGGGCGGCGGGATGACGCAGCGCCGCCCCATTTCCCTTTCGGGGCCAACCGTCTAAAGTCGGGCCATGATCACCGAGCTTGGCCATTTCTGTCTCATCCTCGCCTTTGCCACGGCGGCCCTTCAGGCCGTGCTGCCGCTTCTGGGCGCCGAGACCGGGCGGCTGCGCTGGATGGCACTCGGCCCGCCGCTCGCCACCCTGCAGGTCGCGCTGATCGCCGCCGCCTTTGCGGCCCTTGTCCATGCGTTCGTGACCTCGGATTTTTCGCTGAAGGTCGTCTACGAAAACTCCCATACGGCGAAACCGTTGATTTACAAGGTCGCCGGAACCTGGGGCAACCATGAAGGCTCGATGCTTCTGTGGGTGCTGATCCTCGCGCTCTTCGGCGCCTGCGCGGGCTGGTTCGGGGCCGGTCTGCCGCCAGCGCTGCGTGCACGCGTCCTGTCGGTTCAGGCGATGATCGGCCTCTCGTTCCTCGCCTTCATCCTCTTCACCTCGAACCCGTTCCTCAGGCTCGCCTCGCCGCCCTTCGACGGGCGCGACCTCAATCCGCTTCTGCAAGATGTGGGCCTCGCCCTCCATCCGCCCTTCCTCTATCTCGGCTATGTCGGCCTCTCGATGGCCTTCTCCTTCGCCATGGCGGCGCTGATCGAAGGCCGGGTCGATGCGGCCTGGGCGCGCTGGGTCCGGCCCTGGACGCTTGCCGCCTGGATATTCCTGACGATCGGCATCGCGCTCGGGTCCTGGTGGGCCTATTACGAGCTGGGCTGGGGCGGGTTCTGGTTCTGGGACCCGGTCGAGAATGCCTCGCTCATGCCCTGGCTCTTCGCGGGCGCGCTGCTTCATTCCGCCATCGTGGTCGAAAAGCGCGAAGTTCTGAAGGCCTGGACCATCCTCTTGGCAATCCTCGCCTTCGGCTTTTCGCTGATTGGCACCTTCCTAGTGCGCTCGGGCGTCATCACCTCGGTCCATGCTTTCGCCAATGACCCCGAACGCGGGGTGTTCATCCTGATGATCCTCGGGGTGTTCATCGGCGGCGGGCTGACGCTTTTTGCGCTCCGCGCCGACCGGATGCAGGCGCGCGGCGCCTTCGCGCTTGTCAGCCGAGAGGGCGCGCTGGTTCTCAACAACATCCTCTTGGCGGTCGCGGCCTTCGTCGTCTTCATCGGCACGATCTGGCCCCTGGTGGCCGAGGCGGCTTTCGCCCGGAAACTCTCGGTCGGCGCGCCCTTCTTCGATGCGGCCTTCACGCCGCTGATGGTGATCCTCGCCATTGCGCTGCCCCTCGGCGCCATCCTGCCCTGGAAGCGTGGGCGGCTGACCGGCGCGGCCCGGACGCTTGCCGCCGCGGCGCTGCTCGCCCTAGCGTTCATGGCGCTTGCCTTTGCCGTGAACAGCGGCCGCTCGGCCCTCGCGCCCGTCGGTGTCCTCCTCGGGGTCTGGCTGATCGCGGGCGCCTGCATCGACCTGTGGCTGCGCGCGGGCCGCACGCAAGCGCGCCTCGCCCGCCTGCCGCGCGCCGACTGGGGCCGGGGCCTTGCCCATTCAGGGCTCGGCGTCACCTTCATCGGCATCGCCTGCCTGACCGGATGGAGCATCGAGGACATCCGCACCGTGAAAGTCGGCGAAAGCTTCCCGCTCGGCGCCTATCAGGTGGTGCTGGAGGCTGTCGAAGAGGGCGAGGGGCCGAATTACCTCACCACGATGGCGACCATGCGGGTGATGAAGGGCGGAGCGGAGGTTGCGGTCCTTCATCCCGAGAAGCGGGTCTATCCCGTCGCGGCCATGCCGACGACCGAAGCCGCGATCGCGAACGGGTTCCGCGATGACATCTACCTCGTGCTCGGCGACCCGCAGGCGGATGGCAGCTGGGCGGTCAGAAGCTATGTGAAGGCCTTCGCCAACTGGATATGGACCGGGGCGCTGATGATGGCCCTTGGCGGCGCACTAAGTCTCAGCGACCGGCGGCTGCGCGTGGGCGCGGGTGCGCGGCGCCAGCCGCTTGCCCAGCCGGCGGAATGACCATGCGCCAGCTTGTCCTCCTCGTCTTCCTGGCATTCGCTTCGCCCGCGCTGGCCGTCCAGCCCGGCGAAGTCCTCGCCGATCCGGCGCTGGAGGCGCGCGCCCGGGCCCTGTCGGAGGGGCTGCGTTGCCCCGTCTGCCAGGGAGAGACAATCGACGAATCGAATGCCCCCATCGCGCGCGACATGCGACTAGTCTTGCGCGAAAGGCTGGTGGCGGGCGACAGCGATGAGGCGGCGGTGGCCTATCTCACCGACCGTTACGGAGAATTCATCCTCTTCCGCCCGCGCGCGACCGGGGCGAACCTTGTCCTATGGCTCGCACCTCCTTTCCTGCTGCTTTCGGCGCTGGCAGGGGCAGGTCTCTATGTGCGCCGCTCGCGCGCGGCCGAAAGGTCGGGTCCGCTGAGCGAGGCGGAAGAAGCGCGGCTTGCCGAGATTCTGAAAGACTGAGGTTCCACGCTTTGCCGCAACGTCAGACAGCGCGCGCGCTTTCCGACTGCGTGCCGAGCGCCTAGCATCGGCGCGACCAACGGAGGCGAGCATGAGTGACAGCGTGATCTATGACCTGCAGCACGGCATTGCCACGCTGCGGCTGAACCGGCCCGACGTCATGAATGCGCTGAACCGCGATCTGCGGCTTCAGTTGCGTGCCGCGCTCGCGCGCGCCGAGGGCGAGGCGCGCGTCATCGTCCTGACCGGCACGGGAAAGGCCTTCTGTTCCGGTCAGGACCTCGCCGATGCCGGAACCCCCGGCGCGGTGGATTTCGAGGCGGTTCTCAGGGACGAATATGAACCCCTCCTGAAGGCGATCTATCACTGCCCGCTGCCGACCATCGCCGCCGTCAATGGCGCTGCCGCCGGGGCAGGGGCGAACCTGGCGCTGGCGGCGGATGTGGTCATCGCGGCGGAAAGTGCAAGCTTCATCCAGGCCTTCACCCGGATCGGCCTTCTGCCGGACGCGGGCGGCACCTATTGGTTGCCGCGCCAGGTAGGGTTCGCCCGCGCCATGGGGGCGATGCTCTTCGCCGACAAGATCGGCGCGCGGCAGGCCGCCGACTGGGGCATGATCTGGGAGGCGGTGCCGGACGAGGGCTTTGAGGCTCATTGGCGGGCCCGTGCCGCCCAGTTGGCGGCGGGGCCGGGCCTTGCCTACCGGGCGGTGAAAGAGGCGCTGCGTGCAAGCTATGCCAATGATCTGAACGCTCAGCTGGCGCTGGAGGCGCGGCTGCAGGGCACCTGCGGGCAGAGTGCAGATTTCCTCGAAGGGGTCACTGCCTTTCTCGAAAAGCGCGCGCCGCGGTTCGAAGGGCGCTGAGGGGCTCCGCCCCTCCCCCGGACAAGTCCGGGGTTCACCCCGGAGTATTTCAGGACAGAAAGTGTAGCCGCCCGGTTTCGTCCGCGACGGGCACGGGAAAACGCGGCCTTGACCGGTCCGGTTTCGGGGCAGAGAGTGAAAGGCAGGGCGGATCGGCCCGATGGCACGCGGGTCGCGGCATTTCGCCGGCGCCTCCCGCTCGTGCCGGAAGGGAGCGATCATCATGCGGCTCATCACAGTCATGGGGCCCTCGCAGTCGGGCAAGACCGAGCTCGTGAAGCAGATGGCCCAGCTGGACGGCCATCCGCCGAAGGTGGAACAGGCGGGGCATCTTTCCCTGTCGCGCTTCACCTTCATGGGCGAGCCCTGGTGCGCAATCGACCTCGCGGGCGGCCCCGAATATGCGCGCATGGTCGGTCAGTCACTTCTGGCCTCCGACGCCGCCGTCCTCTGCGTCGCGCCTGACCCGAACGAGGCGGTGCTGGCCGCGCCCTATCTGCGCGCCATCGAAGCCTCAGGCACGCCCTGTCTGATCTTCATCAACCGGATGGACGCGCCGAAGGGCCAGATCCGCGACGTGGTGTCCGAGCTGCAGGCCTATACGTCGCACGCCATCGTGCTGCGCCAGATCCCGATCCGCGAGGGCGGCCAGATCGTCGGCGCGGTCGACCTGATTTCCGAGCGCGCCTGGCGCTACCGCGAGGGCCTGCCCTCGGTTCTGGTCGAGATGCCCGCCTCGGAGACCGAGCGCGAGCAGGAGGCGCGCACAGCACTTCTGGAACATATGTCGGAATATGACGATCACCTGCTGGAGGAACTGATCGAGGATCACGAGCCGGCCAAGGGCGCGCTTTTCGAGATTGCCCGGCGCGAGACCCAGGAAAGCGTGATCCTGCCCTGTTTCCTCGGCGCGGCGAGCCATGCCAATGGCGTGACGCGGCTGATGAAGGCCTTGCGGCACGAGGCACCCGGGGTCGAGGCGCTGCGCGACCGGCTTGGCGCGGGCGAGGCGCTTGCGGTTGGTTTTCATGCCCAGAACCGCAAGCATCTGGGCAAATGCACCTTCCTGCGCGCCCTTGGCGATGGCGTGGCGCAGGGCGCGGCGCTTGGCGGCTCCACCATCGGCGGCCTGTCGGAGCTGGGCGGCAAGTCCGGCCATGACCGGCTTGCCCCTGGCGATGTTGCGATTTCGGTGAAGGCCGACCATCTGAATGCCGGGCGGGTCTATACGGCGTCGGGCGCTGCGCCCGCTCCTGACTGGGCGGCCAGCGCGCCGCCCGCAATGGCGCGGCTGCTGACGCCCGCGCATGAGAAGGACGACGCGCGCCTCTCCGCCGCGCTGGCGAAGCTCGGCGAGACCGACCCGGGCCTGACAATCGCCCAGGACGAGGCGACCGGCCATGCGGTCGTGCGCCTGCAGGGGCCAATGCATCTGCGCGCCGTCGTGACGCAATTGTCGGACGGGTTCGGGGTGGATGTCGATCCCCATGTCCCGGCGCCGAGCTACCGCGAGACGATTTCTGCGCGCGTCGAGGAAAACTACCGCCACCGCAAGCAATCGGGCGGGGCGGGCCAGTTCGCCGATGTGGCAATGACCGTGGCGCCCCAGGCGCGCGGCGCGGGCTTCGCCTTCACCGAGGTGGTGAAGGGTGGCGCGGTGCCGAGGAACTATATCCCTTCGGTCGAGGAGGGCGCGCGCGATGCCCTGGTCAAGGGGCCGCTCGGCTTTCCGGTCATTGATGTCGCGGTCACCCTGACCGACGGCAAGCATCATGCCGTCGACAGTTCCGACTTCGCCTTCCGCACCGCCGGACGGCAGGGGGTGAAGGAGGCGCTCGCCAAGGCCGGGCCGGTGCTGCTGCAGCCCGTGGACCGGGTGGAGATCCATATCCCCTCGATCTACGCGGGGTCCATGGTCTCGCTCATCTCCTCTCTGAAGGGTCAGGTCCTCGGTTTCGACCGCGATCCCGCCTGCCGGGGCTGGGACATCTTCCGCGCGCTGCTACCGGCGGCGGCCGAAGAGGAACTGGTCACCGCGCTCGGCTCGGCCACCCAGGGCACGGCGTGGCATGAAGCAGGCTTCGATCATTATGAGGAGCTTTACGGGCGCGAGGCCGAGCGGATTTCCAAAGAACATGCGGAGGCCTGACGCGCCACAGGCTTGACCGCAAAAGCCGACCGGCGCTATCAAGGCGCCGGTCCGCAGTTCACCAAGGCGTTGCCGATCCGGCCCGGCCGGAATGCTAAACCTGCATCTCTTGAGCGAGGCGTTTCTTTCACACGCTCTCACCGTCAAGCGGCGACCGGCGGACTTTCCCCCGAAAGCGGAGCGTACCGAAAGGACGTAACCCATGGCCCGTGACGCCATTTCCCTGTCGATCCCCGATCTGTCGGACTTCGCCAAACGCCTGCGCCGCGACCTTCAGGGCGCGGGACAGGTGCCTTTCCATCTCGGCCTTCTCAACATGCTCGCCCGCGCAGCGGGGCTCGGCAATTACCAGCATCTGCGCGCAGCGCCTGCCGCTGGCGCCCCCGCCGCCCCGCCCCAATTGGACGCAAGGCGCCTGGCGAAGGCGCTGCGTCTCTTCGACGGTCAGGGCCGGCTCACCCGCTGGCCCAACCGGACATCGCTTCAGAACCTATGTCTCTGGGTGCTCTGGTCGCATCTTCCGGCCCGGCAGGTGATGAGCGAAGCCGACGTGAATCAGCTGATGGACCGCTGGCATCTTTTCGGCGACCGCGCCATCCTGCGCCGCTCGCTCATCGGCCACGGGCTGGCTGAACGCACCGCCGACGGGCGCGAATACCGAAGGATCGAACGCGCCCCGACAGCCGAAGCACTCGCCCTTCTGCGCAGCATTTCCAGCCATCGGGACGACTGACCGGCCTTCTTCCGTTTGCAAATATCCCGGAGGGGGTCCGGGGGAGGCAGCGCCTCCCCCGGCGGATCGGCCGGGCGCAGCCCGGACGAAATCCCGCTTCCGCTCCGGGCCAGCCTTGGCGCAGTCCGGCGGCAAGGGGCCGCCCGGGACAGGCGGCCCTCGCAGCGTCATTTCCAGTGGCGGGCATCCCAGGCCTCGCGATCGATATCGAGGTCGGGGAAGGTCGCGGGATCGAATACCGGCCGGTCGACACCGCTCCTGAGCTGGCGTTCATAGTCGCGCACCACCCGCATCGCGGTCGGGAACAGCATCAGGATCGCCACTAGGTTCACCAGCGCCAGCACGCCCATCAGCGGGTCGGAGAAGAAGAAGACCGAGGTTGCGTTCGGCGCAACCGCCCCCAGGAACACCAGCCCCAGGATGACCGCCCTGAGCACGAGGACCGCCTCTTTCGACCGGGTCACGACCGCAAGCGCATTCTCGCCGAGATAGACATTGTAGATGATCGACGAGAAGGCAAAGAGCAGGATCGCGGCCGTCAGCCCGTAACGCGACCATTCGCCGTAGTGATCGGCCAGCGCATGCTGGGTCAGCACCACGCCGTCGATCCCTTCGGCGCCGGCGACGTAGCTGTCGCTCAGAAGAATGATGAAGGCCGTGCAGGAGCAGATGACGATCGTGTCGATGAAGACCGAGAAGGACTGGGTGATCCCCTGGCTCATCGGATGACGCACGGTTGCGGTCGCGGCGACGTTCGGGGCAGAGCCGAGGCCCGCTTCGTTCGAGAAGAGACCGCGCCGGAGCCCCTGGGCAATGGCTGCCCCCATGCCGCCTGCAATGGCCGGTTCGTAGCCGAAGGCGGCCGAGACGATGCGGCTGATCACCCCCGGCACTTCGGTGATGTTGATCAAGATCGCCCCGATCGCCAGTGCCAGATAACCAAGCGCCATGACCGGCACGATCACGTCGGCGGCCTTGGCGATGCGCCTGATGCCGCCGAAGATCACCAGCGCCGTGACGATGGTCAGAATGGTGCCGGTCACATAGCGGCTGACGCCAAGCGACCCTTCGACCGCACCCGCGACGGTATTGCCCTGGAAGGCGTTGAACCCGAGGCCGAAGGCCGCCAGCAGGCAGATCGCATAGACGACCGCGAGCCAGTTGTACTCCTTGCCGAGCCCGTGGCGGATATAGTCCGCCGGGCCGCCCCGGAAGATGCTCTCGCCTGCGCTGCGCTTGAAGACCTGGGCCAGCGTGCATTCGACAAGGCTCGTGGCCATGCCGACCAGGGCGATGCACCACATCCAGAAGACCGCGCCGGGGCCGCCGACGCTGATCGCCACCGCCACCCCGGCGATATTGCCGCCGCCGACCCGGCCGCCGACCGAGACGAGAAGCGCCTCGCGCGCGCTGATCGCGTTCGGATCGGCGGTCTGGTTCTTGCCCGACAGGACGCTGAACATCCGGATGAAGTAGCGAAACTGCACGAGGCCCGACATGATCGTGATGAACACGCCGAACACGACGAGGATGGGGATGAGTGCCCAGCCCCAGGTCAGGCTATCGATATAGCCGAAGAACGATTTCAGGAATTCCAACTGTCCCTCCCTAGCGATGCGCGGATTGATCCGCTGCCCTGGCGGCGGATGCCTGCCAGCGTGCCCTATGCTAGGAGGCTGATTGCCCGAAAAGAAGCAGGAAAACCGGCGTTTTGTGGTGAAATCCGATACAATAAGCAGCGGACCTCAGGTCAACTCGACGGAAGAACGCGCCGAAACGCCAGTGCCGCCCCGATGCCGGGGTGCCGCTGCCCTTGGAAGGCCCGTCCGTCAGGGATGCGCCGCAGGTCCCGCCACCGGTCACTGCCGGTTTCGGGGCCTGACGCACGGCTGCGCGGTCGGGCGTTGCCTCAGCGTCCGCCGACCTCGACATAATCGCGCCGGGTCGGGCCGACATACAATTGCCGCGGGCGGCCGATCTTCTGGGTCGGATCGCCGATCATCTCCTTCCACTGCGAAATCCAGCCGATGGTGCGCGAGATCGCGAAGATCGGCGTGAACATCGAGGTGGGGAAACCCATCGCCTCAAGGATGATGCCCGAATAGAAATCGACGTTGGGGTAAAGCTTCTTGGCGATGAAATAGTCGTCTTCCAGCGCGATCCGTTCCAGCTCCTTCGCCACCTGCAACAACGGGTTGTTGTGGACACCGAGCAGCTCCAGCACCTCGTCGGCGCTTTCCTTCATCACCTTGGCGCGCGGATCGAAGTTCTTGTAGACCCGGTGACCGAAACCCATAAGCCGGAAGCCAGAGGTCTTGTCCTTGGCCTTGGCGATGTATTCGGGAATGCGGTCGACGGTGCCGATTTCCTTCAGCATCTCGAGACAGGCCTGGTTGGCGCCGCCATGCGCTGGCCCCCAGAGGCAGGCGATGCCCGCCGCGATGCAGGCGAACGGATTGGCGCCCGAAGAGCCCGCCAGACGCACGGTCGAGGTCGAGGCATTCTGCTCATGATCGGCATGCAGCATCATGATCCGGTCCATCGCCCGTTCGAGTTCCGGCTGGACGACATAATCCTCGCAGGGCACGGCAAAGCACATATGCAGGAAGTTCCCCGCATAGGAGTGCGAGTTCTTCGGGTAAACGAACGGCTGGCCGATCGAATATTTGTAGGCCATCGCGGCGATCGTGGGCAGCTTGGCGATCATGCGGATCGCTGCCACTTCGCGCTGCCAGGGATCGTTGATGTCGAGACTGTCGTGATAGAAGGCCGACATCGCGCCGACGACGCCCACCATCGTCGCCATCGGATGGCTGTCGCGGCGGAAACCGCGGAAGAAATTGTGCATCTGCTCGTGCACCATCGTGTGACGGGTCACGCGCAGTTCGAAATCCTTCATCTGCGCTTCCGTCGGCAGTTCGCCGTAAAGCAGCAGGTAGCAGACTTCGAGGTGATGGGACTTGTCGGCGAGTTGCTCGATCGGATAGCCGCGATAAAGCAGTTCGCCCAGATCACCGTCGATATAGGTGATCGCGCTGTCGCAGGCCGCCGTCGAGGTGAAACCCGGATCGTAGGTGAAAACGTCCCCTTCGGCATAGAGCTTGCGGATGTCGATCACGTCCGGCCCGACGGTCGGTTTCAGGATCGGGAGCTCGAGTGTCTTGTCGCCGAAGCTCAGCGTCGCCTTGGTTCTGTCGGCCATTCTCTTATCCCCTTGGTTCGGGCGCCCGTCCGGTGAGGGCCGGTCAGGCTGCCGCATCCATCAACCGGGCGAGCGTTTCCTCCCGCCCCAGTACAAGCATCATGTCGAAGACCGACGGCGTGGCCGTTCGTCCGGCGAGCGCGGCGCGCAGGGGGGCGGCAAGCTTGCCCAGGCCCAACCCGTGCGCCTCGGCCACGCGGGCCACGGCAGTCTCGAGTTCTTCGCGTTCCCAGCTAGCATTTCGCAGCTGCGGCGTCAATTCTTGCAGTATACCACGGGATACCGGATCGAGTGCCTTTGCTGCCGCCTCGTCCGGCGCGATCGGCCGGGATTGCAGGATGAAATGTGCCTTTTCAATGAGTTGACCAAAAGTCTTGGCCCGGTCCTTCAGGCAGTAAAGACCGCGTGACATCAGGTCGTGCTGCGTCTCGGTCAGGCCCGGCTGGCCAGACACCGCCAGAAATGCCTCAATTTCAGGCAGCAATGCTGCATCTGCACTGGCGGCGATATGCTGGCCCGAGATATTTTCCAGTTTCTTGAAATCGAGCCGCGAGGGCGAGCGGCCGATTCCATCCAGATCGAACCAGTCCCGCGCCTGATCGTCGGTGAAGAACTCGTCGTCGCCATGGCTCCAGCCGAGACGGCAGAGGTAGTTGCGCATGGCCGACGCCGGGTAACCCATCGCCTGGTAATCATGCAGGCCGACCGCGCCATGACGCTTCGACAGTTTCTTGCCGTCCGGCCCGTGAATGAGCGGGATATGGGCCCAGACCGGCACCGGCCAGTCCATCGCCTTGTAGATCTGGGTCTGCCGCGCGGCGTTGGTCAAATGGTCGTCCCCACGGATCACATGCGTAACGCCCATGTCGTGATCATCGACAACGACCGCCAGCATGTAGGTGGGTGTACCATCGGCGCGTAAACAAACCATATCATCGAGCTGGTCGTTGCCGAAGGTCACATCGCCCTGCACGCGGTCCTCGATCACCGTCTGGCCCTCGCGCGGCGCCTTCAGGCGGATGACATAGGGCATGTCGGGAAAGGTCGAGGGATCGGCGTCACGCCAGGGGCTCTGGAACAGGGTCGAGCGGCCTTCGGCCCGCGCGGCCTCGCGGAAGGCCTCGATTTCCTCTTGCGAGCAGAAGCATTTGTAGGCCGAACCGCGCGCCAGCATCTCGCGCGCCACTTCGGCATGGCGGTCCTTGCGGTCGAACTGGCTGACCACCTCGCCGTCCCAGTCGAGACCGAGCCAGCTGAGGCCCTTCAGGATCGCCTCGGTCGCCTCGGGGGTCGAGCGTTCGCGGTCGGTATCCTCGATCCGCAGCAGGAACCTGCCGCCCCGGCCGCGCGCGTAAAGCCAGTTGAAGAGCGCGGTCCGCGCCCCGCCGATATGCAGATAGCCGGTCGGAGAGGGGGCAAAGCGGGTGACGACGGGGGAGGACATGGAAACGTTAACCTTTCGGAAACCAGAATGAGGAAATCCTGACCGCAGCGTTCTAGGCAATCGAAGGAAGCGAGACAAGTGCGGCACCTTTGGCAGGGACTGTCGGGCTGGCTCGCGTCACCGCTCGTGGCGCTCGTGGCGCGGCGCGGCACGCTCTTGCCCTGGGCGCCGGTCTTTCTGTCGGTGGGCATCGGGTTCTATTTCGCGCTGAGAGCGGAGCCGACGGGGCCGGTTGTCGCCGTGGCCCTGGGCCTTGCCCTTCTTCTCTGGGCAGGGGGGCTCTTCGGGCCCGACCTCGGCCGGTCCCCGGCCTTCGCCATAGCCCTCATCGCCGGAGGCTTCGTCCTTGCGGTGGCGCGCGCCCATCTGGTTGCCGCGCCGGTCCTGCCTTTCCGCTATTACGGCCCGGTCGAGGGGCGGGTCGTCGATATCGACCGCTCCTTCTCGGACCAGATCCGTATCACGCTCGACGAGGTTCGCCTGAATGATGTTGCCACTAGAAAGACGCCTGCGCGGGTGCGGGTGGCGCTGCATGGCGACCAGATGGGGTTCGTGCCCGAGCCGGGCCTGATCGTCATGGTCACCGCCCATCTGTCGCCCCCGGACGGGCCCGTGGCGCCCGGGGGCTTCGATTTCCAGCGCCTCGCCTGGTTTTCGGGCCTCGGCGCCGTCGGTTATGCCCGCAGCCCGCCAATGGTGGTCGAGCGGCCCGAGGGACATGGTTCGCTCGCCGCTTTCCGGCTGCGCATGCGTTTGTCGGCGGCGATGCAGGCGGGGCGCGAGGGGCAGGCGATGGCTTTTGCCTCTGCACTGATGACCGGTGACCGGTCGGGCGTGACCGCCGAGACGAACGATGCGCTGCGCGCCTCGAACCTCTCGCACATGGTGTCGATCTCGGGCCTGCACATGGGGCTTCTGACCGGCTTCGTGTTCGCGCTTTTCCGCTACGGGCTCGCCCTGGTGCCGGTCCTCGGCCTCAGGACCGACGGCAAGAAGATCGCCGCTGTCGCGGCGCTTGGGGCCGCGACCTTCTATCTGTTCCTTGCGGGGCCCGAGGTCGCCACCCGCCGCGCCTATGTGATGGCGGCAGTGATGCTTGTCGCCGTGCTTTTCGACCGGCGGGCGATCTCGCTCCGCTCGCTCGCCATCGCGGCGCTCATCTGTCTGGTGCTGGAACCCGAAAGCCTGACCGAGCCCGGTTTCCAGATGTCCTTTGGCGCAACGGCGGCGCTGATCGCGGGGTTCGAGCAATGGACGAAGTACCAGCACCATGTGCCCGCGGCCCTGAGGCCCGGGCTTGTGATGGTCTTGTCCTCGCTTCTTGCCGGGACGGCGACCGCGCCGATTGCGGCGGCGCATTTCAACCGGATCGCGGAATATGGGCTTCTGGCGAATCTCCTGACCGTGCCGGTGATGGGCACCGTGGTGATGCCTGCCGGTGTCATCGCGGCGCTTCTCGCGCCTTTCGGGCTGGCGGGTCCCGCAATTTGGGTGATGGAGAAGGGCTCGGCCTTCATCCTTTGGGTCGCGACGTGGGTGGCCGGAATGAAGGGCGCGGTGGTGACGGTGCCGACGCCGCCCGACATCGTCCTGCCGCTTCTGGGCTTCTTCGGCGCGGCGCTTATGATCGGTGGCGCGCGCTGGGTCAGGGCAGGGGGCGCGGGCGGGGTGGTGCTGGCGCTTCTCCTCTGGGGCGGGGCGGAGCGGCCGGACCTGCTGATCTCCGGCGACGGGACGCTTGTCGGGTTGATGACGGCGGAGGGGCGCGCTTTGTCGAAGGACAAGGGCGCGGGGTTCGTCGCCAAGAGCTGGCTTGAGGATGACGGCGATGCGGCCGACCAGCCGACGGCGGCCAAACGCGCGGCTTTCACGGGCAAGAAGGGCGCGCTTCAGGCCGCGTTCGCCGACCTGCGGCTTTTGGTCTTCGCGGGCAAGGGATCGGCGGTTCGGGCAGCCGATGCCTGCGCGGCGGGGACGCTTGTCGTCCTCAGCGAGGATTGGGGTGGGGCGGGCGGGGACTGCGCGCTGTTCGACCGGCGCAAGCTGAGGGAAAGCGGTGCGCTGGCGCTGTACCGCGAGGCGGACGGGCTGCGCATCCTCTCGGCGAAGGACTGGGCGGGCGACCGGCTGTGGAACCGCCGCAGGTAACCTCAGGCCCAGCGGATCGGCGCTTCGCCCCGCTCGACGAGCCAGCGATTGATCCGGCTGAACGGGCGGGAGCCGAAGAAACCGCGCCGGGCGGAGAGCGGTGAGGGGTGAGCGCTTTCGAGGATCAGGTGATCACTCGGCGCGATATGCCGCGCCAGAGCCTGCGCGTGGCCACCCCAGAGGAGGAAGGCCGTCGGCCTTTGCGAGACGCGCGCCAGCACCTCCTCTGCCAGCCTTTGCCAGCCGAGGCGGGCATGGCCGCCCGCCTCGCCCGCAGGCACGCTGAGGCAGGTGTTGAGAAGCAACACCCCCTGGTGCGCCCAGAAACGCAGATCGCCGCTTTCGGGTCGGGTGCCGATGTCGGCCTCCATCTCCTTGAAAATATTGGAAAGCGAGCGGGGCAGGGGGCGGACGTCCGGCTCGACCGAAAAGGCCAGGCCATGGGCGTGGCCCGGTGTGGGATAGGGGTCCTGACCGAGGATCACGACCCGCACTGCTGCGGGCGGTATCAGCGCCAGCGCGGCGAAGCGCTGGTGCTCGGGCGGCAGGATCGGGCGCGGATCGGCGGCGATGGCCGCGGCGAGACCGGGCCAGTCGCGGCTGAAGAAGGGCAGATCGGCCCAGGCGGGCGGGATCATCCCCTCAGGCCGCCGAGGTGATGCGGGCAAGCGCCGCGATCTTTTCCTTCGCGGCCCCGTTATCGATGCTGTCTGCCGCAAGTCCCACGCCGTCTGAGAGCTTGCTCACCCGGCCCGCGACCATCAGCGCGGCGGCGGCGTTCAGCAGAACCGCATCGCGGTAGGCCCCGCCCTCGCCATCGAGCAGCGCGCGGAAGGCGACCGCATTCTCTTCGGGCGTGCCGCCCATGATCGCCTCGAACGGATGGCTTGCAAGACCCGCATCGGCGGGCGTGACCTCGAACTCGGTGACGCGGCCACCATCGAGTGCCGCGACGAAGGTCGGCCCGGCGATGGAAAGCTCGTCGGTGCCGTCGGAGCCGTGCACCAGCCAGGCCCTTTCCGAGCCAAGCGCGCCCAGCACTTCGGCCATCGGCCTTATCCAGGCACGGGCAAAGGCACCGGTCAACTGACGCTTCACCCCGGCGGGGTTGGTGAGCGGGCCGAGAAGGTTGAAGACGGTGCGCGTGCCGAGTTCGGCCCGCGTCGGCATCACATGGCGGATCGCCGGATGGTGCATTGGCGCCATCATGAAGGCGATGCCCGCCTCGGAGAGCGCCTGTTCAACGACCTCCGGCCCGACCATCACGTTGACGCCAAGCTGGGTCAGCGCATCCGCCGCGCCGGACTTGGAAGAAAGATTGCGGTTGCCGTGCTTGGCCACCACCTGACCGGTGCCCGCCACAACGAAGGCGGTCGCGGTCGAGATGTTCAGCGTGCCCTTGCCGTCGCCGCCGGTGCCGACGATATCCATCGCACCTTCGGGCGCCCGGACCGCATGGCATTTCGAGCGCATCACATGGGCGGCCGCGGCAATCTCCTCGACCGTCTCGCCGCGTGTGCGCAGCGCCATCAGAAGGCCGCCCATCTGGCTTGGCGTCGCGGCACCTTCGAAAAGCGCCTCGAACGCCGTCTCCGCCTCGGCCCGCGTCAGCGGCCGGTCCGCGGCGATGCCGATCAGCGGGCGCAGATCGGCGCTCATGCCGCTGCCCCTGAAGCCGCATCAAGCGGCACTCCGGCGCTTTCCAGGAAGCTCCGCAGCATCTGGTGGCCATGTTCGGAGGCGATGCTTTCGGGGTGGAACTGCACGCCCTCGATCGGCAGGTCGCGGTGCCTCAGCCCCATGATCGTGCCATCCTCAAGCCAGGCCGTGACCTCAAGACAATCCGGCAGGCTCTCGCGCTCGACGATCAGCGAGTGATAGCGCGTGGCCTCGAAGGGCGAGGGCAGGCCGCGGAACATGCCCTGGCCGGAATGGTGCATCGTGCCCATCTTGCCATGCACGATCTCATGGCAGCGCACGACCCGGCCGCCGAACGCTTCGCCGATGGTCTGATGGCCGAGGCAGACGCCCAGAAGCGGCGTGCGCGTCTCGGCGGCAGCGGCGGTCAGCGCAAGGCAAATGCCCGCCTGCGCTGGATCGCAGGGCCCGGGCGACAGCACGATCGCGTCAGCCTTCATCGCCATCGCTTCCTGCACATCCAGCGCATCATTGCGCCTCACGACGACATTCGCCCCGATCTCGCCGAAATAATGCACGAGATTATAGGTGAAACTGTCGTAATTATCGATGAGCAGAAGCATCGCGTGTCCTTTCAGCGGCGCTTGGGCAGGAAATGGACGACCGTCACATTCTGGGTGAACCCCGGCGCATGTCGGGCTATACATGAGGGAAGCCGTATCCCGGGGTCAAGGGCGGGTCGTCACGATCCGGCCGGGGATGGGGAAGAAAAGAGCCGAGGCAGAGGCACCGGAGGTCAGGGTGAGCAGAAGCTATGTCGCCGGAAGCGTGACGGGGGTCGTCCTGTCGCTTGTGGGCTTTGGCGTGATCTCGACGGTCGCGGCGCCGCCGCCGGGGCACCGGGATCACACAGAGCCGCCTGAGGAGACCGCCACTCAGGCGCCGACTTCCGCGGCGCCCTCGGCCGTTGTGCCAGCGTCCCCCAAGGCTGATGCCCCCAAGATCAATGCCCCCGATGCCGAGGCCGCTTTGACTGAGGCCGTCGTGACAGAGGACGAAGCGCCAGCAGCGACCGAAAGCGGCACTGCGGATACGCCGCAGGCAGCGATCCTCGATGTACCCGAAGGGTCGGAGTTCGACGTGGCAAAGGGCGATACGGCCGCCGCCCTGCCCGAGGCCGAGCCAGCACCCGAGGTGGCGGCGGATCAGGCTGCCGATGCGCCGACCGCAGAGCCTGCGCCCGCGCTTGCCGAAACCGCGCCGCCCGCTGCGCCCGACAGCGGGCCGGTTGCGACGCTGAACAGCGATCAGGCCGCGACGGAGGCAGTCACGCCCGATCTGCCGGATGCGGACGCGCCCGTTGCGGAACCGGCCGCAGCGGCCGCGCTTGAGGCGCCCGAGGGTTCGGCACATGCTTCGGGAGCGGGGCAGGAGGGCGGACCACCCGCGCCCGGCCAGTCGGTCGACATCGCGCTGGCCGAGCCGGTTTCCGAGCCCCAGACAGCGGGGCAAAGCCCCGCTGCGCCGGTCGGGGACACGGCCGTGGAGCCTCTGCCAGAACCGGCCCCCGAAGTCCCTGCATCCGAACCGCCTGCCGCTGAAGAACCGGCTGTTGCCGCTGAGACCTCGCCAGATGCGACGGTGGCCGAAGCGGCGCCCGTGCCGGAGCCGGTGACGGAGCCAGCCGCTGAAACACTACCTGAGACGGTTACCGAACCTGCGCCGGAGGCAGCGGCGCAGACAGCGACGGAGGCGGAGGCGGAGGCGGAGGTGCAGGCGGAAGAGCCTGCTTCCCAGCCCGAGGCAGCGCCTGAGGCCCTGCCGGAAGAGAGCGGCAAGCCGAAGATCCTGACGCTCGATCCCGCCACCGTGCCAGAGGGGCAGGGGACAGCCGCGCTGGGTCGCGAGGTGCCGGGCGTGAAGATCCTGAAGCGACCGGGGTCCGAGGGTGCCGCGCCGGACCAGCCCGCCGGGCTGGTGCCAGAGGCCGAGGCAGTGCCAGATGCGACAGCGGAGGCGGTCCCGGACGACGGCTTACCGCCCTTGCGGGCTTTCGCGGCGGCCTTTGAAAACCCCGACGCGCGTCCCGCCCTTGCGGTGGTCATCCTCGACGTGGGCGCTGCCGCAGGCGGGCTTGACCCTTCGGCGCTGACCGCCCTGCCGTTCGCGGCGACTGTGGCCGTCGATCCGCTGGCGGCGGATGCGGCAGAGCGCGAGGCGGCGCTGCGGGCGGCCGGTGCGGAAGTTGCGATTCTTGCGGGCGACCTGCCGCAGGGCGCCACGCCCGCCGACATGGAAGTGGCCTATCAAAGCTATGTGCAGGCCCTGCCACAGTCCGTCGCCCTGATCGGACTGCCGGGTGCGTCTTTCCAGAAGCAAAGCCTGGATGCCCAGCATATGGCGGCGCTCTTGGCCGCGGATGGGCGCGGCTTCATCACCTTCGCCCAGGGCCTGAACGCCGCCCGCCGTGCCGCGGAAAAGGCCGGCGCGCCCGTGGCCTCGGTCGACCGTCTTGTCACGGCGGAGGATGCGAAGGGTGGCGCACTGGCGCGCGAGCTGGACAAGCTTGCCTTCATCGCCGCGCAGAAAGGATCTGCGGTGATCGCGCTTCCCTCGACGGCAGAAGCGATCACCGGCCTGATCGCCTGGAGCGGCAGCAATGCCGCGCGATCGGTGGCGCTGGCGCCGGTTTCGGCACTGATGACCGCGAACGGCGGCTAGGCGCCGCCCTTCGCCTCAGCCGTTGCCGCGCCGGATGAAGAGGCCCGCGTCTTCGGCCGCGCGCTTCAGCGCCTTGGATTTGTTCACGGTTTCCTGGAATTCCGCCTCGGGGTCGCTGTCATAGACGACGCCGCCGCCCGCCTGGATATAGAGCTTCTCGTCCTTCACCACAGCGGTGCGCAGCGCGATGCACATGTCCATCTCGCCGTTGGCGGCGAAATAGCCGACGCCGCCGCCATAGATGCCGCGCTTTTCGGGTTCCAGCTCGTCGATGATCTCCATTGCCCGCACCTTGGGCGCGCCCGAGACGGTGCCTGCGGGCAGGCCCGCGAGCAGCGCCGACAGGGCGTCATGGTCAGGGCCAAGCTCACCCACCACGTTCGAGACGATATGCATGACATGGCTGTAGCGTTCGATGATGAACTTCTCGGTCGGATGAACCGTACCGACCTTCGCCACCCGGCCCACATCGTTGCGCCCGAGATCGAGCAGCATCAGATGTTCCGCCAGTTCCTTCTTGTCGGCCAGAAGATCGGCCTCATGCGCGCGATCCTCTTCCGGCGTGCGGCCGCGTGGCCGGGTGCCGGCAATCGGGCGGATCGTCACCTCGCCGTCGCGGACGCGCACAAGGATCTCGGGTGAACAGCCGACGATATGGAAGCTGCCGAAATTGAAGAAGGTCAGGAAGGGCGAGGGGTTCGTCCGCCTGACCGAGCGGTAGAAGGCGAAGGGCGGCAGCTTGAAGTCGGCCGTCCAGCGCTGCGAGGGCACGACCTGAAAGATGTCGCCCGCGCGGATGTACTCTTTCGCCTTCTCGACCGCCGCCCGATAGCCCTCGGGCGTGAAGTTCGACTTCATCTCTCCCAGATGCGCCGCATCGCCGAGCGCCCGCGTCTCGCCCGCAGGCGCGCGTTCCAGATCGCGCACCGCATCCATCACCCGCTCTGCCGCCTGTGCGTAAGCGGCGCGCGCCGTCAGACCAGAACCGGCCCAGGCGGGCGAGCAGACGGTGACTTCGCCCTTCACCCCGTCCAGAACGGCCACCACGGTAGGCCGCATCAGGACGGCATCGGGTACGCCGATCGGATCGGGATTGACGTTCGGCAGATGCTCGACCAGCCGGATCATGTCATAGCCGAGATAGCCGAAAAGCCCCGCCGCGATGGCGGGAATGCCCTCGGGCATCTCCATCCGGCTTTCAGCAATCAGCGCGCGCAGCGTTTCCAGCGGATGGCCCGCGAGCGGCTCGAACGCATCTTGATCGAACCGGGCCTGCCGGTTGATCCGGCTTTGCTCGCCCCGGCACTCCCAGATCACGTCGGGCTTGAGGCCCACGACCGAGTAACGCCCGCGCACCTCGCCGCCGGTCACCGATTCCAGCATGAAGCTCATCGGTCCGGCATCGGCGAGCTTCAGCATCAGCGAAACCGGCGTGTCCAGATCGGCCGCAAGGCGGGCATGGACCAGCTGGTTCTCGCCGCGCGCCCAGCCCGCCTCGAAGGCCTCGTATGTAGGAAAAAGCGCCAAGGTCGGTCCTATTGCATCTGCGCGTTCACGGCGGCGACGGCCGCCTGGTCGAGGCTCAGCCCGGCATTCGCCTGCAGGGTGCGGGCGAACTGTTCGAAGACGTCACGCGCGAGCGACTGGCTGAGCGTCGCCTCGGTCTGGGCGCGTCTGGCCGCCACCGCAGCGTCAGCCGGATCGGCCGGAGTGACGGCGTTGAGCGTGACGAGGAAAACCCGGCCCGCCGCCTCGACCACCCGGCTTTCGCCTGCAACCATCGCAAAGATCGCCTGTCCGACCTCCGGCACTGCATCGGGCACGAACTCATTGCGCGCGAACCTGTCGTCACGCGTAGTGACAAGACCCAGCGCCTCGAGCGTCACGCCGTTCTGCAGTTGCGCAAGGTCCTCGCCCGCGAGCGCCACAAGCGCTGCATGGGTCTGGTCGGCCGTCCAGTCGGCGGCGACCTTCTCGCGCACCTCGTCGAGCGGGCGGAGCGCGGGGGGGGCGATGTCGTCAAGGCGGATGGCGAAGATCCCGCCATCCTCGAGCCCCACCAGCGTCGGGAAGCTCTCGGTTGTCACCTGCGCCGCGGCCTGGCGGAAGGTCTCGTAGGCCGCAAGACCGCCCTCGGTCTCGCTGTTGACCTCGATCTGGCCGAATTCCAGCCCCTCGTCCTTCGCGACCTCTTCCAGCGTCGCGCCGGAGGCGAGCAGATCCTCGATCGCCTCCTGACGGTCGGCGATCGCGCGCCGCGCCCGGTCCATCGCCACTTCCGAGCGGAGATCGTCGCGGGCATCCTCGAATGTGGTGATCTGCGCCGAGAGGACACCGTTCATCGCGAAAAGCGCGGGGCCGAGGTTGGTCTCGAGCGGCCCGGTGACACCCGGTTCGGTGAGGGCGAAGACGGCATCGCCCGCCGTGTCGAGGTCTTCCTTCGCGACCTCGCCCATGTCGACATCCTCGATGGTCAGGCCGCGCTCCGTCGCCAGATCCTCGAAGCTCGCCTCGCCCTTGTCGAGGCGTGCCCTGGCGGCGGCGGCTTCCTCGGCCGTGGGATAGATCAGCCGCGCGACAAGGCGGCGTTCGGGGATCACGAATTCCGATTTGCGCTCTTCGTACGCCTTCTTCAGCGTCTCTTCATCGACCTCGACCTTGTCGAGAAGATCCTCTGGCTTCAGCCATATGTAGGAAATCTGCCGGGTTTCGGGGCGCATGTAGCTCTCGCCATGGCTGTCGTACCAGCCCTTGATCTCGTCCTCGGACGGTGCGGCGATCGGCGCGGGCAGGTCGCTGGCGATGAGTTCGGCGAAAGTGTAATCGCGGGTCTCCATTTCCCAGCCGGTCAGCCGGTCGGTGAGCGCGCCCGGTGCCTTGACGCCGCCAAGGACCGCACCCTGCAGGATGGTGCGGGCGGCCTCGGCGCGCAGGGTCTTCTCGAACTCCGCCGCACTCATCCGCTGCAACTGCAGGAATTGTGCATAGAGGTCCTGGCTGAAGGCGCCGCTTGCATCCTGCAGCGCGGGCGCCGCCATCAGCTTGTCGCGCACCTGCGCATCGCCGACCGAGACACCGACGGCGTCGGCTTCGTTCTCAAGCGTCGCCGCCGTGACGAGCTGCTGCAGGACCACGCGGTCGAGCCCCATCTGCTGGGCCTGTTCGAAGGTCACCTGCTGGCCGAACTGGGCCGACAGTGCCCGCATCTCGGAATGGAGCGCGCGGGCATAATCGTTCACGGTGATCACCCGTGCGCCGACATGGCCAAGCTCGGTCTTGCCGCCCGAGAAGGAGGTCACGCCATAACCACCGAGCCCGAGCATCACCAGCGCCAGAACGGCCCAGACGACCGAATTGGCCTTTTTCCTGCGCAGGCGCGTGGACATGATCGTTGGCTCCCCTTCACTGTCACTGAGGCTGTTTAGGGCCTATGCGGGGCCCGGGCAAGGCCGCTTGGTGGCGGCGCCGCCTGTCGGGCGCGAGGCTCCTCGTCGGTCTTCGACCGCTCGTCGCGGGGCGTCCGAGCGAAGAGCGCCGAAGGCCGCGATGAGCGGCCCGGCGCTTGTGTCAGAGGCGCCAGGCGGCGAGGCGGTCGATCAGCCGGGCCACGCCGTCGGCATCGACATTGGCGAAGGCGATGCGGAACTGCCGCGCGCCGGCGGGGTCGTCCCCGGGCATGAACATCGTACCGGGCAGCATCAGGACGCCCGCCTCCGCCACCAGCCGCTTGGCCATTTCCGGCGAGGGTAGGGGATGAGGATGTTCGGCATAGGCGAAATAGGCGCCGCAGCCCAGCAGACGCCAACCGGGAAGCCGTTTGAATCCCTCGACCATCGCGGCGCGGCGGGCGAGGATTTCAGCGCGTTCGCCCGCAACCCATTGCCGCAGGTGCTGCATCCCCCAGAGTGCAGCGATCTGTCCAAGCTGGCCGGGACAGATCGCGACCGTATCAAGGAATTTCTCGATCTGGGCGAGGAAGACGCGGTCGGCGACGATGGCGCCGACCCGGTGCCCGGTCAGCCGGTAGGCCTTCGAGAAGGAATAGAGGTGGATGAAGGTTCCGCGCCAGTCTGGATCGGCGAAGACATCGTGGGGGGCGCCGGTGCGGCTGTCGAAGTCGCGATAGGTCTCGTCCACGATCAGCGCGAGCCCGCGCGCGCGGGCGAGATCGAAGAAGGCGCGGATCAGCGCGGCGGGATATTCGACCCCGCCGGGATTGTTGGGCGAGACGAGGGCGATGGCGCGGGTGCGCGGCGTGACCAGCGCCGCCGCGCGGTCCGGATCCGGCAGAAGGTCGGCGCCGGTCGGAAGCGGCACCGCACGGACGCCCGCCATGTCGAGCCACATTTTATGGTTGAAATACCAAGGCGTTGGCAGGATGACTTCATCCCCCGCGCCCGCCAGTGTCGCCAGCGCCGCGCAGAAGGCCTGGTTGCAGCCCTGGGTGATCGCGACCTCTCCCGCGGCGATATCCCCGCCATAGGCCGCCGACCACTGCGCGGCGACTTCCGCCCGCAGGTCCGGCAGGCCGAGGACGGGGCCGTAAAGATGCGCCTCGGGCTGCGACAAGGCCGCCTCGGCGATCGCCTGCCGCAGGCCCTCGGGAGGCGGATCGACCGGCGCGGCCTGGCTGACGTTGATCAGCGGCCGGTCGGGAGCGAATGTAACGCCCTCCAGCCAGCGGCGCGCCTCCATCACCGGAGGGGCGAAGGTGGCGGACATCGCAGGATTGAGCGGCAGGGTCATCGGTCCTCTCCCATGCTGGCTGAAACGCAGTTAGATACGTCCGGCGCCGTGACGGCAAGCGTCCCGTCACCGTCCCGCAAGCGTATGGCATCCGTCCCGACACCGACGGGACACCTCCGCCAGACGCCCCGATACTCAAACATCCTCATCCCGGTCAATCGAAGCGGTTTCGGCCGCTCCGGGACGGCGTCGGAAACAGCCGGTCGGAAAGGAACCTGTCGCCCCGGGCGTGGCGCGCGTAGATGCGGGCGGCGTGATCATGCCCGGCATTGCCCTTCCAGCCCGGAAAGCTTTCTGCCATCAGGTCCTGAAACCAGGGTTCGCGCTGAATCTCGATCGGGATCAGATCATGGATGGCAAGGCCATGCGTGGTAGACATTCTCAGACTTCCTTTACCTTGTACTGTTTCGGCATGCGCAGGCCCGCCTTGGCGATCTCTGCCTGCAGCGCGTCGGACATGAAGATTTGGCCGCCGGTGATCTGCTGGTCGCGCCACAGATGGGCCCCGCCGGTCACCGCCTTTGACAGGGCAATCCCGGCACAACCCGCCTTCGACTCACGGATCCTGTACAAAATCACCCCGGGGTAGATCTCCCCCCCACTCCAGCATTCCCTGTCGCTCGCCTCGGGCAGGAAGGCGTTCAGATGGCGATGGATGACCAGCCCGTGGAAATCCCTGGGGTAGACCTGGTCTTTCGGCATGCTGACCGTCATCGGCCAGAATTGATGCACCCCCGGCTCCAGCCGCTCGATGATCTCTTTCATCGCGCCGTCGACAGCCAGAATCCCCGCAGGCAGGATCCAGGAGGCGAGGTTGCGTTCGGTCTTGTCGGTGCGAAATTCCCGGGGCAATTCCTGCGGGGCGAGCAGGCCCTTGTCCTCGTCGAACTTCCTGGTGAATGCCAGCCCGCTATATTCGTCTACCTTCATGCCCTGCGCGATCTTCTCCGCGTCCGACATTTCGGTCCAGAAATAGCGCTCCCGCGCCTCGCGCCAGCCCACGAAACTTCCAAAGGGTTGATAATCACCCATCCCCGACGGTCGCATCACTGCCCATGCCATCTCAATTCTCCTCTGCTGGCGGGAAAACCGGCGCCATGATGCACGCGGGCGGCTCCGCTTCGGACAATTTCGCCAAGCTGGGCAGCCCCGACCATGCTCATATGGCGCGGGTCGTAATTATACCCCGCACTGCCCTTCCAGCCCGGAAAGCTTTCTGCCATCAGGTCCTGAAACCAGGGTTCGCGCTGAATCTGGATCGCAATCAGATCATGCGCCGACAGACCATGGTTCAAGGTATTCCCCATTCTCAGACTTCCTTGGCCTTGTAATGTTTCGGCATCCGCAGGCCCGCCTTCGCGATCTCGGCCTGCAGCAGGTCCGACATGAAGATCCCGCGACCGCTAAACCGCGATTCGCGCCACAGATGCGCCCCGCCGATCACCGCCTTCGACAGGGCGATCCCGGCATATCCCGCCTTCGATTCGCGTATCACGCTGTAGAGGATGTTCCCGGGCGTCGGCTGAAAGCTCCTCCAGGCTTCCGGGGTGCTTGCCTCGGGCAGGAAGGCTGGCAGATGGCGGCGGATCACCAACCCATAGTAATTCTTGGGATAGACCTGGTCCTTGGGCATGCTGACCTTGATCGGCCAGAAAAGATGCACCCCCGGTTCCACCCGTTCGATGATCTCCTTCATCGCCTCGTCGATGGCCAGAATGCCAAGCAGGAGCCAGGAGGCGAGGTTGCGCTCGGTCTTGTCGGTGCGAAATTCCCGCGGCAGTTCCTGCGGGGCGATGGGTCCCAGGTCACGGCTGAACTTGAGGACGAAATCCAGACTGGAAAAATGCTTCTCTATGCCCATCGCGATCTTGTCCGCTTCGGGCATCTCATTCTTGTAATAGTGCTTGAGCGCCTCGTCCCAGCCCACAAGCTCTCCGTACGGGTGATAATCACCCATCCCCGACGGTCGCATCACTGCCCATGCCATCTCATCTCTCCTCTGCTGGCGGGAAAACCGGCGCCATGATAGACGCCGGGCGACGCGCGGCAATCCTCACGCCGCCGAACCGTCCGCCGCCACCCCTGCCTGCGCCGCCCCGATCTTTCTCAGCATCTCGGCGTCGATCAGCCCGCCGATCTGGGGATGCATCCTGAGGTCGCCTTCCTTCACCACCTGGCGGAAGTTGGCGATGACGCGCCCGGTCGTGGCGCGGTCGGGACCGCGCGCCAATCTCAGGCCATCCGCCTCAAGCGGCCATATTCCCGCCCGACCAGCCAGATCATGAATGTGTCAAAACCGCAGAGCATCAGGAGATAGACCGAATGGGTGCGGGTGAACTCGATGCCCTGATAGACGACGAAGGCGGCGAGGAGCGTCATGGCGGCGGGGTAGGCCCAGCGGACCTTGCGGGCGAGAAGGCTTACCATCACGAGCTTCAGGAGCCCGTGCATCACGAGGTAGAAATAGTAGAAATTGTCGGCGGGCATCAGGGGAAGGTGCTGGGCCTGTTCGGCCAGCGTCCGCACCACGGGGTCGTCGGCGTCCTGCGTCAGGTCGTGCTGCGTCAGCCAATCGATCGAGCTTTCGACCGGCAGCTCCGGCGCCGCTGGGAACTGCGCCCGCACCCAAAGCCAGGCACCAACCGCCGCTTCGACAGTCGCGAGGCTGCCCTTGACCGCGAGCGTGGCGGTGAACAGCCGGTGCAGCAGCCCCTGAGCCCAGGCTGCGGTCTGGCGGACCATGATGGGTCAGTCTTTCCCGCGATAGGGTTCGACATATTGCAGCGCCATGTCCCAGGGGAAGAAGATCCAGGTGTCCTGGCTGACCTCTGTGATGTAAGTGTCCACCATCCCACGACCCTCGGGCTTGGCGTAGACCGTGGCGAAATGCGCCTTGGGATAGAGATTGCGCACCAGTTCCAGCGTCTTGCCGGTATCGACGAGGTCATCGACGATCAGCACGCCCTCGCCGTCGTCGCCCATGATGTCGGCCTGCGGCGCCTTGATCACGCGCGGCATCGTCTGTTCCTGATGGTTGTAGGACTTGACCGAGATCGTATCGACGACGCGGATATCGAGCTCGCGCGAGACGATCATCGCAGGCGCCATGCCGCCGCGCGTGATCGCCACGACAGCGCGCCAGGCGCCGTTGTCCGGGCCCTTGCCGTCCAGCCGCCAGGCCAGTGCGCGGGCATCGCGGTGAATCTGGTCCCAGCTGACGTGGAACCCTTTCTCGTGCGGAAGACGATCGCGCATCTCAGCCCTCCTTGCGGCCGGTGACCACGTCGATATCGGGCGCATCGACCGACTTCATGCCAACGACATGATAGCCGCAATCGACATGGTGCACCTCGCCCGTCACGCCCGAGCCGAGATCGGACAGAAGATAGAGCGCCGACTTGCCGACCTCTTCCTGATTGACATTGCGGCGCAAGGGCGAGTTCAGTTCGTTCCATTTCAGGATATAGCGGAAATCGCCGATGCCGCTTGCCGCCAGAGTCTTGATCGGCCCCGCAGAGATGGCGTTGCAGCGGATGCCGTCCTTGCCGAGGTCTTCGGCGATATAGCGCACCGAAGCCTCGAGCGCCGCCTTGGCCACCCCCATCACATTGTAATGCGGCATCACCCGTTCGGCGCCGTAGTATGTGAGGGTGAGGAGTGACCCGCCATCCGGCATCATCGCGGCGGCGCGGCGACAGACTGCGGTGAAGGAATAGACGGAAATATCCATCGTCATTCGGAAATTGTCGGGGCCAGTATCGACATAGCGGCCGCGAAGTTCGTTCTTGTCCGAAAAACCAATGGCATGGACAACGAAGTCCAGCTTGCCCCAGGCGGATTGCAAGTGGTCGAACAGACGGTCGAGCGATCCTTCGTCCGCAACGTCACATTCGACGATCTGTGTGCAGCCGATATCCGCCGCCAGCGGCTGGACGCGCTTCAGAAGCGCATCGCCTTGATAAGACAGGGCAATCTCTGCGCCTTCAGTGGCGCAGGCCTTGGCGATCCCCCAGGCGATCGACTTGTCGTTCGCAAGCCCCATGATCAGGCCGCGCTTGCCTGCCATCAGTCCGTTTGCCATATCTGTCCCCGCGCCTGATCCTTGTGGGCGAAGCTTTAGGGCAAGTTCCGGACTGCTTCAAGGGCGGGGCGGTCCGCGCCCGCCAACCGAAATCAAGAGAAGAAGACCATGGACGCAGGCGACAGAACCGGGATTTTCGCAGGCGACAATCCGTTCGCCATTGCGCGCAGCTGGCTTGCCGAAGCCGAGGGAAGCGAGCCGAACGACCCCAACGCGATCGCGCTGGCGACCGTGGACGCTGACGGGCTTCCGAACGTACGGATGGTGCTCTTGAAAGAAATCACCGATCAGGACTTCGTCTTCTACACCAACTACGGTTCCGCCAAGGCCCGCGAGATCGAGGGCGCGGGGAAAGCCGCTTTCGTCATGCATTGGAAGAGCTTGCGCCGCCAGCTTCGCGTACGCGGTGTCGTCCGGCGCGAGGAGGGCAGCGAGGCGGACGCCTACTTCGCCTCGCGCTCGCTCAAAAGCAGACTCGGCGCCTGGGCATCGAAACAATCCGAACCGCTTGCATCACGGGCCGCGTTAATGGCAGAAGTGGCGCGGGTGACTGTGAGTATGGGGGTGAATCCTCCAAGACCGCCTTTTTGGGGCGGGTTCAGATTGTGTCCGCTGGAGGTCGAGTTCTGGGCGGATGGTGCGTTTAGGCTTCATGATCGTTTCCAGTGGCGACGCGATAGGGTCGCTGACAAGTGGGACGTCAAGAGGCTCAACCCATAGTACGAGTAGAGAGGTAGAAGGTCCCGGTGCCTTTGAAGAGCAGGCCGAGGGAACAGTAGGATGGAAAGTCGTTGACGATGACGGAACAAGAAGAGGCGCACCGCGTGGTCAAGGGCCGCGTGAAGTGGTTTGACGCCTCCAAGGGCTTTGGCTTCATTATCGCCGACGAAGGGCTCGGCGATATTCTCCTGCATGCCAATGTGCTCAGGAACTTCGGTCAGGGTTCGGTCGCCGACAATGCCCATATCACCGTGAAGATTCAGCAGACCGCGCGTGGCCATCAGGCCACCGAAGTGATCGAGATCGCGCCCCCCGAAGAGGAGGAGCGCGCGCCGATCGAGGATCTGGGCATGAGCGATGCCGCCACGATCGCCGCTCTGCCGCTGGAGCCCGCGCGGGTGAAATGGTTCGACAAGGGCAAAGGCTTTGGTTTTGCAAATGTTTTCGGCCGACCTGAAGACGTGTTCATCCATATCGAGGTGCTGCGGCGATCAGGTTTTGCCGATCTCGCGCCCGGCGAGGCGGTCGGGCTGCGTGTGATCGAGGGCAAGCGCGGCCGGATGGCCGCCATGGTGACGAGTTGGGAAAGCGCCATTCGAGATCGCAAGTAGCGCTTGCGGCGCTGTGGCTGATCTGCGCCACCGAAAGGGGCGCCGCCGAAACCGCTTGTTCAGAGAGCAGGGTTGATCTGCGTTGGCCGGATGGCGGCGCCGTCTTCACGGTCGAGGTCGCCGATGACGATGCGGAGCGGCGCCTCGGACTGATGAACCGCGACCGTATGTCGGCTGGCCATGGCATGCTCTTCGTCTATGACACGCCGCGGACCGTCGCCTTCTGGATGAAGAATACCCGCATACCGCTCGACATGATTTTCGTCGGCGCCGATGGCAGGGTGCGCAAGGTGCATGAGAGTGCCGAGCCGCTCGACGAAACGCCGATACCGGGCGGCGAGGACATCCAGTTCGTGCTCGAGATCAACGGCGGCCTTGCGCGACGGCTGGGAATCACCCCCGGCGCCGAACTGCGCCATCCGGCGATTGATTCGGATGTCGCCGCCTGGGTCTGTGACGCCAAGTCCTGAGACCTGCCGGTTCGCCGCGCGGGTTTTCAACGGGCGCCGGGCACTGCGGGCTTCCCATTGCGGCGTCGACCGGCTAGAGGGATGGCAATCGGGGCGTAGCGCAGTCTGGTAGCGCGACGGTTTTGGGTACCGTAGGCCGGGGGTTCGAATCCTCTCGCCCCGACCATTCATCAGCCATCATGCGCCCTGTCCGCGCCCTCTCCGTCACAGGCCCGGCGTCCAGACTGTCATCTTTCTGCAATTGTCTTCGACTAGGCATCAAGGCGTTAACGAAGGTTGACGCCTGTGGACAAATTCAAGCATTGCCTCAGAGACCAGCGTCAAACCTCGATCATGCTTGGAAAATCCGGTTCCGCCTCGCGTCGACTGGTCTGTGCATGAATCGGCCTCGGTCGGAACCCGGCCCGTCGCGGCGGCGGGGTCAATGAAAATTTCGCCCCGGCAAGCCAAATTTCCTCGTTGACGTCCCTGCCGATTTTACGCCACTTTGTGTGGGCTGAGAGGGGCAGATACCATATCTAGTATGCCGCAACCGCGGTCGTTATGTTCGAAGCGAGTCTGGCGCGCGGTTGGTGCGGCGGGCGGCTGTTTTTCCTGACCTCGGCAAAGACGGCGCGACGCACCCTTTAGAGGAGCGGAGACGCCACAGAAAAAACTTGACCGGGGGCAGAGATGAAAATCGAACGCAAATTTACCAAGGCCGGGCAGGATGCCTATGCGGGCATCGGCTTTGCGACCACCACGTCGGAGATCCGCAATCCCGATGGCAAGATCGTTTTCCGCAACGAGGCCGTGGAAGTGCCGGAGGGCTGGAGCCAGGTCGCATCCGATGTGCTCGCCCAGAAATACTTCCGCAAGGCGGGCGTCGCGGCGCGGCTGAAGAAGGTCAAGGAAAAGGGCGTACCGGAATTCCTCTGGCGCTCGGTCCCCGATGAGGCAGCGCTTGAAAAGCTGCCGAAGGAAGAGCGGATCGTCGGCGAAACGTCGGCCAAGCAGGTCTTCGACCGTCTCGCCGGTGCCTGGGCCTACTGGGGCTGGAAGGGCGGTTATTTCACCACCGAGGCAGACGCCAGCGCCTATTTCGATGAAATGCGCTTCATGCTGGCCGAACAGATGGCCGCGCCGAACAGCCCGCAGTGGTTCAACACCGGACTCCATTGGGCCTATGGCATCGACGGGCCGAGCCAGGGCCATTTCTACGTCGATTTCAAGTCGGGCGAGCTGGTGAAGTCCAACTCCGCCTATGAACATCCCCAGCCGCATGCCTGCTTCATCCAGTCCGTCTCGGACGATCTGGTGAACGATGGCGGGATCATGGACCTCTGGGTCCGCGAGGCGCGGCTCTTCAAATATGGCTCGGGCACAGGGACCAACTTCTCCTCGCTTCGTGGCGAGGGCGAGAAACTGTCGGGCGGCGGCAAGTCCAGCGGTCTGATGGGCTTCCTGAAGATCGGCGACCGGGCGGCGGGTGCCATCAAGTCGGGCGGCACCACGCGGCGTGCCGCCAAGATGGTGATCTGCGACATGGATCACCCCGATATCGAGGCCTTCATCAACTGGAAGGTCATCGAGGAACAGAAGGTCGCCTCGCTGGTCGCCGGATCGAAGATCCATGAGCGTCAGCTGAACGAGATCTTCGCGGCGATCCGCCAGTGGGACGGATCGTCCGAAGACGCCGTCGATCCGGTGAAGAACGATGCGCTGAAGGCCGCCATTCGCGGCGCCAAGAAGGCGATGATCCCGGAAACCTATGTGAAGCGCGTGCTCGACTACGCGAAACAGGGTTTCGGCTCGATTGAATTCCCGACCTATGACACCGACTGGGATTCAGAGGCCTATGCCTCGGTCTCCGGCCAGAATTCCAACAATTCGGTCCGCGTCACCGACGCCTTCCTGAAGGCGGTCAAGGACGATGCCGACTGGGAGCTGATCCGCCGCACCGACGGCAAGATCGCCAAGACCGTGAAGGCGCGCGATCTGTGGGAACAGGTCGGCCATGCCGCCTGGGCCTGCGCCGACCCCGGCATCCAGTTCCATGACACGGTGAATGCCTGGCACACCTGCCCCGAGGACGGGGCGATCCGGGGCTCGAATCCTTGCTCGGAATACATGTTCCTCGACGATACGGCCTGTAACCTTGCCTCGATGAACCTCCTGACCTTCTACAAGGGGGCGAAGTTCGACGCCGAGGCTTATGTCCATGCAACCCGTCTCTGGACGGTTACCTTGGAAATCTCGGTCCTGATGGCGCAGTTCCCCTCGAAGGAAATCGCGCAGCGGTCTTACGATTTCCGCACGCTCGGCCTTGGCTATGCCAATATCGGCGGCCTTCTGATGAACATGGGCCTTGGCTACGATAGCGACGAGGGCCGGGCGCTTTGCGGCGCGCTGACGGCGGTGATGACCGGCGTCTCCTATGCCACCTCGGCCGAGATGGCGGGCGAGCTCGGCGCCTTCCCGTCCTACGGCAAGAACGCGGCCCACATGCTGCGGGTGATCCGCAACCACCGCAACGCGGCCTATGGCAAGACCGACGGTTACGAGGCGCTGGCGGTGAAGCCAGTCGCGCTCGACCATGCCAACTGCCCGGACAAGGCGCTGATCAAGCTGGCGAAATCCGCCTGGGACGAGGCGCTGGAGCTGGGCGAGAAGCACGGCTACCGCAATGCGCAGGCGACCGTGATCGCGCCCACGGGCACCATCGGCCTGGTGATGGACTGCGATACGACCGGGATCGAGCCCGACTTCGCACTGGTGAAGTTCAAGAAGCTCGCGGGCGGCGGCTATTTCAAGATCATCAACCGCTCGGTCCCGGCGGCGCTCGAAACCCTTGGCTATGGCTCGGCCCAGATCGAGGAGATCGTCGCCTATGCCGTCGGCCATGCCTCGCTTGGCAACTGCCCGGGCATCAACCACACCGCGCTGATCGGTCATGGCTTCGGGCCGCGAGAGATCGAGAAGATCGAGGCAGCGCTGCCTACGGCCTTCGACATCCGCTTTGTCTTCAACCAGTGGACCCTGGGCGAGGATTTCTGCACCAAGATCCTCGGCATCCCGGCCGAAAAGCTGAACGACCCGACCTTCGACATGCTGCGCCATCTGGGCTTCACCCGCGCGCAGGTCGAGGCCGCGAACGATCATGTCTGCGGGACGATGACGCTCGAAGGCGCGCCCCATCTGAAGGCCGAACATTACCCGGTCTTCGATTGTGCCAATGCCTGCGGCAAGAAGGGCAAGCGCTTCCTGTCGGTCGACAGCCACATCACAATGATGGCGGCGGCGCAGAGCTTCATCTCTGGCGCGATCTCGAAGACGATCAACATGCCCAACAATGCCACGATCGAGGAAACGCTCGCGGCTTACGAACTGTCACACTCGCTCGGCATCAAGGCCAACGCTCTCTATCGCGACGGGTCCAAACTGTCGCAACCGCTCGCATCCGCCCTCGTCGAGGATGACGAGGAGGCCGAGGAGATCCTCGCCAACGGGTCGGCCCAAGAGAAGGCAGCCGTCCTTGCCGAGAAGATCGTCGAGAAGGTGATCGTCAAGGAGGTGATCCGCAACCACCGCGAAAAGCTTCCCGAGCGCCGCAAGGGTTATACCCAGAAGGCGATCGTCGGCGGCCACAAGGTCTATCTCCGGACCGGCGAGTACAAGGACGGTTCGCTCGGCGAAATCTTCATCGACATGCACAAGGAAGGCGCGGGCTTTAGGGCGATGATGAACAACTTCGCCATCGCCGTTTCCGTGGGCCTGCAGTACGGCGTGCCGCTGGAAGAATTTGTCGACGCCTTCACCTTCACCAAGTTCGAACCGGCCGGTTTCGTGCAGGGCAACGACTCGATCAAGTCGGCGACCTCGATCCTCGACTATATCTTCCGCGAGCTGGCGGTTTCTTATCTCGACCGCACTGACCTTGCGCATGTCAAACCGCAGGGCGCGTCGTTCGACGACCTCGGCGGCGGGGCGGAGGAAGGCCAGGCGAATATCGCGGAGCCGAGTGAAAGAACGGCGTCCAAGTCCCTGGAAGTGCTGAAGCAAATCTCCTCGACCGGCTATCTTCGCAAGCGCCTGCCGCAGGATCTCGTGGTGCTGCAGGGCGGGATCGGCGCCACGGCGCTCGCGGGCGATCCGGTCGCGGTCTTGAACACGCTGATCCCCGAGACGATGCAGGGCGGCGGCGTCGTGGGCGCCACGGCGCTGGCCTCGGGCACCGTCACGATGGATGCCCGCACCAAGGCCAAGATGCAGGGCTACGAGGGCGACCCCTGCGGCGAGTGCGGCAACTACACGCTCGTGCGCAACGGCACCTGCATGAAATGCAACACCTGCGGCGGGACGTCTGGGTGTAGCTGAGGAATACCCTCCCCGGTCCCGCCGGACCGGAGAGAGGCCCCGGATCAAGTCCGGGGCGGTATCCGGGGCGGGTGCGCTCGCCCCAGACCGACGTTCAGGCCGCAGGCGAGATAACACCGAGCGGTACAACGACTGAGCCTGAACGGCGAAACTTCACGGGGCGGGGCAACCTGCCCCTTTTTCTTGTCTTTTCAACGCCGTTAGCCGTCAACAACGCGGCTGTTATTGCCTAACCGCGCGCAAAGCCCCATCTGTCAGGCAACGGCGGTCCTTGCCGAAGAGGCTGGGGATCGCCAGACTGCTGACAAGCGCCGCTGCCATGGCGCGGAAGGAGAGAGAGATGAAGAAGCTTATCGTCCTGACCTTCGGTCTCAGCCTCATGGGCTTTGCCGCGAGTGCCCAGACGACCGTCAGCGACACCGACGGCAACGGCACCTTCTCGATCGAGGAGATGACGGCGACCTATCCGGACATGACACCCGCGCTTTTCTCCGAGATCGACGTGGACGGGTCGGGCGCCATCGATGCCGACGAATTGCAGGCCGCGCGCGAGAACGGCCAGATCAACTGAGCCCGCGCGACTCGCTCATAGGATAAGCGGCTTTCCGCGGCCCCGGGGCATCACACCCCGGGGCTTTCCTTTTTCGGACCTTTCATCCTTTTCCCGCCGAGCCAAGCCCGCCCCGGCGGCGCCGTGCCGCCGTCCTGACGCCGCTTCCTCGGGCCGGTCTTGTGGAAAGGCGGGGCCGGGCGCAGACCGGTTGCCGTGACGCCACCAGTCACGGAACCGGGTATGAGACCCGCAAGAAGGAGACAGTGATGAAACGACTGACCATACCGCTTGGCCTGGCGCTTGGCCTCGGCGCGGGGCTCGCGGGCGCCCAGACAATGCCCACGGACACCGACGGCAACGGCAGCTATTCGATGGCAGAGATGCAGGCGACCTGGGCCGATCTGACCGAGGATGTCTTCAAGTCGATCGACACGGACGCGAACGGCGAGGTCGACGGTGACGAGCTGAAGGCCGCGATGGATGCGGGCGTTCTGAAGTAGGCCCAGGCGCGGGGCCCCGGACCTCCAGACCCGGGGCCTTCCGCCTCAGATGCCGCGCGACAGCGCCGCGACGCCGGTGCGGGCCACGTCGACAAGGCCGAGGGGGCGCATCAGATCGGCGAAAGCGTCGATCTTCTCGGGCGTCCCGGTGATTTCGAAGACGAAGCTTTCCAGGGTCGAATCGACGACATTGGCGCGGAATATCTCAGCGAGCCTCAAGGCCTCGATCCGCTTGTCGCCCGTCCCCGCGACCTTGAAGAGCGCCAGCTCCCGCTCGACCGATGCGCCCTCGACCGTCAGGTCATGGACGTCATGCACCGGCACAAGGCGGCCAAGCTGCGCCTTGATCTGTTCGATCACCGCGGGCGTGCCGCGCGTGACGACGGTGATGCGGCTCCGGTGCCCCTTGTGATCGACCTCGGCCACGGTCAGGCTGTCGATATTATAACCGCGCCCCGAGAAAAGCCCGATGACCCGGGCCAGAACGCCCGCCTCGTTATCCACGAGAACCGCGAGCGTATGACTTTCGATCACCTCGGCATTGGGATCGCGCAGATCGTAGGCCGAATGGCTGGTCGAGCCTTTCTTGATGTTCAGTGCGGACATGTCTTCCCTGCCTCATTCATCTTGGCAAAAATACCTCGGGGGTGGCCATTGGTGCGCCATTGGTCCGAGCGCCAATGGCGACGGGGCAGAGCCCCCGGCCGCCTCACACCAGAACCGCCCCGTCGGCCTTGATCGCCCCTTCGGTCGCGGCGTCGCCCAGAAGCATCTCGTTGTGCGGCTTGCCCGACGGGATCATCGGGAAGCAGTTCTCATGCTTCTCGACGAGGCAATCGAAGATCACCGGCCCGTCATAGGCGAGCATTTCCGCGATCGCATCGTCCAGATCCTTCGGATCGGAACATTTGATACCCTTGCAGCCGAAAGCCTCGGCCAGTTTCACGAAATCGGGCAGGCTTTCCGACCAGCTTTGCGAATAGCGCTCGCCATGCAGAAGCTGCTGCCATTGCCGCACCATGCCGAGCCGTTCGTTGTTGAGGATGAACTGCTTGACCGGCGCGCGGAACTGCACGGCCGTTCCCATCTCCTGCATGTTCATCAGCCACGAGGCCTCGCCCGCCACATTGATCACCAGCGCATCCGGATGGGCGATCTGCACGCCGATGGACGCCGGCAGGCCATAGCCCATGGTGCCGAGGCCGCCGGAGGTCATCCAGCGGTTCGGATCGTCGAAGTGCAGGAACTGCGCCGCCCACATCTGGTGCTGGCCGACCTCGGTCGTGACATAGCGCTTGCGGCCCTTGGTCAGCGCCTCCAGACGTTCAAGCGCGTATTGCGGTTTGATGATCGTGGCGGAATTCTTGTAGGTCAGGCATTTCTTCAGCTTCCACTGCTCGATCTGGCCCCACCATTTCGCCAGCCCGGGCTTGTTGACCTTGCGGCCGCGCGCCTTCCAGACGTTCAGAAGGTCTTCCAGCACATGGGCGACGTCGCCGACGATCGGGATATCGACATGGATGACCTTGTTGATCGAGGACGGGTCGATGTCGATATGGGCCTTCTTGGAATGGGGGCTGAAGTCGGCGATCCGCCCGGTGATCCGGTCATCGAAGCGGGCGCCCACGTTGATCATCAGATCGCAGCCATGCATCGCAAGATTGGCCTCGTAAAGCCCGTGCATGCCCAGCATGCCGATCCAGCCCTTGCCGGATGCCGGATAGGCGCCAAGGCCCATCAGCGTCGAGGTGACCGGAAAGCCGGTCGCATCCGCGATCTCGCGCAGAAGCTGGCTTGCCGCGGGGCCGGAGTTGATGACGCCGCCGCCGGTATAAAGGACCGGGCGCTCGGCCTGTTCCATCAGTTCGACAAGCGCGGTGATCGCCTTCAGATCGCCCTTGACGCGCGGCTGGTAATGGTCGGTCTTCGCCTCGCGCGGGGGCTTGTACTGGCCGGTGGCGAACTGCACGTCCTTGGGGATATCGACCAGAACCGGGCCGGGGCGGCCGCTGGTCGCGACATGGAAGGCCTGGTGGATGACCTCGGACAGCTTGTCTGTGTCCTTCACAAGCCAGTTATGCTTGGTGCAGGGCCGGGTGATGCCGACCGTATCGGCCTCCTGAAATCCGTCAGTGCCGATCATGAAGGTGGGCACCTGACCCGAGAGGACCACAAGCGGGATCGAATCCATCAGCGCATCGACCATGCCGGTAACCGCGTTGGTGGCGCCGGGACCCGAGGTCACGAGGACAACACCCGGCTTGCCGGTCGAGCGGGCATAGCCTTCGGCCATATGGACCGCGCCCTGTTCATGGCGCACCAGAATGTGGCGGATGTCGTTTTGCTGGAAGATCTCGTCATAGATCGGTAGGACCGCGCCACCGGGATAGCCAAAGACCACGTCCACGCCCTGATCCTTCAGCGCCTGAACCACCATCCTCGCTCCGGTCATCGCCCGTGACATTCGTTCTTCCTCCAATCACGCCTTCAGCAACAAAAAGCCCCCGAGGGTCATCGGGGGCGCATGGGAACCTGTCAGGTCTGCCGTCACCGGCCCATGCGCCAAGCCCCCCCAAGTACAAGAATCGCCACCATGGCTTTTCCCTTTCGCTGCTGTGCGGCGGACATTAGGCAGGGGGCAATCGGGCGTCAACCGGCAAAATCCGGCGTTTTGTGTCCCTGGCGTCGTTTTTTCGGCATTTTTATTGCGCAATGCGCATTATCGATGCAACAAACCGGATTTGAGACGGGCTTCAGAGCCCGATCCAGAGCGTGTAGCCGAGATAGGCAACAAGGAATGCTGCGCCCGCACCGCGGCTGACACGGTCGTGAAGATAGGAAAGCGACACCAGCGCAAGCGCCGCCGCCAGCGCAAAGGGCAGATCGAAGGCAGGGAAACGCCCGTCTACCGGCACCGGATGGATCGTCGCAGTGACGCCGAGAATGCCGAAGATGTTGAAGATGTTCGAGCCGAGCACATTGCCGAGCGCGATGGCGCTGTTACCCCGCAGGGCGGCAATCAGCGAGGTGGCAAGCTCGGGCAGCGAGGTGCCGATGGCGACGATGGTCAGGCCGATCACCGCCTCGCTGACCCCGACGGCGCGCGCCATTTCCGACGCGCTGTCGACGAGAAACCGCGCGCCCAGCATCAGGCCCGCGAGACCGCCGAGCATGGCCAGTCCGGCGAGCCAGGGGGAGGAAACTTCATGCGCGGGTTCCTCTGGCGCATGGGCGCCGCCGGCGAGGCTGCGCCAGAGATAGACGGCCAGCGCAAGGACCAGAAGCGCGCCTTCGACATGCGAGATCAGCCCGCCGAGCATCATGACCCAAAGGACGAGGGTCGCGCCGATCATGACCGCCATGTCGGCCCGGACCGAAGCGAAGGGCACCGGCACCGGCGCGATCACCGCGGAAACGCCGAGGATCAGAAGCACGTTCGCGATATTCGAACCCACCACGTTGCCGACCGCCACGTCCGGCGCGCCGCCAAGCGCGGCCTGCAGGGCGACCAGAAGCTCCGGCGTCGATGTGCCGAAGCCGACGATGGTCAGACCGATGACCATCGGCGGGATGCGGAACCTGTGCGCCAGCCCGACCGCGCCACGCACCAGAAACTCACCGCCGACGAAGAGAAGCGCGAGGCCGAGAAAGAACCAAACGAACAGCATCCGAAACTCCTTTCGCCCAGATCAAAGGGGTAGGGAGCGGGTTTGCAAGGGGAGAGGCGGGAATTATCCACGCATGCTCATCGTCGCACATGCGTGCGCTCTTCGCAGGCGACGAGAACCGAAGGGCACGAGGAGCGGCGTCTCAGGCGGCCTCTTCCACGCGCGTCGCCTTCAGCCGGTGGCCGACCGAGACGATCGCTTCGATCACCGGGCGGAATTCATGGCCGAGCTCTGTCAGTTCATATTCGACCGAGGGCGGCGAGGTCGGCATCACCCGGCGGGTGACGACGCCGTGGCTCTCCAGTTCCTTCAGCCGCTGGGTCAGGACCTTGGCCGAGATCGCGGGAATGTCGATGCGAAGCTCCGAGAACCGCCTCGGGCCCGCCGACAGATACCAGATCAGGTTCGGTGTCCAGGCGCCGCCCAGAACAGACATGCACTGGCTGATCGGGCACATGGGGTGCGGCATGCGGTTCTTGCGGACTTTGAGCGCCATTCCATCCTCCGGGGTTACTGCCCGGATACCCCATTCTGGCGGTAACCTCAAGTCTTATGGTTTCCATAGGTAACGTATCGAGCTACCTGACTGGCATCGAAACTCGGAGAACGGAGACCAAGATGAAACTCTACTATTCCCCCGGCGCCTGTTCGATGGCGTCCCATATCGTCCTGCGCGAGCTGGGCGAAAACTTCGAGCTGGAGCGCGTCGATACCGCGACCAAGAAGACCGAGAAGGGCAGTGACTTCTACGCGGTCAACAGCAAGGGCAAGGTGCCCGCACTTGCCGTCGATGGCGAAGTGCTGACCGAAGGCCCCTCCATCCTGCAATTCGTGGCCGACCGTGCGGGCGACCGGCATCTGGCGCCGCAGGCCGGAACGCTCGACCGGGCGCGGGTGAACGAGCTTCTGAACTTCACCGGCACCGAACTGCATGTGGCCTTCCACCCGCTCTTCAACCCAGCCTCGACTGATGCCGCCAAGGAGGCAGCGCGCAAGAATGTCGGCACCAAGTTCGACTGGCTGGAGGCGCGGCTTGCCGACGGGCGCCTGTATCTGACCGGCCAGAATTTCACCGTCGCCGATGCCTATGCCTTCGTCGCCTCCAACTGGGCCAACTTTACCGGCATCGACCTTGGTGCCTGGCCGAAGCTCAAGGCCTTCGTCGAACGCGTCGCGGCGCGCCCGGCCGCCCAGGCGGCGATGAAGGCCGAAGGGCTGATCGCATGAGCGCGCATGCGGCGGAATATGGCGCCGTCGCGGCAGTGATCGAAGAGTATTTCGACGGGCTTTATCACTCTGATACCAAGCGGTTGCGGCGGGTCTTTCATCCTTTGGCGCAGTATGTCTGCGTCACGGACGGCACGCTGCTTTACCGGACGATGGAAGAGTATTTCCCGGTGGTCGACGCCCGTCCCGCGCCCTCAGCGCGGGGCGAGGCACGGGCCGATCGCATTCTCTCGATCGAATTCGCCGGGCCGGGAATGGCCCGCGCGGTCCTGAACTGCGCGATCGGCGACCGGTTCTTCACCGACTGGCTGACCTTCATCAAGCTCGAAGGTCGCTGGCAGGTGATGTCGAAACTCTTCCACTATGAACCGAGAGGGGCCGCCTGATGCCTTACGTGAACATCAAGATCACCCGCGAGGGGGCGACGGCGGCGCAGAAGTCCGAACTGATCAGCGGCGTGACCCAGCTTCTGGTCGATGTGCTTGACAAGAACCCGGCCACGACCTTCGTTGTCATCGACGAGGTTGCGCTGGAGGATTGGGGCGTCGGCGGTCTGCCGGTCGAGGACTATCGTCAAAGCCTTAAGTCCCAGGGCTGACGGTCGGGCCGCGGCGGGTTCCCTCACCCCCATCTCAGCCGCCGCGGCCCACTTCGATAGCTTCCGCTCAGGACAGGAGAGTCATTTGGAAACAGCGCGTTACACACTTGTCATGCTTCTGGCGGGGATCGGCATTCCCGTTCTGGCGGCGCTCAATGCGCAGCTTGGCACCCGCGTCGGATCGCCCGCGGCGGCGGCGCTGATCCTGTTCTTCGTCGCGGCGACGGCGGCGGCCGTCATGGCGCTGGTGACGGGCGGTCTTCCGGCGCTGCCGTCGGCGCGCGGCCAGCCGCCGCATCTTTTCCTCGCGGGGCTGCTTGTCTGTTTCTACGTCCTGTCGATCACCTGGATCGCGCCGCACTTCGGTGTCGGCAACGCGATCTTCTGCGTGCTTCTGGGGCAGATGATCTCTGCCGCCGCGATCGACCATTTCGGGCTTTTCAACGCAGCGGTCAGGGCGCTGACGCCGCTCCGCGCCAGTGGAATCGCTGCGATGGCGGCGGGGCTCTTGATGGTGCGGCTGGGGTAGATGCCCGGGTTCGGGGGCGCCCGCCGAAGCACTGCTTTTTTGCGTGAATTCCGGGCGTTAACTGTTGAAATCCGCGGGTTCTTCTGCGACCAATTCTTATGGCCCGTCCCGCGGGACCAAATCATAACAACCGGGAGGTAATCACACCGATGGACCGTCGTTCCTTTCTGACCAAGGCCGCCGTTGGCGCGGCCGGAAGTGCCGTTCTGGCGGCACCTGCAATCGCGCAGGAAAATCCCAAGCTCAACTGGCGCGTGACCTCGTCCTTCCCCAAGGCGCTCGACACGATCTATGGCGCGGCCGAGACGATGGCGAAATATGTGAACGAGATGACCGAGGGCGGGCTGACCCTTCAGGTCTTCCCGGCGGGCGAACTGGTGCCCGGCCTTGAGGCCGCCGATGCGGTGACGAACGGCACGGTCGAGGCCTGCCACACCGCCTCCTACTATTTCTGGGGCAAGGACCCGACCTATGCGCTTGGCACCTGCGTGCCCTTCGGCCTGAACTATCGGCAGATGAACGCCTGGCTTTACTACGGCGGCGGCATCGACATGCTGAACGAGTTCTTCCACACCCAGAACCTGCATTACATGCCCTGCGGCAATACCGGCGTGCAGATGGGCGGCTGGTACCGCAAGGAAATCAACTCTGTCGCCGACCTGCAGGGCCTGAAGATGCGCATCGGCGGTTTCGCGGGCAAGATCATCGAGAAACTGGGCGTCGTGCCGCAGCAGATCGCCGGCGGCGACATCTATCCGTCGCTGGAAAAGGGCACGATCGATGCCGCCGAATGGGTCGGTCCCTATGACGATGAGAAGCTCGGCTTCTACAAGGTCGCGCCCTATTACTACTACCCGGGCTGGTGGGAAGGCGCGCCGACGCTGTCGACCATGGTCAACCTCGACAAGTGGAACGAGCTTCCGGCGCACTATCAGTCGGTTCTCAGCACGGCCTGCGAGGCGGCGAATTCCAACATGATGGCCTCCTACGACCACAAGAACCCCGGGGCGCTCCGCTCGCTCGTGGCGAACGGAACGCAACTTCGTCCGTTCCCGCAGGATGTGATGTCGGCCGCTTTCGATGCGGCAATGGCCACCTACGAGGAGGTTTCGGCAACGAATGCCGCCTTCAAGAAGATTCACGACAGCCAGAAGGCCTTCAAGGCCGATGCCTATCTTTGGGCGCAGCTTTCGGAATACAACTATGACGTCTTCATGATGGGCCAGCAGCAGGCCGGCAAGCTCTGAGCTGAGCTGAAGCGAGATGAGGAAAGGCCCCGACGAATGTCGGGGCCTTTTTCATGTGCGCCTCCTCGTCGCCTTCGGCGCTCGTCGGTCGCGGCGTCCGCCGGGCACCTCCGACGAGAAGCCGGAGGCGCCCGAGGAGGTCTCGCGTCAGGGATTGACGACCGGTGCGCCAAGCTTCGGGGCGCCGAGGGTTGGCAAGCCGCCCGTTCCGCCGCCAAGCGGCTGCAGCGTCGGCACGGTGATCTCCACCGTCGAGGGATCGATCACCTTGCCCTTGTAATGCATGACCATGCCGGGGAAGCCGATGGTGATGCCGATCATCACCACCTGGATCACCACGAAGGGCACGGCCCCCCAATAGATCTGCCCGGTCGAGACGCCTGCCAGCTTCTCGCCTGTCACCTTGTCCAGGTAAGAGCCGCGCGGCGCGACCGAGCGCAGATAGAACAGCGCGAAGCCGAAGGGCGGGTGCATGAAGGATGTCTGCATGTTCACGCCAAGGATCACCCCGAACCAGATCAGATCGATCCCCAGTTTCTCGGCCGCCGGGGCCAGAAGAGGGACGATGATGAAGGCCAGCTCGAAGAAATCGAGGAAGAAGGCCAAGAGGAACACCATGATCGAGACGATGATCAGGAAGCCGAGCTGCCCGCCGGGCAGGCCGGTCAGCAGATGCTCGACCCAGAGATGGCCGTCGACGCCGTAGAAGGTCAGCGAGAAAACCCGCGCGCCGACGAGGATGAACATCACGAAGGCCGAAAGCCGCGTGGTCGCGGTCAGCGCCTGCTGCACGACGTTCATCGTCAGCCGCCGTTTCATCGCCGCCAGTCCCAGCGCGCCGACCGCGCCCATGGCGCCACCCTCGGTCGGCGTGGCGATGCCGAGGAAAATCGTGCCGAGGACGAGGAAGATGAGCGCGAGCGGCGGGATCAGCACCATGATCACCTGTGCGGCGAGCCGGGACAGGAGGCCGATGTTGAGTGACCGGTCGAGGACAGCGAAAAGATAGACCGCGCCGATGCCGGCACAGGTGCCGAGGATGCCGGCGTTAGAACCGTGGCCCGGCCTCAGATAGCCGGTCGCGAGATAGGCGACCGCGACGCCCGCCGCGAGCGCCAGGACTAGAGAGGCGACGCCCGACCCGAGCGTGCGCGCCTCTTTCGGCAGCGCCGGCACCCAGGCGGGCCGGAAGACCGAGACGAGAAAGACATAGCCCATGTAAAGCCCGGTCAGCACCAGGCCCGGCACCAGCGCGCCCTTGTACATATCCCCGACCGAACGGCCGAGCTGGTCGGCCAGAACGATGAGGACAAGCGAGGGCGGAATGATCTGCGCGAGCGTACCCGAGGCCGCGATCACCCCAGTCGCCACCCGCCGGTCATAGCCATAGCGCAGCATGATCGGCAGCGAGATGAGGCCCATGGCGATGACCGAGGCCGCGACGACGCCGGTCGTGGCGGCCAGAAGCGCGCCCACCACGATCACCGCATAGGCGAGGCCTCCGCGGATCGGACCGAAAAGCTGGCCCACGGTGTCCAAGAGGTCCTCTGCCATGCCGGACCGTTCCAGCACGATCCCCATGAAGGTGAAGAAGGGGATGGCCAGAAGCGTGTCGTTCGACATCACCCCCCATAGTCGCTGGGGCATGGTGAAAAGGAGCGGCCAGTCGAGATGGATCGAGTCGGAGAAGGGCGCGAGCCAGACGCCGATGGCGAAGAACACCAGCCCGTTGGCGGCAAGCGAGAAGGCGACCGGATAGCCAAGCAGCAGAAAGACCACCAGCGAGGCGAACATGATCGGCGCCATATTGTGGGCGATAAGCTCGATCATTTCGCATCTTCTCCCTTGGTCTGCTGTGCGAGTGCGGCACCTTCCAGTTCCGCCGCCTCATGGGCAGAGACGAACGGGTGGGGGTCATCGATCAGGCCGCGCATGACAGCGATCTTCTTGATGATTTCGGAAATGGCCTGTGCGACCAGAAGGATGAACCCCAAGGCGAGGAAGGCACGGGCGGGCCAGATGATCAGTCCGCCGGCGTTCGTCGAAATCTGGCCGATCCGCCAGGCCTGAAGCGTGTAGGGGACCAGCATCCAGCTCATCAGGGCAACGAAGGGCAGAAGGAAGAAGACATGGCCTATGAGGTCGATCCAGTGCTGGGTCCGGCGGGTGCGGGTGCCGTAGAAGATGTCGATGCGGATATGTTCGTTCTGCATCAACGTATAGGCCGAAGCGAGCATGAAGGCGGCGCCGAAGAGATACCATTGCGCCTCGAGCCAGGCGTTCGACGACATGTTGAAGAGCTTCCGGATGATGGCATTCACCGCGCTGATCATGATCGCGGCAAAGATCAGCCATGATACCCAGCGGCCGATGAAGCCGTTGATCCCGTCGATCAGCCTCGACAGGCCAAGCAATATCCCCATTCATTCCTCCCGCGCGGCGTTGACGCCGTCATTCTCGAAAATTGGTATAGCTACCTTACCAGTCTGGCAAGATTGACGTGGCCGCCGATCCTGCTGTTTGCCATCTGGGCGCAGCTTACCCGGTGCGGACGAAGGGCGCATCGGAAATCAGGCGCTCCGATCCATGGACCCTCGCTGCGGGCGCTCTCTGCCGCCTTTGTCTACGCCGGTATACAATCAGCGGCGGGTTCGGAAATCAACCCTGTGGATAGCGTTCGATCAGGTCCCAGCGGTTACCGAACGGATCCCTCCACACCGCGACGATGCCATAGGGTTCGTGCCGGGGTGCTTCCTCGAATGTGACGCCGGCGGCCAGCATCGCCGCATGGTCGCGGGCGAAGTCGTCGGTTTCGAGGAACAGGAAGACCCGTCCTCCGGTCTGGTTGCCGATGGCAGATGTCTGCGCCTGGCCCACGGCCTTCCCCAGCAGCAGCGCTGCGCCGCCTTCCGGCGCGACGGTGACCCAGCGCTTGTCCGGGCCTTGCCGGATATCCTCGATCAGCCGGAAACCGAGCCGCCCCACGTAAAACTCGATCGCTTGATCATAGTCAGGCACGACAAGCGCGACGGTAGAAAGCGTACGATACATCGCTGGCGGTCAGCGCACGGGGCGCGCTTCGGGCAGCGTGATCCGCGCCACCTGCTCGGCGATCGGGTCGACCGAGAGGGGATGGGTCTCGCCCGTATGATCGGCCGGGTCGCCGATCGGCTGCCAGCGGCCGGACTTGTAAATCTCGACCGCGGTGAAATTGGCCTTGTAACCCATCTTGCGGCTGCCGGGCACCCAATAGCCGAGATAGACATAGGGCAGACCCGCCGCGCGGGCGATCTCGACATGGTCAAGGATGATGTAGGTGCCAAGGCTGTCGCCTACCTTGTCGGGGTCGTAGAAGCTGTAGACCATGCTCACCCCGTCATCGAGCACGTCGGTGAGGCAGACGGCGGTCAGCGCGCGGCGCCCGTCGAGTTCCGAAGGGGGCGCGACATATTCGATGACGCGGCTCTTGACCGGCGTCTCCTCGATCATCGCGGCGAATTCGAAGATGTCCATGTCGGCCATGCCGCCGTCGGAATGGCGGCTGTCGAGATAGCGACGGAAGAGCGCATACTGATCCTCGGTCGCCCAGGGGCTGGTCGCCTCGCGCCTCAGGTAGCTGTTCCGGCGGATCGTGCGGCGCTGGCTGCGGGAGGGTTCGAAATCGGCCACCCGGATGCGGGCCGAAAGGCAAGCCGTACAATCGGCGCAGGACGGGCGATAGAGCACGTTCTGCGACCGCCGGAAGCCCTGTTTCGACAGGGCGTCGTTCAGCCGCACCGCATTGTCGCCCGGCAGCGCGGTGAACAGCTTTCTTTCATACCTGCCGTCGAGATACGGGCAGGGCTGCGGAGCCGTCACATAGAACTGGGGCGCGATGGGCAGCGTATGGCGCATGGACCTGCAGGACTTTACCTGCCCGTCACGTTAGCAAGGCCCGGACCGTCCGCCAAGAGTGCTGTTGCAGCGGTCCGGGCGGCAGCGATTCACGACGGGAAGGCCCGGTATTGGATGAGGCCCGGAAACGGTACGGCGGGCACAAAAGGCCCGCCGCCGGTTCATTCCGCGACCTGCGGGAACTGGGCCTTGCCACCGCCCAGCCGGTCCTCCAGCGCCTTAAGCCGCTCGCCGATGGACGCAAGCTCGGCCTTGCCTGCATCGACGGCCTCGGCGAGTTCGATCGGGTCGGGCGCCTCGGGCTCTTCTTCCTTCGGACCGATGAAGAACGACGCGCCCTTCGCCAGCCAGTGCTGAAGGTCGTCCATGATAAGGTAGAAGGACGGCACAACGACTAGCGACAGCACTGTCGAGACGATGATGCCGCCCATCACCGCGATGGCCATCGGCGCGCGGAAAGCGCCGCCTTCGCCCACGCCAAGCGCCGAGGGCAGCATGCCCGCCGACATGGCGATCGAGGTCATGACGATGGGCCGCGCCCGCTTGTGGCCCGCCTCGATCAGCGAATCCAACCGGTCCATGCCCTGACGCCGCATCTCGATGGCGAAATCGATCAGAAGGATGGCGTTCTTCGCGACGATCCCCATCAGCATCAGCATGCCGATCATCACCGGCATCGACAGGGCATTGCCGGTGACCAAGAGAGCGGTGGCCACGCCGAGGATCGACAGGAACAGCGAAAAGACGATGGTGACCGGCTGCAGCGCGCTCTTGAAGAGAAGGATCAGGACCGACGCCATGAGCATCAGGCCCATGATCATCGCATTGACGAAGCTCTTGTTCAGTTCGGCCTGAATCTCGGCATCGCCGGATTCGGTCAGCTTGACCGACGCAGGCAGGCTAACCGATCTGGTGATCTCCTCGAACCGGGCCTTGCCGGTGTCGAGCGCCACGCCGATGGGCAGGCTCGCGCCGATCGTGACCTTGCGCTCGCGATCAAGGCGGTCGATCGTGCCGGGGCCGACGCCCACGCGCACGTCGGCGACCGCCGAAAGCGGCACGCTCGCGCCCGTCGCCGTGGTCAGGCGCAGGGCGGCGATGCGGTTCACGTCCTTCTGCACTTCATCCGTCAGCTGGACGCGCACGGGAATGAGCCGGTTGTCCATCGAGACCTTGGCCAAGGCCTGATCGACATCGCCGATGGTCGCGACGCGCAGCATCTCGGCGATCTGCGCCGTCGAAATGCCAAGGCGCGCGGCTTCTTCCAGTCGCGGCGTAACTTGCAGTTCCGGCCGGGGCAGGGCGCCTTCGTAGGACACGCCCGCAAGAAGCGGATCGCCCCTGAGCGCCGCCTCGAGCTTGTTTGCGGCAAGGGCGAGGTCTTCGCTGTTGGGCGAGCGGATCGAGAAGGAAATGTCGCGCTCAAGCCGGTCGTTCAGCTTGGTGATCCGCACGTCGGGCACCGAGGCGAGCCGCGCGAAGACCTCCTCCTCGATGGCGTTCTGGGGCCGGACCCGGCCTTCGGGCGCGACGGCGGGAAGGATCGCGCCGACAACCGGAATGGATTCGACCATTTGCGACAGCTTGAAGAGCAGCGTCTGGTCCAGATGCTCAAGCTCGACAGTGATCGCGGCGCGGCGCAGGTCAAGATCGCCCTTGGGCGAGGCGCCGTTCAGGACGAAGATACCCTCCACCCCTTCGACATCCTTGATCAATTCGCGCATGGCTTCGGTCTTGCGGTCGGTATCGTCAAGCGACGAGCCCGTCGGCAATTCGACCGAGATCATGAATCGCGACACATCCTCGGGCGGCAGGAAACTGCCGGGCACGCGCAGGAGAAGGACGATCGACAGGGCGAAGATGACGAGCGCACCGAGCAGAGTGAGGTAATAATTGCCGAAGTTGAAGCGTGTGCGCGGAATGCGCCAGCTGTTCAGCGTGTGATGCACGACCCAGAGATAGCCGCGCATCACCGGCCCGTCTTTCTCATGCTCCAGATCTGCGTCCTTGGCACTCATCAGATAGGCGGCCATCATCGGCGTGATGAGGCGGGCGACCAGCAAGGAGAAAAGCACCGCGACCGCGACCGTCAGACCGAACTGGCGGAAATATTGCCCCGGGATGCCCGGCATGAACGACACGGGTACGAAGACCGCGACGATGGTCATCGTTGTGGCAATCACCGCAAGGCCAATCTCGTCCGCCGCCTCGATGGCCGCGCGGTAGGGGGTTTTCCCCATGCGGATGTGACGGGCGATATTCTCGATCTCGACAATCGCGTCATCGACGAGGATGCCGGTGGCAAGCGTCAGCGCGAGGAAGCTCACGAGATTGAGCGAGAAGCCCAGAAGGTCCATCACGTAGAAAGTGGGGATCGCCGACAGCGGCAGGGCGACCGCCGAGATAAGCGTGGCGCGCCAGTTCTTGAGGAAAAGAAGCACCACGATGACGGCGAGAAGCGCGCCCTCCAGCAACGTGTGCAGCGCGGATTCGTAATTGCCATAGGTATAGAAGACCGCGTCGTCGACCTTGCTGATGGCGATCTCGGGATGATCCTTGCGCAACTGGTCGATCACGCCGTTCACGGTCTGATCGACGGTCACCTCGCTCGCCCCCTTGGCGCGGAAGATCGCGAAGGTGACGACCGGCTCGCCGTTGAAGCGCGCGAAGGAGCGCAGTTCCTGATAGGTGTCGGTGATCTGGCCGAGGTCGCCCAGCCGCACATGGCGGCCCGAGGGCAGGGCGATGGTGGTCTCGGCCAGGCTTTCGGCCGACTGCGCATCCCCGAGCGTGCGGATCGCCTGCTCACCGTCGCCGAGCTTGGAACGGCCCGATCCGATATTGGCGTTTGTCGCGCGCAGTTGCGCGTTCACCGCATTGGCGGTGATCCCGTAGCTGTCTAGCTTCAGCGGATCGAGCTTGATCTGGATTTCCCGGTCTGCGCCGCCATAGCGGTCGACCCGGCCGATGCCGGATTTCGCGCGCAGCGCGCGGGTAACGGTGTCGTCGACGTACCAGGATAGTTCCTCGACCGTCATGCCGGGCGAAGACACGGCAAAGCTGAGGATCGCATTACCCTCGACATCGATCTTCTGGATGATCGGCGTGTTCGCCTCGGGGGGCAGGTCTCCCTGCACCCGGTCGACCGCGTCCTTCACATCGTTCAAGGCCGTCTGGGTCGGTACAGACATGTCGAATTCGGCATAGGTCATCGCGCTGCCGTCATTGACGGTCGAGCCGATGTGCTTCACGCCCGAGATGCTGGCGATGGCATCTTCGATCTTGCGGGTGACCTGCGTTTCCAGTTCGGCCGGGGCCGCTCCGGGCTGGCCGACGCTGACCGCGACGACCGGTACGTCGATATTGGGGAACTTGGTGATCGGCAGCGAGAAGAAGGACTGGATCCCCAGGACCATGAGGATCACGAAGGCGAGGATCGAGGCGACCGGGTTCTTGATCGACCAGGCAGAGAAGTTCATGACAGGCTCCTCAGTTGGTCATGTTGGCCGCGTCGAGCGGGACCGGATCCACAAGATCGCCATCGCGGACAAAGGATGCGGCCTTCGCAACCACCAGATCCCCCGCCGAGACGCCGCTTTCGATCTCGATCATGCCACCGTCCTGAACGCCGGTGAGCACCTCGGTGCGGTGGACCATCCCCTCGGCGTCGACTGTCATTAGAAAGGCCCCGTCGGCGTCGGTGCCGAGCGCATTGATAGGCACAGCCACGACCTCGCGTGTCGAAATGTCGATCTCGGTTTCAAGGAAGGTCCCGGAGCGGACGCGGTCGGGCTGATCGAGGGTGATGCGCACGCGGCCAAGCCGGGTCAGAGGGTCGATGGTCGGCTCGACCAGCCGCACGACGCCGGTCAGCGGCTCGCGCTGGCCAGCGGCGCGCAAGGACACCTTCTGACCCGAGGCGACGCGCGCCAGATCCTGCTCGGCCACGTCGGCGTTCAGTTCCAGAAGGCCGTCGCGCACGATGACGAACATCGGCTGGCCCGCGGCGCTGGCGATACCCCCGGCCACCGCGTTCTTTTCAACCACCTCGCCCGCGAAGGGCGCCTTGATCTCGGTCCGGCTGAGTTGCAGCTCGACATTGGCGATCTGCGCGTCAACGAGTTCGAGTTGTGCCTTGGCGGCGGCAGACCCCTGGGTCGCGACCATGACCCGGGCATTTGCCGAGGTGAGCGCGGTCGCCGCCTGATCGGCCGCCGCCTGCGAGGCATTGCCCTGCTTGCGCAGCTGTTCGGCCCGGTCGGCGTTGCGCTTGGCCTCGGCGGCCGAGGCGTTCGCATCGACAAGCTGGGCCTCGGACTGGGCGATCATCGCCAGCGCATTGGCGCGCGAGGCGGCAAGCTGGCTTTTCTGCAGAAGAAGGGCTGTGTCCGACAGGCGGGCAAGAACCGCGCCTTCGGCGACATGATCGCCGACCTCGGCGAGGATCGCGTCGACCGCCTGGCCCTCGACCTGCGGCTGGACGAGCACCCGTTCGACCGCGCCGACAAGGCCCGAGGCGCGCACCCGGTCCTTCAGGACCGCCGTCTGCACGGTCGCGACCGAAATCGCGGGGCGGCTCGCCTTGGTTTCCGGTGCCGCACCCGCTTCGGAAGCAAACTCTGTCGGTGCGTTGGCGGTGTCCTCGCCCGGGGACAGGGCGACATATCCTCCAGCCGCGACGACAAGGGCACCGGCGATCCAGAATAGCGTGTTCTTCTTGGTCATGATCTCAGCTCAGTTCCTGCGACCGTCCGCCGCGACTGCGGCAATGGTCTGTTCGATAGAGTTCTTTACAAGCCGGCGCACAGGGTCTTGCGCATCCTTGGGCATATTGCAACCCTGCCCGTGCAACCTTTGCGCGATGGTCTTGAACAGCAGCATCACGAACCAGGCCTGGCCCAGATAACGCTGCCGCGCCACCTCGGGGCTGCATTGGGCGATGCGGGCAAAGACGGCGAAAAGAAAGGCACAGACTTCGGTTTCCATCGTGCCCGCGACCTGGGCGATCTCCGGGCGGCGGCGGGCGGCGGCGTCGATCTCGGACCAGAGCGGGCCATCGTCGCAGTCGAGCGTGTCGAGCTTGTGCTCGAACGCGGCAAGCAGAGCCGTCGCCGGATCGTCAGAGGCCATGACCTGACCGAAGGCTTCCTTCACCTCCTCGAGGTCGCGCGCGATCATCGCCTCGATGATGGCATTTTTTGACGGGAAATAACGGTAGAAATTGCCCGCGCTCATCCCGGCTGCGCGCGCGAGGTCCTGCATAGACGCCCCGTCGAAGCCCTTCTCCGCGAAGGCCTTTTTCACCGCCTCGAGGATCGCGGTCGTCCGGGTGTCATATGTGCCAAGGGTATCGGCCATGAATCAACTCGCGAGAATGAACGTTCATTCAGCGATCTATGCCGTAACGTCGCCTTGGTCAAGGGGCCTTCAGGTAGCGCCGGTCAGATCAGGGCGGGAAGCGCCTCGCAGATCGCATAGCGGCCTGCCAGATGGGCGGGCGCAAGACCCGCGAGCCGGTCAAGTTCCGCTAGGACCGCCGCGCGCCCGAGCAGTCGCGCGCTTTCGAACGGGCCGCGCGGGAAGTTGAGGCCGAGCCTCAGCGCCCGGTCGATATCGTCCGGCGCCGCGCCGCCCGCCGCGACCAGGGTCGCGGCCTCATTGGCAAGCGTCGCCTCGACCCTCAGCCGGATCGCGTCCGCGTCGGCGGGTGCTGCGGCCGGAACGGTCGGGAACAGGAAGCCGTGGCCCGACTTGCGGCCAAGGTGTCCTGCCGAAACCTGAGCCTCCAGCGCCTTGAAGACATGGTAGCGCGGGTGGTTCGACATGGCGGCCGCGAGGCCGCGCGTCGCCGCGAGGTTGATGTCGGCGCCGACAAGGTCGATCAGGCTGAAAGGTCCCATTCGGTAGCCCGCCGCCACCATTGCCGCATCGACGTCGGAGGCGCTGCGGCCTTCCTCGAAGAGCGCAAGCGCCTCGCCATAATAGGGCCGGGCACAGCGGTTGACGATGAAGCCGGGGCTGTCCGCGCAGGCGATGACCTCCTTGCCCGCCCGCGCGGTCATGGCGCGGGCGCGGGTCAGGGCGCCGGGGCTGGCGCCGGGATGCGCGACAAGTTCGACAAGCCTCATCACCGGGGCGGGGTTGAAGAAATGCAGGCCGACGAGCATCTGCGGCCGGGCAAGCGACGACGCAAGCGCGCCCACCGACAGGGCGGAGGTGTTGGTGGCGAGGATGGCCTCTGGCCCCGAAAGGCTTTCGACCGCGCGCAGAAGGTCGCGCTTGACGGCGAAATCCTCGATCACCGCTTCGATCACCAGATCGCAGGGCGCGAGTGCCGAGAGGTGCGGGGCGATGGCGATGCGGTCGAGTATCGCGTTCATCTCTTCGGCAGGCAGTTTTCCGGTTGCGACGCGCGGCTCCAGGCTGCTTCGCATCCGGTCCGGCGCGCTGTCGCGCGCGGCCGCGCTTGCGTCGAAGGCAATGACCGCATGGCCCGCCTGCGCATAGACCTGCGCAATGCCAAGGCCCATGGCCCCTACTCCGACGATGCCGACCTGTTCCATCCGTCCTCCTGTCGTCCCGAGCATCCCGCGCGTCGGCGGAAACTTCAAGATAGAAATTTCAAGCTTGAAATATCTATCCCCCGATGGCAGGCTCGGAGGCGAAGCGATGCGAGGAGGGGCCAGTGAAGATTCTCTGTCTGGGCGGCGGACCGGCGGGCCTTTACTTCGCCATCTCGATGAAGCTGCGCGACCCATCGCATCAGGTGACGGTGCTGGAACGCAATCGTGCCAACGACACGTTCGGTTGGGGCGTTGTTCTCTCGGACGACGCGCTGGGCCGGATGCAGAAGAACGACCCCAATTCCACCGACGCTATCCGCTCGCACTTCGCCTATTGGGACGATATCGCCGTTGTCCACGACGGGCGCCGTACCGTGTCCGGCGGCCACGGCTTCGCCGGGATCGGGCGCAAGCAGATGCTGGTCCTTCTGCAGGAACGCGCCCGCGAACTCGGCGTCGAGATGAGGTTCGAGACCGAGTTCCGCTCGGCCGAGGACTACCGGCGCGACTATGATCTGGTGGTGGCCTGCGACGGGATCAATTCGGTTGTGCGGCGCGAATATGAGGCGACCTTCAAGCCCGATATCGACACGCGCAAATGCAAGTTCGTCTGGCTCGGCACCCATCAGAAATTCGACGATGCCTTCACCTTCATCTTCGAGAAGACCGACCATGGCTGGGTCTGGGCGCATGTCTACCAGTTCGACGCCAAGACCGCGACCTTCATCGTCGAATGCCTGCCCGAGACCTGGGACCGCTGGGGTTTCGAACGTATGTCGAAGGAAGAAACGGTCGAGACCTGCCGCAAGATCTTCGAACGCCATTTGGGCGGCCATGACCTGATGTCGAACGCCGCGCACCTGCGCGGCTCGGCCGTCTGGATGCAATTTCCCCGCGTCATCTGCGAGCGCTGGTATCACGAGAATGTCGTTCTGATGGGTGATGCCGCCGCCACGGGGCATTTCTCGATCGGGTCAGGCTCGCGTCTGGCCTTCGACAGCGCCATCGCGCTGGCCGACTATCTGCACAGCGAACTCACTCTGGAAGCGGCCTTCGAGCGTTATCAGGAGGAGCGCCGGGTCGAAGTCCTGCGCCTGCAGTCGGCCGCCCGAAACAGCCTGGAATGGTTCGAGGAGGTCGAACGCTATCTCGACATGCCGCCCCTGCAGTTCGCCTATTCGCTGCTGACGCGCTCGCAGCGGATCAGCCACGAGAACCTGCGCCTGCGCGACCCCGCATGGCTGCGGGAGGCCGAGGACTGGTTTCAGACACAGGCCGGCGGCAAGCCCGGCCGCGCGCCGATCTTCGCGCCCTTCCGGCTGCGCGACATGACGCTGAAGAACCGCATCGTCGTGTCGCCCATGGCGCAGTACAAGGCGGTGGACGGATGCCCGACCGACTGGCATTTCATCCATTACGCCGAACGCGCCAAGGGCGGCGCCGGGCTTGTCTATGTCGAGATGACCTGCGTCAGTCCCGAGGGGCGGATAACGCTCGGCTGCCCCGGCCTCTATGCAGCGGAACATGAAAAGGCTTGGAAACGGCTGACTACCTTCGTCCATGCCGAGACCAGTGCAAAGATCTGCTGCCAGATCGGTCACGCGGGCCGCAAGGCGTCCGTTCAGGTGCCGTGGGAAGACGATGAGGCGCCGCTCGGGTCCCGCGGCTGGGAAACCATCGGCCCGTCAGCACTCGCCTGGTCGCCCGCCCATCCCGCGCCGCGCGAGATGACGCGGGCGGATATGGAACGGGTGACGGGCGAGTTCGTGCGTGCCACGGAAATGGCCGCGCGCGCGGGCTTCGACATGGTCGAACTGCATGCCGCGCATGGCTATCTGATTTCCTCCTTCATCAGCCCGATGTCGAACCGCCGGGCCGATGCCTATGGCGGGTCGTTGGAAAACCGCATGCGCTGGCCGCTGGAAGTCTTCGCGGCCATGCGCGCCGTCTGGCCCGCGGAAAAGCCAATGTCCGTCCGCATCTCGGCGAACGATTGGGTCGGCGATCACGGCGTGACACCAGCAGAGGCGGTCGAGATCGCGCGGAGGTTCGCGGGCGCGGGCGCCGATATCATCGACGTGAGCGCCGGTCAGACCTCGACCGAGGCGAAACCGGTCTACGGCCGGATGTTCCAGACGCCCTTCTCCGACCGGATCCGCAACGAGGCGGGGCTGGCCACCATGGCCGTCGGCAACATCACCGAGGCCGATCAGGCCAATTCGATCCTGCTTGCAGGCCGGGCCGATCTTATCTGTCTCGCCCGGCCCCATCTCGCCGATCCCTACTGGACGCTTCACGCGGCCGTCGAACTCGGCGATGCTGAGGCGGACTGGCCCTTGCCCTACCGCGCGGGCCGCGACCAGGCACGCAGGTTGCGCGAAAAGGCACAGGAGGCGATCCGCGCATGACGCTGAGCGGCAAGCGGGTGCTGATCACCGGTGGCGGCTCCGGCGCCGGGGCCGACCTCGCGCTGGGCTTCGCCCGGGCGGGGGCGGAGGTGGTCATCACCGGTCGGCGGCTGGATGCGCTGGAATCCACCGCCCGCCAGTCGCCTGCGATCCGGCCGGTCCGGGCGGATGTGACGCGCGAGGCGGATGTGCGGGCGATGTTCGCGGAAGCCGGGCCCTGCGACATCGTCATCGCCAATGCGGGGGCGGCCGACAGCGGGGTGATGGCGAAGACGACGCTCGACCAGTGGAATGCGATGATCGCGGTCAACCTGACCGGCGTATTCCTGACGCTCCGCGACGGGCTCAACCAGATGCCGGGCTGGGGGCGGCTGATCGCGATCGCCTCGACGGCGGGGCTGAAAGGCTATGCCAAGGTCGCGCCCTATGCGGCGGCGAAACATGGGGTCGTGGGCATGGTCCGCTCGCTCGCGCTGGAAGTGGCCCGGCGGCCGGTGACGGTGAACGCGCTTTGCCCGGGTTTCCTTGACACGCCGATGACCGATCATTCCGTCGAGGTCATTGCCGAAAAGACCGGCCGCAGCCTGGAGGAGGCGCGGGCAGCCCTGGAGGCGATGAGCCCGCAGAACCGGCTCATTGCGCCCGCCGAGGTGACGGCCGCGGCGCTTTGGCTTTGCGCACCGGGGTCGGAAGGGATGAACGGCCAGGCGATCGCCATCGCGGGAGGAGAACTGTGAGCGACCTGTCGAAACGCCGCCTGAAACTCTGGATAAGGCTTCTGGGCGTGACACGCGCGTCCGAGAACCATCTGCGCGACTATCTGCGGGTGACCCATGGCACGACCCTGCCGCGCTTCGACGTGATGGCGGCGCTTTACCGGCGGCGGGACGGCGTGACGATGAGCGAGCTGTCGCGGATGCTTCTGGTGTCGAACGGCAATGCAACGGCGGTCGTCGATCGGCTGGAAGGCGACGGTCTGGTGCGCCGCATGCCGTCGGAAAGCGACCGTCGCACGGTGTTCGTGGCACTGACAGCCGAAGGTGTCGGCACCTTCGAAGCGCTCGCCTCGGGCCACGAGGCCGAGGTTGACCGGCTGTTCGCGGGCCTGAGCGAAGCGGACATCGACCAGATGGCCGAGATATTGAAGAGGGCTGCGAAACCATGAGCGACCTGTCCGGGCTGAAGCCCCGCCATTTTCTGTGGGAGGTGCGCGACCGGATCGGCACGGTGCGCCTGAACCGGCCCGAGCGGAAGAACCCGCTGACGTTCGAGAGCTATGCCGAGCTTGGCGCGCTTTTCTGGGCGCTGCCTGCGGCGGGCGATGTCGATGTGGTGATTTTCGCCTCCCACGGCGGCAATTTCTGTTCGGGCGGCGATGTGCACGAGATCATCGGGCCGCTGATCGGCCTGCCGATGAAGAAGCTTCTGGCCTTCACCCGGCTGACCGGCGATCTGGTGAAGGCGATGATCCATTGCACGAAGCCTGTGATTGCTGCCGTGGATGGCGTGGCGGTGGGGGCGGGTGCGATCATCGCCATGGCCGCCGACCTGCGGCTGGCGACGCCCGAGGCCAAATGCGCCTTCCTCTTCACCCGCGTGGGCCTTTCGGGTGCGGACATGGGCGCCTGCGCCATGCTGCCGCGGATCATCGGGCAGGGCAGGGCGGCGGAGCTTCTTTATACCGGGCGTGTGATGGGGGCCGAGGAGGGCCTGAATTGGGGCTTCTGGAACGCGCTTCATGGCCCCGAGCGGCTGGACGAGGAAGCGCGGGCATTGGCGCTGCGGCTCGCCGCCGGGCCCACGTTCGCGCATGGCGTGACCAAGACCCAGCTTAACCAGGAATGGGACATGGGGCTCGATCAGGCGATCGAGGCCGAGGCGCAGGCCCAGGCGATCTGCATGGGGACGAGGGACTTCGAGAGGGCTTTCCGGGCCTTCCTGGCGAAGGAAAAACCTGTGTTCGAGGGGAATTGAGGGGAAGGCCGGGGAGGCGCTGCCTCCCCGGACCCCTCCGAGGTATTTGGACCAAGATGAAAAGATGAGCGACAGGAGTTTTCTGGACTGGCCCTTCCTAGAGGCGCGGCACCGCGATCTGGCGGCGCGGCTGGAGGAATGGTGCGGGGCGCATCTGCAGGTGGATCACGGTGATGTCGATGCGGCCTGCCGGTCCTTGGTGGCGGCGCTGGGCGCGGGCGGCTGGCTTGCCCACACGGGCGCGGGTGAGGGCGAGCGGCTTGATATCCGTACACTTTGCCTGATCCGCGAGACCCTGGCGCGCCACGACGGGCTGGCGGATTTTGCCTTTGCCATGCAGGGACTGGGAATGGGGGCGGTTAGTCTCTTCGGCTCGCCGGAGCAGCGGCGCTGGCTTGCCCGGACGCGGGCGGGCGAGGCGATTTCGGCCTTTGCGCTGACCGAGCCGGGGTCAGGATCGGACGCGGCGAATTGCACTTGCGCGGCCGAGCTGGTCGCGGGCGGTTGGCGGCTGTCGGGTGAGAAGACCTATATTTCGAACGGCGGGATTGCCGATATCTATCTGGTGATCGCCCGCACCGGCGAGGCGCCGGGGGCGAAGGGTCTGTCGGCCTTCCTTATGCCCGCCGGGGCGGATGGCCTGTCGGTGGTGGAGCGGATCGACGTGATGGCACCGCACCCGCTGGCGCATCTCAGGCTCGATGGGGTCATGCTGCCCGAAAGCGCGCTTGTCGGGCGGGCGGGGGATGGGTTCAGGATCGCCATGACGGTCCTTGACCATTTCCGTCCCACGGTCGGGGCGGCGGCGCTCGGGTTTGCGCGCCGCGCGCTGGACGAGGCGCTGGCGCGGGTGCGGCGGCCGCGACCCTCGGGTCCGCTTGCCGATTATCAGATGGTGCAGGGCCATCTGGCCGACATGGCTGTCGAGATCGACGCGGCGGCGCTGCTTGTGTACCGGTCCGCCTGGGCGAAGGACATGGGCGCGGCGCGGATCACGCGCGAGGCGGCGATGGCGAAGCTATTCGCCACCGAAGCCGCGCAGCGGGTGATCGACATGGCGGTGCAGCTGCATGGCGGCGACGGGGTGCGGAGCGGTACGGCGGTCGAAAGCCTCTACCGGGAAATCCGGGCGCTGCGGATCTACGAAGGCGCCTCGGACGTGCAGCGTCTGGTGATCGCGCGGAGCCTGCAGCAATGACCTACCGCCGCCAGATTCAGGTCGAGTTCAACCATTGCGACCCGGCGGGGATCGTCTTCTATCCGCGCTATTTCGAGATGACCAATTCGGTCACCGAGAATTTCTTCGCCGAGGTGGCGGGTCGGTCCTACGCGCAGATGACCATGCGCGACGGAAACGGCGTGCCGACGGTGAAGATCGACGCGGATTTCCGCGCGCCCTCGCGCCTTGGGGACAGGCTCGACTTCACGCTCGACATCGCGCGGCTGGGCACATCGTCGGTGACGTTGGCGATCGCGGCGCGGGGCGAAGGCGAGATCAGGATGGAGGCGCGGCTGACGCTGGTCTGGGTCTCGACCCAAGGCCGCGCCGCGCCCTGGCCCGAAGACATGCGCGCGCGCCTGCAGGCCGTCATGGAAGGACAGAGCCTATGACCGACAGCCCCCATCAGTTCCTGCATCCCAAGGGCTGGAAGGCGACGCCCGGTTATGCCTGCGGCGTCGCGGCGGAAGGGCGGATGATCTTTCTGGGCGGGCTGATCGGCTGGAATGCCGGTCAGGAATTCGAGACCGACGATTTCGCCGGGCAGGTGCGGCAGGCGCTGGAGAATATCGTGGCGGTCCTGGCCGAGGGCGGGGCGGCGCCCCACCATATCGTGCGCATGACCTGGTATGTGACCGACAAGCGTGAGTATCTGGCCAGCCTCAGGGAAATCGGCGCGGCCTACAAGGCGACCATCGGCCGCCATTACCCGGCGATGGCGCTGGTGCAGGTGGCGGGCCTCGTGGAGGACCGGGCGAAGGTCGAGATCGAGGTGACGGCTGTCGTGCCGGAATGACGCGTCCCCGGGGAGGGGGAGGCGAAGGGAGGAAGGAATGCTGGGACCATCGGCCCATGTCGATACATTCGCACGCGACCGCTTGCCGCCTGCGGACCAGTGGCCCGAGCTGCTACTTGACGGGTTCGATTACCCCGAGCGCCTGAATGCGGCGGTGGAACTGACCGATCGGATGGTCGAGAAGGGCTTCGGCGACCATACGGCGCTTATCGGCAACGGGCGCATCCGGACCTACAAGGAACTGGCCGACTGGTCGAACCGGATCGCCCACGCGCTGGCCGAGGACTACGGCGTCAAGCCCGGCAACCGCGTGCTGATCCGCTCGGCCAACAATCCCGCGATGGTCGCCTGCTGGCTGGGTGCGACCAAGGCGGGGGCGGTGGTCGTAAACACGATGCCGATGTTGCGTGCGGGCGAGCTGGCCAAGATCGTCGACAAGGCCGAGGTCAGCCATGCGCTGTGCGATACAAGGCTGATGGAGGAACTGGTCGCCTGCGCCAAGGGCTCGCGCTTCCTCAAGACCGTGATCGGCTTCGACGGCACCGCGAACCACGATGCCGAGTTGGACCGGATCGCCTTGTCGAAATCCGTCCGCTATCAGGCGGTCGAGACGGGCCGCGACGATGTGGCGCTGCTGGGTTTCACCTCCGGCACCACGGGCGAGCCGAAGGCCACGATGCATTTCCACCGCGATCTGATGATCATCGCCGACGGTTATGCGAAAGAGGTGCTGAAGGTCACGCCCGAGGATGTATTTGTGGGCTCGCCGCCCCTGGCCTTCACCTTCGGCTTGGGCGGGCTCGCGGTCTTTCCCCTGCGCTTCGGCGCGGCGGCGGCGCTTCTGGAACAGGCGACACCGCCCAATATGATCGAGATCATCCAGAGCTTGAAGGCCACGGTTTGTTTCACCGCGCCAACGGCTTACCGGGTGATGCTGAAGGCGATGGCGGAGGGCGCGGACCTCTCGTCGCTGCGCGCCGCCGTCAGCGCGGGCGAGACGCTGCCCGCCCCGGTCTATGAAGAATGGATGGAAAAGACCGGAAAGCCGATGCTGGACGGGATCGGCGCGACCGAGATGCTGCATATCTTCATCACCAACCGCTTCGACGATCACCGCCCGGCATGCACGGGGCGGCCCGTCTCGGGCTACGAAGCGCGGATTGTCGATGAGGAGGGCCGCGAGCGCCCGCGCGGCGAGGTCGGGCGGCTGGCTGTGCGCGGGCCCACCGGCTGCCGCTACATGGCGGACGACCGGCAGGCGAAATATGTCCAGAACGGCTGGAACATCACCGGCGACGCTTTCTGGCAGGATCAAGACGGCTATTTCCACTTCGCCGCCCGCAATGACGACATGATCGTCAGCGCCGGCTACAATATCGCGGGGCCGGAGGTCGAGGCGGCGCTGCTTTCCCATCCCGCCGTCCTCGAATGCGCGGTGATCGGCGCTGCGGACGAGGAGCGTGGCCAGATCGTCGAGGCGCATGTGGTGCTTGCCGCCGGTCAGAGCGGAAGTGAAGGCCTGATCAGGGCTTTGCAGGATCACGTCAAGGCGACCATCGCGCCCTACAAATACCCCCGCCGCGTCGTCTTCACCGAGGCGCTGCCCAAGACCCAGACCGGCAAGATCCAGCGGTTCCGGCTGAAGTCGTGATCAACCGGGGCAGGCGGCAGCTACGATTGACTTCAGCCCCGCATCGCCCAGCGAGCGAGGAATCCAGCGGCTCCAGGACAGGCCATAGACCTGGCCGTCCGGGCCCCGGTTCACGAACTCAGCCACCTTCTGGCCCTGAGGGTCGAGGATCAGGATGCGGCCGCGGTTCTCCTCCTCGACGATCACATGGCCGTTGTCGGTGAAATCGACGAGGCCCTCGGTCACCGACAGCACGTTCTCTGCCTTCATCGTCTCGTGGTAGGGCGTGGTGATCGTGTCGGTCGCGAAATCATAGACCATCACCTCGTTCACCCCGTCGATATACCAGCCCTTGCCGCGGTCGTAGGCATTGTTGTCGAAGATGGCGATCCGGTGATCGTCGAGAATGTTCACATCATGCTGGGCGAGCCAGGGGCCGATCTTCCACCAGACGATCTTCTGGGTCGTGGGGCGGTAAAGCATGACCATCGACAGATGCCGCGCCGACAGGAAGACATCGCCCGCCTGCCAGTAGGGCCCGTCACCGGGCACCGGCTGGATGTCATTGAGGTGGATCGCGTCGCTTAGATACCCGCCCGATGTGAAGGCCATGGCCATCATGCCGTTCGCCTCCATCACCCGCGCCAGTGAGACTTCCGACAGGACCTTGCCGTCGACGGTCATGTTGACCAACCCATCCTCGAAGAACTTCGGACCATATTCCTCGTTCGGCGGGTCGATGACCGACGGCACCCACATGGTGCCGTCCGGCGCCAGTTCCAGCGAATGGTGGTAATTGCGGTCGGCATTGGTCCAGATCGTGCGGCCGCAGGCGTCGATCCGGGCGATGGGCGACTGGTGATCCTTCACGATCAGGTCGCCGTTCTCGAACATCAGCGGATGGACAGGTTCAAAAAGCGCGCGGTTCCAGCGGTCGGTCTTGGTGATCTGGAAATCGCGCCGCACACCCGCAAGGAACTCGTCGGCATTCGGCATCCAGGTGTGTTTGACGGTGAAATCGCTGAGGTCGAGCAGTTCCACGACATTCTGGTCGGCCTCGATCTTGGCGCGCGACAGAAGAAGATAGCCGTCGATGGGCGCCGTCTTCAGCCCGGGCGAGAGCCACCAGCCCGCCTTGCCCTCGAATTCCTGCGTGCGCCCGGCAAGGCGCGCGTCCTTCTGCTTGGTCCAGTCGATCAGCGTCTGGGGCATCTCGGCGATGGTCAGCGCGGCGGTACCGATCGCGCCGGTCCGGTGTTTTTCGCGCGCCTTGTCGAGGGCGAGCGCGGCAAACAGGATCGAACCCACCACTGCCAGAATGGCCAGAAGCAGAACGATCCAGGTTTCGACTTTCGAGAAAAGAAATTTTTCCATGATTATCCCTGTGCCGGGGCCGGGTGGATGGCGATCACGCCCGGGCCATCGATGGTAATTGAGAGTCGCCCGTCGGCGCCGACTTGCACGATCTGTGGCGGTCCGGAGGGCGAAGCAGTCGCGGTTTCCTCAAGATAGGCGCCTGCGGGCAGGCGCGTGATCACTGCCGATCCGGCGCGCCTGGCCATCAGCACGACCGACATCGTGCCATCGGCCTTGCGGAACGCGACGGGAGAGAAGGGCGACAGCCAGGGCGCCTCGGCGCCGATGCGCACGTCGCCGGGGCGGATCGCCTCGAAATAGAGGCGGTCATATCGGATATCCTCGGCGATCTTCAGCGATCCGTCGGGCTGTATCTCGTAGAAGGAATAGACCGCGCGGGGCTGCCAGGAACTGACATTCGCGACTGTCAGATCCTGGTGCAAGACCTGATAGGTCGCGCGCCCGAACCAGTATTCGAGCATGCCCGAGGTCACGCCCATCTCGGCGGCGCGCGCCGCGATTGCCTCAAGGCTCGCGCGGTCGGCGCCCTTGTAGCGGTGAAAGGAAATCTCGGTCAGATCGGCGAGCGCGCCGTCTGTCTCTCCGATTCCGTCAAGCCAGCGCAGGGTTTCGCCTGCGTCGCTGACCGAGGGCAGGATGACGCCGGGATGGAAGCCCGCCCCATGCAGCCGGTCCATCGCCGCCCTGATCGCCGGGCCCAAGGTCTCGGGCGTCCAGGCGGGGACATTGTCCGGCTCCAGCAGCGGGTCGAAATAGTCGGGCACGACGCCGTATTTGTCCCGAAGGTGCTCGAAGGCGGCAAGGATGAATTCGGCATATTCGGCCGGGTCGGTATGCAGATAGCCGCCCTCCCTGATCATCTTGGTGAAGGCGACATAGGTAAGCGTCAGCCGGTAGCTTTCGCCGCGCGCACTTGCGCGCTCGATCATCGGCAGGACGGTATTGTCCATCCGGTAGTCGAGGTCGAAGAAGTCAAAGCCTGCCGGATTGATATGGTTGGGGTCATCGTCGTCGTTCTGCGTCGGGTAGCGAAGGGCTTTCCAGGTTTCGATATCGATCTCGCCCGCCAGATAGCGCTGCATGCCGCGATAGCGGCTTTCGGCGCCGGAAAAGACCTCGACCCGCAGGCGGGTCAGGGGGATCTCCTTCGCGATCCGGTCGAAGATGTCGAAGCGGTGCCTGCGTTCCTCCTCGCCGCCGAGCAGCACGGGTGTCGCCTCCCAGTCGCGGAAGGTCTGATAGGTCACGTCGGGCAGAAGACGGATGGTGACGGTGCGGTGCGTGCCCCCCCAGAAGACCGCCCCGGCCGCCACGAGGCCGAGCGCGAGGATGAGGATAAAGCGCCGGATCACCAGCCGCCTCGCGCTTTGGCGGGCCGCCCGGGCGCCTGCCGGCGGACCGGCTCGCCCAAGGCGGTGAGGTTCGGAATGTCCAAATTCATGCCGTCGGCGCCTCTGCTGTCTCGCCGCGCCATTGTTACCGGTCCGCTGCCCGGCTGGCAATCGACGGGACGGGCGCGGTCACCTGCGCGCGTCGCGCGTTCATGGGGAAATCCATGGAAAACCAGCTGAAAAACAGGGGGATGTGTCACAGGTCCGCTGCCCGCGCCCGGCGATGCGACCCGCCTGCAAGACTGAATCTCTGTGGCATTTTGCGAGACAATCGCGGGCGGAATCTGCTATTGCCTCCGGGGTAACTTCGGATCGGGAGGAGGAGACGCATGGGCATTGCCTTCGCGCGCTGCCTTCCGCGATAGTGCGCCTGCCAGCCCCGAGAGGGGCGCAGGAATTTTGGCGAAAGGTGATTTGTCGATGAAGTGCGTCATTCTCGCCGGGGGTCTCGGCACCCGGCTGGCCGAGGAAACCGTGCGCATCCCCAAGCCGATGGTGGAAATCGGCGGGCGCCCGATCCTGTGGCATATCATGAAGATCTACGGCGCCCATGGCATCACCGACTTCATCGTCTGCCTTGGGTACCGGGGCTATGTGATCAAGGAATATTTCGCCAACTTCTACATGCATTCCTCGGATGTGACCGTCGACCTCTCGACCGGCTCGATGGAGATGCACCGCAATTCGTCGGAGCCCTGGCGCGTGACGCTCGTCGATACCGGGCAGGAGAGCATGACCGGCGGGCGCCTTGGGCGCGTGATGCCCTATCTGAAGGATGAAGAGGCCTTCTGCCTGACCTATGGCGACGGGGTGGGGGATGTGGATATCTCGGGTGCAGTCGCCTTCCACAAGGCGCATGGCAAGATGGCGACCGTAACCGCCGTGCCGCCGCCGCGCCGGTTCGGGCAATTGCATCTTGACGGCGCGCGGGTCGATGACTTTTCCGAAAAGCCGGCGGGCGAGGGCGGGCTGATCAACGGCGGCTTCTTCGTCCTGTCGCCGAAGGTCGCGAAATACCTTTCGGGCGATCAGACGATCTGGGAGCAGGCGCCCTTGCGTGGCCTCGCGGACGATGGCGAGCTGATGGCCTGGGAACACAAGGGCTTCTGGCAGCCGATGGACACGATCCGCGAACGCCAGGAGCTTGAGGAACATTGGGCGTCGGGCAAGGCGCCGTGGAAGATCTGGGCGTGAACAGGAATTTCTGGAAAGGACGGCGGGTCTTTCTGACCGGCCATACCGGCTTCAAGGGCGCCTGGGCCGCGGCCTGGCTGACGCGCCTTGGCGCCGAGGTCACGGCATTCGCCCATGCGCCGGAGACCGAGCCGAACCTCTGGACACTTCTCGGCCTGTCCTCTGTCCGTTCGGTCGTCGGCGATCTGAACGACCGGGCGGCGCTCGACGCCGTACTTGCCAAGGCGCGGCCGCAGGTGATCCTGCACCTTGCCGCGCAGGCGCTGGTGCGGCGCAGCTACCGCGACCCGGTCGAGACCTTCGCCTCGAACGTGATGGGCACCGTCCAGCTTCTGGATGCCGCGCGGGTCTGCCCTGACCTTGCGGCAATCGTCGTGGCCACGTCCGACAAGGCCTATGAGAATGTCGAGCAGATCTGGGGCTACCGCGAAAGCGACCCGATGGGCGGACGCGATCCCTATTCCGCCTCGAAGGGCGCCTGCGAGATCGCGGCGCAGTCGATGGCGAAAAGCTTCTATTCCCCCCATGGCGGGGCGGGCGCCCATTCCGCGCGGGTGGCGACGGTCCGGGCCGGCAATGTGATCGGCGGCGGCGACTGGTCGGAGGACCGGCTGGTGCCGGACATCGTGCGCGGCTGCCTCGGGCCAGGGGCCACCGTAACACTGCGCGCGCCAAATTCGGTCAGGCCGTGGCAGCATGTCCTTGAACCGCTTCGGGGCTACCTGATGGTGGCAGAGCGACTGTCGGCGGGCGACGATGCCGCCGCTTCGGGCTGGAACTTCGGGCCTGAACGCACAGATGAACGCGCGGTGATCGAGGTGGCCGAGGCCGTGGTCAGCGCACTGGGCCAAGGCCGCATAGTGACTGATGAAGGGGCCGCGACCGTCCATGAGGCGAAGCTTCTGCGGCTTGACTGCACCCGCGCGCGGCTGGAGCTGGGCTGGGTGCCCGCGCTGCGTTTTGACGATTGTATCCGACTGACCGCCGACTGGTATGGCGGCTGGGCCGCCGGCCATTCGGCCGCCGCGCTCTGCGACAGCCAGCTCGCATCTTACGAAGGCCTTTTGACAGAATGACCCTTTCCTCTCAGCCCGTCTGCCGGTCCTGCGGCGCCCCCCTGAAGCTCACGCTCGTCGATCTGGGGCTGTCGCCTCTGGCCAATTCCTACATTCCGCTGGCCAGGGCCGAAGCGCCGGAGGCGAAATACCCCCTGCATGCGCGGGTCTGCGAGAGATGCTGGCTGGTGCAGGTCGATGATGTCGTGCCTGCCGATCACATCTTCCACGGCGATTATGCCTATTTCTCCTCCTTCTCGGAAAGCTGGCTTGCCCATTGCAAGGCCTATGCAGCGAAGATGACGGACGAGCTGAAGCTGAACGGCCGCTCGCTGGTGGTCGAGATCGCGTCGAACGACGGCTATCTCTTGCAGTATTTCAAGGGCGTTGGCGTGCCGGTCCTTGGCATCGAGCCTTCGGGCAACACCGCCGCCGAGGCCGAGAAGAAGGGCGTGCCGACGCTTGTGGAATTCTGGACCGAGGCGCTGGCAGAACGGCTTCTGGCCGAAGGCAGGCGCCCCGATCTGATCTGTTCGGCCAATGTGCTGGCCCATGTGCCCGACATCAACGATTTCGTGCGCGGCGTGGCGCGGCTTCTGACCGGGGACGCGGTCTATACGGTCGAATTCCCGCATCTTCTGAACCTGATCCGGCAGGTGCAGTTCGACACGATCTATCACGAACATTATTCCTACCTGTCGCTTCTCGCGGTCGAGAAGATCTTCGCCGATGCAGGTCTCAGGGTCTTCGAGGTCGAGGAACTGCCGACCCATGGCGGTTCCCTGCGCGTCTATGCCTGCCTCGAAGGGGCAAGCCATGCCGAACGGCCCGGCGTTGCCAAGGTGCGCGCCGACGAGAAAGCCGCGCATTTCGACAGTGCCGAAGGCTACAAAGGCTTCACCGCGCGGTGCGAGGCGGTGCGCGATGGGTTGAACGATTTCCTTCTGACCGCCCATCACGGCCGCAAGACCGTGGCCGCCTATGGCGCGGCGGCCAAGGGCAATACGCTTCTGAACTATTGCGGGGTGGGGGCGGACCAGATCGCCTATTGCGTCGACCGCAATCCGGCCAAGCAGAAGACGCTTCTGCCCGGCAGCCGCATCCCCGTCTTCGACGCCGATGAACTGCGCCGCCGCCGCCCCGATTTCGTGCTGATCCTGCCCTGGAACATCAAGGACGAGGTCATGGACCAGTTGCAGGACCTGAGGGCGAAGGGCACGCGCTTCGTGACCGCCGTGCCGAATGTGTCCGTGATGGTATGAGCGCGCCTGTCGTCCTCCTGACCGGCGCCACCGGGCTGATCGGGCGGCAGACGGTTGAGCCGCTTCGCGCCGCCGGGTTCCGCGTGCTGGCCGCTTCGCGCGCGGGCGGGGATGTCGCGGGGGCGGCGGGCGTGGCGCTCGATTGCCTCGACCGGGCATCGGTGCGCGCCTGTCTGGAACGGCACCGGCCGAGCCATCTGTTGCACCTCGCCTGGCATGACGGGGCGAAGGATCGCTGGACCTCTCCTCACAATCTCGACTGGGTGGGTGCCACGCTCGACCTCCTGCGCGGCTTCGCCGCTTCGGGTGGCAGGCGCGCGGTTCTGGTCGGCTCATGCGCAGAATATGACTGGACGCGGGCCGCTCGCGGGCCGCTCGCGGAGGACGCTCCGCTGAGGCCCGCCACGCTTTATGGTGCGGCGAAGGCCGCGACCGGCATCGCCGCTGTCGCGGCGGCGCCTGTGTTGGGCCTGTCGCTTGCCTGGGCGCGGCCGTTCTTCTGCTATGGCCCGGGCGAGCCCGAGGGGCGGCTTGTCGGCGACCTCATCGCCGGGCTGCGCGCCCGTCGCGTGGTCGACTGCACCGACGGGCTGCAAAGGCGCGATTTCCTGATGACCGGGGACCTCGGCCGCGCGCTTGCCGCTCTTGCCGAAGGTAATGTCGAGGGGCCGGTGAACGTCGCCTCGGGCGAGGCGCCCGAGGTGCGCGAGGTGATCATGGCCTTCGCCGGGGCGATGGGCTGTTCTGATCTGATCCGTCTTGGCGCCCGGTCGCGTCCGGCGGGCGACCCGCCGCTGATCCGGGCCGACGTGACCCGGCTCGGCGAGGAAGTTGGCTTCCGGCCCGCGCACGATCTGGCTTCTGGCGTCGCGACCACCTTGCGCGCCGAGGGATTGATTCCATGAGCGGCGACAGGGTCAGGTTTGTGAAGTTTCTCGCGGTCGGCGTCCTCAACACCGCCGTCGGGCTTGGTCTTTACTGGCTGTTTCTCTTGCTCGGGCTGACGCCGCAGCCCGCGCTGGCGGTCGCCTTCGCGCTCGGGGTCCTGTGGAACTACCTGACCCATGCGAGGCTCGTTTTCGGAACCGGCGGTCTGAGCCGCCTCGCGCCCTACATAGCCGCCTACCTGGTGCTTTACGGGCTGAATGCCCTGTCGCTGCGCGCGCTCATTGCCTCGGGCGTCGGCGCCTATGCGGCGCAGGCGATCCTTGTCCTGCCGATGGCGGCGATTGCCTTCGTGTTGATATCCTATGTGCTGACCGGCCGCCTGCCGCTGACCGGCGCGCCCGAGGGAGAGTGAGATGGCCACCCGCCTGAGATCAGACCAGACCGCGCTCCGCCTTGCCCTGCTTGTCATCCTGTCGGGTCTTGTGACGGCACTGACCGTCGCGCCGGTGCGCGAGACCCTGTCGCTCTGGCCGCTAGGCGCGGGCCCACATCCCTATTTCATTCCCTCGCATGCCTTCTCGCTCTATCTGATCACCCCCGCCGCCGCGCTTGCGGCGAGCTTCTTCTTCCTCGCGCCCGGTCTGCTGCTCGCGGCCGGTTTCGGGCGCGAGAAGGGCGCCGCGCACTGGCTGATCGCCGGGCTTGCCGCCTCACTGCTCGTCAATATGGCGGTGGTCACCGTGGCAGAGCTTCTGCTCGGCCACAGCCTGACAGGCGCGTCTTTCGTGGCACTGATCGGATGTCTGAACGGCGCCTGCATCGGCCTTGTCGCGCTCAGGATGGCGGGGGGCACGCCCTTGCGGCTGTCGCTGAAGGGGCAGGGCGGCGATCTTCTGGCAGCGGCGGCCCTCTTCTGGGTGGCGCTGATCCTGATGGCGCCGAAATTCTACTGGGAGAATTTTTCGGGCGACGGGTCGGGCTCGCTGCAATTCACCCGCAACCTCATCCACAGCCACTGGCCCTTCTGGTCGCCCGAAGCGGGCGTGATCCAGCAGGCGCCGGGGCTGACCTCGTTCCTGTTCGTCATTCCCGACAGCTGGTTTGTACGGCTCTGGGGCGAGTGGGAGTTTTCCGTCCGCATCCTCACGCTCACGGCGCTCGCACTGCTTTATCCGGTGCTCACCGCCCTCATCCGCCATGGACGGGCGGGCGAGGAGATGCGGACCCTCGATCACCTTCTTCTGATGGCGGCGCTGGTGCTCTATGCTTTCGCCAACATCTATTCCGGCGGCTATCACGCGTGGTTCGGCGACAGTCCGATGCCTGCCGCGCGCGAGACGCTGGCGATGGTCGCCTTCATGGGCTACATCCTCGCCTTCCTTGACAATCGCCGCGCGCTGATGGTGACCGCGGGCGTGATGGCGCATCTGTCGATCCCGACCGGCGGGCTGTGGCTCTTGCTTTGGCCAATCGCCGTCTGGCTCGTCTGGCGGCCGCGCCCGATCGAGGCGCTGCGCTCGGCCGCGCTGACGCTTGCCGTCGCGGCGGCAATCTCGGTTCTGGTGCCTGTAATCGTGAAGCTGGCGGGCCTGCCGATCCCCGGCAATGAATTCTCCGCCGAGGCGGTGGTGCAGCGTCTGCGCTTCGTCGCCTTCACCGACTGGAACCGGTTCGCCTTCCTGGCCGTGCCCTGCGGGCTTCTGCCCGCGCTTGCGCTTCTGACCTGGCGGCGGCAGGACCGGACGGCGCGCGCGCTCACGCTCCTGACGCTCGCCTTCTTCCTCTTCTTCTACCTTCAGGGTTACCGGGTGCTGCTGCATCATTTCATCCCGGCGATGATCCCGCCTCTGGTGGTGATGTGGCGCTCGGACCTGATGGAGCGTGCGGGCGCGCGTATCGCTGTCACGCTTGGCCTTGCGGCCTCGCTCTGGCTTGCCTGGCCGAAGGAGGTGGGGCTTCACCATCACGACCGCGATTTCGCCGCCTTCATCGCCACCGAGGGCGACCGCTACGCCTCTGCCGAGCCGGGGCCGGGCGAAAAGTTCCGGGGCTTCGATCCCAAGGCGCTCGATACATTTCACGAACTGTTCGGCCGCCTCCTGCCCATCGGCTATGGCGAGAGCGAGCCGGGCGAGCGCTTCTTCGGCGCGCCGCTCGTCTGGTGGTACTATTCTGAATTCCCCAAGGTCGAGGGACAGAAGATCAACTATGTGCTGAAGCCCGTGGCCGACGCCACACCCGAAGACGGCACGTTGTTCGACAGCTATGATGGCTACGGACTCTATATCCGCGACATGGCGCTGTTTGAAACACACCGGACGCAGCGCCTGCCGATCGACACCGGCGCACCGCTACTGGCGACGCCGCGCCCGGTGCTCTTTGGACGCGGGGCGCATTGGCCCGAAAGCTGGTCGGACCGCACGGTCATCGACCTTGTCGCCATCGCCAAGACCATTCTCGGCAAGTCCTGAACCGGGGCAGGAGGACTAATGGATTTCTCGAAAGCAGTTTTCTACGCGGGCGCGGCCGCCCTGGTGGTCGGCGGGTCGCTTGTGGTCGGCATGGCCTCGGTCAAGCGCGACATGGGGCTTTATCACGCGGTCTGGGGCACGCTCGACAATGCCAAGACCATCTGGGAGGAGATGCCCAACCTGCGTGGCACCGAGCCCATTCATTTCCTTGTACCGTCACGCCATCCGGGCAGCGGCGTGACGGTGAACGAAGGCGCGAAGGCCGACGACCTGATCCTGCTTTCGGGCTTTCTCGGAGACGACAACAAGGCGCGGCTGATGAAGCGCGACGGCACGGTGCTGGCGGAATGGGCCTTCAAGGCACATACGATCTACGATGACCCGTCCTTCTTCCGCCAGCCGCCGATGACCGACTGGAACGCGATTACCCATGGCACGATCATCACGCCTGAGGGGGATGTTGTCTTTGCCTTTGAAAGCGGCGGGCTGGTCCGGATGGACCGCTGCGGCGAGGTCAAGTGGGCAACGCACGACATCGCCCATCACAGCCCGAACTGGCTGGCCGATGGCGGTATCGTTGTTTCGGGCGGCCGCCATGTCGAGGGCGGCGATATCCCGTGGCCGTTCGAGGGGCCCTATTGGGAAGACCTCGTCTTCAAGTTCGACAAGGACGGCAACAAGACCTTCGAGAAGGCGCTGACGACCCTGATGATCGAGAACGGGATGGAGGCCTGGCTGTCCTCGACCGGCGAATTCAAGACGCGGGTGAACGGCGAGTTTCACCTCAATGAGGTCGAGGAACTGTCCCCGTCGCTCGCCCCGGATTTTCCGATGTTTGAGGCGGGTGATCTGATGCTGTCGCTTCGGAACCGCAACATGATCCTGGTGACGGATGCGGATGTCACCAGGATCAAATGGTGGAAGGTCGGGCCCTTTGTGCGCCAGCACGACCCGGATTTCGAGAAGGGCGGCAAGATCACCGTCTTCGACAACCATTCCGACGAGACGCGCGACGGTTCCGTCGCGGGCGGCTCGCGAATATGGCAGATCGACCCCGCAACCGATCAGGCGCAGCTTCTCTACGGCGCCCGCGATGGCCAGTTCTTCTTCTCGCCGGAACGTTCGACCCATCAGACGCAGCCGAACGGCAATCTGATGATCACTGCGGCACAGGAGGGCCGGGCCTTCGAGGTGACGCAGGGGGGCAGGATCGTCTGGGAATATGTGAATCGCTGGGACGAGGGCCGGACTCTCTGGCTCCATGATGCCGAGACCTACGACCCGTCCTATTTCACCGTCGCCGACTGGTCCTGTCCGGCGCCCTGAGGCACAGGCCGGGCCGCTCATCGCGCCTTGCAGCGCTCTTCGCTGTCAGGCGCCTGATCCAGCGATGAGCCCGCTAACGGGCGAAGAGCGGCTCAGCCGTCCGGCTTGATCAGGCCGAGGCCGCGCAGGTAGATGCCGATCCCGGCTTCCAGAAGGTCCTCGGGCGGGAACGGGGCGCGGCTTCCCGGTGTGCCGCGTGCAAAGAGCTCAACCACCCCGTGGCTCATCGCCCAGATATGGGCGGCGAACATCGCCGCCGGGGGGCGACGGCCGGGCGGCAGCTGGTCCGAAAGCGCTTCGGCCGCGCGCGCGAGCACCGTCTGCGCCCGGTTCGAGGCACGGGCGAGGTCGGGGTCGCGATTGAGGTTCAGGCCGCTTTCGAACATCGCCATGTAATGGCCGGGAAACTTGCGGGCAAAGGCCAGATAGGCCCGTCCCGTCGCCTCGAAGGCCCTGAGCGCCGTCGGCTTGCCGCCATTGTAGGCATGGTCCATCAGATCGGCGAAAATCTCGAACCCCTGGCGCGCGCATTCGGCGATCAGATCGTCGCGCCCCGCGAAATGGCGATAGACGGCGGCGGGTGTCACGCCCGCCGACTTGGCCGCATCCGAGAGCGTGAAGCCCTGCGGACCCTGCTGCTCGATCAGCCGCAGGGCCGCCTCGATCAGCGCCTGGCGCAGGTTGCCGTGATGATAGCCCTGCTTAGCCATCGATTATGCCGGGGCCTCCACAGATCTTGTCATCCACCTTGCCGATCGCCTGTCTGTCCTTGCGATGATAGTCGACCGCGTTCAGCACCGTCTGGATTGCCGCGATCCGCGCGCGCGCCTTGTCATCGGCACGAATGACCGTCCAGGGCGCTTCCTTGCTGTGGGTCTTCTTCAGGGTCTCGCCGATCGCCTCGCTATAGGCGTCCCAGCGCTTCAGCCCCTCGACGTCGATCCAGCTGAGCTTCCACTGTTTCAGCGGGTCTTTCTCGCGCGCAAGGAAGCGGCGAAGCTGCTCGGCGCGGCCGACGTTCAGCCACAGCTTCACCAGAACGATCCCCTCGTCGATCAGCATCCGTTCGAAGTCCGGCAATTGCCGGAAGAAGAGCTTGCGCTGCGCGGGCGTGCAGAAGCCGAAGACCTGCTCGACGACGCCCCGGTTATACCAGGACCGGTCGAAGAGCGCGATCTCGCCTGCTGCGGGCAGCCAGTCGATATAGCGCTGGAAATACCACTGACTCGCCTCGCGCTCGGTCGGTTTCGACAGCGCGACGATATAGGCCGAACGCGGGTTGAGATTTTCGCGCATCCGTTCGATCGCACCGCCCTTGCCGGCGGCGTCGCGCCCCTCGAACAGAACCATCAGCCGCTTGCCGGTGGTGCGCAGGTCGTGGAGCATCTTCACCAGTTCGACCTGAAGCTTTTCCATATGCGCTTCATAGTCCTTGTCATCCATCTCGCGCGGATAGGGATAGGACTTGGCCAGAATATCCTTCTTGCGGCCCCTGGCGATCGCCTCTCGGACCTCCTCCGGCGCCTCGCTCTCAAGATATCTGGTGATCTCGCCCACGAAGGGGATCACGTCCGGATCGGGCTTTTCCGGGGCGGCCTTGGTGTTGGTGGTCTCTGCCATCGGGTACCTCCCTGAACTCTTCCGCAGTATGGCCAACTGCCGGACAACGGCAATGGCTGGCCCTTGTCACATCCGGAAATGCTTGGACAGTTTCAGCCCCTGACCCTGATAGTTCGAGGCGATGCCCGCGCCATAGAGCCGTTCGGGCGGCGCCTGCATGCGTTCATAGACAAGGCGGCCCACCACCTGGCCATGTTCGAGGACGAACGGCGCCTCGTGGCAGCGCACCTCCAGAACCCCGCGCGAGCCGCGCCCGCCCGCCGCGCCATGGCCGAAGCCGGGATCGAAGAAGCCCGCATAATGCACACGGAACTCGCCGACCATGGCAAGGTAGGGTGCCATTTCGGCGGCATGGTCGGGCGGGATCGTCACCGCCTCGCGGCTGACGAGAATGTAGAAGGCGCCGGGGTCGAGGATGATGCGACCTTCGCGCGTGCGAACCTCTTCCCAGAAATCGGCGGGCGCATACTGGCCGATCCGGTCAAGGTCGATGACGCCGGTATGGGGCTTGGCGCGGTAGCCCACGAGGTCGCCGTCGCGCGGCGACAGATCGACCGAAAAACCGAGCCCTTCGGAGATCATCGCCTCGCCATCGACCAGCGGCTCGCGGGCGTGAAGGGCGGCAAGCTCGGCGTCGGTCAGGACCGCCTGGCCCTGCCGGAAGCGGATCTGGTTAAGCCGCATGCCCGGGCGGACGAGGACCGAGAAGGACCGCGGGCAGATTTCCGCATAGAGCGGGCCGTCGTAGCCTTCGCCGATCCGGTCGAACTCCACCCCGCCATCGGTGATGGTGCGGGTCAGAAGGTCGAGGCGGCCGGTCGAGCTTTTCGCATTTGCGACGGCGGTGACGCCTTTCGGCAGCGCCAGCCGTTCCATCAGCGGCACGACATAGACGCAGCCCTTTTCGAGGACAGCGCCGGCGGAGAGATCGACGCGGTGCATCTCGAATTCCGCGATCCGCTCGGCGACCGTGCGGCCCTGACCCGCCAGGAACGAGGCGCGGACCCGGTAGGCGACGGTCCCGAGCCGCAGGTCGAGGCTCGCGGGCTGGACCTGCGCGTCGGTCACGGCCGGATCGGCCGTAATCTGGCCCGCGCCGATCATCGCGCGGATCGCCCCGTCGGCAAGGACGCCAATGCCGGTCATTCTTTCCCCCGGATATGCCAAGGCCCACCCCGTTTCAGGGATGGGCCTTTGTCGAAATGGTCGGGCCGGTGAGATTCGAACTCACGACCTTCCGCCCCCCAGACGGACGCGCTAACCAGGCTGCGCCACGGCCCGACAGGGGGCTCTATAGGCTGAAGGACGGGGCGGGGGCAAGCGGCAAAACGCATTGATAAGGCGCGGCCTCTCAGGACCGGCGCGCGCGGCGCCGCTCGTAAAGCGCGTTGAGTTTCAGATAGACCGCGCGCAGTTCCTCGCGCCGCGACTGCGCGTGATGTTGGGTCATGGCGCGCAGCATGGCGGCGGCGGGAATCCAGTCGCCTTCGGCGCGCGCAGGGTCGAAATGGCTGTCGGGCGCCAGCGGCACGGCGCGGGCCCGTTCTTCCTCGCGCGCGCGCTGCAGGTCGGCGCGGCTTTCGGCGGCTTCGGTAACGCTGGCGCGCGCGGGCGAGACGGGATCGGCCCTGAGGCCCGCATCAAGCGCGGCGCTGTCGTCGGGAGCAAGCATCTCGTCCGGCGAGGCAGGCTCCTCGTCCGGCATATCCCGGTCGATCCGGTCCAGACGACGCGGCGTGGCGGGGGCAGCTTCAAGTTCCGTGGTTCCGTCGGCAAGTCCGGCAATCTGCCGTACGCCCTGTTCGCGCAAAAGCTTCTGCACGCCCCGTATGGTCAGCCCGTCTTCGTGAAGCAGCTTCTTGATCCCGGCCAGAAGGGCGACATCAGCGGGGCGGTAGTAGCGCCGCCCGCCCGCCCGCTTCACCGGCTTGATCTGCGAAAACCGGCTTTCCCAGAAGCGCAGCACATGGGCGGGCGTGTCGAGATGCTCGGCCACCTCGCTGATCGTGCGGAAGGCTTCTGCCGATTTCGACATTCACCCGCCTCAGCGCTTGTTCCCGGCCGCCACGCGATCCTTCATCAGGTGGGAAGGCCGGAAGGTCAGCACCCGGCGCGGATGGATCGGCACTTCCTCGCCGGTCTTGGGGTTGCGGCCGACGCGCGCGGTCTTGGCGCGGACCGAGAAGGTGCCGAAGGACGAAATCTTCACCGTCTCGCCGGACACGAGCGCATCCGACATATGCTGCAGGACGCTTTCCACCAGCTGTGCCGATTCATTGCGCGAGAGGCCGACGGCAGTGTAGACCGCCTCGCTCAGATCCATCCGCGTAAGGGTCTTTTCACCCATGACTCCCCCCGAAATGCGTGCGCGCCACGTTCTTTGCTGGAAGCGAGATTGGGGGCATTGAATTTCCGAGTCAATATCAATGACTTGGAAAGCGCCTTTCAGGCGGTCTTTCACCACCTCAGAACGACGGATCCCCAGGCGAGGCCACCGCCGATCGCTTCGGTGACCAGAAGGTCGCCTTCCTTGATCTGGCCGCGTTCCTTGCCGACCGAGAGGGCCAGCGGGATCGAGGCGGCCGAGGTATTGCCGTGGTCCTGCACGGTCACCACCACGCGTTCCATCGGCACCTGCATCCGTTTCGCCGTGCCCTCGATGATGCGGATATTGGCCTGATGCGGCACGATCCAGTCGACATCGCCGCCATCGAGCCCGACCTTGGCCAGCGCGGTATGGGCGGTTTCGGCAAGCTTTTCAACGGCATGGCGGAAGACCTGATTGCCCTGCATTCTCAGGTGCCCGGCGGTTCCGCTGGTCGAGACGCCGCCATCGACATAGAGAAGATCGCGGTAGCTGCCATCGGAATTGAGGTCGGTCGACAGGATGCCGCGATCCTCGGTCGTGCCGGTGCCCCCCACAGCCTCAAGCACGACGGCCCCGGCGCCGTCGCCGAAGAGAACGCAGGTCGAGCGGTCCGTGAAATCGAGGATGCGGCTGAAGGTCTCGGCGCCGATCACCAGCACGCGCCGTGCCTGACCGGACAGGATCAAGGCATTGGCATTGGCCAGCGCATAGACATAGCCCGCGCAGACCGCCTGCACATCGAAGGCAAAGCCGCGCGTCATGCCGATCTTGGCCTGCACCATGGTGGCGACGGACGGAAAGGTCAGGTCAGGCGTCGAGGTGGCGACGATGATCGCGTCCAGCGCGTCTGCCTCAAGACCCGCGTCGGCGAGCGCCGCACGGGCGGCGGCGGCGCCCAGATCGGATGTCGTCTCGCCCTCGGCCGCGAAATGGCGCCGCTCGATGCCGGTGCGGGCGCGAATCCATTCGTCGCTCGTCTCGACCTTGCCTTCGAATTCGCTGTTCGGGACGGTTCGGGCAGGCAGATAATGCCCTACGCCCTTCACTACGGCACGGATGGTCATTCTTGGTCTCTGCTCTTTTCCCCGGTGCCCATCGCGGCATCCTGCCCCGGCAGCATCGCCGACGCAACCCGGGCTTTCAGCCGTTCGGTGAAGCCTGAAAGGGCCAGCCGCCGCGCAAGCTGGATCGCGGCCGAAACCCCGGTCGCGTCGGCCGAGCCGTGCGACTTCACCACCGTGCCGTTCAGGCCGAGGAAGACGCCGCCATTCACCCGGCGCGGGTCAATCCGCATCTGCAGCCGCTTCAACGAGTTGAGCGCGAGGAGGGCCGCGAATTTCGACAGTATCGTCGCGTTGAAAGCTTCCTTGAGAAAATCGCCCACGAGCTTTGCCGTGCCTTCGCCGGTCTTCAGCGCGATATTGCCGGTGAAACCGTCGGTCACGATCACGTCGACCCGGCCCGACGGCAGGTCGTTGCCCTCGACGAAGCCGACATACTCGAAAGCGCCCGCCTCGGTCGCCTTTCCGATCAGGTCGTTGGCGTCCTTGATCTCGGTCCGGCCCTTGTGTTCCTCGGTGCCGACATTCAGGAGCCCGACGCGCGGCCGGGCAAGGCCGAGGCCGTTTCTCGCATAGGAGGCGCCCATCAGCGCATATTGCAAGAGGTCCTGGGGATCGGCTTTCACATCTGCGCCCACATCGAGCATCACCGCAAAGCCATGCGGCGCCCGGCAAGGCCAGAGGCAGGCGATGGCGGGCCGGTTGACACCGGGCAGCTTGCGCAGACGCAGCATCGAGACCGCCATCAGCGCGCCGGTATTGCCGCAGGAGACGGCGGCCTGCGCCTGGCCTTCCTTCACCGCGTCGATTGCCGACCACATCGAGGTCTTCTGGCCATGCCGCATCACCTGGCTTGGCTTGTCCTCCATCGTCACCACCTCTTCGGTGGCAACAACCGTGGTGCGCGCGGCCAGATCGGGACGCTTGGCCAGAAGCTGCGTCAGTTCCGGCCCGTTGCCATGGACGAGGAAGGCGAGGTCGGGGCATTGGGCCAGGCTGTCGGCCATGCCAAGCACAACGGCGACCGCCCCGCGGTCGCCGCCCATCGCGTCGACGGAAATGACGATTCGGCCCGGCTGGCCCGCTGTCTGGTCGTCACCCGGAACGGTATGACTGGAGGACATGGGTCAGACGCCGGTCGCGCCGCCTTACGCGGCAGCGTCGTCCAGGTCGATTTCGGTCGCCTGAGCGACAACTTCCTTGCCGTCATAATGACCACAGGCGCCGCAGACATGGTGCGGGCGCTTCAGCTCGCCACAGTTCGGGCATTCATTGGGGTTCGCGGCGACCAGCGCATCGTGGGCGCGGCGCATGTTGCGGCGGGACCGCGTGGTGCGGTTCTGAGGGACAGCCATGTCTCAACCTCGGGTTTTTGGGGGCCATTGCCCCGGTTTTCCAGGGGTTTCGTCACTGGTTGCCTAAGCGCGACCGGGTGCGAACCCAAGTTACAAGCGAGGCCGGGAACATACTGCGATTCCGGGCGGGCGCAAGTCTTTTCTGGCCGGATTCATGCGCCTGCTGCAACGCAGCATCAGCGGAGCCAGACGCCGCACTCATTCCGGGCTGTCCTTACCCTTCAAGAGGTCGGCGAGACCTGCGAAAGGCCGCAGTTTTTCGTCGGTCAGCGGCTCGGCTCCCGCCTCCGAGGCGATCTGCCCCTCGAAAGTGGCACCATCCGCGCGCGGATAGAGCGGCAACGCCAGCGAGAGCGCCTCGACCAGAACCGCGCCAAGGTCGATCACCTCGCCAAGGGCCTCGGTCGTGTCATCCTCGGGCATCTCGACATCGTCGCCCTGGGGCTCCTGATAGTCTGCCATGTAGCGCCGCGTGACCGGCTCGTCGATCCGGGCAGGGACGGGCGCCAGCGTGACCACACAGGGCTGCACCACGCCGGCCGAAAGCCGGGCATCCAGCACGAAATCGCGGCGCCCCGACGGGCGCAGTTCGCCCTTAAGGCGGACGGACGGCAGGTCAAGAAGGCCGAGTTCGGCGGCGATTGCCGCGCGTGCGGCCGCATCGGGCGACAGATCGAAGCAGTGCGGCTTGCGCTGGGGCAGGGCGGCGGTGCGGACCGGATGCGAATAGGGGGTGTCTGCCGCCATTCTCTCTCTCCTTTGAACAATCGGCGGTCGCGTCGGCACCGGCCTTTGGCCAACGTGCGGTTTCGGTCCTTGTCGGACCCGGGCGCCTTGTTGTAAGCCGGATAAAAGGCTTCCGCCGTGATGGCAAGCACAAGACAAGGGAACAGGGGGCGGGTGTGACGTTGGGCAATTTTGGCGGCAAGTTCGGGTCCGTCCTGCGGATCAGCATGGCCGGGCTCGTGCTCGCCGTCCTCGCGGCCTGTTCGGCGATCTATTCGAACCATGGCTATGTGCCGACCGACAAGGACCTCGAAGAGGTGGTGGTCGGTCAGTCCACGCAGCAGGACGTGGCGGATGCGGTCGGCAGGCCTTCGTCGATCGGCATCCTGACCGGGTCGGGCTGGTATTACGTCGGCTCGCGCTTCAGACAGGTCGGCCTGCGCGCCCCGGTAGAGATCGACCGCCAGGTCGTCGCCATCAGCTATGATGACGAGGGCGTCGTCTCGAACGTCGAGCGTTTCGGGCTGGAGAAGGGCCAGGCGGTCGTGATCTCGCGCCGGGTGACCGACAGCAACATCAAGGGCTTGAGCTTCCTGCAGCAGCTTCTGGGCAATATCGGCAACCTCAGCGCCGCCGATTTCCTCAACAAGAACTGAGCCGGTGGGCGGCGAGGGCAGGGCACTTTCCATGCCGGAGCCCGCCTTCCTGCCTCTGGTTGCGGGCGGGGGCCTCGCGCTGGTCGAGGCCCGTTCCACCGAGGCGGTGGCCGGGGCGATTCGTGCGCGCGCGTCCCGCTTCCGTCCGTCCGGGCTCCCGGATGGCGATCGGTTCGATCCGTTCTGTCGGCATTTCCTTCTGCGACGAGAGAGTGACGCGGTCGCGGTCGGCGGCTTTCGCCTGCAGCTTTTTGCGGACGGGTCGGCAGCGGCAACCGGCTATTCCGCCGGGCGCTACGACCTCGCGCCGCTTGCGCGGATCGGGCGTCCGGTGGCCGAGCTTGGCCGGTTCTGGCTCGACGCGCCTCAGGGGGGCGCGACAGATGGGATACGCCTGATGCTCGCGGGGCTGACGCGGCTGGTGCTCGCCAACCGGATCGCGCTGCTGTTCGGCTGCGCTTCCTTTCCGGGGGCGGAGGCCGGGCAACATGCTGCCGCGCTGAGCTGGCTTCAGGCGCGCCACGCGGGTCCGGCGGACCTTGGACCCAAGGCGTGGCATCCGGCGCCAGTGCCGTTGGCCGAACCGGCTGCGAAAGGCCTGCCGCCGCTCCTGCGCCTTTACCTCGGAGCGGGTGCCTGGGTCGGCCCCGACGCGGTCGAGGATGCCGACCTGGGAACGACGCATGTCTTCATGGCGCTGGAGCCCGCGCGTGTACCGCCCCCGCGGGCAAGGGCGATGAAGGCGCTCGCACGACTTGCGCTGTGCAAGGCGAAATAACCGGCGCTGACCATCCAGGCGGGCTCATCGTCGCCTTCGGCGCTCTTCGCGCGCCCGCGACGAGCGGCCGGAGGCCGACGAGGAGCCGTGCCGACATAATGTTGCGCCAGTTCAGGCGCGGGCGCGACGACCGCCGCGACGGCCCGATGCGGCGCTCGACTGCGCAGCCGAGGCTTCCGCGAACGTCATGCCGCCCTCGACCGCTTCGAGAACCTTCGAGAAGCGGATCCATTCGCCGCCGTTCGGGTCGTGGTTCATCAGGAGGTTCGCGGCGCGGATCGCCTCCATCTCGACCTGGCGGACCGGGTTCATGATGGCGCTGGTCATGCCGGCCGAGATCGCCATCGGCAGGAAGGCCGCGTTGATACCGTGACGGTTCGGCAGGCCGAACGAGATGTTCGAAGCGCCGCAGGTGGTGTTCACGCCCAGTTCCTCGCGCAGGCGCTTGACCAGCGCGAAGACCTGCTGGCCTGCAGTCGCCATGGCGCCGATCGGCATCACCAGCGGATCGACCACGATGTCATGTGCCGGGATGCCGAAATCGGCGGCGCGCTGGACGATCTTCTTGGCCACCTCGAAGCGGACATCGGGGTCTTCGGAAATTCCGGTGTCATCGTTCGAGATGGCGACGACCGGCACGTTATATTTCTTCACGAGCGGCAGGACGAGTTCCAGACGTTCTTCCTCGCCGGTGACCGAGTTCAGGAGCGGGCGACCCTCGGCCGCCTCCAGCCCCGCCTTCAGCGCGCCGGGCACCGACGAGTCGATGCAGAGCGGCACATCGACAAGGCCCTGCACAAGCTGCACCATTGAGGTCATCAGGGGCGGCTCGGTGAGGTTGGGATCGGGGTTCGAGTTGTAGACGACGCCCGCGTTGATATCGAGCACCATGGCCCCGCAGGCGACCTGCTCCAGCGCGTCCTTCTCGACGGTCGAGAAATTTCCGGCTTCCAGCTCGGCGGCCAGCTTCTTGCGGCCGGTGGGGTTGATCCGCTCGCCGATCACGCAGAAGGGCTCGTCAAAGCCGATGACGACGGTTTTGGTCTTCGATTCCAGGACGGTGCGGGTCATTCTTATGCCTTTTCTCAGTTCTTTGCGGCTGGGACGGCACTCTTGCCGCCATGCTCGATGGCCCAGGTCGCGTTGGTCTTGATCCCGCCAAGCGGGAAGAAATGCACGGCAGCGATGCCGAAATCGGGGTTCGCCGCCTTGTGCGCCGCCAGTTCTGCCACAAAATCGTTCGGCTCGTAAGGCAGGAGAAGCTTGGTCACATCCATCGCCCGCTTCTGCAGAACCTTGAGCGAGGGGCCAACACCGCAGGCGATGGCGAACTTGATAAGCGTCTGCAGCTTTGCGGGGCCTGCGACGCCGATATGGACAGGCAGCTTGATGCCTTCGGCATTGAGCCGGTTCACCCAATCGATCACCGGCTTGGCCTCGAAGCAGAACTGGGTGGCCATGGCCATCTTGGCATCGGTCCGCTCGCTGAAGGCCTGCTTCCAGCGCAGCGCCTCCATCACGTTGCGGTCAGACCCGTCGGGGTCGATATCCTTGTTGCCCTCCGGGTGGCCTGCGACATGCAGCCGCTCGAACCCGTCGAACAGGCCGGTTTCGATCAGTTGCATCGAATTGTCGAAATCGCCATGCGGGGTCGAGACGCCGCCGCCGAGGAGGAGCGCCTGGCGCACATCCGCCTCGCCCTGATAGCGGGCGATCCAGTCGGCGAGCGTCGCCTTGTCCTTGATGATGCGCGCGGGGAAGTGCGGCATCACCTTGAAGCCTTCGGCATTGATGCGCTTCGCCGTCGCCACCATGTCCTCGATCGGCGTGCCGTCGATATGGGCGATGTAGACCCGGGTGCCTTTGGGCAGCAGCTCGCGGAAATCCTCGACCTTCTCGGCGGTGCGCGGCATCACCTCGATCGAATAGCCTTCGAGAAAGGCCTCGACCGTCTCGCCGCTCACCTGCGGTGCGGGGGCTTCCTTGCGGCGGAAGTTCAACAGTGCCATTGCAGCTCTCCAGAGGCCTTGGCCGGGCACGTCACGCCCAGCCGTCATTCGCGATCAGCGCCTTGATGCGCTCTTGGTCATATTCGGCGTCGAGCCGCGCGGCTTCCGCCGCCGCGACCGCTTCGTCCTCGCCCTCGACCACGACCGCAGGCGCCTTGCGCCATTCGGCGAGATAGGCGTCGGTGTCGCGCGCGCCCACCTTCATGGCGCAGCGGTCGATGGCTTGTTCGAACCGTTCGGGCAGCACTTTCTTCACGCCCCGGCGCCCCTTGCCCACGATGACCTGGGCCGGGATGTCGCGCCAGTAAACGATCGTCACGTCTGCCATGATGACTCCGTCGGTTTCGGCCTCTCATACCGCCCCGTTCGCGACACCAAACGTCGGATTTCGACATGGCGCGCGATCAGAGCGACTTGCATGCCCAGCGATAGCGCGAACGGCCGCCGAGGGCGAGCGGCCAATGCCGGAAAAATTCTCATGAACATCGTGAGAGCGCCCCGGCCGCCGACCGCGCGGATCGCGCTTTTGATCGTTTGATCAACAAAGAATCGTGACAAGGGCGAACGCAGGACCCGCTGTGCCTTGATTGCGTCCGGGCGCGGGGGTAGGTTGGGGATAAGTTGATTTGGAGGGCGTTATGAAGGCGCCCAGGCGTCCCGGCGGTCAGGGTGTGTTCCCGGTACCGGTTGAGCCCCCGACGATCGCCAAACCAGACCCGGCGCAGCTGTATGCTGCGCTCGACCTCGGCACGAATTCGTGCCGGATGCTGATTGCGCAGCCGAAGGGCAGCCAGTTCCACGTCATCGACAGTTTCTCGAAAGCGGTCCAGTTGGGGCAGGGGCTTGAGGCGTCGGGCAAGCTCAGCCGTGCCTCGATGGGGCGCACGGTTCAGGCACTGCATATCTGCCGCAAGAAGATCGAGCAGCATGGCGTGAAGCGGATGCGGCTGGTCGCGACCGAGGCCTGCCGCCGGGCGAAGAACGCCCGCGAATTCCTGAAGTTCGTCCACCGGGAAACCGCCCTGCCGCTGGAGATCATCCAGCCCGAGGAAGAGGCACGGCTTGCGGTCATTTCCTGCGCGCCGCTCGTCTCGACCCGCACCGAACAGCTTCTGGTCGTCGATATAGGTGGCGGCTCGACCGAGCTTGTCTGGATCGACCTCTCCGCAGTGCCGCGCCACGACCGGCCGCGCGCAATCATGCGCCTGCATGCCGGTTTTCATACGGTCGACAGCCCCTTCCCGGCGGCGAAGGTGGTGGACTGGATATCGGTGCCGCTTGGGGTCGCCACGCTCAAGGACCAGTTCAGCGATGTCGACGACGATGCGGCGCGCTTCGCGCTGATGTCTTGGCATTTCGAGGAGCAGTTGGCCGATTTCTCGCCCTACAACGCCAGCCAGCCGCGCGAGGGGTTTCAGATCATCGGAACATCCGGCACGGTGACGACGGTCGCCGCCAGCCATCTGGGGCTTCGCCGTTACGACCGGACCAAGGTGGACGGGCTGAGGATGACCTCCGACCAGATCGACCGGGTGATCCGCGATTACCTGAAGCTCGGCCCCGAAGGCCGCAAGAACGACCCGCGCATCGGCCGCGACCGCCATTCGCTGATCATGTCCGGCTCCGCGATCTTGCAGGCCCTGATGCGGGTCTGGCCGACCGACCGGCTGTCGGTCGCCGACCGGGGCCTGCGCGAGGGGCTTCTCTATGCGCAGATGTCGGCGGACGGCGTGCTGGAGGAAGGGCCGTTCTGATCCTGCGGGCCGGGGCGATTGCGGCCAGCGCGCGATCTGAGTATTTGGGCAAAGAAGAAGCTGGAACCCGGACAGGAGGGGAAGATGGCAAAGACCCCTTCGGGGAACACATCGGGACGCGGACAACGCGAGCTGCGGGTGCGGGTGAAGACGGCCAAGGGGCGAAAGCTTTCCTCGACGCTCTGGCTCGAACGGCAGCTGAACGACCCTTATGTCCAGCGGGCCAAGAAGGAAGGCTACCGGGGCAGGGCGGCTTTCAAGATCCTCGAGCTTGACGACAAGTTCCGCTTCCTCGTGCCGGGTGCCCGCGTCGTCGATCTGGGCTGCGCGCCGGGGGGCTGGTGCCAGGTGGCGGTCAGGCGCGTGAATGCACTTGGCGAGAAATCGGGCAAGAAGGTCGGCAAGGTGCTGGGCGTCGATCTGCAGGAGGTCGAACCGATCGCAGGTGCCGAGGTCCATCAGCTGGACTTCCTCGAGGATGGCGCCGACAACAAGGTCAAGGCCTGGCTGGGCGGCCCGGCCGATGTGGTCATGTCGGACATGGCGGCGGCGGCATCCGGCCACAAGGGCACCGATCACCTGAGGATCATCGCGCTTTGCGAGGCGGCGGCGGAATTTGCCTTCGATGTGCTGGAAGAGGGCGGAACCTTCGTCGCCAAGGTTCTGGCCGGCGGGGCCGAGAACGAACTTCAGGCGATCCTGAAGCGCGCCTTCACCAAGGTCGCGAACGTCAAGCCGCCCGCGAGCCGGGCCGACAGTTCCGAGAAATTCGTGGTGGCGACCGGCTTTCGCGGACGTCGCGCGGAAGATGCGCCATCGGCTGCGACGCCTGCGTAGGATAAGCCCCGCCCGCCTAGAAGGGCGCTTAAGACGGACGGGGCCCCGCGCCCTTCAGGGAGCAGTCTGTAGCGTCATCCCTTCGGCCTGGATGCCGGCGGGCTGACCGCAATGGAACAGGTAGTAGGTCACCATCGTTTCCGGCTTCCTCATAACGCCGGGACGGCCGATCAGTTCCCGCGCCGTGCGGGTCTCTTTCGAGAAGTTCATGGTCTGGGTCTGAACCCTCTGGGCGGGTGACACGGTCATGTCGCGCGCGGGCAGGCCGGGCCCGAGCGCCCCGGCCCGGATCAGGATCGGCTGGGCATCGGGAAACGAGGTCAGGAAGCCTTCGTCAAGCTGCACCTTGTCGATCCAGGCGATGCGCCTGATCTGGCCGTCGTCCAGGCGCAGCGGATCGTGCTGGCGCAGCACTTGCACCGGCAGCGCCCCGAACGAGGTCATGACATTGGCGTTCCAGCACAGGCCCGGCAGCGACCAGAGCTTGCTTGGGCGTTCCGCCGGGCCATCGGGCGCGGTCGGCGGCGCCGTGAAGGGGCGCGGTGAGGCGGAGCCTATAGTCTCGGTCGTGAATCGCATCAGGTCAAAATTCATGGGATATGTCCAAAAGCGGACACCGCCTTGCAAAGCGGGCCGCACACTAGAATGTGGTGTTCAACAAAATCACTACCAGCGATACCAATTACGCTTCCGCCCCGCAGGAAGTCGCGACGAAAATATGTCACGGGGCGCTTCTTCTGATGATGCACCCTAGGCCGTTGCCGCGAGCGATCAAAGCTTTCGGTCGGTGCCGTCGCTCCGGGTTTCTGCCTGGCGCACAAATTTCGACGATCGGCCTGATAATCGCGCTTCCGGGATGAAATCGCGCACGGCATCGGCCGGCAGACGATTCGTCGCACCGTCACGGATCGCGGTTGGCAAATGGGCCCGGACGGAAAGCAAACCTGCTGGCGAAGGGCGGTGATTTCGTATATATGATCAAATTATGCATATGAGGGTTCAGTTGAAATGCTTCGGTGCGGCACGGCGCTCGCGTCGCGCAAAGCTGCCCGCACCTCTGTGCCGTGGCTTCGAACGTCAGCGTTTTGGCCTGCCTGCACCGCCCGCCGCCTGATCCGCCCAACCATTCTCTCAACAGATCAGGTGACCCATGACGACTTCCACTGACATGATCGGCGGTGTGTCCGCCGAAAGGCTGGCCGCCATTTCGGCGCGCGAGGCCGACATCTATGCCGCCGCGCGGCCGAAGACCCGCGCGGCGCTTGCCGCCGGAACCGCCGCCTTCCTCGACGGCGTGCCGATGCTCTGGATGAAGGACTGGCCGCAGCCCTTCCCGATCCTCGTGGCCAAGGCGAAGGGGGCGGAGCTTGTCGATATCGACGGCAACCGGCTCGACGATTTCTGCCTCGGTGATACGGGGTCGATGTTCGGCCATTCGCCCGAGCCGGTGGCGCGCGCGCTGGCCGAACAGGGGGCGAAGGGCCTGACCTACATGCTGCCCACCACCGATGCGCTTGAGGTCGGGCGGCTCTTGCAGGAGAGGTTCGGCCCCTTCGTCTGGCAGATTGCCACGACCGCGACCGATGCCAACCGCTTCTCGATCCGGGTGGCGCGGGCGGTGACCGGGCGACCGAAGATCCTGTTCTTCGCAGGCTGCTATCACGGGGCGGTCGATGACGCGATGGTGCGCCCTGTGGAGGGCAAGACGGTCGAGCGGCCGGGCCTCGTGGGGCAGGTCGTCGATCTCTCGACCACTTCAAAAGTTGTCGAGTTCAACGATCTGCCCGCCCTTGAAACCGCGCTTGCGGAAGGCGACGTGGCGGCGGTGCTGGCAGAGCCGGTGATGACCAATTGCTGCATGGTCCTGCCGGACCCGGGCTATCACAAGGCGCTGCGCAGCCTGACGCGCAAGTATGGAACGCTTCTGATCATCGACGAGACCCATACGATCTCTTCCGGCCTTGGCGGCTATACCCGCACCCACGGGCTGGAGCCCGACATGTTCGTGGTGGGCAAGCCGGTGGCGGGCGGGCTGCCCGCTTCGGTCTGGGGCATGACCGGGGAGGTTGCGCGCCGGTTCCGCGACTATGACGCGGCCCGGCCCGCGGGCTTCTCCGGCATCGGCACAACCCTGTCCGCCAATCCCCTGCAGTTCGCGGCGATGAAGGCTAACCTTTCACAGGTGATGACCGCCGAGAACTACGCCCATATGGAAGCCGGTGCGGCACGGCTGGAACGCGGCCTCGCCGATGTCATCCAGCGCCATGGCGCGCCCTGGCATGTGGTGCGCGTCGGCGCGAGGGTCGAATTCATCTGCCACCCGACGCCCCTAAGGAACGGGTCCGAAAGCCATGAGGCGCACAAGCCTGCGCTGGAAAAGGCGATCCACTCTGCGCTGGTCAATCGTGGCTGCCTGATCGCGCCCTTCCACAACATGATGCTCGTCTCGCCTGCGACGGGCCTTGACCAGATCGACCGGCTGATCGCCGCCTTCGACGCCATCACTGCGGAGCTGTTCCAATGACTGCCGATACCTGCCCGTCGGGCGCGACCGTCGCCGAGGCGGAAGAATTCCTTGCTGCCCATCCCGAGATCGAGGCCTTCGACATCGTGCTGCACGATTCGAACGGCATCGGGCGCGGCAAGATCATCCGTCGGCACGAGCTTCTGTCGATCTACAAGTCCGGTCGCCATCTGCCGATCTCGATCCTCGGGCTCGACATCTGCGGCGAGGATGTGCATGAGACCGGGCTGATCTGGGATCAGGGCGATGGCGACGTCCGGGGCTGGCCGGTGCCGGGCACGCTCGTGGCCCTGCAGGGCACGAACCCGCCGCGTGGCGAGGTCTTCCTGTCGCAATATACGCTCGACGGAAAGCCCATGTATTCCGATCCTCGCCATGCGCTTGCCGCCCAGGTCGCGGCGATGGAGGCGGAGGGGTTCTATCCGGCCGGCGCGTTCGAACTGGAGTTCTTCCTGCTGGCCAACGACCGCGATGCCGACGGCCGGGTCCGCCCGGCCGATGCGGTGCTGGACGGCCGCCGGTCGGACAAGACAGAGGTCTATTCCGTCGATCACCTGCACGGGATGGAACCCCTGTTTTCCGAGATCTACGCAGGCGCCGCCAAAGCCGGGATCAAGGCCGAAACCGTGATCTCGGAATATGCGCCGGGGCAGTATGAACTGACGCTGCATTACCGGACGAATGTGCTTCAGGCCGCCGACGACCTGATCCGGCTGAAGCGGATCGTGCGCCTGACGGCGCGGCGCTTCGGGGTGACCGCCTGTTTCATGGCCAAGCCCATCGAGCGCTATGCCGGGTCGGGGATGCATTTGCACGTCTCGCTGCAGGACGGACAGGGCGGGAACCTGTTCGCCGAGGAGGTCGAGGGCCAGTGGAACCCGCTTCTGCTGCATGCGCTTGGCGGCATGCGCGCGACCATGGCCGAGACGATGCTGGTCTTCGCGCCCCATGCCAACAGCTGGCGGCGCTTCGCCAACCAGTCCTATGCGCCGGTGTCGATCAACTGGGGGGTGAACAACCGCTCGGTCGCGCTGCGCATCCCGGCAGGCGCGAAGGCGGCGCGCCGGATCGAGCACCGGCCGTCAGGCGTCGATGCCAACCCCTATCTGGTGGCAGCGACCGTGCTTGCCGCGATTCGCCATGGAATCGCGAACCGCATTGATCCCGGTCAGGAAACAACCGGGAATGGCTATTCGGACGAGGCGAGCGCGGCGATGCCGCGCGACTGGCGCAGCGCGATCGAGGCTGCGCGCGGCTCCGACTTCCTGCGATCTGCCTTGGGCGCAGAGATGCACCGGACCTTCGTCGCGGTGAAATCCGCCGAGTATGACCGGGTCAACCGCACGATATCTGACGTGGACTACGACCTCTATCTGCATACTGTATAAAGAAAAAACACTGTTTCGGACGAAACAACCGTTTGACGATAGCGCGAAGTCGGTGCAATCAGGTGCAGACGCGCCAAAGCTGGCCGGGGGCCGCCGCTTCCGACCAGCTGGTCCTCGGGGTCAGTGTGGTGACTCCGAGGACCATCCTGGCGACAGATTGTTTCAGACGACGGCGAAATCAGTCGCCGTGAGGGCGAGACCCGCGGTCAGGGTGGCAAACTGAATCCCCGCGCCCGCACCGTTGCCATCGGCATCATAGACCAGCGCACCCGTGGTGCTATTGTATAGGATCACCTGGCTGGCTGTGGTGGCTTGACCGGTGGCGCTGGCATGGAAGAAGGCGCTGCCGAGCGTACCAAAGGTGTTGCCGAGCGCGCTCATGACTGTATGTCCGAGCCGGATGACATCTTCCCCCACAGTGAAGTCGGTTATCAGATCGACATTGGTGGCGGCATCGAGGACACCCCTGAAGACGAAGGCATCGTTGCCGGCGCCCCCTCTCAGCCAGTCGTTCCCGGCGCCCCCGCCAAGCACGTCGTTGCCATTGCTGCCGTACAACGTGTCATCTCCATTCCCGCCCCAAACGGCATCGTGGCCCACCGATGCATTGATTAAATCGTTGCCGTTGTCGCCATAGATGGCATCGTTTCCAAGGGAACCGACAAGCGTGTCGCCAAAGCGGCTGCCGACGAGCTTCTCGATAGAGATGAGCGAGTCGCCCGCCGCTTCACCCGAACTTCCACGGCCCGTGGTAAGATTGACAACCACACCTGACGCCGCAGACAGATAGGAGGCGGTATCGAAGCCATTCCCGCCGTCCAGAACGTCAGCGCCACGCCCGCCCACGAGAATGTCATTATCATCGCGCCCGAAGATGACGTCATTGCCGTCGTTTCCGAACAGAAGGTCGTCGCCGGCATTTCCCAGGAGGAAGTTGCCGTTCCCGTCGCCAAAGAGCGTGTCGGCATGGGACGATCCAAACAGATGTTCGATCCCGGTATAGATGTCGCCGGCCGCATCGCCAGTGTTGATCGACGAATTTTTCAGGTTCGCCATGACGCCGCTGGCCGAATTGCCATAGCTCGCCGCGTCGATGCCGACGCCGCCATGAAGCACATCCGCGCCTGCGCCGCCCAGCAGCGTGTCATTGCCGGACTGGCCCATTAGGGTATCATTCCCGACGCTACCGGACAGAAAGTTGGCAATGTTGTTGCCCTCGATCCAATCGTTACCGCTCCCGCCTATGGCGTTCTCGATCAGCGACTGCTGATTGCCGTGATACAGAAGCGCGTTGTAGATGTTTCCCGACGCATAGTGATTGACGCCAAGATAGGCGCTCTGCGACGCGGAGAAGAGCGAACTGGCGCCCGCTTGCAACGAGATCTGCAGGTTATTGGAATAGGATGACAGATCATAGGTGTCGATCCCGCCGCCATCCCAGATCGTCGCGAAGATGCGGTTCGCGCCGGGCGTGATTGCCGCCACGCCGTTCACATAGGTCGTGCCGCTGCCGGGGGTCCACTTGTAGGTCGTATTGCCACTGTTGGTCGTATAGTCCGCGCCGTACATCTCCTGAAGGGCGGCGATGTCGAACATCATGTAGGTCTGGGCGAAGCCGTAATCTTCGTTTCCATAGCCCGTTCCCGTATCGCCGACGAACGAACTATAACTCATGATGGAATATTCCATCGCGTCGTAGCTATAGGGCATCGGAAAGAACGTACCGCCCGGGCCTGTCTCGGTATCATGAGGGTGCTTGAGCCCCAGCGCATGGCCGATCTCGTGGAGAACGGTTGACCACGCCCAATTGCCCGCCGTCGGCGTCTGCAACTCGGGATCGCGCCCCAGCCAGATGTCGCCGGTCCAGCTGCCGGACCCGGGAAAGTAGGCCCAGGCCGTGCTCGGGTCGTCGGAATAGCCGAGCCGGAGGTGGGCGTCGGTGGCAAAGGTCTGCGCGACATCAACGCCGGTGAAGCCTTCGACGGAGAATCCGTCGTTTGCGGCGTTTCCATCGCTCATGTCCAGTGCGAACCGCGTCGCTTGCTCTACGGACCAGGTTACTGGCGAAAAGGTCAGCGCTTCGTCGCCGTACCCGTATTCGTCATAGGTCGGAAACGAATAGGTGATGGTCGCATCATTCCAGGCATATCCGGATAGGACACCATCAATGCCTGCATCGAAGGTCCGGGTAACATATCTGAAAGAGTGTCCGATTCCGCTCATTGCTTTGTCCCTTTATGCTTTCGTGTCTCGGATTGCGGCTTGGAATCCCTTATGGTGAAAATTCGCAACCCCAACTAAACCTCGCTTTTCCACCAGTTCGCGCGGCTTCGGTCAAGCGGCAACATTGTGACGCTGCGGTGCGCGCGCGCGGACCATCGGGTTGTCCCGACAGTCAGCGCCTATGCGCGATGAATGCGCCGATTGTTTGACAATCGTCTTTCGTGAGCATCCGTAGAGGGCGCGGTTATCTGCCAGTTCATGCGACCGTTCGCGACCGCAATTTGACATATTCCTATCGGAAGACTTATGCCGGGCGAACCGCGAGCACCGGTCAGCCTTCGTAAGGCGCCGTGCTGCTGGAGGGCGGAGGCCCGCAAGAGGAGCGAAACGGGAACCATGGCAGGCAGCAACCCTCTCAAGGCGGCGATCGGTCGGCACAGGGGCGCGATCCTTGCGGTCACGCTGTTCAGTTTCTTCGTCAACCTCCTGATGCTTGCCGGGCCGCTCTTCATGCTGCAGGTCTATGACCGCGTGTTGCCCAGCCGGTCGGAGCCGACGCTGATCGCGCTCTTTCTCGTCCTGGGCTTCATGTATGCGGCGATGGCGGTCCTTGACGGGGTCCGGGCGCGGGTCGGCGCCCGCATCGGCGCGCAGATACAAAGCGATCTGGACGCGCCCGCCTTCCGCGCCTCGATGATCGCGCCGCCCGCGCTGGCGAAGGAGGGCGCGACGGCGCTGGCCGATCTGGAGGCCCTGCGCCGCTTTCTTGGCTCGCCGCTCGCCTATTCCTTCCTCGATCTGCCCTTCGCGCCGCTCTTCGCGCTCTCGATCTTCGTCTTCCACCCCTGGCTCGGGGTGCTCGCGACGGTGGGTGGGGTGGTTCTGGTCGTGCTGATGATCCTCAACCAGCGCATGAGCCGGGCGCCCGCAGCTGAGGCGGCGCGTACCGCGAGCGCCTCGACCCGCATCGCCGAACAGATCCGCGCCCAGCCCGAGACCGTGCGCGGCCTTTCCATGGTCGATGCCGCCATCGGCCGGTGGCGGCGCGAGCGCGATGTCGGGCTGACGCGCGAGCTTGGCCTTGCCGACCTGAACGGCGGTTTCGGCACGGTGGTGAAGACTTTCCGGCTTTTCCTGCAATCGGCGATGCTGGCGCTTGCCGCCTGGCTGGTGATCCAGGGCAAGATGACGGCGGGCGGCATGATCGCCGCCTCGATCCTCATGGGGCGGGCGCTGGCGCCGGTCGAGCAGCTGGTGGGCGGCTGGTCGCATGTCGCGCGCGCCGCGCAGGGCCACAGATCGCTGTCGACACTTCTATCCCAAGTGGGCAGCGCGGCGGAACTGACGGCGCTGCCGCGCCCTGCGGCGCGGTTGCAGGTGCGCGATCTGGCTATGGTGCCGCCGGGCGCGACCAAGCCCACGCTCGCGCGGATCAGTTTCGCGCTTGAGCCCGGTCAGGCGCTTGGCGTGGTGGGCGAAAGTGCGTCAGGCAAGTCGACGCTCGCCCGGGCGATCGCCGGTATCTGGCCGCCCGCTGCCGGGGAAATCCGGCTCGATGGCGCGCGGCTCGATCAATATGACGAAGCGGCGCGGGGCGCCTATTTCGGCTATCTGCCGCAGGATGTGGCCTTGTTCGACGGAACGGTCGCAGAAAATATCGCCCGGCTGTCCTCCACGCCCGATGCGGAGGCCTGCGTCAAGGCCGCGCAGGCGGCGGGCGCCCACCAGATGATCCTCGACCTGCCGCAGGGTTATGATACGCCCGTCGGCGCGGCGGGGGCCCGGCTGTCGGGTGGCCAGCGCCAGCGGATCGGGCTGGCGCGGGCGCTCTACCGTTCGCCACAGGTCCTGATCCTCGACGAGCCGAATTCCAACCTCGATGCATCGGGGTCGGAAGCGCTGAACCTCGCGATCCGCGCGCAGAAAGAGGCGGGCGGCGTGGTGATCATCATGGCCCACCGTCCGGCCGCGATTGCCGAATGTGATTTCCTCCTGATGCTCAGAAACGGTCAGCAGGCTGCCTTCGGGCCGCGCGACGAGGTGTTGCGCAAGATCGTGGCGAACCATAGCCAGATCGTGCAGGGCCCGCGGCCGGTGCCGGGCGCGGGGGCGCTGTCATGACTTGGAACATCCGCAGGCCGGTGCTCTTCGGCCTTCTGACCTGCCTTGTGCTTTTTCTCGGAATCTTCGTCTGGGGTGCGCGTGCTTCGCTGTCCGGGGCCGTGGTCGCGACCGGTCAGGTCGCGGTCGAAAGCCGCAGGCAGGTCGTCCAGCATCCCGACGGCGGGGTGGTCGACCGGCTTCTGGTCACGGACGGCGATCTGGTCGAGCAGGGGCAGGTTCTTCTGGTCCTCGACGATGCCGAGCTTCTGTCGCAGCGCGCGATCTTCGCGGGGCAGCTTTTGGAACTGCGCGCCCAGGCGGCGCGGCTGAAGGCCGAGCGTGACGATCTGCCGGAAATCGCCTTTCCCGACGGGCTCGAAGCGCTCGGCACGCCCGAGGCGGTCGAAGAGGTTCGCGCCGGCCAAAGCACGCTTTTCACCGCGCGGCTGAAGACGCTGGAGGAGACCGGCAAATCCTACGGCGAACAGAAACTGCAGGTCGAGAACGAGATCGGCGGCCTCCGTGCGCAGGAAGGGGCGCTGCGTACCCAGATCGAATTGAATGCCTCGGAGCTTTCCGACGTCGAGGACCTGTTCAAGAAGGGTCTGGTCGAGGCGGTGCGTGTCACCGCGCTCCGCCGCGAGGCGGCGCGTCTGCAGGGCTCGCTCGGCGAGGCGGAGGCAACGGTGGCGCGCAACCTCGGCCGGATCGCGCAGCTGGATGTGGAGCAGTTGCAGTTGCGCGCAGAGCGGCGCGAGAAGGCGGTTGGGGAACTTCGCGAGGTCGAGGCGCGGGCGGCAGGTGTCCAGGAACAGCTGAACGCGGTCGAGACAAAGCTCAGGCGGCTTGAACTGAGGGCGCCGATGGCGGGCATCGTCCATGACCTGCGCGTCCATACGATCGGCTCGGTGATCCGGCCTGCCGATCCGGTGCTGTTCGTGATCCCCAGGGACGCGGACCTGACGGTTCTGGCCCATGTCGATATCTATCATATCGACAGCGTGCATATCGGGCAGGCGGCATCCTTGCGCTTTTCCGCCTTTGACGCCCGCACGACGCCCGAGGTGGCGGCGACGGTGCTGAGGCTGTCGCCCGATGTGACCGTCGATGAACGGACCGGCGCGCAATTCTACACCGCAGAACTGCGTGCCGACGAAGGTGCGGCGCTGCCCGAAAAGCCCTTGCTTCCGGGCATGCCGGTCGAGGTCTATATCCGTACCGGCGAGCGTTCGCCGCTCTCCTATCTCATGAAACCCTTCACCGACTATTTTACCCGCGCCTTCCGCGAGTAGAACGGGCGCCGGATTTCGTCACGAAATCCGGTCCGAAATCTTTGAAAGATTTCGGCCGCTCCGGTCGCGCGCGCCTCAGAGCGGGCGGGTGCGGACCTCGATCATGCGCGGGCCGGTGGCCGCTTGCGCGAGCGCGGCTTTCAGGGCGGCGATGTCGAGCGGGACTGATTGAAACGGCAGGTCGCAGGCCGCGGCGAACGGCTCCATCCGGAGCGGCGATGGGTTGCAGCCGATCACCTCGGTATCCGCCGCGACCATCGCGTCGGCAATCTCCTGATAGGAAGCGCTGTTCCAGACGAGGAAAGTGATCGGCAAGCCCTCGTCCACGGCGGTCCTGAGTTCGCCCGGGCTGAACTGCAGCCCGCCGTCGCCGATCAGGCAAATGACCGGCGCGCCGGGCGCAGCGAGCGCCGCGCCGACGGCGGCACCGGGACCGAAGCCGAGCGCGCCAAAGCCGGTTGCCGCATTGAACCAGCCGCCCGGCCGGTCGTGATCATAGGTGATGTTCGCCGCATAGACCGGCTGGGTACTGTCGCCCACGATGATCGCGCCGGGCACCGCGTCGCGCATCGCCTCGACGAAGGGCAGGTAGCGGGCGAGTGTGGGCGAGAGGCCGGTGAGTTCCGCCCGCGCGGCCCGCATGGTCGCCGCGACGCGGTCCGCCGCCCCCGTGGCTTTCTGCTCCAGCAGCGGCAGCAGCGCCTGCATCGCCCGTCCGGCCTCTGCCCGCACCGCCAGCGCCGCCGGGTGGCGGGCAAGCTGCGCCGCGCAAAGGTCGATGCGGATCATGGCGGCGAGGTCGGGCATGCCCTCGGTGCCGTACATGTCATAGTCGGTGACCCCAAGCTCGGTGCCCACCGCCAGCACCTGATCCGCCAAGGCCATGAGCGCGCGTACCGATTTCAGGCTCGGCGAGGCGGCGAGGCTCAGCGGATGCTGCCAGAGCAGCCCGCGCGCGTTCGTCGTCTGTATGACCGGCGCGTCCAGCCGCTCGGCAAGCGCGCGCAGTTCCCGGCCCGCATGGCGGGCGCCGCCGCCCGCGAGGATCACCGGCGTCCTGGCGCGGTTCAGAAGCGCCGCCGCCTCGGTCAGCTGGTCGGCGTCTGGCGCGCGTGGCGCTGCAGCCGCGACCGAAGAGGGCAGGGGCGGGCAGGGCAGCGGCATCACATCGGTCGGCACTTCGATATGGACCGGGCCGGGGCGCCCCTCGGTCAGCGCGGCGAAGGCCTGGGTCAGCACCCGCTCGACCATCTCCGGCGCGGTGATCTGGAACGAGGGGCAGAGCGGCCGCACCATGCCCGCCTGATCGGGCAGTTCATGCAGGAAGCCCAGCCCCTGGCCGAGGCTCGCGCGGTTGTTCACGCCCGAGATGATCAGGACCGGCACCGAATCCTCGCGCGACTGGCCCATCGGCGTCAGCGCGTTCAGAAGGCCCGGCCCGGTGATGACGAAGGCGACGCCGGGCTTGCCCGAGACGCGCGCATAGCCATCGGCCATGAAGGCCGCGCCGCCTTCGTGGCGCGCGGTCACATGGCGGATGCCGGACCCGGCTAGGCCCCGGTAAAGCTCGATCGTATGGACGCCCGGAATGCCGAACACCACCTCGACCCCGCGCGCCTTCAGCCCGCGCACCAGTTCTTCGCCGACAGAAGCCATCAGGCAGCCTTTCTCAGAGTTTCCGCGAAAGACAGGATGCGACGGCAGCCTTCCTCGCACAGGTCATCGGGCTGGCCGAGCGAGACGCGCAGCCAGCCGCCGAAGGATTGGCCGAAGCTTTCGCCGGGCATCACCGCGACTTTCTGCTGATCGAGGAGCGCGGTGGCGAACTCGATGCCGGTAAGCCCGGTCGCGCGCACGTCGATCACCACGAACATGCCCGCCTGCGGCCGGTGAACGCGCAGCCCGGCCTTGCCGTCGAGCGCCGCATGGAAAAGCTCCGCACGCTTGGCGAACCGTTCGACCATCCCGGCGGCGACGGGCGAGGGGGCGGAGAGTGCCGCCGCCGTCATGTCGGCGATGAAGGGCTGGTTGCCGAAGAGCATGGTCTCGGCCAGCGGCAGAAGGCGCGCGGCAAACTCGGGCGAGCCGAGGCACCAGCCGGTGCGGAAACCGGGCGCGGCATGGGATTTGGAGATCGAGGTGCAGACCACGGTGCGGGGCGCGAGATCGTCAAGCGCGAAGGGCGACAGGAAGCTCTCGCCGGGGAAGATCAGGTCCTCGTAGACCTCGTCGGAGATGAGCCACAGGTCATGTTTCTTCGCCAGATCGCCGATGGCGACGATCTCGTCCCGGGTCAGGATGGCGCCCGTGGGATTGTGCGGGCTGTTGAGGAAGATCGCCCGGGTGCGTGGCGTGATCGCCGCTGCGACATCGGTCGCCTGCAGGCGGAACCCCTTCTCGGGGCGCAGCGCCACCGGCACGACCCTGGCGCCGCTCGCGGCCACCACAGCCTCGTAAGTCGCGTACATCGGATCGCCGACGATGACTTCGTCGCCCTCGTCGGCCACCGCCTTCAGGGCCGCGAAGATCGCGGTCTGGGTGCCGGGCAGGCAGATGAACTGGTCGGTGCCGACCGGCCGCCCCAGCCGGGATGTGTACCGATCGGACAGGGCCTTGAGCAGCGCCGGTTCGCCGCGCCCGTTCGAGTAACCGGTGCGGCCCGCCGCGATGGCGGCCGTCGCCGCCTCGCGCATCGGCAAGGGGGTGGGCACATCGGGCTCGCCGATGGTAAATTCAAGGATATCCTCGCCCGCCGCCTTCAGCGCCCGCGCGCGGCTGTGCAACGCCCATTTCGACCCGCCAAGCGTGCTCAGTCGGTCGGTGATCCTTGCGTATCTCATGGATGTCTTCCGGTCATGTCTCTGCGTTGGCGCTGGGTGCAGGCTTATGGCGCACAAGATCGGCACCGACAATCCGGCTTGCCGCCATCAGTGCGATATCGACGACTTCGTCGGGGTCAAAATGGTTTTCCTCGGTTGCGCCCTCTAGCCAGAGCCCGTCGATCAGGCCATTCAGGGCAATCGCTAGGCGCCGTGCTTGGTCAGTTGTCTCGATTCCCGGCAAGCGTTCCAGCAGGGCCTGGATTGTCCCGCGATAGGCCAGATAGGTCTCGTTATGAATTCCGGCCAGATCGGGATGGCTGCGGGTGCGGTGGATGAAGGCCGTCCAAAGGGTGACCTGACGGTCGGTCATGATGGGAGGGCGCAGCGTTGCCGCGATGAAATGCGCAAGACGGGCGCCGGGATCGACAAGATCAGGCGGGATCTGACTGAGACCCTTCTGCGTCATGTCGGTCATGAAGGCGCGATAGGCCTCGCGCGTCAGTTCCTCTTTCGAGGCGAAGTAATGCCGGATCAGTCCCTGAGTCACGCCTGCACGCAGCGCGATCTCGCGCACTGTGGCCTGCGGGAAGCCGCCCTCGGCAATCGCTTCGAGTGCGGCCTCGATCAGCTGCTCCCTGCGGGCCACTTCGCCCTTTCGCTCGAATTTTTTCCGCGGGTCCATCGGATCACCGAATTATACACTTGCATAGTTGCAGAAGTGTGGTTTTCATTGCAAGAGAATACCGCTTGGGGGAGGGTGGTTTGACCGCTGACGCCACTTCGACGATGGAAAGCGCCGCAGGACGCGACCTGACCGACACTATCCGTATCGTCGATCTTCACAAGGCTTTTGGCAACCTCGAAGTGCTGAAGGGTGTGTCCCTGACCGCGCGCAAGGGGGATGTGGTCGCGGTGATCGGGGGCTCCGGCTCGGGAAAGTCCACGATGCTGCGCTGCGTGAACTTCCTTGAAACACCGACGGCGGGCGAGATTCACATCGGCGGCGAGAAGGTGAGGATGCGCCCCGACGGCAGCCCCGCCGACCGACGCCAGATCGAGCGGCTGCGTCAGAGCCTTGGCATGGTGTTTCAAAGCTTCAACCTCTGGACCCACAAGACGGTCATGGAAAACCTGATCGAAGTGCCGGTCCACGTGCTGGGCGTGCCGAAGGCAGAGGCGATCGAGCGGGCAAAAGTCCTTCTCGCGCGGGTCGGGCTGTCGGACAAGGCCGATGTCTATCCCGCCTTCATGTCGGGCGGCCAGCAGCAGCGGGCGGCCATCGCCCGCGCGCTTTGCATGGAGCCGCAGGCGATGCTCTTTGACGAGCCCACTTCGGCGCTCGACCCCGAACTGGTGGGCGAGGTCCTGAACGTGATCCGCGGCCTCGCCGAGGAGGGTCGCACGATGATTCTCGTGACCCACGAGATGAAATTCGCCCGCGAGGTCGCGAGCCATGTCGTCTATCTGTACAACGGTCTGGTCGAGGAAGAAGGACCGCCCGAACAGCTCTTCGGGGCGCCGCAATCAGAGCGTCTCAAGCAATTCCTGAAGTCCGTGGGTTAACCCGGCGCATACACATCCAACTGAGAGGAAGAGAATGAAGATCAAACTTGCAGCGCTCGCCGCGTCGCTTCTGTTCGGAGCCGCCGCCTATGCCGACCCGGTCAAGATCGGCATCGCCGCCGAACCCTATCCGCCGTTCGCCTCGCCCGATGCCTCCGGCAACTGGGTCGGCTGGGAGGTCGAGATCATCAACGCCGTCTGCAAGGCGGCCGAGATGGACTGCGCGATTACGCCGGTCGCCTGGGACGGGATCATCCCCTCGCTGACGTCGGGCCAGATCGACGTGATCATGGCTTCGATGTCGATCACCGAGGAACGGCTGAAGACCATCGATTTTTCGGACAAGTACTACAACACCCCGACGGTCGTGATCGCCTCGAACGGTTCCGACATCACGCCGACGGCCGAGGGACTTGCGGGCAAGATCATCGGCGTTCAGGCCTCGACTGTGCATGAGGCCTATGTGAACCAGTATTTCGCCCCGACTGCCGCCGAAGTGAAGGTCTACCAGACCCAGGACGAGGCGAACCAGGATCTCGCCGCGGGCCGGATCGATGCGATCCAGGCGGATTCGATCGCGATGGACGCGTTCCTCGCGACCGAAGCGGGTGCGGCCTGCTGCGAATCGAAAGGCGCCGTTGCCGACGACCCGGCGATCCTCGGCCTTGGCGTCGGCGCGGGCATCCGCAAGGGCGAGGACGAGCTGAAGGGCAAGATCAACGCGGGCATCGCGGCGATCATCGCCGATGGCACTTACGACGCCATCACCAAGAACTATTTCGCCTCTTCGATCTACGGCGAATAAGTGCTTGGCTTCGAGGCGTCCGGCGCCTCCACCCTGCCGCTTCTGGCCTATTCGCCCCCCGGCTGGGGGGCGACCTTGCTGGCCGGACTTTGGAATTCCGTCCAGATCGCAGTCGGGGCTTTCGGGCTCGGTATCCTGATCGGGATGGGCGGGGCTTTCGGCAAGCTCTATGGCGGGCCGGTCCTGAAGGATCTTCTGGCCATCTACACGACCGTCGTCCGGGCAGTGCCCGAACTGGTCCTCATCCTTATCCTCTATTTCGCGGTGACCGATGCGGTGAACCAGCTTCTGCTGAGCTTCGGCTATTCCCGCATCCAGATTTCCGGCGTGGCCGCTGGCATCGCGGTATTGGGCGTGGTGCAGGGCGCCTATGCGACCGAAGTCTTGCGCGGCGCGATCCTGTCGGTGCCTGCGGGCCAGATCGAGGCGGCTCGTTCCATGGGCATGCCGCCCCTCCTGCTCGCCCGCCGGATCACGCTGCCCCTGATGATGGCGGCGGCGGTGCCGGGGCTTGCGAACCTGTGGCTCGTCGCCACCAAGGACACGGCACTTCTTGCGGTCGTGGGTTTTGCCGAGCTGACGCAGGCGACCCGTCAGGCCGCGGGCACGACGAAGGCCTTCTTCACCTTCTTCATGGCGGCGGGCGTGCTTTACCTCATGCTCTCGCTCGTCTCGACGCTGATCTTTTCGCGGATCGAGCGCTGGGCACGGCGCGGGCAGCGGACGATGGGACGGTAGGGATGCTGAAGGAACTGATGATTCCCCGCCGCCTGGTGATGATCGCCCTCGTTCTCGCTCTGGCAGTCTGGTCCGCCTATGCCCTGCGCTGGGACTGGCTTGGCAACCCCAAGTATCAGGCGTTGATCTGGACCGGCATATGGAACACTTTCTGGATTCTGATCGTCACCATGGTGATCGGCATGGCGCTTGCGATCCCCCTGGGCCTCGCGCAGGCGGTCGGTCCCTGGTATCTGGCCGCCCCCGCCCGCATCTTCTGCAGCATCATCCGCGGCACGCCGCTGCTCTTGCAGCTCTGGCTGCTTTACTACGGCATCGGCACCTTCTTCCCCTCGATCCCCTGGATCAGGGAGTCCGATCTCTGGCCGATCCTGCGACAGGCCTGGCCCTATGCGGTGGTGGCACTGTCTCTCTCGGTCGCGGGTTACGAGGGCGAGGTGATGCGCGGCGCCTTCAAGGGCGTGCCGCACGGGCAACTGGAGGCCGCCAGGGCCATGGGCATGCCGCGCTTCACGCTCTTCCGCCGCATCTGGCTGCCGCAGGCCCTGCACCGGGTTCTGCCGACGCTTGGCGGCGAGACGGTGCTGCAACTGAAAGCCACGCCGCTGGTCGCGACCATCACGGTCATCGATATCTACGCCGTCGCGGGCAGGGTCCGGCAGGATACGTTCATCGTCTATGAACCGCTCCTCCTCCTAGCCGTCGTCTATATGTCGATCACCGGGCTGATCGTGCTTCTGTTCCGCTGGTTCGAAAGCCGGTTCCCGAGCCGCGTGGCGTAAAGTGCGCGGGGGCGCTGCCCCCGCACCCCCGAGGTATTTGCGCCAAGATGAAGGGGCAAGGGCTTTCATTCTGGCTCAAATATCCCCGCCTGAGGCAAGAATCTTCTGCGCCGGGGTTTGACCTTGGCGCGGCGGAGTGCCATTTCGGGTCTGAACAGCTTTCCCGAGGTCAGCCATGCCCGCCTATCGTTCCCGCACCTCCACCCACGGCCGCAACATGGCGGGCGCGCGCGGCCTGTGGCGCGCGACCGGCATGAAGGACGGCGATTTCGGCAAGCCGATCATCGCCATCGTCAACAGCTTCACCCAGTTTGTGCCGGGCCATGTGCATCTGAAGGACCTCGGCCAGCTGGTCGCGCGCGAGGTCGAGGCGGCGGGCGGTGTGGCCAAGGAGTTCAACACGATCGCCGTCGATGACGGGATCGCGATGGGCCATGACGGCATGCTCTATTCGCTGCCCTCGCGCGAGCTGATCGCCGACAGCGTGGAATATATGGTCAACGCCCATTGCGCCGACGCGATGGTCTGCATCTCGAACTGCGACAAGATCACGCCGGGCATGCTGATGGCGGCGATGCGGCTGAACATTCCCGCCGTGTTCGTCTCGGGCGGACCGATGGAGGCGGGCAAGGTCGTCCTCAAGGGCAAGGAAGTGGCCCTTGATCTTGTCGACGCGATGGTGGCCGCGGCCGACGATGCGGTGTCGGACGAGGATGTGGCGAAGATCGAGCAGAACGCTTGCCCGACCTGTGGGTCGTGTTCGGGCATGTTCACCGCCAATTCGATGAACTGCCTGACCGAGGCGCTTGGCCTGTCGCTGCCCGGGAACGGCTCGACACTGGCGACCCACGCCGACCGCAAGCGGCTGTTCGTGGAAGCCGGCCATCTGATCGTCGATGTCTGCAAGCGCTATTACGAACAGGAGGACGTATCGGTCCTGCCGCGCAACATCGCGACGAAACAGGCCTTCGAAAACGCGATGGCGCTCGATATCGCGATGGGCGGGTCCACGAACACCGTCCTGCATATCCTTGCCGCCGCCCATGAGGGGGGCGTCGATTTCACGATGGACGACATCGACCGGCTCAGCCGCAAGGTGCCGGTCCTGTGCAAGGTCGCGCCGGCGAAGCAGGATGTGCATATGGAGGACGTCCACCGCGCCGGCGGCATCATGGCGATCCTCGGTCAGCTCGACGCCGGTGGACTTCTCAACCGCGAGGTGCCGACCGTTCATGCCCGTTCCATCGGCGCGGCCATCGACCAGTGGGACATTTCCCGCACAAATCAGGAATCCGTGCGGCATTTCTTCATGGCCGCGCCGGGCGGCGTGCCGACCCAGACCGCCTTCAGCCAGGACCGCCGCTGGGCCTCGCTGGACCTCGACCGCGAGAAGGGCGTGATCCGCTCGGCCAAGACGCCGTTTTCCAAGGATGGCGGCCTCGCCGTTCTTTCCGGCAACCTCGCGCCCGAAGGCTGCATCGTGAAGACGGCAGGGGTCGACGAGTCGATCCTGGTCTTTGCAGGTCCCGCGCGCGTCTTTGAAAGCCAGAATGCCGCCGTCGAGGCGATCCTGTCGAACCGGATCAAGGCGGGCGATGTGCTGGTCATCCGCTACGAAGGGCCGAAGGGCGGGCCGGGGATGCAGGAGATGCTTTACCCGACCTCCTACCTTAAATCCAAAGGCCTCGGCAAAGCCTGCGCTTTGATCACCGACGGGCGCTTCTCCGGCGGGACTTCCGGCCTGTCCATCGGCCATGTCAGCCCCGAAGCCGCCTCGGGCGGGATGATCGGGCTGGTGGAAGAGGGTGACCGGATCGAGATCGACATTCCCGCACGGAGCGTGACGCTGGCGGTTGCGGATGACGTCCTCGCGCGCCGCCGGGCGGACCGCGACGCCAGGGGCTGGAAGCCGGAGAAACCGCGCCCCCGCAAGGTCAGCCAGGCGCTGAAGGCCTATGCGCTTTTCGCGACCTCGGCGGCGACCGGCGCAGTGCGCCGCCTGCCCGGGGAGTAAGACCGGACCCGCGCTTCGGCGCGGGTTTTCTTTCGAACGATATATAATCGATTAACTGTGCGAGCGGGCAGCGAGGCGGTGAATGATCTACAGGCGGTGCGGAACCTCGGGCCTTCAGCTTCCCGCAATATCGCTCGGCCTCTGGCAGGGGTTCGGCGGCAGCGCGAGCCCTGAAAGCGTCAGCGAAAGATGCCGCAGGGCCTTCGAACTGGGTATCACCCATTTCGATCTGGCCAACAATTACGGACCGCCCCCCGGCGCGGCGGAGGCGAACTTCGGCGAGGTCCTGCGCGGCGACTTCCGCGCGCATCGCGACGAGATCGTGGTTTCCTCGAAGGCGGGCTATCACATGTGGGATGGTCCCTATGGCTCCTTCGGGAGCCGCAAGCACCTGATCGCGAGCTGCGACCAGAGCCTTGGGCGCCTCGGCATCGATTATGTCGATATCTTCTATTCCCACCGGTTCGACCCCGACACGCCGCTCGAGGAGACCATGGGCGCGCTTGCCCATCTCGTGCGGGCGGGCAAGGCACTTTATGTCGGCCTGTCGAACTATCCCGTTGCTGCGGCGGTGCGCGCGACAGAACTGCTCCGGTCGGAGGGAACGCCCTGTCTGATCGTGCAGCCCCGCTATTCGATCCTTGATCAGCAAGCGGAAAGCGACGGGCTCTTCGCAAGCATGGCAGATCGGGGGATCGGGACGATCTGCTACTCGCCGCTCGCGCAGGGCCTTCTGAGTGACCGTTATCTGTCCGGCGATCTCACGGCAAGCCGCGCTGAGGCAACCGGGCGTCTGGCGGCCGGGTTGGAGAATGAAACGGCCATCGAGCGGCTGAGGGCGCTTGCGCAGATAGCAGAGGCGCGCGGCCAGACGCTTGCCCAGATGGCGCTCGCCTGGGTGCTGCGGCGGCCGGAAGTGACTTCGGCGCTTGTCGGTGCCTCGCGTCCTGAGCAGATCGAACTTTCGGTGGGCGCGCTCCGCCAACTGGACTTCGGCGCGGACGAATTGGCGGCCATCAACCGCCTTGCCTTTCTCGCCGAGGACTGGTGATCCTGCGACAGTCCCTGCAGGAGTTTGCGATGCCCGCCCCGAAGAACCGTTTCAAGGAAGCGCTTGCGGCGGGAAAGCCGCAGATCGGCCTCTGGCTCGGGCTTGCCGATCCCTATGTGGCGGGCCTCTGCGCCGGGGCGGGGTTCGACTGGCTCGTGGTCGATGGCGAGCATGGGCCAAACGATCTGCGCTCGACGCTGGCGGCCCTGACGGCGATCGGGGACCGGTCGCATGGGGTGGTGCGCCCGCCCATCGGCGAGATATGGCTGATCAAGCAACTGCTCGACATCGGCGCGCAGACGCTTCTGATCCCGATGATCGAAAGCGTTGCTGAGGCGGAACGCATGGTCGCCGCCGTCCGTTACCCGCCGAAGGGGCGGCGCGGGGTAGGGGCCTTTGGCCGGGCGGCCGATTTCGGCCGGATCAGGGATTATGTCGCGACGGCGGACGCGGAAATCTGCCTTCTTCTGCAGGTCGAAAGCCGGGCGGGCCTTGCCGCCCTGCCGGGGATACTGGAACTTGAGGGCGTGGACGGCGTATTCATCGGCCCGGCCGATCTGGCGGCTGACATGGGCTTTCCCGGCACGTCGGGTCAGCCCGAGGTCCTCTCGGCGATCGAGGCGGCGATCACTGAGATTGTCGCCGCCGGCAAGGCAGCGGGCATCCTGACCTTCGATCGCACCCTGGCCGAGCGCTATCTCGCACTCGGCGCAACCTTCGTCGCCATCGGCACCGATGTGGGCACGCTGGTCAGCGGCGTCGCGGCCCTGCGCGCAAGTGTCGGTGCGTGACTTGACCGTAGGTAAGCGCTTTCGCTAAGCCGCCTTGAACAGGGGAGGATTGCGATGTTCAGGGCACTGGTGGTCGAGAAGCTCGACAGCGGCGAGACACGCGCAGCGGTGCGCGAGATGGCAGAGACCGATCTGCCTGAGGGCGATGTCACCGTCCGGGTCGACCATTCGACCGTGAACTACAAGGACGGGCTGTGCCTCGGCTCGGGCGGCGGGCTTGTCCGCGCTTGGCCGCATGTGCCGGGCATCGACCTTGCGGGCGTGGTCGAGGCCAGCAGCGATTCGCGTTACAGCCCGGGCGACCGGGTGGTCCTGACCGGATGGCGCGTCGGCGAGGTGCATTGGGGCGGCTATGCCGAGAAGGCGCGCGTGAAGGCCGACTGGCTGGTGCCCCTGCCAGACGGGCTGACGACACGCCAGGCGATGGCGGTGGGGACGGCCGGGCTGACGGCGATGCTCGCCGTCATGGCGCTGGAGGCACATGGGTTGAAAGCGGGGCAGGGGCCGGTCCTGGTCACCGGTGCGGCCGGAGGGGTCGGGTCGGTCGCGACGGCGATCCTCGCCCATCTCGGCCATGAGGTCGCGGCAGTGACCGGGCGGCCGGAAACGGAGAGCTATCTTCGCTCGCTTGGCGCGTCGCGGATCGTGCCGCGTGCGGACTTGGCCGAGACGGTGAAACGCCCGCTTGAAAGCGAGATCTGGGCGGGCGCGGTGGATTCGGTCGGCGGGGCGATGCTGGCGCGGCTCCTCGGCCAGATGAAATACGGCGCCTCGGTCGCCTCCGTGGGGCTCGCGGGCGGCTCGGGACTGCCCGCGACTGTCATCCCGTTCATCCTGCGTGGGGTCAATCTCTTGGGCATCGATTCGGTCATGCAGCCCTACGCGCGCCGTGTCGAGGCATGGCAGCGGATCGCGCGCGATCTGCCGATGGCAAAGCTCGAGGCGATGATCCAGCCTGCGGGACTGGCCGACCTGCCCGCGCTCGGCGAGGCGATCCTGAAAGGCCAGGTGCAGGGCAGGGTGGTCGTCGACGTCCGTACCTGACGCACGGCCCGGCCCATCGGGCCGGGCGCCTCGCCGGGCGCCTCCTCGTGCACTTCGTTTCTCGTCGGCCGGGAGGGCAGAGACGCGACTCCGCGGCGCGCGAGGAGTGCCCGAAGGGCTTCGACGAGCCCCACCGCTCAGTAGCTGCGGATCAGGCCGACAAGGCGCCCCTGCACCTTCACATGGCCTTCGGGAAGTACACGCGTCTCGTAGGCCGGGTTCGCCGCCTCGAGCGCGATCATGTTGCCTCGGCGGCGGAAGCGTTTCAGCGTCGCCTCATGGCCCTCGACCAGCGCCACGACGATATCGCCATTCTCCGCCGTGGTCTGTTCGCGGATCACCACGACATCGCCGTCGTTGATCCCCGCTTCGATCATCGAATCGCCCTTCACCTCCAGCGCATAATGGCTGGCCTTGGCCGACAGCATCGAACCCGGCACCGCCACATGGTGCGAGACTTCGGAAATCGCCTCGATCGGCACGCCCGCCGCGATCCGGCCCATCACCGGCAGATCGACCGCGCCCGCGCTCGATACAGGCGCCGCGCCTTTCGGCGGATCGATCTTGTCTCCCTTGATCAGCCGCGGCTTGAAGCCGGGCTTGGTCATCGCTTCAGGCAGTTTCACGATCTCTATCGCGCGGGCCCGGTGGGCCAGGCGGCGGATGAAGCCACGCTCCTCGAGTGCGGTTATCAGCCGGTGGATGCCGGATTTCGAGCGCAGGTCGAGCGCTTCCTTCATCTCGTCAAACGAGGGGGGAACACCGTCCCGATCCATGCGTTTCTGGATGAAATCGAGAAGTTCCAACTGCTTGCGGGTCAGCATGGTGCCTGTTTTTCCTCTCGCCGTTGCCCGAGGGTTCGGCCCATGTTCTACGCCTGTTCCCCTTTTGTGTCAACGATCCGTGAAGGCGGGCGCTCAGAACGGCAGATAGGGCACGATGTCGCCCGCGCTCCGGGCCGGATCGCCGGGCGGGCGGATCAGAAGGGCGTCGGCCTCTGAGAGGATGGTCAGAAGCGCGGAATCCTGATTGCCCATCGGCGCGATCGCGGGCAGGTCATCGCCCGCCGACAGGCGCGCGCGCATGTAGTGGGCACGCGGCCCGTTCTCGCCCACCGAAGCGGCCAGCCGCGCCTTGAGCGGCGCGTGCCCAGCCGCCAGCCCCTGCATCCGGTCGAGAAGCGGCAGAAGGAAAAGCTGCGCGGTCACGATGGCCGAGACGGGATTGCCGGGCAGGCCCAGAAGCACCGCGCCGTTCATCCGTCCCGCCATGACCGGCTTGCCCGGGCGCATGGCGATCTTCCAGAAGTTCTGCTGCAGCCCCAGCGCCATGGCGACCGCCTGGATATGGTCATGCTCCCCCACCGAGGCGCCACCAATGGTGACGATCACGTCGGCGCCCGCGGCGAGCGCGAAGGCCTGCCTGAGCGAGGCGTGGGTGTCGCGCGCGATGGGCAGAATGCGGGCCTCGGCGCCCCGCGTCTCGGCCATGGCGGCGATGGCGAATGTGTTGGAGGCGACGATCTGGTCGGGCTTGGGTTCTTCGCCGGGCATGACCAGCTCATCACCGGTCGACAGGATCGCGACGACGGGGCGGCGGGCGACGCTGAGGTCGGGCACGTTCATCGACGCGATCAGCGCGAGGTCGGCAGGTCGCAGGCGGCGCGGCGCGGGCAGCCTGTCGCCGACTTTAAAATCCTGCCCTAAAGGTCTGATATGGGGCGATTGTTCAGGTCTGTCACCAAGCGTGATCTGGTCTCCGTCGCGGATCACATCCTCCTGCAACACGACGCGTTCTGCACCCTCCGGCACAGGGGCGCCGGTGAAGATGCGCGCTGCTTCGCCAGTGCCGACGCTTCCGTCAAAGGCATGTCCGGCGCCCGCCTCGCCGATCACTGTCAGGCGTCGCCCGCTGACATGGTCGGCTTCGCGGATCGCGTAGCCGTCCATGGCAGAGGCATGGAACGGTGGCTGGGTGAGGCGCGCGGTGACCGGCTCTGCCAGAACGCGGCCCGCTCCGGCACGCAGGGGGACGGTCTCGGAGCCCAGGGGCTCAGCCAGGGCAAGGATGCGCGACAGCGCTTCCGCGACCGAGATCATTCCCGGTCCTCGTAGCGGCCTGACTTGCCGCCGTCTTTAAGAACGACGCGTAACCCTTCGATCCGCATTGATTTTTCCGCAGCCTTCAGCATGTCGTAGACGGTCAGTGCCGCAACCGACGCCGCTGTCAGTGCCTCCATCTCGACCCCGGTCTGCCCGACCGTCTTCACCGTGGCCTCGATGCGGACGCCCGGCAGGTTCTCATCGGCCACGAGGTCGATCGCGACCTTGGTGATGGGCAGGGGATGGCAGAGCGGGATCAGATCGGCGGTGCGCTTCGCCGCCATGATGCCCGCAAGCCGCGCGACGCCCAGAACATCGCCCTTCTTGGCGGTTCCCGCGGTCACAAGCGCAAGGGTCTCCGCGCGCATATGCACTTCGGCGACGGCAACAGCGATCCGTTCTGTCACCTGCTTTTCGCCGACATCAACCATATGGGCGCGGCCCTCGCCGTCGAAATGGGTCAGCGCCATGTCAGACCCCCACCGGATCCGCGAGGATGGCGCGTGTCGCCGCGCTCACATCCGCCTGCCGCATCAGGCTTTCGCCGATCAGGAACGACCGCGCGCCGCAACCGGCCATGTCGGCGAGGTCGGCGGGCGTGAAGAGACCGCTTTCGCAGACCAGCGTATGGCCCTTGGGCACCATTGGAGCAAGGCGGCGGGTGGTCTCAAGAGTGATCTCGAAGGTCTTGAGATTGCGGTTGTTTATGCCGACGAGCTGCGATTTCAGGCGGAGCGCACGCTCCATCTCGGCCTCGTCATGAACCTCGACCAGCGCATCCATGCCCCATGTGCGCGCCGCATCTTCCAGTTCTGCCGCCAACCCATCCGAGACGGATGCCATGATGATCAGGATGCAATCCGCTCCCCAGGCCCGCGCCTCGGCGACCTGATAGGTGTCATAGAGGAAATCCTTGCGCAGCACCGGGAGCGACACCGCCGCGCGCGCAGCGGTCAGGAATTCCGCCGCGCCCTGGAAGGATGGCGCATCGGTCAGGACCGACAGGCAGGTGGCGCCACCCGCCTCATAGGCGCGGGCGAGCGCAGGCGGATCGAAATCGGCGCGGATCAGGCCCTTCGAGGGCGAGGCCTTCTTGATTTCGGCGATGAGGCCGTACCCCGTGCCCTCTGCCTGGGTCAGCGCCCGGTGAAAGCCGCGCGCCGGGCTGGCGGCACGGGCATGAACCTCGACCTCAGAGAGCGGCCGCGCGCGCTTGGCGTCTGCCACTTCCTGAAGCTTGTAGGCCTTGATCTTGTCGAGAATATCCATGGCTCCCTTCTAGGCGCTCAGGCGGGTGCGATAAAGGGCTGATAGATTGCCTTGAACGCCTCTGTCGCTTCGAGCCGTTCAGACAGCGCCGCGAGCCGGGGCAGGGCGGCGGGGTCGAGAAGGCCGGGATGCGCTTCGCTGGTAAAGCGCCAGACGCAGGCGGCGGCGATCTCGGCATGGCCCGTGGCGGCGTCGGGCAGGAGAATTTCCAGCGCCTGCCAGCCCTCATCGATCTGGCGGCGGCAGCGTGCGACCCAGAGGTCGGACGCGCGCTCGTGCAGCCTTCGTTCGTAAAAAAGCGAAACCGCCTTGTCGCCGATGCCCGTGGCGAGGGCCGCGCGTTTCAGAGCGCGCCGCCGGTCGGGTTCCGCTGCCGGAAAGAGCCGCGCCTCGGGCGCGACGAGGCCGTCGAGATGATCAAGGATCATATGGCTGTCTATCAGCGCCTCGCCATCGTCCAGCACCAGTGTCGGCACCCGGGTGAGTGGGTTCAAGGGGCGGATGCGGTCGGCGTCGCCAAAGACCGACCAGGGTTCCTGGCGGAATGGCAGGCCATAAAGCGTCAGCGCTACGCCGACGCGGCGGACGAAGGGGGAATCATACTGGCCGATCAGGATCATGACGAGGCACCTCCGGGCGAGAGACTAGCCGAAGCGGGTCGTCAGGAGAACGGGGCGACGCGGGAGCGGTGGGCTTCCCGGCCGCTCTTCGCCCCTCGCAGGGCTCATCGCTGCAATGCGCGAAGAGAGCTGTCAGGCTCGATGAGCGCCCGCCTTCCGGAAGGGTCACTCGACCGGCGGCACTTTCTTCAGATAGGCGGCGATCGCGGCGCGGTCCTCGGGCGGCAGATGCGCCAGATTCTCGACCACCAGCGCCATATGGCCCCCGGCGCTGTCGAAATCCGGCGTGAAACCCGATTTCAGATAGTCGGCGATCTCGTCCGCGCTCCAGTTCAGTCTGGCGGGCGTGATGTTGGGGAACCGCCCCTGACCGGCCGGAACCGGCCCGCCGGAAAGCCAGCGGCTCAGGTCCATGCCGCCAAGGGCCGTGCGCGGCGTATGGCATTCGCCGCAATGGCCGAGCGCCTCGACCAGATAGCGCCCGCGGTCTTCCTCTGCCGTCAGGTCGCCCGCCACCACCCAGTCGCGGTTCAGATAGAGGAATTTCCAGCCGAAGAGGCTGCGGCGGATATTGAAGGGGAAGGACACCTCGTGCGGCGCGCTCGGGGTCGCGACCGGCGGCAGGGTCATCAGGAAGGCATGAAGGTCGGCCACGTCCTGAAGGCTGGCTTTCGCATAGCTCGCATAGGGAAAGACCGGGTAATAATGCTCGCCCGCGGGCGATGTCCCGCGCGTCATCGCATTGGCAAGGTCAAGCGCGCTCCAGCCGCCGATGCCGTTTTCGGGATCGGGCGAGATGTTCGGTGCGATGAATGTACCGAAGGGCGAGGGGAAGCGCTGGCCACCGCCGAGCTTCAGCTTGTCGTCATCCTCGGCATCCGGGGCGGCGTGGCAGGAGGCGCAGCCGCCCGCCCAGAAGACCTGCTCGCCCCGCGTGGCATCGCCGGCGATGCCGTCGAGGGCCGATGCCGGCAAGCGACCCGGCGCACTCAACCACCAGCCGCCTGCAGCGGCGATCACGGCGAAGACAAGGAGGCTGCGATGGCTGCGTCTCATGCTCATCCGAAAAAAGGGGCGGCTGGCATGTCGCCGCTGCCGCCCTTTCAGGACATACGAGGGAAGTCAGTTCGTGGGAACCCTGTAGGCCTTGTGGCAGCCGCCGCAGGAGCCGCCAAGCGCCTCCATGGCGCCTTGCAGGCTTGCCAGATCGGTGCCGGCAGCGCCGGCCATCGCCTCGGCCGCGGCCTTGAAGGCCCCGGCCTTGGCGCCGATGTCCGACCCGTCGGCCCAGATCGCGGCAGAGGCGGTCGATTCCGGGTTGGCGGCATTGTCGGAACCGGGCGGCCAGAGCATCGAGGCGTCGAGATTGGCCGAGGCCAGCAGGGCGTTTGCGGCGGTCGTCGCCTTCGCGGCATCATATTCTGCCTCGCCCTTGGCCATGGCGGCCAGCGTTCCGATATTGATGGCGCGATAGACCATGAGGCCCTGGCGTGCCTCGATTTCCTTGGCGAACGGCCCTTCATCCTGGGCAAGGCCGATGCTCGCCATCGACAGAAGCGCCATGGCAGTTCCGGCAACAATCTTCTTCATATACATCTCCCTGGTTCGGGGCCGCCTGTCAGGATGCGGCTCGCCTGAGAGTAGTCTATCTGTGCTTCTTTCGCTGTGAACTTCTGATTTTTGCGTGTAGCCTGTTGAAAAGCGCACAATGGGCCGCTCCTTGCCGGAATGGCTCCGCTATGGGCGAAGTTTCGCCGGAATCGCCGGTTTTGTCCGAGAGGCAGGGCGGCAGGGTAACGGGAACGTGAAGCGGTCATGTCACGCGAAGACTGGGACGACATCAAATATGTGCTCGCCGTTGCCGAAACCGGCACGGTCAGCGCGGCGGCGCGGCGACTCGGCGTCAATCATGCGACGGTCCTGAGACGCATCGCGCAATATGAGGAGGCGGCGGGCGCGCCGCTTTTCGAGAAGACGCCGAAGGGCTATGCTTTGGCCCCGGACCGGCTGCGGCTGATCGAGGCGATGCGCGAGGTCGACCGCTCGGTTCAATCGGTGCAGCGCATGGTCGCGGGCGTCCGGGCGCCGGTGTCGGGAGATGTGCGCGTCACCTCGACCGACAGCCTGTGCCAGATGGTCCTGCCGTCCGTGGTGGCGCGGATCGCCCTGCGTGCGCCCGAGCTTCTGGTGACGCTTGTAAGTTCCAACGCCCATCTCGACCTGGGGCGCATTCACGCCGATATCACCATCCGACCGACCATGATCCTGCCCGACGATCTGGTGGGAACCGAGGTCGGTCGGTTGCGCTTCGCGGCCTATCGGGCGACAGGCAGCGACGCGGACGGCTGGCTCGGCCTTGCGGGCCAGCTGTCCCGTTCGACAGCCGGGCGCTGGCTGGCGGGCGAAATGGGCGCCGCCGCGGCCGGGCCGGGAGCAGACAGTTTCCTCACGCTGAGGGAAATGGCCGCACTTGGGCTCGGTATCGCGATCCTGCCCGACTATCTCGGCCGCGGCGATGCGCGGCTCGAACCGGTCGAGGGCGCTCTCCCTGACCTTCAGATTCCGGTCTGGGTGGCCTGCCACCCCGATCTGGCGGAGGTGCCGCGCATCGCGCTCATGCGGCAGTATCTGGTCGAGGAGATGAAGGCGGACGCCGGCGCGATCTTCGACTGAGGTTGCCCCGCCAAGGGCGCGACATCCGGGGCGGAAAATCCTTCGCGAAGGATTTTCCGCGTCACCCGCGCGCCGGTCAGAAACCGCGTTTGCCGCGGGCGGGCAGGGTCAGCCAGTCGGGCCAGAGGCCAAGCCATTCGATACCGGCGATCAGAAGGCACAGGCCGATCACGATCGCGCCGAGGATCACGCGGCCCATCGATGGCGGGTTGCGCGCCCATTGCGACATGCGCAGAAGCCAGCGCGGGTTCATGCGCGGCGCCCGGTCATCCGGTGAACCTGACCTTGCCGATGTAGGGCAGGTTGCGGTTGCGTTGCGCAAAGTCGATGCCGTAACCCACGACAAACTCGTCCGGTATCTCGAAGCCGGTCCAGGTCGCCTTGATCTGCACCTCGCGGCGCGAGGGCTTGTCGAGAAGCGCGCAGACCTCAAGCCGTTTCGGCTCGCGGCTTCTCAACAGGTTCACCACATGATGCAGCGTGAATCCCGTGTCGACGATATCCTCGACGACCAGCACGTCGCGGCCGGCGATCTCGCCGCGCAGGTCCTTGAGGATGCGCACCTCGCGCGAGGATTCCATCCCGTCGCCGTAGGAGGAGGCTTCGAGGAAATCGACCTCGACCGGCAGGTCGATCTCGCGCACCAGATCGGCGATGAAGACGAAGGACCCGCGCAGAAGCCCCACGACCACCAGCTTGTCGGTGCCCCGGTAGGCGCGGGTGATGTCCTTGGCCAGCGCCTCGACCCGCGCGGCGATGGATTTGGCAGAGATCATCTCGTCGATGGCATAGGGTCGGTGCGGCATGGGGTCCCCTTGATTTCCTGCCCTCCATAGCGGAAAGGGGGCCGGATTGTCATGGGGGAAGAGCGGGCGCCGATGCCATCGCATGCGGAAAAGCGGGTGTTGCCCTGGTCGGCGGACGAGATGTTCGCGCTTGTCGCCGATGTGGCGCGCTATCCGGAGTTCCTGCCCTGGACCGCTGCCGCGCGCATCCGGTCGCGCGAGGCGCGCGCCGACGGGTCGGAGATGCTGGAAGCCGATCTGGTGATTTCCTTCAAGGTCTTCCGCGAACGGTTCGGCAGCCGTGTGGTTCTGTACCCTGCCGAACGGCGGATCGAGACCGACTATCTCGACGGCCCGTTCCGGCATCTGCATTCGCGCTGGTGCTTCAGGCCGCTTGAAACCAGTGGCTGCGAGGTCGATTTCTCGGTCGATTTCGAATTCAGGAGCGCGATCCTGCAGGCGGTCATCGGCCTTGTCTTCGATGAGGCGATGCGCAAGGTGGTGCGGGCCTTCGAGGCCCGCGCCGAGGCGCTTTACGGGCGGCCCGCCGGCTGAGCGCCGCCGGGGCCGCGTGAGCGATCAGAACGGAATTTCGTCGTCCATGTCGGCGCGGGCCGGGCTCGCGGCCGGGCCGGACCGGTCGCCATAGCCGCCACCGCCGCCGTAGGAGCCGCCGCCATAGCCCCCGGCCTGACCTTCGTCATAGCCGCCGCCCTGGCCGCCGCCGCCACCGCCGTCGCGCCCGTCAAGCAGCGTCAGTTCGCCCCGGAACTGGCGCAGCACAACCTCGGTCGTATAGCGGTCCTGACCGGACTGGTCCTGCCATTTGCGGGTTTCGAGCGCGCCCTCGATATAGACCTTCGAGCCTTTCTTCAGATATTGCTCGGCGATCTTGGCGAGGTTTTCGTTGAAGATCGCCACCGAATGCCATTCGGTCCGTTCCTTGCGCTCGCCCGTGTTGCGATCGCGCCAGGTCTCCGACGTCGCGATCCTGAGGTTGCACACCTTGCCGCCGTTCTGGAAAGACCGCACTTCGGGGTCGCGCCCGAGGTTGCCGACGAGAATTACCTTGTTCACCGAGCCTGCCATGATCTCCCTCGCACCGCCGCGACGCACGCCGCGAATCCTGCTGTTCCGTTAATGCATCACTTTAAGGTTAATGAAGGGTTCATGCCACCCTGCGAAATCATCCGGCAGGGCGATCGTCGGCATCGGCGGCTTCCGTCTTGCGTCGCGACGCCATAGAAGGTGATAGCGGGAGCGGTCAGGGCGCGGCGACGATGATTCAGAGACTTGTGAGGCGGTTTCGGCTGGAGACCCTTCTGATCGCACTCATGGTGGTTCAGGCGGTTTGTGCCGCGATGTTCCTGGGCGACGTGATCGACGATTACGTCGAACGTGCGCCCGGCGGCGGGTTTGACTTTCACATCACGCTGGAATTGGTCGCCAACGTCGGGCTGGTGGCCGCGATTCTCGTCGAAGGCTATTTCCTGCGCTGGCTCCTGCGGCAGAACGAACGGGCGGAGCGGGCGCTGTCCGCGGCCTCTGGCGCGCTGCACGAGCTGATGCGGGCCTATTTCGACAGCTGGGGCCTGACGCCTTCCGAAGCGGAGGTGGCGCAGTTCACCATCAAGGGTTTCTCCATCGCCGAGATCGCCGGGCTGCGCGGTGCGGCGGAAGGCACGGTGAAAAGCCAGCTGAACGCCATCTACCGCAAGTCGGGTCTTGCCGGGCGCGGGCAGCTCGTGAGTTTGTTGATCGAAGACATCCTGAACGGCTCGGTCCGGCCCGATGCGGCGCCGGGCCGTTCGGTCCAGAATTCCTGACTGGATTGCAAGAGGACCGGGCGATATAGTCCCGCCCGTCTCGGCAGGGAAGAGGGCAGGGGACGGATGCGTAAGAAGACTGTCTGCGCCGCGTATTCACTGGCGCTGCTTATTGGTTGTGCGTCGGCGGTCTCTGCCGAAGGCCTGTGGCTGCCGAAAAAAGGCCAGAAGACCAACCGGTCGGCGGTCTTCAACCAGCAGCTTGCGGTCCTCGACGGGCGCGCGGCGGCGCAATATTCCGAATCGGTCAAGCTGACCCCGCATGGCAAGCAGGCCGCGGCAGCCGGTCTCGATGCGACCGTGCTGCCCAGCTATTCGGGCCGCTATCGCGGTGCCTATCTGGATGCGGCGCGGTCGGCGGCGCAGAAGCATGGCGTGCCGGAAGATCTGTTCCTGCGGCTCGTTCATCAGGAATCGGGCTGGAACGCCGGTGCCGTTTCGCACAAGGGGGCAACGGGGCTGGCGCAATTGATGCCGGGTACCGCTGCGCGGCTTGGCGTCGATGCGACTGACCCCCACCAGAACCTTGATGGCGGCGCGCGCTATCTGCGGATGATGTACGACCGGTTCGGTGACTGGAAGCTGGCGCTTGCCGCCTACAATGCCGGTCCCGAGGCGGTGGAGAAATATGGCGGCATCCCGCCCTATGCCGAAACCACCAACTATGTGCGGGCGATTGCGGGCGGTTGAAGCCTAGTCCGGGTCGCTGCCGGGAAAGGCATAGCGCTTGTCCTTGCCGCCGACGGTCAGCACATAATCGCGCGGGATGCCCTGCGTCGCCTGACCCCAATCCGAGGCTTTGACGCGCGCCGTATGCGCCTCCAGATCGGCGCGGCTGGCGAAAATCTCGCGCACCGCGAACCGCGACGGATCGGCCATCGAGCGCAGGACCTCGAACAGGACGCAGCCGGGTTCGGCACGGGTCGCGCGGATATGGTCGGGCAGCAGATGCGAGATACGGTCAGCCTCTTCCAGCGAACGGCAGAGGAGGAAGCCCGACAAGCTGACCTGCGACATGCATCCCCCCGATCGTCCCGGATCACCGGCGCGATCATGGGAACTGCGTCCCGACCCGTCAAGGCGTCAGTGCCCATCCCCGGCGGCTCAGGCCCGGCGCATGAGAAGGAAGGCAAGCCCCGAGCAAAGCACCGCCCCGGTCATCGCGGGCAGCGCGGTTCCGTCGAAGGCAAGGCCGACGGGTCCGGCAATGGCGACGGCAAGCATGGTCGAGATCGCCGCGATGACCGAGGTCGCCATGCCCGCCACATGGCCCATGGTCTGCATGGCGAGCGCATTCAGGTTGCCGAAGGTGAAGCCCGCGATGAAGAAGACGCTGGTGGCCCAGATGTAGAAGGCCAGGAATGATCCGCCGCCCGACAGGAAGAGCGCGACCATGGTGGCGGACAGCAGGAATTGCCCGGCATAGGCAATGAGAACCAGTTTCCGCATGCCGAGGCGCCCGACGAGGCGGCCGTTGATGAAGGAAGCGGAGGCCGAGAAGGCGGCGATCAGCGCGAACCAGTAGGGGAAGCTTTCGGCCTTGCCATAGGTCTGGTCGAAGATCTGCTGGATCGAGGAGAGCAGCGCGAACATCTGACCGAAGCCGAGCGTCATCACGATGGTGAAAAGCCGCACCTCGCGCGACCGCAGCACCTGCATCAGCCCGTCAAGGATCACCGCACCCTGCAAGGGGCGCCGGGCAGGCGGGGGCAAGGTTTCGGGCTGGCGGATGCTGACCCAGCTGATCGCGACAATGCCGAAGGCGATGAAGGCGAGGAAGATGCCATGCCAGCTGGAAATGGCGATCACGCCCGCGCCGATCATCGGCGCAAGCGCCGGCACGACCATGAAGACCATCATCACGAAAGACATGACGCGCGCCATCTCGCGCCCCTGGTAAAGATCGCGGCTGAGGGCCACGCCCGCGATCCGGGGGCCCGAGGCGCCGAGCCCCTGAAGGAAGCGCGCGGCAAGCAGGAATTCGAGGCTCTCGGCCTCGTGCGCCAGAAGCGCCGCCGCGATATAGATCACAAGCCCCGCCGCGATGACCGGTTTCCGCCCGAAAGCATCCGACAGGGGCCCCGAGAACAGGGTGCCCGTCCCCATGCCGAGGACGAAGGCCGAGAGAATGAGCTGCGCGCGGTTCGGCGCATCGGGCGACAGGTCCGCCGCGATCTGCGGCAGCGCGGGCAGCATCGCGTCGATGGAAAAGGCGATGGTGGCGAAAAGCATCGCCAGCATTGCGGTGAATTCGGGAAGCGCCAGCCGCCGGATCGCGGGGGCAGGCGCCGGAATATCGCTCATGCGGTCCGCTCTTTCAGCTGGGCATTGATATCGTCGATGATGCCAGTCCAGACCTCGGTCGGCTGCGCGCCCTGCACGACATGGCGCCCGGCGATGACGAAGGCGGGAACGCCGCTGACGCCCTTGGCGCGGCAGTTCTGGACGCGGGCGGAGATATCGGCGCGGTCGGCGTCACTCTCCAGAAGACGCAGGGTCACGGCCCGGTCAAGGCCTGCGCTTTCGGCCAGATCGCCAAGCTCTGCCCGGTCGCCGATATCCTTGCCCTCGCGCCAGTAGGCCCGGAACAGCGCCGAGACCATCGTCGTCTGCCGCCCTTCAAGCCCGGCCCAGTGGATCAGCCGGTGGGCATCGAGCGTGTTCGGCGCCCTTTCGATCGCGGGAAGGTCAAAGCTGACCCCTGCCTTTTCCCCATGCGCAAGAAGCGGCTCGTGGACGCGCAGGATATTCTCGCGAGAGCCGAACTTCGCCGCCATGTACTCCTGCCGGCCCATGCCCTCGGGCGGCATGTCGGGGTTGAGCTGGTAGGGATGCCATTCGATCTCGAACGGATGGTCGGGCCGTGCTTCCAGCGCCCGGTCGAGATAGGCCTTGCCGACATAGCACCAGGGGCAGGCGACGTCGGAAATGATGTCGAGCTTGATCATGGCCACTCTCCCGTCTGGATTGTCCGGCAGCCCTGCATGAGCCGACGCGAGGGGGGAGTCAATGCGGGCGGGTTGGACCGTCTCTTGCCCGGGGCGCACATGGAATTGAGCGTTTGTGCGGAAGCGCACGCTCTGCAGCGCGCCGCCCCGGTCCGGAATCGAACCGGCCCCGCGAGGGGGCCGGTCGAGTGACGCTGAGGGGGACGGGCCGGGGGATCGGCCGGGGCGTCAGTAGCTGCCACGCTGGGGGGCGCGGTCGTCGCCTTCGGGCTTGGCCTCTTCGGCCGGGGTCTCGTCGCGGGCCTGCCGGGCGCGGTCGTCCAGGTACTGGTCGAACTCTGACTTGTCCTTCGAGGCGCGCAGCCGTTCGAGGAAGGCTTCGAAATCCGCCTGTTCGCGCTCAAGCCGGTCGAGCGTGTCGGCCTTGTAGCTGTCGAAGGCCGAATTGCCGGACGAGCGGAAACCGTGGCGATGGCGATGGGCCCAGGGGCCCTGGTCGCGCATGGCGCGCGCGCCGCATCCTTTCGAGAACATGCGTTTGCTCCAGATCATATAGGCCAGAAGCGCGAGGCCGACCGGCCAGAAGAAGATAAAGCCGAGCACCATGGCGGCGATCCAGGCGCCCTTGCCGCGTTCGTCGAGCCACAGCTCGGCGCGCGTGGGCCATGAGGCGGTTGTCGTGGTCATAGGTCCCTCCGTGAACCAGTGTGAGCCAGATATCCGGGAACCGGATGTGAATGTCTTTCACATCGTGAAGATTGGGTCTTTCAGCCCGTCCGTCAAGAGGGAATGTGAATTAATTTAACATGCCCCGCGAAAAGGCGCTCAGCCGGTGAAGGGGGCGAGCCGTGCGCCGGTCAGGTCAAGAAGGCGTTGGGGCGCGATGGCAAAGATATGGCGCGGGGTTCCGGCCGCCGCCCAGATACGTTCGAAGTCAAGGAGGCGGGGATCGAAGAAGCTCGTGACCGGGTTGAGATGGCCGATGGGGGCCACGCCGCCGATAGCAAAGCCGGTCTCGGCCCGGACGAGATCGGCGTCGGCCCGGCCAAGCGTCTGGCCCACGAGGGCGCTTGCCCTGGCTGGGTCGACGCGATTGCCGCCAGCTGTCATGAAAAGCATGATATGACCGCTTGTCTCGCCCCGGAAGATGATCGATTTGACGATCTGATCGGTCAGGCAGCCCGCGCAGGCGGCCGCCTGTTCGGCCGTCCGGGTCTCTGACGGCGCCTCGATGATTTCGATCCTTTCGCCCGCCGCTTCCAGTGCAGCGCGCACGCGCGCAAGTGACTTGCTCATCCCGTCCCCCCTCTGCGGCGAAAGAAGCGCGAAATCGGACCGGGATGCAACAGGTGATCCGCGCCCGGGAGCGGGGGCTCGTCGAGCACTTCGTGCACTCCTCGCGAGGCTGGGCGCCCCGACGAGAAACGAAGTGCACGAGGAGGCGTGCCGGACGGGTTGAAGCGAGACCTGCGCCCGCCTAGGGTCGGCGCATGAGCTTCGCCGCGCGCCTGACCCGTTGCCCGATCCCCCATGAGCCCGACCGCGGCGCGGACATCGCCGCGCGGTTCGCGGCGCTCGAGCCGTCGCTGCAGGAGCTGCTTGTCGGGACCGCCGGCTGCAGCCCCTATCTTGCCGGGCTGATGGAGCGGGAAGCGGACTGGCTGGAGGCTGCGCTCGACGATCCCGAGTCGGCGCTTGCTCGGGCGCTCGCCGATGGCGCGACAGAGGGCAGCGAGGCGCTCGGCCCGCTTCTTCGCCGCACCAAGCGCCGGGTCGCGCTTCTTGCCGGGCTCGCCGATCTGGGCGGGGTCTGGACGCTCGAAGAGGTCACGGGCGCGCTGACCGCTTTGGCGGACCGAGCGGTCACGCTCTCGCTCCGCGCCCTGGTGGCGGACGAAATCCGGCGCGGGCGGCTGCCCGGGGCGGTGCCCGAGGATGCCGAAAGGGCCGGCGGCATGGTGGCGCTCGCCATGGGCAAGATGGGGGCGGGGGAGCTGAACTATTCCTCCGACATCGACCTCATCTGCCTTTTCGACGACAGCCGCTTCGACGCGGACGACGTGCAGGAGGCGCGCGCCTCCTTCATCCGCGTGGTGCGGCGGATGACCGCGCTTCTCAGCGACCTCACAGCCGAAGGCTATGTCTTCCGCACCGACCTGAGGCTCCGCCCCGATGCCTCGGTCACGCCGGTCTGTATCTCGATGTCGGCGGCGGAGAGCTATTACGAGGCCCAGGGCCGGACATGGGAGCGCGCTGCCTTCATAAAGGCGCGGCCCGCGGGCGGCGATCTGGCGGCGGGCGAGCGGTTCCTCGTGGCGCTCACTCCGTTCGTCTGGCGCCGCCATCTCGATTTCGCGGCGATCCAGGATGCCCATGACATGCGGCTCCGTATCCGCGACCATAAGGGCCTGCACGGGCCGGTGGTGCTGGAAGGCCATGACATCAAGCTCGGCGTCGGTGGCATCCGCGAGATCGAGTTCTTCACCCAGACCCGGCAGCTGATCGCGGGCGGACGTGACCCCGACCTCAGGCAGCGCGGCACGGTGCCGGGGCTTGCGGCGCTTACCGCCAAGGGCTGGGTGACGCCGGAGGCAGCGGAGGAACTGACAGAACATTACCGGGCGCTGCGCGATATCGAGCATCGCGTGCAGATGGTGCAGGATGCCCAGACCCACGAGCTGCCGGTGACGGCCGACGGGATCGAGCGGATCGCGCGGATGTGCGGGGAGGGCGATACAGCGGCCTTCCGCGCCAGCCTCAAGGCGCGGTTCGAACGGGTGGCGGAGCTGACAGAGGGCTTCTTCGCGCCGGGAGAGGCGCGGCGCGAGGGGCCCGAGATCACGCCGGACATGCGCGCGACCGTCGATGGCTGGCGCGCCTATCCGGCGCTGAGGTCCGAACGCGCGGTGCGGATATTCAAGCGGCTCCAGCCGGAAATCCTGCGCCGCCTCGGCGCCTCGGCCAATCCGGCCGAGGCGCTCAATCAGTTCGACGGGTTCCTGAAGGGACTGCCGGCCGGGGTACAGCTTTTCTCGCTCTTCGAGGCGAACGAGCAGCTCATCGACCTCATCGTCGATATCTGCGGCACCGCGCCGGGCCTCGCCGCCTATCTGTCCCGCAATTCGGGCGTGCTCGACGCGGTGATCGGCGGGTCCTTCTTCGCGCCATGGCCGGGGTCGGGTGCGCTGGCCGCGCTTCTGTCCGACGACCTCGCGTCCGAGCCCGATTACGAGCGCAAGCTCGATGCCGCCCGGCGCTGGGTGAAGGAATGGCATTTCCGCATCGGCGTCCACCATCTGCGCGGCCTGATCGACGCGAGCGAGGCCGGGCGGCAATATGCCGACCTGGCCGGGGCGGCGGTGCGGGCGGTTTGGGCGCCCGTCGTGGCCGAGTTTTCACGCAAGCATGGCGCGCCGCCGGGGCGCGGTGCGGTGGTGCTCGGCATGGGTTCGCTCGGGGCGGAACGGCTGAATGCCGCCTCTGATCTCGATCTGCTGATGATCTACGATGATCTGGGGCAGGAGGCGTCCGACGGGCCGCGCCCGCTCGCCGCGCGGGCCTATTATGCGCGGCTGACGCAGGCTTTCGTGACGGCGCTGACCGCGCCGATGGCCGAGGGGCGGCTCTACGAGGTCGACATGCGGCTGCGTCCGTCGGGGCGGCAGGGGCCGGTCGCCGTCTCGCTTGCGGCCTTCCGCGATTACCAGATGACCGAGGCCTGGACCTGGGAACATCTCGCGCTGACCCGCGCCCGGCCCGTCGCCGGGCCGGAGGATCTGGCGGCGGAGATAGAGGCGATCCGCCGCGAGGTTCTGGCCGCGAAAGCCGGCGGAGAGACTATCCTGCCCGACACCGCCGAGATGCGGGACCGGATTTTCGCCGCGAAGGCGCCTGACGGCGAATGGGAGGCGAAGATCGGCCCGGGGCGCTTGCAGGATATCGAGCTTCTCGCCCAGTCGGCCGCCCTGAGGGCCGCCGATCCCGCGCGGCGGACCGAGGCACAATTGCGGGCTGGTCGCCGCGCGGGCCTGATCCCCGCCGCCGACGAGGAGGCCTTGCAGGCCGCCTACCGATTCTTCTGGCGGCTGCAGGCGGGCGGCAGGCTTCTGACCGAAAGGCCGCTCGACATGGAGGCGGTGGGCGCGGGCGGGCGGGCGTTTCTCTTGCGCGAAACGCAAATGTCGTCACTCGACGGGCTCAGGTCGGAATTGTCGGGCCATGTCGCGCGCACTGCCGAAATCGTGGCGCGAGGATTGAACCGGCGGGAGTCCGGTCAGTGAAAGGCCCTGTCGGATGGCGAGGAAGATCATGGAGCTGAATTTGGCCGACCCCAAGGGTCTGATCCGGGAAAGCTATGCGATCGAGGGGATCACGGCCGGGGAATGCCGGTCGATCTTCCTCGACTGGCTTCTGAGCCTCAAGGCCGGGGTGGAACCGGCCGAGGCGGCGCGGGTGATGATCGCGACCTATGCGCTCGACCGGCCGGACCATCCGATGTCGCTTGTGCTGGAAGAGGGGCTGAAGGCGCCGCCGCAGGCGTCACGGCGTGGCGGGCGCGCGGGCCGGATGCGGTCGGCGGAACGGTAGGGCCGGGACCAAAATCCTTTCAAAGGATTTTGGCAAATTTCTTGAGAAGAAATTTGCGCGCGCCTGACCCGTCAGGCGCGGGGCAGGGCTGCGGCCTCGCGCGCCAGCGCCTCGATCCGCGCCCAGTCGCCTGACATGACCGCGTCGGCGGGCGCAACCCAGCTGCCGCCGCAGCACAGGATGTTCTTCAGCTTCAGATAGTCACCCACATTCTTCATCGAAATCCCGCCGGTCGGGCAGAAGCGCACCTGCGGGATCGGCCCGCCGAGTGCCCTGATCGCGGCCGCGCCGCCCGATGTCTCCGCCGGGAAGAATTTCTGCACCGTATAGCCTTTCTCCAGAAGGCCCATCACTTCGGTCGCGGTGACGGCACCGGGGAGAAGGGGCAGGCCCTCGTCCTCACAGGCCTTCAGAAGGCTGTCGGTCGCGCCGGGCGAGACACCGAAGCGCGCGCCGGCCTTCTTCGCCGCCTTCACGTCGGCGGGGGTGAGGAGCGTGCCCGCGCCGACGACGCCGCCTTCCACGTCGGCCATGATCTGGATCGCCTCGAGCGCCGCAGGGGTTCGCAGGGTCACTTCCAGGGCGGGCAGGCCGCCTGCGACAAGCGCGCGGGCGAGCCCTTCGGCGCGGGAGACGTCCTCGATCACCAGGACCGGGACGATGGGGGCAAGCGCGCAAATCTCGGCGGCTTTCAGGCTTTGCTGGGCGGGGGTCATCTTCTTTGGCCTTTCGCGGGGGGAAGCGGCGGAAGCCTCCGGCGGGGATATTTCTGCCACAGTGAAAGGGGCTTTGGGCCCCCGGTCGTGGGCGGGTCTCAGACGACGAGCGCGGCGCCGGTCTCGGCCGGGCCGACATGGGCGCGGAAGGCGGCGAACAGTTCGCGCCCGGTTCCATGCTGGTTGGCGGTCAGGTCGGCGGTTGCGGGGGCGCGTGCCATCAGGTCGGGCACCAGCGCCTCGATCGTGCCAGTGGCGGCGTCGAGGCGGACCAGGTCGCCGTCGCGCAGATAGGCCAGCGGACCGCCGCAAGCGGCCTCGGGGCTGACATGGATCGCGGCGGGCACCTTGCCGGATGCGCCCGACATCCGGCCATCGGTGACGAGCGCCACCTTCAGCCCGCGATCCTGCAGGACGGCGAGGGTGGGCGTCAGCGAATGGAGTTCCGGCATGCCGTTGGCGCGGGGACCCTGGAAGCGGACGACGACAACCGTGTCAGAGGTGAACTCGCCGCGCTGGAACGCGGCCTTCACCTGTTCCTGGCTGGAAAAGACCCGGGCCGGGGCCTCGATCAGATGGCGCTCTGGCGCGACGGCGGAAATCTTGATCACGCCGCGCCCGAGATTGCCCTTCAGTTCCTTCAGTCCGCCCGAAGCCTGGAAGGCATCGGTGACAGGACGCAGGATGCGGTCGTTGAGGCTCGTCGCCGGGCCGTCGACCCAGGCGAGCCTGCCGCCCGAGAGTTTCGGCTCGCTTGCGTAGCGCGCAAGCCCGTCGCCCGCGACCGTCACCACATCCTCATGCAGGAGACCCGCATCCAGAAGCTGGCCGATCATGAAAGGCAGCCCGCCCGCCGCGTGAAAATGGTTCACGTCGGCCAGGCCGTTGGGATAGACTTTGGCCATCAGCGGCACGAGGGCCGAGATTGCCGAGAAATCGTCGAGATCGAGAAGGATGCCGGCCGCCCGCGCCATCGCTGGCAGGTGGAGGACGAGGTTCGTCGAGCCGCCCGTCGCCATCAGCCCGACGAGCCCGTTGACGAAGGCCTTTTCGTCAAGCACGTGGCCCGCGGGCCGGAAATCGTTGCCGAGCCGGGTGATCGCGGCGGCGCGTTCGACCGCCGCCACCGTCAGCGCCTCGCGCAGGGGGGTTCCGGGGGCGACGAAGCTCGACCCCGGCAGATGGAGGCCCATGAACTCCATCAGCATCTGGTTGGTGTTTGCGGTCCCGTAAAAGGTGCAGGTGCCGGGGCCATGGTAGGAGGCCATCTCGGCCGCCATCAGCGCGTCACGCCCAACCTCTCCGGCCGCGAATTGCTGGCGGACCTTGGACTTTTCATCGTTCGGCAGGCCCGAGGCCATCGGTCCCGAGGGCACGAAGACCGCAGGCAGATGGCCGAAGGTCGCCGCAGCCATCACGAGGCCCGGCACGATCTTGTCGCATATGCCGAGGAAGAGAGCGGCATCGAAGGTGTTGTGCGAAAGTGCAACCCCCGCCGAGAGCGCGATCACATCGCGCGAGAAGAGCGAGAGTTCCATTCCCGCGCGGCCTTGCGTGACGCCGTCGCACATCGAGGGCACGCCGCCCGCCACCTGCGCGGTGGCGCCTGCGCGGCGGGCGGCGGCGCGGATCAGGTCGGGGTAGTGCTCATAGGGCTGGTGGGCGGACAGCATGTCATTGTAGGCGGTGACGATGCCGAGGTTCGGGGCGCGCGCGGCGGCGAGCGCCTCCTTGTCCGCGCCCATGGCCGCATAGGCATGGGCCTGGTTGCCGCAGGAAAGATGGGCGCGCGCCGGGCCTTCGGCGGCGGCCGATGCGATCCGGGCGAGATAGGCCTCGCGCGTCGGGCGCGAGCGGTCGCGGATCCTCTCGGTGATGGCGGCGAGGGCGGGTTTAACGCTCATCGGGCTCTCCTATAGGCAGCGGGCGGGGCGGCAGCGCAATAACATGGATTGTTAGCGCTAACAACAGCCGTTTCGCCATCCTCAGGAACTGTCGCAGGCATGCGGCCCTTTCGCAAGCGGGGGGGACGGGGTAGAGGGGCGAAAAGAGGTATGCACGATGGATGAGACGACGCTCGCCACGGTGCGGCTGCGGCCCAAGGCCGATGCGCGCGCCATTCGCCACGGTTTTCCCTGGGTCTATGCTGACGAGCTGGTGACCGACCGGCGGACGATGGCGCTCTCGCCCGGTGCGCTGGCGGTCCTGGAGGATGGCGAGCGGCGGCCACTCGGGCTGGTGACGGTCAATCCCAAGTCGAAGATCATCGCGCGGATGCTTGACCGCGATCCCGGCGCGCGGATCGATCAGGATTGGTTCGCGGCGCGGATTGCACGGGCGCTTGCCCTGCGCGCACGGCTTTATGATGCGCCTTACTACCGGCTGGTCCATGCCGAGGCCGACGGACTGCCCGGCGTGATCATCGACCGGTTCGGGGATGTCGCAGTCGTCCAGCCGAACGCGGCCTGGGCGGAAAGCCTTCTCGAGCCGCTGGTCGCGGCACTCGTCGGGGTGACGGGCGTGACGGCAGTGGTGAAGAACGGCACAGGGCGGTCGCGGGGGCTTGAGGGGCTGGCCGAAGAGACGGCTCTGCTGCGCGGTGAGGTCGCGGGGCCAGTCGCGGTGCCGATGAATGGCGCGACCTACATGGCCGATGTCCTTGGCGGGCAGAAGACCGGGCTGTTCTTCGACCAGCGCGACAATCACCGCTTTGCGGCGCGGCTGGCGCAGGGCGCGCGGGTCCTGGATATCTTTTCCCATGTCGGTGGCTTTGCGCTGGCGGCCTTGGCCGGGGGGGCGGTTTCCGCGCTGTCGGTCGATGCCTCGACGGCGGCGCTGGAGCTGGCGGCGCGGGGCGCCTCTGCCTCGGGCTTCAGCGAGCGGTTTTCGGTCCGCAAGGGTGATGCTTTCGCGGTGATGGAGACGCTGGCGGAAGAAGGCGCGCGGTTCGATCTGGTGATCTGTGACCCGCCGGCCTTTGCCCCGTCGAAGCCGGCGCTGGAAGCGGGCTTGCGTGCCTATGAACGGGTGGCGCGGCTTGCGGCACCTCTGGTGGCGCCGGGGGGCTATCTTGGGCTTTGTTCCTGCTCGCATGCGGCGGATCTGTCGCAATTCCGTAATGCGTCCGCGCGCGGCATCGGCCGGGGCGGGCGTCGGGCTCAGCTTCTGCACACTGGCTTTGCCGGTCCCGATCACCCGATGCTGCCGCAACTGGCCGAAAGCGGCTATCTGAAAGCGCTTTTCTTCCGGCTTGACGGATGAAGGCGCTGCTCGACGCCTGCGTGCTTTATCCGACCGTGCTCAGGCAGATTCTGATCGGTGCGGCGGCGGCAGGCCTCTATCGGCCGCTCTGGTCGGAGCGTATCCTCGAGGAATGGGCGCGGGCGACGGTGAAGCTGGGGCCGGGCGCCGAGGCGGTGGCGCGCGGCGAGATCGCTGCGCTGAAGGCGGCCTGGCCGGGCGCCTCGGTCGCGCCGGGGGCGGCGCTCCTCGGCCGGTTGTGGCTGCCCGATCCGGCGGACATTCATGTGCTGGCCGCTGCGATTGCCGGGGGGGCGGAGGCGATCGTGACCTTCAATGCGGCGGATTTCCCCCGCCAGATCCTTGCCGAGGAGGAGCTTTTGCGGCTCGACCCCGATCAGCTGCTTCTGTCGCTTCATGATAGGGCATCGGACGTGGTGGCGGCGGTCTGCGAACGGGTGCGGGCCGAGGCGGAGCGCCTGTCGGGCGAGGGTCAGGAGATGCGTGCTCTATTGAAGCGGGCGAAGCTGCCGAAGCTTGGCAAGCGGCTGGCCGGGTAGGGGGGCTGCCGCCCCCGGCGCGCGCTCAGGCGCGCCTCCCCCGCAGGTATTTGGACCAAGATGAAGGGGGCGGTCAGTCCGTATCTTTTCGGCGGCGCGGTGGCGCGGGGGACCGCGCGAGCGGATGGTGGTCGAGGACCAGGGCCTTCAGTCGTTCGTCCAGCACATGGGTATAGATTTCGGTCGTGGCGATATCGGCATGGCCGAGGAGCGTCTGGATCACCCTGAGGTCGGCGCCGCCTTCGAGGAGGTGGGTCGCGAACGCGTGGCGCAGCCGGTGGGGGGTGACCTCGGCGGGGGAGACGCCTGCCGCGATGGCGATCTCCTTCAGGAGCCGGTGGAAGACCTGGCGCGAGAGATGGCCGTCGGCGCCGCCCGCCGGGAAGAGGAAGCGCGAGGGCGCGGCGCGTCGGGCCAGGCGCGCCTCGTCCTCGGCCGCGTCGCGGGTGGCAAGCCAGGCGGCAAGCGCCGCACGCGCGGGCTGCGAGAGCGGCACCAGCCGTTCCTTGCCGCCTTTGCCCTTGACCATCAGCATCGCAGGATCGCCCCGCGCGGCTTGCACCGGCAGGCTGACCAGCTCGCTGACCCGCATGCCGGTCGCATAGAGCAGTTCCATCAGGCACAGGTTTCGCAGGCGTTCCACCGCCGTGCGTCCGCGCGCCTGGGCGGCCGCGAGGAGGGCGTTCACCTGATCGCGCGTGAGGCTTTTCGGCAGCCGCCGCTCGCGGCCCGGGCCGGAAAGGCGCAGCGCGGGATTGTCGGGGCGCCAGCCCTCTTCATAGGCGAAGCGGTACAATTGGCGGATCGCCGACAGGCGCCGGGCGCGGGTGGCGCGGCTCAGCCCCTCGGCGTCGCAGCGGGTGAGATAATCCTCGACCGCGGCCTGATCGGCGGTGTCGAGCGCAAGGCCGTGCGCCGAAAGCCAGTCGGCGAAGTCCTTCAGGTCGCGCCCGTAGGCAAGGAGCGTGTTGCGCGCCGCATCGCGTTCGGCCGCCTGGCCTTCGAGGAAGGCGCTGATCCAGCGCCCGGCAAGGGCCGCATCAGTCGCCATCGGTCAGCCGCGCCGCTCGAGGAGGAGGAGGTCAAGCGCCGCCTGCCGCGCTGCCTGCTCAAGCCCGACCTTGCGCAGAAGTGCAAGGCCGCCAGTGACATCCCTCAGATCGCCGCTCGCCCCTTGCGTCACCGCATCGATGGCCTTCAGGATCGCCTCGCCAAGCTTGTTGTCGGCAAGCAGCGTGGCCATTCCGGGCGGCAGCGGCGGCTCCGGGTCGGAAAAGGCACGCTGGATGGCAACGCCGAGCTGATCGGGCGGGGTAAGGCCGGTCGTGTCGCCCCGGGCCACGCCGATCAGGAACCGTTCAGCCATGTCCGCAGGCGCGCGGCGGTTGGCGAGCGCCTCGTAGGCCTGTGACAGAAGCGCCACCCGGAACGCGAGCGCACCCGCCTCGTCCTCGAGCCCGGCACTTGCAAGCCGCACGCCGAAGAGTTCGGCGAAGGGCACCTCCAGTTCCAGCGGCACCATCTGCGCCCAGGCGGCCTCAAGCGCGGCTTCCGTCGCGGCCGGATCGCCCTCGGCAAGCGCCTGATCGAGCGCCTGAACCGCCTTCACCCTCTCCCATACCCCGCCAGAGGCGGCGGCGCGCTGTTCGGAATAAAGGCCCATCAGCCGGTTGGGCGGGATCGCACCGACACGCGCCAGCCGCTCGCCCGCCTCGATCCGCGCCTTCCAGCCGCTGTTCGAGCGCAGGTCAGCCTGGGCGAAGGCAACCGGCAGGGTGACGGTCGGCATCGGCTGGCCGATCGCCTCCATCATCCTAAGCACGAGGGGCGAGGGCCGGTCGGGCAGGGGCAGGTCCTCGGCACCGTCGGCAAGCTCGGGGTCGAGGAAGCGCGCAAGCAGCTCCGCCATGGCCGGGTCGATGGTGCCGAGCGTCTCGCCGGTCCTGAGCGCGAGCGCGGCGGCATTCCAGTCGCCGCCGCGCGCGAGGCAGAAGATGCGGGCGGGAAAAGTCGGCGCGATGTCGGGCGTGGCGCGCATCACCCGGCAGGCCCGATCTTCCTCGCCCACCAGAAGCGAGGCGTCGAACCAGCGGCGAAAGCTCTCGGGATCGGGCTTGGCCATCAGCTCGAGGATCGCGAGTGCCGGTTCCAGTGCGCCGAGGTCGAGAAGCCGGTCGATCCGGGCGAGGAAAAGCGCGTTCTGCGGATCGCCGTCGGCGGGGGGCGACAGTTCGGTGATGAGCAGCGTATGAAGAAGCGCGCGCATGGCGGGCAGCGTGTCGGGCCGCTCTGCCCGGAGAAGGCGCGCTAGATCGGCCGAAGGCGTCGTGCCCCAGAGCGAGGGCGGCAGGCCGGACCGGGCCGCACTGACGAGGCCGAGCGCGACCGGCGCCTGGCGATTGAGCGGCGTGACGGTGATTGCACCGGCAGGCGGCGGCGCGAGGCCGACCGGCGCGGCGGACCCGCCCTGCGGTTGCGGCTGGGCGATCGGCCCGCGGGGCAGGGTGGCAGGCGTTGCGACCGATTGCGACAGCCAGTCGATGGCCGACAGGGGCGCCGGATCGGCGCCTTCGCCGCGCGCGACGTCGGCCCCCCAGAAGATCGCCAGGCCGAGGCTCAGGGCCCGGGCCGCCCGTTCAGTTCCCTTCGACATTCAGCTCGACCGGTTGCACCACGTCCCCCTGCTCAGGCGAAAGATCGCCGAGATAGGCGAAGGCCACAAGCCCGAGAAATCCGACGATGGCCAGCGTGACGAGGGCCTTGAAGATGCGAAACATGTAAGCCTGCCTGTTCTTGCCGCCTGACCTGGCGCCCGAAGAGGCGGCGGCTGCGCGGATATCGGGGCACTTTATATATGGCTTTTTCGGCGAGATCACGCCATTGAGGGCAAAAAGCCGCGCGCCGGGCGTGAAAAGCGGGAAATCGCCGCCTGTCCGCCGCGACCGGCCGCTATGGGGGGCGGATTGGCCTATGCGCTGAGACATACGGTGGCTCTCATCGGCATGATGGGTGCGGGAAAGACCGCGGTCGGCAATGCGTTGGCGCGGTCACTGGGCGTGCCGTTCCTCGATTCCGACGAGGAGATCGTTCGCGCCGCGCAAATGAGCGTGGCCGAGATCTTTGCCCGCGATGGCGAGGCCTTTTTCCGCGCCCGCGAGACGGAAGTGCTGGCACGGCTCCTGTCGGGCGCGCCTTGCGTGCTCTCGACCGGCGGCGGGGCGTTCCTGGCGGAGCGCAACCGGGCGCTCATTGCCGAGAAGGGCGCGGCGGTCTGGCTGAAGGCCGATCTGGAGCTTCTGTGGCAGCGCGTCCGCCACAAGACGACGCGCCCGCTTCTGCATACACCCGATCCCAAGCGCACGCTGAGCGATCTCTTGGACGCGCGGGCGCCCACCTATGCGCTGGCGGGCGTGGTGGTGGAGGCCGAGCCCGATTTGACGGTTGACGACATGGCCGCGAAGGTCTTGAAGGCGCTCATCCTTCATGGCGATGTGGTGGAACGGAATGAGCGGCAGCACTGATACGGTACACGTCGATCTCGGCGCCCGGTCCTATGACGTGCGGATCGGCGCGGGGCTGATCGCGCGGGCGGGGGAGGAAATTCGCCCGCACCTCCGGCGACCACGCGTCGCGGTCATCACCGATGAGACCGTGGGTCCGCTGCATCTTGAGGCCTTGCGGTCGGGGCTGGGCGATATTGCCATGACCGCGCTCGCCCTTCCGGCAGGCGAGGCGACCAAGGGCTGGCCGGAGTTCAGCCGCGCGGTCGAATGGCTCTTGTCCGAGAAGGTCGAGCGCAAGGATGTGGTCGTGGCTTTCGGGGGCGGCGTCATCGGCGATCTGGTCGGATTTGCGTCCGCCGTCCTCAGGCGCGGCGTGCGCTTCGTGCAAATACCGACGACTCTGCTTGCGCAGGTCGACAGTTCGGTCGGCGGCAAGACCGGCATCAACTCGGCCCATGGCAAGAACCTGATCGGCGCCTTTCATCAGCCGTCGCTGGTCTTGGCGGACATAGATGTTCTTGGAACGCTCGCCCCCCGCGATTTCCTCGCGGGCTATGGCGAGGTGGTGAAATACGGGCTTCTGGGCGATGCCGCCTTCTTCGACTGGCTGGAGGGTCATGGGCCATCCGCCGCGCAGGGCGATCTGGCCGCGCGGCAGCGGGCCGTCACCCATTCGGTGACGATGAAGGCGCGGATCGTCGAGCGCGACGAGACCGAGGAGGGCGAGCGCGCGCTTCTCAATCTTGGCCATACCTTCTGCCACGCGCTCGAGGCCGCGACCGGCTATTCCGACCGGCTTCTGCATGGCGAAGGCGTGGCGATCGGCTGCGCGCTGGCGTTCGAACTGTCGCAGCGCCTTGGCCTGTGTCCGCAGGAGGCGCCAAGCCGGGTCCGGGCGCATCTGAAGGCGATGGGCATGAAATGCGATCTTGCCGACATTCCGGGCGATCTGCCCGGGGCCGAGGGGCTGATCGCGCTGATGGGACAGGACAAGAAGGTGGTCGACGGCCGCCTGCGCTTCATCCTCGCCCGCGGCATCGGCGCGGCCTTCGTGGCCGACGGGGTGGATATGGCGGTGGTGAAGTCGGTTCTGGAAGCGGCGCTCCGGTCGCGTACCTGACGATCCCGCCCGGGTCTATTGCGGCCGGTCACGCTGCTCTTCCCCGGGTCGATGCTCGAGGAGGTCGCCCGGCTTGTATGACGCCGGTCTGAAGAAAGAGCCAAGCCGCAAGACCGCTGGGTCCGCTTTGAGCCCTGAACTACTCTACTTCGTCAGCATCCCAAGCCGACTGCCAAAAAGAAATTTGATAATCCCATAGCTCGTCAAGGTCATCTGGAACGCAAAACTCAACCGTGCAAGGCCGGTCCGGAAACTGGTTTCGCAGCTTTGCCTCCCACATTTCCTTCACGATGTTCCCGATGAAAAGCAGTTTGTCTGCAGACAGGTTGTCCTCATCATGGATGTGTAGATCGGCCAAATGCCAATGGTTGAGGACCCACTCAACTCCTTTTGGCGTAGAGCCTACTTGGTTTTCAAAGCTTTCGATGTTTTCTTTGCCAACGCCTTCGATAAGTATGTACTTGCCTACCGCTTCAAATCTCGGCCACAAAAGAGCCGCGTAACCGACTGCCAGTTTGTAGTTGCCTTCGCATTCTGCCCAAGTTTCAAGCGGTATCCCGGCACCGTTGTTCCACGCTCCAAGCTCGTCGGTCATGCTTTTTGGGGTTTGATGCGGCATTTCACTGATCCCTGCTTAACACCATAGCGATTGGACTATCAGACCTAAATCGTCAACGCCCACTCCGTCCGCATTGCGGAATCACAAGGTTTCACAACATCGCAAAAAAGGCGGAGCCACCGGCTCCGCCCAGTCTCCCCATACAGGGGCTCAGGAATTCAGGTCGTAGGCGCGCTCGCCATGGCTTGCGAGGTCGAGGCCGTTGTATTCCGCCTCCTGATCGACCCGCATCGGGAAGACCAGCGCGGTGAGTTTCGCCAGCACATAGCTCGCGCCAAGCGTCCAGGCCCCGACGATCAGCAGGGCGCCCGCCTGTGCCGTCCAGCTGCCCGCGCCAAGGGCCGCAATCATCAGCGTGCCGAAGATGCCGCCGACGCCATGGACGGCGAAGACATCGAGCGTATCGTCGATCTTCAGCCGGTTGCGGATCAGCGCCACCGCTTCCTGGCAGAGAATGCCCGCGATCCCGCCGATCAGCAGCGCAGCCCAGGGGCCGACATAGCCCGAGGCAGGCGTGATCGAGGCGAGGCCGGCAATCGTGCCGGTAACGATGCCCACAAGCGAGGCGCGGCCGAACTTGACCCGCTCCCACAGCGCCCAGCTGAGCGACGCGGCGGCGGCGGAGAGATGCGTCACCGTGATCGCCATCGCCGCCTGACCGTTCGCGGCCAGCGCCGAGCCGCCGTTGAAGCCGAACCAGCCGACCCAGAGCAGCCCCGCGCCGATCGCCACAAGCCCCGGCGCATGGGGCGGCGTGGTGCGGTTGCGGCGCGGGCCGATCATCACGGCCAGAAGCAATGCAGCAAGGCCTGCCGTCTCATGCACCACGATCCCGCCCGCGAAATCCTTCGTGCCAATGTCGCCAAATATCCCGCCATCGGCCAGAAAACCGCTGCCCCAGATCCAGTGGGCGACCGGCGCATAGACGAAAAGCATCCAGAGCGCGGAAAAGACCATGACGAAGGCGAAGGACACGCGTTCGGCGAAGGCGCCAAGGAAGAGGGCAGGAGTGATGATCGCGAAAGTCATCTGGAAGGCGAAGAAGGCCATCTCCGGCAGGGCGCCGGTCAGCGTTTCGGTCGTGACGCCCGACAGGCCCGCGCGCGCCAGCCCGCCCCAGAGGCTGCCCCAGCTGCCCTCTGTGCCGCCAAAGGCGATGCTGTAGCCCGCCACGAACCACAAGACGCTCATCAGGGCTGCAATGGCGAAGCACTGCATGAAGACCGACAGCACGTTCCGCGCCCGGACGAGCCCGCCATAGAAGAGCGCCAGCCCCGGCAGGGTCATCATCAGGACCATCGCGGTGGAGAAAAGGACAAAGGCGGTATCGGCGGCGGACATGGTTTCTCCGATCGGCACTGATCTGCAAGCGGCAGAAAGCCGGATCCCGCTGCCCGTGAAAGCGGCATGCGCGGTCTGGACGCTCAAAACCGGGGCAGTTTACGGAACGCCCGAAAATTGGGCGGCTCCGAGCGGCATGTGCCGGAAGATCGGGCGCCCGGAAAAGTCAGAGTGCCGAGAGCAAGAGAGCCAGCGCACGGTCGACGGTCTGCGACCGGACCTGCGCGCGGCCCAAGGGGCCGAAGTCGATGGTTTCGGTGCGCGTCACCCGCCCCGCGGCGGCGAGGCCGAAACAGACCCGTCCTTCGGGCTTGAACTCCGACCCGCCCGGCCCGGCGATGCCGGTGACCGCAACGGCAAGTGTGGCGCCAGAGCGTGCAAGCGCCCCCTCGGCCATTTCGCGCGCCACTTCCTCGCTGACGGCGCCGTGGGCATCGAGCGTAGCGGCGCTGACGCCCAGCATCGCCTGCTTGGCCGCGTTCGAATAGGTCACGAAGCCCCGGTCGAAGATCGCGGACGAGCCTGCCACGTCAGTGATCGCTGCCGCGATCATCCCGCCGGTGCAGCTTTCGGCGGTCGCAATGGCCGCCCCTGCGGCCCTGGCCCTTTCCAGAAGCGTGACGGCGGCAGGACGCATCTCAGGACCACAGATGCGGCGCGTGCCAAAGGACGCCCGCCGCGAGTGTCGCAAGCCCCGCGAAGAGCCCGGCCCAGAGATCGTCGATCATCACCCCGGCCGCATCGCCGCGCGCATCCGCCCGCCCGACCAGCCAGGGTTTCCAGATGTCGAAGAGCCGGAAGAAGAGGAAGGCCGCGAGCGGCGCGGGCCAGGGCAACCAGCCCTCCCAGCCGCGCGCCCAGAAGGCGAGGGATGGCAGGAGGAGCGCGATCCACTGGCCCGCCACCTCGTCGATCACTACTTCTGACGGGTCGTCGCCTGGCCGGTCGGCCAAGAGCTGCGTGCAGACGACAAAGCCGGCCCACGTGACAGCACATGTCGCCAGCAAGAGCCCCGGGAAACCCGCATACCTGTCGATCGCCCAGCCCAGAAGCACGGCGCCGAGCGACCCCCAGGTGCCGGGCGCGGGGCGCATCAGCCCAAGACCGAAGAACGTGGCAAGAAGCCGGATCATGCCGACACCAATGTTGCGGTTGCCAAAGCGGCGATCCCTTCCTCGCGCCCGGTGAAGCCCAGCCGTTCCGATGTGGTGGCCTTCACGCTGATCCGCCCCGCCTCGACCCCGAGGATCGCCGCCAGCCGCTCCTGCATCGCCGCCGCATGCGGCCCGATCTTCGGCCGCTCGCAGACGATCGTCACGTCGGCATTGGCGATCCGGTAGCCGCGTTCACCCGCCAGCCGCCCGGCATGGGCAAGGAAGATCTCTGATGCAGCCCCCTTCCACTGAGGGTCCGAGGGCGGGAAATGCCGCCCGATATCGCCCTCGGCCAAAGCGCCATAGATCGCGTCGGTCAGGGCATGCATGGCGACATCCGCATCGGAATGGCCCAGAAGCGCCCGGTCATGCGGTACCTTGACCCCGCACAGCCAGACATGATCGCCCGCCGTGAAGGCATGGACGTCATAGCCATTGCCCAGACGCACATCCATGGGTGCAACCTTCCGTTCGGCCCGGACGAAATCGGCCGGGTAGGTGATCTTGAAATTGTCGTCCTCGCCCTCGACGATGGCAATAGAAAGGCCGTGGGCAAGCGCCACCTCCACATCGTCGGCCGCCCCGCCGGGATGGGCGCGATGGGCCTGAAGGATCGCCGGAAAGCGAAAGCCCTGCGGCGTCTGGGCACGGAACAGCCCGTCGCGGGGCTGAAGGCCGGTGACGAGCCCCGCCGTGCCGCGCCAGAGTGCGTCGCTAACGGCAAGGGCTGGGGCCGCGCCGTCGGACCGGTCCAGCGCGGAGATGACGTCTTGCAGCATCCTCCGCGAGGGGAAGGGGCGGGCGCCGTCATGAATGAGAACCCGGGTCACAAGCGATCCCTCCAGCACCTCCAGCGCGTTTCGCACCGATGCCGCGCGCGTCTCGCCGCCCGCGATCAGCGTCGCGCGGCCGCCGGTCAGTTCCAGCCCGCGCAGCATATCGTCGGGATGAAGCGTCAGGAGGATCCGGCCAAGGCCTTCGAAGGCGGCGAGCGTATGGGCAAGGACCGGCTTGCCCGCGACCGTCCGCCATTGCTTCGGCGCCTCGCCGCCCGCCCGCGTTCCGCGTCCCGCGGCGGTGATGATGATCGCGAGCGTCTCGTCCACCGGCTGCCCTCGTTGCCTCTCCATCCGGGTCTAGCCGCTCTCCCGCCGCCAGACAAGAAGCGCCCGCCCGAGGGGCGCGGGCTTCTGCCCGCGCGCCGAGAGATGTCTTGCGCCCGGAACGGGCGCACCATTGGATCACGCCGGTTTGCCCGGGCGCGCGGCAGCAGCCAAAGAACATGCCTAATTTTCAGGCAGGGCGAAAAAGGCTGCGAAAATCCACGCAATCTGATTGCCGCCCGTAACCGGAGACAGTATCAGGCGGTGAGTTTGCACAAGGATTAGGCATTTGCCCATCGCCCTCGCTGGCCTGACGCTCGACCCGGCCGTTTTCCTCGCGCCGATGGCCGGGATCACCGATCTGCCCTTCCGGCGGATGGTGGCGCGCTTCGGCGCGGGGCTTCTCGTCTCCGAAATGGTGGCCTCGGGCGAGATGATCACCGATACGCCCTCGGTCCGCGCCAGGGCGCGCACCGATCTGGGGCTCGGCGACGGGGCGCTGCCGACCTCCGTGCAGCTTGCGGGCCGCGAAGCCCATGCGATGGCGGAAGCCGCGCGGCGGGTGGCCGACATGGGCGCGCGGATCATCGATATCAACATGGGTTGCCCGGCCAAGCAGGTCACCGGCGGGGCCTCGGGCTCGGCCTTGATGCGCGATCTCGACCATGCGCTGACATTGATCGAGGCAGTAGTCGAGGCCGTCGATCTGCCCGTCACGCTCAAATGCCGCCTTGGCTGGGACCGCGACTGCCTGAACGCCGCCGAACTGGCCCGCCGGGCGGAAGGCGCGGGCGTGCAGATGCTGACCGTTCATGGCCGCACGCGGCAGGACTTCTACAAGGGGCAGGCCGACTGGGCGGCGATCCGCGAGGTGGTCGAGGCGGTCCGTATTCCCGTCATTGCCAATGGCGATATCACCTCCTCCACTGCCGCGCGCGAGGCGCTGCGCCTTTCGGGCGCGGCGGGCGTGATGATCGGGCGCGGCGCGCAGGGCGCGCCCTGGCGGCTTGCCGAGGTCGCCCATGCCCTCCACGGCACGCGCGCGCCCGACATGCCACACGGCGCCCGCCGCGCGGCGCTCGTCGCCGAGCATTACGAGGCGATCCTCGCCTTCTACGGCCGCGATCTGGGGCTGCGCGTCGCGCGCAAGCACCTCGGCTGGTATGCCGACGAAGCCCGCATCGACCCAGGGCTTCGCGCACGGATGATGGTCGCACTCACGCCCGGGGAGGTCCATGCGCTGATCGCCGAGGCATTTGCTGCCGCCCCCGCCCGCGAGGCCGCCTGATGGATCCGGCGCCCGACAGGCTCTGGGCGTCGTTGCCGGTTCCGGCCTTCCTGATCGGCGCGGACGGGCTGACCGTCGGGGTCAATCCGGCGGCAGAGGAATTCATGAATGCCTCGGCCAAGTCGCTTGCGGGCCAGCCCCTCTTCGACCGGCTGGCAATCGACGCGCCCCTTGAAGAGGCCTTCGCCCGCATGCGCGAGGGCCATTCCACCCTTCATATCAACGATGTCGAGGTCGGCACCGGCGACCGTGCGCCCGTCCAATGCAATCTCCAGGCCGCGCCGCTCATGGGCGCGCCGGACACGATCCTCCTTCTCATCGCGCCGCGCGAGTTTGCCGACCGGCTTGGCCGCGCGCAGGGGCTGAAGAAATCGGCGCGGTCTGCCATCGGCATGGCCGACATGCTGGCGCATGAGATCAAGAACCCGCTTGCCGGCATTTCCGGCGCGGCGCAGCTACTGGGCATGAACCTTTCGCCCGACGACCGCGAGCTGGTCGATCTGATCCTGGGCGAGACACGGCGGATCGTGAAGCTTCTGGAACAGGTCGAACAGTTCGGCCATCTGCGCCCGCCAGACCGACGCGCCGTCAATATCCACGACGTGCTTGACCGCGCCCGCCGCTCTGCCGAACTGGGCTTTGCCGCCAGCATGCGCTTTGTCGAGGAGTTCGACCCTTCGCTGCCACCGGTCTGGGCCGACCCCGACCAGCTGACGCAGGTGTTCCTGAACCTCCTGAAGAACGCCGCCGAAGCGGCGGGCGACGGGGGTGGCACCATCCGCATCCGCAGCTTCTATGACCTTACCCTGCGGCTGAGGCGCGAGGACGGCAGTCGCGCGCTGCCTCTGCAGGTCGAGATCACCGACGACGGGCCGGGCATCCCGCCCGGCATGATCGATGACATATTCGACCCATTCGTCTCGGGCCGCGAGAATGGCACCGGCCTTGGCCTCGCGCTCGTCTCGCGCATCATCGCCGATCACGAAGGCTGGGTCGGCGTCGACAGCCAGCCCGGCCGCACCACATTCCGCATAGCGCTGCCGAAAGCGCGGGAGGAGGCTTGAAATGGACGGCACCGTCCTTGTCGCCGATGACGACCGCACGATCCGCACGGTCCTGACGCAGGCGCTGACCCGCGCTGGCTGCCGCGTGCATGCGACCTCTTCCATGGTCACGCTCATGCGCTGGGTCGAGGAGGGGAAGGGTGATCTGGTCATCTCCGACGTGGTCATGCCCGACGGAAACGGCCTGCAGGCTCTGCCTCAGATCGCGCGGCAAAGGCCCGGCCTGCCCGTCATCATCATCTCGGCCCAGAATACGATCGTCACGGCGATCCAGGCGGCCGAGGCCGAGGCCTGGGACTATCTGCCCAAGCCGTTCGACCTGCCCGACCTGATGAAACGCGCCGCGCGTGCGCTTGACGTGCAGCGGAGGCGTGGCCCCGCGACTGTACCGCCCGCGCCGCGCGAGATTGAAAGCGATCTGCCGCTTGTCGGGCGGACGGCGGCGATGCAGGCGCTTTACCGGCTGGTCGCCAAGGTGATGAATGCCGATCTGGCCGTTCTGATCACCGGCGAATCCGGCACCGGCAAGACGCTGGTCGCCCGCGCGATCCACGATTTCTCGGACCGCCGTGCCGCGCCCTTCGTGACCGCGCAGATGGCCGACATGAAGGCCATCGACGGGCCGTCGACGCTTTTGGCCAAGGCGAGGGGCGGCACGCTCGTCTTCGACGAGATCGCCGATTTCGACGACGAGGCGCAGGGAAGGATCGTGCGGATGCTCGATGCCCTGCCCGAGCCGGGGCCGCGTATCGTGGCCACATCGCAGGCCGATCTGGCCGAACGGCTGGCGGGTGGCCAGTTGCGCAAGGACCTCTACTTCCGCCTGGGCGGCGTGACACTCGCGGTGCCTGCCTTGCGCGAAAGGGTCGAGGATATCCCGCTGCTGGCAGACCATTTCCTCGCGCGTGTCGCCCGTGACGGGGCTGGGGAAAAGCGGTTTGCGCCCGACGCAGCGGAACTCATCCGCACCTATCCCTGGCCGGGGAATGTGCGGCAACTGGAAAACACGGTGAAGCGGCTCGCGGTGACGGCGCTTGGCGCAGAGATAACCCGGGCCGAGGTCGAAGCGGCGCTGACCGGCCAGACGGCAGAGCCGCCGCGGGTGGCCGAGGGTGAAAAGCTGTCGGCCTCGGTCGCCCGCCACCTCAGTCGCTATTTCGACCTGCATGGCGGCGCCTTGCCGCCGCCGGGCCTGTACGATCGGATCCTGAGGGAAATCGAAGTGCCGCTGATCGAAATCGCATTGGGCGCGACCGGCGGCAATCAGGCCAGATGTGCCGATCTTCTCGGCATCAACCGCAATACTTTGCGCAAGAAGATCACCGACCTCGATATCCGCGTGACAAGGCGGCGCAAGCTGATGTAAAAGGGCAACAGAACCTGTGGCGCATCGGCATCATCTTCGAAAAGACCACGGGGCAGATGTAGGCACCAGCGGTAGCCGCCGGACAGCGGAGAGAGTGGACCCCTTTGCAAGGGCTTGGTCGGGTTTGGACATGGGAAAGGCTGTCGCGGCTGAGGCGGCAGCGCAGGGTGCAGAACGCGCTGACCATCGCGCTGGTCGCGCTTGGCCCGGTTCTGGCGGTCGCGACCTTCGTGATTCTGGGGCCGATGGCGCAAGGCGCGGAATCGGATTCGCTGCGCCTTATCCTTCTGGCCGACCTCGTCTATTTCCTGCTGCTTGCCGGCCTTGTGCTGACGCGTCTCGCCGGGATGATCGCGGCGCGGCGGGCGAAATCGGCGGGCTCGCGCCTGCACCTGCGCCTGACCAGCATGTTCGCAGGCGTGGCTCTGGTGCCGACGGTGCTGGTCGCGATCTTCGCGGGCCTCACGGTCAATATCGGTCTCGAGGGCTGGTTTTCCGACCGGGTGCGAAGCGTCGTCGGCACGTCTCTGAACGCGGCAGAGGCCTATCAGGAGGAACATCGCCGCGATCTGGATGCCGACACGCGGGCGCTTGCCGGTTTTCTCGATCAGAGCAAGCGGGCCGCCTTCCTGATTACCGATGCCGAGGTGCGGCAACTGCTGACCGATGGTCAGACCCGCGTCCAGCGCGGCCTGCGCGAGGCCTATGTCATCGACGGCACGGGCGAGATCAAGGCGCGCGGCGACCGGTCCTATCTGTTCGACTATGAACAGCCGACCGCCGCCGATCTGCAGCGCGCCGCGACCGGCGAACTGGTGCTGATCGAGGACTGGGACAATAACGAGTTCCGGGCTTTGGATAAGCTGGATGCCTTCACCGACCGCTATCTCTACGTCAGTCGAAATGTCGACGGCAAGATATTGAATCTGCTTGACAATACGCGGGAAACGGTCGGGCTTTACCAGCAGCTCGAGGCGACGCGAGGGCGGGTGATCTTCGAGTTCGGCCTTGTCTATCTGGGTTTTGCCCTGATCCTGATCCTCGCCGCGATCTGGATGGGCCTCTGGATCGCGGAACGCTTGGCGCGGCCGGTCGGGCGGTTGGCGGGCGCGGCCCAAAGGGTCGGCGCGGGCGATCTGGGCGTGCAGGTCGTCGAGGAGCCGGGCGACGACGAGATCGCCATGCTCGGTCGGCTCTTCAACCAGATGACCCGGCAGCTTTCAAGCCAGCGCGAGGCGCTGATCGACAGTCACCGCCAGACCGAGGACCGGCGGCGTTTGTTCGATTCGGTCCTCTCTTCAGTCACTGCCGGTGTCGTGGGACTGGGCGCGGATGGCCGGATCGATTTCATGAACCGTGCCGCGGTGCGGCTTCTCGCACTCGATGAACACAAGGACCATGACCGCGATCTGGCTGAGGCCGTGCCAGAATTCGCCACGCTCTTCGACCGGCTGCGCGGCGGTCGCGGCGAGGTCGCTCAGGAAGAGATCAAGGTCAGCCGGGCAGGGCGGCTTGAAAGCCTGCTGGTCCGCATGGCGATGCGGCGGAATGAGGGTGGCGGGCTGGAAGGCTATGTCGTGGCCTTCGACGATGTGACCGAGCTTGTCAGCGCGCAGCGCATGGCCGCCTGGGGCGATGTCGCCCGCCGGATCGCGCATGAGATCAAGAACCCGCTGACGCCCATCCAGCTGTCGGCAGAACGTATCCGCCGCAAGTTCGCGCCGCTTGTCGGCGAACAGTCCGATCAGTTGGAACAGATGACCGACGTCATCGTCCGCCAGACTGGCGACCTGCGCCGGATCGTGGACGAGTTTTCCAAGTTCGCCCGCATGCCTGAGCCTGACCGTCGCGATCACGATCTGGCGAAACTGATGCGCGATGCAGTCGCCCTGCAGGAGGGCGCGTTGCACGGCGCGCGGCTTGTCCCTGACCTGCCAAGCGACCCCGTCATCGTGGAACTGGATGCGACGATGATTTCGCAGGCGGTGACGAACCTCATCAAGAACGCGGGCGAAGCCGTTGAATCTCTTCAGGAACGTGGCGCTCCGCAAGGCTATGCGCCCGAGGTTCGGGTCGCGATGCGGGCCGAGGGCGATCAGATCACGATCCGCATCGCCGACAATGGCATCGGCCTGCCCGAGGACCGTGCGCGGCTGTTTGAACCTTACGTGACGACGCGCGAGAAAGGCACGGGGCTCGGCCTGCCGATCGTCAAGAAGATCATCGAGGAACATGGCGGCACGCTGGTGCTGACCGATGCGCCGCTGTTCGAAGGGGCGGCGCACGCCGGGGCGCTGGCCGAAATCAGATTGCCGCGAGCCAAGACACAGGCGCGCGCGGTGAAAGAGCGGGCGGCGGAAGCCGCGGGAGGAGTGGCATGAGTGATATTCTGATCGTTGACGACGAACGCGACATAAGGGAGCTGATCGCGGACATCCTGCGCGACGAAGGCTTCACCACGCGCCTGGCCGGCAATTCCGACGAGTGCATGGACGAGATCAACAACGAGCCGCCCGCGCTGATGATCCTCGATATCTGGCTGAAGGACAGCCGGATGGACGGGATCGACATTCTCAAGACGGTGAAGCGAGACAATCCCGATATCCCGATCATCATCATCTCGGGCCATGGCAATATCGAGATCGCGGTCGCCGCGATCAAGCAGGGCGCCTACGACTTCATCGAGAAACCGTTCAACATCGACCAGCTGACCGTGGTCGTGCGCCGCGCGATGGAAACCGCGCGGCTTCGGCGCGAAAATGCATCGCTGCGCCGCCGCGAGACCTCGCCGCAGGAGATGATCGGCCAGTCGCCCGCTTTCCGCACGTTGAAGTCGAACCTCGACAAGGTGACGAAATCGAACGCGCGGGTGATGCTGACCGGCGAGCCGGGAACCGGCAAGGAGCTGGCCGCGCGCTACATCCACGCCAATTCCCAGCGCGCGAACGGACCCTTCGTCACCGTCGCCTCCGCCTCGATCGAGCCCGAGCGGATGGAAGAGGTCCTTTTCGGCCGCGAGACGCCCGAAAGGGGTGTGGAGAAGGGGCTTCTGGAGCAGGCGCACGGCGGTTTCGTCTATTTCGACGAGGTGGCGGACATGCCGCTTGGCACCCAGTCGAAGATCCTGCGCGTCCTGACCGAGCAGCAGTTCACCCGCGTCGGCGGGGCCGACAAGGTGCGGGTCGATCTGCGGGTCATTTCCTCGACCACGCGCGCACTGCCGGTCGAGATCAATGCCGGGCGGTTCCGGCAGGAACTCTATGACCGGCTGAACGTTGTGCCGATCGCCGTGCCCTCGCTTGACGACCGGCGCGAGGACATTCCGCTTATCGCGCGGCATTTCATCGAGCATCTGAACCGCGCGCAGGGCCTGCCGACGCGTGAACTGTCGGACGAGGCAGATGCGGTCATGCAGACCATGGACTGGCCCGGGAATATCCGCCAGCTGAGGAATGCGATCGAAGGCGCGCTGATCCTTGGTGACGCGGGCCGCCCGATCGAGCCGCAGGACCTGCCGGGCCACGCGCCCGCGGATGCCGACGACAGCCGCATCACCCTGACCGGCGGGCTGGCCACGCTGCCGCTGCGCGAGGCGCGCGAGCTTTTCGAGCGCGAATATCTCCTGACCCAGATCAACCGGTTCGGCGGCAACATCAGCCGCACGGCGGCCTTCGTGGGCATGGAACGCTCGGCGCTGCACCGCAAGCTGAAGTCGCTCGGCGTGGTCACGACCAGCAAGTCTGGCGCGCGGATGGCGCATTTCGAGGAAGAGGAAGAAGAGGTCTGATCAATTTTCTCACAACGGATTGGCCAGCACTTGAAAACGCTGCGTTTTTGCACTGGCGAAAGAAAAATACTTCGGCATACTTGGCCCAAGTCTCCGGAGCGCCACCGTGGGGCGAATAAAGCGCTTATAAGAAACGAGGCATAACCAATGGCCGCCGACAAACAGAATTTGCAGGACGCCTTTCTCAATCAGGTCCGCAAGACGAAAGTTTCCGTCACCATCTTTCTCATCAACGGCGTGAAGCTGCAGGGCGTGATCACCTGGTTCGACAATTTCTGCGTGCTCCTGCGCCGGGACGGCCAGTCGCAACTGGTCTACAAGCACGCAATCTCGACCATCATGCCGGGCCAGGCGATCTCGCTCTACGAGGGTGAAGACTGAAACCCGCCGACCACCGTGAGGGGGGCGAGGGGCGCGCGGATGTGACGCGCGCTTTCGTGCTGCATCCCGACATGAAATCCGACCGCCGCCGGGCGCCCGAATTGGCGCTGGCCGAGGCTGTGTCGCTCGCGGCGGCGCTGCCAGACCTTGAGGTGGCGGGCGCCGAGGTCGTGCGCCTGCCGAAGGCACAGGCGGGCAAGCTCTTCGGTTCGGGCAAGATCGCCGAACTGAAGGGGCGTTTCGCCGATCTGGATGTGGCGCTTGTGCTGGTCGACGGGCAGGTCAGCCCGATCCAGCAGCGCAATCTGGAAAAGGAATGGGGGGTCAAGCTTCTCGACCGGACCGGGCTGATCCTTGAGATATTCGCCGACCGGGCCCGGACCCGCGAAGGCGTCCTGCAGGTCGAGCTTGCGGCACTGACCTACCAGCGCTCGCGCCTTGTCCGCGCCTGGACGCACCTTGAACGCCAGCGCGGCCGGTCGGGTTTCGGTTTCGTCGGCGGCCCGGGTGAGACGCAGATGGAGGCCGACCGCCGCGCCATCGACGACGAGGTGGTGAAGATTCGCCGCCAGTTGGAGAAGGTGGTGAAGACCCGCGAACTGCACCGCGCCGCACGCCGCAAGGTGCCGTTTCCGATCGTGGCGCTGGTGGGCTATACGAACGCCGGGAAGTCGACGCTGTTCAACCGCATGACCGGCGCCGATGTGTTGGCCAAGGACATGCTGTTCGCCACGCTCGACCCCACGATGCGCGGCGTCACCCTGCCCACCGGGCGCAAGGTGATCCTGTCCGATACCGTGGGTTTCATCTCAGACCTGCCGACGCAGCTTGTCGCGGCCTTCCGCGCGACGCTGGAAGAGGTGCTGGAGGCGGACCTCATCCTCCATGTCCGCGACATCGCCCATCCCGAGACCGAGGAACAGGCGGCCGACGTGGCCGACATCCTCGCCAGCCTCGGGGTCGATGAGGGCGTGCCGATGATCGAGGTCTGGAACAAGATCGACCTGCTTTCGGTGGAAACCCGCGCGGCGCTGACGGTTCAGGACGCCCGTACGCCGGGCATCCAGGCCGTCAGCGCGCTGACAGGCGAGGGCCTCACGGGCCTTTTCGCCGCGATCACCGAGGCGCTCGACGAGGAACGGGTCGAGGAGGCGCTGACGCTTGCCTTCACCGAAGGGCGCGCGCGGGCCTGGCTGCATGATCAGGGGATCGTTCTGGCCGAAACGGACAGCGATGCAGGCCACCTGATCCGCGTCCGCTGGACCCGCCGCCAGAAAGAGGCCTTCCGGCGGCTGTAGGAGGCCCCGGCACCATGGCCGGGGCAGGGTCTATCACTTCTGCACGGCCGTGATGATGATCTCGACCAGATAGTCAGGCGTCGCCAGTTTCGCCTCGCCGGTGGCGCGGGCGGGCGCATTTCCCGGTGCCACCCAGGCATCCCACGCCGCGTTCATCTCGGCAAAGCCGGCCATGTCGGCCAGCCAGATCTGGGCGCGCAGGATGCGGGTCTTGTCGGACCCGGCCAGCGCCAGAAGCCGGTCGATCTCGGTCAGGACCTCGGTCGTCTGGCTGGTCACGCTGCCGCCCGGCTCACCGACGACGCCCGCCAGATAGACGATGCCATTGTGGATGACGGCCTGCGACATGCGCGGGCCTGTTTCAAGACGGGTGATCTCGCCCATTCTCAGTCTCCTTGCTGGTTCGGATACCCGAATAGCGGTCTGGCGCGGCGGGGACCAGAGCGAAGAGATGGGATGGAGCGGGTGAAGGGAATCGAACCCTCGTATTCAGCTTGGGAAGCTGCTGCTCTACCATTGAGCTACACCCGCATGCGGGCAGAGAGGTATGCCAGTCCGCGACCGACGTCAAGGCGCTGGCCTCGCGTCGTTTCCGTATGTGCGGCGCGCTCACGGGCCGCTAGGGTCATGATGATCGCAAAGGGAGGACCGGATGCACCGGATTGTCAGGCTGGAAACATTTGCCGATGAATTCGTCTGTTTCGTGAAGGTTACGGCCGAGGACGGCGCGGTGGGCTGGGGGCAGACCTCGACCTACAATGCCGACATCACCCAGCAGGTCTTTCATCGTCAGGTGGCCCCCCATGCGCTCGGCGCTGGCTGCGACGATATCCTTGGTCTCGTGCAGCGGATCGAGGAGAAGGAGCATAAATATCCCGGCTCCTACCGCTGCCGGGCGCTCGCCGGGCTCGATACCGCGCTCTGGGACATGCGCGGGCGGCGCGAGGGCAGGCCCGTGGTGGAACTCCTCGGCGGTGCGGCCCGTCCGATCCGCGCCTATGCCTCCTCGATGAAACGCGACATCACACCCGAGGACGAGGCCGCGCGCCTTGTCCGCTTGCGCGACGAACAGGGATTCGACGCCTTCAAATGGCGGGTGGCGGCGGAATGCGGCCGCGACGTGGACGAATGGCCGGGCCGGACCGAGGCGGTCATTCCCACGGTCGCGACGGCGCTTGGCGATGGAATAGCCAAGCTCGTCGACGCCAATTCCGGCTTCTCGGTGCCCCGCGCAATCGCGGTGGGGCTCAGGCTGGAGGACAATGGCATCGGCCATTTCGAGGAACCGGTGCCCTATTGGGACCTCGAAGCGACGAAGGCGGTCACCGACGCGCTCTCGCTTGATGTGACCGGGGGCGAGCAGGACTGGGATCTCGCCACCTGGGAACGGATGATGCAGACGGGCGCGGTGAACGTCGTCCAGCCCGATGTGATGTATATGGGCGGCCTGTCGCGCACGCTTCTCGTCTGCGAGATGGCGGCCCGCCACGGCCTGCCGGTCACGCCGCATTCGGCCAACCTCTCGCTGGTCACGATCTGCACGATGCACCTTTTGGGGGCGATTCCGAATGCCGGGAAATATCTCGAATTCTCGATCGAGGGGCCGGACTATTACCCCTGGCAGCAGGAGCTGTTCCTCGGCACGCCCTATGCGGTCGACGGCGGACGGCTCCGCATCCCCGACGGCCCTGGCTGGGGGGTGGAAATCAACCCCGACTGGCTGGCGCGGGTGCAGTACCGCGAGAGCCGGATCGGCTAGACCCGACCGAGTGGCCCGCGCATCGCGCGGGGCGCACGAGAGGAAAGGCGCGCCGCGCCGTTTCGGCGCGGCTCCGCCGGATCACTCCCGTTCGGGGCGGCGATAGGCCGCCCTTCAGGGCGCGCCGCAGTTGGAAGCGCCCTCAACCGATGCTAGACTTGGCGGGAGGAAGGCGCTAAAGAGCCTGCCGTTAGCGCTAACAGCGCACGGAAACCGGAGCCCGGAGGGAACATGGTCTCGCGCGTCATTCCAGTGGAATCCTTCGACCTCGTGATTTTCGGCGGCACGGGCGATCTGGCCAGGCGCAAGATCATCCCCGGCCTCTTCCGCCGCTATGTCGCGGGCCAGATCCCCGAGGAGGCGCGGATCGTCGGCGCCGCCCGTGCCGAACTGGACGATCAGGGCTTTCGCGCCCTCGCGGCCGAGGCGATCGGCGAATTCGTGGGTCCGGCGAAGCGCGAGGGTGATGCGGTCGAGCGCTTCCTCGCGCATCTGTCCTATGTCGCGGTCGATGCGAAGGGTGAAGCGGGCTGGTCCGCGCTGAAGGCCAAGATGCGTCCGGGCGTGACGCAGGCCTTCTATTTCTCGGTGGCGCCTGCGCTCTTCGGCGATCTGGCGGAGCGGCTGCACCTTCATGGCATCGCCACGCCCGAGGCGCGCATCGTCGTGGAAAAGCCTTTCGGGCGTGACCTTGCCTCGGCCAGGGCGCTGAACGCCACGCTCGCCGCCCATTTCACCGAGCATCAGATTTACCGGATCGATCATTATCTGGGCAAGGAAACCGTCCAGAACCTGATGGCGGTCCGCTTCGCCAACATCCTGTTCGAACCGCTCTGGAACGCCCGCCATGTCGACCATGTCCAGATCACGGTGGCCGAGACCGTGGGGGTGGGCGGCAGGGGCGCCTATTACGACAAGTCGGGCGCGATGCGGGACATGGTGCAGAACCACATGATGCAGCTCCTCTGCCTCATCGCGATGGAGGCGCCCTACCGGTTCGATCCCGACGCGGTCAGGGACGAGAAGCTGAAGGTCATCCATGCGCTGGAGCCGGTGCGGCCCGAGGATATCGTGCGCGGCCAGTATCGCGGTACGAAGGACGCGCCGTCCTATGTTCAGGATGCCGAAAACCAGTCATCGACTACCGAAAGCTATGTGGCGCTGAAGGTCAATGTCGCGAACTGGCGCTGGAAGGGCACGCCCTTCTATCTGCGCACCGGCAAGAAGCTGCGCGCCCGCGCTTCGGAAATCGCGGTCGTCTTCAAGGAGGTGCCGCATTCGATCTTCGGAGAGGAGGAGGGCTGGCGCGAGAATGTGCTCTCGATCCGGCTGCAGCCGAACGAGGGGATGACGCTTTCCGTGATGATCAAGGAACCGGGGCCGGGCGGCATGCGCCTGACCGAGGTGCCGCTCGACATGTCCTTCGCCGAGGCGCTCGGCGCCGATGGCGCCGACATTCCCGATGCCTATGAGCGGCTGATCATGGATGTGATCCGCGGCAACCAGACGCTCTTCATGCGGGGCGACGAGGTCGAGGCGGCCTGGGCCTGGACCGATCCGATCATCGCCGGATGGGAAGGCCGGGGCGACAGGCCGAAGCCCTATGATGCCGGATCGTCGGGGCCAGAGGATGCGCTGATGCTTCTGCATCGCGATGGCCGCCGCTGGCGGGAGATCCGCGAATGAGGTTCGTCGCCTATCCCGACCGCGACCTGATGATGTTCTCGGTCGCCGATGCGGTGGCGAGCGACCTGCGCCAGGCGCTTGCGCGGAACGAGCGGGCAAGCCTGACCGTGCCGGGCGGCACAACGCCGGGTCCGGTCTTCGACCTTCTCGCCGGGCTCGACCTCGGCTGGGACCGGGTGACGGTCATCCCCAACGATGAACGCTGGGTGGATGAGAATCACGAACGATCGAACGCGCGGCTGATCCGCAAGCGGCTGATCCGGGGACATGCGGCGCAGGCGCAGTTCGTCTCGCTTTGCGCCGATGCACCGGAACCCGAGCAGGCGATGGAGCGGGTGGCGGCGGCGGTGTCACCGCATCTGCCGCTGTCGGTGGCGCTTCTGGGCATGGGGGCGGATCTGCATACGGCCTCGCTCTTCCCCGGCGCTGACCGGCTGGCCGAGGCGCTTGCCGCCGACGCGCCGGTGGCGCTGCCGATCAGGGCCGAGGCGGCGGGAGAGCCGCGTGTGACACTGACCGCGCGCGTCCTTGCTGATGCGATGGCGATCCATGTGCTGATCACCGGGGCGGACAAGCGCCGGGTGTTGGAGGAATCCGAAGGATTGCCCCCTGAACGCGCGCCCATTCGCGCCCTTCTGGCCAATGCGACGGTCCATTGGGCCGAATGAGGGTAAGATGAGTCTCTGGGACGATCTGAGGAATTACGAGCGCGACCGGGGCGAGGTGACGATCCTGTCGCTCTTCGACCGGCCGGGCCGGGCCGAGGCCTTTTCCGTGCGGGCCGACGGGATGCTCTTCGATTATTCGAAGACGACGATCGACGCCCATGCCCGCGACCTGCTGATCCGGCTGGCAGAAGCTTCGCATGTCGCCTCGAAGCGCGATGCGATGTTTCAGGGCGAGAAGATCAACGAAACCGAGGGCAGGGCGGTCCTGCACACCGCGCTTCGCAACCTCGACGGAGCCGTCACGGTCGACGGCAAGGATGTGATGCCAGAGGTCCGGCAGACCCATGCGCGAATGCGTGCCTTCGCGGGTGATGTGCGGGCGGGCCGGTTTGCGGGGCAGGGCGGACGGATCAAAGATGTTGTGAATATCGGCATCGGCGGATCCGACCTCGGGCCCGCCATGGCCTGCCTCGCGCTGTCGCCCTATGCCGACGGGCCGCGCGCGCATTTCGTCTCGAATGTCGACGGCGCGCATGTGCATGACGTTCTGAAGGGCCTCGATCCGGCGACGACGCTGGTCATCGTCGCCTCGAAAACCTTCACCACCATCGAGACGATGACCAACGCGCAGACCGCGCGCGCCTGGATGGCGGCGAAGGTCGCCGATCCCGGCGCGCAGTTCGTCGCCGTCTCGACCGCCGCCGACAGGACCGCCGCCTTCGGCATCGCGCCTGATCGCGTCTTCGGCTTCGAGGACTGGGTCGGCGGGCGCTATTCGATGTGGGGGCCGATCGGCCTCTCGCTGATGCTCGCCATCGGGCCCGACCGGTTCGACGACTTCCTGAAGGGCGGCGCGGCCATGGACGCGCATTTCCGCGAAGCGCCGTTTGGGGAAAACCTGCCCGTCCTTCTGGCCCTTGTCGGCATCTGGCACAACCAGATCTGCAGTCATGCGACCCGCGCCGTCCTGCCCTACGACCAGCGCCTCGCGCGGCTGCCCGCCTATCTTCAGCAGCTGGAGATGGAGAGTAACGGCAAGCGCGTGGCGATGGACGGAACCGATCTGCCGTTCCATTCCGGTCCCGTCGTCTGGGGCGAGCCGGGGACGAACGGCCAGCATGCCTTCTACCAGCTGATCCATCAGGGCACGCGGGTGGTTCCGTGCGAATTTCTACTGGCGAGGGAAGGGCACGAGCCCGATCTTGCCCACCAGCATCTCCTCCTGATGGCCAATTGCCTTGCGCAGTCCGAGGCGCTGATGAAGGGCCGCTCGCTCGACGAAGCGCGCGCGATCATGGCGAAGAAGGGCCTGACCGGCGCCGAACTGGAACGGCAGGCCCGCCACCGGGTCTTTCCGGGCAACCGGCCCTCGACGACGTTGCTTTACCCCAAGCTCACGCCCTACCTTCTGGGCCAGACCATCGCGCTTTATGAACATCGCGTCTTCGTCGAGGGCGTGATCCTCGGGATCAATTCCTATGACCAGTGGGGGGTCGAACTGGGCAAGGAACTGGCGCTCGCGCTGCAGCCGGTGCTGGAGGGGCGCGTAGGCGACGCGGGCAAGGACGGCTCGACCCGTCAGCTCGTGCGCTATCTGCGGGGCGGCTGAGGCGCCGCCCGTTCTTCCTTAATCGAATCTTCAGCCCGCGCGCGGAAAGTCCCAGGCGGAACCCTGCCCTTGGGACGAGGCTTGAATGCGCGCGCTCGACGATCTGAAGCTTGCGGTGAAGCTACCGCTGATCCTGGGGACGATGGTCGTGGTGGCGATGCTCGCCATCGGTTACACCGGATATCACGCCGCGCGCCAGGCGCTGATGGAGGCGGGCGTCGCGCGGATCAATACGGCGCTCGATTCCAAGCTTCTGGAGTTCGAAGCCTGGTTCGAGGGCGCCGGATCCGATCTCAAGGCGACGGCGGCAAGCCCGCTCACGCTCAGGGCGCTGCGGGATTTCACCTCGGCCTGGGAAAAACTCGGATCAGAGGCGAGGAGCTATGTCCACGACCAGTATATTGACGGCAATCCCAACGCCTTCGGCGAACGATACAAGCTCGACCGGGTCACCAACGTGTCAGACTATTCGGTCGCGCACGCGCGGTATCATCAAGGCTTCGTGTCGATCTTCAGCGAAAAGAACTATCACGATGTGATGCTGGTCGCCGTGGATGGAACGATCCTCTATACCGTCGCGAAGGAAGAGGATATCGGCGAGAACCTCCTGACCGGCTCGCTGCGCACGACAAGTCTCGCGCGGACCGTGCGGCGGGTCCTGCAGGCGGCGGACACGCCGATCCTGTTTTCCGATTTCGCGCCTTATCCGGCATCGGACGGCAAGCCCGCAAGCTTTGCGGCGGCGCCGATCACCTCGGTCGACGGCCGTGTTCTCGGCGCACTGGTCTTTCAGATTTCGACCGACCAGATGAACGCGATCCTCGCGCGGCGGCATGGCGACGGCATCGCCCTGACCTCCTATCTGCTCGGTACCGACCGGCGGTTGCGCTCCGATCTCGGCGCGGCGCCGGACGTGCAGGCCTATACGGGAAAACGAACGCCGGATGCGATGAAGACCGCATTCGATGTAGAGCATGTCGTTTCGCAGGAGCCGGGCATCGATGGTCGTCCCGCCCTTCTGATGACCGGCAGGATCGAACTGCCCGGGTTCAGGATGGCGCTGGTGCTGGAACAGCCGGAGGAGGAGCTTGTAAGCCCCGTTCTGCGGATGGTGCGGTCCATGCTGTTCGGCGCTGCCGTCTCGACTCTTGCGATGGGGTTGATCGTCTTCCTCGTCGCGCGCAGCCTGTCGCGGCCATTGGCGGGGGCGGCGGAAGCGATGGAACGGATCGCTTCGGGCACCTACGACTGTCCGGTCAACGGTACGGCGCGCGGCGACGAGATCGGTGCGATCGCCCGAACGCTGGAGACCTTCCGCAATGCCCTGAGCCTCGCCGCCGTTACTGCGCGCGAGAATGCGGTGAACAGCGCGGCCCTCGCGGGGTCATCCGCCGCCCTGATGGTTCTCGACGAACGGGGGCGCATAACCCATGCCAACAGCGCCTTGACGGCCCTGTTCCGCACGCATGCGGCAGAGATCGGCCAGCGTCTTGCGGACTTTGACGCCGACGGCCTTGTCGGCAGGGGCGTCGGTTCTCTTCTGGAGGGCGAAGGCGGTTTTGCGACCCTCTTTCAGGCTGCAGACCTCTGGCCTGTTGTCGCCGAGTTGCGCTTCGGGCAGGCGCGATTCCGCCTGGAGGCGAACGAAGTGCTGGCCGAAACGGGCGAGCGCATCGGCTTTGTCGCGGAATGGCGCGAGGTCACCGAGGAAAGGATGAACCGCGCGCTGCTCGGCGCCATCGACCGCGATCTCGTGACGCTGGAATGCGGGGGGGACGGATCGGTTCTTGCCCTGAACAGCCAATTTTCCGCGATGGCGGGGCGTGCCGCGGCGGACTGTGTTGGCCAGCCTCTGGGCGCGGTTCTTTCCGATGATACGGGCGTGCCTCTGAACTTCGGGCGGATGGCCGAACAGCTGTCCCGCGGGCAGGCGGTCTATGGCCGGTTCTTCGCGCGATATGGCGAGGGCAGTGGCAGGGTGGTCGAAGGCGGCTTCGCACCGGTCAGCGATAGCGCCGGGGCGCTTCTCAAGGTGGTTTTCATCGGCTCGGACGTAAGCGAGGCCGAGGCCGCGCGCCGCGCCGCCGAGGCGCAGCGCCAGGCCCTGCAGGAGGCGCAGGCTGCGGTGGTGGAGGCCCTGCGCGTCGGCCTCCGACGCCTGTCCGAGGGCGATCTGACCACCCGCTTGACCGACGCATTCGCCGAGGATTACCGGACCTTGCGAGAGGATTTCAACAGGACGCTCGACCGGCTTGAGGATCTGGTGCGGACCGTCGTTTCGAATGCCTCGGCCATCGAGGCAGAGGTCCATGAGATTGCCGCCGCCGCCGACGATCTGTCGGGGCGGACCGAGCGGCAGGCCGCGACGCTCGAACAGACGGCGGTGGCGCTGGACGAGCTGACCGTTTCGGTCCAGTCCGCCGCCGAGGGCGCGGGCGAGGCCAACGCCGTCGTGACGGCGGCCCGCGCCTCGGCAGCTGCCTCGGCACCGGTTGTGCAGCAGGCGGTCGAGGCGATGGGCGCGATTGAGCGTTCGTCGGAGAAGATCGCCAAGATTGCTTCGGTCATCGACGATATCGCCTTCCAGACCAACCTTCTGGCGTTGAACGCGGGCGTCGAGGCCGCGCGCGCGGGCGAGGCGGGGCGCGGCTTTGCGGTGGTGGCGAACGAGGTGCGCGCGCTCGCGCAGCGTTCCTCGGAAGCCGCGCGTGAGATCGACGTGCTCCTGAGCGAGGCGGCGCAGGAGGTCAAGCGCGGGGTGGGCCATGTCAACCAGACCGGCGTCGCCATCGAGGCGATCGTCGGATCGGTCGGCCAGATCTCGCAGCGCATGGCCGATATTGCCGCATCGGCACGCGAACAATCGACGGGCCTTGCCGAGATCAACCAGGCGGTGAATCAGATCGACCATGCGACACAGGAAAACACCGCGCTCTTTGCCGATACGGCCCTTGCAAGCCAGCGCCTGACCGAAAGCGCCAGGGCGCTCAGCGCCACGGTCGAACGGTTCAGCGTGCGCAGCCGTCCGACCGGAGGAGAGGCAGTCGCGCAGGACGGCTGGTCGGTGGCACGTCAACCGCCGCCGCCGCCGGGTCCGGCCAGGCCGCGCAATCCGGTTGCGGGCCGCGCGGCCGGCACCGTCGCCCTGGCAGCGCCCGATACCGCAGCCGAGGGGCAGGCCGATGGCTGGGAGGAATTCTGAAGCGGCAGCGAACGCGCCCGGCGCCGCTCGGGTGCGCGTGATGGTGGTCGACGATTCGCCCACGCAGCGCCGCTTGCTGGCGCATCACCTTTCGGGCGACGGGCGGCTCGCGCTTGTGGCGAGTGCCGCGGACTGCGCCGAGGCGGCTGTCCTTCTGCCAAAGGTGCGCCCCGATGTCCTTCTTCTCGATATCGAAATGCCGGGCTGCGATGGTCTGACCTTCCTCAGGCGGCTCATGGGCGACCGGCCGATGCCGGTGGTGATCCTGTCTTCTCTCGCGGCGGCGGGAAGCGCGGCGGCGGTGGAGGCCCTGGCGCTTGGCGCCGTCGATTGCCTGGAAAAGGTGGCCGGGAGTTATGCGCGCGGGCCGCAGGGACTCGTCCAGCGCCTCATAGCCGCGTCTTCGGCGGCACCGGCACTGGCGACCCGCCGCCTGACGCTGGCGCGTGCCGCCCGGACGGCGGCGCGCAAGGCGCCTGCCGTCGCATCGGCGACGCGGCACTGGGAACGGATCTGCCTTGTCGGTGCATCGACCGGTGGCGTCGCGGCACTGGAAGAGATGCTTGCGGTGCTTCCCGCAGACGGCCCGGCCCTCGTGGTCGCGCTGCACATGCCGCCCGTCTATGTCGACCGGATCGCCGAACGCCTGGAACGTTCGTTCCTGCCGCGCGTGACCATCGCCCGACATGGCGAGCAGATCGTGCCCGGCCGTGTCTATCTCGCGCCCGGCAAGGGATCGCATGTCGAACTGCGGCCCCTGGCGCCATTGACGCTTGCGGTGCTTCCCACAGAGGGCTCGTGCGGCCACAGTCCCTCGGTCGAGCGGCTGTTTGCCTCGGGCCTGCCGCATGCCGGCGCGATCACCGCGGTGCTTCTGAGCGGCATGGGCCGGGACGGCGCCAGGGGGATGCTGGACCTGCGTGCCCGGGGTGCCCGCACGCTGGCGCAGGACGCAGAGACGAGCCTGATCCACGGCATGCCCGGCGCCGCTGCTGCGCTGGGGGCGGCGGAGGAACTGCTGCCACCCGTGCGGATCGGCGAGCGCCTGCTTTCGCTTTGTGCCGTCGGCGCGGGCCCGAGAACCGGCAGCCGACGCACCCAGGCCGACGGCTAGAACCAGGAGACCTCGCCGCTGGGCGCGGGCTCGTTGGTCTGTGTCACGCCGCCCGCGCCCGGTGGTTCGACGGCGGCCACGTCCATCCCGAACAGCCGGTGCGCCAGATCGCGCAGGATCAGCCCGTCCGCGAGCGGGGGCGTCGCGATCGTGGGGGAGGGGGTCAGCTGGCCGGCAAGCGCGGCGAGCAGACGGGAGAGGTCGCCGAGATTCTGGGTGATCCGGTCGATGGCCTGCAGACCGGCCAGGGCCTCGTCCGGCGCCTTCCGGGCGACCCCCGAAGCCGACAAAGCGTCCTGCAGCCCGAGCGCGAGCCCGGCCAGCTGGTGAAGCTCGCCCGCGACCCGCGAAGCAAGGGCGGCGACCGTGATCTCGGCGTCGACCGTGCCCGCGTCGGGTCGGGCGGCGCGTAACTGTGGCGCGCGAAAGGGCTGTGCTGTCCCGGTCATCCCGTCCCTCCGCCACCGCTGCGATAGACGGTCTGGCCAAGCGCCTGCAGGCGCGCGGCGGCGCGGCCGGTCGCCCGCTCGGCATGGCCGAGGAGGAGCCAGCCGCCGTCGGCGAGCGCGTCCGCCAGCCGCGAGATAAGACGCTCGCGCGCCCGCGGCTCGAAATAGATCAGCACATTGCGGCAGAGGATGGCGTCGAAACCCTGTGCGGCTCGCCAGTCGGCATGAAGGTTCTGCGTCCGGCATCGGACCAGCCCGCGCACCGCATCCGAGAGGGTGAACCCGTCGGCTGCGGGCTGGCAGTGGTGCCGGAAGGGGGGCGGGATCTCGTCGAGCGCGGCGGCTGGATAGAGGGCGCGTGCGGCGCGTGCGGTCTGGGTCGCGTCGAGGTCGGTCGCGAGGATTTCGATGTTCAGTCGCGCCGCATCGGGCGCCAGGTCGAGGAGCGTCAGCGCCAGCGAATAGGCTTCCTGCCCGGCGGCGCATCCGGCCGACCAGAAGCGAAGCCTGCGCCCGGCCCGCGCCTCGGCGATCAGGGGCGGCAGCAGGTTTTCGCGCATCATCCGGAAATGGTGCGGCTCGCGGAAGAAATGCGAGACATGCGTGGTCAGCAGGCCCAGAAGCGCCAGACGTTCCGCCGTGCCCTCCGGCCCGTCGATCAGGCGCAGATAGTCGCGGTAGGAACCGAGATCGAGCCGCGCGAGCCGCCGCTTCAGCCGCGCCTCGATCATCGGATAACGCGCGGGCGGCAGAAGAATCCCCGCCTCCTCCTCGACCCGCCGTGCGATGGCGGCGATGTGGAACGGCGCCCGGTCGCCCGGCGCGCCCCTGATCCCGGCGCGCAGCGTCATGTGGTATTTCCCTCCGGCCCGGGGGCGAGGCGGGCAGGGTCGAGCACCCGAAGGACGGTGCCCGCCTCGACGGCAAGCGCCCTGAGGAACGTGCCGCCGGGCCCCGCGGCGCAGGCGGGTGGCGGTTCAAGCGCCCGGTCGGCGATCCGCGTGATGTCGCGCACACGCGCGACTGCGATGCCAAGCGGGCGGCCCTGATCCTCGACCACGACAATCACCGGGCGCGCGCCAAGCGTTCCGGCATCGTCGTCGGCGGCGAGCCCCAAGCGGCGGCCGAGGTCGATGACAGGCAGGATCGTGCCGCGCAGGTTGACGACGCCCAGCACCCAAGCGGGTCGGTGCGGCAAGGGCGTGGCGCGTCCGAAGCTGCGAATCTCGCGGATCGCGCTGAGCGGCAGGACGAAATCCTCGCCGCCTGTCGAAAGGCCGAGATAATCGGTGCTGGTTTCGGTCAGGGCAGCGGTCTGCATGGTCTGGGCGCCGGTCATGAGGCGAGCCTTTCGGGCGGCGGTGCCTGCCGGTCACCGGCAGCGGCGAGATCGATGAGTTCGCCGGGGTCGAGGATCAGGGCAACCGTCCCGTCGCCGAGGATCGTTGCCGCCGCCGCACCGGGGACCCGGCCGAGGCCCGCGCCGAGCGGCTTGACAACGATCTGGCTCTGGCCCGTCAGCTCATCGACGATGAGGGCGAGGCGCCGGTCCGCCTCGTCGGCGAGGATCACGGCGAGTGCTGCGCCCGGGCGGGCGCGTCCGAGGCCGAGAAGCGCCGCGGCATCGAAAAGCGGGGTCTGGCGCTGGCGCAGGCGGATGAGCCGCTCGCCGCGCGCGAAACGGTCAAGATCCGGCGCGCCGAGCCGCGCGGCCTCGAGCGTCGCGGCGAGCGGCAGGGCGAAGACATGGCCGCCCGCGCGGACCAGCATCGCCTCCATCACCGCGAGCGTCAGGGGAAGCGAGAGCGTTATGCGGGTGCCCCGGCCCGGGCCGGACCAGAGCGACAGGCGGCCGCCGAGCGCCGCGACCGCCGTCTGCACCGCATCCATGCCGACACCACGGCCGGAAAGGGCGCCGACCGCGCGCGCGGTGGAAAAACCCGGGCGGAAGAGGAGCGCGTCGGTCTCGGCCTCGGTCAGCGCCGTGTCAGATGTGATCAGCCCCTTGGCAACCGCGGTGGCGCGGACCCGCGCGCGGTCGATCCCGCCGCCGTCATCGGCCAGTTCGATGATCACGCGCCCGGATCGGTGGGCGGCGGAGAGGGTGATCCGGCCTTCGGCGGGCTTTCCTGCTGCCGCGCGCCGCGGAGGCTCCTCCAGCCCGTGGTCGACGGCATTGCGGATCATGTGGGTGAGGGGTTCGACCAGCCGTTCGGCGATCGAGCGGTCGATCTCGGTCGCTTCGCCCTCAAGGCAAAGCCGGGCGGGCTTGCCCGCCCGCGCCGCCGCCTCGCGCAGGATGCGTGCCATGCGCTGGAAGAGCGGCTTGACCGGCTGGGTGCGGAGCGCGAGGACCGAGTCCTGCAGGTCGCGGCCGAGGGTCTGGACCTCCTCAAGTGCGGCTGCGGCCGCCGAGCGCCGGTCAAGTCCCGCATCGGCGAGTCGCCGGGCGAGAATTGCCTCGGCGATCGCCAGTTCGCCCACAAGGTTCAGCAGCCGGTCGAACCGGTCAAGATCGACGCGGACCGTGGGCCGCTCGGGCGTCGCGCCGCGCGCTGCGGGTTCCGGGTCCTTCGGCGAGGCGTCGTCGGGCCCGTGGCCTGCCACTTCCGGCCGTGACGGGGGTGCTTCTTCCAGGCGCCCGATATGCAGGTCGCAGATATCCTCGACGAATTCGAAGGTCTCGCGGATGGCGCTTTCATCGACCGAACCGGCGAGATCGACGGTCCAGGAGAGGTAGCCTTCCTGCGGGTCGAGCATGTCGAGGGATGGCAGCGCGCCTGTGTCGCAGGAAACCGAGGCCTCGCCCAGGTCCATGAGGGCATTGATCAGGTGAAGCGCTTCGTTCCCGGACTGGAAGAGCGCGGCGGCGGGCCGGAAGAGGATGCGCCAGTTGCCAGGCGCCGCTGGATCGGGTTCGCCGCCCCCCGCATCCCCGGTCGGTCCGGCGGTTTTCGCACGCTCGACGGCCTGTGCCAGTTCGTCGGCAAAGGCCTGCATCGCGCCCAGGGTGGCCGCATCCGGCGCTTCATCGGCGCCGCGCAGGCGGTCGAGCTCGCTTTCGAAGACATGTGCCGTTTCGGCGAGCGCCTCATAGGACAGGGAGGCAGCGCCGCCCTTGATCGTATGGACGGCGCGGAAGGCGGCGTGGATCGCCTCCGACCCGGGGAGGGCGATGGAGGGATCGGCGAGCGAGTCATCGAGCCGCCCGAGCAGGTCTTCGCATTCGGCAAAGAAGCCGGCCCTGATCTCGGCGAGGGGATCGGCGGATGCGGCCATCCGTGTGTCCTCAGCCCGCGATCATCTGAAGCGCGCGCACGAGCTTGTCGGCCTCGAACGGCTTGACGATCCAGCCGGTGGCGCCGGCCGCACGGGCCCGCGCCTTCAGTTCCGGCGCGCTTTCGGTGGTCAGCACCAGGATCGGCGTGGCGCGGTGGCGGTCCTGCCGCCTGACCGCCTCGATCAGGCCAAACCCGTCGAGGCGCGGCATGTTGATGTCGGAGATGATCGCGTCGGGCGCGGCCTCCGCCAGCCGGTCGAGCGCCTCCTGCCCGTCCTCGGCCAATGTGACCTGATAGCCCGCGCCGGTCAGCGCCTGTTCCAGAAGATCGCGGATCGTGCGGCTGTCGTCGACGGCAAGCACCCGTATGGCCATCACTGATCCCCCTCAAGCGCTGAGAGCGGCAGGGCGAAGCTGGCAAGAGCCGCATCGAAAGCGGCCGAGCGCGGAGCGATGCGGAAGGGGCGGACGTCACCGCGCCAGGCCGCTGCCGCCGCGAGCAGCACCTGCAGGCAGAGACCGCCCAGAAGCGCCACCTCGCTTGCATCCACGCGCACCGGCTGGCCCCGCAGCGCAAGGAGACGCGCGCGCAGCGGCGCGGCCGCCGTCAGATCGAGCCTGCGGTCGAGCATGACCGGCGCGGCCCCATCTGCTCCCCCGTCAGCATCCTTGTCCGTGTCCATGGCGCATTCGTCCTCTGCTCCGGGAAAAGGACTAAGGCCGCGCGGTTAAGATTGGCTTGACGGAAGAGCTTCAGCCGGCGATCCGGCGGCCGATATGATCGGCGCAGCCTTCAAGGGCGGCATAATCATCCTCGACCACATGTACGGCGAACTCGCCCATGAAGTCGGAAAAGCGCCCCTTGTCGCGGAACGCGTCGGCAAAGCCCTGATCGGCGAGATGGGGCGCGAAGGCGCGCGCTACACCACCCACCAGATAGATGCCGCCGAAAGGCAGATGGTCGAGCGCCAGATCGCTTGCCACCCGCCCCAGAAGGGTGACGAAATGCCTGCAGGTCGCGTTGGCGGCGCCCTCGCCGGGCTTGCCGATCCGCTCCATGATCTCGGCGGCCGACAGGTCGGTCCCTGCGGCGTGGAAGCTGTAGAGCCGTTCGAGACCCCGGCCCGACAGCACATCCTCGACCCCCGCGAACCCGTGCGCCTTCTCGACATGACGGGCAAGGCGCAGGTCTTCCTCGGTGCGAAGGGGCAGGGTGGCATGACCGCTTTCGGCGGCGGCGACGAGGAGGGCGCCGCCAGTCCGGTGGACGGGCGCGGCGTTGAAGCCGGTGCCGACGCCGATCACCAACCGCGCGCCGTCGCGCTGCGCAGGCGGGCCGGCGATGATGGTGCGCAGGCTCTCGCCCGAAAGCCGGTCGAGCGCATGGCCCTGTGCCTGCAGGTCATTGAGGATCGCCACGGTCCGGGCGCCGGTCGCACCCGCCACGTCCTCGCGGGTGATGCGCCAGGCGAGGTTGGTCATTTCGGCGACGCCGTCCTGTACGGGCCCCGCGACCGCGATGCAGGCGCCTGCGCAGGCAGGCGAGCCAAGGGCGCCCAGATAGTCCCTCAGGATGGCTGGCAGATCGACGCTTGTCGCGTTCGCATAGCGGCGGATCGTATCGCGCGCGACCCGGCCGCCACGGGCAAGCGCAACGCGGGTATTGGTGCCGCCGATGTCGGCGAGAACGAGCGTGGCGTCTAAGGGCAGGGGGCGAGAGGTCATCTTGCGGAGAGGGTCCGGGGCAGGAGCATGTGCTGGAAGGCCTGATAGGACCATTTCGGGGTCCGCTTCAAGCTTTCAAAATCGACATGGATCAGACCGAAGCGCTTGTCATAACCGAGCGCCCATTCGTAATTGTCCATGAGCGACCAGTAGAAATAGCCTTTCAGCGGCACGCCCGCCGCGATGGCCGCCCGGCAGGCCGCGAGATGGGCGTCGACATAGGCGATGCGGTCGGGGTCCGCCACTGCGCCGTCCGTTATATGGTCGTCGGCGCTCATGCCGTTTTCGGTCACGCAGAGCGGCAGGCCGGGGAAGAGCCGCGCGAGTTTCACTAGCCGGTCGGACAGGCCGTCCGGGTGGATTTCCCAGCCCATCGTGGTCTTCGGCAAGGGGCCTTCGACCTCTCGCGTCGCGGGCCAGGGCGTGCCGGGGACGGCGGCCTTCAGTGCGCGGCGGTAGTAGTTCACGCCGAGCCAGTCGAGCGGCGCGGCAATGGCGTCGAGATCGGCCTGCCAGCCCTTGGGCAGCCAGCATTCCAGGCCCTGAAGCGCCTTGGCCGGATAGCGGCCAAGCGCCAGCGCCTCGGCGAACCAGCGGTTGAAAAGCGCCTCTTCGGTCGCGGCCGCGCCCTCATCGGCGGGGGAGGCCGGGTCGACATGTTCGAAATTGAGAACGATGCCGAGGTTCTTCGCGCCTTCGGCGCGCAGCGCCGCCAGCGCGCCCGCATGGGCGGTCAGCGTGAAATGCATGGCGCGCGCGGCGGCCGAGATGTCGCGCAGGCCGGGCGCATGTGCCCCGATGAAATGCGAAAGCCAGGCCACGCACCAGGGCTCGTTCAGCGTGGCGGTACTGGCAAGCCGGTCGCCGAACCTTCGTTGCACCGTCAGCGCGTAATCGGTGAACCAGCCGGTTATGTCGCGGTTCGCCCAGCCGCCGCGATGGGCGAGGGCCGTGGGCAGGTCCCAGTGGTAGAGGGTAAGGAAGGGTTGCAGGCCCCGGGCGCACATGCCGTCGATCAGCCGGTCGTAGAAGGCGAGCGCCGCGGGGTTCGGCTTGCCCGTGCCCTCGGGCAGGAGCCGCGCCCAGTTGATCGAGAAGCGGTAGGCATCGAACCCGGCGCCCGCGATCAGATCGAGGTCTTCCTCCCAGCGGTGGTAATGGTCGCAGGCCCGCGCCGCGGTCTCGCCACGGACCACGTTGCCAGGGGTCAGCGCGAACGTGTCCCAGTGCGAGGCGCCCGCGCCGCCGAAAGCCGTGCCTTCGATCTGTGTGGCCGAGGTCGCGGCGCCGAAGAGAAAGTCTTCGGGGAAGTCGGCGCGACGGTGGGAAAAGGCCGGTTGCATCACCGGGGCGCCGGACCGGTCGAGGCGCCGACGATCAGCGCGGCTTCCAGAGGCCGGGTCTGCGGCGTCAGGTCTGGGTCGGCGATCAGCTCGAGAAGCATCGCCGCCGCCTGCCGCCCGGCCTCGCGCACCGAGGATCGGGTGGCGGTGAAGATCGGCACATCCTCGCCATTGCGGAAATAGCTGAGTTCGTCGTCATGGGTGACGATCGAGATGTCGCGGCCGAGCTTCAGGCCGCGTTCCTCGACGGCGCGGCGGGCGCCGATGGCGGAAATGTAGGAGGAGGTCAGAAGCGCCGTCGGCGGTGCCGCGAGGTCGAGCAGGCGGCGGGTCGCCTGATAGCCGTTCGCCTCGGTCATCTCATCCGACACCATCAGCTGCGGGTCGGGCGCGAGCCCGCGCGCGGCAAGTGCGGCCTCGTAGCCCTTGCGGCGGCGGAAGGCGAAGTCCATCGTCTCGAGCCCGTTGACCAGCGCGATCTGGCGGTGGCCGAGATCAAGGAGGAACGACGTGGCACGCTCGAAAGCGCGGCGGTTGTTCACGTCGAGCCAGGAATAGGGCAGCGTCGCCTCGGAGGAGCGGCCATGGACGACGAACGGCAGGCCGATCTCGTGCAGAAGCGCGATGCGTGCGTCGTCGACCTTGGGGCCATGGACGATGATCCCGTCGACCGTGCCCTTCGCGCGCAGTTTGCGGTAGGCATCGGCCTCGTCGGCGTCGGAAACGACGGTCAGCACCATGTCGTAATCGGCGCCGGAATAGGTCTCTCCGGCGCCCGCGATGAAATCGGCGAAGACCGGGTTGACGATCTCGTGCTTCGAGGACACCGGAATGACATGGCCGATTGCCATCGTCCGCCCCGTCGCCAACCCCCGCGCCCGATTGTTCGGCCGGTAGTTGTAGCGCCGCGCCGCCGCCTGCACCTTGGTGCGCGTCGCCTCGCTGACCTCGGGAAAGCCGTTCAGCGCGCGGCTGACGGTCGTCTGCGACAGCCCGAGCCTTTTTGACAGTTCCTTCAGGTTCATCGGTCTTTCCAAAGCGCTTTAGTTTCGTGTGGACTGAACCATGGCGGCGGTGCCCCGTCAATCTCTTCTTTTTTGCATGCACATTCCATTCATCTGCGCAGATTATTGACTCATGGCGCCAGCGGGCGCATGGTGAATAAGTCAAAGCGCTTTGGAAATCTGATTCCGGCGCCTGATGGCTCGGGCGATGGCCCAAACGGGAGGAGATCATGAAAAAACTGCTGGCCGGAACGGCCTTTTTCGCACTTCTGGCGGGCGGTGCGCTCGCGCAGGATCTGAAGTTCGCGCCGGGTGAGGATGCGCGGTTTAACTGGCAAAGCTTCACCGACTTTTCGGAAGAATACAACCTTGACGGGCAGACGCTCACCATCTTCGGACCGTGGCGGGGCGAGGATCAGGTGCTGGTCGAAAGCATGCTGGCCTATTTCACCGCGGCGACCGGCGTGAAGGTCAACTATTCCTCGTCCGAGAACTATGAACAGCAGATCGTCATCGATACCCAGGCGGGCTCTCCCCCGGACATCGCTGTGCTGCCGCAGCCCGGCCTCATCGGCGATCTCGCCTCGAAGGGCCTTCTCGTGCCCCTGGGCGATGAAACCACCCAGTGGCTGAAGGACAATTACGCGGCGGGCGACAGCTGGGTTGGCCTTGGCAGTTACAAGGGCAAGGACGGGGCGTCCGCGCTTTATGCCTTCCCCTACAAGATCGATGTGAAGTCGCTTGTCTGGTATGTGCCCGAGAATTTCGAGGATGCGGGCTATGAAATTCCCCAGACGATGGAGGAGCTGAAGGCCCTGACCGAACAGATCGTGGCCGATGGCGGTACGCCCTGGTGCATCGGGCTTGGATCGGGCGGCGCCACCGGCTGGCCTGCGACCGACTGGGTCGAGGACATGCTCTTGCGCACGGCAACGCCAGACACCTATGACAAGTGGGTCACTAACGAATTGCCCTTCACCGATCCGGCGATCGTCGGCGCCATCGATGAATTCGGCTGGTTCGCGCGCAATGACACGTTCGTCGATGGCGGCGCGGCGGCGGTGGCCACCACCGATTTCCGCGACAGCCCCAAGGGTCTCTTCGCCTCGCCGCCAAAATGCTACATGCACCATCAGGCGTCCTTCATCCCGTCCTTCTTCCCCGAAGGGACCAAGCTCGGTCAGGATGCCGATTTCTTCTACATGCCAGCCTATGCGGGCAAGGATCTGGGCAAGCCGGTCCTCGGTGCGGGCACGCTTGCCATGATCACCAAGGACAGCGAGGCGGCGCGTGCCTTCATCGAATGGCTGAAGACGCCGATCGCGCATGAGGTCTGGATGGCCCAATCGGGCTTCCTGACGCCGTTGAAGTCGGTCAATGTCGAGGCCTACGGCAATGACGCGCTGAAGAAGCAGGGCGAGATCCTTCTGAACGCCACCACCTTTCGCTTCGACGGGTCGGACCTGATGCCCGGCAAGATCGGCGCGGGTGCCTTCTGGACCGGCATGGTCGATTATGCGGGCGGCAAGTCCGCCGCCGATGTCGCCGCACAGGTCCAGAAGGAATGGGACGCGATCAAGTAGGTCGCCTGTCCCTCATCTGAAATGCTGCCCGGGGGCACATGCGGCCCCCGGACCAACCGATGACCGGCCGGGGGAGGGGCGGAGATGGAACAGGTCTGGACGGCGCTTTTCACCATCGTCCTTGGCATCTTCGCGGCGATCAGCTGGTTCTGGGGGGCGAATTTCTGTCTTGACCGGCTCTTGCCCGCGCGCACCGGCGACCCGGCGCAGAACGCGCGCAACATCCACCGCGCGGGCCTGATCCGGCCCTGGCTGTTCCTCGGCCCGGCGATCCTCGCGCTCGGCCTCTATCTCGTCTATCCGGTCTGGGAATCGCTTTTCCTTTCCTTCCACGGCAAGGCGGGTCAGGAGTTCGTCGGCACCGCCAATTACCGCTGGCTGCTGGCCGATGCTGGCTTCCGGGAGTCGATCTTCAACAATTTCCTCTGGCTTCTGGTCGTGCCCGCCGCCTCGACCTTCCTCGGGCTTCTCGCGGCGGCGCTGACCGACCGGATCGCCTGGGGCAATATCGCGAAATCGCTGATCTTCATGCCGATGGCGATTTCCTTCGTCGGCGCGGCGGTGATCTGGAAATTCGTCTATGACTATCGCTCGGGCGATGACGCGCAGATCGGCATCCTGAATGCGCTTGTCACCTGGGCGGGCGGCGATCCGCAGGCCTGGATCGCGCTGCCGTTCTGGAACAACTTCTTCCTGATGGCGATCCTTGTCTGGATCCAGACCGGCTTCGCCATGGTGATCCTGTCGGCCGCGCTGCGCGGTATTCCCGAGGAAACGATCGAGGCGGCAGTGCTCGACGGGGCCAATGGCATCCAGATCTTCTTCAGGATCATGGTGCCGCAGATATGGGGCACGATTGCCGTGGTCTGGACGACGATCACCATCACGGTGCTCAAGGTCTTCGACATCGTGCTGGCAATGACCAACGGCCAGTGGAAATCGAACGTGCTGGCCAACCTGATGTTCGACTGGATGTTCCGCGGCGGCGGCGATTTCGGCCGGGGGGCGGCGATTGCCATCGTGATCATGGCGCTCGTGACGCCGATCATGATCTGGAACATCCGCAATGCCAGGGCCGAGATGGAGGGGCGCTGAGATGGCCAACAATCCCTACCGCTGGGCCGTTCATCTGTCGGTCGTGCTGTTCGTTGTGCTCTGGACGCTGCCGACCTTCGGGCTTTTCGTCACTTCCTTTCGTGACAAGGACCAGATCGCCGTATCCGGCTGGTGGACGGCGCTCGGCTCGGCCACGCGCAACGACATGTTCCGCGCACCTGAAGGCGAGGGAGAGGTCGAGGAAGCGGGGCGTTTCACCCTGACCGGATCGGTCTTTGTGGGCACGAGCGGGCATGTGACGGCCTTCGGCATCTCCTCGAAGGCGCCCGATGCTTTCGCGGCGGGGGAGACCGCCGATCTGGGCGACGGCGAGAGCCTGACGGTGGCGGAGGATGGCAGCTTTACCCTTTCCGGCCCCGAAAGCTTCAAGGACAAGCGGGGCCAGCGCATCTTCTTCACCGCGACCACGCCGCCCAGCTTCACATTCGACAACTACCGTGCGGTCCTCTTCGCCGAGGGGCTTGGCCGGTCGTTCCTGAATTCGGCAACCGTCGCCATCCCTTCGACCGTGATCCCGATCCTGATCGCCGCTTTCGCGGCCTATGCGCTCAGCTGGATGCAGTTTCCCGGCCGCGCGCTTTTGATCGCGGCTATCGTAGGCCTCCTGGTCGTGCCGCTGCAGATGTCGCTCATCCCTTTGCTGCGCATCTACAATGCGGCGGGACAGGCGATGGGGTTCGACCCGAAAAGCTATATCGGCATCTGGCTTGCGCACACCGGCTTCGGCCTGCCGCTCGCCATCTATCTTCTGCGCAATTACATGGTCGGCCTGCCGAAGGAGATCATGGAAAGCGCCCGCGTCGATGGCGCGACCGATTTCCAGATCTTCACCCGCATCGTGCTGCCCCTGTCCTTCCCCGCGCTCGCCAGTTTCGCGATTTTCCAGTTCCTCTGGACCTGGAACGACCTTCTGGTGGCGCTGGTCTTCCTCGGTCCGCAGGACGACAAGCTGGTGCTGACCGGGCGGCTGGTGAACCTTCTGGGCTCCCGCGGCGGCGATTGGGAGATCCTTGCGGCTTCGGCCTTCGTCTCGATCGCGGTGCCGATCCTCGTTTTCTTCGCCCTTCAGAAATATCTCGTGCGCGGCCTCCTGGCCGGCTCGGTCAAGTGAGGCTTGCATGACCATGATGACTCAGGCGGTGAACCGCCAGCTTCCCGGTGACGCCGACTGGTGGCGCGGTGCGGTGATCTATCAGATCTATCCCCGCAGCTTTCAGGATACGAACGGCGACGGGATCGGCGATCTGACGGGGATCACCCGGCGGCTCGACTATGTGGCGGGGCTTGGCGTCGACGCGATCTGGATTTCGCCCTTCTTCACCTCGCCGATGAAGGATTTCGGCTATGACGTGTCGGATTACCGCGATGTCGATCCGATGTTCGGCACGTTGGCCGATTTCGATGCGCTGGTGACGCGGGCGCACGAACTTGGCCTCCGGGTGATGATCGACCTCGTGCTGTCGCATACGTCTGATCAGCATCCGTGGTTTCAGGAAAGCCGCACCGGGCGGAAAGGCGAGAAGGCCGACTGGTATGTCTGGGCGGACCCGAGGCCCGACGGGACGGTGCCGAACAACTGGCTATCGGTCTTTGGTGGTTCCGCCTGGGCCTGGCACGGCGGGCGGATGCAATATTACCTGCATAACTTCCTCTCCTCCCAGCCCGACCTGAACTTCCACAACCCGGATGTGCAGGCGGCGCTTCTGGACGTCGCGCGCTTTTGGCTGGAACGCGGGGTGGACGGGTTCCGGCTCGACACGATCAACTTCTACTTCCATGACCGGCTTCTGCGCGACAATCCGGCGCTGCCCGCCGAGGCGCGCAACGATTCCATCGCGCCCCTGGTCAATCCCTATAACTGGCAAGACCACCTCTACTCGAAGAACCAGCCGGAAAATATTGAATTCCTGAAGAAATTTCGCAGGCTGATGGACTCCTACGGCGCGGCGGCTGTGGGCGAGGTCGGCGATGCCCAGCGGGGGCTGGAGATCATGGGGGAATATACATCCGGCAATGACCGGATGCAGATGTGCTATTCCTTCGATTTCCTCGCCCGCGAGCGGCTGCGGGCCGCCGACGTCGCCGCGATCTTTGCCCGGCTGGAAGAGACGGTGCCCGACGCCTGGCCCTGCTGGGCCTATTCCAACCATGACATGCCGCGCCATATCTCGCGCTGGCAGCTTTCCGACGAGGCGGCAAAGACTTATCTGACGCTTCTCATGTGCCTGCGCGGCTCGGTCTGTCTGTATCAGGGCGAGGAATTGGGCCTCAGCGAGGCCGACATCGGCTTCGACGATTTGCAAGACCCTTACGGCAAGGAATTCTGGCCGGAATTCAAAGGCCGCGACGGCTGCCGCACGCCGATGGTCTGGCAGCGCGACAATGGCACGGGTGGCTTTACCAGCGGCAAGCCCTGGCTCCCGGTGCCCGCCGACCACCTCGCGCGTGCCGTCGATGCGGCAGAGGGCGCGGAGGACGGGCTGTTGCAGCACTACCGCAAGATGCTCGCTTTCCGGCGGGCGCATCCGGTTCTGGCCAAAGGCGCCCAGTCGGCCATGCGGGCCGAGGGCGATGTTCTGTGCTTCGAGCGCTCGCACGAAGGGCAGCGCCTCTTCGTCGCGGTCAACCTTTCGGCGCAGGCGGCGACGGTCAATGTGCGGGGGGCGGTCGATCTCGGTCCCTGGGGTGCGGCAATTCTGGTGGGGGAATAGAGATGGCCGATCTGAAACTGGCCTCGGTCGCGAAAAGCTATGGCGATGTCCATGTGCTGAAGGACATCGACCTCGATATAAAGCGCGGTGAGCTTATCGTCTTCGTCGGCCCCTCGGGCTGCGGCAAATCCACGCTTCTGCGGATGATCGCGGGGCTGGAGACGATCAGCGGCGGTACACTGGAAATCGACGGCGTCCGGATGAACGAGGTGCCCGCCTCGCAGCGCGGCATTGCCATGGTGTTCCAGTCCTATGCGCTCTATCCCCACATGACGGTGCGCGACAACATGGCCTTTGCGCTGAAGATCGCGAAGAAACCGAAGGCGGAGGTCGATGCCGCCATCGAGAAGGCCGCGCGCATCCTGCAGCTGACGCCCTATCTGGACCGCCTGCCCAAAGCCCTGTCGGGCGGCCAACGCCAGCGGGTGGCGATCGGACGGGCGATCGTGCGCGACCCGAAGGTCTATCTCTTCGATGAGCCGCTTTCGAACCTCGATGCCGCGCTCAGGGTCGCCACCCGGATCGAGATCGCGCAACTGAAGGAACAGATGCCCGAATCGACGATGATCTACGTCACCCATGATCAGGTCGAGGCGATGACGCTGGCCAGCCGGATCGTCGTGCTGAACGGGGGCGGCATCGCGCAGGTCGGCTCGCCGCTGGACCTGTACGAGCGGCCCGAGAATGAATTCGTCGCACAATTCATCGGCTCGCCCGCGATGAACCTTCTGGACGGAGAGGTGACCGCCACCGGTTCGGTGACCGAAGTGCGGCTGGCGGGCGGCGGTCTGGTGTGGTCTTCGGTGCCGACGGGGCCGGGCCTGAAGGGCGCGAAGGTAAGGGTGGGCATTCGTCCCGAGCATTTCACCCCGGCTGAGGGGGAGGCCGCCTACCACGGCGAGGTCGAGATTACCGAAGCCTTGGGCGAGGTAACGCTGCTCTATTGCAAGGCTGAAGACGGTGAGGCCCCGGTCATCGCCAAGCTGCCTGGCATCCATGCGGGACTTCGTCACCGGAGTCTGGCGCTGTCGGTGGCACCCGACAAGGTGCATCTGTTCAAGGACGGGCGTTCGCTGCTGCCGCGTTGAGGGTCACGGCATCCAGTAGCTGGAGAGATAGAAGCCCGAGATGATGTACAATGTCGATGAGGTGAGGCCCATCAGCACGAGCCGGGCGGCACCGGCGACGGCGCTTTCAGCGACCGAGCGGGAATGTTGATATGCGGTCATGCGTTTCATAGCCCCGATCAGAAACCAACATGGTTTCTTTCCGGTTAAGTGAAACGCGCATTTCGAACGGGGTCAATATTTTTTGCCCCGATCCCGCCCTTATTCTGCCGCAATCTGAATGACCGGCTCCATGCTGGCAAGTTCCGCCTCGGGCAGATGGCACTTGATCTCGTGCCCGGCGGCCAGCTTGCGCATCGGCGGGACCTCTTTCTCGCAAAGTCCGCCCGCCACCTTCGACTTCCAGCGGCAGCGGGTCTGGAACGGGCAACCGGGCGGCGGGTTCATCGCCGACGGTATCTCGCCTTCCAGCACGATATGCTTCTTGGTCACATGCGTATCGGCGATGGGCACCGCCGACAGAAGCGCCTCGGTATAGGGATGGTAGGGGGGCGAGAACACCTGGTCGGTCGAGCCGATCTCGACCACATGGCCGAGATACATCACCATCACCCGGTCCGAGAGATAGCGCACGATCGATAGGTCGTGCGAGATGAAGAGGAGCGTCGTCCTGTTCTTGCGCTGGATTTCCATCAGGAGGTCGGTGACCGCGGCCTGTACCGAGACATCGAGCGCCGAGACGGGTTCATCCGCGACCACGACTTTGGCGCCGCCCGCGAAGGCACGCGCGATGCCCACACGCTGCTTCTGGCCGCCCGACAGTTGCCGTGGCATCCGGTCTGCAAAGGCGCGCGGCAGTTTCACCAGGTCCAGGAGCTCCAGCATCCGGTCACGCCGTTCGGTATCGTTCGCGCCCTCGCCGAAGATCTCGAGTGCGCGGATGATCTGGCGCCCCACGGTCATCGACGGGTTGAGCGTGTCGAACGGATTCTGGAACACCATCTGCACGCCAGACACGGTTTCAGTGGACCGCTTCTCGATCGGCGTGTTCTGGATATCGCGATCATAGAGCATGATCTTACCATCGGTCGCGGTCTCGAGCCCCATCAGCACCTTGGCGAAGGTCGACTTGCCGCAACCCGATTCGCCGACGATGGCGAGCGTCTCGCCCTCGCGCGCTTCGAAGCTCAGGGTTTCGTTGGCCTTCACCACTTTCTTCAGTCCGCCGCCGAACATGCCGGAGGAAACCTCGTAGTATTTCTTCACATCGTCCATCTTCAGGACGACGCGACCGACTGCCGCCTTTGCGGCGCCGGCCCTGGCCTTTGGCTTCGCCGCCCAGTCGATGTCGCGCACTCTGACGCAGCGGGTGTCGTGGCGGTCGTCGCCCGCGACCGCGATCATCGGAATCTCGCCCGCATCGCACAGACCCGCCTTGAAATAGGAACAGCGCGGGCCGAAGTTGCAGCCCTTGGGCCGCTCGTGAGGCAGGGGGAAGTTGCCCGGGATCGCGACGAGCGGCCGGGCGTTCTTGTCAGCGCCCGGCAGCGGGATCGAACGGAAAAGCGCCTGCGTATAGGGGTGCTGCATCTTGTTGAAGACATCGACGATCGAGCCGGTCTCGACCGCCTCGCCGGAATACATCACGCAAAGCCGGTCGCAGACCTCGAGCACCAGCCCGAGGTTGTGGCTGATGAAGAGCATCGAGGTGCCGTATTTCTCGCCCAAATCCTTCACCAGATCGACGACGGCGGCCTCGACCGTGACGTCAAGCGCCGTCGTCGGTTCGTCGAGAATCAGAAGCGAAGGCTTCGACATCAGCGCCATGGCGATGACGATGCGCTGCTGCTGGCCGCCCGACAGCTGGTGGGGGAAGGAGTTGAGAATGCGTTCGGGGTCGGGCAGGCGCACGTCGCGCACCACCTCGAGCGCGCGCTTGCGCGCCTCGTCGGCCGAGACGCCTTCATGGATCATCGGCACTTCCATCAGTTGCTTGCCGATCTTCATCGCCGGGTTCAGCGAGGCCATCGGCTCCTGATAGATCATGGCGATTTCCTTGCCGCGGATGTGGCGCAGCTCCTCGTCGCTCATGGTTGTCAGATCGCGGCCCTTGAACTTGATCGTGCCGCCGACGATCTTTCCGTTCTTGCCAAGGTCGCGCATCACGGCGAGCGCGACGGTCGACTTGCCGCAGCCAGACTCGCCCACCAGCCCCATCGCCTCGCCCGCCATCACCTTGCAGGAGAAATCCATCACGGCGGGTATTTCGCGCAGTCGCGTGAAGAAGGAGATCGACAGATGGTCGATCTCGAGGATCGGCTGCGACGGGTCCCATTTGGTGGCGGTCATGATCGGCTCCCGGGTCTGGTTCTGGCGGGGAGGCCGGGGGCTCTGCCCCCGGACCCCCGGGATATTTCGAAACGGAAGAGGGGCAGGGGCCTCTCTTCCCTAGTCTTTCAGGCTTTCCTCACGCAGGCCGTCGGCGAGAAGATTGAGGCCGAGGACGAGGCTCATCAGCGCGATGGCGGGTACGAGCGCGGGCCAGGGCGCGATGGTGAGGAGCTTGCGGCCGGCGTTGATGGTCGAGCCCCAGTCGGGGCTTTCGGGGCTGAGGCCAAGGCCGAAGAAGCCGAGCGTGCCGAGGAGGATCGTAGTGTAACCGATCCGGAGGCAGAAATCCACGATGAGCGGCCCGCGCGCATTGGGGAGGATTTCCCACAGCATGATGTACCAGGGCCGTTCGCCCCGCGTCTGGGCGGCGGAGACATAATCGCGCGTCTTGATGTCGAGGACGATGCCCCGGACGATGCGGAAGACGGTGGGCGCGTTGACGAAGACGACCGAGACGAAGACGATCAGGATGTTCGCCGGCACATGGATGATGTCGAGCGCTTGCGGCAGGACCGCGATCTTTGTTCCGGCTTCGCTGACGAGGCTGAGATAGGCCCAGCCGCCGATCACCAGCACGACCGCGATCACGATGTTGCGGAAGCCCGGCGTCACGTAATAGCGCGAGTTGATCAGCAGAACGAGGAACAGGAGCGGCAGGATGAACAACACGACCGCGATATATTGCGGCAGGCCGGTCTCGACTATCTCGGGCGTCACGAGAAGGTAGAAGAGCAGAATGACCGGGAAGGCGAGGACGAGGTTTGCCAGGAACGAAAGCCCGGTGTCGAAGACGCCGCCGTAGTAGCCCGCAGGCAGGCCGAGTGTTACGCCCACCATGAAAGCGAACATGGTGGCCAAGGGCGCGATCTGGATGACGATGCGGCTGCCCGCGACCATGCGCGAGAAGACATCGCGCCCGAGGTTGTCGCCGCCGAAGAGATAGTGACCCGATCCGTCGGGGATCGGCGTACCTGGCAACACGTTCTTCATCTGGCTGATCTGGCTGAGGACGTCGCGGGTTTCGATCAGCGGCGCGAAGAGCGCGGTGAAGACCCAGAACATCACGAAGCCGAAGCCGATCATGCCGACGGTCGAATCGAAGAGCTTTCCGTAAAGGCCGAGGCGGCGCTTGAAGACGATCGACAGCGCGAAGGTTGCGACGAGCGCGATCCAGACCGGCAGGAAGAGGCGAAGGACGGAGGCGAGGATGGCGCCCCAGGCAAGCGGTTCCATGGCACTTTCCATCTCAGCTGATCCTGATGCGGGGATTTAGGAAGACATAGCCGATGTCGGAAATCAGCTGGGTGACGAGAACGACGAGGACGGCGACGACCGAGCAGCCGAGGAGGAGCTGGATGTCGTTGTTCCCGGCGGCTGACACGAGCGTCCAGCCGAAGCCCTTGTAGTTGAACAAGGTCTCGACGATGACGACGCCGTTCAGAAGCCAGGGGAATTGCAGCATGATCACCGTGAAGGGCGCGATCAGCGCGTTCCTAAGCGCGTGCTTCATCACGACATTGGCAAAGCTCACGCCCTTCAGGCGCGCGGTGCGGATATATTGCGCGGTCATCACCTCGGTCATCGAGGCGCGGGTCATGCGGGCGATATAGCCGGTGCCGTAAAGGACGATGGTCGCGACGGGCAGGGCGAAGTTTTCGAACGTGATCCCGTCCATCGCGCTGTTGGCGGTGCCCTTGAACCATTGGAGCCCCACGAGCTTGGACGCAAAGACGACGATCAGGATCACGCCCGAGACATATTCCGGCGTCGCGGTCGAGGCGATCGAGAAGGTCGAGAGCGAGCGGTCGAGCTTCGAGCCTTCGCGCATGCCCGCCAGAACACCGATCAGGAGCGAGAGCGGCACCATCGTGACCATGACCCAGAACATCAGAATGCCGGTCAGGGAGAGCCGCGTCGCGAGGATTTTGGACACATCGCTCTTGAACACGGTCGACTGGCCCCAGTCGCCCTGAAGGATTCCGCAATAGGTCCGGGTGGTCGCGGGATCTTCGCCCTTGCGGATGCAGCGGCCGGTGACGGTGCCCGCGTCGTCGGTGCGCGTCCAGCCCGGCATCACGCCCAGCCACTCACCGTAGCGCTTCAGCAGCGGCTGCGCATGGCCGTTCTTTTCCAGCCAGGAGGCGACCTCCTCGTCCGAGATGCGCGACCCGGCTTCGGATTTCGCGACCTTTTCGAGGTTCGGCGGCAGGTTGGTCAGGTAGAACACCACGAATGTGACGCACAATGCCGTAAAGATCATCGTCGCAACACGACGGACCAGAAACTTGAGCATATACTCCCCCCCGGGACGGGCCTGTGTGTCAGGCCCGGTTTCGACCCCGGAGTGTGCGGGGTCTGTTCTTGGTCGTGGGGCGCGGCGGGAGCCGCGCCCCGGATTCGAGCTTACGCGGCGTCCATCCACCACTTGTAGTGGTGATGCTCGAAGGTCGCGTGCGCGTCGATGCCATGGACGGACGGGCGGGCGTGGCGGTAGATCGCACGCCAGAAGGGCTGGATGACCACACCCTCGTCCTGCATGATCTTCTCGATCCGCGCCATGACCTCGCGCCGCTTGTCGGCGTCGGCGATGCCGAGGGCCTCGTCAAGCGCCGCGTCGAAGTCGGCGTTGGCAAAGGCGGTCTCGTTCCAGGCGACGCCCGACTTGTAGGCAAGCGCCATGATCTGGACGCCGAGCGGACGCATGTTCCATTCGGTGGCCGAGAACGGATATTTCAGCCAGTCGTTCCAGAAGGTCGAGCCCGGCAGGATCGTGCGCTTGATGTTGACGCCCGCGTCGCGGATCTGCGCGGCGACGGCATCGCAGGTCGCCGCCTGCCAGCCATCGTCGAGCGAGATCAGCTCGAACTCGGTCGCGCCATGGCCCGCTTCCTCGATCATCGCCTTGCCTGCCGCCGGATCGACGACGAGCGGATCGAGCTGGGCATATTCCGGGTGGATCGGGCAGACGTGGTGGTTTTCCGCCACCTTTCCGAGGTTGTTGTAGCCGAGTTCGAGGACGGTCGCATTGTTGACCATCGTCTGCAGGCCCTTGCGGACCTTCACATCCTTGTAGATGTCGGACAGCTGGTTGAAACGTACCGCAAGCGTCGCTGCGGTGATCGCCTCGGACTTGGACCAGCCAAGGCTGTCGAAGACCGAAACGAAATCGCCTTCGGTGCGATGGACCGCATCAATCTCGTCGGCTTCGATCGCGGCCTGATGGGCGGCCGGGTCGGTGCCAAGGTCGATATATTCGATCCGGTCGAGGTAGGGGCCGCCATAGACCGCCGTGCCCCACCAGGTGTGGTTGGGGTTGCGCGCCAGCACCTGCTTCACGCCGACCTCGTTCGTCTCGGGAAGGTAGGGACCGGTGCCGATCGGATTGGCGACCGGATCGCCCTGGGCGAGCGAAGAATGATAGACGGCGGCCGGGTAGTCGGCCATGCCGACGATGATGGTGATGTCGGGCGCGGGCAGAGTCAGCTTCACCGTATGGTCGTCGACCTTGGTGATGGCGCCGTCGGCGGCTTTCTTGGTGTCGGGATTGACCAGGCCGCCCATGCGCGCCGCCATCGAATTGCCTTCGACATTGGCGTCGCACCAGTCGGTGATCACGCGCACCACATCGTCGGCGGTGAAGGCGTCGCCGTTGTTCCAGGTCACGCCCTGACGGACGTTCAGCGTGTATTCGGTCGCGTTGTCGTTGGCGGTCCAGCTTTCGATCAGCATGCCGCGCAGACTGCCGTCATTGTTGTACTCGACCATGTAGTCGAGCCAGCCACGGCCGAAGTTGGCAAGTTCCGACCAGTCCCAGGTCGGCGGGTATTTGCTTGCCTTGGTGTCCATCTGGAAGCGCAGCGTTCCGCCCATGACCGGTTCCTGGGCGCGCGCTTCGGGCGCGGCAAGGCCGAGGAGGCCGTAGGCGGCGACGGCCGACAGGCCGATGCCCGTGGTCTGGGCCAGGAATTCGCGGCGGCTGATCTTGCCGTCCTGATAGTCGCGGGCAAAAGTTTCGACGGCCGGATGAAGTTTTTCCGGCGCGGTATGTTCGGTCATCTGTTTTCTCCCTGTGCGATGGACCAAGTCTGTGCACACGTATGACCCGCGTCTGGCGGCGGGTTCACGCGACGTTAAAGTGATGTTCGCACGCGTATTGCGCACCCTTTTTGACGACACGTCAACGTGCAAATGCGACGCTTTGTGTCGCCTTCAGCCGATTTGCCACGCATCGGGCGATTTTTTCCGTCATTGCGGAAATCGGCGTGGGTGGAGTGGCGCGCCTCACGATCCCTTGCGGAAGCCTGAAGGCGTCTTGCCTGTCCGGTGCTGGAAGGCGCGGGTGAAGTAGGCGGGCGAGGTGAAGCCAAGCGTCTCGGCGATATCGCGGATCGGAACGCGGGTTTCGGTCAGCAACCTGCGCGCCTCGAAGATCAGCCGGTCGTGCAACAGGTCCGAGGCCGGCCGTCCGCAGGTCTTCTTGCAGACGCGGCTGAGATGGGTGGGCGTGACGCCAAGTTTGCGCGCGAAGTCGGCCACGCCAAGGCCCGAGCGGAAATTGCGTTCCAGAAGATCGGAATAGGCGCGGGCGATTCGGCGCGCAGCGTCCGGTTCGCGGGCGGCATCGGCCGAGAGGTCCGCCTGCCGTTCCAGCCAGACCGACAGAAGGCCGAGGTGATGGCGGGCGGCACGTTCTTTGGCCGGGCGGGTGCTGTCGAGCTCGCGCTGGATATTCTCGATGATTCCGGACAGCTCCGCCTGCGGCCCGACATCGCGGATGCGCAGATGCAGCGGGTCTTCGGGCAGGTCGAGCCCGTGATCCTCGCCGAAGAACAGCGCGGTGCCCGAGGACTGGGCGCCCAGTTCAAACCCGTGCATGACGCCAGCGGGGATGTAGATCGCATTATGGGCGCCGTAGCCGCGGGTGACGCCGCCGATGGTGATCCGGCCCTGGCCGCGCGTGAACCAAAGAAGCAAGGGTTCGCTGTAAGAGCGCATCGCCTCGACCCGCCAGCGCCCGCCCTGCGCGAGCCGCGCGATCGGCACCAGGCGCAGCGTCGCGGGGGCGGCCCTGGGAACCTCGGCTACCCGGCGTCTGGCGCGCGGCGCTGGCGCCTGCGCGGCGACCGGGTCGGAGAACTGGGAAAGCGGTGTGGCAGAGAAAAGCTTGGCCAAGGTCGGGTCCGCGTCCTGATTTCACACTCTTGATCATACGGGCCTCCGCATTCTTGGGAGGCACCGGACCTAAATACGGGAAGCCGGGCGTTCGGCCAAGAAAAATCCGGACGATTCAAGGAGATCGGCGAAGCGATGCCGAAAAGACTCACCCCGCGCGGACCGCTTGCCAGCCCGCCATCCGGCGGCGGAGCCAGGTGCGCTGCCGCTTGGCATATTGACGGCTTTGGGCCTTGGCGGCAGATATTGCGTCTGCAAGCGGGGTCACCCCCCGCAGGTAGTCGATCAGCTCCGGCGCGCCGATGGCCTTGGCCCAGAGCGCCGTCGGGTCCCAGACGGGCAGGACGGCCCGGACTTCCTCCAGCGCGCCCTCGGCGATCATCCGCTCGAATCTTGTGTCGATGCGCTCGGCAAGCCAGTCGCGGTCGCAGTCGAGCCTGAGGAGCGTGGCCGATCCGGGGGGCAGAAGGGCCGGGCCGGTCTCCGCCTGCCAGGCGGCGAGGCCGCGCCCGGTGGCGCGCAGGACCTCCCAGGCGCGCTGGATGCGGGCGGGGTTCTGCCGGTCGATCCTTCGCGCGGTTTCGGGGTCGAGCTCGGCCAGCAGCGCCTCGGCGCCTTCGGTCGCCATCCGGCGGTCGGCCTCGGCCCGGACGGGCGCGGGCGTCGGCGCTATGTCGGCCAGCCCCTCGATCAGCGCGGTCAGATAAAGGCCGGTGCCCCCGACGATCACCGGGGCAGGGTCGGAGGACAGAAGCCCCTCGACCTCGCGCAGCCAGTGGCCGACGGAATAGTCTGCGCCCGGCTCCAGATGGCCGAACAGCCGGTGCGGCGCCTCCGCCTCCTCTGCCGGGCTGGGGCGGGCGGACAGGAGGCGCCAGCAGGACCAGACCTGAAGCGCGTCGGCGTTGATGATCGTGCGGCCCTGACGGCGCGCGATGGCGAGCGCCAGCGCCGACTTGCCGCTGGCGGTCGGACCGGCGATGACGACCGGTCTTTCGGGCGGCAGGTCGCCGGGAATGCCGGACAGGTCATCCATAATTTGTCCCGCTTGCCCCCATTATACGCAATCTGTCGTGTTCTCGGCCGCGATCTGCCGTTGAACCTCGTGCCGTTTTCCGTCATTTTGCGCGCCAGTGACAAGGGCCCGGTTCTGGGGCATCGGCGACGGCCCGCAAATCAGATTATGAGAGAGCATATGACCGGGGCGACAGAACCCACCGTAACCTACAAACGTGTCCTTCTGAAAATCTCCGGCGAGGCGCTGATGGGCGACCAGGGCTTCGGCCTGCATCCGCCGACCGTCCAGCGGATCGCGAATGAAGTGAAATCGGTCCATGATCTCGGCGTCGAGATCTGCATGGTGATCGGCGGCGGCAATATCTTCCGCGGCCTGCAGGGCTCGGCCCAGGGGATGGAGCGGACGACCGCAGACTATATGGGGATGCTGGCCACGGTGATGAACGCGCTGGCCATGCAGGCGGCGCTCGAAAGCCTCGGGGTCTTCACCCGCGTGATCTCGGCCATTCCGATGGATCAGGTGTGCGAGCCCTATATCCGCCGCCGTGCCGTGCGCCACCTCGAAAAGAAACGGGTCTGCATCTTTGCCGCCGGGACCGGCAATCCCTATTTCACCACCGATACGGCGGCGACATTGCGCGCCAACGAAATGGGCTGCGAGGCGATCTTCAAGGGCACCAAGGTCGACGGGGTCTATGACAAGGACCCCAAGAAGCACGCCGACGCCAAGCGCTATGACCATGTGACCTATGACGAGGTGCTGCAGAAGCATCTGGGCGTGATGGATGCTTCGGCGATCGCGCTTGCCCGCGACAACAGCCTGCCGATCGTGGTCTTCTCGCTGGACGAACCGGGCGGCTTCCGCGGCATCCTGTCGGGCCGGGGCACCTACACGATCGTCAAGGACTGACGCGGCGATCTGCGCCGCAGGCGGGCCTCCTCGTCGGCCTGCGGCCGCTCGTCGGGCCGCCCGACGAGAAGCGAAGCGCCCGAGGAGGGGTCCGGTGCAACACGCTCCGGCCCTATACAGAACCGCCCATCTCGCCTATAGAAACCCAAAGACACGACCCGGAAAGACCCATGTCCGACGATATCGAAATTGACATCGACGACCTCGACCGCCGCATGGACGGCGCCATTGCCGCCCTTCGCCACGAGTTCTCGTCGCTGCGCACCGGGCGGGCCTCGGCCTCGATGGTGGAACCGATCCATGTCGATGCCTATGGCCAGATGACGCCGATCAACCAGCTTGGCACGGTGAACGTGCCGGAACCGCGCATGGTCACGATCAATGTCTGGGACAAGGGCATGGTCGGCAAGGTCGAGAAGGCGATCCGCGAAAGCGGCCTTGGCATCAACCCTCAGCTCAACGGCACGATCATCATGCTGCCGATCCCCGAGCTGAACGAGGAGCGCCGCCGCGAGCTGACCAAGGTCGCGGCGCAATATGCCGAACATGCGCGCGTCGCGATCCGCAATGTGCGCCGCGACGGCATGGACCAGATCAAGAAGGCCAAGGGCGCAGGCATGCCCGAGGACGACCAGAAGATGTGGCACGACGAAGTGCAGGAACTGACCGACAAGGCCATCGCCACCGTGGACAAGACGCTGGAGGCCAAGCAGGCGGAGATCATGCAGGTCTGACCCTGTCGGGCGGACCTGGCGGGGCAGACGGGCAAGGCTGGGCAGAAGGGCACGCGCAGGCGGAATGGCGGCCAAGGACATCACGACGCGCACGGCAAGCCACGTGGCCATCATCATGGATGGCAACGGCCGCTGGGCCACGAGCCGGGGCTGGCCGCGCCTTGTCGGTCACCGGCGCGGCGCCAACAAGGTGCGCGCCATCGTGCGGGCGGCGCCGGGGCTTGGCATCAAGCATCTGACCATCTTCGCCTTCTCGACCGAGAACTGGAAACGGTCTACCGAAGAGGTCCTGGGCCTCATGGCGCTTTTCGCCCGCTATATCCGCAACGAGGCGGAAAAGCTGCGCGAGGCGGGGGTCAGGGTGCGGTTCATCGGTTCGCGCGACCGGCTCGATCCGGTGATCCAGGAGCTGATGGCGGGGATCGAGGCCAAGACGCGTGACTGCGAGCGGCTGACGCTGACGGTCGCGATCAACTACGGCGGCAGGGACGAGATTGCGCGGGCGGCCAAGAAGCTGGCCGAGGATGTGGCGGCGGGGCGGCTGAAGCCGGAAGAGGCCGGAGAAGACGCGCTGGCCGCGCGGCTCGATACCGCCGACATGCCCGACCCCGACCTGATCATCCGCACCTCGGGCGAGACGCGGACCTCGAATTTCCTTCTGTGGCAATCGGCCTATGCCGAGTATGAATTCACGCCGACCCTCTGGCCCGATTTCACGCCAGAGGAACTGGCGGCGATCATCGACCGCTTTTCCCGCCGCGAGCGGCGCTTCGGCGGTGTCGTCAGCGCATGAGCGAGCCCTCAAAATGGGCTGACCTCAAAGTCCGCGTCCTGTCGGGCCTGATCGTGTCGGCCGTCGGCCTCGCGGCGGTGGCTGCGGGGGGCTGGCCGCTCGCGCTGCTCGCTATCGCGGCAGCGGGCCTCGGGCTTTGGGAGCTGGCGCGCCTGACCGCGCCGGACCGGCCGACGCAGGCGCTTCTCGTTGGTCTTCTGGCGGCCCTGTCGATGGCGGTCATCCTTTTCGAACATGGGCCCTACTGGCTGGCGACGCTGGCGCTGCCGTCGATCATCGGTCTAGCGGTCCCGCGCAAGGACCGGCTGGTCTATGCGATCTACGGTTTCCTGATCATGCTCGCGGTCTATGCGTTCGTGGCATTCCGCGAGGGCTACGGGCTTGCCTTCGCGGCCTGGCTGGTGCTGATCGTCATTGCCTCCGACATCCTTGGCTATTTCGGTGGACGGATGATCGGCGGGCCGAAATTCTGGCCGCGTGTCTCGCCGAAGAAGACCTGGTCGGGGACCGCGGCGGGCTGGTTCGGTGCGGCGCTCGTGGGCCTCGGTTTCGCGGCCTGGTTCAGCCATCCGCTGGTGCTCGTTCCCTTCTCGGCCCTCACTGCCTTCGCGGCGCAGATGGGCGACATCGCCGAAAGCGCGATCAAGCGGCGGGCGGGGGTGAAGGACAGTTCCAACCTCATCCCCGGCCACGGCGGGCTGCTCGACCGGTTCGACGCGCTGATCGGTGCTGCGGTCTTCGTGCTTGTCTGGGAGCTCGTGCGCCTGCCGGTGCCGGTCTTCGAGGGCTGAGCGATGCGGTCCGTCACCGTCTTCGGCGCCACGGGGTCGATTGGCGAGAGCACCTTCGATCTTTTGATGCGGCAGGGGGGGCCTGAGGCCTATCGGACCCGTGCCCTGACCGGCGGGCGCAATGTGGCGCGGCTGGCCGAACAGGCGCGCGCGCTTGATGCGGAGATTGCCGTCACCGCTTATGACGAGTGCCTGCCCGCGCTGCGCGAAGCACTCGCCGGCAGCGGCATCGAGGCGGCGGCGGGGTCGCAGGCGCTGGCCGAGGCCGCCGACCGGCCTGCTGACTGGGTCATGTCGGGCATCGTTGGCGCGGCGGCGCTGGTACCCGGGTTCCGGGCGCTCAAGCGGGGTGCGACGCTCGCGCTCGCCAACAAGGAAAGCCTTGTCACCGCCGGACCGCTGATCATGCAGACGGCGCGCGAGAGTGGCGCACGCATCCTGCCGGTCGACAGCGAGCATTCGGCGATCTTCCAGGCGCTTTTGTCCGAAGACATGCATTCGGTCGAGCGGATCATCATCACCGCCTCGGGCGGCGCCTTCCGCGACTGGCCGCTTGAAAGGCTGGCGCAGGCGACCGTGGCCGAGGCCTCGACCCATCCGAACTGGGCGATGGGCCAGCGCATCACCATCGACAGCGCGTCGATGTTCAACAAGGCGCTGGAACTGATCGAGACGCACGAGTTTTTCGGCATTGCGCCAGAGAAGATCGAGGTGCTCGTCCATCCCGAAAGCCTTGTCCATGCGCTTGTTGGCTTCCGCGACGGCGGCATGATCGGCCATCTGGGTGCGCCGGACATGCGCCATGCCATCGGTTATGCGCTGAACTGGCCCGACCGGGTGCATCTGCCGGTCGAGCGGCTGGACCTTGCCGCGGTCGGCAGCCTGACCTTCCGTGCCCCCGATCCGGCGCGCTATCCGGCGCTGCGGCTGGCGCGCGAGGTGATGGAGACGGGTGGGCTGGCGGGGGCGGCCTTCAATGCGGCGAAGGAAGTCGCGCTTGACGCCTTCATCGTGGGCCGGATCGGCTTTCTCGACATGGCGGGGGTCGTCGAGACGGTTCTCGACCGGATGGCGGGGCAGGGAGCCCTTGGCAAAGGCGCCCTCAGCCTCGATATGATACTGGAAGGCGACGGCGAAGCGCGCCGCGTGGCGCGGGCAGTCGTCGACAAGACCGGAAGGACATGACGTGGACGCAGTCGGCCTGATCCCAAGCTTCGGCAATGTCGCGCTGAATGTCGCGGCCTTCATCGTCGCGCTGTCGATCATCGTCGCTGTGCATGAATATGGCCATTACATCGTCGGTCGCCTGACCGGCATTCATGCCGAGGTATTTTCCATCGGCTTCGGCAAGGTGCTGTTGAGCCGGATGGACAAGCGCGGCACCCGCTGGCAGGTGGCGGCAATCCCGCTGGGCGGCTACGTGAAGTTTCTCGGCGATGCCAATGCGGCTTCGGCAGGGACCGATGGCGAGGTGGTGTCGAAGCTTTCCGCCGAAGAGATGCGCCATACGATGCACGGCGCCCCCCTTTGGGCGCGGGCCGCGACGGTCGCGGCAGGGCCGTTTTTCAATTTCGCGCTGACGATTCTTCTTGGCGCGGGGCTGCTGCTGGCAACGGGCATACCGAAGGAACAGCCGGTCATTGCGGAGCTTTATGCGCTGCCCGGCGGCGCGGGCGATCTGCGGCCGGGCGACGAGATCGTGTCGGTCAACGGAAAGCCGGTCGCCGACTGGAACGCGCTGAATGCCGCTGCGGACGCGGTGTCGCGTGAAGCGCGCCTGACCTACGAGGTCAAGCGGGACGGCGCGACGATCACGGTGAACGGCCCCGCGCTCTATCCGCCGCGCATCTCAAACGTGTCGCCGGGGACTGCGGCAGCGGCGGCGGGGCTGAAGCCGGGCGACGTGATCGAAACGATCAACGGCGCTTCGATCAGCACGTTCGACGAGATCGGGCCGCGCGTCAAGGAAGGCGCGGGCGCGGCCATGAAACTCGGCGTCTGGCGGGACGGACAGCGCCTCGACATAGCGCTGACCCCCAAGATCACCGACGTGCCTGCGGAGGGCGGCGGGTTCGAGACCCGCTACCTGATCGGTATCGGGGGCGATTTCTTCTTTGCGCCAGCGACCCGCGCTACGGGCCCGTGGGAAGCAGTGTCGACCGCCGCAAGGCAGGGCTGGTTCGTCGCCAAGACCTCGCTCTCGACACTTGGCAATGTGGTGACGGGGGCGATTTCAAGCTGCAATGTCCGGGGCGCTATTACGATCGCCGAGACGTCGGCCCATGCGGTTTCGCTCGGCCCTGTCGATTTCATCTGGTACATCGCCGCCCTGTCGACCGCGATCGGCCTCATCAACCTCTTTCCGGTTCCGATGCTCGATGGCGGGCATCTGGTCTTCTATGCGTTCGAGGCGCTGACCGGACGTCCGCTGCCCGAACGCGTGCTGAACTTCGCGGTCTCCGTCGGCCTCGTGATCGTCCTCGGTTTCATGATGTTCGGGCTCAGCAACGATCTCTTCTGCCCATAGCCGGCCCGGGACAATGACCCCGGACCGGCACGATCCCGCCGCAATCCGGACACAATCCGCCGATAGAATTGTGGCAAGACCGTCGTGGCGGAGGTGGCGATGCAAACGATTTCGCGGGACTACAGGGGCCTGAGCCTCATGGTGGATCTGGTTGCGGACCGTCTGCTCGTGCCGCTTGCGATCGGGATGAGCCTGCTTCTGGCGACGGGGGTCATATACCGGATCCTCAATGCCGAGGTTCCTCTCTCGCCCACCTTCTTCTGACGGTCGGGACCGGCGCCTTCTCCCTGCCGGTTTCCGCTTCTGCACAACGGCGCGGCACTCGTTCGGGTTGCCGCGCCGTTCCTTTGACAAGCCCCCCCAATCCCGCTAGTCAGGAACCGTAAAAAACTGATTTCACCGGCGGGGAAAATGATGAGACGTCAGGTCGGGCTTCTGAGCCGCACAGCCCTTTGCACCGTGCTTTTCCTGACCGCCGCGGGCCTGCCAGCCTCGGCGGCGAGCTACACGTTCTCGGACGTCCGAATCGAGGGGAACGCGCTGATCGATCCGGCGACGATTCTTTCCTTCGCCGCCGTGCCGAAGGGCCAGTCGATCAGCGACGGCGCCCTGAACGATGTGGTCCAGCGCCTGAACGATTCCGGCCTCTTCGCCTCGGTCGACGTGATCCCCTCGGGCGGCACGCTGATCATCCGCGTGGTCGAGAACCCGACGATCAACATCATCAATTTCGAGGGCAACAAGAAGATCAAGGACGAGGACCTCGCCAAGGTCATCAAGTCGCAGTCGCGCCGGGTCTATTCGGCCGCTCAGGCCGAGGCGGATGCCCAGGCGCTGATCGAAGCCTATACCGAGACCGGACGGCTTGCCGCGCGGATCGAGCCGCGGGTGATCGACCGCGGTGACAACAAGGTCGACCTCGTCTTCGAGATTCGCGAAGGCAAGGTGACCGAGGTCGAGCGGCTGTCCTTCACCGGCAACCGCGCCTTCTCGGACCGGCGTCTGCGGCAGGTTCTGGAAACCAAGCAGGCGGGCATCTTCCGACAGATCATCCAGCGCGACACGTTCGTGGCCGACCGGGTGGATGTGGACAAGCAGCTTCTAGTCGATTTCTACCGCTCGCGCGGCTATATCGATGCGTCCGTCACCAGCGTCTCGTCGGAATTCTCGACCGAGCGCGACGGCTTCTTCCTGACCTTCGCGATCCGCGAGGGCCTGAAATATTCCTTCGACGATATCCGCGTGGTGAGCGAGGTCGAGGGTGTGGACGCGACCGAGTTCGACAAGCTGGTGCGCATCCGCAAGGGCGTGGCCTATTCGCCGACCGCGATCGACACCACGATCACCCGGCTCGAGAATCTGGCGGTGAAGAAGGGGTTGAATTTCCTCTCGGTCGAGCCGCGCATCACCCGCGACGAAGCGTCCCAGACGCTCGATGTCACCTTCGTCCTGACCAAGGGGCCCAAGGTCTTCGTCGAACGGATCGATATCGAGGGCAATGCGACGACGCTCGACAAGGTTGTGCGGCGCCAGTTCCGCACAGTCGAAGGCGACCCCTTCAGCCCGCGCGAAATCCGCCAGAGCGCGGAACGGGTCCGGGCGCTTGGCTATTTCAAGGATGCCCAGGTCAATGCGCGCGGCGGCTCGTCCGAGGATCAGGTCATCGTCGACGTGAATGTCGAGGAAAAGCCCACCGGGTCCTTGAACTTCGGCGCCTCCTATTCCGTCAGCGACGGGCTTGGCTTCAATATCGGCCTGACCGAGGCGAACTTCCTTGGCCGCGGCCAGTATGTGAATGTGAAGATCGGCACGACCGCCGACCAGAAGGACAGCGGCATCACCTTCATCGAGCCGAGCCTTCTCGACCGCGATCTGAAGCTGAAGCTTTCTGCCTGGTACCGGACGTCGGAGAATTCGAATTCGCGCTATTCGACCAAGCGCCTCGGTTTCTCGCCGTCGCTTGAATTCCCGCTGGCAGACCGGACGAGGCTGGAGCTTCGCTATTCGGTGTCGAGCGACGAAATCTTCAAGGTGGATACCAATTCCTCTTCGATCCTGAAAGCGGAAGAGGCGCGTGGCTCGGAAGTAACAAGCGCGCTTGGCTATACGCTCAGCTTCGATACGGAACGGTCCGAGACCGATCCTACATCGCGGCTTCTGCTGACCTTCGGGCAGGATTTCGCGGGGGTGGGCGGCGATATCGAATCGATCACTACGACCGGTCTGGCGAAGTACCAGAAGAAGGTCTTCAACGAAGAAGTGACCCTGCGCGCCGAGTTTGAGGCGGGCGCCGTCGTGTCGCGCAGCGCAGATACGCGCCTCGTTGATCGTTTCACCGGCAACGGCAAGATCAGGGGCTTCGAGGCCAACGGCATCGGCCCGCGCGATCTGAGCGTGACGAACCAGGATGCGCTCGGCGGCAACATGTTCGCGGCACTGCGCCTTGACGCCGAATTCCCGCTCGGCCTGCCCGAGGAATATGGCATCAGCGGCGGCGTCTTCGCCGATATCGGCTCGGTCTGGGGGCTCGACAGCCCCGGAGGTGTCGATGACGGACTGCATCTGAGGTCGGCTGTCGGTGTCTCGATCCTGTGGGATTCGACGCTCGGGCCGCTGCGCTTCAACTTCTCGCGGGCGATCCAGAAGGAAAGCTACGACAAGGAGCAGACCTTCGACTTCACCATTTCCACGCAGTTCTGATGCGTGCCGCGCTCGCCGGTCTTGCGGGCCTCGCGCTTGTGGCGGGCGCGATGCCCGCCAGCGCGCAGGAGGCCCGGCTAAAGAGCCCGGTGGTGACCGTCGATCAGGAGCGGCTCTTCACACAGTCTGCCTGGGGAAAGCGCGCGCTGGCCGAGATCGACAAGGATTCACGCGAGCTGCAGGCGGAAAACCGCAGGATCGAAGCGGCGCTGACTGCCGAGGAAAAGGACCTGACGGACCGCCGCCCGACCTTGCCGGCGGCCGAGTTCCGCAAGCTCGCGGACGCTTTCGACGAGAAGGTGACAGGAATTCGCAAGGCACAGGACACCAAGCTGCGCGACCTGACCGCGCGGCATGATACGGCCCGCAAGGAATTCTTCGACGCGGTCCTGCCGGTCATGGGCAAGGTGATGGAGGCTCAGGGCGCCTTTGCCATTCTCGACAATCGCGCGGTCTTCATGTCGGTCCGCTCCATCGACATCACCGATGAGGTGATCGCCGCGGCGGACGCGGAGCTTGGCGACGGAACCGGGACTGTTACAGCGCCGTGAGGCGCGCGCGCTTGCCAGCCTTCCCCCATGTTGCTAGCAAGGCCCGAAGAGGCACACTGCCCGGGGGACGATTTTCATGACCAGCACCACAGTGACCGAGGCGGATATCCATCTGATCCAGCGGATCATTCCGCATCGCTATCCGTTCCTTCTGATCGACAAGGTCAGGGACATCGTCCCGAACGTCAGCTGTGTCGGCATCAAGAACGTCACCTTCAACGAACCGCATTTCCAGGGCCATTTCCCGGCCAAGCCGATCATGCCCGGCGTCACGATCATCGAGGCGATGGCGCAGGCGGCGGCCGTTCTCGTCGGCATTTCGATGGATGTGGTCGGGCGCGATCTTCTGACCTATTTCCTGTCGATCGACGCCTGCAAGTTCCGCCGCATGGTGGTGCCGGGTGACGTTCTGGAACTGCACATGACGGTCAAGCGCGGCGGCGGCAAGATCTGGAAGTTCCACGGCAAGGGCATGGTCGACGGCCAGATCGCCGCCGAGGCCGATATTGCCGCGATGATGGACCTTCGGGACTGAGCTTTCATGGCGATTGACCCCACAGCCACCGTCCACCCGTCGGCGGTCATCGCCCCGGAGGCCGGGATCGGCCCGGGCTGCCTCATCGGCCCCTTCTGCGTCATCGGGCCGGAGGTGACACTCGGGCCGGGGGTGGAGCTGAAGTCGCATGTGGTGATCGAGGGGCTGACCGAGATCGGCGAAGGCACGGTCGTCTATCCCTTCGCCTCGCTCGGCCATGCGCCGCAGGACCTGAAATTCCGGGGCGAGCCTACGCGCCTTGTGATCGGCGCCCGCAACCGAATCCGCGAGGGGGTGACGATGAACCCCGGTACCGATGGCGGCGGCGGCGTGACGCGCATCGGCGACGACGGGCTTTTCATGGCCAATTCCCATGTGGCGCACGATTGCCAGATCGGCGACCGGGTGATTCTGGTGAACAATGTCGCCATTGCCGGGCACTGCATTCTGGAAGATGACGTGATCGTCGGCGGCCTGTCGGGCGTGCATCAGTTCGTCCGCATCGGGCGCGGCGCGATGATCGGCGCGGTGACGATGGTCACCGCCGACGTGATCCCGCATGGTCTGGTACAGGGGCCGCGCGGCGTCCTGGACGGGCTGAACCTTGTCGGGCTGAAGCGGCGTGGCGCGGGCAAGGCCGACATCCTCGCGCTGCGCGACCTCCTGGGCGACCTCGGGCACGGGTCCTTCCGCGACAGCGCGCGCGAGCGGGCGAACGAAGGCACCGACAATGACTATGTCCGCGAAGTGCTGGACTTCATCCTCGGCCCCTCTGACCGTTCCTTCCTCGCGCCCAGATGACGAAGACCGCGCTCATCGCCGGTCAGGGGCAGTTGCCTGCCCTGCTCGCCGCCGGATTTCGTGCCCGGGGCGAGGATCTTCTGATCGCAGAGATGGATGGCTTTCCAGCCTCCATCGACGGTGTCGAACCATTGCGCTTCCGCATCGAGAGGCTGGTGCCCTTCCTTGACCATCTCACCGCGGCCGGCGTGACCCGCGTCTGTTTCGCGGGCGCGGTCCGCCGCCCGAAGATCGAGCCGGAGCTGTTCGACGCGCAGACCGCAACGCTGGTGCCTCGTCTCCTGGGTGCCATCCAGTCCGGCGATGATGCCGCGCTCCGCGCGGTGATCGCGATCTTCGAGGAATGGGATCTTTCCGTCGTCGGCGCCGATCAGATCGCCCCCGATCTCGTCCCGGGCGCAGGCATTCTGACCGGCCAGCCCTCGGAGCAAGACCGGACGGACGCGGCGCGCGCGGCTGAGATTGTCACCGCCACCGGCGCGCTCGACATCGGGCAGGGGGCGGTTCTGGCGCGCGGCCTCTGCCTTGCGGTCGAGACCCTGCCCGGCACAGACGCGATGCTCGACTTCACCGCCCGCCATCATCCCTTCCCGCGCGCGGGCCTTCTCTACAAAGCGCCGAAACCCGGGCAGGACCGCCGCGTCGATCTGCCCGCCATCGGCCCCGAGACCGTGGCCCGCGCCCATGCCGCCGGGCTGAACGGCATCGCCTGGGAGGCGGGCGGCGCCATCCTCCTCGACCGCGCCGCGACCGTCGCCGCGGCGGAGGCGGCGGGTCTATTCCTCTGGTCGCGGGCGCCATGAAACTGTTCCTCACCGCCGGAGAGGCCTCGGGCGACGCGCTCGGTGCCGCGCTGATGGCGGGGCTGAAGGCCTTGTGTCTCGATGTGAGGTTCGAGGGCGTGGGCGGGCCCTTGATGGCAGCCGAGGGGCTGGAGAGCCTTTTCCCGATGGAAGACCTTGCGGTCATGGGCCTTCTGGAAGTTCTGCCGAAATACCGGTTCCTGAAGGCCCGCATCGCCGAGACCGCCGCCGCCGTGACGGCGGCCGAACCGGATGCGCTGATCACCATCGACAGCCCGGATTTCTCGCTGCGTGTCGCCAGGCTGGTGCGCGAGGCACATCCGGGTCAGCGCACCATCCATTACGTCGCCCCCACCGTCTGGGCCTGGCGCCCGGGGCGCGCGGCAAAGATGGCACCGCTCATCGACCATGTGCTGGCACTTTTCCCGTTCGAGCCGCCCTATATGGAAGCGGCGGGCATGACATGCGATTTCGTCGGCCACCCGGTCGTCTCGATGCCGCGCGCGACCGAGGCCGAGGCACGCGCCTTCCGCGATGCCCACTCCATCGACGAAGGCCAGCCGCTCCTCCTCTGCCTGCCGGGCAGCCGCAAAGGCGAGGTCACGCGCCTTATGCCGCGGTTCGAGCAGGCGCTTGAGCGGCTGCAAGCAGGCCATCCCGGCCTGCGCGTCGCCATCCCCACGGTCCGGGGCGTGGCAGGCCTCGTCGGCGACGCCGCCGCGCGCTGGCGGACCCCGCCGCTGGTCCTGACCGATGCGGCCGACAAACGCGCCGCCTTCGCCGCCGCCGACCTGGCGCTCGCGGCCTCCGGCACCGTCAGTCTCGAACTGGCTGCGAACCGCGTTCCTATGGTCATCGCGCATGACTTCAACCGGCTCACCTGGTGGATGATGAAACGCGCGGCGCTGATCGACACGGTGACCTTGGTCAACATCGTCGCCGAAACCCGCGCGATCCCCGAATTCCTCGGCCCCGCCTGCCGCCCCGGCCCGATCGCCGGGGCGCTTGGCACCCTCTTGCGCGACGAGACGGCGCGCGAAACACAACAAGCGGCGATGGAGGTGACGATGGACCGCCTCGGCCGCGGCACCGAGCCTCCGGGCCTGCGCGCGGCAAGGTCGGTCCTCGCCCGCCTGTCTCAGCCCGGCTGAGGCCCGAGTGCCGCCAACAGCGCGGCCCCTTCGACCTCCGGCAGGCCGGACGGTCGCACCAGAAGCACGATATCTCCAACGATCTGGCGCACCATCGCCTTCTGCGGTGACCCTTCAAGCGCCAGCACACCCGCGCCGACAAGGGACGCGACGCCCGCCCGCGACAAGCCAAGTTCGCGCGCAAGGAGCCGGTCGAGTCGGCACGGGGCTTTGGCCGCGCCGACGATCCGCACCCGCGCCCCGCTCGTGGCAGCTCCGGCGGCGACGTCGCATCGCTTCGCCACCAATGGCAGACCGCCCTCGATACGCCCGCTTAACTTGCCGAGCGCCGTCATATCGCGCTCAAGCCGCGCCACAAGATGTGGATCGCTCATTTCGCAGGCGGCGATCATCGTGGCAGGCACCTTATCCCGCGCCATCCGTTCGAAGATCGGCCGGTTCCAGGTCCGCTCGCAGATGGTGCAGCGGTAGATGAGCCAGGCATCCAGCCGACGACCATTCGCATTCAGCCGGATGCGGCCCGAGGATCGGAAGGCGCGGGCGGTGCCGCAACCCGGGCAATGACGCCGGGGGCAGGGGGTATCGGCGGGGTGAAGGGTCCAGAGGATGCGGGCGGCATGGGCCATGGGACGGATCTTTCCGGGGAAAGTCCGGGGGCCTCTATGGTCCCAAGGCACGGTCGGCGGCGGCAGAGGAGGGTCGCGGCCCGAAATGAAGAGGCGCGCGAGGAGAGGCACGGGCCGATCCGGTCTCAGTCCACTTGCCCCCGAACGCATGAGCGAACCGACGGCGCGGCGCGCCGTCGCACGGGTGAAGCGCTAAGACCGGACTTTATGACGGCAAGACGGGGCCTCTGATCTGTCGAGCATTGCAAGCATGGCCGAGGCAAACGTCAGGATCAAGCCGTCCCTTGCTCCACTTTCTGTCCTGAAATACTCCGGGGAGAGCGCGAGAGGGGCAGCGCCCCTCTCGCACGGGTCGGCGCCGAAGGCGACGATATCAGCGGCCCTTCCAGATCCAGCCGCCGCCGAGGATGCGGCCAGTCGGACCGGCGGGCCCGGTCTGATAGAAGACGCAGGCCTGGCCGGGGCTCACCCCGTCCTCGGGGTCGAGAAGCTCGACCTCCGCCTCGGTCGCCGACAACGGCCGGATCACCGCCGGCCGGGGCGGACGGGTCGAGCGGATCTTGACGGCGACCTGCCATTCGGCGGCACTGTCGAAGGGCTGACCGCCCAGCCAGTTCACCTCGCGCACCGGCACCACCCGGGTCGCCAGCGCCTCTTTCGGACCGACGATCACCCGCCGGCTGTCGGGATCGAGCCGCACCACATAGAGCGGGTCGCCCGTGCCGCCGACGCCCAGGCCGCGGCGCTGGCCGATCGTGTAATGGATCACGCCGCGATGCTCGCCCATCACGCGCCCGTCGAGATGCACGATCTCGCCCGGGTCGGCGGCGCCGGGGCGCAGTTTCTCGATCACCGACGCATAATTGCCGTTCGGCACGAAGCAGATGTCCTGGCTGTCGGGCTTGTCGGCGACCGACAGCCCGTATTTCGCGGCCAGTGCGCGCGTCTCGGCCTTCGAGGCGAGGTGCCCGAGCGGGAAACGCAGGAAGGAAAGCTGCTCGGGCGTCGTCGAGAAGAGAAAATAGGACTGGTCGCGATTGGCATCGGCGGCGCAATGCAGTTCCGGCCCCACGGCCCCCATCTTGCGCTGGATATAATGGCCGGTCGCCATGCAGTCTGCATCAAGCTCCTTCGCGGTGGCGAGGAGGTCCTTGAACTTGACCCGTTCGTTGCAGCGGATGCAGGGCACCGGCGTCGCCCCCGCCAGATAGGCATCTGCGAATTCCTCGATCACCGCCTCGCGGAACATGTTCTCGTAATCGAGCACATAGTGGGGAAAGCCCATGGCCTCGGCGACGCGGCGGGCATCATGAATATCCTGACCCGCACAGCAGGCGCCCTTCTTGGCCAGCGCCGCGCCATGGTCGTAAAGCTGCAGCGTCACGCCCACCACATCGTAACCCTCGTCCTTCAGCATCGCGGCCACCACCGAACTGTCGACGCCGCCCGACATGGCGACGACGACACGGGTATCGGCGGGGGCCTTCGCAAAGCCCAGGGAATTCAGCGGCAGGTCTTTCATCGGAACGCTCATCAGGGTCCGACGGAATATAGGAAAATTCGAAACACTCACAAGGCCGGGTTTCACCCGTCATTAAGCGAGCTTTGGGAGGCTTGTTGCCGGTGAAGAGCTGGTTTTCAGGGGGTGCCCAATGTTTCTAAAGAAGATCGACGGTCCAAGGGCCGTGACGCTGCCGGATGGAACGGTGATGACGCGCGCCGACCTGCCGCCGTCCGAGACAAGGCGCTGGGTGGCAAGCCGCAAGGCGCGCGTGGTGCGCGCGGTCCAGTACGGCCTGTTGCCGCTGAAAGAGGCGCTCGACCGTTACGGGCTGTCGGAAGAGGAATTCGATCTCTGGCGCGTCGCGGTGGAGCAATATGGCGAAAAAGCCCTGAAGGTCACGGCCTTGCAAAAGTATCGCCAACTTTAGGTTGCATTTTCATATTTGAATGCGTCGGTAACGTGTGATTAACCATTTATGCCCATGGTTAAGGTAATGAAGGCTTTAACGCGGAGTGCGGCGCATGAGAATTTTGCTGGTAGAAGACGATCCCACCACTTCCCGCAGCATCGAATTGATGCTGACGCATGCGAACCTGAACGTCTATTGTACCGATCTGGGCGAGGAAGGGATCGATCTCGCAAAGCTTTATGACTACGATCTGATCCTTCTCGATCTGAACCTGCCCGACATGAACGGGCACGAGGTTCTGCGCCAGCTCCGCCTGTCGAAGATCGCCACGCCCATCCTGATTCTGTCGGGCGCCGACGACACGGAAAACAAGATCCGCGGCTTCGGCTTCGGCGCCGACGATTATCTGACCAAGCCTTTCCACCGGGAGGAACTGGTGGCGCGCATCCATGCGATCATCCGCCGCTCGAAAGGTCACGCCCAGTCGATCATCCGCACCGGCCATATCAATGTGAACCTCGATGCCAAGACCGTGGATGTCGACGGGCTGCCGGTGCATCTGACCGGCAAGGAATATCAGATGCTGGAGCTTCTGAGCCTGCGCAAGGGCACGACGCTCACCAAGGAGATGTTCCTAAACCACCTCTATGGCGGCATGGACGAGCCGGAACTGAAGATCATCGACGTGTTCATCTGCAAGCTCAGAAAGAAGCTCGCCGAGGCCACGGGAGGCGAGAATTATATCGAGACGGTTTGGGGGCGGGGCTATGTGCTGCGCGAGCCCCATCCGCATGACATGGACCGGCGGGTCGCCGTCGGCGCCTGAGAGATCGGAGCGGTTCAGCACGGCGGCAGGCACCAGCCGAGGCAAAGGGCGGTTCCCTAGGCGTCGGGGGCCGCCCATGTCCCGTGCACGACGTAGCGTGGACCGCTCGCTATGGCCAGGGATCAAACGGGCCAACCAGCCCGCCTCGCGGCAGAACGGCCAGGTCTTGGCTGCGGGAAAAGCGAGAACCGATCCGTTGCATCGATCGCACCACGATCTCGGGTCGGACGTCCGTCCCCGGGCCTGACGCCCAAGATCCATCCTCGCGTGTGACGCGCCCCGAGATCATGGATCGCGACGGGCGCCTGTCGGCATGTCGGGCCGCTGCGCGCTGGCCGAAGACCGGCTCCCGAACCGATGTTTCAATGCCTCGCGCGTGTTTTATGTCGGGTTGCGGGCGCTTGCCCCTCGGTCACAGTCCGCGCGCCACGCGTTCACTTCGCGCAGGCAGGCAGCAAAGGTGGCATGGCCGATCAGGCCCGCGGTTCCCGCGAGAGAGTAGGCACCCACTGCCACCAGAAAACCTTGCCCGAACAGGAGACAGATCGCGCCGGCGACCATACCCACGACCGAACCTGCGAGAACCGAACCCATGATCATCTGAGCACCTTCATAGCAATGACACAGCCAGTCGGATAGCGCCGGTCATCGGCCGACGCGCGCACACGGGCCCTGGTGAGGACGCGCCGCTTCCTGCCCTGCAGCTTTCCAAGTGCGGCGAGGCGGCCGAGGCGGGCTTTCTCAAGAAGTTGCGCCATTTTTGTCTCCGACGTTCGCACCATGTTTGATGGGATGAGAATGCGCGCTGACCGGGGCCAAGTCATTTTTCCTTAGGGATAAATGCCTGACCAATCAGACCGCGCGCTATCCATTCGGCTAGCTGTGACTGTCGTTTGGCATCGATCGCGGGGTAACAAGGACGGATCGGTCGCGCTGGCTTGCGCGACAGGCGCCCGCTACGGCCTCCATGCCCATGTCGCCAGGGCGCCGGTCTGGTTTGCCGGGAGAGACTGGGCAGGGGCTGGACCAGGCGGCGGCTTGATCCTAACAGTGGGACAAGGCGGGAGGAAACCATGGCGGAACGGGCGGTAGAGCGCATGACGGAGGCGGAGGCACGGGCCGACTGGGCGCGGACCGCCGAAGAGGTTCGCCGCGCCGACCGCGCCTATCATGCCGAGGATGCGCCGGAAATCTCGGATGCGGCCTATGATGCGCTGAAGGCCAGGCTTCGCGCCATCGAGGCGCGTTTTCCCGATCTGGCGGCGCAGAGCCCGACGGGCGAGGTCGGCGCCGCGCCGTCGGAGACTTTCGCCAAGGTCAGCCATGCCGTGCGGATGCTGTCGCTCGAGAATGCGTTCTCGGAGGAGGATGCCGCCGATTTCGTCGATCGCGTCCGGTCATTCCTGAACCTCGGGGCGGATGGTGAGCTTGTCGTCACGGCGGAGCCGAAGATCGACGGGCTGTCTCTTTCCTTGCGCTATGAGAATGGTAGGCTGGTGCAGGCCGCGACGCGCGGCGACGGGGCGGTGGGCGAGAATGTCACCGACAATGCCCGCACCATTGCCGACATCCCCGGGCGGCTTACAGGGGCGCCAGAGCTGCTTGAGGTGAGGGGCGAGGTCTACATGAGCCACGCCGATTTTGCCGCGCTGAACGCGCGTCAGGCGGCGGCGGGGGAGAAGACCTTCGCCAATCCGCGAAATGCGGCGGCGGGATCCTTGCGCCAGCTCGACGCGGGGATCACCGCCGCTCGCCCGCTGCGCTTCTTCGCCTACGGCTGGGGCGCATTGTCAGAGCCGCTGGCCGCGACACAAGCGGGCGCGGTCGAACGGCTGGCCTCGCTCGGGTTTCAGACCAATCCGAGGACGAGGACCTGCCACTCGCTGGCCGAGATGATGGCAGCCTATCGCGAGATCGAGCAGGCGCGTGCGACCCTGGGCTATGATATCGACGGCGTGGTCTACAAGGTCGATGATCTGGCTCTGCAGGCGCGGCTCGGCTTCCGCTCCACCACGCCGCGCTGGGCGATCGCCCACAAGTTCCCCGCCGAACTCGCCTGGACGCGGCTTGAGGCGATCGACATTCAGGTCGGTCGCACCGGGGCGCTCTCGCCGGTGGCGCGGCTGAAGCCGGTGACGGTGGGCGGGGTCGTCGTTTCGAACGCGACGCTGCACAACGAGGATTACATCGCCGGGCGCGATGCCAAGGGCAACCCGATCCGCGAGGGCAAGGATATAAGGGTGGGCGACTGGGTGCAGGTCTACCGTGCGGGCGATGTGATCCCGAAGATCGCCGATGTCGATCTGTCGCAGCGGCCCGAGGGCGCGGAACCTTATGTGTTTCCGCACCGCTGCCCCGAATGCGGTTCGGACGCGGTGCGGGAGGAGGGGGACGCGGTGCGCCGCTGCACCGGTGGCCTCATCTGCCCGGCGCAGGCGGTCGAGAAGCTGAAGCATTTCGTCTCGCGCGGCGCCTTCGATATCGAAGGGCTGGGGGCCAAGCAGATCGAGATGTTCTTTGCCGACGATCAGCTGCCGATCCGAGAGCCCGCCGACATATTCACCCTTGCCGCCCGCGATGCGGCGAATCTGACGAAACTGAGAAACCGCGACGGGTTCGGGGAACGCTCGGCCGCGAATCTCTTTGCTGCCATCGAGGAGCGGCGGGCGATCCCGCTCAACCGCGTGATCTTCGCCCTTGGCATCCGCCATGTCGGTGAAAGTGCAGCGAACCTTCTGGCGCGGAATTACGGGACCTGGGAGGCGTTCGAGGCGGCGATGACCGGGGCGCGGATCGGCGAGGGGCCGGACTGGCAGGCACTGACCGCGATCGACGGGGTTGGTGATGTGCTGGCGGCCTCGGTGGTGAACGCCTTTCATCAGGAGGCCGAGCGCGCGTCCATCGACCGGCTTGCCGCCCTGCTCGACATTCAGGAGGTGGCGCGCCGGGTCACCGACGGCAGCCCGGTCGCGGGCAAGACCGTGGTCTTCACCGGGACGCTCGAAAGGATGACACGGGCCGAGGCGAAGGCCCGGGCCGAGGCGCTGGGGGCCAAGGTCGCCGGATCGGTCAGCGCCAAGACCGATCTCCTGGTCGCGGGGCCGGGGGCGGGGTCGAAGGCCAAGGAAGCGGAGCGGCTGGGGATCGAGACGATTGACGAGGACGCCTGGCTGAGGCTGATCGGCGGATGAGCCGCCCATCCGTCCTCTTTCCGCTGTTTGCGGATATCGAGACGCTCGAGGGGATCGGGCCCAAGGCCGCGAAACTTCTGCCCGCTCTCGGGATCGAACGGCCGAGGGATTTCCTCTTCACCTTGCCCTATGCGGTCATCGACCGGCGGCTGCGCGCCTCGATCCGCGATGTGGCGCTGCCCGCGACCGTGACGGTCGAGGTCGAGGTCGGCGCGCATGTGCCCGCGCGCCGCAAGGGCGGGCCGGTCAGGGTCTTCGTTCGGGATGCAGGCACAGAATTCCAGCTCGTCTTCTTCCATCTGAAGGGCGACTATCTCGCCAAGCAGCTGCCGACCGGCCAGCGGCGGATTGTCTCGGGCAAGGTCGAGATCTTCGACGGGCTGGCGCAGATGGTCCACCCTGACCATATCCTGCGCCCCGAGGAGGCGCGCGATCTGGCGGAATTTGAGCCGGTCTATCCTTTGACTGCGGGCGTCACGCAAAAACAGATGGCGCGCGCGGCGGCGGGGGCGCTGGCGCGCGCGCCAGCCTTGGCCGAATGGATAGACCCCGCGCTTCTGGCGCGCGAGGGCTGGCCGGGCTGGCAGGCAGCGCTTGAGGCCGCCCATCAGCCGAAAGCAGCCGCTGATTGCGCGCCCGAGGCCCCGGCGCGGCAGCGGCTCGCCTATGACGAGATGTTCGCCCATCAGTTGACGCTGTCGCTCGCCCGCACCGCCTTTCGGCGCGGAAAGGGGCGGGCATCGGCCGGGGACGGGCGGTTGCAGAAGAGGGTGAGGGAGGCGTTGCCCTACAAGCCGACGGCGGCGCAGGAGCGGGCGATTGCCGAGATCGCTGCCGACATGGGCGCCGACAAGCGGATGAGCCGACTGCTGCAGGGCGATGTCGGATCGGGCAAGACGCTTGTGGCCTTCATGGCGCTTCTGAACGCGGTCGAGGCGGGCGGGCAGGGGGTGATGATGGCCCCCACGGAAATTCTAGCGCGCCAGCATTTCGACGGGCTGAAACCGCTTGCGGACAGCGCGGGCGTCGCGCTGGATATCCTGTCGGGCCGCGACCGGGGGACGGAGCGGGCGGCGAAGCTGAAGGCGCTCGCGTCCGGCGATCTGCAGGTGCTGGTCGGCACGCATGCGGTTTTTCAAAAGGATGTGGACTTTCACGACCTGCGCCTGGCGATCATCGACGAACAGCACAGGTTCGGGGTCGAGCAGCGCAAGGAACTGGGCGCCAAAGGTATCGCGGCGGACGTTCTGGTGATGACGGCGACGCCGATCCCGCGGTCGCTGGCACTGGCGCAATATGGCGACATGGATGTCTCGATCCTGGATGAAAAGCCGCCCGGGCGGACGCCGGTGAAGACGGCACTCATTTCCTCGGGCCGTTATGAGGAGGTGGTGGCGCATCTGAGGCAGGCGGTGGCGGAGGGGCGGCAGGCCTATTGGGTCTGCCCGCTGGTCGAGGAAAGCGAGCTGGTCGACCTGATCGCGGCCGAGGATCGGTTCAAGACGCTTCGGGCGACATTGGGCGAGGGGCTCGTCGGCCTCGTCCACGGCCAGATGGCGCCCGCCGACAAGGACGCCGCGATGGCCGATTTCGTTGCGGGGCGCACCAAGGTTCTGGTGGCGACGACGGTGATCGAGGTGGGTGTGAACGTGCCCAATGCCTCGATCATGGTGATCGAGCGGGCAGAGACTTTCGGGCTGGCCCAGCTGCACCAGCTGCGCGGACGGGTCGGGCGGGGGGCGGCCGAATCGACTTGCCTGATGATGTATCAGCCGCCGCTGTCCGAGGCGGCGGAGCGACGCTTGCAGATACTCCGCGAAAGCGAGGACGGGTTCCGCATCGCCGAGGAGGATCTGGCGATGCGCGGCGCGGGCGACCTGGTGGGTACGGCGCAATCCGGCCTGCCGCGTTTCCGCATCGCCGATCTTGACCGGCAGGCTTGGCTGATGGCGGTGGCGCAAAGCGATGCGCGGGCGCTTCTGGCGACCGATCCGGGCCTGACCGGCCCGCGCGGGCAGGCGGCGCGGGTGCTTCTGTGGCTGATGGGCAAGGACGAGGCGATCCGCCTGATCGCCGTCGGTTAAGGTTTGTTCGCGAATGTTCTTAAAAAGTTCTTTACACCGGTCGATCTATGTGAGAACAAAAGAGCAACAAGGATGGAGGAACCGATGCGAGACCTGAAAGCCGCCTTTTCCCGCTCTCACGGAACCATGCTGGTGGATGCGGCGGGCCTCGTCTCGCTGGTCGCCATGCTGATCGTCGGCCTTCATCTGCCTGACCTGATCTGACCCTGCCCAAGCGGTCTTTCCGTGGGTCTGCCTGTCCCGCAGTGATACCCCCGGGTCGATCCCCAGTCGGCCCTGTCCCCGGTAACCGCAGACTGCCGCCGTGTCCCCGTCGGGACACGGCGGTTTTTTTCATGAAGAGCGGGAGGGCGCCGCCCTCCCGCACCCTCCCGGAGTATTTCGGGACAGAAAGTGGATCAGTGGGTTTTCGATAAGGCGTCGGCGGTTGCCTCCAGCACCAGCAGGATCGAGGCGTGGCGATTGGCATAGTCGCGGGCGGGTGTCAGCACCTCGTAGCCGTCGAAGGGAGGGGACGGGATGGGGCCGTTCTCCTTCAGCATCGCCTTCAACTCGTCGCGGGCCTTCAGGACCTCGGCCTCGCTTCGCCCGATCATTTCTGCCCCGGCGATCGCCGCCGAAGCCTGGCCAAGCGCGCAGGCCTTCACATCCTGTCCGAAACGCGTGATGCGTCCGTCCTTCAGCGACAGATCGACGGTGACGGTGGAGCCGCAGAGAGGCGAGCGGCGCATGGCGGTCGCGTCGGGGAGGTCGAGCCGCTCGGCATGGGGAATGTCGGCGGCCAGTGCCAGGATGCGCTGCGAATAGAGTTTGATGAGATCGGTTTCGCTCATTTGCCCCGCCCGTGGTTTGGCCCTAAAGATAGAGACCGCCACCGGGAAATCAACGAGACCAAGATGCAATTTGACGCGACCACACTTCGCTACGATGCGGCCGGGCTTCTGCCGGTGATCGCGCAGGATCACGCGTCGGGCGAGGTCTTGATGCTGGCCTGGATGAACGCGGACGCGGTCGCGCGCACGCTTCAGACCGGCCGCGTCACCTATTGGTCGCGCTCGCGCCAGTCCTTCTGGGTGAAGGGCGAAAGTTCCGGCCATGTCCAGAAACTGGTCGAGATGCGCCTCGATTGCGACCGCGATTGCCTGCTTGTGCTGGTCGAACAGACTGGTCCGGCCTGCCATACCGACCGGCGGACCTGTTTCTACACGGCGCTGCGGGACGGGGCAGAGGTGGAGCTGATGGCGCCGGAGGCGGGGTAACCGGCATCAGTTCAGGTAGAACTCGCCCGTGACATTCCGCCAGTCGCCGGGGCGGATCAGCTTGCGATGGGTGAAGCGCACGGAATGCAAGGGCCCTTCGATCTTTTCCTGCCAGAATTCGATGAACTGGAAGAGTTCCGGATAGTCGGGCGCCAGATCATATTCCTGCCAGATGAAGCTGTTGAGCACATGGCGATGGTCCGGCATTCGGTAGAAAAGCTCTGCCGTGGTCAGGCCGTAGCCCCTGAGCATCAGTTCGGTTTCCGCCGCCGGTCCCGCTGCACGCATCGAACCCTCCTTCGCGCGCTTTTCCGAAAGGATAATTGCCGAAGGTTACTTTCAAATAAAATCAAAACCTTGACAGGAATCCGGCAGGATGGCGCCTCGCGCGCGCCCGCGCGCCTTGCACCCCAGAGATGGGATGAAGTATAGTGCCGGACAACAATATCTAGTCAATAAAAAGGCCTGGGCAGTCACGTGACCGACGAACCGGAAGTTCCTGAAAACGCTGAAGATTCTCATCCCCGCATGTTCCATGCCGGGCCCTCGGTCGCCATCGAGGAGGAGATGAAGACCGCCTATCTCGATTACGCGATGAGCGTGATCGTAAGCCGCGCGATCCCCGACCTGCGCGACGGGCTGAAGCCGGTGCACCGCCGCATCCTTTATGCGATGTACGAGACGGGCAATACCCACGACAAGCCCTACCGCAAGTCGGCGCGTCCGGTAGGCGACGTGATGGGGAAATATCACCCCCATGGCGATGCGGCGATCTATGATGCGCTGGTGCGGATGGCGCAGGATTTTTCCATGTCCGTGCCGCTTCTGGACGGGCAGGGCAACTTCGGCTCGATGGACGGCGATAACGCCGCCGCCATGCGCTATACCGAGGTCCGGATGGAGAAGGTGGCAGCCTCGCTTCTCGATGATATCGAGAAGGAGACGGTCGACTTTCAGGACAATTACGACGGCAAGGACCGCGAGCCGACCGTTCTGCCGGCCCGCTTCCCGAACATGCTGGTCAATGGCGCGGGTGGCATCGCCGTCGGCATGGCGACGAACATACCGCCCCATAACCTCGGCGAGGTCATCGACGGCACGCTCGCGCTGATCGAGAACCCCGATCTGTCCATGGAAGCGCTGATGGAGATCATCCCCGCGCCGGATTTCCCGACGGGCGGGCTGATCCTCGGCCGGTCGGGCGCGCGCAAGGCCTATCTGGAGGGTCGCGGTTCGGTGATCATCCGCGCCAAGACCCGGGTCGAGGAGATCCGCAAGGACCGCTTCGCCATCGTCGTCGACGAGATCCCCTATCAGGTGAACAAGGCCACGATGATCGAAAAGATCGCGGAACTGGTGCGCGACAAGAAGATCGAGGGCATCGCCCATGTGCAGGACGAATCTGACCGCGTCGGCGTGCGGGTCGTCGTCGAACTGAAACGCGATGCGACGGCAGAGGTGGTGCTGAACCAGCTTTTCCGCTTCACGCCGCTGCAGACCTCGTTCGGCTGCAACATGCTGGCCCTGAACGGCGGACGGCCGGAGCAGCTGACGCTGAGGGATTTCCTCACCAATTTCATCAGCTTCCGCGAGGAGGTTGTCGCGCGCCGCACCGCGTTCGAGCTGAAGAAGGCCCGCGAGCGCAGCCATATCCTGTGCGGTCTGGCCGTGGCCGTCTCGAACGTCGACGAGGTGGTGCAGACCATCCGCTCCTCCGCCGACCCGGCCGAAGCGCGCGAACGGCTGATGACCCGGCGCTGGCCCGCCCATGACATCGCGCCCTATATCCGGCTGATCGACGATCCGACCCACAAGATGAACGAGGACGGGACCTACAATCTGTCGGAAACCCAGGCCCGTGCCATCCTCGACTTGCGCCTGCAGCGCCTGACGGCGATCGGCGTCAAGGAAGTGACGGACGAGCTGGAAGAACTGGCAGCCAAGATCAAGGACTACCTCGCCATCCTCGGCTCGCGCGAGCGGATCATGGAGATCATCGGCAACGAGCTTCGCGAGGTGCGCGCCGCCTTCGCCGAGCCGCGCCGTACCGAGATCGTCGATTGGGCGGGCGATCTGGAAGACGAGGACCTGATCGAGCGCGAGGATATGGTCGTCACCATCACCAGCGGAGGCTATATCAAGCGCACGCCGCTCGCCGAATTCCGCGCGCAGCGCCGGGGCGGCAAGGGCCTTGCCTCGATGCAGACCAAGGAAGACGATGTGGTCACATCGCTTTTCGTCGCGAACACCCATACCCAGCTTCTGTTCTTCACCACCGATGGCATGGTCTACAAGCTGAAGACCTGGCGCCTGCCGCTCGCTGGGCGCAATGCCAAGGGCAAGGCGATCGTCAATATCCTGCCGATCGTGCAGGGCGTGACAATCGCCGCGATCATGCCCGTGGACGTGCCGGAGGAGGAGTGGGACGATCTGCAGATTTTCTTCGCTACTTCCGAAGGCGACGTGCGCCGCAATGCGCTTTCGGATTTCACCAATGTCATGCGCAACGGCAAGATCGCGATGAAGTTGCCCGAAGGCGTGAGCCTCGTGAATGCGCGCATCTGCGACGAAAATGACGATGTGATGCTTGTGACAGAGATGGGTCGCGCGATCCGCTTCCCGACGACCGAGGTGCGTGTCTTCAAGGGGCGCGATTCGACCGGGGTGCGCGGCATCCGACTGGCGGCCGGTGACTCTGTCGTCTCGATGTCGGTCATCCGCCACTTCGAGGCCGACCCGGCCGAACGCGCGGCCTATCTCAAACAGCGCCGCCTGATGGCGGGGGCTTTGGAGGATGAGGTCGAGGATGACGAGGAAGAGGCGGTCGAAGGCGGCCAGCTGTCGCCCGAACGCTATGCCGAAATGTCGGCGGCCGAGGATCTGATCCTGACCGTCACCGCCTCGGGCCTCGGCAAGCTTTCCTCCTCGCACGATTATCCGGTGCGCGGGCGCGGCGGCCAGGGGGTGAAGGCAATCAGCCAGGGCTCGCGCGGCGGGCGGCTCATCGCCTGCTTCCCGGTAGAGGGCGACGATCAGGTGATGCTCGTCACCTCCACGGGCCAGTCGATCCGCTGCCCGGTCGAGGGGATTTCCTTCCGCTCGCGCTCGGCGGGCGGGGTGAAGGTCTTCGACACCGGCGCGGATGAGGAAGTGGTGTCGGTCGCCCATGTCGCGGGCGAGGGCGCGGAGGAAGAGGCGGAGTGATCCGCCCTTTTCCGGCCCGGTTGCGCGTCATGAAGAGATGCCGATTTTGACACATTCTTAACCTACTGCCGCCAGACTCACCTTCAAGACTGGGCATAACGGGCGGCGGTCTTGGGAAGGGCGCCGTCCCCGGGCAACAAGGGGAAGGTCATGGCATATACCGATCTCGCGGGTCGCATCGGCGAAACCAAACGGGAAGAGGGCGCGCTGCGCCGGTTCCTGGCGACGTTTTTCGCGGCGCGGTCGGACCGGACGGTGACCGGCCCGGAACCTCGCAAGCTTGCAGGCCCGGTGCCCGGCGATGCCCGCGCCCGGGGCTACCTTGACGACCTCGACATCGAAGTCGGCTTCTGAGGCTTTTCTTCGCCGCCGTCATCGTCTAATCCGCGCGCATGGACGCGCAACTCAATATCGTCGGCGGCGGCATGGCCGGCTCCGAGGCCGCCTGGCAGGCGGCCAATCTGGGAATACGGGTCTGCATCCACGAGATGCGCCCGAAAGTCGCGACCTTCGCCCACCGTACCGGCCATTTCGCCGAGATGGTCTGTTCCAACTCCTTCCGCTCCGACGATGATGAACGCAATGCGGTCGGTCTTCTGCATTGGGAAATGCGGGCGGCAGGTGGTCTCATCATGGAAATGGCGACGCGCCACCGGCTGCCTGCGGGCGGCGCTCTGGCGGTGGACCGCGATCCGTTTGCCGAAAGCGTGACGGAACGGCTGCGCTCTCATCCCAACATTTCCGTTTCAGATGAAGAGATTACAGAACTTCCCTCGAGTGGAAGCTGGATCATCGCCACCGGCCCGCTGACCTCCTCGCGCCTTGGCGAGGCAATCGCGGCCGAGACAGGCACTGAAGCGCTCGCCTTTTTCGACGCGATCGCCCCCATCGTCTATGCCGAAACGGTCGACATGTCGGTCGCCTGGATGCAGTCGCGCTATGACAAGGGCGAGACGGTCGAGGAGCAGACCGCCTACATGAACTGCCCGATGGACAAGGCTCAGTACGAGGCCTTCATCGACGCGCTGCTGGCCGCCGACAAGACCCTGTTCCACGAAGGCGAAACGGCGGGCTATTTCGACGGCTGCCTGCCCATCGAGGTGATGGCCGAACGCGGACGCGAAACCCTGCGCCATGGGCCGATGAAGCCGGTGGGGCTGACCAATGCGCACCGGCCGGAACAGAAACCCTATGCGGTCGTGCAGCTCCGCCGCGACAATGCGCTTGGCACGCTCTACAATATCGTGGGCTTCCAGACCAAGATGAAGTACGGCGCGCAAGTGGATGTTTTCCGCAAGATTCCGGCGCTGGAAAATGCCTCCTTCGCCCGCCTCGGCGGCATTCACCGCAATACGTTCATCAACTCGCCGACGCTGCTCGATGAAAGGATGCGGCTGAAGTCGCGCCCCAATATCCGCTTCGCTGGCCAGATCACCGGCGTCGAAGGCTATGTGGAGAGCGCCGCCATGGGCCTTCTGGCGGGCCGGATGGCGGCGGCGGAGATTCTGGGGCAGGACCTGGCGCCACCGCCACCGGAAACCGCAATGGGGTCGCTGATCCATCATATTGCCGGCGGGGCGGAGGCGAAGACCTTCCAGCCGATGAACGTGAATTTCGGCCTCTTCCCGCCCATCGACGCGAAGGGCGGCCGCAAGGGCCGCAAGGACCGCTACAAGGCCTATACCGACAGGGCAAAGGCGGCTTTCACCCAATGGCTGTCGTAACCCGCTTCGCACCGTCGCCCACCGGACCCCTGCACCTCGGCCATGCCTATTCCGCGATCGTCGCCCATGACATGGCACGGGCGGCGGGCGGGCGGTTCCTCCTCCGGATCGAGGATATAGACCGGTCGCGCGCGCGCCCCGAATGGGAACAGGCGATCTTCGACGATCTTGCCTGGCTCGGGCTCGTGTGGGAGCAGCCGGTCATGCGCCAGTCGGACCGGCAGCCCGCCTATCGCGCGGCACTCGAAGAACTCTGGCGCGCCGGGTTCCTCTATGAATGTCACTGCTCGCGCCGCGACATCGAGGCGGCAGCAAGCGCCCCGCAGGAGGGCGCCAGCCCGCGCGTCGGCCCGGACGGGCCGATCTATCCGGGTACGTGCCGAAACCATGCGCGCAGAGGTGCCTTGCCCGCGGGCGCGCTTCGCCTAGACATGGCGCTTGCCGCGACGGCGCCGGTCGCGTTCCGCGAGGAAGGTGCCGGGAAGCGCGGCCGGATCACCGTGGTGCCCGATGACCTGGTCGGGACCGTCGGCGACGTGGTGCTTGCCCGCCGCGACATGGGCACTTCCTACCACCTGTCGGTCGTGGTCGACGATGCCGCGCAGGGCATCACCCATGTGACGCGCGGCGAAGACCTGTTCGAGGCGACGGCGATCCATGTGCTCTTGCAGCGCCTTCTCGGCCTGCCGACGCCCGTCTATGACCACCACCGCCTGATCCGCGACGCAGCGGGCAAGCGCCTGGCCAAGCGCGACGATGCCCGCGCGATCCGCAACTATCGCGAGGAGGGCGCGACGCCCGCAGACATCCGGCGGATGGTCGGCCTTGCCTGATCCTTTCACGCTGGATCAAATATCCCGGGAGCGCGAGGGCAGAGCCCTCGCTCTTCACGCCGCCTGCGCCGCCTTCTTGCGCAGGAGCATGCCGTAGAGGTCGCGAGGATCGTCGGGGTCGGCGATCATGTCGAGATCCTCGCTGAACTTCAGGCTCTTCGGCAGGGCCTTCAGCTGGCCGAGCACATAGCGCAGCGCCGAAAAATCCTCGATCGCGAAACCGACAGAATCGAAAAGCGTGATCGCGCGTCCGTCTTCGCGGCCCCGGATCGCGCCGGTCATCACCTGCCACAATTCCTTCACCGGATAGTCGGCGGCAAGCTGCTGGATCTCGCCCTCGATCCGGGTCTGAGGAGGATATTCCACGAAAATATCGGACCTTAGCAGGATATCCTTATGCAGCTCGGTCTTGCCCGGGCAATCGCCGCCGACCGCGTTGATATGAACGCCCGAACCGACCATGTTGTCGCTGAGGATCGTCGCATATTGCTTGTCGGCGGTGACGGTCGTGATGATCTGCGCCCCGAGGATCGCCTCTTCGGCACTCTTGCAGGAAACGACCTTCAGTTTCGATCCCGCAAGGTTCGCCGCGCATTTCTTCGTCGCCGCCGGGTCGATATCGTAAAGGCGAACCTCGGCGACCCCGCAGATGGCCTGGAAGGCCAGGGCCTGGAATTCCGCCTGCGCGCCATTGCCGATCAGCGCCATCACGGTTGATCCTTCGGGCGCCAGCCATTTCGCGGCGAGCGCCGACATCGCGGCGGTGCGGAGCGCGGTCAGGATCGTCATTTCGGTCAGCAGGACCGGGTAGCCGGTGTTGACGTCGGCCAGAAGCCCAAAGGCGGTAACGGTTTGCAGGCCTTCCTTCATGTTCTTCGGATGGCCGTTCACATATTTGAACCCATACATCTCGCCGTCCGAGGTCGGCATCAGCTCGATCACGCCGACGTCGGAATGGGAGGCGACGCGCGGGGTCTTGTCGAACAGGGGCCAGCGGCGGAAATCGGCCTCGATCTCATCCGCTATATCTTTCATCACCCGCTCGACGCCTAGGTGAAGAACGAGCCGCATCATGTTGTCCACGCTGACAAACGGGACGATGTTCAAATTCTGCTTCATCATTTCAGTAGCTCCGCGTCGGCCGGTCGAAGACCTTGCGGCCCATGAGAGAGCCCACAAGCTCAACCATCAGTTTGGCGGTCCGGCCGCGTTCGTCGAGGAACGGGTTCAGCTCGACCAGGTCGAGCGACGTGACGAGAGCGCTTTCGTGCAAGAGCTCCATCACCAGATGCGCTTCGCGGAAGGTGGTGCCGCCGGGAACCGTCGTGCCGACGGCGGGCGCGATCGACGGGTCGAGGAAATCGACGTCGAGCGAGACATGCAGCAGGCCGTTCTCGGCCCGAACCCGCTCCAGGAATTCGCGCAAGGGCGCGACGATGCCGCGCTCGTCAAGGACGCGCATGTCGCAGATCACCATGTCGGTCTTCAGAAGCGAGGCATGTTCGGCCGGATCGACCGAACGGATGCCATAAAGGCAGATATGGTCCTCGGGCACCGGATCGGGGAAGGGCGGGAAGGCGTCGAAGCCGCTGTGGCCGGCGATATAGGCTACGGGCGTTCCATGCAGGTTGCCGGACTGGGTGGTCAGCGGCGTGTGAATGTCGGAATGGGCGTCGAGCCAGAGGACGAAGAGCGGGCGGCCCTCGGACCGGGCATGGCGCGCAGCGCCCGAGACCGAGCCGAGCGCCAGCGAATGGTCGCCGCCGAGGATGATCGGGAAGGCGCCGGTCGCCAGCGCCTCGGCGGTGCGGTCGGCGAGCGCTGCGGTCCAGCCCACGGTTTCGGCAAGCGAATGGACGGCGGGGTTCGGGCAGGAGACCGGCGCGAGCGTCGGCAGCGCCACATCGCCCCAGTCGGCGACCGTGTGGCCGAGGTCGGTAATCGAGGCGCCGAGCCCTGCGACGCGGTAGGCGGCGGGGCCCATCAGGCAGCCCGCGCGTTTCTGGCCGCTGTCGATGGGTGCGCCGATGAGAATGCAGTTCGTCATGGTCGGTCCTTGGTCATTTTCGCCATGATGCCGCCCTCTTGCGTCAGCCTGAAAGCGATTTATTGTCGGTTTGCGCGAGGCTTTGATCGAAATGGCGGGAAGAATGACCGATTTGGACGATACCGACCAGCGGCTGGTGGCGGAGTTGCGCCGGGACGGGCGTGCCGCGCTTTCCGATCTTGCCGACCGTCTGGGGCTGGCGCGTGCGACGGTCAGGGCGCGGCTCGAACGACTGCAGGCGCGCGGCGAGATCATCGGCTTCACCGTGCTGACGCGCGGCGATGTCAGCGCTTCGCCGGTGCGCGGGCTGATGATGATCGCGATCGAGGGGCGCGGGCAGGAGCGGATCACCGCGCGCATCCTTGGCCTGCCTGAGGTTCAGGCGGTCCATTCGACCAATGGCCGCTGGGATCTCGTGTGCGAACTGGGGACGAGGACTCTGGAGGAGCTGGATGCGCTGATACTCAAGGTGCGCGGCTATGAGGGTGTGCTGGCGAGCGAGACCAACCTGCTTCTGTCGACCAAACGGCCCGGTCGGCGTTAGCCCCGCCGCGTGGCGGCCCGGACCCAGATCGCCGCGAGGCTGAGCGAGAGGAGCGCGTTCCAGGACGCCATCGACAGGCCGAATAGCGACCAGGCGACCTCGTCGCAGCGAATGAGCGGCGCGTTGAGGATCTGGTTCATCAGATCGTCCGCTGACAGGCCGCCGACATCGCCCGACGTGCAGGTCGTCGGCCCGAGCCAGAAGCCGCGCTCGACGCCCGTATGATAGATGCCGACCCCGGCGGTGGCGAGGGCCGCAACAGCGCCGAGCCAGGCGAGTTCCGCGCGCCGCGTGGAAAGGCAAAGCGCACCGATCACGATGGCGGCGGCATGCGGCCAGCGCTGCCACAGGCAAAGCTTGCAGGGGGCATAGCCAAACGCCTGAAAGATGAAGGCTCCGGCCAGAAGGGCAAGCGATCCGCCTGCGGCGAGAAGGACGAGACGGTTCCGGGTCATAGGTATTTCACCAAGGCAAATCCACCGACGAGCAGCAGCATGAACAAGCTGAACAGGAGCCCCAGCCGAGCCTCGATGAAGGTCCGTATCGGCGCCCCAAACCGCCACAGAAGACCCGCGACAACAAAGAACCGCAGGCCGCGGGCGATGACAGAGGCGAGGATGAACACCGGAAGTGACAGCCCCGTCCAGCCCGACATGATGGTGATGACCTTGAAAGGAAAGGGCGTCACCCCCGCGATCAGCACGGCCCAGGCGCCATAGGCGTTGAAACGTTCGGCGAAAAGGTCCGCAGCCTCCGCCTTGCCGTAGAACGTCAGGATCGGCTGGCCGATCGTCTCCCACAGCACGGCGCCGATGAAATAGCCGAAAAGCCCGCCGAGGACCGACGTTACCAGCGCGATCGTGGCGATCAGCCAGGCGCGGGATGGCCGCGCGATGATCATGGGGATCATCAGGACATCCGGCGGGATGGGGAAGAACGAGCTCTCGACGAAGGAAACCGTGCCAAGCGCCCAAAGCGCCTTGGGGTGGTCCGCAAGGCGGATCGTCCAGTCATACAAAGCTCTGATCATTCTTCCTGTCCGGAACTGCCGGTGTCCTTAGGCCACGGCGCAAATGCGCCGTCAAGACGACTGGTCCTTTCGCGCCCGCCATAGTTCGGGCTATCCTTGAGCAGAAAGGGCGCCCATAGGTGCGCCAAGGGGGTCTCATGAAGTGGCAGGGTCGGCGCGGCAGCGACAATATCGAGGACCGGCGGCGCATGTCGGCCGGTGGCGCCATCGGCGGTGGCGGGCTGGGCCTCGTGGTCGTGGCGCTGCTGGTGTGGGCGCTTGGCGGCGATCCGATCGCGGTCCTGCAGCAGGGGATGGGCGCCCAGCAGATCGGCGGCACCGGCGGCGGAGAGGTCACCGAAGCCGACGAGCGGGCCGCCCAGTTCGTTTCGGTGACGCTTGCCGATACCGAGGCAATCTGGAGCCAGATATTCGAACAGGAGCTGGGCAGGGCCTATCGGCCGGTGACGCTCGTCCTCTTCAAGGGCGGCACCCAGTCGGGCTGCGGCGGCGCCTCGGCGATGACCGGGCCGTTCTATTGCCCGCTCGACAAGAAGGTCTATCTCGACACCGATTTCTTCGCGACCCTCTCGCAGCGGCTTGGCGCCAAGGGCGATTTCGCCGCCGCCTATGTCGTGGCACACGAGATCGGGCATGCGGTGCAGGATCAGCTTGGCATCCTTGCGAAGACCACGCAGATCCGCAAGCAATCGAGCGAGGCCGACAGCAATGCGATTTCGGTGCGGGTCGAGCTGCAGGCCGACTGTTTCTCGGGCGTCTGGGCGCGTTACGCGGCCGATCAGCTTGGCACGCTTGAACAGGGCGATATTCAGGAGGCGGTGAATGCCGCAGCGCAGATCGGCGACGATACGCTGCAACGGAACGCGGGTCAGCGCCCGATGCCCGACAGCTTTACCCATGGCACATCGGACCAGCGTCAGAAGTGGCTTGCGACCGGATATCAGCAGGGCACGATCCGCGCCTGCGATACATTTTCGGCGAGCGCGCCCTGAACCTTGAATGGCGCTTGAAAGCGTGATCCGGGACGGCTAAGGGTCGTTCCGGTGGCCCGAGTGGCGGAATGGTAGACGCAGCGGATTCAAAATCCGTCGCCGCAAGGTATGCGAGTTCGAGTCTCGCCTCGGGCACCAGATTTCCAGCGAATCGCCAAGGCCGATGATGGCGACAAAGCAGGTGCGGTGTGCTCACGATCTCGAGACGCGCGATCGCCATCGTTGCCGCGGACCGTCTGCCTTTCGGCAGCCCGTCATCCCTATTGTTGGGGTTTTGGCGACTATATACCGCGTCTCCGTCGTGCGGTATGCGATAGTGTGCAGCGAGCGGGCTTTTCGGCGGGGATTTGTCCGCCTGGTGGAAATAATACCTGTCCCCATGTGACGCTACGTCAGGGATGGATGGGAGTGTCTGCCCAAATTCCGCCACAATTAGAGTGGAATAAATAACCTATTCGTAAGTATAAATTCTCTATTCTCTTTCAGACGACCCTTCGGGGATTTTGTAACTGGCCCGTGTGATTGATGGCCGCTTTTGTTGGAACCGCGACATTGCCTTGTCTGACCTCAGGTACATTCATCACGACACTCAGGGGCGAAAAGCCGGTGGAACAGCTTGTTCCCGGTGACCGTGTCGTGACCCGCGATGACGGATTGCAGACCGTACGCTCGGTGCGCCGTCGCGATTTCGATTATGGCCAGCTTGCCTCTGCGCCGCACATGCAGCCGGTGCTCGTCACGGTTGGCGCCGTCTCGCGCGGGTTGCCGGAACGGGAGCTGCTGGTCAGCCCGTCGCTGCGCATCCTGACCCAGACCGCAGGCCGCGACCACCTGGTGGCGGCAAGCGAGATGACTGACGGCCATGCGATCCGCAGCTGCTCGGTCCTCGGCGTGCGCTATGTCCATGTCGGCTTCGACCGCGACGAGGTGATCCTCGCCAACGGTATCTGGCTCGAGGCCTTTCAGCTGGCCGACCGGCAGGGCGATGTACCGCCGTCGGCGCAAACGGAGGAATATCTGGCGCTGTTTGCCCCGGGGCAGGACAGCGAAACGGTCGTGGCGCGTCAGGATTGGATCTGACGCGCGGGGATGGAACGGTGGTCCGATTTTGGGCGGCCGGTAACGAGTAAGGTCGAGGAGTTGCGAATGATGACGGTTCTGGTACTTCTGTCCTGCGGTCTTCTGGGGCTGTCGTACCCGGTGTTTGCGGCTCTGCCGCAACGTTGCCGCGTCGCGGATCGGTCTTCGATCTGACGGTTCCGATGCCGGGCGGTGTGCCCGGTGTCCTGGGTGATATTGAGTAGAGGGTTAAAGGTCGATGAAGCACACTTTCTTTCAGACTGAGCGAGACAAGGCGGATCAGATTTCCGACCTCACCGAGACGCGCCTTGAGGGCGCGGCGGGCGAGGAGCGGTTGGTCGGGGCCAAGGGACGCGACGGTCAGGCGAGCGATGTCGCCGACTATTCCGACGCCGCCCCCTGCTTCACGCCGGAAAGCGAGATTCTGACCGACCGCGGGCCGGTTGCCGCGAAGCTTCTGAAAGTCGGCGACCGGGTCATGACCCGCGATCACGGCCTTCAGACGGTGCGCCGGATCGGCCGTCGCCAGTTCGGATGGCGCGCGCTTGGCCTGATCCCCCTCCTGCGTCCGGTTGTGATCGAGGCAGGCGCGCTCGGCCATGGCCTGCCCGCGCGTCAGATCGCCCTGTCGCCAGAGCATGGTATCGCGAGCGCCAGCGCCAACGGTCTTGGCATCCAGATCGTTCAGGCGAAGCGCTATGTCGGCATCGCGGGTGTCGAACGGGGCGCCTTCCACAATGTGACCTACATCCAGATCGCGCTCGACCAGCCCGCCCTCGTGAACGTTTCCGGGCTTTGGTGCGAGACTCGGGCGGCTGCGGATACTGCAATCGGGGCCGTCGCGAAGGCGATCGTCGACGCCTGCGCGGCGCCCGCAACCGCCACCAAGAACAAGGGCGCGGTCGGCTTCGCCGCCTGAAGGCTCTTGGCCACTACATCCTGTGTTCCGCCGGTAACGCCAGACAGCTATCTGGCGTTATTTGGTTTTTTCATGCACGACGCGTCTGAAAGCTGATATTGCAATGCGACCTATTCGTTGATCGGTATTCAGGTGTGCAGTAAGGGCGGACTTGCGGCTAAATGCAGCCGTAAGCAGCCTTAGAAATAGCCAATTTGGACGGCATTAACCTTTCCGAAGGGCGGAGAGCGGCGGTTGTTCGCGACATGCTCGGACGGAAGCGGACATAGACGACTGACAGTAATACCTCATGGCGACGATCCTCGGCACTGCCGGAAATGACACGACGCTTACAGGCACCGGTGCGAGCGATCTCGTCAGCCTGTACGGCGGCAGTGACTCCTTCATCGCGAACGCCGGCAGTGACACCGTCTTTGCCGGAACCGGCGACGACACCATATTCGGTGGCTCGGGCGCGGATTCGCTTCTTGGCGAGGCCGGCAATGACAACCTGTTTGGCGGCAGCGGCGCGGACTCGATCTATGGCGGGTTCGGCAACGATTCCATAGATGCGGGCAGCAACAATGACCTGGTCTTTGGTGGTGCGGGCGCCGATACGATCCTCGGCGGCGCCGGGCTCGATACGATCATCGCCGGCGATGGCGCGGATTCTGTGGACGCGGGCGACGGCGCAGACCGCGTGGAGGCTGGCGCGGGCGGCGACACGGTCCTGGGGGGCCTTGGCGACGACACGATCCTGGGCGGCGGCGGTTCGGATTCGATCTCTGGCGGCGACGGGAATGATGTGCTCTACGGCGACGCCCCTTCGGTCGCGAGCGCCACCAACGAAGCACTGCAATGGAGCCTTGCGGGGGCAGACGAATCCAGCATTACCAATGGCTTCGTCCAGGACACCGGCCTCATGGATGTCCGGGTCAGCTTTGCCACCACGGGCCTCGCCTCGACCCAGACCGTAGAATCGAGCGACACGGTCTTCATCGGCGGCGGCGAGCCGATGAGCACGACGTCGAACCTGAGCCTGACCGGCACCGGCACCGGCACGACCTCGACGACCTACATCGACTTCGCCGCCTCTGCCGGCAGCGGCGTGACCGACGCGGTCAGCGATGTGCAGTTCCGGCTGAACGACATCGACGCCAGCACCGGCAACTGGCAGGACATCGTCACCGTCAATGCCTATGACGCGGACGGCAACCTGATCCCTGTCACGATCACGCTCAGCGGCAATGATTCGCTGTCGGGCAACACGATCACCGCCGCGAATACCGCCGACAGCGCCAATTCGGCCCAGGGCTCGGCGCTGGTCAATATCGCCGGACCGGTCGCACGGATAGAGATCATCTATGCAAACGTCGGCACGTCGAGCCAGGCCCTCTGGGTCAGCGATGTCCATTTCACCACCATCCCGCAGACCGGCGGCGCCGACACGATCGACGCCGGTATCGGCGATGATCAGGTCTTTGGTGGCGTCGGCGCGGATTCCCTGCTTGGCGGCGATGGCAATGACTCGCTCTTCGGCGGCGACGGCGATGACACGCTGAGCGGTGGCGCAGGCACCGACTCGCTTACCGGTGGCCTCGGCTCGGACCTGTTCACGGGCGTCGGGATTGGCGACGTCATCGACGGATCGGAAGACACGCCCTCGAACGAGGTGGATGTCCTTGATCTGTTTGGCTCGGGCTGGACGAAGGCCAATACCAACATCCTTTATGCCGGCGGCAATGACGAAGCGGGCACCGTCCAGTTCCTGGACAATCTCGGCAATGTCGTCGGTTCCCTGACCTTCTCGAACATCGAGAAGATCATTCCCTGTTTCGCCGCCGGAACCCTGATCGAGACGGTTCGCGGCGCGGTCGCGATAGAGGACATTGTCGCGGGCGACCTCGTTCTGACGCGCGACAGCGGCTATCAGCCGGTCCTGTGGATCGGCAGCAGGAGCCTTACGGCGCTGGACCTGGTGATCAAGCCGCAGCTTGCGCCCATCCGGATCGAGGCGGGGGCGCTCGGGCGGGTCGCACCGGAGCGGGCGCTCGTCGTCTCGCCGCAGCATCGCCTCCTGGTCAGCGGCAGCCGTGCCGAACTGATCGCGGGCGAGACCGAGGTTCTTGTCGCCGCGAGCCATCTTTGCGGCATGCCCGGGATCGAGAGGATGGCGCCCGATCTGGGCGTGACCTACTTCCACATGCTGTTCCGGCAGCACGAGATTGTCCTGTCCGAAGGTCTCTGGACCGAGAGCTTCCAGCCGGGCGCAGCCACGCTCGCGGGCATAGACGATGCGCAGCGCCGCGAGATTTTCGCGCTGTTCCCAGAGCTTGCGGGCGATGCCGTCTGGGAGGCCTACGGGCCAGCGCGCGCCAGCCTCAGGGAGCATGAGGCGCGGGCGCTTGCCGCCGCCTGACCGCTACAACGTCGGCGCCTGCCAGCTGTTCCAGTCTTCGGGCGTATCGAGGTCGGTCAGGGCATGGCGGTCGGGCAGCAGCACGAGCTGGACCGGCAGCCCTTCCAGTACCTTCCGCGCGCCATGGTCGCCGGTCAGAACCGCAAGGTCGGCAAAAAGGCGGCGTGGCAGGATGACGGGATGGCCGGGCGTTCCATCCGCACTCGCGCCACGGGCCGGGTGCGCGGGGTCGAGCGCGAAGGCCTCGGCCACGCGGGCGATATCCTCTCCGGTCACCTCCGGCATGTCCGGCAGAAGGATCATCAACCCTTCCGACATGGCCGCCGCCCGTGCGCCCGCGCGGATCGAGGCCGACATGCCGTCGTGGTAATCCGAGATGGCAATCACCTCGGCGCCCGTGCCGCGCAGGACCGCCGCGCGCGGGGCGGAAAATGGCCCGCCGTCGGGAATCGTCGCCACCACATGGGAGGCCACGCCGCGCGCAAGGCGCACCGTGCGGGCAAGCATGGTCTCGGGACCGATACGTTCCATGAGCTTGTCGCGCCCCCGCATCCGGGATGACGCCCCGGCCGCGGGAACGAGGATTGTGAGCGTCGCAGCCATTGTCCGATTGAAGGACGATGCGCGCGTTTCGTCAAGAACGAGGTGAATGCCCCTCAGCCCCGCATCCGCGCCCCGTCGGCGTCCCACAGCGGCTGGGTCACCAGGCGCGCCTTGCGGCGTTCGCCGAGGATCTCGATCTCACCTTCCAGCCCCTCGCGGATCCGCTCGACCGGCACGAAGGCCTGCGCGACCGATTGGCCGGTCCAGTGCGAATAGCCCCCCGATGTGCAAAAGCCCACGACCTTGTCGCCGACCCACAGCGGCTCGTAGCCCACGACATCTGCGTCAACCGCGTCGATGACGAAATTGCACAGCCTGCGCTTGGAGCCAGCGGCTTTTTCCGCCATGGCCGGGGCTTTGCCGATCCATTCCACCGGCTTGTTCCAGCGGATGAAGCGGTCGATGCCGGTTTCACCGGGGAAATAGTCCGGGCTGAATTCGCGCGTCCAGGAGCCGAACCATTTGTCGAGGCGCAAGGACATCATCGCCCGCATGCCGAACGGCTTCAGCCCAAGGTCCTGCCCGGCGGTCCACAGAGTGTGCCAGAGCGAACGTTCCTTCATGAAGTCGCAGAAGATCTCGTAGCCGAGATCACCGGTGTAGCTGACGCGCTGCACGAGGCAATCGACCATGCCGACCGTGATCTGGCGCGCGTCCATGAACCTGAACGCCTCGCCCGAGACATCGGCACGGGTCACGCGCTGCAGAAGCTCGCGTGCCTTCGGTCCGGCGATCTGGAAGCCGGTGATCCGGTCGGACATGTTCTCGACCGCGACGCCCGGTTCGAGGTTCTTTTCGAACCAGCGCAGGTGCTGGTCCTGCGCGCCGTACGACCCGGTGATCTGGAATTCGGTTTCAGAGATGCAGGTCACGGTGAAATCGCCGATGATCTTGCCCTTCGGGCTCAGCATCGGGGTCAGCGACAGGCGACCGGGCTTCGGAATCGCGCCCGCCATGATCCGGTCGAGCCAGGCGCGGGCGTTGGGGCCCTTCACCCGGAACTTGCCGAAATTCTGCACCTCGTTGATGCCCACCGCCTCGCGCACGGCGAAGACCTCGCGGCGCGTCGCCTCCCAGGCGTTCGATCGCTTGAAGGTCGGGGTCTCGTAGCGCGGCTCGCCCTCGGCCGCGAAGTAGTTCGGAACCTCAAGCCCGTATTGCTGGCCCCAGACCGCGCCCATCCGGTCGAAAATGTCGTACATGGGCGTCGTGCGGAAGGGGCGGGCGGCGGGGCGTTCCTCGTTCGGGTAGCTGACCGAGAAGCGCATCTGGTAGTTTTCGATCACCTTGGGGACGGTGTAGCCCGGCGTCGTCCATTTGCCGAAGCGCGCTACGTCGAAGCCGCGCGGGTCGCATTCCGTCTCGCCATGGATCATCCATTCGGCCAGCGACTTGCCCATGCCGCCGCCCTGGCTGAAGCCTGCCATCACCGCGCAGGCCGACCAGTAGTTCCTGAGGCCGGGGACCGGCCCGATCAGCGGGTTGCCGTCGGGCGCGAAGGTGAAGGGGCCGTGGATCACCCGCTTCACGCCGGTCCGTTCGAGGACCGGGAAGCGGCGGTAGGCGAAGGCGACTGAATCTTCGATCTTGTCGAACTGCTCGTTCAGAAGCTCGTGTCCGAAAGTCCACGGCGTGCCATCGACCGACCATGGCTCGCAGGGTTTTTCGTAGAAGCCGATGCAAAGCCCGCGGCCTTCCTGCCGCAGATAGCTTTCGCCGCCCGGGTCCATCACATGGGGGAATTCGCGACCCGATTTCAGGATATCCATGATCTCGGGGATGTCGTCGGTCACCAGATACTGGTGCGCCATCGGCAGAAGCGGCAGATAGACGCCCGCCATTGCCCCCACCTCGCGTGCCCAGAGGCCGCCCGCGTTCACCACATGCTCGGCGTGGATCGTACCCTTTTCGGTCACCACGTCCCATGTGCCGTCAGGGCGCGGGTTGGTTTCCAGCACCTTGTTGTGCTCGACGACCTCGGCGCCCTGCATCTTTGCGGCGCGGGCATAGGCGTGGGTAGTGCCCGACGGGTCAAGGTGGCCGTCCAGCGGATCGTAAAGCGCGCCGATGATGCCATCGGTATTCACCATCCCGTCGGTGAATTTCGCCACCTCTTCCGGGCCGAGGATCTCGGTATGCAGGCCCATGTAGCGGTGCTTCGCGCGCTCGGCCTTCAGCATCTCGAACCGCGCCATATTGTCGGCCAGAGTGATGCCGCCCACATGGTGCAGGCCGCAGGACATGCCGGTGATCTTCTCCAGCTCCTTGTAAAGCTGGATCGTATAGCCCTGCAGCGCCGCCATGTTCGTGTCGCCGTTCAGGGTGTGGAACCCGCCTGCCGCATGCCAGGTCGAGCCGGAGGTCAGCGTCGACCGCTCGATCAGCATCACGTCTTTCCAGCCGTATTTCGTCAGATGGTAGAGAACCGAACAGCCGACGACTCCGCCCCCGATGACGACGACCTGAACCTGTTCCTTCATGATGTGCTCCCGCTGGACCCTTGGGTCATCTTTGCGGCTCTTCGATCCGGGTCATGTCACTTTTCGACAAAATATGTCGCATACGAAAGGCGGCATCCGTCAACCGCGCCATCGGTGACCAAGGACAGCGCCGGAGGGCGTGCCTACAACCAAGGTTGATTGAGGGCGTCGCGAGCCGGGCGTAGCGCTTGGCGAGCACCTCCCTGCATGATCGGATGCACTCTTGTCCCGTCTGAACCCTGGCCCGTTGCTGGGCCTCTACTTTCTGCTGCTCGCGCTTCTTGTCTGGGCGCGCCCCCTCTTGCCGGTCGACGAGACCCGCTATCTAGCCGTGGCGTGGGAGATGCATCTGTCGGGCGACCCCTTTCACCTCACGCGGAACTTCGCGCCCTATGCCGACAAGCCGCCGCTTCTCTTCTGGCTGATCAACCTCGTCTGGATGGTCACGGGCGTGAACGAATTTGCCGCGCGGCTGGTGGGCCCGGCCTTCGCCGTGGCGATGATCGGCGTGACGGCGGCTTTCGCCGCGCGGCTCTGGCGCAGCCAGCCTTCGGTTCCGCGTGACAGCGCCATCATCCTCGGCAGCATGCTGGGTTTTCTGCTGTTCGGCGGCGCGACGATGTTCGACACGATGCTCGGGCTTGCCGTCCTTCTGTCGCTCGGCCAGCTCTGGCGGATCGGCGTCGAGGGGCAGGTTGGCTGGCGACCGTGGGCGGGGCTGGGCCTGGCCCTGGCGTTCGGTTTCTACGCCAAGGGACCGGTCATCTTCCTGCATCTCGCCGCGCCGCTTCTCTTCTACCGGTGGTGGGCGGTCGAACGGCCCGGTGCGCGCGCCTTCGGTCGCGGGCTCGCCGTGGCGCTTCTCATCGTCGTTTCCGCAGCTCTGCTCTGGCTCATACCGGCACTTGTGACGGCAAGCCCGGACATGCGCTATGAATTGCTCTGGCGTCAGTCTGCCGAACGGCTGGGCGGCGGGCTCGCGCATGATCGTCCGATCTGGTTCTTTCTGCCGGTCCTGCCGGTCCTGCTTTACCCGTGGAGCCTGTCGCGTCCGTTCTGGAGGGGACTGGCAACTGCCGCGACAGCCCGCGATCCGGGGCTCCGGCTCTGCCTTGTCTGGCTTGCCGGGGCGTTCGTGCTTTTTTCGCTCACGGCCAGCAAGCAGGCGCACTATCTGCTGCCGGAACTGCCTGCGGCCGCCCTGCTGACCGCGCACGCGCTGGCGTCCGGGCGCAGACCGGTCGCTTCGCTGGCCTCATGGCTCTGCCTGACCTGCGGTCTGGCGGTTCTGGCGGTAGCACTCCTTGACCTGTCAGGCGCTGCCGCCGCACCTTTGTTGCCCGCGCTCCTGCCCTCCCGCCTCTGGGCGCTGGGGGCGCTCTTGCTGATGGCGCTTGGCCCGCTGTCGGCGCGGCTGGGATTCGTGCCGGGGCAGGCGAGCCTAGGGCTCGGCCTTGTCGCGATCCTCTATCTGGCGGCGCAGTCCGGCGGGCTTTTCGACGCCTATGACGGCGCGGCCCTGCGGCTGGCGCTTGTGCAGACAGGTGGGGGTCCCTGGGCCGTGACAGGCCGAAAGTACGAGGCGCAGCTGAATTTCACCGCGCGTCTTGCAGAGCCCGTTCCGTCACTTGCAGACAGGAGGGCGATCGAAGACTGGGCCGCCGCAACGCCGGCGGGCGTGCTCTTCGGGCCGGTTGACCATGTCTCCATCGATGTCGCGCCAGAGCGCCGGGCGCGATATGGAGGCGACGAGTTCGGCATCTGGTCCGCCCGTGCCATCGCGGCCGCGAAAGCGGCTAGGGTGTCTGCGCCCGCCGCCGCGGCATCCTTTGCAGCAGCCGCAATGCCTTCCTCTCGCTGAACCTGTAAAAACCATCGAGCGCGAAGCCGAGGCCGAAGCAGATGACGAGGACGAGGATCGAGGAGACGAAGGGGCCGAGCCGGTCATAAGCCGGGCTCGCGACCTTGAAGGCCCAGACGACGCCATTGTGGACGAGATAGACGAAGAGCGTCGCCGAGGCCGCCCGCCGGAGGAAGCGGTTGGCACGGGCGGGCAGGCTGATGGCGATCGGCAGGCAGAGAAGCGCGGTGCCGAGCGCCATCATCGTGAGGAAGCCGGGCTGGCGCACCGGGAAGACCGCGAGCGCGAGCACGAGAAGCACGACGGAATAAAGACGCTGCCGGTCGTCGCGCGCCGCCTGCATCGCCCAGCCGATGAAGAGGAACGGCAGGCAAAGCGGTAGCGTCCGCTCGTTCAGCGGCAGGGCGCGCAGTGCCGCCTCGCAGTCCGTGCCGTTGCAGCCGAGTAGCACGAGTTGCATCAGCGCCGAGGCACCGGTGGCGATGAAACCGGCTATCAGCCCGAAATTGAAACTGTCGCGTGTGATGGCCCGGCGCACGAATGGCAGAAGGCCGAGCATCGCGGCGAACAGCGCGATCTGGGCATAGAGGCTGATGAACCAATAGGGCGCGATAAGGGGCGGCGGATCGTGCGGCAAGTTATTTGCCACAAGCAAGTACATCTCCGGCGGCACGTCATGGCGCAGCTGATGATAGACGAGAAGGATCGCGAAATAGATAGGCAGGATCGGCCAGAGCATGTTGCGCAGGACATCCGCCGCTGCCCCCCGGCTGATCGCGCCGCTCTGGAAACGGGCGAGCGAATAGCCCGCGAGCAGGATCAGAAGCCAGGTGCCACCCTGGATCGGCCAGAGATTGAGGTGGAAGAGAATGACGCAGGCAATCGCTCCAAGCCGCGTGATCACCGCCGGGTCGGCGGGCTGCGGGGCAGGGCGGCCGTGCGCCGCCCGGGCCAGCGCCATCCTGTCAAGCTCCGCCACGCTCATCCGGTCCCAGTCGGGCGGCACATGGCCGAGCCGGTCCTCGATGGCGAGCGTGAGGTGAAGATAGGCAAGGGAATCGCCCCCGAGGCTGGCGAACGTGTCCTCCGGCGCAATCCGGCGGCGCCGTGTGGCGGCAGCGTAGTCGGCGGCGAGGGAGGCGTCACGGCTTGCCGCAGGCGTTGCGGCCGGTCTGGCTTCGGCGGCAACCGCCGCCAGCCGCTCGATCTCGCGGTAGTCGGTCTTGCCGTTGCCGAGGCGCGGAAGCGATTGCACCGACCCTACGAAGATATCGGCAAGGGGCAGGCCGCACCGCGCGGCGATCAGTGCCGCGATATCGTCACCCTCTTCCGGGCGGTCGGTCATCACCGCGAGCCGGTCGCCAAGGCCCACGGCCCGGCCGCTGAGGCCCGCACCGTCGATCATCGCGTCGATCTGGTCGAGGTTGAGACGCAGACCGTAGAGCTTCACGAACCGCTTCACGCGGCCAACAAGACGGATCAAGCCGTCGCCGTTCCATTCCGCGATGTCGCCGGTCCGCAAATCGCTGATAGTGCGGCCATCCGCCAGCGCCTCGCGCCGTTCGGCATAGCCCATCATGACGTTCGGGCCTTGGTAGACCAGTTCGCCCTTCCGCCCGGCGCCGGTGATCTCGGCGCCGCCCTCGTCCTCGATCCGGAACCGGCCGCCGGGGATGGCGCGGCCGATGGTGTCGGGCGCGGCGATCGCCTCGGCGGGCGGCAGGTAGGCCATGCGGGGTGCGGCCTCGGTCTGGCCGTACATGACGACGAAGTCCCAGCCCGCGCGCCGCCCGGCCCCAGCCCAGGCGCGGACCTTCTCGGGCGCGAACCGCCCGCCCGCCTGGGTGACGAAGCGCAGGCCCGGCAAGTCCGACAGGTCGCTGCCGCGTGCCTCGAGGAGGTCCAGCTGATGCGGCACGAAGGCAAGGTTGGTGATGCCGCCCTCGCGGCACAGACGTTCGAACCCGGGGTCCGACGCCCCGGCCGTATCGAGCCTGAGGCTTGCGCCGGCCACGAGGTGGCTGTGCAGGACGGAAAGCCCGTAGGAATAATGCAAGGGCAGTGTCGTCAGCCCACGGTCGGCGGGGCGGAGCGAGAGATAGTCGGCGATGGCGCGCGCGTTGCTGTCGATGTTCTCTTCCGACAACCGCACGAGCTTGGGGTCGCCGGTGCTGCCGGAGGTGGACAGAAGCAGGCGCAGATCGGGATGCGGGTGCGCGGGTTCGTCGCTGCCGGGATCAAGGGTGATGGCGCCCTCGCGAAGCCTCACAACCATATTGGGCCGGTAGGCCCGGGCCAGGGCGGTCCCGTCGCCGATCTCGCCCGGCGCGGCCAGAAGCACCGCGTGGCCGCCCGAAAGCGCGCCGAGATAGGCGGCGATCATCTCTGTGTCAGGCGCGATCTCGATCCCGATCAGCAGGCGGCAGCCGATATCCCCCGCGCGGCGCTCGTACCTTGCCTGCCAGAGGTCGGCGCGCGCGGCGAGGTTTTCGTAGGTGACAGGCGCGCCGGAGGCACCGAGCAATGCAGTGGCCCGGCCATGGCGGCGCAGTTCGTGAAAGAATGCCATAGGAAACCCGCAAGACCGGTCAGGACGCACCGCCAATCTAGCGGCGCACCCCGCCGGGGCGGAGCGCACGAGACCGGCTGATCACCTCATAGAGACAATCACGCCAAAAGCGAGTCACTTCTCCGGAATCAGGCCCTTCGGTGCGAAGCGCAACACCAGCAGCAGGATCAGCCCCATGGTGATCGTCCGCATCTGCGCGGCGGAATCGATCAGATAATGCTTCAGCTCGGATCCTTCCGGCATGCCCGCGGTGATCGTGTACATCAGCGCATTGCCCCAGGGATCGACCTTGATCCAGAGGAACCAGATCAGGAAGGCGCCGAGGATCGCGCCCCAGTTGTTGCCCGATCCGCCGACGATCACCATCAGCCAGATGGTGAAGGTGAAGCGCAGGGGCGTGTAGCTGCCGGGGGTGAGCTGGCCGTCGAGCGTGACCAGCATCGCGCCTGCGATGCCGCAGATCGCCGAGCCGAGGATGAATATCTGCAGATGGCGGCGGGTCACATCCTTGCCCATCGCCCGCGCGGCGGTTTCATTGTCGCGGATCGCGCGCATCATCCGGCCCCAGGGGCTTTTCAGTGCCAGTTCCGAGGCGACGAGGATCAGCGCCAGAACGGCGAGGAAGAGCGAACCGTAGAGAAGCTTCACCAGGATGGTCGAGGCTGTCACGGTGCTCGTGCCGAGGGTCGCCGCCAGCTCCTGAAACCAGCTTGCGCCCTGAAGCTTGATCTCTTCGGGGACCGGCCAGGGGCGGGGAATCGTGATGACGTTCTTGACCCCGCGATCCAGCCAGTCTTCGTTCTTCAAGATCGCCACGATGATTTCGCCGATGCCAAGCGTGGCAATGGCGAGGTAATCGGAGCGCAAACCCAGCGCGGTCTTGCCGATCACCCAGGCCGCACCTGCCGCGAAAAGTCCGCCCACCGGCCAGGAGATGAGCGCTGGCAGTGCAAGCCCGCCGATATTGCCATAGGTAGCGGGGTTGTTCGCTTCGATGAAGATGACGGCAGGATCAAGGACGGACCGGTAGAGGAAGAAGCCGACGATTGCGATCGCGATGATGGCGAGGGTGCGGGTGCGCCCTTTGGTGCGGCCATAGGCATAGACCGCGGCGGCCACCGCGCCAGCACCAAGTGCAAGTCCGGCCATCAGCCGGTAAAGGCCCGGGCCGGTCCATATTTCCGGTACGACCGGGGATGATACCAGCACCGGCGCAAGCCCGCCGATGGCGACGAAACCGACGATCCCGGTATTGAAAAGGCCCGCATAGCCCCACTGGATATTCACCCCCAGGGCCATGATCGCAGAGATCAGGCACAAGTTCAGGATGACGAGCGAGGAGTTCCAGGTGCCCGCGAAGATCGTATAGCTGCCCGACGGGCCGATCTTCCACTCGACCACCGCCTCAAGCACGAAGAAGACCGCGATAATGGCGAAGAGGGCGATGTTGCGCAGGTTCAGGCTCATACCGCTTTCCCCTTGAAGATGCCGGTCGGTTTGAAGAGGAGGACAAGGATCAGGATCGCGAAGGAGACCGAGAATTTGTAATCGGTCGACAGGATCTGCAGAAGCCCGTCCGGGGCGAGGCCCTCAGGCATCACGTACCCCGCGACCTTCTTCCAGGCATAGGTCACGCCCACTTCCGAGAAGGCGACGAGGAAGCCGCCCGCGATCGCGCCAAGGGGATTGCCGAGCCCGCCCACCACGGCGGCGGCGAAGATCGGCAAGAGAAGCGAGAAATAGTTGAAGGCCTTGTAAGCCTTGTCGAGCCCGTAGAGCGTGCCCGCGATCACCGCGAGCGCCGAAGCGATGATCCAGGTGATCGCCACGACCCTCTCGGGGTTGATGCCCGACAGAAGCGCCAGATCCTCATTGTCCGAATAGGCGCGCATCGACTTGCCGGTGCGGGTGCTGTTGAGGAACCAGAAGAGCGCCGCCACGACCAGCGCCGCCGTGACCATCGTCAGAAGTTGGGTCGAGCGCAGTGCCAGACCTTCGGCCAAGCCGGTCGCCTGCTTGAAACTGTTGGCCTCGATCACGAACTTGGTGCCGTCGACGAAGCGGATCTCCTCGACCCCGATCACGAAACGGGTGATGCCCGACATGACGAACATCACCCCCATCGAGGCGATGACGACGATCACGGGTTTCGCCCGCACCTGCCGGTAATAGCGATAGACCACCCGGTCGGTGGCGAGCGCCAAGGCAGCCGTCACCGCGATGCCGAAGGGCAGGGCAAGAAGCGCGGTCGGCAGGATGCCAAAACTCACGCCGTGTGACTGCAGCCACCAGGTGCCGAGAATGGTGATCGCGGTGCCGAAGGCCATCGTATCGCCAAGCGCGAAGTTCGAAAACCTGAGGACGCCATAGACCAGCGTCGCCCCGAGCGCCCCGAGCGCCAGCTGCGCGCCGTAGGCCGCCGCCGGAATGATGACGAAATTCAGCAGCGCGACGATTGCGTTGAGGAAATCCATGTCTCAGCCCCCCAGGAAGGTGCGACGCACTTCGGGGTCGGCCATCAGGGCCTTGCCGGTGTCGGTATAGCGGTTGGCGCCTTGGACGAGCACATAGCCCTGATCGGCGATCTCGAGCGCCTGGCGGGCGTTCTGTTCGACCATGAGGATGGAAATCCCGGTGCGGGCGACCTCGATGATCCGGTCGAAAAGTTCGTCCATCACGATGGGCGAGACGCCTGCGGTGGGTTCGTCCAGCATCAGAAGTTTCGGCTGGGTCATCAGCGCGCGGCCGACCGCGACCTGCTGGCGCTGGCCGCCGGACAGCTCGCCCGCCGCCTGCCGGCGCTTGTCCCTCAGGATCGGGAAGAGGTCGTAGACCTGTTCCATCGTCGCCTTGAAATCGTCCTTGCGGATGAAGGCGCCCATTTCGAGGTTTTCCTCGACCGACATGGACGGAAAGACATTGTTGACCTGCGGCACGAAGCCCATGCCCTTGGCCACCCGGTCCTGCGGGGAAAGCTGCGTGATATCCTCGCCGTCAAGCCTCACATGGCCGCCGCGCAGCTTCAGCATGCCGAAGACCGCCTTCATCGCGGTGGATTTGCCCGCGCCGTTGGGTCCGACGATCACCGCGATCTGGCCCTTTTCGACCCTCAAGGTGCAATCGTGAAGGATGTCGGCGGCGCCGTAGCCGCCTGTCATGTTCTCTGCCGCAAGAAAGCTCATGCAGCACCTCCCTGACCGGCTTCGTCGCCAAGGCCGGGCTGGGCGCCGTGATGCTCGTGCTTCGCGGCCTCCGCTGCAGCCTCCGCCTTGACCTTGTTCTTCAGTCCGCGCCCCAGATAGGCCTCGATCACCGCCTCGTTCTCCATGATATGGGCGGCCGAGCCCGTGGCCAGCACCTTGCCCTCGGCCATCACGATCACCGGGTCGCAGAGGCGGCCGATGAAATCCATGTCATGCTCGATCACGCAGAACGTATAGCCGCGTTCCTTGTTCAGCCGCACGATCGCGTCGCCGATCGTGTTGAGAAGCGTGCGGTTCACGCCCGCGCCGACCTCGTCGAGGAAGACGATCTTGGCCTCGACCATCATCGTGCGGCCCAGTTCCAGAAGCTTTTTCTGGCCACCGGACAGGTTGCCCGCGCGTTCGTCGGCGAGATGGGAAATCGTCAGGAAGTCAAGGACTTCGTCGGCTTTCCTCGCAAGCGCGCGCTCTTCGTCGCGGATGCGGGCGCGGTGGAACCAGCTGTTCCAGAGCGTCTCGCCCGACTGGCCACCCGGAACCATCATCAGGTTCTCGCGCACCGTCATCGAGGAAAATTCATGCGCAATCTGGAAGGTGCGCAGAAGGCCCTTGTGGAAAAGCTCGTGCGGCGGCAGGCCGGTGATGTCCTCGCCGTCCATCAGGACGCGGCCGGAGGTCGGCGCATGAACCCCGGCGATCACGTTGAAGAGCGTGGATTTGCCCGCGCCGTTCGGGCCGATCAGCCCGGTGATCGAGCCTTTGGCGATTTCGATTGAGGCACCGTCAACGGCGTGAAACCCGCCGAAATGCTTGTGCAGGTCCTCGACCACTATCATGCGCTTCCCCCGGGGTGCCCGCCTTTGGGGCCTGTCGCCCCGGCAGGTCGTTATGCACAAAGGCGGCCCGGATGCACCGGGCCGCCCCATGGATCAAGAACGATCAGCGATATTTCACCGTTTCGATCTTGTTGTCCTTCACCTCGATCTCGCGGTAGTTGCCGGCCGATTCACCCGGTCCGATCAGTTCCACCGCCGAGCCGCCGACATAGTCGATGTCGCCGCCTGCGTTGATGATCTCGAGCGCCTTCTTCAGTTCGCCCGGGTAGATCTTTTCGCCCGGCGCGTTGGCCAGATCCATGATCTTCGGCGCGTAGTCGGCCGAGTTGGTCGAGTTGGCCGCAGCCATGGCGAGGAGCATGAGCGCCGCTGCATCATAGCTTTCGGGCGTGTAGGGCGAGGAGACGTCGAACGCGCCGCCCGACATGTCGCCGAGCGTTTTGAGGCCCGGCGAGTCGTTGCCCGGAACCTGGCCGAACGAGCCGTTCAGACCTTCAGGCACGTTCTGGGTGAGTGTGTCGGAGATCATGCCGCCCGGCAGTTCGAAGAGCGAGAAGGCCCCGGTGTCGACGGCGGCACGCAGGATGCCCGAACCGCCCTGGTCGACATAACCGGCGACGACGAGGATATCGCCGCCCGCAGCAGCAAGTGCGGCGACCTCGGCCGAGTAGTCGGCCTTGCCGTCTTCATGCGCCGCATTGATGGTGATCGTGCCGCCCTGCGCCTCGAAGCCTTTCTGGATCGCTTCGGCAAGACCCTTGCCGTAGTCGGAGTTGGAGTAGGTCAGCGCAGCCGACTTGATGCCGCGCTCGGCCATGATCATGCCGGCAATCTCGCCTTCGCGCGCGTCCGAGGGCGCGGTGCGGAAGAAGAGGCCATTGTCCTCTGCCGTCGAAAGCGCGGGCGAGGTCGCCGAGGGCGAGATCATCGCGATGCCGTTCGGAACGGCGACGTTGGACAGGACGGCGCCGGTCACACCCGAGCAGTCGGCGCCGACAAGACCGGCGACCTTGTCCGAAGTGACAAGCTTTTCGGCGGCAGCGGTGGCGGCGGCACTGTCGATGCAGGTCGAATCGGCGCGGATGCTGGTAACGGTCGAACCACCCATGAAGAGGCCCGAATCCGACACTTCCTTCATCGCGGCTTCGGCAGCCGTCGCCATCGAACCGGTCAGCGATTCAATCGGGCCGGTGAAGCCGAGGAGAACGCCGATCTTGACCTCGTCCGCCGAAGCCACACCGGCAAAAAGTGCGCTCGCCGCCGTGGCAGCAAGAAGTTTTTTCATTTGATCACTCCCATATTGGACCAATGTCCTGCGTCAGAACCTAATCCGGGATTCCCGAAAAGCAATCGGAATATCCCCCGGAACTCCCCTCCCTTGGCGGCACCTTGCAGTGCGCTTCCGGCGTTTTTTATTTTGAACTTAAAATATATACACGGCGAAATCAAGCATGAAGATTGCCGGTCTAACTCAGATGGACAGACGGGTGGCGCCAGGTTTGCCGAAGCTGCCACGCTCGCGGTAGGGCGTGGTCTGGTAATGCGCGCGGTAGCATTTCGAGAAATGCGATGGGCTGGCAAAACCGCAAGCAAGCGCCACGTTGATGACGCTCATGTCGGTCTGCATCAGCAGGTTGCGGGCCTTTTGCAGGCGCAGCTCCATGTAATAGCGCTTGGGCGAGCGGTTCAGGTAGCGGCGGAACAGCCGTTCGAGTTGCCGCGTCGACATGCCGACATCGTCGGCAAGCGTCGCCGGGCTGATCGGGTCCTCGATATTGGCCTCCATGATCTGGATGACCTGGCTAAGCTTGGGGTGACGCACGCCGATCCGGGTCGGGACCGACAGGCGCTGGGTGTCCTGATCGGTGCGGATCGAACTGTAGATCAGCTGGTCGGCGACCGAATTTGCGAGGTCCTCGCCATGGTCCTGGGCGATGATCTTCAGCATCAGGTCGAGCGAGGAAGTGCCGCCTGCGGTCGTCATCCGGTTGCCGTCGATCACGAAGACCGACTTGGTCAGCTTGACCTCCTCGAATTCCTCTATGAAGGCATCCTGGTTTTCCCAGTGGATTGTCGCCCTCTTGCCGTCAAGAAGCCCGGCCTTGGCCATCGTGTAGCTGCCGGTGCAGATGCCGCCGATGCTGACGCCGCGCCGCGCCTCGCGGCGCAGCCAGTTGAGCACCGGCTTGGTCGTCGCCTTCTGCACGTCGATGCCGCCGCAGACCAGAAGCGCATCCTCGCGGTCGATCTCCTCGAGCCCCATGTCGAGATGGAACGAGGCGCCGTTCGAACAGGAGACGTCGCGCCCGTTCTCGCCCGCGAGGCGCCAGCTGTAGGCCGCGGTGCCGAGCATGCGGTTGGCAAGGCGCAAAGGCTCGATTGCGCCCGCGAAGGAGATCATGGTGAAGCGATCGAGAAGCAGGAAGACGAAGCGACGCGTCGGCACGCCGTCACTTGTTTCCTTCTTGGCGCGGGACGTGGCCACCTGCATAATGCGACCTGTTTGTGTCGTTTCGCGCACCTAACACCTGAACGGGTCCGCGCGCAAGGATGTTTCGCGGCGTTTTATGGTCGGTTTTCGATTATTTTATGCGGCTATCTGTTTGCGTCTCTTCCTGCCCCTCTCTATAAGGCAAGGCCGTTATCGCTAAAGCATGTCGAGGATTGAGATGACGAAGGGCTGGACCAAATCCGACTGGCGCACGAAGCCCCGGGTGCAGATGCCCGATTACCTGGATCAGGCCGCGCTGACCTCGGTCGAGGCGACGCTGTCGCAGATGCCGCCGCTGGTCTTCGCGGGCGAGGCGCGCAAGCTGAAGCGCGCGCTTGGCGAGGTGGCGGCGGGCCGGGCGTTCCTGTTGCAGGGCGGCGATTGCGCCGAAAGCTTCTCGGAGTTTTCCGCCGACAATATCCGCGACACGTTCAAGGTCATCCTGCAGATGGCGATCGTGCTGACCTGGGGCGCGAAAGTGCCGGTCATCAAGATCGGCCGGGTCGCGGGCCAGTTCGCCAAGCCGCGCTCGGCGCCCACCGAAGTGATGGGTGGCGTGGAACTGCCCTCCTACCGGGGCGACATTATCAACGGTTTCGATTTCACCGAGGCGGCGCGGGTGCCCGACCCGTCGCGCATGCTTCAGGCCTATACCCAGGCCGCCGCTTCGCTGAACCTTCTGCGCGCTTTCTCGACCGGGGGTTATGCCGATATCCACCGGGTGCAGAGCTGGATTTCCTCCTTCACCGATGAGGCGGACGCCAAACGCTATCGCGAGATCGCGGTGCGCATCCAGGATGCGATGGATTTCATGGCCGCCGCCGGTGTGACGTCGGAAACCGCGCACGAGCTTGGCACGGTCGATTTCTACACCAGCCACGAGGCGCTGCTTCTGGAATATGAAGAGGCGCTGTGCCGGATCGATTCGACGACCGGCCTGCCGGTCGCGGGCTCGGGTCACATGATCTGGATCGGCGACCGCACGCGGCAGCCCGACGGGGCGCATGTCGAATTCTGCCGGGGCGTGCAGAACCCGGTCGGGCTGAAATGCGGGCCCTCGACCACGGCGGACGATCTGAAAGTGCTGATGGCCAAGCTGAACCCGGACAACGAGGCCGGGCGCCTGACGCTGATCGCGCGGTTCGGCGCGGGCAAGGTTGGCGACCACCTGCCGCGCCTCATCCGCGCGGTGCAGGAGGAGGGCGCGACTGTCGTCTGGTCCTGCGACCCGATGCACGGCAACACGATCAAGTCGGCCTCGGGCTACAAGACCCGGCCGTTCGAAAGCGTGCTGCGCGAGGTGCGGGAATTCTTCGGCGTGCACAAGGCCGAGGGCACGATCCCGGGCGGGGTGCATTTCGAGATGACCGGCAAGGATGTGACCGAATGCACCGGCGGGGTGCGGGCGGTGACCGACGAGGATCTGTCGGACCGCTATCACACCGCCTGCGACCCGCGCCTCAATGCCAGCCAGTCGCTGGAACTGGCCTTCCTTGTCGCCGAGGAACTGCAGGACCGCCGCGCCATGGCCCGCGCCGCCGGAATGTAAGGCGGGCATCCTCCTCCAGCACTTTGTGCACGCGTCGGGTCATCGTCGCGAGGAGTGCATGAAATGCTCGACGAGCCGCTCCGGCGAGAGGCGGCTATTCGCCCGACGTCACCAGCCGCAGATGGCTCCGGTCGCGCCCCGTCCGGGGCACATAGGGGATCTGGCTTTCGGCAAAACCGCGGGCAAGGGCCGGGGCGGGGCCGGGACGCTCGGTCGGGCGCCCTTCGACGATCGGCGTGACCCGCGCTGCCGAAATGTCGAACCGGCGCGGCGCGCGGCCGACAGAGCCTTCAGCGACCAGACAGCCAAGCGCGCGGCTGATGTCGCCAAGATCGCTTTGCAAGGGCAGAAGCACGAGCCGCGCCGTCAGCGGCGGCCGGCCGAAGCCGCTTTCGCCGGTCAGGTCCAGTTCGGCGATCTGCGGCAGGCGGAAGACGCCTTCGATCACCTCGGCCAGTTCGGCCCGCCCTCCCGGCGTGAAGAGCGCCGAGAAGGGCATGCCGCGCACTTCCATCCCCATCAGTTCGCTGAGCGCCATCCCCGAGAGGCGGAAGCGCGCCACCTGTGGCGCGATCCGTTCAAGGATGAAGGCCCGTTCCAGCGCGCGTTCGATGCCGCGCGGGTCGATCTCGGACCGCAAGGGCACCTTGCGGCCATTGCGCAGTGCCTCCCAATAGGCCCTCACTTCGGAAATCGGGGCGTACTGCATCTCGGTCCTGACATGCGCGAAGGGAACGATATTTTCCTGATCCATGACCAATCCATGTGCCGTGCGGTGTCTCGAATGATCCGGTCCGCGTTGCCCAGGAAGTCAGGCTTTGTTAACCCTAGGACCGGAAAGCTTACTCAAGTGTTAATCTACACAATTTTAGCGAGCATGGGGGCGCGAAAGTGTTAAATGGTTAAGGGCACGCTCAATTCGATGACCGGCTTTGCCGCGCGGCGCGGCGAAGGGGCAGGCGCAGGCTGGACCTGGGATATCCGGTCGGTGAACGGCAAGGGGTTCGATCTGCGCCCGCGCCTGCCGGACGGGATCGAGGGGCTGGAGGCGGCGGTGCGCGCGGCGGTATCGGCCCGCGTGGCGCGCGGCAATGTCAGCGTCACCCTGCGCCTGGCGCAGGAAGTCTCGGCCGACAGCTACCGGGTGAATGAGCCCGCGCTGCATGCGGCGCTTTTCGCGCTTGGCCGTGCGGAGGCAGCGGCGCGCGCCGCGGGGTTCGAGACGCGCCCGATGTCACCGGCAGAGATACTGGGGCTGAAAGGCGTTCTCGACACCAACGGCGGCGCGGACGATCAGTCGGCCCTGCTTCCCGCGCTGCTCGCCGATCTTGGCCTTGCCCTTGATGACTTCATCGCCATGCGCGCAGAGGAAGGCGCGGCGCTCGCCAGCGTTATCTCGGGTCAGACCGAGCGGATCGCGGCGCTGGTTGCCGAGGCGGCACAGGCGGCCGAGGCGCGGCGCGCGCAGATGGAAGCGACCCTCAGTGACAATCTGGCGCGTGTCCTTTCGGGCGCGGGCGAGGCCGACCCGAACCGCGTCGCGCAGGAACTGGCGCTATTGGTGGTGAAGGCCGACGTGACCGAGGAACTGGACCGGCTATCGGCGCATGTCGCGGCGGCGCGCAAGCTTCTGGCCGGGGGCGGGGCGGTCGGCAAGAGGTTCGATTTCCTCATGCAGGAATTCATGCGCGAGGCCAATACGCTCTGCTCCAAGTCCGGCAATGTAGAGCTGACGCGGATCGGGCTTGACCTCAAGACGGTCATCGACCAGATGCGCGAGCAGGTTCAGAACGTGGAATGACGATGCGACGCCAGATGCAAAGGCGGGGACTCCTGCTTATCCTCTCCTCGCCGTCGGGCGCGGGCAAGTCGACCCTGTCGAAACGGCTGATGGCCTGGGACCCGACGCTGAGATTTTCGGTCTCCGCCACCACCCGCGCGGCACGGCCGGGCGAGGTGGACGGGAAAGACTATTATTTCAAGAGCCGGGCGGAGTTCGAGGCGCTGGTCGCCGAGAACCAGATGCTGGAACATGCCGAGGTCTTCGGCAATCTCTACGGCTCGCCGCGCGCCCCGGTGGAACAGGCGATGCGCGAGGGGCGCGACACGCTCTTTGACATCGACTGGCAGGGCGGCCAGCAGATCCGGCAGGCGATGGCGGGCGACGTCGTGTCGATCTTCATCCTGCCGCCGTCGATTGCGGAACTGGAACGCCGCCTGCGCACGCGCGGGCAGGACAGCGACGAGGTGATCCGCGGCAGGATGGCGAAAAGCGAGGCCGAGATCAGCCATTGGGCCGAATATGACTATGTGCTGGTCAATGACGATCTGGACCGGGCCGAGGCAGAGTTGAAGATGATCGTCGCTGCCGAGCGTCTGCGCCGCGACCGCCAGCCGGGTCTGTCGGATTTCGTGCGCGGCCTGAACAGGGAGTTTGGCGCCAGATGATCTATGAACTGGACGGTATCCGCCCCGAGATCGGTCGCGATGTCTGGATCGCGCCGGGCGCCCATGTGATGGGCAAGGTGGCGCTGGAGGACGAGGTCGGCATCTGGTTCGGCGTCACCATGCGCGGCGACAATGAGCTGATCCGCATCGGGCGCGGTTCGAATGTGCAGGAAAACTGTGTGCTGCACACCGACATGGGTTTTCCGCTGACGGTCGGCGCCGATTGCACCATCGGCCACAAGGCGATGCTGCATGGCTGCACCATCGGTGACGGCACACTGATCGGCATGGGCGCCACGATCCTCAATGGCGCGGTGATCGGGTCTGGTTGCCTGATCGGGGCGGGCGCGCTGGTGACCGAGGGCAAGCATATCCCCGACGGCAGCCTGGTGATGGGGGCGCCGGGCCGGGTGGTGCGCGAACTGGACGCGGAGGCGCGGGCACGGCTTCTGAAATCGGCCGAAGGCTACCGCGCCAATGCTCGCCGCTTCGCGGCGGGCTTGCGCGAAGTCTGACGGGCGTGACCCGGGGCCGCTCGTCGAGCCCTTGCGTGCTCTCCTCGCTGTGCTGCGACCTATCCGCCCGACGGTGTCAGGCGGGTGATCCCGGTCGCCGCCGCCCGCGCGAGCGCGGGGTCGAGCGACATGGGCACATAATCGCCGCGCCGCCACAGCTCGCTCAGGTCGTCGTAGTGGCGTGACAGCGGATGGCCCGACTGGCCGGTCGAGATGACGAAGACCGAACTGTCGGGATCGGCGAAATCATAGACGCCGCGATAGACCGGGCCGTTGACGTTCAGGAACGGATCGGCCGGGTCGAGGCCCGTCATGCCGCGCATCAGCGTATGATCGCCGCCCGAGGTCGACTGCCGCAGGTTGACGATCCAGGAGAGGAACGGCGCGAGGCCGAGCGTCGGGTGATCCTGCCGCGCCTCGTGCGCATCGCCCCAGCGCCAGCTTTCGATCTTCGGCCCGAAGCGGTCCTTCAGCTCCAGAAGCGCATCGTCAAGCGCCAGCCGTGCGATGTCGGTGCAGCTTTCGACCGGGGCAGACTGCATGATGTCGCACCAGTGCGCCGCCCCGCCCACATCCTTGTAGACCCGTTCGATGAAAAGCGGCTCCACCCGCCGGAAGGCATCGGCCAGGGGGCCAAGCTCGTCGCGGATGAGCCGCATCTGCAGGGCCTGCGACCAGGCGGCATAGATCAGGGGTTCGGGCAGATGTTCGTTCATGTCGCCGTCCCAGGCGGCAAGCAGGTCGAGCGCCTTCTGGCGCAGCCGTTCGGGCGTGCCCTCGGGCGCCGCCTCGCCGGTGAACCACAGGTCGCGGCCGATGAGCGGCAGGATGGTGCGGGCATCGGTGGCGTTGGTGTCGAGCTGGGCAGCAATGAAGCTTTCGCGGGTATGGACCTCGCGTTCCTGCATCAGCCGCGACCAGCGCTGCACGCGCTGGCTGTCGCCCCAGTCGAAGGAGACATGGTCGGGGAAGGGCAGGTCGACGAGCTTGCTGTTGGTGGTGCCGACGATGCCGCCCGCCGGGTCGATGAAGCGGGGATTGTCGTCGGCCGGGCGGATACCGGCCCAGCGATTGGCCAGGCGCCATCCGGGCGAGGGCAGGCGACCCTGTGACTGACTTTGCGGATCGCGCACGGGCAGCGCGCCGAAAAGCGCCATGCCGACGCGGGTCCTGTCGGCCAGCGTCACGGTCAGGGCCGGCGCGATCTGGCGTGCCCCCGCCTCCATCCCCTGGTCGATCGTCCTTGACTGCATGAGCGCGATGGCCGCGCTCATCGTCGTGTCAGCCCCGGACAGACCGGTCCAGGCCAGCGCCATGACATGGCCCTTCGGCGTCACCGACTGCAGATCGTAATGGCTGCCGGGCAGCACCGGGCCATTTGCCGACCAGCGCAGCGTCAGCGTCACCGGCGCCGCGTCCTTGACGGTGACGATGGTCTTCTTCGTGTCGAACGGCGCCCAGCCCTCGGGCGTGCGGTAGCGCGCGGCATCGGCGGGGTCCAGTTCTTCGACGAACAGGTCCTGATCGTCCGCGTAGGAGGCGGCTATCCCCCAGCCGAAAGCCTCGTTCCGTCCGGCGAGGATGGCGGGAATGCCGGGAATGGTCGCGCCGATGACGCCGCCCGAGGCAAGTTCGAGCCGCGCGAGGTAGAAGGGCGCGGGCGCGGTGAAGGCCATGTGGGGATCGTTGGCCAGAAGCGCACCCCCCGCCGCCGACCGGGCGGGGGCCGCCGCCCAGGCGTTCGAGGCGCCCGCCATGTCGCGTGGCCGCATCGCCTGAAGCGGATCGCGCGCATCATCGTCACCCGCATAGCGCAGCGCGGGGTCCGGCAGAAGCCCGGGCGCAAGCGCCGCATAGGGCGGTAGGGCCGCGACCGGCGTACCGGGGACGGCGGGCAGCAGATCGTCCGCCCAGTCGGCGGACAGAAGCGAGAGCCGCGCGCGCAGGACCTCGTTTTGCAGCTGCGAGCTTTCCTGAAAGGCGAAAAGCTTCATCAGCGCGATGGAATCGGCAGGCTGCCAGACGGCAATCTCGGCGGGAAAGAGGAACAGCTCCGGCGCGCCGCGTCCGCGCGCCTCGCGGTTCACCGTCTCGATCCAGGCATTCACGCCGCGCGCATAGGCATCGAGCGCCCCCCGCGTCGCCTCGTCCTGCGCCACGACGGATTTCACCGAAAGCCCGTAGAGATCGAGCCGCCGCATCAGTTCGTCGCTTTTCACCGTCCGCTCGCCGAACACTTCGGAAAGCCGCCCCTGCACCGTCCAGCGCGCCACCAGCATCTGCCAGAGCCGGTCCTGCGCATGAACATAGCCGAGGGCAAAGAAGACATCCGTGTCCGTCGCACCGAAGATATGCGGCACATCCGCCGTATCGCGCACGATCTCGACCTGCGCCGTGATCCCGGCGACGGTGCGCGCCTCGTCATAGTCGGGCAGCGAGCGCGCGGCGAAATAATAGCCGCCTGTCGCGGCGAGGATCACCGCGAGGATCATCAGGGCGACAAGGCGGACGAGCCAGCGGAAGACAGAAACCATGGAAACCGGCCGGTTTGAGTGCGGCGCCCGAACCGGCGGGGTTGACGGAAGGGGCAGGGCGGTTAACTACGGCCTTTGAGGCCGATGCGCAATCGGGCGCGGCCAATGGATGGGAAGGACGGCGCGCAATGGCCAAGGTTGCATTCCTCGGGCTCGGGGTCATGGGCTTTCCGATGGCGGGGCATCTTGTCGCCAAGGGCCATGAGGTGACGGTCTGGAACCGCACCGCCGCGAAGGCAGAGGCATGGGTTGCAAAGCACGGTGGGCGCGCGGCCCACACGGCGCGCGCGGCGGCTCAGGGCGCGGATTTCGTGATGGCCTGCGTCGGCAATGACGATGACCTGCGCGCGGTCTGCACCGGCGCGGACGGCGCCTTTGCCGGAATGGCCGGGGGCGCGATCTTCGTTGATCACACCACCGTATCCGCCGCCGTGACACGGGAGCTTGCGGGCGAGGCTGCCGCGCTTGGCCTCGGCTTCGTCGATGCCCCGGTCTCCGGCGGGCAGGCCGGCGCGGAAAACGGCGTCCTTTCGGTGATGTGCGGCGGCGAGGAAGCCGCTTATGCGGCCGCCGAGCCGGTGGTAGCGGCTTACGCCCGCATCTGCCGCCGTCTCGGCCCCTCGGGGGCGGGCCAGCTTGCGAAGATGGTCAACCAGATCTGTATCGCCGGTCTCGTCCAGGGCCTCTCCGAGGGCCTGCACTTCGCCGAAAAGGCCGGGCTCGACATCGAGGAACTGGTCGAGGTGATCAGCCAGGGCGCGGCAGGCAGCTGGCAGATGGTCAACCGCCACAAGACGATGAAACAAGGCAAGTTCGACTATGGCTTCGCCGTCGACTGGATGCGCAAGGACCTCGGCATCTGCCTGCGCACCGCCGAGGAAAACGGCGCCAGCCTGCCGGTCACCGCGCTCATCGACCAGTTCTACAAGGATGTGCAGAAACTGGGTGGCGGGCGCTGGGACACATCCAGCCTGATCGCGCGGCTTCGCGCCATCGGCTGACCCCGTCCAATACCGTCTGCTCCGCTTCCGTCGACAAATATCCTCGGGAGAGCGCGAGAGGGCAGACAGCCCTCTCGCTCTGCCGTTCAGGGAATGATCCGGGTATATTTCGTGCCCTTGAGCGAGACGCCCGCGATGATGCCTGCCTGGCCGAAGACATAGGCAATGACCGGGGCGGTCGCCGTCGCGGTGCTGAGACCGGCACTCTTGCCGCCGTCGGGGAAGGCATATTGCACATCCGCGCCGGCCGTCCAGCCGGGCGAGGCGCGGAAATTCGCCAGCGCGTCCGGCGTCATGAACAAGAGCACATGCGCATATTGCTGCGCGCCCGCCTGCAGGCCCCAGCTCGCCTGGGCGGCCGTATAGTAATCCACCGTCACGTCATTGATGCGCAGCGCGCCGCGCCCGTAGGCGCCGCCGAAGATGAAGCCTGCTTCGGTCACGAGCGGCATGTAGAGGATACCGAGCGCCCTGCCCATGTTTGCGGCCGCATCGGGGAAATTCGCGCGCATATAGTCGCGCGTCGCATCGACACGCGCGTCGATCGTTGCGCCGCCCCTGCTGCCCACGCCATTGCCGCAGGAAGCGAGGCCCAGGGCCGCGCCGCCCAGTACGAGTTCGCGTCGGGAAAAATTCATCATGCTCGTGCCCACCTGTTGTCATTGTCCCGCGCTGCTTCCTTCAGGGGCGCCGCGCTGGATGTGCGAAAAGTATAAGCTACCGCAAGCGGCCTGTCACCCCGGGCCGGATACCCGGTTCAGCCACCGGCCAACATCCGCGCGGCCGCGGGCGCAAAATAAGTGAGGATGCCGTCGCAGCCCGCGCGGCGGAAAGCAAGAAGGCTTTCGAGGATGACCTCCTCCTTCACCCAGCCGTTCCCGATCGCGCCCTTCAGCATCGCATATTCGCCCGACACCTGATAGGCGAAGGTCGGCGCGCCGAAGGCGTCCTTCACCTCGCGGCAGATATCGAGGTAGGGCATGCCGGGTTTGACCATCACCATGTCCGCGCCCTCGTCAAGGTCGCGCCCGACAAGCCGCAGTGCCTCTGCGCGGTTGGCCGGGTCCATCTGATAGGTCTTCTTGTCACCCTTGAGCGCGCCCGATGCCCCCACCGCGTCGCGGAACGGGCCGTAGAAGGCGGAGGCATATTTCGCGGCGTAGGAGAGGATCGCCACATCCTTGTGACCGGCCGTCTCCAGCGCCATGCGGATTGCGCCGATCCTTCCATCCATCATGTCGGAGGGCCCGAGGATGTCGGCGCCGCTCTCGGCCTGCGCCAGCGCCATGCGCACCAGCGCCTCGACCGTCTCGTCATTCAGGATCACGCCATCCTTCACCAAACCGTCGTGGCCGTTGGCATTGTAGGGATCAAGCGCCACATCGGTCATCACCGCGACCTCCGGCACCGCCGCCTTGATCGCCCGGATCGCCCGGTTGGTCAGGTTGCCCGGGTTCCAGGCCTCCTTGCAGGCTTCGGTCTTCAGTGCGGGGTCGGTGTAGGGAAAGAGACAGACAGCGGGAATGCCAAGCCGCGCCGCTTCCTCCGCTGCGCGTACCGCGCCGTCGACACTCAGACGGCGGACGCCGGGCATGGAGGGCACCTCGACATCGGCGCCGGGCACATCGGTGATGAACAAGGGCCAGATGAAATCGGCCGCCGACAGCCGGGTTTCCGAGACGAGGGCGCGCAAGGCGCCCGTCCGGCGCAGGCGGCGGAAGCGATGGGTCATCTGAAGACCGGTCACGGGCGGTTCTCCTTAGGAAGGGCTGCGGCTTTCCCTTTCCGCTGCCACGCTTTTTCCGCGATCACAAGGGTGGAAACCGTCGCAGGGCGCGGCTAGCATGCCGGGACGGGGCAGGACCCGGCGATTTGGAACGGAGATTCGCTTGAAACTGACGCAGCTTCTGCTCGATCTCATCGACCTGCGTTCATTCTCCAATCTCTGGTACTGGATCGCCCTCGCCGTCACCTGGTCCACCGCTTCGCACTGGGTCCTGGGAATTCCGTTCGACATGGTGATCCGGGCACGGCGGCAAGGCGGCGCAGCGATGGAAGATCTGATGGCGCTCGCCCGGATCAACACAAACCGCATCCAGTTCATCGTGAGAGAGGCCGGGACAGTGCTCGCGGCGCTCGCCGCCTGCGTTCACACGATGCTTGCCCTTCTCGGTTTCTGGTACGGGGTCGAGTTCTGTCAGGCGGTGTTCCTTCTGCTCTTTCCCATCACCATCGTCGGCATCTTCACTGCCCGTACCGCCCGGCGCATCCGCGACGAGGCGGGAGACGGCGAGCAGCTATGCCACCGGCTGCACTGGCACCGGATTCTCGTGCAGGCGATCGGCGTTCTGACGATCACCGTCACGGCGACCTGGGGGATGCTGGTCAATTTCAACGTCTCGCCGCTTGGCTGATGGCGCGGGGCCTGCGACGGCTTGACACGACCGTCCGGGCGGCTAGGTCAGGCGCATGACGACCACCGGCCAGATCATCCTTTCCGGCGCGCCCGAAGGTTTCGACGCCCGCCTTGTCGCCCGCGAGCTTGACCGCGGCGCGACCGTCCTGTTCGTTGCCCGCGACGACAAGCGGATGGAGGCGATGCGGGCCGCCCTTGCCTTCTTCGCGCCCTCAGCCCCGGTCATGACCTTTCCGGCCTGGGATTGCCTGCCCTATGACCGGGTCTCGCCCAATGCCGATATTGCCGCCGCGCGCATGGCCGCACTCGCGACGCTCGCACGCGGGCTTGCGGCGCCGGTCGTTCTGCTGACGACGCTCAATGCCGCGACCCAACGCCTGCCGGCCCGCGCGGTCGTGCGCGAGGCCGCTTTCGCGGCCAAGGTCGGCAGCCGGATCGACGAGGCGGGGCTGCGGTCCTACCTCGTCCGCATGGGCTTTTCCCAGACCTCGACGGTGTCGGAGCCCGGTGATTACGCGGTGCGCGGCGGCATCATCGATATCTATCCGCCGGGGCAGGGCGGGCCGGTCAGGCTCGACCTTTTCGGCGATGTGCTCGACGGCGCCCGGCGCTTCGATGCCGCGAGCCAGCGCACCATCGAAAAGCTGGACCGGGTTGAGCTGGCGCCGGTCTCCGAGGTCATCCTTGACGAGGCGGCGATCACCCGCTTCCGCCAGAATTACCGGATCGAGTTCGGCGCGGCGGGCACCGACGATCCTTTGTACGAGGCAGTAAGCGCGGGCCGAAAGCACTCGGGGATGGAACATTGGCTGCCCTATTTCCACGAACGCCTGGAGACTTTGTTCGACTATCTCCCCGGCGCTTCGGTGATGATGGACGATCAGCTGACGCCCGCGCGGCTTTCCCGCTGGGAGGGGATAGAGGACCAGTATGACAGCCGCGCCGAGGCGCTCAAGCGCAAGGACCGGGTCGACACGATCTACAAGCCCTGTCCGCCGCATCTGCTCTATCTGGATGACAAGGGGTGGGAGGCCGCCATCGCGGGCCACCGCACCATCCAGCTCGTCGCGCTGCCGCAACCGACCGGACCGGGCGTTCTGGACGCGGGTGGCAGGATCGGCCGCAATTTCGCGCCCGAGCGGCAGCTGGAAAATGTGAGCCTCTTCGGTGCGCTGTCCGATCATCTGAAGGTACGGTTGAAGGAGGGGCAGGTCATCGTCGCCTCCTATTCCGAGGGGGCGCGCGAGCGTCTGAAGGGCCTGCTGGAGGACGAAGGCGTCAAGGGCGCGCATCTTGTCCGTGACATCCGCGAGGTGCCCGACGGAAAGGGTGCGCTGCATCTGGCCGTATGGGCGCTGGAACACGGGTTCGAGGCCTCTGGCCTCACGGTGATTTCCGAACAGGACGTGCTGGGCGACAGGCTGATCCGGGGCGCGAAGAAGCGGCGGCGGGCGGAGAATTTCCTGACCGAGGCGCAATCGCTGTCGCCCGGCGATCTGGTTGTCCATGTCGAACATGGTGTCGGGCGCTACAAGGGCCTTGAAACCATCACGGCGCTCGGCGCGCCGCACGAATGCGTGCACCTCGAATATGCCGAAGGCGCGCGGCTTTACCTGCCGGTCGAGAATATCGAGCTTCTGAGCCGCTATGGCCATGAGGAGGGACTGCTCGACAAGCTGGGCGGCGGGGCCTGGCAGGCCAAGAAAGCGAAGCTCAAGGAGCGTATCCGCCAGATCGCCGAACGGCTGATGCGGGTCGCGGCCGAACGCGCGCTTCGTCATGCGCCGATCCTAGAGGCGCCGCACCACGAATGGGACACGTTCGCCGCGCGCTTCCCCTACCAGGAAACCGACGACCAGCTTGCGGCCATCGGCGACGTGATCGCCGACCTTGAGGCCGGATCGCCGATGGACCGGCTGATCGTCGGCGACGTGGGTTTCGGCAAGACCGAGGTCGCGATGCGCGCGGCTTTCGTCGCGGCCATGTCGGGCGTGCAGGTGGCGGTCATCGCGCCGACGACATTGCTCGCCCGCCAGCATTTCAAGACCTTCGCCGAACGGTTCCGGGGGACGGCGATCACCGTCAGGCCGCTCTCTCGCTTCGTTTCGGCGAAGGATGCCGCCCTGACCCGCGACGGGCTGGCCGACGGCACGGTCGATATCGTCATCGGCACACATGCGGTGCTGGCGAAGGCGGTGAAGTTCCGCAATCTCGGGCTTCTGGTGATCGACGAGGAGCAGCATTTCGGCGTTCAACACAAGGAACGGCTGAAGGAAATGCGGTCGGAAATCCACGTCCTGACCCTGACCGCGACGCCCATTCCCCGTACCTTGCAACTGTCGCTCACCGGTGTGCGCGACCTCTCGATCATCGGAACGCCGCCCGTCGACCGGCTGGCGATCCGCACCTATGTCAGCGAGTTTGACGCGGTGACGGTGCGCGAGGCACTTCTGCGCGAACGCTACAGGGGCGGGCAGTCGTTCTATGTGGTGCCGCGCATCGCCGATCTGCCTGAAATCGAGGATTTCCTTAAGAACCACGTGCCGGAGGTCAGCTATATCGTCGCCCACGGCCAGCTGGCGGCAGGCGACCTCGACGAACGGATGAACGAATTCTACGACGGCAAGTATGACGTGCTGCTGGCCACGACCATCGTCGAGTCCGGCCTCGACATCCCGACCGCGAACACGATGATCGTCCACCGGGCCGACATGTTCGGCCTCTCGCAGCTTTACCAGATCAGGGGAAGGGTCGGGCGCGCCAAGACCCGCGCCTATGCCTACCTCACGACCAAGCCCCGCGCGCCGCTGACGCCCGCCGCGCAGAAGCGGCTGAGGCTGCTCGGCTCGCTCGACAGCCTAGGGGCGGGTTTCTCGCTTGCGTCGCAGGATCTTGACCTTAGGGGCGCAGGCAACCTGCTGGGCGAGGAACAGTCCGGCCATATCCGCGAGGTGGGATATGAACTCTATCAGGCGATGCTGGAAGAAACGATCGCCAAGCTCAAGTCGGGCGCGTTGCAGGGGGCGGATGCCGACGACGGCCAGTGGGCGCCGCAGATCAACCTCGGCGTGCCGGTGCTGATCCCCGAAGACTATGTGCCCGACCTCGACGTGCGCCTCGGCCTTTACCGGCGCCTGTCGCATCTGACCACGAAGGCCGAGCTTGAGGGGTTCGCGGCCGAACTGATCGACCGGTTCGGCGCCCTGCCGCGCGAGGTGAACACGCTTCTGCTGGTGGTGCGGATCAAGGGCACCTGCAAGCGGGCGGGCATTGCCAAGCTTGACGCCGGGCCGAAGGGCGTCACGGTGCAGTTCCATAATGACAAGTTCGCCAATCCGGCGGGGTTGGTGGAATTCCTGCAGGCGCAGGGCGGCGCGGCGCGGGTCAAGGACAACAAGATCGTTGTAACGGGTGATTTCCCGCGCGAGGGCGAGCGGATCAAGGCCGCCTTCGGTGTGGCGCGCGATCTGGCGGAAAAGGTTGCAGCAAAGGCCAAGGCGGGCTGACGGGGCCGCTCATCGGGCCTTGCAGCCCTCATTGCGGTCGGGCGCCTACTGCGCCGCGAGCGACGGCTTCGCCGCTTCGGGCTCGGGCCGGTCCTTGCCATCAAGCCGGTCGGCATCGCGCAGTTCGGGGAACCATTTCGCCCAGAGCCCGGTGACGACAAGCGTGCCGACGCCCCCGAAGATCGCCGCGCCCACCGGGCCGAGCAGGCGGGCCGCGACGCCGCTTTCGAACTCGCCCAGCTCGTTCGAGGCGGAGATAAAGAGGCCCGACACGGCAGAGACCCGGCCGCGCATATGGTCTGGAGTGACGATCTGTACGAGCGTCTGGCGAACATAGACCGAGATCATGTCGGCGGCGCCAAGGACGGCGAGGGCCGCGACCGACAGGATCATGGACCGTGAAACCGCGAAGACCAGCGTCGCTATGCCGAAAAGCGCCACCGCCCACAGCATCCGTCGTCCGGCATGGCGTACCATCGGCCGCCGCACCAGCAGGTAGGCGGCGACCGCCGCCCCGAGCGCCGGGCCGGAGCGGAGAAGCCCGAATCCCTCCGGGCCGACATGCAGCACGTCGGCGGCAAAGGCGGGCAGAAGTGCTACAACGCTACCCAGAAGCACCGCGAAGAGGTCAAGCGACATGGCGCCGAGGATGATCTTGTTGGTCCAGACATAGACGAGCCCCTCGCGGATCTGGCGAAGCGCGCCGCCCGCCTGCCGGACTGGGGTGGTCGAGAGGCGGATCGCAAGGCAGATGGCGATGCCGGTCAGATACAGGCAGGCGACGATCACGTAGGCAACGGTTGGCGAAGCCTGGGCGATGATCAGCCCGCCGATCCAGGGGCCGAGGATCACTGCGAACTGCCAGGCCAGCGAACTGAGCGAGATCGCGCGCGGCATCTCGGCGCGCGGCACCAGCATCGGTTTCATCGCGGTCGAGGCCGGTTGCAGGAAGGCGCGCGCGGCACCGAAGAGCGCGATGCTGGCGAAGATCGGCAGGAAGGTTTCGTCGCCGCGGAGCGCAAAGAGGCCAAGGAGGATCGCGGTCACAGTCTCGACCCCGAGCGCGCCGATCACGATCGCCCGGCGGCTCATCCGGTCGGCGAGCGATCCGCCGATGAGTGCCAGGCAGAAGAGCGGCAGGAACTGCGCGAGCCCCGCCATGCCCACGAGGAAAGCGCTTTCCTTCACGCCCATCGTGCGGCGGGCAATATCGTAGATCTGCCAGGCGATGGTCACCGCCTGGATCTGACCGCCGATGTTGACGAAGATCATCGCCCAGAAGAAGCGCGCGAAATCGGGGTAACGGGCGAGGAAACGCAACGGGCTCGATGACATGGGGGCGCCTTCAGGATGCGCGGCACTCTGGCGCCGGGCCGCGTCGGGCGCAAGGGGCAAACGCCCTGTTCCGCCCCGGTGCGACGGGATCAGCCCTCTTCCTCTTCCTCCGAAACGATCATCACCAGTTCGCCCGCCGCCTCAAGGTCACGGATCGCGATGACGACGGCGGTCTGCGCCGCCTCGACGTCCTTCTCCTTCAGGCGGCCGAGCGCTGCCATCTCCTCGCGCAGGCCTCCGGCCATGCGCTGGGACATGTTCGCGAGCAGGAACTCGGCGGCCTCCGCCGCCTCGCCCTTCGCCCCGGCAAGCGCCTTGATCAGCACCTCCTGCTCGACCTCCTTGATGATCTTCGGCACATCGCGGGTCAGGATGCGCGCAGGGATATGGGCAAAGGTGAAGATGGTCTTGCGCACTTCCGCCGCCAGCACGCTGTCCTCTTCCTCCAGCGCCTGCAGGACATCGTCGCGCGTCGCGGCGGGCGAGACATTGAGGATCGCGCCCACCCGGTCGGCGGGGCTTTTCTCGAAAGCGGGGGTCCTGACCACCTCGATCTGGCCAAGGATCGCATGACCGATCCGCTTCACCGTCTCAGGCTCGATATCGGCGGTTCTCGACATGGAAAAGGCAATGCGCCGCGCCCGGTCGCCGGGCAGCAGCCCGAGAAGTTCGGCCGCGCGCGGCACGGCGATCTTCGACAGGATCACGGCGGCCACTTCGGTGCTTTCCTCGGCGACGATGGGCAGAAGGCGCTCGACCTCCACCCCCCTGATCTTTTCCCAGGGGTCGAGCTTCGAGGCACCGCCCGCCAGCCGTCTCATGCGACCGGCCGCGGCATCGGAGATATGCCCGTCCAGCACCTTCAGCGCGCCGTCAAGGCCGCCGGGGAAGGAAAGGCCCATCCTTTCCAGCGTATCGCAAAACTCCTCGACCACGGCGGCGAGCGTGTCGCGGTCGATGGCGCGCATCGCCGCCATCTGTTCGGTCAGCGCCGCCTGCTGATCCTCGGGCATCGCGGCGAGCGGCACGCTTGCGCCCTGCGCGATCAGCAGCCGCACGATCACCGCCGCCTTCTGGCGACCGGTCAGCGCATGCGCGGGCTGAAAGACCGCACTGTCCGAGAGGGGCGCGGAACGCGGGATCGGGGCGACGGCGGGCATGGCGACCTCGGGGGCAGGGGACATGCTCCAGCGTCGCAAGTCAGGGTAAAGCCCGGGTTAAGCGCCGCCCAGATTCTCAGCTGTCGAGCACGACGCAGCGCGCTTCCTTGGCGTCCCAGACCTGGCCCTCGGCGCAGCTGATCTCGGCCGATTGCTGGCGGGCATGGGTGCAGCCCTCGGCCAGTGCGAAGGCCGGGCCGAGCCCGCCCAACAGGGCCACGAAAACGGCGATGGTGCGCATTCCTGCCTCCCTCAGTAGCTGTAGGTTACGCCGGTGGCGATCGCCTCACGCAGCGAGCGTTCCGGCCAGGTCCCGGCGCCGCCGCGCGCGACGATCTCGTCAAGCTCAAGGCTCGCCAGTTCCATCTCTCTCATCTCGACAAAGGCCTGCCCCATGTACGACCGCGCCAGAAGATTGTCGGGGTTCTGCGCAAGTGCCGCCTGATAATAGCTCATGCCTTCCTCGACATGGCCCGCCTTGCGGCTGGCGAAGCCGAGATAGGTGAGCACCCGGTCGGTCCGCCCTTCGGTCATCGCCGACAGGACGACGAGCGCATCGTCGGGGCGGCCCGCATAGGCCAGTTCCCGCGCGCCTTCGAAAAGCGTGTCATTGTCCAGAAGGCCCGACTGCGCATCGACGCATGTCTGGGTCTTTTCGTCCCAGACCTCGGACTTCTTGCATTTGGTCGAGGTCTCGGTCGGTTTCGGCTCCGACCCGCTGTCCGATCCGGCCGCAAGCGCCAAGCCCGGCAACATCAGTCCCATGGCGAGCGCGAGCGGCGCGAGAATGGTCATGCTTGCCTCCCTCAAGGCTGTCCTTGCGGGATTTGGCCAGTCTTGGCGGCGTCTGGCAAATCACAAAGCCATGAGGGGGCAGGGTCGGCGGTCAGCCGCCGAAGACCCGGGCGAAGATCGTGTCGACATGCTTGGTGTGATAGCCGAGGTCGAACTTTTCCTCGATCTCGGCGGGGGAGAGGGCGGCGGTCACCTCGGCGTCGGCAAGAAGTTCGGTCTTGAAATCCGCGCCCTTCTCCCAAACCTTCATCGCGTTCCTTTGCACCAGCCGGTAGGCATCCTCGCGGGAAACACCGGCCTGGGTCAACGCCAAGAGGACGCGCTGCGACATCACAAGGCCTTTGAACTTGTTCATGTTTTTCAGCATGTTCTCGGGGTAGATCACCAGTTTCTCGACCACACCCGCCAGCCGGTTCAGCGCGAAATCGAGCGTGACAGTGGCGTCGGGGCCGATGCCGCGCTCGACGCTTGAATGGCTGATGTCGCGCTCGTGCCAGAGCGCCACATTCTCCATCGCCGGAACCACGGCCATGCGGACAAGGCGCGCAAGGCCAGTAAGATTCTCCGTCAGCACAGGATTGCGCTTGTGCGGCATGGCCGAGGAGCCCTTCTGGCCCGGAGAGAAATATTCCTCGGCCTCCAGCACTTCGGTGCGCTGCATGTGGCGGATCTCGATGGCCACATTTTCAATGGAACTGGCGATGACGCCAAGGGTCGCGAAGAACATCGCATGGCGGTCGCGCGGGATGACCTGGGTCGAAATCGGTTCGGGGCGGAGGCCGAGCTTCTCGCAGACATGCTCCTCGACCGCCGGGTCGATGTTGGCGAACGTGCCTACCGCGCCCGAAATGGCGCCGGTCGCCACTTCCCAGCGCGCCTTTTCCAACCGGTTCTTGTTGCGGTCCATCTCGGCATAGAACCGCGCGAATGTCAGGCCCATGGTCGTCGGTTCGGCATGGATGCCGTGCGACCGGCCGATTCGCACCGTGTCCTTGTGCTCATAGGCGCGTTTCTTCAGCGCGGCGAGCAGGCGGTCCATGTCGGCAAGCAGGATGTCGGCGGCGCGGACGAGCTGGATGTTGAACGTCGTGTCGAGTACGTCGGACGAGGTCATGCCCTGATGGACAAAGCGCGCCTCCTCGGCGCCGATATGCTCGGCCAGATGGGTGAGGAAGGCGATCACGTCATGCTTGGTCACCGCCTCGATCTCGTCGATGCGGGCCACGTCGAATTCCACGTCCTTCGCCCGCCAGACCGCCGCGGCATTGGCCTCGGGGATCACGCCCAGTGCCGCCTGCGCGTCGCAGGCATGGGCCTCGATCTCGTACCAGATGCGGAACTTGGTTTCCGGCGACCAGATGGCAACCATTTCGGGGCGGGCGTACCGGGGGATCATCGCGGCCTCTTGATTGTTCGGAAATTCGCGGCTGTCCTAGACTGCATGACGCGGGGTGACAATGGGCGAGGCGTGATGAAACGGTTGATTGCGGCGGTTCTTCTGTCTGCCGTCCCTTTGGGGGCGGTGGCGGAAGACTGGACGCTCCTCAAGGGCAGCGATGTGACCAATGCCCTCAATGCCCGGCATCTGGTCTATGAGAGCGGCGCGACGCAGGACTTCGGCGAGGACGGCAGCACACGCTATACCGGCGGCGGGCCGACGATGGGGCAATGGCGGGTCAGGGACGACCAGTATTGTTCGGTCTGGCCGCCGGCCGGCACCTGGACCTGTTACGATGTCGAGCGGAGCGCCGACGGCAAGTCCCTGCGCTTCACGGGTCCCGGCGGTGATCAGTCAGTCGGGCTATACGACAGGTGAAGATGCGCGTGCAGCTATCTGATTTCGAAGGATTATGGCGGATCGAACGGCAGATCGACGACCGGCTGGGCGGAAAGCCGGGCCGGTTTTCCGGGACCGCGAGCTTCACGCCGGATGGCCCGCTTCTGCGCTATCGCGAGACCGGGCTTCTGACCTATGGCGATGCCGCTCCGTTTCAGGCGATGCGCGACTACATCTGGTCGGCGGATGCCGAGGGGATCGTCGTCGCCCACGGCGACGGGCGGCCGTTCCATCGGTTCGATACGGCCCACCCCATGCCCGAGGCCGACCATCTCTGCGCCCCGGACCTCTACCGCGTGCGCTATGATTTCACCCGCTGGCCCGACTGGCAGGCGGAATGGCACGTCAGCGGCCCGCGCAAGGACTACCGGATGGTGTCGCGGTACTGCCGGGCCTGACGCTCACGCCTCGCCCGTCAGTCGGGGGTCGAACGGATAGGACGTCAGGTTTTCGCAGCCTGTTTCAGTGATCAGCACCTGATCCTCGAGCTTGATCGAAAAATCGCCGCCCTCGGGCGAAACCAAAGCCTCGACGCAGAGGACCATCCCCGGCTCCAGCGCCACCTCGAAGGCGCCATCGACCCAACCGTCGGGGTAGGGGACGAAGGGCCATTCGTCGCACAGCCCGACCCCGTGCATCTTGCAGGAATATTTCTGCTTCCAGTATCGGGCGTCCAGCTGGTGGCCGCCATGCGTCAGCTCGCGAATCGTGACGCCCGGTTTCAGCCGCGCCTGATGGTCGCGGATATGGTCGAGCCCGTGGTTCATCGCGCTGATCATCGCATTGGTCGGGCGCCGGTCGCCGATCCACCAGCTGCGGGAGATGTCGATACAGATGCCATAGGCGCCGATCAGGTCGGTGTCGAAGGCGACGATTTCGTTGTTCTGAACAATCCGTGGCCCGCATTCCTGAAACCAGGGATTCGTCCTCGGCCCCGAGGCGAGCAGGCGCGTCTCGATCCATTCGCCGCCGCGCTTGATATTGCCGCGATGCAGTTCCGCCCAGATATCGTCCTCGCTGACATTGCCATTGGGCACTTCTGTGCGGGCAAAATCCTCCATCCCGGCGATTGCCGCCTCGCAGGCATGGTGGGCACACTTCATCGCGAGGATCTCGTCCGGCCCCTTGATCGAGCGCGCCCGCTCGGTCAGCTCCTCGCCCTCCATCACCTCGAACCCGGCGCGTTCCAGCGCGCGAAGTCCGTGGATCATGATCTTGTCGACCGCGATCCTGCGGTTCGCGCCCGCATGCGCCGCCATGACCTCCCGGACCTGAGAAACGAAAGCCGCCGCGTCCCGTTCCGTCCCGTCGCCGCACACATTGTAGAAGAACGAGGCGCCCGAGCGCAGTTCCTTCACCAGCGGGTTGAAGGTCACGAGGAAGGGGGAGTTCTTGTATTCCCAGACGACCATATGACCGTCGGCGCAGACCATGCAGGCGCGAAACGGGTTGTGGCTGTTCCAGAGCTGCATGTTGGTCGTATCGGTCGCATAGCGGATGTTCAGAGGGTCGAACATCAGGACGGCGCCATAGTCGCGTGCGACCAGCGCATCGACCAGCCGCCGCCAGCGGTATTCCCGCATCCGCTCGAGGTTCGGAAGGGTCAGCCCCGCCGCCTCCCACTCGCGGAAGGCAAGCTGCGTCGGCCCGATCTCGACCCGGTCATTGTCATTGGGCGTGCCGTCACCAAGCCGGTCCCCCCTGGCGGGGTCGATCTTGCGGCGGGTCCGGGCGTAGGGTTCGGTCATCGCTCTCTCCCTCTTTCCCGGCAGTTGGCGGTAAGAAACGCATGAATTGCCGTCCATTTACGACGAACGCAGCCGCATTCTTGCTTTGCCGCCCGATCGCGAGGCTTCGCAGAACGTGCCCAGCCGGTGCGCGCTGCGGCTTAGCCGTTGTACCAGAGCCAGCCGCCGACGGCCGCACTGGTGAGAAGCATGGCTATCGCCACCCGCTGAACGAACTTCAAGATCGCCCACGTCAGACGGGACACGCCGCTCGGGCGGCCCGTGTTCCATGCCGAAGCGGCTGCCGCAGTGCTTTCGTGGCGTTCGGCCGGGGCTCCAGTCTCCTCTACAATCACCGCGATGGCGCCATCGGGAAACTGACCAGATGGCGGTTTATGCCGCACGGTAAATGCATATTGCTCGTTGCAAGACCCGCTTTTCCCGTCTTCGAGCATCTGGACTTCGATGATATGCCCCAAGAGCAGAACCGTCATCATGGTTATGACGCTATTTGGATCGAGCGTGGTCGCGTCACAGACGAAGGCCTTGCCGCAGAAGATATCCGCGCCCACCATGATTGTGGCGGTGCGCTGCCTGCCTGTTACGTCCTCGCCAGCATCGTAGAATTCGGGCCGCGTAACCAGAGTGACGGGGAAAGGCACTGCTTTGGTGAGGTCTGGGATCTTATTTGGCGTGACCAATATATCGGATTGGCACCAGTGGATCGCCGTGGGTGCAGCTCTGACCTCGCTCAGGATCGTTTGAACAGTCGCGTGAAGCATGTAGATCTTGTCTCGGACATCGACCGGCCCAGCGCCTGTCGGGACGCCATATCGTTCGGTCATTTCCCGTAATTCAGGCGTAAGATGTGTCTTTCCGTCGCCGACCGTGATGAAAATGTTGCACGTGTGCTTTGCGACCCGAAGGGCAGCATCAGGGAGCGTATTATGGGTGAACGAAGCCTCAAGCACACTCTTGAACCCGTCAGGTGCGAGCGGCGTCCGGTTGAACGAGATCAGGACATACATGCGATCGGTACGGAAGGTAACGTAACCCTCTCCACTCGCATTGGTTTGGACCAAACTTGCGCCGAATGCAGCAGCCTTTGCGTTGAGCGCTTCCAGAAGGTTTGCATAGAAAGGCGCTGCATAGGGCTGGTCGTAGAGGATTGCAGCTTCAACCAGCGGGAGATGTTTCGTCATATCCGGTCTCGTATCTTGTCCGTCTGGTCGATCTGGAATTCGATTGCGGCATCACTAAGGCTGAGCGGCGGATTTCTCGGTGGCGCGGTGCGAACCATTTTGGAAACAATGAACGCTGTTCTGCAGTCGCTACTGCCAGGGGAGTTGCTGCTGACGGATGAAAGCTCGATCCTGCCGGACGACGCGACGCGCCGCCACCCGGGTTGGTACCGGATGAATGGTTGCTATTGGTGCAGCCGTGCGTGTCAGACGACTTGACGCGGGCTGCCCGCTGCCGTGAGACCGAAACATGAGCGCAGCTTCTGTGTAGTTAGTCGCTCATCAAGAAAACATCGGGCGATATGTCGCCCGATGTACCCGCAAGCAGATCGGGGATCTCTGCCCCTTAGATCAATTGCCCAAGCGGCGCGACAGATCCGAGAGGAAACCATCGCGCTTCGCGATATCGACGACACTTGGCAGTTCACAGGGACGGCGCGTCGCCTCGGCCCAGCGGCTCACATCCTGGCTGTCCAGAAGCGCCTTCCAGGCCAGAAGCTGCGAGAGCGTCGCCTCCTGCCCGGGCATGGTCATCGAACGGTGATGGCTTTTCATGATTCCGCCCCTCCGGTCCCATTCATCCACATTCCGGTTACCGAAGGATTTAGACCGGAATGCGAAACGTTCGGGACGCTTTGTCGTTCAAATGGCGGCGAATGAAAAGGGGCGCCCGACGGCGCCCCTTCCGGTTGAGTGATGCAGCGATCCATGAAGATCAGCAGGAATAATACATCGCATATTCGACGGGGTGGGGCGTATGCTCGTAGGCATAGACCTCTTCCCATTTCAGCGCCATGTAGCCTTCCAGCTGGTCGCGGGTGAAGACGTCGCCTGCGAGAAGGAAGTCCATGTCCTTTTCCAGCTCCTCGAGCGCCTCGCGCAAGCTGCCGCAGACGGTCGGGATCTCGGCCAGTTCCTCGGGCGGCAGATCGTAAAGGTCCTTGTCGGACGCAGGACCCGGGTCGATCTTGTTCTTGATCCCGTCAAGACCGGCCATCAGCAGGGCCGCGAAAGCCAGATAGGGGTTGGCCGCCGGATCGGGGAAGCGGGCCTCGACGCGCTTGGCCTTCGGGCTTTCGGTCCACGGAATACGGACGCAGCCCGACCGGTTGCGGGCCGAATAGGCGCGCAGCACCGGCGCCTCGAAACCCGGGATCAGGCGCTTGTAGCTGTTGGTCGAGGGGTTCGTCAGCGCGTTGAGCGCCTTGGCATGCTTCAGGATGCCGCCGATGAACCACAGCGCTTCCTGGCTGAGGTCGGCGTACTTGTCGCCCGCGAACAGCGGCTTGCCGCCCTTCCAGATCGACATGTTCACATGCATGCCCGAGCCGTTGTCGCCCTTCATCGGCTTCGGCATGAAGGTCACCGACTTGCCGTAGGCGTGCGCCACATTGTGGATCACATACTTGTATTTCTGGATATTGTCGGCCTGCTCGACGAGGCCGCCGAAGATCAGGCCAAGCTCGTGCTGGGCGGTCGCCACCTCGTGGTGGTGCTTGTCGACCTTCATGCCCATCCGCTTCATGGTCGAGAGCATCTCGCCGCGGATGTCTTGGGCCGCGTCGACCGGATTGACCGGAAAATAGCCGCCCTTGTGGGCCGCGCGGTGCGCCTGGTTGCCGCTTTCGTACTCCGTGTCGGTGTTCCAGGCGGCGTCATGGGCGTCGATCTGGTAGGCGACCTTCTGCGGCGTGACCGAATAGCGCACGTCGTCAAACAGGAAGAATTCGGCTTCCGGGCCGAAATAGGCAGCGTCTCCGATACCGGAGGCCTTGAGGTAGGCCTCGGCCTTGGCGGCGGTGCCGCGCGGGTCGCGGCTGTAGGGCTCGCCGGTGTCGGGCTCGACCACGTTGCAATGCACGCACATGGTCTTTTCGGCATAGAACGGGTCGATATAGACCGAACCTGCGTCGGGGATCAGCTTCATGTCGGACTGGTCGATCGACTTCCAGCCGGCAATCGAGGAGCCGTCGAACATGAAGCCTTCCTCGAAGAAATCCTCGTCGACGAGATCGACGTCCAGCGTCACATGCTGCAGCTTGCCTTTGGGGTCGGTGAAGCGGATGTCCACATAGGCCACCTCTTCATCCTTCATCAGCTTCAGAGCATCCTTCACCTTGCTCATGGTTCATCCTTTCGGGGCGGTTGAGGGGGAGGCCCCGGGTCAAGCCCGGGGCGCGGGGTTCAGATCGCGTCCTCGCCGGTCTCGCCGGTGCGGATGCGGATGACCTGTTCGACGGGGGTGACGAAGATCTTGCCGTCGCCGATCTTGTCGGTGCGCGCGGCCGAGATGATCGCTTCGATCGCCTGCTCGACCATGTCGTCGGCCAGGACGACCTCGACCTTCACCTTGGGCAGGAAGTCGACGACATATTCGGCGCCGCGATACAGCTCGGTATGGCCCTTCTGGCGGCCGAAGCCCTTGACCTCGGTCACCGACAGGCCCTGCACGCCCACTTCCTGAAGCGCTTCCTTCACCTCGTCGAGCTTGAAGGGCTTGATGATGGCTTCGATCTTCTTCATGGGCGACTCCTTACCCTCGTCTCGGCGCCAGTCAGCACTTCCCGATTGCCGGGACAATTGGTTAGGGTCGCGGGGCAGGGCGCTCGCCGGGGATTCTGGCGGTTGTGCCCAAAATTTGTGCAATGAGCCCGAAATCCGGGCGCTTTGTTAATCCGAAGGGCCGGACCATGACCGAACTCCTGACCGCCGCGCAGATGCGGGCCATCGAACAGGCGGCGATCGCCTCGGGCGAGGTCACGGGGCTGGAACTGATGGAACGCGCCGGCCGGGGCGTCGTGGAGGCGATCTTCGAGGAATGGCCGGAGCTTCAGAAGACCTCGCACCGGGCGGTTGTCCTGTGCGGGCCGGGCAACAATGGCGGCGACGGGTTCGTGGTGGCGCGGCTGTTGAAGGAGTGGGGCTGGGAGGTGGAAGTGTTTCTCTACGGCGACGCAGAGAAGCTGCCGCCGGACGCGCGGACGAATTACGAGCGGTGGTGCGAGTTGGGGTCAGTCACGATGACGGGTTTTCCGCAAGTCACAGCAGACGCGACGGAAAAACTCTGGCCCAGTATCACGGGGCGTGGGTTCGATGGACCAACTCCTAAGCCGGACGTCGTGATTGATGCTCTCTTCGGGACCGGGTTGTCTCGCCCGATATCCGGACTTGGTCCGGTATTTGATGTCCGCTCCGAGTGCTGGCCCATGGAATACGGGGGAACGACGCGTTGGGTTGCGGTGGATATTCCTAGCGGATTGTGCGCCGATAGCGGCAGGTGTCTTGGCCTTGAAAATGAAGTTCTTCGACGCGATCAACTTCTTTGTGTTGATTTGACCGTGACTTTTCACCTTGAGAAACAAGGTCACCGACTGTTCAAGGGGCCTGGCGCTTCAGGGCGGTTAGTCGTGGCGTCTATTGGCTTGCGGGATTTGGACGTTGATGATCTGGACGATCTCACTGAGGGAGCAGGCGTCGGCTCAACGACATATCTAACAGACCCTCTTCACGGCTTAGCCAAGGTTGAATCACACAAATACACCCACGGCCACGCCCTGATCCTCTCCGGCCCGCCCGGCCAGACCGGGGCCGCGCGCCTCGCGGCGAGGGGCGCGCTCCGGATCGGGTCAGGATTGGTCACGATCGGCGCGATGCCCGAGGCGATCCCTGAACATGCGGCCCAACTGACTGCGATCATGCTCAGGCCGGTCGCCGAGGCCGGGGCTTTGGTCGGCGTTCTGGAGGACAGGCGGATCAATGCGCTCTGCCTCGGCCCGGGCCTTGGTCTCGACGAGCGGGCGCGGGGGCTGGTGGCTGCGGCGCTGGGTGTTTCGCCGAACGCCCCCCCACCCCCATCCCCTCCCCACGAGGGGGAGGGGAGGCACGACGGCCGGCCGTCGTGCCCAGGTGGCGCAGTGAAGGCGCTTCCCCTCCCCCTCGTGGGGAGGGGAGAGGGGCGGGGGGCGCGTCGGATCGTTCTTGATGCGGACGCACTGACGCTTATCGCGCGGGACCCCGCGCTCTTCGCCGCGCTGCACGAAGACTGCATTGTCACCCCCCATGCGGGCGAGTTCGCCAGGCTCTTCCCCGACCTCGCCGCGAAACTGGCCGCCCCCGCCACCAAAGGCCCGGCCTACTCCAAGGTCGACGCCACGCGTGAAGCGGCGAAGCGGGCAGGGTGCGTCGTGCTCTACAAGGGGCCGGATACGGTGATCGCCGACCCGCAAGGCCGGTGCAGCATCAACTCCGCCCATTACGACCGCGCCGCGCCGTGGCTGGCGACGGCCGGGTCGGGAGATGTGCTGGCAGGCTTCATCACCGGGCTTCTGGCGCGCGGCTTCGCGCCCATGGCCGCCGCCGAAACCGCCGCCTGGCTGCATGTGGAATGCGCGCTGTCCTTTGGCCCGGGCCTCATCGCCGAGGACCTGCCGGAGGAATTGCCGAAAGTGTTCCGGAAGCTCGGGCTCTGAGCGTTATGCTCAGGCCTCGACCTCGACATCCGCCTCGACCGCGTCGCAGCAAAGCTCCACGCCCTCGGCATAGACCACCTGCGGCGTGTCGAAGAGCACCTCGTAGAGGCGCAGGCTCTTCACCTCGGTCATCGCCACGAACTCGCCGTCGACCAGCCGCTCGGCCGGGACAATGGCGCGGTCGGCGCCGTAAAGCGCACCCGCCCGCCAGTCGCGGATCAGGATGCGGGTCTGGGCCGGAAGGGTCAGGTCCTGTTCGGGACGGTCATGGCCAAGCGCGGAGGCGGAGATGCGCACCGCAGGGCCGGAATAACGGTGGACGCGGACGGCACGCACGATACGCATGCCGTCCCGCGTCACCACCCGATCGCCGGGCTCGACGAAATCGATCGGCAGAAAGCCATCCAATGTGGCCAGGACCGTTCCCGAAGCGATTCCCTTCGGGCCCGTACCCCTTTGCGCCGCCGCCGCAACGCCCAAGGCCATACTGGTTTCCTCCTGCATCGAGCCTCCCTCGTCAGACCTCTCATTCTCGTAAGGATTGTGGCGGAAGTTCGTCCTTCGCGTGCGGAAAGGTGGGCGGTTGCAAAATACTTTTCCGCTCGCATCCCCGAAACCTTCTTGATAGAAGGGCGCGGATTTCAGGGGCCGTCCCTCAGGGCGTGCGGCCCTTGGGGATATTGCGGGTGTGGCGGAATTGGCAGACGCACCGGATTTAGGTTCCGGCGCCTCACGGCGTGGGGGTTCAAGTCCCTCCACCCGCACCAGGATGGATATGAAGGACGAAAAGATGCAGGTCACCGAGACCCTGAAGGACGGACTGAAGCGCGGCTACACCATCACCGTCACGGCGGCGGAACTGGATGCGAAAGTGACCGAGAAGCTTCTGGAGGCGCAGCCGGAAGTCGAGATCAAGGGCTTCCGTAAGGGCAAGGTGCCGATGGCGATGCTGCGCAAGCAGTTCGGCCAGCGCATCATGGGCGATGCGATGCAGGATGCGATCGATGGTGCGATGAAGGGCCATTTCGATGCGTCCGGCGACCGCCCCGCGATGCAGCCCAAGGTCGAGATGAAGAATGGCGAGACCTGGAAAGAAGGCCAGGATGTCGTGGTCGAGATGACCTACGAGGCGCTGCCGGAGATCCCGGATGTGGACCTCTCGAAGGTCAAGCTCGAGAAGCTCGTCGTGAAGGCCGAGGACAAGGCCGTGACCGAGGCGCTGGAAAACCTCGCCAAGTCCGCCCAGAACTTCGAGGATAAGAAGAAGGGCACCAAGGCCAAGGACGGCGATCAGGTGGTGATCGACTTCAAGGGCTCGGTCGACGGCGACTATTTCGAAGGCGGCTCGGGCGAGGATTATCCGCTGGTCCTCGGCTCCAAGTCGTTCATCCCCGGCTTCGAGGAACAACTTGTCGGTGCCAAGGCGGGCGACGAGGTGAAGGTCGAAGTGACTTTCCCTGAAAGCTATGGCGCGAGCCATCTCGCCGGCAAGGCCGCGATCTTCGAATGCACGGTCAAGGCGGTCAAGGGCGCGAAAGCGGCCGAGATCGACGACGAGCTTGCCAAGAAATTCGGCGCCGAAAGCCTTGAGGCGCTGAAGGGCCAGATCGCCGAGCGTCTGGAAGCCGAGTACAAGGGTGCCGCCCGCGCCGTGATGAAGCGCGCGCTTCTCGACCAGCTTGACGGCCTGGTGAAGTTCGACCTGCCGCCGACCCTGGTCGAGGCCGAAGCCCACCAGATCGCCCACCAGCTCTGGCATGACGAGAACCCCGACCATCATGGCCATGACCATGGTGCGATCGAGGCGACCGACGAGCACAAGAAGCTCGCCGAGCGCCGGGTGCGCCTTGGCCTTCTGCTCGCCGAGGTTGGCCGCAAGGAGAAGGTCGAGGTTTCCGACGCCGAGATGACGCAGGCCGTCCTCAATCAGGCCCGGCAATATCCGGGCCAGGAACGCGCCTTCTTCGAATATGTGCAGAAGAATCCGCAGATGCAGCAGCAGCTGCGCGCGCCGATCTTCGAGGACAAGGTCGTCGACCTGATCTTCGCGGGTGCCAAGGTGACCGAGAAGGAAGTCTCGAAGGACAAGCTTCAGAAGGCCGTCGAGGCGCTGGACGAAATGTAAGCGCGGGCGCGCCGGATTGCCTGCGTGAGGGCCGCCCGCGAGGGCGGCCTTTTTGCATGGCGAGGAGCGCCGCCAGGCCGCGAGGAGCCGCTCCTCCGCCCGGGGACACGGGCGTCCTTGCTGGTGCGGACGGATGCACGGACCCGGCGGCTTGACTTCGCCGCACGAAACCTGTCCGGTCGGCGAGGCAACAGCAGGGCGGGCGGATGCGCAAGGACCATATGGATGCGTTCGGGGCGGTTTCGCTCACGCTCTTCGGCGTCTTCCTGGCCTTCAACCAGATCATCATCAAACTCGTGAACCAGGGCATACAGCCGGTCTTCTTCGCCGGGCTGCGCTCGGCGCTGGCGATCCTGTGCCTCTGGGCATGGCTTGTCTGGAAAGGCCGTCCGCCCCGGTTCGAGCGGCGCTACCTGCTGCCCGGTATCGCGGTCGGGCTGGCCTTTGCGGGCGAGTTCCTGTGCCTCTTCCTCGCGCTCGACCTGACAACGGTCACGCGCACGTCGATCATCCTCTATTCGATGCCGGTCTGGCTGGCGATTGCGGCGCATTTCTTCCTGCCCGGCGAACGGATCACGGCCCTGAAGGCGTTCGGGCTCACGCTCGCCTTTGCGGGCGTCGCCTGGGCGATCCTCGACCGGTCGTCCGCGAAGGGGCAGGCGAGCCTAGTGGGCGATCTCTGTGCGCTTTTCGCCGCCTGGGGATGGGCGGCAATCGCGCTCATCGCGCGCGGCACGCGGCTGAGGGAAATGCGCCCCGAGATGCAGCTGTTCTGGCAGGTCACGATCTCTGCCCCGGTCCTGATCCTTGCCGCGCCGCTCTTCGGTCCGCTCCTGCGGGACTTCCAGCCGATCCATCTTGCCGGGCTGATCTTTCAGGCCGCGGCCGTCGTCTCGGCGGGGTTCGTCTTCTGGCTCTGGCTTCTGTCGATCTATCCGGCGGCGTCGGTCGCGAGCTTTTCCTTCCTCACGCCGATCTTCGGCGTGGCGCTTGGCTGGCTTCTCCTCGGCGAGCATGTCGGGCCTGTGACCGTCGCAGCCGCCGCGCTGGTCGCCCTAGGCATCATCCTGATCAATCGCCCGCAGCGGCGCTGACGCCTGCGTCATCGCCCTAAATGACGCGACCTCACTTCTCTTGAGACCCATCCCGGCTCATATGGTTCAGAAGCGCCGATTCCAGATCGCGGTTCAGTTCTTTCACACGCGCGATATAGTCGGGGTTCTTGTCCATCGGCACGCCGGGGCGCCAGACGCTTGCCAGTTCGCGGACCGACGCGCGGTCGAGATCGAAGAAGAGCTTCTGCACCTCATTGGCCTCATATTCCGACAGACCCATGTTCTCGAGCACATAGCGCGCGACGCGCAGGCTGGAATCGAAATATTCCCGCACGATGTCATTGGCACCGGCCTGATAGAGCTGGAAGACATGTTCACGGTCATGGGCGCGGGCGATGATATGGATGTCGGGCCTGAGGCGCCGGGCGTACTTCGTCAGTTGCAGCGCCTTCTTCGGATCGTCGAAGCAGATGACAAGAACCTTGGCCGTATCGAACCCCGCCGCCTTCAGAAGGTCGGGCCGCGTCGGATCGCCGACGAAGCCCTTGAAGCCGAAGGTCCGCATCACCTCGATGGTTTTCAGATCGGGGTCGAGCACCGTGGTGCGGAAGCCCGACTGCGTGACCATCCGGTTCACCACCTGGCCGAACCGCCCGACACCGGCGATGATGATCGGCTGCTGGTCGTCGATCTCGTCGGCCTCAGTCGCGGCGTGATCCTCCAGCCGCCGGGTGAAGCGGTCATAGGCCAGGAAGAAGAGCGGGGTCAGAAGCATCGACAGCGTGATGACCAGAACCAGCGTCTGCGCCGTTGGCACCGGCAGGATACGCTGTGCCACCGCGAAGGAGGTCAGGACGAAGCCGAACTCCCCCGCCTGGGCGATCGAGAGGGTGAAGAGCCAGCGGTTGCGACCCTTGATCGAGAAGAGCCAGCCGAGCGCATAGAGGATCGCGCCTTTGAAGAACATGAGCGCGAGGGTCAGGAGCAAGACCTTCAGCGGCTTGTCGAGAAGAAGGTCGAGGTCCATGCCGCTGCCGACCGTGACGAAGAAGAGGCCCAGGAGCAGCCCCTTGAAGGGCGCGATGTCGGATTCCAGCTCATGCCGGAACTCGGAATTGGCGAGGATGACGCCCGCAAGGAAGGTGCCGAGCGCGGGCGAGAGGCCGACGAGCGTCATGAGTGCCGCGATGGCGACCACGATCAGCAGCGCGAAGGCGGTCTGGATTTCGCGCAGCCGCGCGGAATGGACGAAGCGGTAGGCGGGGCGGACCAGGAAATGCCCGGCGAGCACCACGATGGCGACGGCGGCGAGGGTAACGAGCGTCACGCCCCAGCCGGGCAGGTCCTGCAGGAAGCTCATCGCCGAATGGTCGCCCTGCATCGCCTCGGCGATGGCGCGCGCCGCAGGAAGGGCGAGCAGCGGCAGAAGCGCGAGGATCGGGATGACCGCGATATCCTGCATGAGAAGCACCGCAAAGGCACCGCGCCCGCCGGAAGTTTGCATGAGCTGCTTTTCGGTAAGCGTCTGCAGCACGATCGCGGTCGAGGAGAGTGAGAGGACGAGGCCCGAGGTGAGCGCCACTTGCCAGCTCAGATGCAGCGCGAGCCCGATGGAAAAGATCACTGCCGTCGTCAACACGATCTGCAGCCCGCCAAGGCCCAGAAGCTTCTTGCGCATGTTCCACAGCGCGCGCGGGTCAAGCTCCAGCCCGATGAGGAACAGCATCAGGACGACGCCGAACTCCGCCACATGCTGAAGATCGTCGCTTTCGGAACCCACAAGCCCGAAGACCGGGCCGATAAGGATGCCCGCCGCCAGGTAGCCCAGCACCGAGCCGAGCCCGAGCCGCGAGGCGACCGGAACCGCCACGACCATCGCGAGAAGATAAAGCGTCGCCTGAAACAGCAACGGGGCCATCCTTGATCTGACAGCGCCGTCAGGTCGGCAACGGCGCGTCCGGTTTGAACTGGTCCATGACGATCTGGCTTTGCACGCGCGCAACTGTCGGATGCGCCAGAAGAACCTGATGAATCAGTCTGTTCAGATCGGCGAGGCTTTCGCAATAGACCCGGAGGAGATAGTCGGCCTCGCCGGTCAGGGTCCAGGCGCTGACGATCTCGGGCTGCAGCGCGGTCAGGCGTGCGAAGGCCGCCGTCGTCTCGGCGCCATGGCGGGCCATCTGCACCTGCACGAAGGCCTGAACCGCAAGGCCCAGCCGCGCAGGGTTGAGCCGGGCCGCGTAGGAGGTGATGAGCCCCTCGGCCTCCAGCCGTTGCCGCCGCCGCCCGGCCTGGCTGGCGGAAAGGTTCAACTCCTCGCCGAGTTCCTGCGCGGTCAGATGGGCGTTGCGCTGCAACAGCGACAGAAGGCGCTTGTCGGTCTCGTCAATTGCAATGCGGGTTTCATGCATGATTTCGGATGATAACGGAATATTCGGGCGTCATCATGTGAAATATCCGTGACTATGCGCAAAGACCGCGCGCTTCATGCGTCATACTGTCGCTGATACGCGCACAGGAGAGTTTCATGGGTCCCTTCCCGCATTCCGCCCCGAAATCGGTGATCTCTGCCGCCAACCCGGCGGGGACCGACGGTTTCGAGTTCGTCGAATTCGCCCATCCCGATCCGCAGGCCCTGCGAGAGATTTTCACCCGGATGGGCTATGCGCTGACCGGTCGGCACAAGACCAGGGATATCGAGCTGTGGCAGCAGGGCGACATCACCTATCTGCTGAACGCCGAACCGGGCACCCATGGCACCGATTTCGTCGCCGAACACGGCCCCTGCGCCCCCTCGATGGGCTGGCGCGTCGTCGATGCAGGGAAGGCCTTCGCCCATGCGGTTTCCAAGGGTGCGGAACCCTATGAAGGTCCGGGCAAGGTCATGGACGTGCCCGCGATCCGCGGCATCGGCGGCTCGCTCATCTACTTCATCGACCGCTATTATGAAACCTCGCCCTACAACGAGGAATTCGACTGGCTGGCGCAATCGAAACCCCGGGGTGTCGGTTTCTATTACCTCGATCACCTCACCCACAATGTCCACAAGGGCAATATGGACAAGTGGTTCCGCTTCTACGGCGATCTCTTCGGCTTCAAGGAAATCCGCTTCTTCGATATCGAGGGCAAGTTCACCGGGCTTCTCAGCCGGGCGCTGACCTCGCCCTGCGGCCGCATCCGCATTCCAATCAACGAGGACCGGGGCGAAAAGGGCCAGATCGTCGAATATCTCAAGCGCTACAACGGCGAGGGCATCCAGCATATCGCGGTCGGGACCGAGGATATCTATGGCGCGACCGACGCGATCCATGACCGGGGCCTGCGCTTCATGCCGAAGCCGCCGCTGAGCTATTACGAGATGAGCCGCGCGCGGGTGCATGACCACGACGAACCGCTCGACAAGCTGGAAAGGCACGGGATCCTGATCGACGGCGAAGGCGTGGTCGATGGCGGCGAAACGCGGATCCTTTTGCAGATCTTCTCGAAGACCGTGATCGGGCCGATCTTTTTTGAATTCATCCAGAGGAAGGGCGACGACGGCTTCGGCGAGGGCAATTTCAAGGCTTTGTTCGAATCGATCGAGGCCGACCAGATCGCGCGCGGTGTGCTGAAGGGCAGCGACGCCGCCTGATCACGGCCAGATAAGATGCGCTGCCTTCGACCCCGAGGGCGGCGCATCACCCCTTGTCCATGATCCTCAGGACAAGCGTCTTGCCCTTCTTCACATAACGCAGTTCCGTGTCGCCGATCGCGGCAACCTGGCCGCCATCCAGCCGGTCGCCGACCTTCACCTTGACATAGCGCCCGCTTGGCAGCCGCACCAGCGCGCGGCGTGCCGCAGACGAGCCATAGACGCCGATCAGGTTGATATCGCCAAGGTCGATGGCATTAGCGAAGGTGGATTTCTTGGCAACCGTCCGGGTCGTCGGCAGCGTGGCGATGCCCTCGGTTGGTTCGGGTTCATCAATATCTGCGGTGGCGGGCGCACTTGCCGGTTCGGGTTCCGCACCGGCCTGCGCTTCGGCCAGGGCGGCCTCGACCGCACCCGAATCGACCGGTGCCGGGGCTGGCGTGGTCTCTGCCAGCCGGGCCGCTGCCGCGGCCGACACGGCGGCGGCGCTGCGCTCTGCGGGTTTGCGGGAACTTGCGACAGCAAGCGGGCTGGCCGACGCCAGCGCCTTTTCTGCCGCTTCGGCCTCGGCCCGGGCGGCTGACGCCGCAGCCTCGGCGATTGCCTCGTCGGCGCTGCGCTTGGCTTCGGCGGCTGCGACGATCCTGTCGGGCCGGGCAGATGGCTTCCGCGCGGCATGGCGCGGATCGACGGGCGGAGAGAGCGGCGGCAGCGCGGTCTGGTCGTCGGGCACGGGCGATGCATCCGGCGTATTCTCGGGCGTGGCTGGCGTTGTCTCCTCGACGGGTGGCGTGGGCACGACGAGCGTGGCTGGGCGCGCGCGCGGTGCCTTGCCGACGACACGCGGATCGGGCGGCGCGACGGTTTCGGGCGCTGCCGTCGGGTCGGCCGGCGTCTCGGTCTCGGGCGCGGGCTGCGGCTGCGCGGCGGCACTGATGCTTTCGGGGCGGGCGGCAGGCAGACGGGGCGGGCGCCCGGCGAAGAGCGTGAAGCCGCCGGGTGTCGCGACGCCTTCCGGTGTCGCGATGATGCTGCCATCGGCACTGTAGCGCAGCAGCGTGCCGAAGGGCGGCGGCACCGGTTGCGGTGGCAGGGCCGAATCGCCGGTGAGCGCCGCCGTGTCAGCCGGATCGGCCTTGGCGCGCGCGACCGATGTATCTGCGCCAAGGTCGGCCGCGCCGCTCGTATCGGCGGCTCCGCTGCCCGTCGGGGCCGGTGCCGCATCACTGATCGCGGGTCTGGGCAAATCGGGCACCGCGCGCGGCACGGGGGCAGGCGCTGGGGCCGGGTCGGTGCCGGTCGCCACCGCCGGGGCGGTCTTCGAAACGGCACCGGCCGCCACTTCCGGAGCGCCGGCACCTTCGACCGCCGCCGGTTCGCGCAGGAAAAGCGCCCAGGCGCCGAGTGCGGTCACTGCTACAGCCGCGGCCAGTCCGGCGGGCAGTGCCCAGTTTGGAAGGCCCGCGCGCGCTGCGCCGGGGCGCGCGGGCGTCAGGCCCAGATCGGGGGTGCCGCCGCTGCGCTTCTCGACGACAAGCCGCGCAACCCGCGCCGTCGAACTTTCGGCCTCCGGCAGGGACGCGGCACCGCCAAGTCGCGGTACGATCGTCGCGAGGCGGCTTCCCGCGCCGTCCTGAGGCTCGCCGCCGGCTTCGGCAGGGTCGCGGTGGCTATGGAAGATGAGTACGGGGGTTGCAGGCTCCTCGGTGGCGTCAGTACCGTTTTCCGCTTCCGCTTCCGCTTCCGCTTCCGCTTCCGCTTCCGCTTCCGCTTCCGCTTCCGCTTCCGCTTCCGCGTCGTCCTCCGCTACCGTCGGACCATCGCCGCCATCGGACGGGACGGGGTCTGTCCCGATTTCCGCGTCCGAAGGCGCATCCGGCAGCACCGGTTCGTCCACTGTCGCCGGTACGACGAGGGGCTCGGGGTCCGGCGACGGAGCGATGGCCTCGTCCTCCTCCCCCTCCATGACCGCGATGAATGGCGCCTCGTCCTCCGCCGGATCGGTGGCCGTCGCGTTCGCGGTGTCAGCCTCGTCGTCCAGATGCGGACCGGTGAGCGGGGCGCCTGCATCGATGCCGGCCGCCTCTGCGACCGGAGCGTCGGCCTCCGGCTCTTCTGCTGGCGGCTCCTCGGGGCCGGTCTCAGGCGCGATTGCGGCGGATGACTGATCGGCGATCACGCGGACCGGATCCTGATCGCGGTCGAGCCGGATGCCGTCGGGCAGATGGTTCGATATGACCGAGGTCGGTCCGAAGAAGGGCTCGCCTGCGAACCGGTCGGGCTCGGGTGCGGCCACGAAGGCCACCGGGTTGAAGCCTGCCGCCTCGGCAAAGGCCTCGGCCTCGTCGAGCGTCACGCCCGCGACCACGGCCACCCGCGCCCGGTTGCCCGAACGTGAGAAATCGAAGACCAGTTCGCTCAGCGGATAGGGGGTGCGCCCGTCGAGTGCCGCCCGGATCTCGGCCCGCCGCGTCGCCTGGTCGGGGCCGGTCACCTGACAGTCGAAATAGAGAATCTGCGAATTGGGCAGGATGAGTTTGGAGGTGAAGCCTTCGGGCGCGCGGTCCTGCGCCATCCCTCTCAGCATCGCCAGACGGGCGTCGAAATCCTCGGCCTCGAAAGCGGCCTCGCCCAACCGGACCCAACCATCCGGGCCGCGCTCCAGAAGCGCCACCGCCTCGTTCGTCAGGTCGAGAGCGAAACGTGGTTTCATTGCCCGCACTTAACATGGCCAGGGCAGCCACCCCAGCAACCCTTTCCTCACCTTCGGTCCTAGAGCAGAATTTCGCCTATTGGAAGATCAAGCGCCAAGGAATGGCTTGCGACAGACGTCATACATCCGAAAGTTGACGCGCACCTTTGGAGGATTCCCATGCGTATGATGACCGCCCTCGCCACTGTCGCCTGCCTCGCGACCCCGCTTCTGGCCGAGGAGCAGAGACCGATGATCACCGTGACCGGCGAGGGCGCGGTCGAGGTTGCGCCCGACATGGCGACGATCTCGCTTGGCGTGATGGTCACCGGCGAGACGGCGAAGGCCGCGCTCGACGCCAACAGCGCCGCCCTTGCCACGGTGATCGGCCAACTGAAGGCGTCGGGCATCGCCGACAAGGACATCCAGACCTCGAACCTGTCGCTGGGACCCGTCTATGACTACTCGTCCTCGGGCGGCGCGCAGAATGTGACCGGCTATTCCGCTTCGAACATGGTGACGGTCCAGGTGCGCGATATCACGAGCGTCGGTGCGGTGCTGGATGCGTCGGTGACCGACGGCGCGAATACGCTGAACGGCATCACCTTCGGCCTGCAGGAACCGGCGCCGCACATGGACGAGGCGCGCGCGCGGGCGGTCGCCGAGGCCCGGCGAAAAGCGGAACTGCTGGCGACGGCGGCGGGCACGAGCCTTGGGCCTGTCATCTCCATCAGCGAAAGCGGCAGCTACATGCCACCGATCCCGATGGCGGGCATGGCGTTCGAGAAATCGGACGCGGTGCCGGTCCAGGCCGGGCAACTGGCGATCACTGCGGCGGTTTCGGTGACTTACGCGCTTGGGCAATGACGGGGAAGGGCGCCGGTTTCCCGGCGCCCGCTCCTTCAGCCCGTCGCCTTCGCAAGCGCCTGATCCAGATCGGCGATGATGTCGTCGGCATCCTCGATCCCGATCGACACACGCACCACATTCGGCGCCGCCCCCGCCGCGACCTGCTGTTCGGGCGTGAGCTGGCGGTGGGTGGTCGAGGCGGAATGGATGACGAGCGAGCGGGTATCGCCGAGGTTCGCGACATGGCTGAAAAGCGCGAGATTATCGACAAGCTTCACGCAGGCCTCGTAGCCGCCCTTGACCGCGAAGGTGAAAAGCGCGCCCGCGCCCTTCGGCGTGATCTTCCTGGCCCGCTTGTAATAGGGCGAGGATTTCAGACCCGCGTAGGTCACGAATTCGACGCGGGGATCTTTCTCAAGCCATTCAGCGACTTGTCTGGCGTTCTTGACGTGCCGCTCCATGCGCAGCGACAGGGTCTCGATCCCCATCAGCGTGTAATGCGCGCCCTGCGGGTTCATGGTCATGCCGAGGTCGCGCAGCCCGACGGCGATGGAATGGAAGGTGAAGGCGAGCCCGCCGAGTGTCGGGTGGAAGGTCAGGCCGTGGTAGGCGGGCTCGGGCTGGCTGAGCGAGGGGAACTTGTCGGAGGCCGACCAGTCGAACTTGCCCGAATCCACCACGATGCCGCCCGTCACCGTGCCGTTGCCGGTGAGGTACTTGGTCGCCGAATGAACGACCAGCGTCGCGCCCATCTCGATCGGGCGGCAGAGCCAGGGGGTGGCGGTCGTATTGTCGACGATCAGCGGGATGCCCTTCTGGTCGGCGATTTTCGCAAGAGCCGGAATGTCGGAGACATAGCCGCCGGGGTTGGCGATCGTCTCGCAGAAGATCGCGCGGGTGTTCTTGTCGCAGGCCTTGCGCACGGCAGCCAGATCGTCGGTATCGACGAACTTGGCCGACCAGCCGAACCGCTTGATCGTCTGGCTGAACTGCGTGATCGTCCCGCCGTAAAGCCTTGATGAGGCAACGATATTCTTTCCAGGACCCATCAGCGGGAACAAAGCCATGATCTGCGCCGCATGGCCCGAGGAACAGCAGATCGCGCCCGCACCGCCTTCCAGCGCGCAGACCCGCTCGGCCAGGGCCGAAACGGTCGGATTGGTCAGGCGGGAATAGATATAGCCCACTTCCTGCAGGTTGAAGAGCCGCGCGGCATGGTCTGCATCTTTGAAGACATAGGCCGTCGTCTGATAGATCGGTACCTGCCGCGCCCCGGTTGCAGGATCGGGTTTGGCGCCCGCATGTATCTGCAACGTATCGAACCCCAAGCTCTTCGTCATCCGGCCCTCCTTCGGCAATGTTCGGGGCGACGTTAGGGCAAGTGTGGCGTGCAGGCAATCGGGCGGGCCGCTCATCCGGCCTTGCGGCCCTCTTCGCTGGGCCGTCCCCGCCGAAGAGCGCCCGCCCGGGCGCGATGAGGTGCCGGTCAGCGCGCGGGCGGGCGCCCGTAATAATGGCTCACCACATGCTCGGCCTCTGCGAAGAACAGCCAGCGCTGGACGAGGGTGCCGGTCAGGTGACTTGCGAAGGCCGTGACGGTCGTGACCGGGCCAGGCGGCAGGAGGGCGAGGAGCAGAGCAGGCAGCAGGCACGCGAGGACGAGCGCGATCAGCCGGAGTTTCCGGGCGTGCTTGCGGCCGACATGGAAGATCATCTCGCGCGTCACATAGCTTGCCGCAGTATGGGCCGCGAAAGGGCGTACCTGCCCCGTCAGGCCGGTGGCGGCGTTGATGCCCGATCCCGCAGCGGCGAAGCGCCGGTCGCCCACGCGCCAGGCAACAACCATGACCATCGCGAGGGCGAGGCAGATGAGCGCCGCACCCCATCCCCAGCCCGCGAGGATCGCGCCACCGGCGAGCGCAAAGGCGGCATAGGTGACCGGTGTCGTCCAGTGGTTCCAGCGAGGCACGGTTTTCAGTTGCGCGTAGATCATCGCGGTTGACAGGATCGTCGCGGCGGCAAGCAGCGCGGCGGCAGCGCCGAGAAGACCCGGTCCCGCGCCGCCCATCCGGCCGAGCGCGACGGGCGCGCTGAGGATCAGCGCGCCGGTGGCACACCAGGCCTCGCGCGACAGCCAGCTGGTGCGCCATTGGGTAAAGGCGCGCAGCGCCCGCGCGGGCCTTCCCAGATGGAAGGTCGAGGCGAGGAGGCCGGCAACGGCCAACGAGCCGCCCAGCAGAGAGGCGGCAAGCGCGCCAGGGCCGGTGCCGCCTGCGAGACCGAGGTTCAGGAGGAACAGAAAGCCGAAGCCCGCGCCGGACAGCGTGGTGAAGAGGATGACGGAGGCAGCCGGATGCATCAGAGCCGCTCCAGCAGCCTGTCGAGCCATCCGGCGAAGCCGCTGGCCCTGATGTCGAGAAGCGGCGCGAGCGGCGCGGCATCCGCCCCGCCCTTGGGCCGTGGCGGCAGATAGCGGTTGACCGGCTTCGTGCCAAGGTCCGGCATCAGTTCATAGCCGCCGCGCGCCGCGACAAGCTGGCTGACCGCGCTCGCCGGGTCGCCAAGATCGCCGAAATGGCGCGCGCCGGTCGGGCAGGTGCGGACGCAGGCGGGCACACGGTCTTCTTCCGGCAGAGTGTCGTTGTAAATGCGGTCGACGCACAATGTGCATTTCTTCATCACCCCTGCCTGGGCATCGAGCTCGCGCGCACCGTAGGGGCAGGCCCAGGCACAGAGACCGCAACCGATGCAGGCATCCTCGTTCACCAGCACGATTCCATCCTCGGCCCGCTTGTAAGAGGCGCCGGTGGGGCAGACGGTGACGCAGGGGGCGGTTTCGCAGTGCAGGCACGATCGCGGGAAGTTGACGATCTGGGCGGGACCCTCGGCGGGCGCAACCTCATAGCTATGAACGCGGTTGAGGAACGTCCCGCAAGGGTCTGATCCGTAAGCATCATCATCCGACAAGGGCGCGCCGTAGCCCTGATCGTTCCAGCCCTTGCAGGCGGTGACGCAGGCCTGACAGCCGACGCAGGTGTCAAGGTCGATGACGAGGCCGAGTTTCTTTTGCGGAGGCGGCGGAAGAGAGGTCATGCCGCTCCTTTCCCGTCAGATGCCAAGGATTTTCGAAAATCCTTGGCAAAATCCTTCGAAGGATTTTGCCCGGGCAGAACCGGAAACTGCGGCTCGGCCATGTCCTTCGGCTCCACCCGCTCGACCCGCACCCGCAGGTCGAACCAAGCGGCCTGGCCAGTCACGGGGTCGGAATTCGACCAGCGCCGCCCGTCGCCGCGGTCTGGAAGAAGTTCGTCTATCAGGTGATTGAGAAGAAAGCCTTTTGTCGCCTCTGTCGCATCCTCGGACAGGGCCCATGCCCCCTTGCGCTTGCCGATCGCGTTCCAGGTCCAGACCGTATGATCATTCAGCGCCGCCATATGGGCGACCGGGACCACGATTTCGCCGGACGGCGAGGTCACCCGCGCCCAGTCTCCATCCTGAAAGCCCTGGGCCGACCAGACCGAAGTCGGCAGGTACAGGGGATTATGACCATGGATCTGGCGGAGCCAGGCATTCTGCGAGCCCCAGGAATGATACATCGCCATCGGTCTTTGGGTGATGGCGTGAAGGGGAAAGCTCGCGTCCCTTTCGGCGGCGGGATACCAGGTCGGAAGCGGATCCATCGTCGCGCGGATGCGGGTGCGCAGATGGTCGGGCGGCTGGCGCTCGTGATAACCTTCGGCGGCGAGTTGAAAGCGCCGCATCGGTTCGCAATACAGCTGGAAGAGGTAGGGTTGCGGCACATCGTAGAAGCCCATCCTCACAGCCCAATCCTGATAGGCCTTGTTCCAGGGCTTGAAGAAACGCGCCTCATGAGGAATTTCGGCTGCGTGGAAGCCGCCGCTCGCGATATAGGCGTTCAACTGGTTGGGGTTGGCTGCGCCGCGCCCCACCGCCCCGCCGTCGCCGCGCCAGCCGATCAAGGCGCCGATGCCGGGGCGGCGTTCGTGGCGCACGATATAATCGGCATAATCGCGGTACTTCGGCCGCCCGTCCTCGGTCACGAAGCCGGGCAGGCCAAGCCGCCCGCCGAGGTCGATCAGCACCGACTGGAAGCCGCGCACGTCCCTGTCCGGTTCGCTGACCGGCCAGCGGATCGCGTCGGCGGCATGGTCGGCCTCCGAAATCGGCCGGTCGAGAAGCGAGATGCAGTCGTGGCGTTCCAGATAGGTCGTGTCGGGCAGGACAAGGTCGGCATAGGCCACCATCTCGCTCGCGTAGGCGTCGGAATAGATGATACGCGGGATCTTGTAGTCGCCGTTGCCGTCCCTGGCGGTCAGCATCGCCATGGTCTCGGCCGTGTTCATCGACGAATTCCAGGCCATGTTGGCCATGTAAAGCATCAATGTGTCGATCGGATAGGGATCGCCCGCTACCGCGTTCGAGATGACCATATGCATCATGCCATGGCAGGACAGCGGGTTTTCCCAGGTGAAGCCCTTGTCGATGCGGGCGGGCGTCTGGTCGTCGAGCTTCAGCGCCAGATGTTCGGGGCCCTGCGGAAAGCCCAGGTGCGGGCCATCGAGCGGGCGGCCGGGCATGAAATAGCTGTGCGGCGTGGGATGGGCATGGGCGGGCTTGGGGTAGGGCGGCTTGAAGCGGAAGCCGCCCGGCACCTCGACGGACCCCAGAAGGATCTGCAGGACATGCAGCGCGCGCGCCGTCTGAAAGCCGTTGGCATGGGCCGAAATGCCGCGCATCGCATGGAAGCTGACGGGGCGGCCGACCATCCTTTCGTGCCGCTCGCCGCGGAAGTCGGTCCAGGGCTGGTCGATGGTGACGGGATGGTTGAAGGCGGCGTCGGCGATCTCGGCGGCAAGCGCGCGAATGCGCGGGGCGGGAATGCCGCAGCGCTCGGCCACCGCCTCCGGCGCATGTTCGGGGGCAAGGTAGCGTTCCGCCATATGCTGAAAGACGGTCCGGCAACCTTTCCAGGTGGCGCCCAGATCAGGCCGCGCGCCCGGCTGGTCGTAGGGCGCGGGCTGGCCGGTCGCGCGGTCGATGACGATGGGCTTTCCCAGTTCGTCGCGGATCAGAAGGCCTTTCTCCTCGCCCTCGGTCTCGTCGATCAGGCAGGGGGCGTTCGTGTAACGAGCGAGGTAGTCGAGGTCGATCTGGCCTGCCAGAAGAAGCTCGTGGATGAGCGCGAGGATCAGGAGGCCGTCGGTGCCCGGCGTGATCCCGTACCAGTCGTCGGCCACCGCGCTATAGCCGGTGCGGACCGGATTGACCGACAGGAAGCGCCCGCCCTGGGCCTTCAGCTTGCCGATGCCCATCTTGATCGGGTTCGAATCATGATCCTCGGCCACACCGAACATCACGTAAAGCCGCGTCCGGTCCCAGTCGGTCTGGCCGAATTCCCAGAAGGCGCCGCCCATCGTGTAGATGCCCGCCGCCGCCATGTTGACCGAACAGAAACCGCCGTGCGCGGCATAGTTCGGCGTGCCGAAATTCTGTGCCCAGAAGCTGGTGAAGCTCTGGCTCTGGTCGCGGCCGGTGAAGAAGGCGAGCTTTTCCGGCGCCGTGGCGCGCAGGGGGCCGAGCCACTGGACGGCAAGGCCAAGCGCCTCGTCCCAGGAAATCTCCTCGAAGGCCCCCGATCCTCGGGGGCCAACGCGTCGTAAGGGCGCGCGGAGCCGCGAGGGCGCGGTCACCTGCATGATGCCGGACGCGCCTTTGGCGCAAAGTACGCCCCTGTTCACCGGATGGTCGCGGTTGCCCTCGATATAGCTGACCTTGCCCGACTTCAGATGCACATTGATCCCGCAGCGGCAGGCACACATGTAACAGGTCGTCTGGCGGACCTCGTCGGAGACCTTCGGCGACCTGTCCAGTTCCGGTTCCCGCAGAATCATGCCTGTCCCCATTCGCCTCACTCTGATGTTCGGCGCGGCGGGGGCGCAATGCAATGGTTATGTCTGGACATATGGGCCGCTCGTCAAGCCTTGCGGCTTTCCTCGCTTTGGTTGCCCGGCGAAGAGCCCTGCAAGGGGCGATGAGCCGCCCCTCCCGTCAGCCTTTCGCCCGGGTAAGGCGGCTCGACAGAAGGTCGCCGGTTTCCGACAGGATCGGATAGGCGACTTGGGTGAAGGAAGTGTTCACCTGCTTGAGCGCGCGGAGCGTTTCCTGATGGATGTTCGAGGTTTCGATCGACTCGGTGCGGCCCTCCTTCAGCCGTTCGAGGTGCGAGCGTTGCAGCGCCTGTTCGATGTCGCGCACATGGTCCTTTTCCTCGACCAGCGCGCGGGCTGCGTCGGGATTGAGCGTCATCAGCACGTTGAGCGCCGCCTGCGCGTTCGACAGGACACGGTCGTGGAAATCGGCGATCTCTCGCTGGCCGGTTTCGGAGAAGCTCAGGCCATCCTGATCCAGTCGTTGGGCGAGTGTGAGCATGGTCTGGCTGATCACGTTGCCTGCGGTTTCAAGGTTGACCGCCATTTCGGCGAGGTCGAGCGCCTTGTGGCGCATCTCGTCGCTGATGTCGGCGCGCTGCAGCTTGGCCAGGTAGAGCTTGGCATCAAGGTGGATTCGGTCGACCTCCTCTTCCTTGCGGCGGATCGCTTCGGCGGCGATTGCGTCCCAGGCGGAATAAAGGCCGGTGACCGCGCGCAGCATCGCCTCGACCTGTTCGCCCATCTGAAGGATCTCACGCGCGGCGCAGGCGAGCGCGCGGCCGGGGGTGGCGAGAGCGGCGGGGTCGAGTGCGCTGACACGGTCGAGGTGCGCGGGCTGGGCGGGCGGCGCGACCAGCCGGTCGGCGATCTTCATCAGCGGGCCGGTGAAGGGAAGGGCCAGAAGCAGGATGGCGAGGTTGAAAAGGAGGTGCAGGTTGATGACCTGCCGCGCGGGGCTGGCGCCGATCGCGTCGAGCGGCAGTTGCAGCATCGACAGGGCGAGAAGCGCCAGAAGCGCGCCGCCCCCGCGCACGATCAGGTTCGCCATCACCACCCGCCGCGCCGCGATGTCGGAGCCGAGCGTCAGCATGAAGGCGATGAAGGAGCCGCCGAGATTGGCGCCAAGCACCATCGCCGCCCCGGCGCTGACCGGCAGGACATGCGAGGCCGAAAGCGTCACGAAGAGAAGGACGGCCGCGACCGAGGAATGGACCGCCCAGGCGAAAAGCGCGCCGAGCGCGAAGGCAGTCAGGGGATCGCCGCCCAGATAGGCAAGCGCCGCCATCACGCCCTTGGCCTCGCGCAGGGGCTCGGTTGCGTCGCGGATCATCGAGAGCGAGACGAAGATCAGCGCAAGCCCGATCAGCACCCGACCCGCCATCCGCCATTCGCGCGCGGTGGACTTCTGGAATATCGCGACACCGCCGACCAGAAGGACGGGTACAAGCCAGTCGGCGCGAGCGACAAGGAGCTGGGCGACGATGGCCGAGCCGAGATCGCCGCCGAGAAGGACGGCGAGGCCCGCCGTCGCTGCAAGCGTTCCGGCCGCGACGAAATTCGAGGTGAGGATCGCGACCGCCGTCGAACTTTGCAGCACCACCGCCGCGCCGGTTCCGGCGAGCGCCGCCGCAATCCGGTTCTGGCCGCCCCGTCTCAGCCAGGCGCGCAGCTGGACGGCCCAGCCCCGCTCGACCCCCGTCCTGACCAGCCGGACCGCCCAGATGAGAAGGGCGGCGGCCCCGGCGACATGGAGTACGAAGAGCAGCGGCGAGGTTTCGGGCATGGGGCGCGGATCCTTTCGACTCAGTGGGTCACCGGAAATGTCATAAAACTGTTACAATCACGGACCGCTGCCCGGCGCAACGGAGCGCGGGCGGAAATTCGTGGTAACCTACAGATATCCCGCCCGGTTGACAGCGGCGCAACAGCGGTCAATCTCGGCGCATGTCGGACCTTGCCCAGGACTTTGAGAAAACCGGACGGCTGTGGCTGCGCGCCGCGCTGTCGGCTTCGGAGGTCGAATCGTTCGTTCGCTGTTTCGCACAGGATGGCAGGCCCGGCGCGCGGCTTGATCTGGACGAGGCCTTCGCGCCCGGCGCGCCGCTTGCCCGGGCGCTTGCACCCGTGGTGGGTAAGGCACGGGCGGTGCGTGCGGTCGCCTTCGACAAAGGCGCGAAGGCAAACTGGGGCGCGCCCTGGCATCAGGACCGAATAATTGCCGTCAGGGGGCGGCATGAGGTGCCGGGCTATGGCAACTGGTCCTGCAAGGGTGGCACTTGGCATTGCGAGCCGCCGCTGGCGCTTCTGCAGGGCATGTTCTTTGTGCGGCTGCACGTCGATCCGGCTCATGCCGACAATGGCCCGATGGAGATCGCGGTCGGCAGCCATCTGGCGGGGGCCGTGCGCGACAGCGAGGCGGAAGCGCGCGCGGCGGACCATGCGCAGGAGTCTGCCTTGGCGCGCCTGGCGACATTCTGGTGCTTCACATGCTGACGCTCCATCGCTCGCGCCCGGCGCGCGTGGCGACCACGAGGCGTGTCCTGAGGATCGACTATGCCGCGGGTGGGCTGCCCGCGCCCCTCGACTGGGCGGCGTGACCGATGGCCTTCACGCTCCGCCAGTTGCAGTTCTTCGTCGCCGCCGCCGGACAGGCCTCGGTCTCGGGTGCTGCGCGGGCGCTGTCGATCTCTCAATCCTCGGTGACCGAGGCGATCCAGGCGCTGGAGGACGATCTGGGCGTCACGCTTTTCGAGAGGAAGGCGCGGGGGCTGGAACTGACGCACAAGGGGTCGCTCTTCCTGCGTCACGCCACCCAGATCCTTGCCGATGTCTCGACCGCGCGCATGGCCTTTCGCGAGGAAACCGGCGATCTGGGCGGCGCTTTGTCGCTGGGCGTCACCTCGCTGGTCGCGGGCTATGTTCTGTCTGACATTCTCTCGCGTTTCCGCCGCGCCTTCCCCAAGGTCGAGGTCACGGCGGTCGAGGACAATGCCGACTATCTGCAGCATCTTCTGATCGGCGGCGAACTGGATGTGGCGGTCGTCCTGACCTCTTCCATCCGTGACCGGGCGGCGATGCAGGTGGAATCGCTTCTGGTCTCGCCCTATCGGCTGTGGCTGCCCACGGGGCACCGGCTGAACGAGGCAGAAGCGATCACGCTTGACGATCTGGCGGGCGAGCAGCTGATCGTGCTGACCGTGGACGAGATCGAGGAATCGACGCGGCGACTGATGGCGGCCCTGTCGGTCAAGCCCGACATCGCCTTCCGCACCCGGTCGGTCGAGGCGGTGCGGTCGCTGGTCGCGACCGGGGCGGGGGTGGCGCTTCTGCCCTCGCTCGTCTACCGGCCCTGGTCTCTGGAGGGCGACCGGATCGAAATCCGCGACGTGTCGGGCGATCTGCCGTCGGTGCAGGTGGGGCTGGTCTGGCGCAAGGGCGCGCCGCTGTCGCAGGTGGCACGGAATTTCATCCGTGCGGCGCAAAGCGCGGTGCCGGAGCGCTGAGGCGCCGCGGGCAGGCCGCTCGTCGAGCCCTGCGCGCTCTCCTCGCTTATGCAAGGCGCCCGCACCCATCGGAAAAACCGATTTCTCCGTTCTTTGTTTTGATATTGCGATTGATCCTTGGCGGGCGCAGACTTTCGGCGATGTCTGGGGGCGCCAGATGCGCCCGTTACATCCTGGGGGAAAAGATGAGCTTCATTTCGCAGTCGTTCCGCGCCGCCGCTGTCGTCGGCGCCTGCCTGTTGTCCACCGGCGCCTTCGCGCAGGATGCGCTGTCGGTCGTCACCGGCTATCTCGCCGCCTGGAATGCCCATGACGGTGCGGCGGCGGCGGAATTCTTCGCCGACAACGGCAGCTATTACGACGCCTCGGTCGGTACGCCGGTCGAGGGCAGGGAAGCGGCGAAAACCCAGGTGATCGACGCTTTCCTGAACGCCGCGCCGGATGCGGTCTGGGCGATGGACGGCGATCCGATCGTCGCGGGCGATGCGGTCGCCTTCGAATGGACTTTCTCGGGTACCAACAGCGGTGCCTGGGCGGACGGCACTGAGGCAACCGGCAAGAGCTTCAGTTTCCACGGCGCCTCGGTCTTCCGGATCGAGGGCGGCAAGATCGCGCACCAGGCGGATTACTACGACGCGCTTGGTTTCTACAAACAGCTCGGGCTTATGTGAGCGACCCGGGCAAACAGGGAGACGGCTGATGAAAAAGATCCTGATTTCCACCACGATCCTTGCGTTTGCGGCATCAAATGCCGCTGTCGCACAGATGACGGCGGTGGGCGACGGCGAGGGTGAACTCTCCATCGTCGCCTGGCCGGGCTATATCGAGCGGGGCGAGACAGACAAGGCCTATGACTGGGTGACGAAGTTCGAGGAGGCGACGGGCTGCAAGGTCTCGGTCAAGACGGCGAATACGTCCGACGAGATGGTCGCGCTGATGAACGAGGGGGGCTTCGACCTTGTCACCGCCTCGGGCGACGCCTCGCTCAGGCTGGTTGCGGGCGGGCGCGTTCAGGCGGTCAACACCGACCTCATCCCTTCCTGGTCGAAGATCGACGAGCGGCTGCAGAACGGCGCCTGGTTCACAGTGGATGGCACGCATTATGGCGTGCCCTACCAGTGGGGGCCGAACGTGCTGATGTACAATACCCAGACCTTCCCCGAGGCGCCGAAGAGCTGGTCGGTGGTGTTCGAGGAGCAGACCCTGCCGGACGGCAAGTCGAACAAGGGCCGCGTGCAGGCCTATGACGGGCCGATCCATATCGCCGACGCCGCGCAGTACCTGATGGCGCACAAGCCGGAACTCGGCATCACCTCGCCTTACGAGCTGAACGAGGATCAGTACAAGGCGGCGCTCGACCTTCTGCGTCAGCAGCGCGAACTGGTCGGCCGCTACTGGCATGACGCCTTCATCCAGATCGACGATTTCAAGAACGAGGGCGTCGTCGCCTCCGGCTCCTGGCCGTTCCAGGTCGGGCTTCTGGCGGGCGAGGGCCAGCCGGTCGCCTCGACGATCCCGGAAGAGGGTGCGACGGGCTGGGCCGACACGACGATGCTGGCGACCGACGCCAAGCATCCGAACTGCGCCTACAAGTGGATGGAACATACGTTGTCCTCGAATCTGCAATCCGACCTGTCGGTCTGGTTCGGGTCGGTCCCGGTGACGCCCGCCTCCTGCACCGACGGGTCGGGCATGCAGACCGTCGAGGGCTGCACGGCGAACGGTCTGGATGATTTCGACAAGATCCGCTTCTGGACAACGCCGGTCGCCAATTGCAGCCAGGGCGAGGGCGCCTGCGTGCCCTACTATCGCTGGGTGTCGGACTATATCGGCGTGATCGGCGGACGCTGAGCTTTGAACCCGTAGGATGGGCAATATTGCCCATCCTACAGCCTGACGCGCCGGACGCGGTCCGGGGCGCTTTTTTCCTGCATCCGGACCGTGCCCATGATCCCTGCCGTCGAATTCCGCTCCGTCTCGCGCCATTTCGGTGCGGTGAAGGCCGTCGACAAGGTCGACCTCACGATCGAGGAAGGCTCGTTCTTCGCCATGCTCGGGCCGTCGGGGTCGGGCAAGACCACCTGCCTCAGGCTGATTTCGGGGTTCGAGAGCCCGACGGCGGGCGAGATCCGCATCTTCGGTGAGGCGAGCGGCGCGGTGCCGCCGAACCGGCGCAATGTGAACACGGTCTTTCAGGACTACGCGCTCTTTCCCCACATGAACGTGCGCGACAATGTAGCCTACGGGCTGATGGTCAAGGGCGTGGGACGATCCGCCCGCCATGCCAAGGCGGAAGAGATGCTGGCGCTTGTCCATCTCGACGGGTTCGGCGAGCGCAAGCCCGCGCAGCTTTCCGGCGGCCAGCGCCAGCGGGTGGCGCTTGCCCGGGCGCTGGTGAACGAGCCGAAGGTGCTGCTTCTCGACGAACCTCTCGGTGCGCTCGACCTGAAGCTGCGCGAGGCGATGCAGGACGAACTGAAAAGCCTGCAGCAAAGGCTTGGCATCACTTTCGTCTTCGTCACCCATGATCAGGGCGAGGCGCTTTCCATGGCCGACCGGGTCGCGGTCTTCGCCGATGGCCGGGTGGCGCAGGTCGGCACGCCCGCCGAGATATACGAACAGCCCGCCAACCGGTTCGTCGCCGATTTCGTCGGCTGCTCGAACGTCCTGCCGCCCGATCAGACCCAACGGTTCGGCGGCCCGGCCCGCTGGGCGAGCCTCAGGCCCGAGGCGATCCGGCTGGACCCCGGGCAGGGCGGCACGGTGCGCGGCCGCGTCACCGGCTTGCGATACCTCGGCGCCGCGACACGGGTTGTACTTGATTGCGGCGGCCACGAACTGGCCGCCCAGATCCCCGCCGGGGCCGCCGTCCCGGCCGTGGGCGAGGAGGTGGGCCTCGGCTGGCAGGTCCAGTCCCTTCACCTGATGGAGAAGGAATGATGCCCGCCTCCTCGCAGCCCACCCCCGCGCGAGAGATTGCCGAACGGCTGACGGCGCTTTTCTGGAAGCGGCCGGGCATCCTGCTCGCGCTGCTTCTGGCGCCGCCGCTTCTGTGGCTTGGCGTTGTCTATGTCGGCTCGCTCATCGCGCTTCTGTGGCAGAGCTTCTATTCGATCGACCCGTTCTCGGGCGTGGTCGTGCGGGAATTCACGCTGAAGACCTATGGCGAGCTGCTGCTTCCCCAGAACTACGACATCATACTGCGCACCGTGACCATGGCAGCGGCCGTGACGCTGGCGTCGGCCGTGTTGGCATTTCCCATTGCCTTCTATGCCGCACGCTTCGCAAAAGGCCGCTGGAAGGCAGTCTTCTATCTCGGCGTCATGCTGCCCTTGTGGTCCTCCTATCTGGTCAAGGTCTACGCGTGGAAGCTGATCCTCGCAAAGGAAGGGATCGTTACCTGGGCGGCGAACGGCATCGGCGCGGGCAGTCTGCTTGACGCGGTCCTTTCGATCCCGGTCATCGGTGGCAATTCGCTCTCCACTTCCTTCATCGGCACCTTCACCGTCTTCGTCTATGTCTGGCTGCCCTACATGATCCTGCCGATGCAGGCTTCGCTGGAGCGGGTGCCGAAATCGATGCTGGAAGCCTCGGCCGATCTCGGCGCCGGGGGCCTCCGCACGCTCTGGAGCGTCACTCTGCCGCTCGCGCTGCCGGGCATCATCGCGGGCTCGATCTTCACCTTCTCGCTGACCTTGGGCGATTACATCATCCCTCAGATCATCGGCAATTCGGCAAATTTCATCGGCATGGCGGTCTATTCGCTGCAAGGTACCGCCGGGAACATCCCGCTCGCCGCCGCCTTCGCGGTAATTCCGATCCTGATCATGCTCGTCTATCTGGCCATCGCGCGCCGTCTGGGGGCCTTCGATGCGCTCTGACCGTCCTCCCTTTATCCTCACCGCGGGTGCCATCGGCGGCTTGCTGTTCCTCCACCTGCCGATCCTTCTGATCTTCCTCTATGCCTTCACGACCGAGGAGAAGAGCTACCAGTTCCCGCCGCCCGGCCTGACCACCGAATGGTTCGGCGTCGCCTGGAACCGTGCCGACATCTGGCCGCCGCTCTGGCTGTCCGTCAAGGTCGCCACGATCGCCTCTTGCCTCGCGCTCATTCTCGGCACGCTCTGTGCCGCCGCGATGGCGCGGGCCAGGTTCTTCGGCCGCGACACGATCTCGCTTCTCGTCATCCTGCCCATAGCCCTTCCCGGCATCATCACCGGCATGTCGCTGCGCTCGGCCTTCGCCGTCGCCGACATTCCCTTCTCGATGTGGACGATCATGCTCGGCCACGCGACCTTCTGCATCGTCATCGTCTATAACAACGCCGTCGCGCGCTTTCGTCGCCTGGGCTCCTCGATGCTGGAAGCATCCGCCGACCTCGGCGCCAACGCCTTCCAGACCTTCCGCTTCGTGATCCTGCCCAATCTCGGCACCGCGCTTCTCGCGGGGGGCATGCTCGCCTTCGCGCTTTCCTTCGACGAGGTGATCGTCACCACCTTCACCGCAGGCACCGGCAACGCGGCCAAGACCCTGCCGATCTGGATGCTGGACGAGCTTGTCCGCCCGCGCCAGCGCCCCGTCACCAATGTCGTCGCCATCGTCGTCTTCATGGCGACCTTCCTGCCCATCCTCGCAGCCTATTACCTGACCTCCGGCGCCGAAGAGACGGCGGGCGGCGGCAAATGAAAGGACCCCGACCCATGACCAGGGATTTCGATACGTCGCTTCTGATCGGCGCCGCGCTGGAGGCGGGGCATGAGACAGCGGAAAAGGTGCTGAACCCGCGGACCGGCGCCCTGATCCTCGAGGTGCCCGAGGCCTCGACCGACCAGATCGACCGGGCGGTCGCCGCCGCGCGCAGGGCCTTCGAGACCTGGTCGCGCACGACGCCTGCAGACCGGTCGGCCGCGCTCCACAGGATCGCCGACGCGATCGAGGCCGACGCCGACGCTTTCGCGGCGCTCGAGGCCCTGAACTGCGGCAAGCCGATCAATGCCGCGCGGGGTGACGAGATCCCGGCCGTCGTCGATTGCTTCCGCTTCTTCGCGGGCGCCGTCCGCGTCCAGCATGGGGCGGTGGCGGGCGAATATCTCGCGGGCCACACCTCGATGATCCGCCGCGATGCGGTGGGTGTCGTCGCCTCGATCGCGCCCTGGAACTATCCCCTGATGATGATGGCCTGGAAGCTTGCCCCGGCCATCGGCGCGGGCAACACCATCGTCTTCAAGCCATCCGAACAGACGCCGCTGACCGCGCTGAAACTCGCCCGCACGCTTGCGGGCCTGCTGCCCGAGGGCGTCGTGAACATCGTCCCGGGCCGGGGCGAGACGGTGGGGAGTTACCTCATCAACCATCCCGGCGTCGACATGATCTCGCTGACCGGCGATGTGGCCACCGGCAAGAAGATGCTGGTCGCCGCGTCGAAATCGGTCAAGCGCACCCATCTGGAACTCGGCGGCAAGGCACCGGTCGTCGTCTTCGACGATGCCGACCTGGGCGCGGTCGTCGAGGGGCTGCGCGCCTTCGGCTATTACAACGCCGGGCAGGACTGCACCGCGGCTTGCCGGGTCTACGCAGGCAAGAAGGTCTATGACAAGCTCGTCGCCGACCTGACGTCCGCCGTCGGCACCATCGCCATCGGTCAGGACGACGACACGGTGAACGAGATCGGCCCGCTCATTTCGATGCGCCAGCGCGACCGGGTGGCGAGCTTCGTCGAACGCGCCCGCGAACTGTCGCATGTCGAGATCACTACCGGCGGGGCCGCGATGGGGCAGGGCGGCTTCTATTACCAGCCCACCGTCATCGCCGGCGCCCGCCAGGAAGACGAGATCGTGCGGCGCGAGGTCTTCGGCCCCGTCGTGTCGGTCACGCCCTTTTCGGACGTCGATCAGGCGGTGGCCTGGGCGAACGAGGGCGACTATGGCCTCGCCTCCTCGGTCTGGACCCGCGACGTGGGTCGCGCGATGGAGACGGCGGCACGGCTCCGCTATGGCTGCACCTGGATCAACACCCATTTCATGCTGGTCAATGAAATGCCGCATGGCGGACTGAAGCAGTCGGGCTACGGCAAGGACCTGTCGACCTATGCGATCGAGGATTATTCGGTCGTCCGCCATGTGATGGTCAGGCACTGAGCCGGGGATCCCTCCTTCTTCTTTGCCCAAATACTCCGGAGGGGTCCGGGGAGGCAGAGCCTCCCCGGCGGGTCGGCGCCGAAGGCGACGAAATCAGCCCTGCCTCCCGTCCAGCCAGCCGAGGATCGCCGCGCGGTCGCCGTCGAGCCGTGGCGCGGCCGCGCGTGCGGCGGGCTCGGGCACTCCTGACATCTTCACCGGATTGCCCGCCGCCACGAAGCCGGGCCTGCCCGGCTCCGCGGCGACCGGAAGGACCATGTTGCGCGCCAGAACCTGCGGATCGGCCAACGCCTCGGCCATGTCCTGCACGCGCCCCGTCGGCACGCCCGCCGCCTCCAGCGCCGCGATCCACTGGGCGCTGGTGCGTTCCAGCGTGATCGCCTCGATCCGGCGCTTCAGAAGATGGACATTCTCGCAGCGCGCCGCGTTGGTGGCAAAGCGCGGGTCCGCGGCCAGCACCGGATCGCCGAGCACCGCAGCCAGACGGGCAAAGAGCGCATCGTTCCCCGCCGCGATCACGAAGAACCCGTCCGATGCGCGGAAGGTCGAGAAGGGCGTGATCGTCGGATGGCGCGCACCGGTGCGGCCGGGGGCCGTTCCGGTCGCGGTGGTGATCGCAAGCGCATGTTCCTGAATGGCGATCTGGGCGTCGAGCATGGAAATATCGATCTTGGCGCCCCGGCCGGTCTTGAGGCGCGCGAGGAGGGCGGCCAGCACGCCCTGCACCAGATACATCCCCGCCACGATATCGCCGATCGAGGCGCCGACGCGCACCGGCGGGCCGTTTTCCTCGCCGGTGATCGACATGACCCCGCCGCGCGCCTGCACGACCATGTCATAGGCAGGCTTGCCCGCCTCCGGCCCAGTATGGCCAAAGCCCGAGACCGCGCCATAGATCAGGCGGGGATGGCGACTGTGCAATGTCTCCCAGCCGTAGCCGAGGCCTTCCATCGTGCCGGGCCGGAAGTTCTCAAGCACCACGTCCGCCCGCGCCAGAAGCCGCTCGAAGATCGCGCGGTCGGCGTCGGCCTTCAGGTCGAGCGCGATCGACTGCTTGCCGTGGTTCAGCGCGGCGAAATAGGCGCTTTCGCCCTGGAGGAAGGGCGGAAAGGCCCGCGTATCGTCACCGGTGCCCGGCCGCTCGACCTTGATCACCCGTGCGCCGAAATCCTGCAGCTGCGTCGAGGCGAACGGCCCGGCAAGTACATGCGTGAGGTCGAGGATGATGACGCCGTCGAGCGGAGAAGGCATGCGGGCACCTCAGAAGCGGACTATCCGAGCCTAGGACCAGACTGCAACCCCGGCAAGGCGGGCAGATTCATCGGCAGTCTCGGCTTTCAGTGACGGCTCAAGCTTCCGCCGCCTCCAGCTTCTCGGCTGCTTTCATCCACAGGTCCTCGGCCCGGTCGAGCCCCTCCATCACCTCGGCATATTTCTTCTGCCAGACAACGGCCTCGTCCGGGCGCTCGTAGAGCGCGGGATCTGCGAGTTTCACCGCCAGCCGGTCGCGCATCTCGTTCAGCTTCGCGAGCCGTTCCTCGCATTTCCGCACTTCGGCCTTCAGCGCCAGAAGCGCCTCGCGTGACGGTTTGAGCGCCTTTTCCTTCGGCTTCTCGGCGGGCTTTTCCGTCTCGTCGCCCGCCAGAAGCTCCTTGCGGTAGTCTTCAAGATCGCGCGCATAGGGCGCGACCGCGCCCCCCTTCACCAGCCACAGCCGGTCGGCGACCAGGCCCAGAAGATGCATGTCGTGGCTCACAAGGATCACCGCGCCGGAATATTCGGTCAGCGCCGTCACCAGGGCCTCGCGGCTTTCGATGTCGAGGTGGTTCGTGGGTTCATCGAGGATAAGCAGGTGGGGGGCGTCAAGCGTCGCCAGCAGGAGCGACAGCCGCGCCTTCTGGCCGCCCGAGAGGCGCCCGACCAGAGTCTCCGCCTGGTCCGCGCCAAGCCCGAAACCCGCAAGCCGCGCGCGCAGCTTCGCCTGCCCCTCGTCGGGCCGCTGGCGCTGGATATGCTGCAGCGGCGTTTCGTCGAGGTGCAGTTCGTCGACCTGATGCTGGGCGAAATAGCCGATTCGCAGCTTCGAGGAGCGGGTGAAGGTTCCGCCCTGCGCGGGGAGTTTCCCTGCGAGGAGTTTCGAGAGCGTCGACTTGCCCTCGCCATTGCGGCCCAGCAGCGCGATCCGGTCGTCCTGGTCGATCCTGAGCGAGAGGCGTCGCAGAACGGGCGGGCCGTCATAGCCGACCGAGGTACCCTCCATCGTTATGATCGGCGGCGACAGTTTTTCGGGCTCGGGGAATGAAAAGACCACCTTCTTCGCTTCTTCGGGCGCAAGGATCGGCTGCATCTTTTCCAGCATCTTCACGCGGCTTTGCGCCTGCACCGCCTTCGAGGCCTTGGCCTTGAACCGATCGACGAAGCTCTGCAGATGCGCCCGCCGCGCCTCCTGCTTCTTCGCCTCTGCCGCCTGCACCGCGCGCAGTTCGGCGCGCTGGCGGGCGAACTGGTCGTAGGGGCCCGACCAGTAGGTCAGCTTGCGGTTCTCAAGATGCAGGATCGAGCCGACGGCGCGGTTCAGAAGGCCGCGGTCGTGGCTGATGATGATGACCGTATGGGGATATTTCGCGAGATAGCTTTCCAGCCACAAGGCGCCTTCAAGGTCGAGGTAGTTGGTCGGTTCGTCCAGCAACAGCAGGTCGGGCTGGGCGAAGAGAACGCCAGCGAGCGCCACCCGCATCCGCCAGCCGCCGGAGAAATCCGAACAGGGGCGCAGCTGGTCCTCGGGCTCGAACCCGAGGCCCCGGAGGATCGCGGATGCCCGGCCCTCTGCCGACCAGGCGTCGATATCGGCCAGCCGGTGCTGAATTTCAGCGATCCGGTGGGGATCGGTCGCATGGTCGGCTTCGGCTATGAGCGCCGCGCGCTCGGTGTCTGCCGCCAGAACCGTATCGAGAAGCGAGGTCGAAGAGGATGGCACCTCCTGCGCCACGCCGCCGATCTTGGCGCGCGAGGGCAGGGCGATCTCGCCGCCCTCCAGCGCAAGGTCGCCCCGGATCAGCCGGAAGAGCGTGGTCTTGCCCGTGCCGTTCTGGCCGACGAGCCCCACCTTGTGACCGGTCGGGATGGTGGCCGAGGCGCCCTCGAACAAAGGGCGCCCCTCGACCGAATAGCTGATGTCGGAAATCCTGAGCATGGGCGCGCCTTAGCAGAGGCGGGCGGACCCGAAAAGCTCTGCCCTTTCATTCTGACGCAAATATCCCGGGGGTTTGGGGGCGGCGCCCCCAAGCGGCTTCCCTTCCAGCCCGACCCGTGCTAGGGCGCGCGCCATCCAAGTCCCGGGCCGCCGCGCCCCCAATCAGATGAGACCGACATGGCCACCGAACGCACCCTCTCCATCATCAAGCCCGACGCCACCAAGCGCAACCTGACCGGCGCCATCGTCGCCAAGTTCGAGGACGCGGGCCTGCGCGTCGTCGCTTCGAAGCGCATCCATCTGTCGATGGCGCAGGCGGGCGCCTTTTATGCCGAGCACAAGGAACGCCCCTTCTATGGCGAACTGTGCGCGTTCATGGCGTCCGAGCCGGTCGTCGTGCAGGTGCTGGAAGGCGAGGGCGCGATCGCCAGGAACCGCGAAGTGATGGGCGCGACCGATCCCGCACAGGCCGCCGACGGCACGATCCGCAAGCTCTTCGCCCTGTCGAAGGGCGAGAACTCGGTCCACGGCTCCGACAGCCCGGCTTCGGCCGCGCGCGAGATCGGCTTCTTCTTCTCGGGCCTTGAGCTGGTCGGCTGAGCCTTTCAGCTGCGAGGACTATCGGAACGGGCCGCCCTTGCGCGGCCCGTTTTGTTTTTGCGTCCGGGTTGGGGATGGTAACGATGCGGACGAAGCTGCCGTTCGGCTCAGCTGGTTTCCTCTTGGCGCTTTGGCAGTCGTCGCTTTTGAAAACCGGTTCTCGATTGTTCGAAACCTGCGCTTTCATAGAAAGACAAGGTGGCAGGCCGTGTCGATCCTGTACTCAGCATGACTTTGTAGCACTCATAGTTCCAAGCGCGTTCACACGCCGCATCGAGAATAGCCTTGCCAAGCCCTTTTCCTCGGTGGTTACGATGCGTGACCACATTCTCAATGACCGCATAGGGCCTTCCGCCCCTTGATAAATTTGGAACTACGATAAGCGTGCATGTCGTCAAAGCCACGCCGTTAATCTCGCCCAAAAGCACAGCACTGCCATCAATCCGGCTGATCTTGGAGATATTCGCTTTCGCTAGTTCGAGCGGGCATCTCTCATTGTCAGATGACAGAAAATCATAGGGCGTCAGCAATGCCTCAGCGTCATCGGCCGATGCTTCGCGAGTTCGGATATCACAGTTCATACACCAATTTTGACTGGGATTCTGCGTCTGCACAATCATGCACCTTGGACTCAAAGCCGACACGCATAGCTGGGCCGAAGCGGTTTCAAGGTAAATTCCATCTTTCCATTTCGGCCCTACCGCTCCTGCGCCCCCTTGCCCGCAATGATCCTCTCGCGCCACGACAGAATGCGGGCGCGGCGGGTCTCGGGGCGTTTGGCGGAGGCGAGGGCGATGACGTAGCTTTTCTGCCGGCCGGGCGTGAGGGCCTGGAAGGCTTCGGCCAGTGCGGGGTCGGCGTCGAGCGCCTCGAGCAGGTCTTCGGGCAGGTCGGGCGTGCTTGTATCGCGGGGTGGCTTCAAGCCTGCTTCGGCATAGCTCATCGCCTCCTTCAGATACGCGGCGATGATGGCGGCGCGGGCGTCGGGTTCACCGTTCTCGGTGAAGCGGATCAGGTCGGGGTGGCGGCTGTTCGGGCCGGAGGGTTCCAGCACCCGCTCGGGGTCCTTCATCAGGGCGGCGTTGAAGAAGGTCAGGCGGAAGTCGCCGCGAAAGGCGCCGATCAGCGCGATGTTGCGGCGCGCGTGCATGTAGCAGGGATGGCCCCATTTGACCCGTTCCTCCAGCCCCGCTGCAAGGCAGAGGCGCCGTAGCACGGCAAGGCCCGGCGCCCAGTGGCGGGTCGAACAGTCGGGTGTCGCAAAGCGCGGGCAGCGGCCGCAGCCTTTCGCGAAGAAATCCTCGATCTCGGTGATCATCGACTCATGCCTCCGGCCGGTCGCCCCGGACGATCATCTTGCGGAACGAATTCGATGGAAAGCCGTTCCTTGCCTCGCCGTGCCGCAGTGCGGAAAACGCCGTGGACAGGGGGAAAGGCGGGCGCTAAACCGGCAAGGCTAAGGACTTTGCCCGAAGGACCGCCCGCCCATGGCCTCGCTGAACGACATCCGCTCGACCTTCCTCGACTTCTTCAAGCGCAACGGGCATGAGGTCGTCGCCTCCTCGCCGCTGGTGCCGCGGAACGACCCGACGCTCATGTTCACCAACTCGGGCATGGTGCAGTTCAAGAACCTTTTCACCGGGGTCGAGACGCGGGATTACAAGCGCGCGACCACCTCGCAAAAGTGCGTGCGCGCGGGCGGCAAGCACAATGACCTCGACAATGTGGGCTATACCGCGCGGCATCATACATTCTTCGAGATGCTGGGGAATTTTTCCTTCGGTGACTATTTCAAGGAAAGCGCCATCCCCTTCGCCTGGGAACTGCTGACCAAGGATTTTGGCCTCGACAAGTCGCGGCTGCTGGTCACCGTCTATCACACCGATGACGAGGCGGCGTCGATCTGGAAGAAGGTGGCGGGCCTGCCCGACGACCGCATCATCCGCATCGCCACGGACGACAATTTCTGGCGCATGGGCCCCACGGGGCCCTGCGGCCCCTGCACCGAGATCTTCTATGACCACGGCCCCTCGATCTGGGGCGGCCCGCCCGGCTCGGCCGAGGAGGATGGCGATAGGTTCATCGAGATCTGGAACAACGTCTTCATGCAGAACGAGCAGTTGCCGGACGGCAGCCTGCGCGTTCTCGACATGCAGTCGATCGACACCGGCATGGGGCTGGAACGGATCGGCGCGCTTTTGCAGGGCAAGCATGACAATTACGACACCGACCTGATGCGGTCGCTGATCGAGGCCTCGGCGCATGCCACGTCGAGCGACCCCGACGGGCCGGGCAAGGTTCATCACAGGGTCATCGCCGACCATCTGCGCTCGACCTCGTTCCTGATCGCCGACGGGGTGATGCCGTCGAACGAGGGCCGGGGCTATGTGCTGCGCCGGATCATGCGCCGCGCCATGCGGCATGCGCATATGCTGGGTGCGGCCGATCCGGTGATGCACCGGCTGGTGCCCGCGCTCGTGCGCCAGATGGGTGGCGCCTATCCGGAACTGGTGCAGGCCCAGGCTTTGATCGAGGAAACGCAACGGCTGGAAGAGACGCGTTTCCGCCAGACGCTGGACCGCGGCCTTGGCCTTCTGGCCGAGGAGGTCGGGAAGCTTGGCGAAGGCCAGCCTCTGCCGGGTGCGGCGGCCTTCAAGCTTTATGACACTTACGGCTTCCCGCTGGACCTGACGCAGGACGCGCTGCGCGAACAGGGCCGCGAGGTCGATGTCGCGGGTTTCGATCATGCGATGGCCGAACAGAAGGCCAAGGCCCGCGCCGCCTGGGCGGGCTCGGGCGAGGCCAAGGATGCCGCGATCTGGTTCGAGCTGGCCGACAAGCATGGCGCGACCGAATTCCTCGGCTATGACACGGAGACGGCGGAGGGCCAGATTGCGGCGCTTGTCGCCGACGGCAAGGAAGTGGGCAGCGCCGCGACCGGCGAAAAGCTGCAGATCGTCGTGAACCAGACGCCCTTCTATGCCGAGAGCGGCGGGCAGGTCGGCGACAGGGGCCTCATCCGCACCGACACTGGCCTTGCGACCGTGACCGATACGAAGAAGGCGCAGGGCGTCTTCATTCACCTGGCCGAAGTGACCGAAGGCCAGATCGCGCGCGGCCAGCCCGCGAAGCTGGAGGTCGCGCATGGCCGCCGCAGCGCGATCCGCGCCAACCATTCGGCGACGCACCTGTTGCACGAGGCATTGCGCCGGGCACTGGGCGATCACGTCGCGCAGAAGGGATCGCTCAATGCCGAAGACCGGCTGCGCTTCGACTTTTCCCATTCCAAGGGGCTGACGGGCGAGGAGCTGGCCACGGTCGAGGCCGAGGTGAATGCGTTCATTCGCCAGAATTCGACGGTCGAGACGCGGATCATGACGCCGGACGATGCGCGCGGCCTGGGGGCGCAGGCGCTCTTTGGCGAGAAATACGGCGACGAGGTGAGGGTTGTATCGATGGGTCGTTTGTCGGGTTCGGGAAAGGGCCTGGATGGAGCGACCTATTCGTTGGAGCTGTGCGGCGGCACCCATGTGGCGCGGACGGGCGACATCGGCGCCTTCGTGGCGCTGGGCGACAGCGCGTCGTCGGCCGGCGTGCGGCGGATCGAGGCGCTGACGGGCCAAGCGGCGCTGGACCATCTGCGCGGACAGGACCGGCGGCTTTCTGATGTAGCCTCGACCTTGAAGGCCCAACCGCAGGATGTGGCCGACCGGGTGAAGGCGCTGATGGACGAACGGCGCAGCCTGCAGAACGAGGTCGCGCAACTGCGCCGCGAGCTGGCGATGGGTGGTGGCGGTAGCGGTCCGGATGCTAAAGAGATCAACGGGGTGAAGTTCATTCCTCAAGTGGTTTCTGGCGTCTCCGGCAAGGACCTGCCCGCGCTGGTCGACGAGCTGAAGGCGCGGATCGGGTCGGGTGCCGTGCTCGTCGTGGCCGACACCGGTGGCAAGGCGGCGGTGGCGGCGGGCGTGACCGCCGACCTGACGGCGCGGCTTTCGGCCGTCGATCTGGTCAAGGCGGCTGCCGAGGCGCTGGGTGGCAAGGGCGGCGGTGGTCGCCCCGACATGGCGCAGGCGGGTGGTGCGAGTGCCGAGAATGCCGAAGGCGCGATCCGGGCCGCCGAGGCGGTGATCGGAGGGATGAAATGAGCGAAACCAAGGGAGCCTTCTGGATCGCCCATGTAAAGGTGCTGGATGCCGAGCGCTATGGCAAGTATGCCGCACTTGCGGGTCCGGCCATTGCCAAACATGGTGGCACCTTCCTGGCCCGTGGCGGGCGCTATGTGCAGCTTGAAGGCAATGACAGGCCGCGCAATGTGGTCGCGCGCTTCCCCTCGCTGGAGGCGGCGGTCGCCTGCTATCACAGCCCTGAATATCAAGAGGCGCTGAGCCACGCCAAGGGCGCGTCGGAACGCGACCTGATGGTGGTCGAGGAAGGCTGATGGAAGGAGCACTCGCCCGGCTGCTGGCGACCCTTGCCGGGCCGGGGCGGGTGGTCTGGATCGGGCTCAGGCCCGCGCGCCGGGCGGCGATGGCCGCCGTGGAGGCAGCCGATATCGGGCCGGAGGGCCTTGCGGGCGATCATGCGCGGCCGGGCCGGCGGGCGCTGACGCTTTTGCAGGCCGAGCATCTGCCGGTGATCGCGGCGCTGGCGCAGCGAGGCGAGGTCGCGCCCGAGACGCTGCGGCGCAACCTGCTGATTTCCGGCCTGAACCTTTCGGCGCTGAACGGACAACTCGTGCGGGTCGGAGCCGCCCTGATCCGCCTGACCGGCCCCTGTGCGCCCTGTTCCAGGATGGAAGAGGCGCTGGGCAGGGGCGGCTACACGGCGATGCGGGGTCATGGCGGCTGGTGCGCCGAGGTCATCGCGCCGTGCAGGGTGGCGCGCGGCGATGTGGTCGTTCCGGAGGGCTGATGCACAGGCTTTCCGGGGAATTTCTGAAAAACGTCCTGGTGAACTGAACAAGTGTGGAAAATAGTTCTGATAGTCTGAAAGATTGCAGAACGCCTTACCTTTACAGTCAGGCCGCCCATGCTATTTTCGCCATAATCCCGGCGAAAGGGTCTGGTAAGACCCCTGTGCAAGACTGGGGCGGGCAGCGCGCGACTGGCGCGAAGTGAAGGGTGAAGGCCATGTGCAGATGGGCCGCCTATATCGGGCAACCGATCTTTATCGAGGATATCGTCAGCCGTCCGGGCCATTCGCTCGTCCAGCAAAGCCATTGTGCGAGCGAATGCAAGACGGCGATCAATGCCGATGGGTTCGGGCTCGCCTGGTATGGCGACCATCCTGAACCGGGCCTTTTCCGCGACATCCTGCCCGCCTGGTCGGACCCGAACCTCGCCTCGATCACCCGTCAGGTGAAGTCGCGCCTGTTCCTGGCGCATGTCCGCGCTTCGACAGGCACCGCGACCAGCCGCAACAACTGCCATCCGTTCGCGGTCGGGCGCTGGTCCTTCATGCACAACGGCCAGATCGGCGGCTATGACCGCTTTCGCCGCGATGCCGAGATGATGATCCCCGATGAGTTGTACCCCCACCGCAAGGGCGCGACCGACAGCGAGGCGCTGTTTCTGATCGCCCTGGCCGAAGGTTTGGACAACGACCCGAAAGGCGCGCTGGAGCGCGCCACCGCGCGGATGGAGGCGCTATCGCGCCACAAGGGCACGACGCCGCATTTCCGCATGACGGCGGCCTTCACCGACGGCCAAACGCTCTACGCGGTGCGTTATGCCTCGGACGATCACGCACCCACGCTCTATCATCGATGGTCCGACACGCGCGGGGGCAGGGCGGTCGTGTCCGAGCCGCTGGAGGCCGGCGAATGCTGGGAGGCGGTGCCTGCGGGGTCGTTCTGCACGTTCGAAGGTCCGGATGTGCAGGTGGCGGCGTTCCGTCCGGCATCGGAAGCCGCTTTGGCGGCCGAATAGGCCGGACGGGCGGCGGCTCGTTGCTGGACTTCCTCTGTTGGACCTGGCGTCCGATCTCACAATTCCGCCACATTGGTCTTCTAGCAGAAATCATCCTATGATTGTGGTGAAAGAATGCGAAATTTGCTGAAGGCGCTTGCGTTCAGTTGCCTTTCTGCCGCCGGGGCTGAAGCGGCGACCTTGCAGGCCGTGATCACCGGCCAGGTGGCCGACGGTTACGACAGCAGCCTCTTGTTTGGTACGGCGCCGACAGCGCTGGACGGGCAGGATTTCACCCTGACCCTGAGTTACGACACGACCCTTGGTCAGACCGTGCCGTCTGGCGGCTATACGGTTCTTCAGGGTGGATCGAGAATCTCGCTGTCGTCGCCGGTAGACGCTTTTCTGACCGTGAGTGGCGTTACCGCGAGGCTGGCAGGGGGCTATTATGGCGGCTTGGCGGCCTGTGTGGATCCGGCTTCGGGCTGTAGCCTCGGAATGTTCGTGTTCAACATGCAGCAGTATGATCCGCTTGGCCCGCCCGATGCGCCCAGGTCGATCATCAACGGCAACCTCGATTTCGCCGATCTCCTGGCCGGGCAAAGCTATCTGACCGGTCTTGGCCAACCTTACGCGGCGCTCGTCGGGCCTGCGGGGTTCGATATTTTCTTTTCCTACACGTTGGGCGATCCGAATGGCGGTGGCCCGACATCATACGGAAACCTGATCGGGCGCAGCTTCTCGATCACGACCGCGCCCCTTGCCCCGGTGCCGCTACCGGCGACCGGTGGGGCCTTGTTTGTCGCACTCTGCGCGGTCGGCGCCCTGCGGGGCAGGCGCACAAGCAAGGCCTGAACGAAAAGGCCGGGCGCTTGGCCCGGCCTTGTCTCATGCGCTGCGCGACTGGCGCTTGCGCTCGTGGGGGTCCAGGAAGCGCTTCCTCAGCCGCACGATCTTTGGCGTGACCTCGACCAGTTCGTCATCCTCGACATAGGCGATGGCCTCTTCGAGGCTCATGCGCACCGGGGGGGTCAGGCGGACGGCTTCGTCGGTGCCACTGGCGCGGACGTTCGTCAGCTTCTTGCCCTTCAGCGGGTTCACTTCCAGATCATTGTCGCGGGAATGTTCGCCGATGATCATCCCCTCGTAGACCTGCTCCTGCGCGCCGATGAAGAGCTTGCCGCGTTCTTCGAGGTTCCAGAGCGCATAGGCCACCGACACGCCGTTTTCCATCGAGATCAGAACGCCCACCCGGCGGCCCTGGATCGGGCCCTTGTGCGGCGCCCAGCCATGGAAGATGCGGTTGAGGACGCCCGTGCCGCGGGTGTCGGTCAGGAACTGGCCGTGGTAGCCGATGAGCCCGCGCGAGGGCACATGGGCGACGATCCTTGTCTTGCCGACGCCTGCGGGGCGCATCTCGACCAGATCGCCCTTGCGCTCGCCGGTCAGCTTGTCGATGACCGCGCCGGTATAGTCGTCGTCGACATCGACGATCACTTCCTCGATCGGCTCCATCCGCTGGCCGTTCTCGTCGCGGAAGATCACGCGCGGGCGCGAGATCGAGAGTTCAAAGCCCTCGCGGCGCATGTTCTCGATCAGGACGCCCATCTGCAACTCGCCGCGCCCCGAGACGATGAAAGCCTCGCCGCCCGGAGTGTCTTCGATCTTGATGGCGACGTTGCTTTCAGCCTCCTTCAAGAGGCGTTCGCGGATGACACGGGACTGGACCTTGTTGCCGTCCTTGCCCGCAAGCGGGCTGTCGTTGATGCCGAAGGTGACGGAAATCGTCGGCGGGTCGATCGGTTGCGCGGGGAGTGCGGTATCGACGTCCAGCGCGCACAGCGTGTCAGCGACGGTCGCCTTGGACATGCCCGCGATCGTGACGATGTCGCCCGCCTCGGCCGCGTCGACCGAGGTCTGGGCGAGGCCGCGGAAGGCGAGGATCTTGGTGATGCGGAACTGTTCGATCCGTTCGCCCGTGCGGCTGAGTGCCTTGACCTGATCGCCGACCCTCGCGGTGCCGCTTTCGATACGGCCGGTCAGGATGCGGCCGATGAACGGGTCGGCAGAGAGGGTAGTCGCCAGCATGCGGAAGGGCTCGGCCGCTGCCGCGATCTGTTTCGGTGCTGGCACATGGCGGGTGATAAGGTCGAACAAAGCCGACAGGTCCTTGCGCGGCCCGTCAAGCTCGTTGTCGGCCCAGCCGGAGCGGCCCGAGGCATAGACATGGGGGAAGTCGAGCTGTTCGTCCGAGGCGCCGAGGTTGGCGAAAAGGTCAAAGACCTCGTTCAATGCCCGGTCGGGTTCGGCGTCGGGCTTGTCGACCTTGTTCAGGACGACAATGGGACGCAGGCCAAGCGCGAGCGCCTTTGACGTCACGAACTTGGTCTGCGGCATCGGGCCTTCGGCGGCATCGACCAACAGGCAGACACCGTCGACCATGTTCAGGATCCGCTCCACCTCGCCGCCGAAATCGGCGTGGCCGGGCGTGTCGACGATGTTGATCCGCGTGCCCTTCCATTCGACGGAGGTGCATTTGGCCAGGATGGTGATCCCGCGCTCGCGCTCGATATCGTTCGAATCCATCGCGCGCTCCGCCACAGCCTGGTTTTCGCGGAAGGCGCCCGATTGCTTCAGTAGCTCGTCGACCAGCGTCGTCTTGCCGTGGTCGACGTGCGCGATGATCGCGATGTTGCGAATGTCCATTTAAGTCCGCCGTATCTAGGGTTGGCGGCGGGATAGTGGAAAAGCCCCCGATTGGCCAGAGCCAATCAGGGCGCGTTGCTTGGCGGCATTGTGCTGAGGACGGGGCCGAACTGGGTGATCGTGGTGTCCTGCAGCGTCTCGGTTCCTGCCAGAAGCCCCCGCAGCCGATCTGCCGTCCCGCCGATGCGGATCGCGGGATAGTGAATCGGCGCAACGAGCAGGCCTGCGGCGCAGATCAGGGCGAGCACGCCCGCCGGGAGGTTCCTTTCAACTCTGGCCTCGCCGGACCGGGCGCGCGCCAGCATCACGAAGCCGAAACTCGTGACCTGCATCGACAGCCAGCGCCCCCAATCCACCGCAACGATGAAGAGCGGCAGCATAGCGATCCAGAGCCCTATAAGGATCAAGGCTTCGCGAAGACCCCGCCTGTGGCGCAGGCAGAGTGCCAACAGGACCATCTGGACTGTGAATGCGAGCGCCAGGAACGCGATGCCGTTTGGCTGCACCGCCATCGCCCGGGCGATCTCTGACCAGGTGGCGGCGCCCGTGTCCATCTTGGCGATGATGCCGCCACAGATCACGGGATCCAGACCGCGATCAAGAAGGGGGCGGCACAGGGCGACCGGATCCGCACTGGATCGTATCAGGGCGAACAACATGGCGGACGCCGTGACCAGAAGCACCGCCGCCGTTGCCGCTGCGGGCAAAGGTCTGTGGGTGCGCCACAAGAGCCACATGGCGGGCGCGAGAAAGAGATTGGCTTCGTGCGCGACGATCGCGACGACATAGAGTGCTGCCGCAAGGCGTGGATGTCGTCCGGCGAGCGCGAGCGCCAGGAAACCCAGTAGTTCCTTGCGCAGACCGAAGAGCGGATCAGCAGTCCAGGCGAGCAGGAAAAAGGCGGGCGAGAAGAAGATGAGCAGATAGTGCGCGTCGGCCGTTGCGAAGGCGCGCGCGGTGAGAAGGAAGAGCGTGGCAGCGAGAAGGCCCTGTGCGAGAACAACCAGCAAGAGCGGTGAAGCACCGGTCAGGTCGGAAAGCAGCAAGAACAGGCTGCCGAGCGGGCCGCGCCGGACGCCCAGGCCCGAGATCAGCCAATCTCCCTGCTGCCAGCTGTCGCCGCCGATGCGCCAGTCATCCCAGAGCCCCCACAGAACCGGACAGAGTGCCACAATTGCGGCCGTCCAGACCACTATTCCCTGTAGCCTTGCTGCTGGCATTACCGACCATCCCCGCCGGGACGCGGCCGCTCGCGCCGCCGTTGACTCGCGGCCGTGTCGCGTGCGCCCGAAAAGGATCGAGATGCCATCAACAGTTGCATTACATCTACAGAAAACGACTTAAGGTGACGGGCTGGATAGATCAGACGGGCCAGTTTGGCCAGAGCCAATCAGGCCGCGACGTAGCGGTCGCGGCGATGGTTCACGGCAATCGTCAGGTTGACGATCAGCGCGCCGAGGGCCGAGATCGCCACCGTGGGCACATCGCGCAGCGTCAGCGCCACCGCGAAGAGGGTCGCGTCGAATAGAAGCTGCGTCCAGCCCGCGCGAAAGCCGGTCCGGTCCTGCAGGTAAAGCGCCACGATCCCGATGCCGCCTAGGCTCGCCCCGTGGCGGAAAAGCGCCAGCAGTGCCGAGCCGGAGATGGCGCCGAACAGGAGCGCGCCGACGATTGGATCGAGGGTCGCAAAGCTGACCCAGCGTGGCATCAGCATAGACAGGGCGGACATGAGCGTGACCGCCGCGAGGGTCTTTGCCACGAACCGCGCGCCCATGCGCCGGAAGCCGAGCCAGTAGAAGGGCAGGTTGATCGCGAAGAAGACCGGGCCGAACCCCCAGCCGGTCGCGTAGGAAACGAGGACGGCAAGCCCCGCCGTCTGGCCGGTGACGAGGCCGAGATGCGTGAGGATCGTTATGGCGAAGGCCGCCATGCAAGCGCCATAGGCGATGCCCTGCGCGTCTTCGAGAAAGCTGTGATGCACGGGATCGGTCATGGTGCTGCCATGCGACGGCAAACGTCAGACGTCGAGTGGCCAGCTTGTCGCAGGGGGGGCTGCACCCGGGCGCGGGTCGCGCCGGATGCAGCCGGGATCGTCAGCCTTTCAGGGCCTTGTTCAGATACTCGTCGACCTTTTCCAGATAACCCATCGTCGTCAGCCATTTCTGGTCCGGCCCGACGAGAAGTGCCAGGTCCTTGGTCATGTGGCCGTCCTCGACCGTCTGTACGGTGACCTTTTCCAGCGTGTGGGCGAAATTGGCGAGCGCCGCGTTGCTGTCGAGCTTCGCGCGGTGCTTCAGGCCGCCGGTCCAGGCGTAGATCGAAGCGACGGAGTTGGTCGAGGTTTCCTTGCCCTGCTGGTGCTGGCGGTAATGGCGGGTGACGGTGCCGTGGGCGGCCTCGGCCTCGACCGTCTGGCCATCGGGCGTCATCAGGACGGACGTCATGAGGCCGAGCGAGCCGAAGCCCTGCGCCACCGTGTCGGACTGCACGTCGCCGTCATAGTTCTTGCAGGCCCAGACATAGCCGCCCGACCATTTCAGCGCCGAGGCGACCATATCGTCGATCAGCCTATGTTCGTAAGTGATGCCCGCTGCCTTGAACTTGTCGGCGAACTCCTCGTCGAACACCTTCTGGAACAGGTCCTTGAAGCGGCCGTCATAGGCCTTGAGGATGGTGTTCTTGGTGGAGAGATAGACCGGCCAGCCTTTCACCAGACCGTAGTTCATCGAGGCGCGGGCGAAATCGATGATCGACTGGTCGAGGTTGTACATCGCCATCGTGACACCGGCGCCCGGCGCGTCGAAGACGTCCTTCTCGATCACCGTGCCGTCCTCGCCCACGAACTTGATCGTGAGTTTCCCCTTGCCGGGGAAGCGGAAGTCGGTGGCGCGGTACTGATCGCCGAAGGCATGACGTCCGACGACGATGGGCTTGGTCCAGCCCGGCACCAGGCGCGGCACGTTCTTGCAGATGATCGGCTCGCGGAAGATGACGCCGCCCAGGATGTTGCGGATCGTGCCGTTCGGCGATTTCCACATCTGCTTCAGGCCGAACTCTTCCACGCGGGCTTCATCCGGGGTGATCGTCGCGCATTTGACGCCCACACCGTACTTCTTGATGGCTTCTGCGCTGTCGATGGTGATCTGGTCGTTGGTGCGGTCGCGCTCCTCTATGCCGAGGTCGTAATATTTCAGATCGATGTCGAGATAGGGCAGGATCAGCTTCTTCTTGATGAAGTCCCAGATGATCCGGGTCATCTCGTCGCCGTCAAGCTCGACGACGGGGTTGGCGACTTTGATCTTGCTCATCGAAAACTCCCTTGGGCAGGTGGCGCTTGCGGCGTCCATAGCCGATAATCGCCGGTCAGGAAAGATGGTATGCGACTGTATACCAAAATATTTCGCGTTGAGTGACCTATGTCAGAAGCCGGAAGAGGCGCGTGGATTGCTGCAATCGGCCCACCAGCGCGGTCACGGCGAGCACGAGGACCCCGAGGAGCGGCGATCCGAGCTGCAGGTCGGTCAGGCGAAGCAGGATTGCCATCACCAGCGGGTGCGCCAGATAGATCCACAGCGACAGTTCGGCGAGGCGCAAGGTAAGCTTGTCTGACGGCGAAGGCATGGCCAGCACCGCCGCGACGATCGGCAGGCCGACAAGGATCTGCGTCGACGCGGGGATGCCCGTCAGGCTCAGACAGGTGCCGAGCAGGACGAAGGCCGCGCCCGCGCGGACGTGCTGACCCGGCTCTGCGGGAAGGATCGCGAGCATGAGGCCAAGCAGGGCCGACGGCACGTAGAGCCCGAGCACATATAGGCCCTGCGCAGGCGCCGCCCGGTCCCAAAGCAGTATCCAGCCCGTCGCCGCCACCAGAAGAAGCGTTGGACCCAGCCATCCGCCTGGACCCGCGCGCAGGACCGCCGCCAGACGCGGCGAAAGCCAGGCGACCACCGCGGCAAATGGCAGAAACCACAGGTGATGCATCGTTCCGGCCGGCGGAATCCAGATCAGAAGCGTCTGGCCGACATTTTCGCCGCTGATGATCGCATCCGCGCTGCGAAGCACGACGAATATGAGCGCCCAGATCGCGAACGGGCGCAGATATCTTCGGGCCACGTGGACTGGTCTCGCCGCCGCCGGCCGCGCGCTTCTGGCGGCGAAATAGGCGACGAGAGCGGTGAAAATGCCGACCGCGGGGGTCATGAGCAATCCGCCGGGGGCGCGCGCATGGAACAGGACGACGATGCTTGCCGCAACCAGGCGCAACAGGTCGACGGAGCCGTTTCTGCATGACACGCGAGGCGGGGAAAGGCGGGGCGCGGCAGCAGGTGGTGACATTCTATCTTGACTTGTCCGGCAGATCTCGGCGCAACTAAGACACTATCGCGCGGGTGTTTTCCAGTGGCGCGCGTGACGAAGTCGGTCGTGCGCTACGCGTCAGCGAAGAACCGCCGCACATGGCCCCGGACATAGGACCAGAGCCGCGGCGCCCCGCGCGCGACCTTCGCGCCCACCCGCGCTTCAAGCTGTTCGAGCGTGACGCTGTACTCGGTCCAGCTGCCGCCGCCCGTGGCGATATTGTGCAGGACCGGCTGCACCCGGTCGATCGACTTGGCAAAGACCGCGTCGGGGCTTTCGTTGGCCTCGAACTCTTCCCAGAGCGCGCGCAGCGGGGCGCCGACGTCGGGCGGCAGAAGGCCGAAGATACGGTCGGCGGCGCGGGCTTCGGCCTCGGCGATGGCGGCGGATCCATGCGCCTCGCCGTTCTGGGAGTGGATCGGCACGTCGCCCACGTCGATCTCCACCAGATCATGCAGGATCAGCATCTTCACCACCCGGTCGATATTCACGCCCGGGCCGGCATGATCGGCCAGCACCAGCGCATAAAGCGCCAGATGCCAACTGTGCTCGCCGGAGTTCTCGCGCCGCGATCCGTCGACGATGGGCGTAGCGCGGATGACCTGCTTCAGCCGGTCGGCCTCCATCAGGAAAGCGAACTGCCGGTCAAGCCGCGCGGTCATCGGGATCAGTGGGAGGCGGTGTCGCGGGGCACTTCCGGCGCCGCGCCGCCCTCGCGCTTGGCCTTCAGGACCGCCTCGACGAAGTCGAATCCCCGCGCCGAAGCCATGCGGATACGGATCGAGGTCATGAAGGCCTCCTGCATCGAGGGCGACAGCGCGCCAATGACCTTGGCCACATCATTGTAGAACCGGTCATTGCCCAGTTCCTCCATCGCCTTCAGCGTCTCGACCGCGAGCTTGTCGCCCAGTTCGTCGACGATGCTCATCTTCCTACCTCGTCTGCTCGCCAAGGCGGCGCTGGACATACTCCTGCACCGTCTGGATCATCGGCGCCATCTGGCTTTCCTCATCCTCGAAGAAATGGCCCGCACCCTCGACCTGGTGGTGGGTGATGGTGATGCCTTTCTGGTCGCGGAGCTTGCCCACGAGGTTCGCGGTGTCCTTCGGCGGCGCGACCCGGTCGGCGGTGCCGTTGATGATCAGGCCGGACGAGGGGCAGGGGGCGAGGAAGGAGAAGTCATACATGTTGGCGGGGGGCGCCACCGAGATGAAGCCGGTGATCTCGGGCCGCCGCATCAGAAGCTGCATGCCGATCCAGGCACCGAAGGAAAAGCCCGCGACCCAGCAGTGCTTGGAGTTGGGGTTGAGCGTCTGCAGATAGTCGAGCGCCGAGGCGGCGTCAGAAAGTTCGCCGATCCCCTGATCATATTCGCCCTGGCTGCGACCGACGCCGCGGAAGTTGAAGCGCAGGACGGTGAAACCCAGTTCATAGAAGGCATAGTGCAGCCGGTGCACGACCCGGTTGTTCATCGTGCCGCCGAACTGCGGGTGCGGATGCAGGATGATGGCGATCGGCGCGTCGGGCGCCTTCTGGGCATGGTAACGGCCTTCGAGGCGTCCGTCGGGGCCGGGGAATATCACTTCGGGCATGTCAGTCGCGCGGCTTCTTCTTTGTTGGGGAAGGTGAGGCAGATGGCGGAGCCATTCTTGACGATTTTTCTCAAGTTCCCTAGAATGGTTCTAAATCGCGGCCGCCCTCCCGGGCAGGTCCAGCGGGCCGGATAGGGTGGAGTTAAGCGTGCCGCCGTCCGGCGTCAATGTTTTTGGGGGCCAGAGGGCGATGAAACTCTCGACGAAGGGACGTTATGCGATGGTTGCGCTGACCGATCTCGCCACGGCGGGACCGGAGACGCTGACCTCGCTGGCCGAAATTTCGCGCAGGCAGGATATTTCGCTGCCCTATCTGGAGCAGCTGTTCGTCAAGCTGCGCCGCGCGGGGCTGGTCGAATCGGCGCGGGGGCCGGGCGGCGGCTACCGGCTGGCCAAGGCGCCGGGCGAGATCAGGGTCAGCGATGTCCTGGGCGCGGTCGATGAGACCGTGAGCGCGCTGCATACCGGCGCGGGCGCCACGGGCGGCGTGTCGGGAAGCCGGGCGCAGTCCTTGACCAACCGGCTGTGGGAAGGGCTGTCGGCGCAGGTCTATGTGTTCCTGCACCAGACGAGCCTTGAGGATGTGATCGGCAACAGCCTGAAGCCCTGCCGGGCGGTGCCCGCGCTTTTCACCGTGGTGGATGAATGAGCGGGCGTGATCCGATTGCGGCGCCTTCGGCGCCACGCCTTTCGTCTCGCCGCCGCGCCGGGGGCGCGGTCGGCTCGGGCTGCCTCCGGCGGGGATATTTGGCGAACGGAAGGGGAGGGGTGTGTTGAGCGCGCGGACCTACCTCGACTGGAATGCGACGGCGCCCCTGAGGGACGAGGCGCGGGCGGCGATGATCGCGGCAATGGATGTCGCGGGCAATCCGTCTTCCGTGCACGCCGAAGGCCGGGCGGCGAAGATGCTGATCGAGCGGTCGCGGGAGGCGATTGCCGCTGTCGTCGGATGCAAGCCGGTGGAGGTGTTCTTCACATCCGGTGCAACCGAGGCGGCGGGGGTTCTGGCCGGGTTCGCGGCGGTCGAGGTCGAGCCTACCGCACATGATTGCCTGATCGCCCATGGCAGGGGCGAGGGTGGACTGCTCGCCATGGGGCTGGCCAACAGCGAGACCGGTGTCATCGCCCAAGCGCCTGAGCGGTCGGATCTGCTTCTGGATGTGGTGCAGGCCGTCGGGCGGATACCCTTTGCCTTCGGTTGGTCGGGCGCTGACTTCGCAATTCTGTCGGCGCACAAGCTTGGCGGACCGAAGGGGGTTGGCGCGCTGATCGCACGGGAAGGCCTGGATTTCGAAACGCTCCGGCCCGGCGGCGGGCAGGAGAGGGGGCGGCGGTCGGGGACCGAGAATGTCGTGGGCATCGCCGGGTTCGCGGCGGCCGCAAAAGCGGCCGAGCGCGATCTTGAGGCGGGCGTCTGGGAGCGGGTGCGCGCCTTGCGCGACGGGCTGGAGGCGCGGCTTCTGGACGGGGCGCCGGGATCGGTGATCGCGGGGGCGGGACGGGAACGTTTGCCCAACACGACGCTTGTTGTCACGCCCGGCTGGAAAGGCGAGACGCAGGTGATGCAGATGGACCTTGCGGGCTTCGCCGTATCTGCCGGATCAGCCTGTTCCTCGGGCAAGGTCAGGCCGAGCCGGGTCCTGACCGCGATGGGGTTTGACGATCTTGCCGCGGCGTCGGGGCTGCGTGTGTCGCTGGGGCCGGTGACGACAGAGGACGATGTGACGCGATTTGCCGATGCCTGGCTTCAGGCGCAGGCCCGGTTCCGGGCGCGGGCCGCTTGAGGAAAGGCGCGGAAGAGATGGAAAAGGATAGGAAAATGTCCCTTGATACCGATCAGGTTCTGGAGGTCCGCGAGGGCGTCGACCGCGAGACGGTCGAGACCGTGCAGAACATGGGCGCCTACAAGTACGGCTGGAACACCGAAATCGAGATGGAATATGCGCCTTTGGGCGTGAACGAGGACATCGTTCGTTTGATCTCGGCCAAGAACGGCGAACCGGAATGGATGACGGACTGGCGGCTTCAGGCCTTCCGGCGCTGGCAGGCGATGGAGGAACCCCGCTGGGCGATGCTCCATTACCCGGAGATCGACTATCAGTCGCAATATTACTACGCCCGGCCCAAGAGCATGGATGAGAAGCCGAAGTCGCTCGACGAGGTCGATCCGAAGCTGCTGGCCACTTACGAAAAGCTTGGCATCCCTTTGAAGGAACAGATGATTCTGGCGGGCGTCGAAGGCGCGGACGGCGTGCCTTCGGAGGGGCGCAAGGTCGCGGTCGATGCGGTGTTCGACTCGGTCTCGGTCGGCACGACTTTCAAGGAAGAGCTGAAGAAGGCGGGCGTCATCTTCTGTTCGATCTCGGAGGCGATCCGCGAATATCCCGATCTGGTGAAGCAATATCTTGGCTCGGTCGTCCCGCAGTCGGACAATTTCTTCGCGACGCTGAATTCGGCGGTCTTTTCCGACGGGTCCTTCGTCTACATCCCGCCGAACACCCGCTGCCCGATGGAGCTTTCCACCTATTTCCGCATCAATGCTGAAAACACCGGCCAGTTCGAGCGGACGCTGATCATCGCCGACAAGGGGTCCTACGTCAGTTACCTTGAGGGCTGCACGGCGCCGAAGCGCGACGTGGCACAGCTGCATGCGGCGGTCGTGGAAATCGTCATCCTCGAGGATGCCGAAGTGAAATACTCGACCGTCCAGAACTGGTTCCCCGGCGACGAGGAAGGCAAGGGTGGCATCTACAATTTTGTCACCAAGCGCGCCGACTGCCGCGGCGACCGGGCCAAGGTGATGTGGACGCAGGTAGAGACCGGCAGCGCGATCACCTGGAAATACCCCTCCTGCATCCTGCGCGGCGAGGCGAGCCAGGGCGAGTTCTATTCGATCGCCATCGCCAACAACATGCAGCAGGCCGATACCGGCACCAAGATGGTGCATCTGGGCAAGAATTCCCGCTCGCGGATCGTTTCCAAGGGCATTTCGGCGGGCAAGGCGCAGAATACGTATCGGGGGCTTGTCTCGATGCACCCGAAGGCGAAAAACAGCCGCAACTATACCCAGTGCGACAGCCTGCTCATTGGCGACAAATGCGGGGCGCATACGGTGCCCTACATCGAAGTGAAGAACAACTCGAGCCGCGTGGAACATGAGGCCACGACCTCGAAAGTCGATGACGACCAGCTGTTCTATTGCCGCTCGCGCGGGATGGACGAGGAGGAGGCGGTGGCGTTGGTGGTGAACGGCTTCTGCCGCGAGGTGCTGCAGGCGCTGCCGATGGAATTTGCGATGGAAGCGCAGAGCCTTGTGGCGATTTCTCTGGAAGGGAGCGTGGGGTGATCATAACCACCTGCCCCTCTCTCGACCGCCACCGGATCACCCGCTACCACGGGATCGTCACCGGCGGGTCGCGGCGTCTTCATCCCGGCAAGTCCGACGGCAGAGCACATGACCTTGCGTAAGATCCTGACCTTTCTGCCCGAATTGTGGCAAGGCTCGTCCAGAAGCGCCACAAAGATTAGCGCTTTCGATCCTGAATTCCGACATGAATCTTTCGCACAGTCCTGCCCAACGACAAGACGGTGGCGACGGGATGACGGTGGCTGTGCTCGATCAGAAGGCAGCATTTGCGGACAGGCTGAAGCGGATAGGCTCCGGTCAGCAGTTCGAGCATGCCGATGTGGTGGGCTATCAGACGCAGAAGGCCTGGAACCGCAAATATGGCGAGAAGGCGAAACGGCCGAAACGGTCCTTCGCCGACCGTCTGATGATCCTCGTCGCTTTCCTGTGCGGCGCGTCCGCGGTTCTGTCCGGCAAACTCGGCTATTTCTATCTGACCAAACTGTCTGGACTGCCGGAGGCCTTCTATGGGCTGAACGGACGCGGCATGGCCTTGTTCGCCTTCGTGATGGCGCTGATCCTGATCGTCGTCTTCCAGCTTTTCACGCGCGGGCGGCTGCAGTCGCTGGCGCTTGGTTGCGCGCTGATGCATTTCGGCGAGGCGGCAGTGGCACAGACGGTGCCCGAGTTGTACGCCGAGATATTCTCGGCGGATTATGTGGCGACAGTGGCCGAAATGTCGGCCGGTACGCCCCACAGCTGATCCAGTCCAATCCCGTGAACCCCGCGGCCCGGGCTTGCGCCCGCCTGGCCGCCATCTGCGTTTGTGAAAGAGGCTCCGATGCTTGAGATCAAGAACCTGCATGTGAAACTGGAAGAAGAGGACAAGCCGATCCTCAAGGGGCTCGACCTGACGGTCGGGGCGGGCGAGGTACATGCGATCATGGGGCCGAACGGGTCGGGCAAGTCGACGCTCTCCTATGTGCTTTCGGGCCGGGATGGCTATGAGGTGACGGATGGCGCGGCCTCGCTCGATGGCGAGAGCCTTCTGGAGATGGAACCAGAAGAGCGCGCGGCGGCGGGTCTTTTCCTGGCGTTCCAGTATCCGGTCGAGATTCCGGGCGTGGGCAACATGACCTTTCTGCGCACGGCGCTGAATGCGCAGCGCAAGGCGCGCGGCGAGGCGGAACTGAGCGCGGGCGACTTCCTGAAACTGGTGCGCGAAAAGGCAAAGGCGCTGAAGATCGACGCCGAGATGCTGAAGCGGCCGGTGAATGTGGGCTTTTCGGGCGGCGAGAAGAAGCGCAACGAGATCCTGCAGATGGCGATGCTGGAGCCGCGCATGTGCATTCTTGACGAGACGGACTCGGGCCTTGATGTCGATGCGATGAAGCTGGTGGCGGACGGGGTGAATGCGCTCAGGTCAAAGGACCGGTCCTTCCTGGTGATCACCCACTACCAGCGGCTTCTGGACCATATCGTTCCCGACGTCGTCCATATCATGGCCGATGGCCGGATCGTGAAGACCGGCGGGCCGGAACTGGCGCTTGAGGTCGAGCAGAACGGCTATGCCGACATTCTGGCCGGGGCGAACTGATGGCGGCCCCGATGCGCAAGGATGCCGCGCGCGCGGGCGCGACGGCGGAGCGGATTGCCGCGCTTGACCTGCCGAAGGGTGGTTTCACGGCGCCCGCGCGGGCGGCGGCCTTGTCCCGACTGAGGGAGATGGGCCTGCCGGGGCGCCGGGACGAATACTGGCGCTTCACCGATCCTGCGCCGTTGAACGCCGCAACGGCGCCCGAGGCGGCGCTTTTCACCGGCGTGGTGGAGCCGCAGCTTTTCGGTAGCCGAGACCGGATCGTCCTGACCTTCGTCGACGGGCGTTTCGACGCGGCGCAATCCTCGCCGGACTTCGCCGTCGCGGGCCTTGAAATCTCGCGTCTCGCCGAGGCCGATCGCGCTGATCTTCACTGGGCGCAAGGCCTTTACGGCCTATTGGAGGCGGCTGGCCAGACCCCCGTCGCGCGCCCCTTCGCGGCGCTGAACACCGCAGCGGCGACGGACGGCGTCCTGATCCGCGCCACGGGCAAGGTCAGCCGTCCGGTTCACCTGGTCTATGTGCATGCCGACACAGGCTCGGATGCCGTCCTGCATCATTGCGTCCGGGTCGAGGCCGGAGCCGAACTGACGCTACTGGAAACCGGCCCGGCGGCGGCGCGGTTCAACAAGGTGATGGAGGTCGATGTCGCCGATGGTGGCCGGTTCCACCATGTCCGCGCTCAGGGCCGCGACCATTCCCGCCGCGCGATCACCCATATCTTCGCGCGTCTTGGGGCCGAAGCCCTGTTCAAGAGCTTCACCCTGACCGCGAATGGCGTCCTGACCCGCAACGAGGCGGTCATCACACTGTCGGGCGCGGGCGCTATCGCCCATGTCGCTGGTGCAGCGCTTGGTGACGGGGCAAGCGGGCCTTTCCTGCATGACGATACGGTCTTTGTCACGCACGAGGCAGAGGGCTGCGAAAGCCGCCAGGTGTTCAAGAAAGTGCTGCGGAACGGCGCGATAGGCGTCTTCCAAGGCAAGATCCTTGTCCGGCAGGGCGCCCAGAAGACCGACGGCTACCAGATCAGCCAGTCGCTGCTTCTGGACGAGGACAGCCAGTTTCTGGCGAAGCCCGAACTGGAAATCTATGCCGATGACGTGAAATGCTCGCATGGGTCCACCACCGGCGCCATCGACGAGACCGCGCTTTTCTACCTGCGCTCGCGCGGCGTTCCGCGTGAAGAGGCGCAGTCGCTTCTGGTCCTCTCGTTCCTCGCCGATGCGATCGCCGAGATCGAAGATGAGGGCCTGCAGGCCGAGATCGTGGAACGCCTGGAGAACTGGCTCGCCCGCAGGCGCAAGGGATGACGGTCACGGCCGAAATCCTCGCCACCTGGCGCGATCCCGCGGGGCCGGTGGGGCGGCTCGTTGCCACTGGCCCGCGAGAGGACCGTTCGCTCGCCATCCTGATGGCGGCGGCGGTCCTGATGTTCGTGGCGCGCGCGCCCTCGCTTGCGCGCGCTGCCCAGATCGATCCGTCGGCGCCCTTGGACGCGCGGCTCGGCATCACCCTTTTCGCGATGCTCTTCATCCTGCCGCTTTTGGCCTACGGGCTGGCGCTGATCCTGCATCTGGTTCTGCGCGCCATCGGTCGGAAAGGGTCAGCGTCCGGCGCGCGGATCGCGCTTTTCTGGTCGCTCCTCGCGCTCAGCCCGGCGCTTCTGTTGCAAGGGCTTGCCGAAGGCATGGTCGGCCAGACCGGCGCGGTCCGGGTGCTTGGCCTTCTGGTCTTCGCGGCCTTTCTCTGGTTTCTCGCGCGCGGCCTTGCCACCGCCTATCCGCGCGCGGAGTGAAGGACAAAATGTACGACGTCGAACAGATCCGCGCCGATTTCCCGATCCTCTCGCGTCAGGTGAACGGTCGCCCGCTCGTTTATCTCGACAATGGCGCCTCGGCCCAGAAGCCGCGGGTGGTGATCGATGCGATGACCCGCGCCTACAGCGAGGAATATGCCAACGTCCATCGCGGGCTCCATTACCTGTCGACCCTCGCGACCGAGAAATATGAAGGTGTGCGCGGCATCGTCGCCCGGTTCCTCGGCGTCAGGGACGAAAGCGAGATCGTCTTCACCACCGGCACGACCGAAGGGATCAACCTCGTCTCCTACGCCTGGGCCGCGCCGCGTCTGCAGGCGGCGGACGAGATCGTGCTGTCGGTCCTCGAGCATCACGCCAATATCGTTCCCTGGCATTTCCTGCGCGAACGGCAGGGCGTGGTGCTGAAATGGGTGGGACCGGAGGCGGACGGCGGGCTTGACCCGCAGAAGGTGATCGACGCCATCGGGCCGAAGACAAGGCTCGTCGCCGTCACCCAGATGTCGAACGTCACCGGAGCGCGCGTCGATGTGGCGGCGATAGGCCGGGCCTGCAAGGCGCGCGGCGTGGCCCTTCTGGTTGACGGCTCGCAAGGGTCGGTCCATGCGCCGGTGTCGGTGCCCGACCTTCACTGCGACTTCTACGCGATCACCGGCCACAAGCTTTACGGCCCCTCGGGATCCGGTGCCATCTGGATCGCCAAGGAGCGGATGGCAGAGATGCGCCCCTTCCTCGGCGGCGGCGACATGATCCGCGAGGTCTATCGCGACAAGGTGACCTATGCCGACCCGCCGATGAAGTTCGAGGCAGGCACCCCCGGCATCGTCCAGCAGATCGGCATGGGCGTGGCGCTCGACTATCTCATGGCCCTCGGAATGGAGAATGTGGCGGCGCATGAGGCGGGGCTTCGCGATTATGCGATCGAGCGGTTCAAGGGTCTGAACTGGCTGAACATTCAGGGCACGAGCAGGGACAAGGGTGCGATCTTCTCCTTCACGCTTCAAGGTGCCGCGCACGCTCATGACCTGTCGACCGTCCTCGACAAGAAGGGGATCGCGGTGCGCGCCGGCACCCATTGCGCGATGCCGCTTCTGCAGCATTTCGGCGTCAGCGCCACCTGCCGCGCCTCCTTCGGCCTCTACAACACCCGCGCCGAGGTCGATGCGCTGGTCGAGGCGCTGGAGTTCTGCCACGAGCTTTTCGGCTGAGCCCGCCGGCCACCGGCGACGAACTATTTTCCATAGGCCGTTGAAACCCGCCCCGGCACTGGCTATAGACGCCACACCGGCACCCGTAGCTCAGCTGGATAGAGTGCTGCCCTCCGAAGGCAGAGGTCACAGGTTCGAATCCTGTCGGGTGCGCCAATCTTTTCAGAAACTTACCCAGCACTATTGCCGCGCCTTCTTGGGGTTCGCCCAAGAAACGCCCAAGAAACTCGTGATTCCGAAGCCAATGCGGCGCTAGCCCCGGCCCGTCAGCCAGTTGCCAAGCGCTGCGAGACGTGAGGGGCCGCCCTGGGTGCGCGCCTCGTTGCGGTCGGCGGCGTTCAGAAGGGCGTACATGCCGGTGACGCCGAGCCAGCGCAGCGGTTCCGGTTCCCATTTGCGGACGCGGCGGTTGACCCAGGGCAGGCGGGTCAGGTCGCTGTCCACCCCTCGCGCCAGATCGGCGAGCGTGCGGCCCGCGAGGTTCGAGGTCGAGACGCCGACGCCGACATAGCCACCGGCCCAGCCGATACCGGTTGCGCGGTCAAACCCCACTGTCGCGCACCAGTCGCGCGGCACGCCGAGGACGCCGCACCAGGCGTGGGCGATGGGCACCGCCTTCGCTGCCGGAAAATGACCATGCAGAATCGCGACGAGGCGTCGCACGGTTTCCGGGTCCGGGGCGCCCGAACGGTCCAGCGAGGAACCGTACCGGTAGGGCACGCCGCGTGCGCCTACGGTGATCCGGCCTTCGCGCGTGCGCTGGCAATAGCAGTAGGCGTTCTTGAAATCTCCAAATATTTCATGGCCCTGCCAGCCGATCTTCGCCCAGATGTCATCGGGCAGCGGTTCCGTTGCTATCTGCGCCGAATTGAGAGGCAGCCAGTCCCGCTTCAGACCCTTGAGTGTCGCGGTGAAACCCTCGGTCGCCCGCAGGATCACCGGCGCGCGGACGGCTCCCTGCGCTGTCGCTACGCGCCCGGGCGCGATCTCCAGTGCCTCGGTTCCCTCGGCGATCACGACGCCAAGCCCTTCGACCACGGCGGCGAGCCCGCGCACCAGTTTCGCGGGCTGCACCCGCGCCACGCCCTTCACGATCATGCCCCCCAGCGTTCCCGGGACGTTTACCCGTGCCAACGCCTCGTCGCGGCCGATCTCGAAGACCCGTTCTTCTTCTCCCCAGCCGCGCCGGTGCGTGACCTCGGCCTTCATACGGGCGACCTGGGCGGGGTTCTTCGCGATCATAAGCTCGTCGGTCGGCAATATGTCGGCCTCGATCCCCTCGAGCGCCGCCACACGCATCACCTCGGCCACCGTGCCATTCATTGCGCCGACCATCGCCCGCACCGCCTCGGGCCCATGGGTCGCCGCATATTTCTCGTGGCTCCAGGCAAAGCCGCCGGTCAGCCAGCCGCCGTTGCGGCCAGAGGCGCCGAAACCGGCGAAATGCTTCTCGACGACGATGATCCTGAGGCCCGGATCGGCCTTCTTCAGGTAATAGGCGGTCCAGAGACCGGTATAGCCCGCGCCGACGATGCAGACATCGGCATCGCGGTCGCCCGGCAGGGGCGGGCGCGGTTCCGGCAGGCCGATATCGGCATACCAGAAGGACACATCGCCCAGCCGGCGTGGCTTGGTCATGATCGCTCTCCCCGTTGCGGGGCGAGGCTAGCGCAAAGGCCCCCGGCTCGCCAAGTCCGGCTCAGCGCGACAGAACCAGCCTGTCGCCCTCGATGCTCATCGAGAAGTATCGCAGGTAGCTCATGCCGAGGAGCGACTCCGTCAGTTCGCCGCCGTTCACCCGCGCCCTGACCGCGCTGTCGCTGTAGGGGCCGAGACGGATTTCACCGATCCGCACGCGGGCGGTCGGCACCGGACCGTTGGCCGTATCGGCGATGCCGTCGAAGCTGAGCATCGCCGGGTCGATGCCGATGCGCGCTGCATCTGCCCGGGTCAGAACGATATCGCTTGCGCCCGTGTCGATCAGGAAGGTGATCGGGTGGCCGTTCACCTCGGCATCGACATAGAAATGCCCGTCGCGTGCGCGGGAAAGTTCCAGACTTCCGTCGCGCGACACGGCGCTGCGCGGGTTGAGCGCGCGCTGGATGTCGGGCCAGAGGCCGTAGCCCGCCACAAGACCCGCGAAGAGGAAAGCCCAGATCAGCACCTGTTGCAGCGTCTGGCTGGTGCGCTGCCTCAGGCCAGAAAAGAGCGCGCCCGAGACGGCCAGGAGCAGGAGGCTCAGATAGATGAGCCGCGCGGTCGTATCGCCATCCATCACAGAAGCCCTGTGCCCTTGATACCGTCGAGCACGAACTGGACCGAAAGCGCGGCCAGAAGCATGCCCAACAGGCGCGTCACCACGATGATGCCGGTCCGGCCGAGCAGCTTCTCGATGAAACCGGCCATTTCGAACAGCAGGAAGGTCACGACGATGACCAGCGCCATGATCGCCATGATGGCGAGCGTATGCGGCACGCCGGTCGCGGGCGTGTTGTTGATCAAGAGGATCATGGTGGTAAAGGCGCCGGGGCCTGCGATCAGGGGCGTCGCCAGCGGAAAGACCGACGGATCGTGATTGGGATCGGCCTGCTGGCCCTCGCGCCTTTGGGTGCGGCGCTCGAAGAGCATATCGAGCGCGGTGATGAAGAGAAGAAGCCCGCCCGAGATGCGGAAGGCAGGCATGGAAATGCCGGTCACCTGCAGAAGCTTGTTGCCGACCAGCCCGAAGACGGCAAGCAGGAAGGCCGCGATCAGACAGGCGCGCAGCGCCAGCGTGCGCCTGTGGCCGCGGTCCATGCCGCGCGTCAGCGCGATGAAAAGCGGCACCAGGGCGATCGGGTCGACGATCACGAAGAGCGTGACGAAGGTCGTCAGGTAGAATTGCGGCTCCATCATTCCTCCGGGGCGCCCGTTGTCTGACCTTGGTCGCCTGTTAGCACGCGCGATGCAAGCCTCCTTGCGCGCGGGTCGAGACGCGAGCCTAGCGCAAGCGCCGCTGGTAGTCGGCCAGAACGAAGAGCCGGATCGCGGTGGCAAGGCCGCAATCGGCAGGGCGGTTCTCATCCACCTCGGCCGCCAATGCGTTGATCGCAAGGCCGCGCGCGGCGGCGATGTCGGTGAAAGCCTGCCAGAAAGGCCGTTCGAGCGAAACCGAGGTGCGGTGGCCGCGGAGGGTAAGGGAGTGTTTCTGGGGGCGCGTTGTCATTGGCCGATCGTAGCGCGTGTCGGCTGAAGTTGTCACCGGAGTTTTCGAAAACTCCGGTCCGGACCCTTCAAAGGGTCCGGTGCGATTTCTTCGAAGAAATCGCGTCAGGCGACCCGGCGTATGGGTTCCCGATTGCAGAAGATCACGAACTGCCCCGCGTTCTCGAGCACAGGGAATCCGCGCCGTCGCATCTCCTCCAGAAAGACCTCGCGCCCCACGAAACGCTCGACGTCGCGCACCTTGCGGCGCACCACACTGCCTTCGCGGGCTGCCTGCGACGAGAAGAGATGTGAAATCCAGTGATCGGATGAAAGAAACCCTGGCATGGCCGTCATCGCGCACCTCCCGCGCCAGACTGCCCAACCAGGGTTAAGCGAAGGTTAATCCGTTTCCCGCCGATGCGCATCGAGATCGCGGGCGGACTTCTCCGCCCGCGCCTCTTCGAGTTCACGCTCGGCCCTGGTCCGGCCTGACCTGGCAGCGCTTTCGCCGGCGGTCTTGCGGGCGGCCGCGCGGGCCGCCTGCTTGCGCTTGGTGCGAAGGTTGACGACCTCTGCCATCAGCCTTTCGGACCGATCATATCTTCGGGCCGCACGATGCGGTCGAAGGTCTCGCCGTCGACGAAGCCAAGGGCGATGGCTTCCTCGCGCAGCGTCGTGCCGTTCTTGTGGGCGGTCTTGGCGACCTTCGTCGCATTGTCATAGCCGATGGTGGGCGCCAGAGCCGTCACCAGCATCAGGCTTTCCTTCATCAGCTTGTCGATGCGCGCGGTATTGGCCTTGGTCCCCACCACCATATTGTCGGTGAAGGATCCCGCCGCGTCGCCCAGCAGCTGCATCGACTGCAGGACGTTGTAGGACATCATCGGGTTGTAGACATTCAGCTCGAAGTGACCCTGGCTGCCGGCAAAGCCCACGGCGGCGTCATTGCCCATGACATGGGCGCAGACCATGGTCAGGGCTTCCGCCTGCGTCGGGTTGACCTTGCCCGGCATGATCGAGGAGCCCGGTTCGTTTTCCGGCAGGATCAGCTCGCCCAGCCCCGAGCGCGGGCCGGACCCCAGAAGGCGCAGGTCATTGGCGATCTTGAAGAGCGCCGCCGCGACGGTTTTGAGCGCGCCCGAAAACATGACCATCGCGTCATGCGCCGCGAGCGCCTCGAACTTGTTCGGCGCGGTGACGAAGGGCAGGCCGGTGATCCTGGCGATCTCTGCCGCCACCCGCACATCCCAGCCAACACGCGTATTCAGCCCCGTACCAACCGCCGTGCCGCCCTGTGCCAGCTCGTAGATGTCGGGAAGGCAGGCCTTGACCCGCGCGATGCCCTTGTCGACCTGGGTCGCGTAGCCGGAAAACTCCTGCCCCAAAGTCAGGGGCGTCGCATCCTGGGTATGCGTGCGCCCGATCTTGATGATGCCCTTGAACTCGGCCGACTTGGCCCAGAGCGCCTTGGACAGCTTCTCGAGCCCCGGGATCAGCACATCGCGGGCCATCATGCCGATGGCCACATGCATGGCGGTCGGGAACGTATCGTTCGACGATTGGCCCATATTGCAGTGATCGTTCGGATGGACCGGCTTTTTCGAGCCCTTCACCCCGCCCAGCATCTCGATCGCGCGGTTCGAGATCACCTCGTTCGCATTCATGTTCGACTGGGTGCCGGAGCCTGTCTGCCAGACGACCAGCGGGAAATTGTCGTCGAACTTGCCGTCGATCACTTCCTGCGCCGCCGCAGCGATGGTTTCGCCCAGCTTCGGGTCGATGTCGCCCTGCGCAATGTTGACCAGCGCGCAGGCCTTCTTGATGACGCCAAGCGCCCGGATGATGGCGACCGGCTGCTTTTCCCAGCCGATCGGAAAGTTCATGATCGAGCGCTGGGTCTGCGCCCCCCAGTATTTGTCGGCGGGAACCTCGAGCGGGCCGAAGCTGTCGGTCTCGGTGCGGGTGGCGGTCATCGTGCGTCTCCGGCAGTAAGGGTCGCGCCCGTCATAGGCGCGCGCCGGTTGTGTTTCAATTGAAATGGCCAGCCGGTCCGGCAGGTTCGCGCTATTTCCGCGTGAAACTGTGGACACGGGCGGGCGGCAGGTTTGCCCAGACGAAAGCCGTCTGTTCGACCGCAAGGCCGAACTCCTCGATCACGGCGGGCGGGACGGAGGGTTTGGGCCCATAGGTGAACTGGATATAGGGCGCGCCGGGCGCGAGGATGCGGAAGGCAGAGGCGACGATGGCGCGGCTGACAGGGGCGGGCATCGACAGGAGCGGCAGGCCCGAGACCACCGCGCCCACACCCGGCGCGACATGCTCATGCGCGCGGTCGGCGGGCTGGTTCAGAACCCGCAGGCCGGGAAAGGCGGCGGTCAGGCTTGCGGAAAAAGTCGGGTCAAGCTCGAACAAGGTGAGCTGGGAGGGTGCGACACCTGCCGCGAGGATCGCGCGGGTCAGGCTTCCGGTGCCGGGGCCGAACTCCACCACGCGCCCGGTCTGTGGCCCGAGGCCGCGCGCCATTGCCCGGCCGAGATAGCGCGACGAGGGCGCGATGGCCGACACTTGTTTGGGATTGCGGATCAGTCGGCGAAGGAAGAGGGTCTTGTCCGCAAGCATGTTCTTCTCGGATCGGAAGGCAGGGGTCAGGTCTTGCGGAACTTGTCGAGGCTCACGACCTCGGCCTCGCGCGGGGCCGGTTCGCCTTCTTCGGCGTCTTCGGCCATCGGTGCGCCGTCCTCCTCGTCCTCGTCGTCATCCTCGGCATCATGGGTTTCAAACCTCAGGCCGAATTCCACCGCCGGATCGACGAAGGTGCGGATCGCATCGAAGGGGATATAGAGCGGTTCCGGCTGGTCGCCAAAATTCAGCGTAACCGAAAAACCGCCCTCGTCGACATGCAGCCCCTCGAACCAGTGCTGCATCACGACCGTCATATCCTCTGGGTAGCGCTCGCGCAGCCAGTCGGCGAGTTCGGCCTCGGGATGGGACGTGTCGAAGGTGATGAAGAAATGGTGGTTTCCCGGCAGTCCGTTCGCCTCGACATCCTTCAGCACCTGAATGATCAGGCCGCGCATGGCGCGGTGCATCAGGTTGCCATAGTCGATCTTGCGGGCCATGCCTCATCTCCTTCGCCGGTCAGCATAGGGCTTTTGACCCCGAAAGGAAGGGGGGCGCAAGCCCGGGCAGGGGGGAAAGTTTTCACAAGGCGGCAAGTCCGTGCCGGAGGAGCCCGACAAGCGCGCTGAGTAGGAGTACCAGCGGCAGCGGCCAGTGCCGCCGGATCAGCAGCCAGCCACTGGCAAGCGCTAGAGAAAATGCTGCGAAGTCAAGGCTTTCGGGGCGAGGGGCGGGAAGCGTCAGAGGGCCAGCCTGCCATGTGCCCACCTCGGTGAAGACCACATGCAGCGCAAACCAGAGCGTCAGGCTGGCGATGGTGCCGACCACGGCCGCGCTGATGCCTGCAAGCGCGCCCTTCAGGCGGGGCCGCGCGGTGATTGCCTCGATCTGCGGCGCGAAGGCGAAGATCCACAGGAAACAGGGCAGGAAGGTGACCCAGAGGCAGAGAAGCCCCGCCGCAAGGCCAAGCGTCGCGCCGCCTTGCTGATAGGCCGCCATGATTGCCACGAACTGGGTGACCAGAATCAGCGGGCCCGGCGTGGTTTCGGCCAGCCCGAGCGCATCCATCATCTGCGCCGTCGTAAGCCAGCCTTTGTCGGCGACCACGGCCTGCGCCATGTAGGTCAGCACCGCATAGGCGCCCCCGAAGGTGACGAGCGCAAGCTTCGAGAAAAAGAGGCCCAGGTCGAACAGGAACCGCTCGCCCGCCGCCCAAAGAAGCGCGAGCGGCCCGCCCCAGAGAAGCGCGCCGGGCAGGAAAGTGCGCCGGATGCGACCGAAGGACAGGGGTTTCGGGGCAGGGGCCTGTCCGGCGCGGGTTGTCAATGACCACATCCCGACCGTTCCGCCCGCGATCAGAACCAGCGGGAAGGGCAGGGCGAAAGCGAAGACGGCGAAGAAGGCCATGGCGGCGATCCAGCGTTCCGTCCGGCCTTCCAGTGCCCGCCTTGCCACCCGCATGAGCGCCTGCAGCACGATCGCCGCGACCGAGGCCTTCACCCCCCAGAACAGCGCCGCGACCGGGCCGGCGGCGGCCCAGAGCGCGTACAGAAACGCAAGAAGGAAGATCACGGCCGCCCCGGGCAGAACGAACAGAAGCCCGGCGAGAAGGCCGCCGCGCGTGCCTTTCAGCCGCCAGCCGCAATAGGTGGCAAGCTGCATCGCCTCCGGTCCCGGCAGGAGCATGCAGAAGGAAAGCGCGCGCAGGTAATCCTGCTCGCCGAGCCAGCGCTTTTCATCGACAAGCACGCGGTGCATCAGGGCGATCTGGCCTGCCGGGCCGCCGAAGGACAGAAGTCCGATCCGCCCGAAGGTGCGCCAGAGTTCGGCCCAGCCGGGCGCGGCTGCCGCGCTCATTCCCGCCGCCCGGCGGGCCAGTCATGCCCCTCGTCGACCCCGTCACGCGCCCAGCGATAGAGCGCATCGCAAAGCGCCATGCCAGCGTCGAGCTGCGCGAGATCGTCGCGAGATTGCCGCGAGAGGCCGGCCGACAGCGCGAGAAGCCCCGCCGCCTGGGGCGCCAGGTCGTGGCGGTCGGTGTCGGCGGCGCGCACCACCAGCGCCAGCCGGTCGAGTGCGGGAGTGTGCAGGCCGAAATCGTCGATGAAGGCATCAATACTGCACATCTTGCCCGGGTGGGAACAGGTGATGCCTTCGATGTCGAACGGTGCTGCGCCAAACCTCTCGGCGAGCGTCCTCACCTCCTCATGTCGGGCACGAAGACTGCAAGGCAGGAGGTGCGGGTCGAGGGCGAAATCCTCTTCCGTTCGCAGATCGAGCAGGACCGGCGCCTCCGGCGTCGCGATCAGGCGGGAGAGTTGAACAGGCGTCATGAAGTTGAAACCGGGCATGGCATCCTCATTCATACGGGATGCGTCGCTTGGGCCGAGGCCTCACGGGGCGCGCCGCCTAGCCCACCTGCAGATGGCATCGCACCGGATTTCCGGCCCGTCAAGTCATCGCGGCGGCCTGCGCGCCAAGCCGCCCGCCTCGCCGCCCGCCGCGCTGCCCGCCAGGCCGCTCGTCGAGCCCTTGCGCGCTCTCCTCGCTCTGTCCCCGAAGAGAGCCTGCAAGGGCTCGATGAGGGGCCGCGCGGTCCGCTCAACCGATAGGGCGGACAAGCTCGCGCATGATCTTCAGCCGGATCGCGCGCGGGTAATCGAGATGCCCGCCCGCCGTCACCACGAAGCCGCCCCTGGTGATGACCATGCGGTGGTAGAATTCGGTGATCGCGAAACCCACGCCCTCGATGGCGATCGCATTGATCGAGATGCCTGCATCGATGGCGCGCTGGCGCGCGACGGCAAGCGGGCCGCCGGCGTTCTGTACACCATCGCCCGAAATGTCGATCACCCTGCGCGGACAATCCGGAACGGCATTGAATTGATCGACGGCGAAGGCGATGGCGTCGCCCACGGCTGTATCGGCCTTGCCGAAGGCGCGTTCCTGGGCCTTGGCAGCGCGGGCGAAGGCTGCCGCATCGCCCTCGTTGCGGATCCGCCGCCAGGGCTGGACCATCTTCTGCATCCCGACCGAGGACCATTGCATCACGCTGAGCGCCACTTCGCCCTGCACCAAGGCATCGATGATCACCGGATCTTCAAGCGCCGCCGCCGTGCCTTCGACCTGCAAGAGGTATTCCGCGTCATCGACCGACCCGGATATGTCGATGGCCAGAAGAAGCGCCATGCGGCAGGCGGCAGTCGCTGGCGTCGCCAGCATGATGAGAGCCGAGAAAAGCCAAATGCAGCGGTGTCGCATGGCCGGATCATGGCCTGCCTGCCCATGCCGGGCAAGGATTCTGTCAGCCGAGCCGTTCGCCCGACAGGAGAAGGAGAAACACATCCTCCGGCAAGAGGCCCGCGGTGGAGAAGAAGGTGAGGAAATCAAACGAATTGTAAGCCTCGACGATCTTTCCCCCCTGGAACCGCATGGCGACATGGCCAGTGGTGCGCACCTCGCGCATGTCATGGGCGCCGAGCGCCTTGACCGAGACCTGCGCCCAGAGCCAGTCTTCCGTCTCGAATGATTTGTCGAAGGTGAATTCAAGATCGCGCACGAGGGAGGTGAGCGCGGGCACAAGCGCCCGGAAATCCTCAGGCCCGACCTGGCCATCGGGCATCAGCCCGTCGGCACCGACATGGGGGGCGAAATAGTCATCGATCGCGGCCAGATCCTGTTCGATCCAGACGCGGTGGTACCAGTCCTTCAGGATGTCGAGATGACCCATCACACGTTCGCTTTCCAGTCAGCGCCGGACGGGAAAGAAGCGGCCGGTAAGAAGCACCCTGACCCTTGACACTCGCACCGTTTCGCCCGGCCGCCCGCACCGCATACCCGTCGCAGGACAACAGTATCCTGCAGGACCGACCCTAGGGCCCAGGGATTGAGGAAACATGAAAGGGCGCGGGAAAGTGCAGGTTTCTGTTGCCAGGTACCTGCGAACCCCGCCTTACGCGGCTAAGCGCAAGGGCTTGGTTTCGGCGACCCGAACTGCTTACGCAGCCAGAGCCATTGCCGGAGCACGGTTGTTATTGGCAACTGTACTTTGCGGACCGATAACGGTGGCACCCCGCCGAGACAAAGCAAACCCCTTTAGGCGTTCGTCGATCCTGTTTCGGCCCCATGACCCGCCAATACGGGGTTGTGGTGGAGCCGCCGGGTACCGCCCCCGGGTCCGATCCGATTATTACGAGCGCGTTTATGTCCATAGTCCGGGCGAACCCTGACGGGGGGAATATAGGTGGCCCCTGAGGCGGGGGCAAGTGGCGGCCGACCCGCGATCGGGGCGGAAAATCCTTCGCGAAGGATTTTCCGCGGCACCGTCGCTATTCGAGCTCGATCGTCCCAGGCGGCTTCGAGGTCACATCATAGAAGACGCGGTTCACGCCCTTCACCTCGTTGATGATCCGGGTCGCGGTTTCGCCGAGGAACTCGTGGGTGAAGGGGTAATAGTCCGCCGTCATCCCGTCGACCGAGGTCACGGCGCGGAGCCCGATGGCGTAGTCGTAGGTGCGATAATCGCCCATCACGCCCACGGTCCGCATCGGCAGGATCGCCGCGAAGGCCTGCCAGATCTGGTCGTAAAGCCCGTGCTTGCGGATCTGGTCGATATAGACCGCGTCCGCCCGGCGCAGGATGTCGAGTTTCTCGCGCGTGATCTCGCCGGGGCAGCGGATGGCGAGGCCGGGGCCGGGGAAGGGGTGGCGGCCGATGAACGATTGCGGCAGGCCAAGTTCGCGGCCGAGAGCGCGGACTTCGTCCTTGAAAAGCTCGCGCAGCGGCTCGACGAGCTTCAGGCCCATCTTTTCCGGCAGACCGCCGACATTGTGGTGCGACTTGATCGTGACCGAGGGGCCGCCGGAGAAACTGACCGACTCGATCACGTCGGGGTAAAGCGTGCCCTGTGCCAGGAATGTCGCGCCGCCGACCTCGGCCGCGTGTTTCTGGAAGACGTCGATGAAGAGCTTTCCGATGGTCTTGCGTTTCACTTCGGGGTCGGACACGCCGTCCAGCGCACCGAGGAAGAGGTCGCTTTCATCGGCATGGATCAGCGGCATGTTGTAATGGTCGCGGAACATCGACACGACCTGCTCGGCCTCGCCCAGCCGCAGAAGGCCGTGGTCGACGAAGACACAGGTCAGCTGATCCCCGATCGCCTCGTGGATCAGGACGGCGGCAACAGACGAATCCACACCGCCCGACAGGCCGCAGATGACCTTCGCGTCGCCCACCTGCTCGCGGATCTTGCGGATCGCTTCCTCGCGGTAGGCGCCCATCGTCCAGTCGCCCTTGAAACCCGCGAGCCGCACGAAGTTCTCGTAAAGCTTCGCGCCCTTCGGCGTGTGGTGCACTTCGGGGTGGAACTGCACCGCATAGAAGCGGCGGTCCGGGTCGGCGGTGATGGCGAAAGGCGCATTCGGAGAGGTGCCATAGACCTTGAAACCCGGGGCGATGCGGCTGACATGGTCGCCGTGGCTCATCCAGACCTGTTCGGGGCCCTCCTCGTACCATCCCGCCAAGAGCGGTATGGTCTCGTCGGCGGGCGTCACGAAGGCGCGGCCGAATTCGGCGGTGCCGTGCCCGCCTTCGACCTTGCCGCCAAGGCAGTGCATCATCACCTGCTGGCCGTAACAGATGCCGAGGATCGGCACGCCCATCTCGAAGACGCCCTTGGGCGGCATCGGCGCGCCCTCGGCATAGACCGAGGCGGGGCCGCCGGAAAAGATCACCGCTTTCGGGGCGAAATCCTTCAGGAAGGCTTCGTCCACCCGGTTGAACGGATGGATCTCGCAATAGACGTTCAACTCGCGAAGCCGCCGCGCGATCAGCTGCGTGACCTGAGAGCCGAAATCGATGATGAGAAGGCGATCATGCTGGGTCATGGCCAGCCTCTATTGGCTTCGCCCAGCGGGTGCAAGACCTATCAAAGATAGCCGATAAGACCGTCGGGAAAGAGCTTCATCGCCCCGTCGCGGAACAGTGCCGCTGGCATCCACGCCGCGAGGTCGCGCCGCCCGCGCTCTTCGATGAAGAACCGCTCCGTAGCAGCAGCGCCCGGGTCCAAAAGGCTGCCTTCGAACACGAAGACAATCTCATGTCCAGGCTGGCCCTGATGGTGGAAAAGGTTCTCCAGAACCGCGATCCGGACGAGTGGCCCTGCCGTTGCCCCGATCTCCTCGTGAAGTTCGCGCCGAAGCGCTGTTTCGGCACTTTCGCCGAATTCGATGCCGCCGCCAAGCGGGCGCCATCCCTTGACGCGCCCGTCGTCCCCGGTGACGGCGCTGACGAGCAGGCGCGCGTCCTGCCGGATCAGTCCGATTGCAATTGCCCGTAACCGTGTTGCCGGGCGCCATTCGGTTGTCGGATCGCTCATCGCGCCCTCCCGGCTACGGTCCGGCAGGCTGGCGGCCGGGCCTCTGCGTCACACGGAAAGCGACGCGGCGCAATGTCGTTTTTGGGCGCCAAGTGCCGCTTGGCGTGCGAGGACCGCAAGGCAAAGGCGTAAAAGCCGAGGAAGCGAATTCCAAGGAGCCGTGAACATGAGTGATGTCGTCGAGGGCCGCAGGGCAAGGGGTGGCGGCGGGGCCGCGCGTCGGGCGGAGCGGACGGCCGTCCGCATCGAGGCCGCGCGTTTCATCGAGCGCAATATCCCGAATCTCGAGATCCTGAACGAGGAAGCGCTTGAGATCATCGAGGCGAATGCCGAGACGATCCTCGAGGAGATCGGCGTAAATTTCGTCGAAAATCCCGGCGCGCTGGCGCTGTGGAAAGAGGCGGGCGCCGACGTGCAGGGCGAGCGCGTTCGCATTCCGCGCGGGCTGGCGCGTCAGCTGTGCAAGACCGCGCCATCGTCCTATGTGCAGCATGCCCGCAATCCCGAGCGTTCGGTCACCGTCGGCGGGCGGGGCCTTGTCCTCGCGCCGGTCTACGGTCCGCCTTTCGTGCGTGATGAAAATGGCCGCCGCTATGCGACGATGGAGGATTTCCAGAAGTTCGTGAAGCTCGGCTACATGTCGAAATGGCTGCATCATTCCGGCGGCACGGTCTGCGAACCGACCGACATTCCGGTGAACAAGCGCCATCTCGACATGCTGCTGGCGCACATGACGCTGTCCGACAAGCCCTACATGGGCTCGGTCACCGCGCCCGAGCGCGCCCAGGATTCGGTCGAGATGTCGGACATCCTGTTCGGCGGGCTCGACGGGCGCACGGTGATGACCTCGCTCATCAACATCAACTCGCCGATGACCTTCGACGGCATCATGATGGGTGCGCTTGAAGTCTATGCGAAGGCCAATCAGGCCGCGATCATCTCGCCCTTCATCGTCGGCGGCGCCATGTCGCCGGTGACGGTCGCGGGCACGCTGACGCAGGTCATGGTCGAGGTGCTTGCGGGCGTGGCCTACAGCCAGCTCGTCAAGAAGGGCGCGCCGGTCATCGCGGGCGCCTTCGTGACATCGACCGACATGGCCTCGGGCGCACCAACCTTCGGCACGCCGGAAGCCAGCCTCATCACCTATGGCGCGGGCCAGCTTGTCCGCCGTCTGGGCGTGCCCTACCGCTCGGCCGGGTCGTTCTGCGGCTCGAAGCTTCCCGATGCGCAGGCGGCCTATGAAACGGCGAACAGCCTCAGCATGGGGCTGATGGCGGGGGTGAACTTCATGCTGCATGCCTGCGGCTGGCTGGAAGGCGGGCTGGTTTCGTCCTTCGAGAAGTTCGTGATGGATGCCGATCAGCTTGGCGTGCTGCATCACATCGCCAAGGGCATCGACATGTCGGAAAACGGTCAGGCGATGGACGCCTTGCGCTATGTGGGTTCGGGTGAGGCCAGCCATTTCCTGGGCACCGATCACACCCAGGCGAACTTCCGCACCGCATTCTGGAAGTCGGACCTCTTGGACTACAAGCCGTTCGAGACCTGGGAAGAGGAAGGCGCCCGCGATACGGTCCAGCTCGCGCGCGAGCGGGTGGCGAAGCTTCTCAACGATTACCAGAAGCCCGCCATCGACCCGGCGGTCGAAGAGGCGCTGAGCGAATATGTGGCAAAGAAAAAGGCTTCGATGCCCGACGCTTTCATGTGATCTGCCTCACACGCGGCGAAATCGAAGGGCGCGGCATCTGCCGCGCCCTTTCCCGTCACACGGGCCGGGGCAAGAGCCGCGCCTCGGCGATCATGGCGATCAGCACGTCGATATGGCGGGCGAAGGAATAGGTCGCGTCGCCCTTGCGGCGGATTTCCTCCAGCCGCTCCTCTTCCTGCAGAAGCGCCGAAACCGCCGCCTCGGGCTGGGGCACGTCGGCGGTCCGCATCACCCGTTTCAGGTCGCGGCGCCGGTTATAGTCCATCAGCCCGGCGCGGGCGGCGCGCACCAGAAGGGCTGGGCGGCGCAGATCGGATACGAGGCGGAAGAGGTCGGTCATCCTGGGTCTCCTGTGAAATACAACCCAAGAGTGTTTTCCGTTTTGGTGCCGTTGCGCACTGGCGCGAAACAGCGAACGTTTCGTTCGAAGAAATTTATAATTTATCAATAATTCTCTGGATCGAGCCGGGAATTAACGCCCGGGTAAGAATTGCAACCGACGGTTGCTTTGGTCTGCAACCGCGCGGCGGAGCACCCAGCCGCGCGACAACGGGGAAAATCATGCTGGTCAATGCCATAGGCCCGGCGGCTTTGCCCGCCTGGTTGCCGGAGGACGCACGCCTGTACCTCGCCCATGTCTGCGGCGCCCGCACGCTGAGGGAACTGGCGCGTGCCGAAGGATGCCATGCCTCCACCGTCATGCGCCGGGTCCGCGCCTTCGAGATGCGCCGCGACGACCCGCTGGTCGACGAGGCGCTGTCGGCGTTCGAGGCCTCGCGCCCCGCCGCATTGGAAGATTCTGCAACCAGAGAGGGAAGCCCCATGTCCGCACCGATCCGTACCGGCCTGAAACACCATCCCGACCAGGCGACCATCGACCGCGAGGCGCGCCGCATCCTGCGCCGCCTGTGCGAGGCGGGCGCGGTTCTGGCGGTCGCGCCCGACATGGAGAAGGGCGTGGTCTTCAAGGGTACCGTGCGGACCGCCGTCGTCGACAGGACCGTCGCGCAGGCCTTCGCGTTGAAGGACTGGATCGCGGTCAAGGACAGCGGGCGGCTCATCACCTATGAAATCACCGGCGCGGGCCGCTCCGCGCTCAAGCGCCTCCTCGATGCCGAGCGGGCGCATCAGCCGGGCTTTGCCGAGGCGCGCGCGCCCTTCGCCGACCAGCACCGGACCTGGGGCGAGCGCAATGTGATGGAGCCGGGCGAGGCGGAACCCAAGCGCGTGCGCTACAATCTTGCCGAAAGCCCGTTCGCGGCGCTGGCGCGGCGGCGCGACAAGGACGGCAAGCTGTTTCTGGAACCCGATCTGGTTGCGGTGGGCGAGCGGCTGCGCGAGGATTTCGAACTTGCGCAGATGGGGCCGCGCGTCGCGCAGAACTGGGACAGGTTCCTGACCGCGGGCGACCGGGGCAGCTTTCAACCCGATGCAGGCAAGGCCGAAGGCCCGGCGAAGGCCCGCGCGCGCGTTGCCGCGGCGCTCCGCGATCTCGGCCCCGGCCTCGGCGATGTCGTCCTGCGCTGCTGCTGTTTTCTCGAAGGTTTGGAAGTCGCCGAAAAGCGCATGGGCTGGTCGGCGCGGTCGGGCAAGATCGTGCTTCGCATCGCACTGATCCGGCTGAAGCGGCATTATGACGAGGTCTATGGCGGCAAGATGCCGTTGATCGGCTGATCGGCTGATCGGCTGACGGGCGGGCGGGGGCCCGAAGGCCCCCGTTTTTCGGTTCTCAGGCCAGCCGCGCCAGCACCCGCGCCCAGCTGCGGATGCCCTTGTGAAAGCTTTCGACGTCGTATTTCTCGTTCGGGCTGTGGATCGCGTCGTCGTCGTTGGCAAAGCCGATCAGCATCGCATCCATGCCGAGGACCGACTTGAAGAACCCGGCAATCGGGATCGATCCGCCCATGCCGACGAAAACCGCCTCGCGGTTCCATTCGTCCGACAGCGCCGCGCGCGCCAGTTCGAATTCGGGGCGTGCGATGTTCATCACCGCGGCGGGCGAGCCTTCGAGGTCCTGATCCCAGGTGACATGGGCATCGGGCGAGAGACGCGCCGCGACATGGGCGCGGATCTTGTCGCGCAGGCGGTCGGGGTCCATGTCGCCCACCAGACGGCAGGTGATCTTGCAATGTGCTTCCGACGGGATGACCGTCTTTGACCCCGCACCCTGATAACCGCCCCAGAGGCCGTTCACTTCGAGCGTGGGCCGCGCCCATTGCAGTTCCAGCGTCGAATAGCCCTTTTCGCCATGGGAAACACTGTAACCCACGGAATTCAGATAGGTCTGTTCGTTGAAACCGCAGTTTTCCCACTGCTTTTTCAGCGCGGGCGCCAGCTCGTGCACGCCCTCGTAGAACCCGTCCACAGCCACCCGGCCGGTTTCGGGATCGTGGAACGAGGCGACGATGCGGGCGATTTCCTTCAGGGGATTGAGGCCCGGCCCGCCATAATGCCCAGAATGCAGGTCGATCTTCGGCCCGCGAATGGTGAATTCATCCTTCAGCATGCCCCTGAGTTGCGAGGCGATCGAGGGGATGCCGGGCGACACCATCGACGTGTCGCAGATCAGCGCGAGGTCGGCGGTCAGTTCGGCCGCATGTTCCTTCATGAAGGGGATGAGCGAGGGCGATCCGCTTTCCTCCTCGCCTTCCAGAAAGATCGTCAGGCGGCAGGGCAGGGTGCCATGCACGGCCTTCCAGGCACGGCAGGCCTCGATGAAGGTCATCAGCTGGCCCTTGTCGTCCGACGAGCCGCGCCCGCGAATCACCTTGCCGTTCGGGGTATCTTCAATGGCGGGATCGAAGGGCGGGCGGTGCCAGAGGTTCAGCGGATCGACGGGCTGCACGTCATAGTGGCCATAAAACAGCAGGTGCCGCTCGCCCGTGCCGCCATGGCCCACCACCATCGGATGGCCGGGCGTCGGCCGCGCGGCGGCGTCGAAGCCCAGGTCGCCGAGGTCGGCGGCGATCATCTCGGCCATTTTCGCGCAATCGGCCTTGTAGGCGGGATCGGTCGAGATCGAGGGCACGCGCAGCATCGCCATCAGCCGGTCGATGGCGTCGGGCAGGGTGGCGTCGATCCGGGCAAGGACGGCGTCGAGGGTCATGGCGGGGCTCCTTATTCTTGGCGCGACCATAGGCGCGGCTCGGCGCAGAGGCAATCTCCGGCCAAAGGCCTGAAGGCGGGCTCCTCGTCCTCTGCGAGGCTCGTCGCGCGAAGAGCGCATGAAATGCGACGATGAGCGCCCGTCCGGCCCATGCGCGGCAATTTGTTCCCTCGCAAAGGCTTGACTTGACCTCTATCAAGGCGTCCGATTCCCTATGAGGCCTATCCAGCCAGGCAGAAGACCGACCGCGCGAGGACCAGATGAATTACGATACCGCACTCGATGGCGCGATTTCCCGCCTGCATGACGAAGGCCGCTACCGGACCTTCATCGATATCGAGCGGCAGAAGGGCCACTTCCCCAAGGCCATCTGGAACCGGCCCGACGGTACGCGGAAGGACATCACCGTCTGGTGTGGCAACGACTATCTCGGCATGGGCCAGCATCCGGTCGTTCTGGAAGCGATGCACGAGGCGCTTGACGCGACCGGCGCGGGGTCGGGCGGGACGCGCAATATCTCGGGCACGACCGTCTATCACAAACGGCTCGAGGCCGAGATTGCCGATCTGCACCGCAAGGAAGCGGCGCTTCTTTTCACCTCCGCCTACATTGCCAATGACGCGACGCTTTCCACGCTCCCGAAGCTTTTCCCGGGCCTCATCATCTATTCGGACGAATTGAACCATGCCTCGATGATCGAAGGCATCCGCCGCAACGGCGGCCTGAAGCGCATCTTCAGGCATAATGACCTGGCCGACCTGCGCGCGAAACTCGCGGCCGACGATCCGGCGGCGCCGAAGCTCATCGCCTTCGAGTCCGTCTATTCGATGGATGGCGACATCTGCCCGATGGAGGCGATCTGCGATCTGGCCGAGGAGTTCGGCGCCCTGACCTATCTCGACGAGGTCCATGCCGTCGGCATGTACGGGCCGCGTGGGGCAGGGGTGGCCGAGAAGCTCGGGCAGATGGGCCGCATCGACATCATCAACGCGACGCTCGCCAAGGCCTATGGCGTGATGGGCGGCTATATCGCCGCAAGCGCCAAGATGGTCGATGCGATCCGCTCTTACGCGCCGGGCTTCATCTTCACCACCTCGCTGCCGCCCGCCGTGGCGGCGGGGGCTGCGGCCTCGGTCAAGTACCTCAAGACCGCTCAACATCTACGCGACATGCAGCAGGACCATGCGAAGATCCTCAAGATGCGGCTCCGCGCGCTCGGCCTGCCGATCATCGACCGCGGCACCCATATCGTACCGGTCCATGTCGGCGATCCGGTGCATTGCAAGATGATCTCGGACATGCTGCTGGAACAGGACGGCATCTACGTGCAGCCGATCAATTTCCCGACCGTCCCGCGCGGCACCGAGCGGCTGCGTTTCACGCCCTCGCCCGTGCACACGCCGAAGGATATCGACGCGCTCGTCGGGGCGATGGACCGGCTCTGGGCCCATTGCGCGCTGAATCGCGCCGAACTTTCGGCCTGAGGCGGCTTAGCCGGTGCATGTGCCCTTGCGCTGTGTTAAACAATCCACAATAGGCGGACGGATTATCACGAATCGTTGACCGCCATACTGGGGACAGGACGTAACAGGCATGATCGGGCGGAGGGCCAAACCTTCGACGGAAGAAATGGACAAACCCAAGGGGTTTGACGATTTCGAGGTGCGCCTGGGCGATGTGATGCGCGGCGAACGCGCAACGCTGTCCAAATCCCTGCTGGACGTCCAGCGCGAGCTTCGGATCAAGGCAAGTTACATCGCCGCGATCGAGAATTGCGATGTCGCGGCCTTCGACACGCCCGGTTTCGTCGCGGGCTACGTCCGTTCCTATGCCCGCTATCTGGGCATCGATCCGGAATGGGCCTTCGACCGCTTCTGCAAGGAAGCGAATTTCACCGTGGCGCACGGCATGTCTGCCGCCGCCTCGGGCAGCGTCGGCAAGACGCGACGCAAGGTCGAATATGCCGATCCGCTGGCCGACCCCAACGCCTCTTTCATTCCGCGTGCTGAAAGCATCTTCGCGGGGTTTGAGCCCCGCGCCTTCGGGTCGATCGCTGTTCTGATCGCGCTTGTCTCCGGTATTGGCTACGGCGGATGGAAAGTCCTGCAGGAAGTGCAGCGCGTCCAGCTTGCCCCGGTCGCGCAGGCGCCCGGCGTGGTAGCCGAGCTCGATCCGCTGACCGGCGCCGTCGCCACCCCCGCGCAACCGATGACCGAGGTCGCGGCCGCCCTGCCGGGAACCGATCTTCAGCCCGACCCCGAGGCGCTCGACCGGCTCTACCGGCCGCAGGCGCTCGACACGCCGGTCCTCGTGCCGCGCGACGGGCCGATTGCCTCGATCAATCCCGCAAGCGTGGGCGTCCTCAGCGACCCTGCCGCCGACCGCGTTGCGGCGGCGGTAGCGGCGGAGCCTGCGCTTGGCGACACCCCGGTTCAGGTCGTGGCCGCCGACGCGCCCGCGGTCGAGCTGATCGCCGCGCGCCCGGCCTGGGTGCGGGTGCAGGCGGCCGACGGGTCGATCCTGTTCGAGGGCACGATGGATGCGGGCGACCGCTATGCCGTGCCCGCGACCGACGAACCGCCGCTTCTGCGCGCGGGTGAATCCGGCGCGATCTATTTTGCGGTGAACGGCGTGACCTACGGGCCTGCGGGCGCTTCGGGCCAGGTGACGAAGAATGTCGCCCTGACGCCCGAGGCGCTGACCGAACGCTATGTCGTCGCCGATGTCGCCGCTGACGGCGATCTGGCCCGCGCGGTCGCCATGGCCTCGGCCGCGCCGGTCGCTCCGACAGAACCGGAAGCACCGTCGCAATAGCTGCCGTTGCACCCGGGGGCCGTGGGGTCTATCTAGGCGCCTGACCGACAGACGGAGCCGCGCCCCATGTCCCACAATCCGATCCGCCCCTGGCGTTCCATCGAGCGGCGGTCATCGCGTCAGATCCGCGTGGGCAAGGTTCTGGTGGGCGGCGACGCGCCGATCTCGGTCCAGACCATGACCAACACCATCACCTCGGACGTGGCCGCGACCATCGAACAGGTGCAGCGCTGCGCGGTGGCAGGGGCGGACATCGTCCGCATCTCGACGCCCGATGAAGATGCGACCCGCGCGCTGAGGGAAATCGTCGCGGAAAGCCCGGTGCCGATCGTGGCCGACATCCATTTCCATTACAAACGCGCCATCGAGGCGGCCGAGGCGGGCGCCGCCTGCCTGCGCATCAACCCCGGCAATATTGGCTCGGCCGAGCGGGTGCGCGAGGTCGTCCGGGCCGCCAAGGATCACGGCTGTTCGATCCGGATCGGCGTCAATGCCGGGTCGCTGGAGAAGCACCTTCTGGACAAGTACGGCGAACCCTGCCCGGCGGCGATGGTCGAAAGCGGGCTCGACCATATCAAGCTGTTGCAGGACAACGATTTTCACGAATTCAAGATTAGCGTGAAGGCGTCCGACGTCTTCCTCGCGGCCGCCGCCTATCAGGAACTGGCGCAGGTGACCGACGCGCCGATCCACCTTGGCATCACCGAGGCGGGCGGGCTCGTCTCCGGCACGGTGAAATCGGCGATCGGGCTTGGCAACCTTCTGTGGATGGGGATCGGCGACACGATCCGCGTCTCGCTCTCCGCCGATCCGGTCGAGGAGGTGAAGGTCGGGTTCGAGATCCTGAAATCGCTGGGGCTGAGGCACCGGGGCGTCACCATCATCTCCTGCCCCTCCTGCGCGCGGCAGGGCTTTGACGTGATCAAGACGGTGGCGGCGCTGGAAGAGCGGCTCGCCCATGTCACCACCTCGATGTCGCTCTCGATCATCGGCTGCGTGGTCAACGGCCCGGGCGAGGCTTTGATGACCGACATCGGCTTCACCGGCGGCGGCGCGGGCAAGGGGATGGTCTATCTCGCCGGTCGGCAGCATCACACGATGGGCAACGACCGGATGGTCGACCATATCGTCGAGCTGGTCGAGAAGAAGGCTGCCGAGATCGAGGCTGCGGCAGATGCCGAGAGTGCGGGCGCTGCAGCCGCGGAGTAGGGGCGCCAGCCCCGTCGACGCGCCCGACTCGCGACTCGCATCCTGTGGAAGCAAATCCACAGACTTGCAAAAAGCGATTGCAAGCCCTATGGTTTGCACATGAGTGACAGAAGCGCCGTCCTGACCGGAGATATCGTGCGGTCCTCGGTCGCCGGGCCAGAGGCGACGGATCGCGCCATGGCCGTCCTTTCCGCCGCCGCCGATGATGTCGCGGGCTGGACTGGCACTGACACCCGTTTCACCCGCTATCGCGGCGACGGCTGGCAGATCTATCTGCAGGACCGGCCGGGTCTGGCCTTCCGGGTCACGCTTTTCCTCGTCGCGCGGCTTTCCGCCGCGCTGCCGGGCATGGCGACGCGTATCTCGGTCGGTATCGGCCCGGTCGCGCGGCTGGGCGCGACGGGCCTCTCCGGCGCAAGCGGCGCGGCCTTCGAGACCTCCGGTCAGGCGCTCGACGCGCTGACCAGCGGCTCTCGCCGCCTCGCCATCGGCGGCGCGGGCGTTCGCGGCTGGCACGAGGCACTGTTCGAGGTCGCCGACTGGATGATCCGCCGCTGGTCGCGCGAACAGGCCGAGGCGGTGGCACTGGCGCTTGAACAGGACGACGCGCCGATGGCGGAACTGGCGGGCCGACTCGGCATCACCCGGCAGGCGTTCGAGGCGCGGATCGCCGCCTCGGGGTTCCGGGCGCTTGCGACCGCGCTTGCCGAGATGGACCGGGAAACCTTCGGAGGGGCGGCATGATCCAGACGTTCGCGGCGCTGCTTTTCGCCCATGTTCTCGCCGATTTCGTGTTGCAGACCGGCTGGATGGTCACAAACAAGCGCGCGCCCGCCGCGATGCTCACGCATATCGCCGTGGTATTCGTGACCGCTGCGGCGACCATAGGCACGCTCCACCCCATTCTTCTCGGCCTCGCGGGGGCGCATCTTCTCATCGACACGCTGAAGACCTTCTCCGGGCGGCGTGGCCTTATGCCCTTCCTCGCCGATCAGGCGGCCCATCTGGCGAGCCTGGTGGCGCTTGCCTGGTACGCGCCCGATCTGTGGGACAGCGGGCTCTGGCCCGGCCTCGCCGCCGCACCCGCCTGTCTCGCCCTTCTGGCGGGCCTCATCCTTGCCACCCGCGCGGGCGGCTTCGCGGTCGGCTTCCTGATGGAGCCATGGGCGCCCGACATGCCGGTCGGGCTTCTGGGCGCGGGCCGCGCCATCGGCATGCTGGAACGCGGGCTTGTCTTCATTCTGGTGATGACGGGCCAGACCGGCGCCATCGGCTTTCTCATCGCGGCGAAATCGGTCCTCAGGTTCGGCGCCGTAGGCGATGACCGCAAGATCAGCGAATATGTGATCGTCGGCACGCTCGCCTCCTTCGGCTGGGGGATCGTGACGGCGATCCTGACGCTTTCGCTTCTGACGCACCTGCCCCCGCTTGGAATTCCCGACCTTTCTCCTTAGATTAGAGGGAAGGAGACCTGACATGTTCGGCATACAAGGAAAACCGCCCGTTACCCTTACGCCGCGGGCCGTGGCGCAGATCGCGCGCCTGATGGCGAAGGACGGCGCCCATGGCCTGAAGGTGGGCGTCAAGAAGGGCGGCTGCGCGGGCATGGAATATACGATGGAATTCGCCGCCGCCCCCGGTCCGATGGACGAGGTGGTGGAACAGGACGGCGCGCGGGTGATGATCGCGCCGATGGCGCAGATGTTCCTCTTCGGGACCGAGATCGACTACGAGACCTCGCTTCTGGAAAGCGGCTTCCGCTTCAACAACCCGAACGTGGCCGAGGCCTGCGGCTGCGGGGAATCGATCAAGTTCAAGGACGCGCCCGGGTCCGGGCCGGGCGGGGGCGCCTGAACGTCAAGCCATGAGCATTTCGCCCGCCGACATCGCCTTCGCCGAGGAACTGTTCGAAGGGCTCGGGCCGCTTTCCAGCCGCAAGATGATGGGCGGGCTCTGCCTTTATCGCGAGGGCACGATCTTCGCGATCCTGCACGGCGACGGCTCGATCTGGCTCAAGGGCGCGGGCGCTGTCGCCGACCGTTTGACCGCCGAAGGCTGGGAACGCTGGACCTACAGCCGCGAGGGCGGGAAAGTCACCGCCATGCCCTACTGGCGCCTGCCGCCGGCCCTTCTCGACGATCCCGAAGACGCCTGCCGCTGGGCAAGAGCGGCCTTGGCCGCCCTCTGACCTCTCTGCCGCGCCGACCAGCCGAAGCGGGCGCCATCACGGCAGATGGATGGTCAGCACACCCGGCGGGGCGGCCGCATTCGGTTCGCTTCGCCCCGCAGAACCGAGCGCGGCAAGATCGGCGACGAGCGCATCGGCTGCGGCCTGATCGTCCTTCACCCCGTCCGCATGAAGCGTGCGGGCGGTCTCGGGGCCGGAACCCACGCGCTGGACCCGTTCGATCCGCCAACCCAGAAGCGTCAGGGCCTTCGCGATGCCCTCTGACTGCTCGCGGCTGGTTCGCGAGAAGAAGAGGAGGATCGGCTGGCGCGGCGCAGGCACGATGGCAAGCGCTTCGAGGAGGCTTGCGGGAACCTGACCGTCCGGCGCCTCATCCCCCGGCGCCTCAGCCCCTGGCGGCTCGACCGATGCCATCTGCGCCGCGCCGCTGATGTCCGGTCCCCCGCGCGGTTCCAGCAAGGGTGTGATGGCATGCCGGGCGCGGGCACGGATCGTCAGCCAGGCCGGATCGGCCCAGCGATCGGGCGGCACCAGCGAGAGCGCGGCGAGAAGATTGTCGCGGATCGCCGGATTGGCGGTCGTGGGCAAGGTCTCGTCGGCAAGCGCCGTCAGCGCGGCGGCAAGAATGGTCTGCTCCTCGACGGCAAGTCCATCGGGGGCGAAGGCTCCGGCCACGGCGTCGAGGACCGGCCCGCTCAGATCCCGGTCTGCGGTCAGAAGATCGCCCAGCCGTGCGGCAAGCGCTTCACCGGGCGTGGGGTCGGGCGGCAACGCGCCGCCCGCTTCGATGCCGAAGAGGATCGCGGGGAAGATCAGGCCGGTCCGCCGCTCGATCTCCTCCAGGCTCGTGCGGTGCGCCTCGGGCACGAAAGTGGCCGGAAGCGCGTCTGTCTGCATCAGGATGAACGGATCGACGATCAGCGCGCTGCTGCCGGTCCGGCGCGAGACGACGACCTTCCAGAAACCCGACGGCACCGGCGCGCCGTAGGGGGCGGGATCCGTCTCGGTCAGGATCGGGCCGGTGAAGATCACCACCCGGTCGGCCGAGGGGTTATGCCCGGCAAGCGCCCAGTTCTCAAGCCTGCTCCAGATGCCGCGATTGAACCAGCCGAACTGAGGGCTGGCGTTGGCATAGGTATCCACGATGCCGTTCAGGCGAAGCGCGGCCTCTTTCGGGTCGCCCTCGAAGACCGGTCCCCAGGTGATGTCGTTGCGCGCGATCAGGTGGCCGCGGTCGATCTCGGGCCCGAGGAACCAGGCCGGATCGGCCTGCTGTTCCGGCGGAAGGCGCGGATCGAAGGAAAAGGCCCCCGGCAGCCGCCTGAGCGAGCGGCGCGCCTTGCGGTCCACCGTCTCGGCGGCGAAGAAGGGCTGGCGCCGGGCGGCATTCATCACGAGGCTCGCGTTGGGATAGTCAAGGGCCGCGCCGCCAAGCGCGGCCGACGGGCGCAGGGCCTCGCCGAGGGCGGGCATCGGCAGATCGACGCCGAGGAAGGCCGGATCGTAGCCGCTGAACCCACCCGTTGCCTCTGCCGCCGAAATCACCGCCGAGGCCTCGGGCAGGGCATTTTCCACCGTTGCCTTCAGGTCGGGCGGCAGGTCTTCCGCCGCGACGCCTGCGCCCCTGGCGCCTTCGTTCAGCGCCGCCGCGAGGCGCGCATTCTCGGCGATGAGCGCGTCGATCCGCACCTGGCTCGATTGGGCATCCGCGCGCGCTCTCTCGATCGTCTGCTGGAGTTCGGCTTTCTCCAGCGACAGGACCTCGTTCGCGCTGGCGAGGCCTGTCTTCGCCCGCTCTGCCGCTTGCCACTGGCGCCACGAGACGGCGGCCAGCGCCGTGGTGGCGATCAGAAGCAGAGCGAGTATGGCAATGACCGCCTGACGGCGGCGCGTCTGCTGCGCGATCATCGCCATTTCGTGGCGATTGCTGGCGGTGACGAAGCCCGCGATGTCGGGGTCGCGGTCGGTAAAGCGCGCCGCCGCGAGGAGCGCGTCGCCCTGCAGAAGATAGCCCGGCGCCTCGCCTGAGCTTTTCCATTGCCGGGCGAGCGCGGAAAGCCGGATCAGTTCGCGTGCGGCCCCCGCCCGGCCCGCAATGTCGGCGGTGGCATCTGCCCTGTCGCCCGCAACCTCTGCGCCGAACGGATCGAGGATCGCGGGATTGAAATCCTCCGGCGTCAGGTCGCGGCTGCCCAGAAGCTCGGCCGACCAGTAATCAAGGATGCGCTGCGCCTCGCGCCGGTCGGCCGCCTCGGCAAGGTGTGCACCGGTTGCGCGGCCTCGCGCGAGCAACCGGCGGATCGCGGCCGCATCGCGCGCCCTGTCGTCCATGAAGGCCAGATGGGCGGACCGGAGGTCGGCGAGTGTCGGGAAGGGGGCAGGGGTCTCAGTCATGGGATAACTCCGCCACGAGGGACTGCAGGGGCGCGCTGACGGCGATCAGCGCCCCGCACTCGGATTTCAGGCTCTGGTCGACCGCGAAGAACCGGAAGCGCGCCTTCACCCGCACAATGGCGAAGGCCGCGACGAGGGCGTCGTCCATCGCCTCGCGCGCGATCTGATCGTCGAGCCGCCCGGCATAAAGCCCGGTATCCTTGGCCCATTGCGCCTCGGGCTCATAGGCCGCAAGGTCGAGGATCGCGCGCTTGAGGTCGGGCCAGTAGATCGCGAATTCCGCAAGCGCGTCCGGGCCGCGATGATCGCACAGATCGTCGATATAGCCGATCCTGATGTCGATCTCCTGCCAGGCCCGGTGCTCTGCCACCCGGGAGTGCAGTGCCGGCGCAAGGAGATTGAGCGCCGCCCCGGCCGTTTCCACCTGATCGCCCGCGCCCCCGGTAAGGGCGGGCCGGATGCCGCCCAGCGTCTCTCCGAGTTTCTCCAGCCCGAGCGCGTCCGCCGCGACCACGATCTGTTCGTTCAGCCGCGACGGCACCGTCGCGAGGATACGCGCCACGTCCGAGAGTGCCACCTGCGCGGGGCCCGGCTTGCGGTCGGCCAGCGCCTGTCTGAGGTCCGCGTTCGCCTTCGCCAGCCGGTCGAGCCAGGCCCTTTCGAGTTGCTGGGTCAGCCCGGCCTCGGGCAGGTCGGCGATCCAGCCGTCGATTGACGCGCAGGCTGTGTCGAGGCGGGTCTGGTAGTCGACCAGTTCCGCCTCGCGCAGCGGGTCCTCGCCCAAGGCCCGCGCCGCGCCGCGCAGATCGCTCAGCTGGCGGAACTGCAACTGGTGCAGGCAATCGTGGATTTCCTTGTAGGTCCTGAGTGTGCCCACGGTTTCGGCAATGCCCCCGATGAGGCCTTTGGACGCGGCAAGGGCCGCGCGCACCGCCGGATCGGCGAGGCTCGCCGAGGCGGCGGCAAGCCCGGTCAGCAGCGCGCCGACCTGCGCCGCAGTGGCCGGCAGGGCTTCCAGCGCCTCGGGGCAGGCGGTGCGGATCGCATCCGTGAGCGGGGCGTCGGTGCGCCGCCTGAGCGCGACCTCGGTCAGGACGGCGCGTTCGATGCCCCGGTCCGAGAGTTTGCGCAGAAGCTCCAGCACCGTATCGCGCATCGGCTTGCCCGGCCCGACCCAGGCCTTGAAAAGGCCCGCGCCGGTCGTCTTGCGCATCACGATATCAAGCTCGTCCGGGCCGAATCCGTCGCCGATCAGGATCGAGAGCGCGTCGATGGCGGCGGGTTCCAGCGGCATCGCGCCCCTCAGCGGTCGATCAGCCCGCCCTGACCCTTGGCGATCAGGCGGCGGGTGACAAGCGCAATGGGCACGCCCTGATTGAACAGCGGATGCTGCCAGGCCGGATCGCCATAATGATGCAGCGCGAGGATCCGCCAATCCATCGAGAAACAGGGCGAGCCGGAAGAGCCGCCCTCGGTATTCGTCGCATAGCGCAACCTGCGCCCGTCGCCCGCGAGGCCAAGCACCGCCTCGGTGTCGATGGCAAGCTTCATCGGCGCGCCGTCGGGATGCTGGACAATGAGGAGGGGGGCGCCCTTCGGCGCGGGCTGGTCGGCCTCGGGCAGGCGGACGAACCCGCGCGCGCCGCTTTCGACCGGATCGTCGCCCGCCGGTTCGGCCAGTTCGAGGAGCGCGTAGTCCAGTTCATCGGCGGTGGGCGGGGCTTCGTCGGGCTGGTTCTTCGCCTCGGCGGGCGAATAGGGGCTGTGATCGGCGATGGCGGCGACGGCGGCGGTGCGGCCCTCGGACCGCCCGCCCGTGGGCAGGGTCACATAGTCGAACCGGCAGGCGATCTTCGCGGCATCCGCCTTTTCGACCACATGCCAGTTCGTGAGCACCGCCTTCGGCCCGACCAGAAAGCCGGTGCCCGCCGCCGCGCCGCCGATCTCGACCCGGCAGACCCGGGCCTGCGCGCGTTCCAGCTCGCTCAGCCAGACCCGCACGTCGAAGGGGGCGAGGCCCGGCTTGACGATCCGCTCGAACCCCGGCGCATAGGCGTTCTTCGAGGCGTCCGCCTCCGGCGCGCCTGCGGTCTGCAGCGACAGGTCAGCCCTCGGCGGCGGCGCCGACAAGACCGTGCCGGGCAGGGCGGCGGCAATCACCGCCTGCACATCGGCCCGGCCCGGCCGCGCGCGGTAGAGGGCCGAGAGGACCGGCCGCTCGCCGCCCCGGGCAGAGGCCTTGGTCAGGAGCTTGAAGAGCGCTTCCTCCAGCGTGTCGACCTTGGCGGCATAGTGCTTGAACAACCGGTCGCCGGTGGCGAGAAAGACGATCCGGTCAAGCTCGTCCGTATCGTCGAGCGTATCGACGAGCTTGGGCAGAAGATCGCGGATCGCCTCTTCGCTCAGCGCCATGGGTCAGACCATAGTGCTCATAGCACGATATCCTCAAGGCTCTCGACCGGCATATAGGCAATCGCGCCCCGGTCGATCGCCTCGTTGCCGCCCCTGATCCTTGCCAGCGGATCGGCATCGCGGAGCGCGGGGAAGGAAAGGCCGGTCAGTTCCTCGACATGGGCGATGGCGACCTGGAAGGTGCGGAACTCGCCCAGCACGAACCCTTCCGCCGCCTCGTCGAGGTTTCGCGCCTCCTTCAGGTCGCGGATCAGGTCGCCCTGGCTGAGCAGATAGGCGGTCGCATGCAGATTGCCCTCGGGCGTCGGCATGGCGATCACCTTCCAGAATTCGCGCGGGATGGGCGCGTTCGAGGGCGGCATCAGCATGTCATCCTCGCGGCAGACCGGACCGGTGAAGACCGAGGCGCGGAAGCCATGGGTACGGGAGGAATTGAGGATGTAATTCTCAAGCCCCAGCCACATGGTCTTGGCGCGGTTGAGCCCGGAATGCTGAAGCGCGGAATTGGTATAGTGGAACGTGTCGAAGTTGGCGCGTTCCGCGAGCTTGCCCCAGTTCGGGTCCTCGCGCCGGACCATGTGGCCACGGTCCAGTTCGGGGTTCTTGTAGGCGCCCGAGCCGAGCTGGATGTCGCGGTCGATCCGAAGATCGTAGAACCATCTGTCGCGCTCCCGCTTGATGCGGACCGCATGCGCGCCGTCGATATTGACCGCCGTGACGCGGGGGGAGCGGCGGGCGCGGGAATAGAGCACACCGAAATGGGTGTAGCGCAGTTCGTAGTCGTCCTTGCCCCGCGCGTCGGAAGGCTGTGCGAGATCGGCGCGAAGCGCAGGCGCGAGGTCGGGCCAGGGCACCGACAGGCCACCGCCGAGGAAGGCGGGATCGTAACCCTCGCGACCCTTCAGATCGGCGGCATCATGTTCGCCGTCCGCAAGCCCCTCGGCCACTTCCAGAACCGCCCCCGGCACGGTCACCCGCGCGCCCTTCAGGATGCGCTTCACCGTCTCGGCGCTGACGGCGGCATTCGCCACGCCGTATTGCCCGGAATAATGCAGCCCCACCACCGCCTTCTGTTCGAGGCTGAGAAGGCAGGAACCGGAATTGCCGCCAAGCGTCGTGCAATCGTGCGACAGGATCGTGCCCGCGCCGCCGGTCTTGATCCGGCCCGGCGCGAAACGCTTCACGGCGTAGAGGTCGCCGAAATATTTCTCCATCGCCGCGCGGTCGTTGCGGCTGTCGCGCGCCGGATAACCGATGGTGGCGACCAGCTCGCCATCCTTCGCGCGCTTCTCGGCAAGCGGGATCGGCGCGGGCGCCAGCCCCTCGCGCACGGCGATCTCCAGGATCGCCATGTCGGCCTCGGTATCGTCGGCAATATATTCGATGCGGGTGACCGGCAGCTCGAACGCGTCGGACCGCGCGGCATTCGCCTCCTCGCGCATGTCGAGTTTCGCGCCATAGCGTGGCCCCAGGGGCGAACGCAGGAAGATGCCCGACCCGTCAGCGGCGCGGCGGGCGACGATCGAGGCGACATGGCGGTTCGTCACCACCCGGCGGCGGCCGTTCGGTGCCTCCTCGACGACAAAGCCGGTGCCGCCCCAGGCCATGTCGTGATTGACGAACTCGACCCGCCCCACAGAGGGCACGAACCGTTCGGCGCCCTGTGCCACCTTTTCGGTGAAGTCGGGCAACAGATCGATCTTTTCCCAGGCGATCCGGTCATTGCGGATCAGAAGCGGCGGGCGGCCGGTCTTGAGGATGATCGCTTCCAGCCCGAGCGGGTTTTCATTCGCCCAGGCCTCGACATCCGGCCCCGTGCTCTCGAACCCGCTGCGCGGCGCGAAACCGAAGCTCTCTGGCGCGATCCTGCCTTCCCGGATCGCCTTTTCGGCGGCATCGAGCCCCTCCTTGCCCCAGCGCGCCAGCCGGTCGCGCGAGGCGGCGGCCTCGGCGCCGGTGAAGGGCGCCGCACCGTCGGCATGGCTGTGATCGGGCATGTGGCTGTGGTCGGCGGCAAGGCCCGGGTCGGTTTCGGGGATCTCGTCGAAGGACCGCCCGCCGACCAGCCCCTCCTGGCCGGTGAAGCTCATCAGGAAATCCACTTCGGCTTCGGTATAGGCCGGGTCCCAATGGGTGTTCTCGGGCACGTTGGAATGGCCGTAATGGCCGCCCTTGGTGTCCCAGGTCTTCGCATCGCGGTTGTGGCCGCCCGGGTCCTTGCCGTTCTTGGCGGGCTTGGGCAGGCCGTTCGGCCAGACCTTCGGCACGCCGTGCGTGGCCTCTATCCAGCGGCAGAGCAGAGCGACATTGCGCAGGAGTGCCTTCGACTTCGGCCGATGGGCAAACCCCACCACCTCGATCTGGACGGCGCTGTCGCGGTTGGTCTCCACCCCGCCCGCCGGATTGCGCAAGGCCCGCGCCGCCATGTCTGTGTCGATATGCTGATAGACCGCCCCCTCATCCACGGTGAAATGCGGGTCCGACCGATGGGCGGCGAAGGCAGAGAACGCGCCCTGCGCGCTCGACCCTTCGGTCGTGTGATGGACGATCTTGAACGGGCCGCCAAGATAGCGGCCGGAGGGGCCGGAAATCGGGTGCCACAGTGCCGTAGGATAGATCGGCATTCTCTCCTCCCTGGAAAATTCTGAAAGAATGAAAGGCTGGTAACGGCCGCCGCCCGGGGGCAATCGGGCTGGTTGGCGGCGCACTCGGAAGCGAAAATCCTGTGGTGAAGTCTCGCGCCGATGGAAAAGTGACGCAAGGTCAGGTATCCCTTACCGCAAGCGCGCCGGAAGCCTGACGCAGGGTAAGGTTTTTCTGACTTTGCGTTCTGCAACGGCGGACGTAGCGTGAAATGCAAGAAAGCGGAGACGGGCCGGGGGCTGGCCGATCCGCTGTATTTTGACCATTCCGACCAGAGTTCTGGCCACCTTGGGTTCCCAGGAGGAGGACATGCCTATTTTCCCGCAGACTTTCACCAAGATCTTTGCCCGGCTTCTTTCAGCACCGATCCTTTGCCTTGGACTGTCCTTTGGCGTGGCCGCGCCTGTCGCGGCCACGCCGGGCCTTCTGACGATGGAGGACCTGCAGAAGATCGCGCCGAACGCGCGCGAGGAATTCCTGCAGGCGATCCTCGATGCCGAGCCGGACTTCGACGCTGCCGGGATCAACACGCGGCTTCGCATGGCGCATTTCCTCGCGCAGGTGATGACCGAGACCGGTGGCCTCGGCCGTCTCGACGAGAACATGAATTATTCCTTCAAGACATTGATGCGGGTCTTCAGCCGCAAGACCATATCGGAGACCAAGGCGCGCCAGATCGCCGGAAAGCCGGTCGAGATCGCCAACTGGGTCTATGGCGCGCGGCTGGGCAACCTTGGTCGCGACACGATGGACGGCTGGGACTTTCGCGGATCGGGCTACATCCAGCTGACCGGGCGATCGAACTTCCGCGCCCGGGGTGCCGAGATCGGCATCGACCTTGAAAGCGACCCCGAAGTGGCGCGGCAGGCGGCCGAAGGCCTGCAGGCGGCGATCGCCTACTGGACGGCGCGCAACCTCAACCCGTCAGCGGACGACAACGATCATCACCGCGTGCGGCTTCTGGTCAACGGTCCCGCCGCCCATGGCGAGGCGCAGGCCCGTATCTGGTTCAATCGCGCCTGGACGCGGGTCTTTGCGGCGAAGGAGGCCGAGGGCTTCGAGGGTGGTGCCGTTCTTGCCGGTGAGCCGGTGAACGAGGGCACGCTCTTCGACCAGATACTGACCGAGAGCGGGCTTGTGAGCGCCGACGAGCTTGGCAACGAGGCGGGCGGCGCGGACGCGCGCAGCGAGGCGCTGAAATCCTTCCAGGAAGAGGTCGGGCTGCCGGAGACCGGCGAACTGGACGAGGCGACCCAGGAGGCCCTGCTCGACCCGCGCGAATGGCGCTATCAGGAGGAGGTGATCGAGGCCTCGGCGCAGCCCGCGACCGATGGCGACCAGAGCGTTTCCTTCGACCTTGCGAAAGGCGGCGAGGAGGCAGCGCCCGCACCGAGAGACCCCAATGAAGGCACGGGCGCGCTGGCCGCCGACATCGGGCTCGGCGCGGCAGAGCGCGCGTTTCTCGACGGTGCGCGCAGCATCTATCCCGATTACGAAATGGGTGCGCTCGCCGACACGGCGCCAGAGCGGTTCAAACCCTTCTCGGTCATCGGCACCGACGACCGGGTCGCGGTGACCGACACCACGATCTTCCCCGCACGCGCCATCGTGCAGATCCTCTTCGAAAGCCCGCGCGGGCGGCAATTGTGCTCTGGCGCGATGATCTCGCCCGATACGGTGCTGACGGCCGCCCATTGCATCCACAGCGGCACGCTGAACGGCGTTCCCTTCACCGACTATACTGTCGTGCCCGGCCGCAATCAGGGGGCCGCGCCCTTCGGCAGCTGCGGCGTGACGCGCAGTTTCGTCCTGTCGGGCTGGGCCACATCGGCCACGGTCAGCGAGGCGCGCTATTACGACCTTGGCGGCCTGAAGCTCGATTGCCGGGCGGGCGAGGCGACCGGCTGGTTCGGGCTGACGCCGCTTGCCGATGCGTCGGCGGACCTGCCCATCGTCATCGAGGGCTATGCGGCCGATCTGGCGCCGACCGGGCGGCAATGGCGCAGCGAGGACCGGATCCGGCTTCTGTGGGACCTGAAGGGCTTTCATCAGGCCGACACTTTCGGCGGTACCAGCGGCGCGCCCGTGGCGGCGCTGGACAATCCGTCGGTGATAATCGGCATCCACACCAACGGGCTTTTCGGCGATGAGGACCCATGGGCCGCCAACAACGCCTTCACCCGGCTGACGCCGGACCGGCTGGCGCAGATCCAGACCTGGATCGGGGGCGGGGAATGAGAGCCGCTCTTCGCGCGGCGCTTTCAGCGCTCTTGCTCATCGCTGGCGGCGTGGCGGTACGGGCGTCCGACGATGTGACGGTCTATATCGAATGCACGGCGGATGGCAAAACCTCGCGCGGCAGCGGGGTTCTGGTCAGCGCGCAGGGCCATGTGCTGACCGCCCGCCATGTGGTGCCTGAAGGCGCAAGCTGCATGGGGTCGGTCGGCGTGGCGGATGCCAACACCGCCGCGCGGCTGATCGTCCAGCCCTCGAACCTGCCGGTCGACATGGCGCTTCTGCGCTTCGCCCGGCAGGCGACCTATCCGTTCGCGCCCTATTGCCCGCTTGAAGACTGGATGGTCCGGCGCGAGATCGTGGTGGCGGGTTTTCCGGGGCGGACCGAGACCGGCGCGGTTTCCTACCGGCAGGGCATCCTGTCCACGACGACCCCCAATCAGGCGGGCGTTCTTGAAACTGACGGCCAGACGGTCGCGGGCATGAGCGGCGGGCCGGTCTTCTCGCGCAACCTGCGCGGCGTTCTCGGCATCGTCGCGGGCGCGGAATTCGCCATAGATGGCACGGTCAGCTATTATGGCATCGTACCCTTGGCCGATTACGCCGGGTCGATGCACCTGACCGAAAGCCCGCTGCCCTGCTACCGGCAAAGCGCCGATCCGGGCCTTGGCGCGGGGTTTGACGCGGTCTGGAAGGCGGGCGACGCGCCCGTTGCTCTCAATGTCAGCCCCGAGGAGGGCACCTGTTTCCTTTACGAGACCTTCGGCGAGTTCAATTCCGTGGGCGACCGGGTCTGGGTTCTGCCGAAGGACGGGCACTATGAACTTGCCGGAGCCGATAAGGCGGGCGGCACCCATGGAGGGAGGGCGAGATGCGTCTTCTATCCCTGAAACCTGCGCCGCTGCCGATGCGGTGCATCCTGCCCGTCCTCTGCACGGTCCTTGCCGCCACAGGCGCTGCCCGGGCGCAGGACGAGGGCGGGCGCGATCCCGACTGGGCCCGGTCCGTCGCCGCTGCCGCGCTCTTCGACCTCAGGGTCACCGGCACGCTGAAGGCGGCCGACGGGCAGGGGCCGCGACCCGAGGAGCGGCACGGAAAGGCCTTCGCCATCGGCCCGAATCTTCTTCTGACCTCGAACCATGTGCTTGGCGACTGGTCCGAATGGGCAGCGGCCGAGGAGGACCGCAAGGAGGTCGCGCGCGCCGTCCGCCCGATCGACCGTCACATCGCCATGCTGACCGCCGACAGCGATCCCGACCGGCCGATCGCCGACCCGGTGGTGATCCCGCCCTTCTCGCCCTCGGTCGATGCCGCGACCCTGCTGGTCCCGAGCCTCGATCTGCCCTCCGGCGCCGTCTTCCGGCTGAGCCTCTGCGCGTTGACGAAGGGAGAGAGTTATGCGGCGCTTCTGGTCGGCGGCGACCCGCGCGACGCGGGCGCGATGTCGGACCCCGGTCTCGTGTCGCTGAAGGCCGAAGGCTATGACCCGTCGCATTACGGCGGCCTGTTCGTCTTTTCCGTCGAGGGCGGCGACCGGTTCGAGCCCGAGCCCGAGGGCCATGACGGCGCGCCGATCCTTGATGCGTCCATGGATGTGGTGGCGCTCGTCTCGGCGGTGACGCGCGACGCGGGGCGGACGAAGATCCTCGCCACGCCGATCCAGCCCTTGATCCCCGGGACCGACCTGCTTCTGTCGCAGGCGCCCCAGCTTGCCCAGGGCGGCGGGGCGCGGCCGCGCTGTTCGGTGGCCGAGAGGGTGGGCGAGATCGACTATAACGTCAGCACCCACGCGGTCTGGAACGCTTCGCGCGATCAGTTCACCAGCCAGCTCAGGCTGACCTATGACAATATCTACAGCCGCGGCACGATCAGCAAGGTCTCGGTCCAGTACGATTTCTTCGGGCGACGCAAGAAGAACAGCCGCTATGCGAGCCTGCCGCTGTCGGGTGGCGACGGCAATTTCGACGGCGAGCTGGTGCTTGAATCGATCGACCCGAGCTCGCGCCAGTTCCTCGACAGCGAGGTGGTGGTGGCCGGGCGGAACCTGTCGAAGAAACTCGATTCCGACGGTGGCTACATCTCCTGGGTCCGGCTTCTGATCACGCCGACCTATTCCGACCTTGGCGTCGAGGCGGCGGACCCGGTGGAGATCGGGCTCGCCTGGAGCGAGCTGGCGGCGGAGTGAGGATGGTGCCTATCGGACCTTTGGCCGACCCGGGCGCTCGTCGAGCACTGCGTGCACTCCTCGCCGGGCACCCGACGAGTGCACGCAGTGCTCGAGGAGGCCCGGCGCAGTCCGGGTGGCCGGTGTGCGGACATGAAGGGCAGGGGGTGAGCAGATGATGGCGCGAATATTTCGGAGCTATGTCGGCTTGCTCGTCAGGCTGGCGGTCGGCTTGGTTGTCTCTGTGGCGTCCGCCGGGGCCTTCGCGCCCCCGTCCTGGTTCAGTGGCAGCGTGACGATCGATTTGCCGTTCGAGGCCTCGAGCCTCGTCTCCGGGCCGGACGGAACGGCGCTGATCCTTGGCGCAGGCGGGGAACTGGCGCTCATCGACATTGCCACCGCCCGCATCGTCGGTGCGTCCGAGCTGAAGGGCCAGCCCGTCGCCGTGGCGACCGGGTCGCGGATGCGGACCGAGGCACGGATCGCGGTTGTCACCCGGGCTGCGGATGGCGGTCTTGCGCTGAGCGCGCTTTCCCTCGGCGCGCGCGGGCCGATCGGGACGATCGCCCTGAAGATCGACGAACGTCTCGCGCAAGCCATCGCACCGGGCGCCATCGTCGTCGGGGCGGACGAGGATCGCGCGGCGGGCGGGCGGCGGCTTCTTCTGTGGGACCGCGCGCCGGGCTCGCCGATCCAGTATTTCAGCCTCTTGAAGCCCGGGGGGTATGTCGCGGTTCCGGTCAAGGACATTCCCCGCGCGCTCGCGCCGATCGGGGCGGGCAGGCTGATGCTCGGCATCCATCCCGAAAGCGACCTTCTCTCGATCGTCGATCCGGCGCAGGGCGATCTGATCGACCTCGTATCGGTTGACGGCCTGTCCTACAAGGCGCCGGAAAGCCTTGCCCTCTTCGCCCCGATGGCGCCGGAGGGCGGTTCCGGCTCGGTGGTGATCGCCAATGCCGAAAGCGGCATCCTGACGATCGTCACCGTCGGCGGCCTGTCGCGGCCCCGGCTCGATCTGCCGCTGCAACTGACATTGCCCGAGCCTTTCCGGGCGCCGGGCGCGCGCCCGGCGCTGGCCGCCGATCACGATGCGCAATTCATCCTTGCCGGGATCGAGGGCGCGCGCGAATTGCGCGTGGTGCAGCGCCTCAAGGGTGCGCTGAATTTCGGCGATACGCTGGTGCTGGATGCGCCCTTGCGCGCTCTGACGGCGGTGAGCCCGCCCTCGGGTGCCGGCGAAGACGCCTTCCTGTTCCTCAGCGGCGATGGGCGCAGCCTGACCATCAGCGATATCGCGAGCCTTCTGCAGCGCGCGCGCAGCGGGGTCACCTTTCAGCCGCAGGTGGCGGCGGCGCCCAACGTGCCGCTTGAGGCAGGATCGCTGTCGGCCCTCGCCACGATCGAGGTGATGCGGCTTCAGCGGGCCCTTGGCGGGCTCGGCTACAAGATCGGCGCCATCGACGGGAGGGGCGGGCCGCTGACCGAAACCGCGCTGCGCGCCTTCCAGCTCGATCAGGGACTGGAGCCGACGGGCAAGCTCGATCCCGAGACGGCGACGGCGCTTCAGGCCGCGCTCTCGGCGAGCGGGGGGCAGACGGCGAACGCCCGGGTGCTCGATGCGTTCGACCGGACGACCGACGCGGCGCTTGGCGAGGATTTCGACAGCGGGCGACTGCTTGCGATGGGGCCGACCCAGACCAATGTCGATCATCCCTGTTTCGGCCTGAACGATGTGCCGCCCGAGACGCTTTGGCCGAACGCAGTCAAGTTCGCCAATCTGTTACGCCGGATCGAGGGCGAGCTCGGCCAGCCGGTCGAGGTGGTCGCGGGCTATCAGAACGAGGCCCTGACCCGCTGCCTCGGCGTCGGCGCCCATCCGCTGCACGGCGCGTTTCAGGCCTTCGACATCCGTCTCGCGGCGGAAGCCGATGGCGGCGTGAAGAAGCTGTCGGACAGCCTTCAAGGGCTCGCGGCACGCGGCCTCGCGACCTTCGACATGCGCGTGGAGGGCGGATTTGTGCATGTCGGGACCGAGATCGGCCGCAATCTGGCGCTCGTCGCTTCCTATCCGGCTGGCGCACGTAGCTGCGAGGCGGCGAAGGCCGATGTCGATGAATTCGCGCGGCTGCTGGCGGGCGGTGATCTGGCAGGCCGCGAGATCTTCGTGGCGCGGCTTGCGGACAACGACATCTACGCGGTGGCGGTCGATACCAATTCCGACCAGCGCGCCGCAGAGGCGGCGAGCCGGGCGATCGCGGCGGTGGCGCCGCAGAGCAGCGACCGCAAGACCGGGGCGGATTCCTATGTGATCCGCAACCGCGACCTGTTCTTCGACCCGGCCTGCACGCGCATCGCGGTGATCCGCGACCAGGCGCAGCGCAAGAAATACTGAGGGGCCGGTCGCATGGTCAAGATCGGGCTCTTCCTTCTTGGCTTTCTCTGCTTTCTTCTGGCCGTGCTGGCCGAAGTCGGGCTTGGCCTCAGCCTGTCGCTTGGCGGCGTCGCGACGACCGACCGCGCCACGCCCGGGCTCGGTATCCGGATGCTGGCGCTGATCGACGCGGGTCTGGCCTGGACACTTCTGCTGATGGCCATCGATTTCATCCGGCCGATGAGCGCGGTGGCCCGGGTACAGGGGATCGTGACGCTGATCCTGTCGTTCTTCGGGGTGCTGGGCGGGATCGTCCTCATCTTCACCACGCTTGCGCTGATCATGCTGATGATCTCGCTCCTTCTCGCCTTTCCCTTCGGGACGCTTGCCTATCTCGCCGCCTGGGGCGATTTTCCCAAGGGATTGGCCCGGGCAGCGCTTGGCCTGATCATGGTGCTGAAGCTTCTCGGCGCATTGTTCCTCGTGCTCGCCAGTCCGAGCCTTCTGAAGAACAAGGGGCTCGTCGTGCTGCTGCTCTTTTCGATCGGCAGCACCTTCCTGACCGGTCTGCTGATCGCCTTCGTTCCGGCCTTCGTGGCGGCCATCGCCGACGCGATCGGCGCGCTCATTTCGGCGATCCTCGGCACGATCTGGCTTCTGGTGATGCTGATCGGAGCGATCTTCGCGGTCATCCGCGCGATCCGGAGTCTAGCGCCCGGCTGAGCGGGCCGCTCGTCGAGCCCTTGCGCGCTCTCCTCGCTCACTCTGCCGACGAGCCACAAAGTGGACGAGGAGGCTTGCGGCGAAGCGGCCCGCGCCCATGCTCCCCGCGCCCATGCTCCCCGCGCCCATGCTCGTCGTCGCACCACCGGTGCGCTCCTCGCATCCGCCGACGAGGCACGGAGTGACCGAGGAGGCGCCGGCCGTGCGCGCGGTCAATCACCGATGGCTATCTGGGCCGTGCCGTTGCCAGCGTTCACGAACGAAAGGCTGCCGCCGCCGAGGCGGATCGAAAAGCTGCCGCGATTGCTGGGCTTTTCCTGCTCCGAGCAGGCGCTGTGCAGCGGTGAACCGAGGCACAGGACCTCGGTCTTGGCCTCGCAGTCACTTTTCGGCGCGGGGGCGCAGCGATAGCTGACCCGCACCGGCCCACCCGAAACGAGCACCAGTGTCAGCAGGCGATTGTCGCGCTTGGGGTCCCGGGCGAGCGAGAGGTGCGCCGACCCGTCCTTTGCAAGCGAGACCGACGCGCTTCCATCCGTGAAACGCTCGACCCGCGGGGCGAAGGCGGAGGCGACGCCGCCGAGCCCCTTCGCCCAGGCGGGCGGGGGAGGGGCATCCTCGCCCTTCTTCCAGGTGCGACCCGTGGGTGCAAAGATCATCGCGGCAACGAAGATCAGGCCCACGAGGCCAAGTCCGATGAAGAGCCAGCGCATCAGGGAAACCAGATGCGCCAGATCGCGAGGAGGATCAGGGCCAAGAGGATCGCCTCGCCGATGATCGACAGGATCACCTTCACCACCACGGGCCAGTCGAGCCAGCCGGTCCCGTCGCCCGGGGGCAGGTTGCCGGTACGTCCGGTCGGGTTATGGGTATAGGCCCAAAGCTCCCACGGGTTGTTGAAATAGCCCCACCACATCGGAAAATTGTTCGATATGCGGACGTTGGCGGAATTCCTGCCCGGCGCGATCATGCCGATCAGGCCTGCCGCCCCGAAGAGGATCAGCCAGCCGAAATAGGTCATCCAGAAGAAGGGACCGAAGAGGCGGTTCTGGAAGACATGGGTCTGTTCGTGGGTATAGATGCCCGCGCCGGGGCCATTGCCGAGGCTTGAGAGCACATTGCCCTGGGTGAAGGCGAAGCCCGGCTTGATCGCGAAGCCGCGCGTATAGCGATGCGCACCGCGCCGCCCGTCGCCATCCTGGAAATTGCCCCAGCCGAGGTTGATCAGGTGGATCAGGAAGGCGTTGACGTTCAGCGGCAGCCCCCAGGTGAAGTCCGACAGGAACGTCACCACCCCGAGCCCGGTCCAGTTGTGGACCTTGTGGAACCCGTCGAACCAGCCGCCGCCCGCGCCGAGCGCCATGGCGATCCAGAGATAACCGGGCACGCCCCAGAGGCTGTCTCCGGTGGCGGCGAGCCCTATCATGTCGATGATCCCCGGCCAGATCATCAGGAAAAAGCCGGTGCCGATCATCGCCGCATCGGTCGCGCCGCCGAGCCAGATGAAGAAGGCGACGACCAGCTGGGCGAAGAGCGCGCCCACCAGCGTTGTCAGCCCGGCCTCGACCGCGTTCTTCGCGGCCTCGCCCGCAGACTTGCCCTGGATCAGCCGCACGACCAAGGCGAGCAAGAAGCCAAGAACCGCGAGGCCCAGCCAGACGAGGATGCGGATCACCGAATAGAATTCGAGGAATGGATTGTCCATGATGGCCTCCCAGCCGCCGGATCAGGGTTGAACGAACTGGCCCTTCATCGTCTTGGTCATGAAGGGCGACCAGATGACCGGGCCGTCGATGATCTCGATCCGGTCGATGACGCCGCAGCGGATGCCGGTGCAGGGCAGGGGATTGTAGAAGATCGCGACCGTGCTGCCCTGTTCCAGCCGCACCGGACCGGCCGGGTCGCTGCGCTGGATGATGCCGTCGGCTTTGCCGCTCTTGACGGTGTTGTAGGAAACGCCGAGCCCGAGCCCGCCAAGAAGCGACACCGCATCCGCGACGGACTTGCCGCGCAGGTCCGGCAGGTTCACCTGCGGCATGGGTGGGGCGGCATTCTTGATCTGGTCAAGACGGGCCGAATCGAGCGCGACCACCCCGTCGGCGACCGAGAGCGCGGGGGCGTATTTCACGTCGAACCCCTCGGCAACGAGTGTGGTGATCACATCGGCCGGGAAGACGGCACCCGGGAAACTGCAGACGAGCGAGGAACAGGCGGCGTTGGGCGCCTGGATCGTCAGCGTCGCGTTCGAGCCTTCGGCAAGCTTCTTGCCGGATTTCGGTTCCGTCCTGAGCACCGTCAGCTCCGCCGCGCCGCTTTCCCGGACCGTGGCGAAACTCACGCCATGGCCGACGTTTGCCACCTCCATCGCCGCCGCCTCGGCGCGCTGGGTCGCGACATCGGGCATGAGCGCCAGTTCCTTGCCACCACCCCCGCGCATCACGAAGAAAGTGACCGCGCCTCCGACCACAAGGATCAGGACCGCCGCGACCGCGAGGATCCACCAGGGGAAGGGCTTCTTCGGCGCATCTATGACCGGCGGCGCCGCAAGGTCGAAGGCGACGGTCGGCCCCACGACGAAATCGGTGTCGGGGTCCTGCTCGGCCGTCACCTTCAGCTGGAAGCCGTATTTGCCTGCGGGCGCGCCCTTCGGCGGGCGGACGGTCACCTCGACCGCTTCGTTGCCGCCGAAATCGAACTCCTTCTCGACCTCGGAGGGCGAGGTGTCGGGCGCCCCGGTGATCGCAAACCAACCCGGCTCGGCGCCGTTCTGCGGCTCGATCCGGATGCGACCGGTCTGGGCGCGCGGGCCCATGTTGCGCACGGTGAAGCCGACCTTGCCGGGCGGGATGGTGCCGTCGGCCCCCGGCGGCTGCATGTCAAGGCGCGTGGGCGCGTCGGAAATCTGGAATGTGGGCACTGTCAGTCCTCCTCTTCTGTCTTGTTCGGCGCCTCGCCTTGAGCGACCAGATCGAAGGTCGCGAAGGCCGGCTTCTCGCCATGGATGATCGAAAGCACGAGGTCGCGGCGATGGGCCGCCGCCCCGGGCAGGGTGACGCGGAAATGGAAGGGCTGGCGCGCGTCTTCCTCGACCGCGAAGCCCGGCACGCCGGTGGCGGTTTCAAGGAAGCGCACCAAGGTCGCGGCGCTGCCCCTGCGGCGACCCAACTCTGCGCCAAGCGCGGCCAGTTCGCGCAGATCGCCGGGGAAGGGACGGTCGGCGCTCTGATCGTCGGGGCGGTCGAGATAGCGGGCGAGGCCCACCCAGCCCGCGAGCGTCGAAACCAGCCGGTCGGGCGCGCGGCGCGGGTCGATGAGCGTGGGCGGGTCGGCGATCGCCGCCTCAAGCGAGCCATGGAGCGCCGACATGATCTCCAGCAGCGCCGCGAGCGGCCCGCCCTCATCGAGGTTCGTCCGGTAGATTTCCGGCAGAAGAAGCCCGATCTCAGCCGCGCGCATCCGCCGCCTCCTTCTTGGCCTGCAGATCGCTCATGAAGCTCAGCCGGTGCTCGCCCGCGCAGTAAAGCCAGCCCGGCGGCAGGGGCGCGCGGTCGGTGAAGCGCCGACCGCCGACCGCGTGGAAAGAGAGGCCCTCGGCATCGCCCCGGAAGAGGCCCTGTTCCGTGCCCGCGAGCAGAAGCGGCAGGTCGCCCTGGCCGAGCGCCACCGCATCGACCGGCAGAAGTCGCGCGCGGTCGGCGTCAATGGGCAAGCCCGAGGTCAGAAGCGGCGCCGTCCAGGCCGGATCGGCGGCAGAGGCGTCGAGGATCAGCACCCCGCCATCGCGCGTGCCCGCCGCGACCCTGTTGCCCGCGACCGCGAACGACAGGCACGAGCCACCCTTCCAGCCCTTCGACAGGACGGTCCAGCCCTTGGGGTCAAGCCCGTCGGCGCGCACTGAAATCCGCATCATTCCCTTGCCGAGCTCGCCCCCCTCGGTCCAGATCGAGGCCCAGAGCCACAATTGCCCGCCATCGCGCACGAATTCGACCGCGCGGATGTCCTGGCCCTGCGAGCCGGGCAGAAGCTGGTAGGTGCCGGGCGCTCCCGCGGCGGACGACAGCCAGACCCCCGCCTTGCCGCGCGCGGCAAGGGCTGCGAACCGCTGGCCCGACTGGCTGGTGCCGGTCGCCACTGCATAGAACCCGCCCTGATCGGCCGCGCCGCCGTCGACCTTCACCGGAAGTATGCCACGCGGCCCGTCGCGATCCGTCCGGAAAAGCCCGTTCTTCGCCGCGATCAGCAGCCAGCGGCGGCTGTCATGCACCGTCACCGCCAGATCGTTCACCTGATGCTGGATGCGCTCCAGTTCCTCCCATGCCTCGCCGCAGCTTTGCGAGACGACGAGCCGCGACTGGCCGTCCGCGGTCAGGCCGACGACGGCAAGGAAGCCGGGCTGATCGGGATCGGCGGCGATCGCCATCGGCCGGGCGTCGGGCCAGGCCAGCACGCGTTCCCAGCTCGTCGCGTAGTCCAGAGAACGGTAAAGCCCGTCGGCCATCAAGGCATAAAGGCAGCGCGGCTGGTGCGGATCGGTGAACAGCCGCGCCGTGTCGCCCTCTGGGCCAAGCTCGGTCGTCAGCGTCAGCTGTTCGGTATAACGCACGCCCGGATCGTCAAGTATCGCCTCATAGACATCCGAGACGCGCAGCGTCTTGCCGAAGGGCCAGTCGCCCAGCGGCGAGACGAGGGCATTGAGCCGTCTCGTCACCCGCCGCTCAACCGCAGCCAGGTCTTCGGAGGGCGCGGCGGCTATGCGGCCCGAAATGGCCAGCGGCAGGCATTTCGCCCATTTCACTTCCGTCCTGACCCCGATTGGGCGGCGGACGTCGATCGTCATGCGGATGCGATCGCGCAGGGGTTCGGTGCGACCCGCTGCCAGAGCATCCGCCGTGACCGCGCCGCTGTCGGGGTCGGGCGCCACGGCCGGAACCGCCAGAACCTCGACCACGCCATGGCGGCCGAAGATCCAGGCCTCCCGCTCGGCATAGGCCTTGGCCCGGGCGACGCCACCAGCGGACAGGGCGGCCTGGGTAAAATCGTCCGCCGTCACCGCACATTCGAGGTTGCGCACCGCATCCCGGCCCCGGGCGAGGAAGGCGGCAACCGTCTCGCCATCCTCGCCTCCCGCAGCGCGGGCAGGATTGGTCACAGTGATCGCCGGGAGGCGTTCGCGCAGCTGGGTCAGCGTGCCGGGCGCCACATTGCCCGCCCGCCCGCCGCCGGTCATGTACCAGGCGCGGATCTGGGCGGCGGCGGGGGGCACGTCGGCCAGGGTGGCCGTCAGCGCCCGCGCGGCCCCGGTCGCGGGCGCGAAGGTGATCCGGCCCGCGCCCCGGTCGGCGACATAGGCGCGGGCAGCGGTGCGGCCCGCGAAATTCTCGACCTCGTCCCATAGAAGGAAGGTCCGGCCATCGGCAGTGACAGTGCGCGCCTCGGCGGGCAGGTCGCCCCCCTGCCATTCGACGCCCACGCGCAACTCCTCCGCCGCGCCCAACGGGCGCAGCACCGGCGCGCGGCGCACCGCGAAACTTTGCCCGCCGTCGCCATTGCCGGTGCCGATCACCTCGGCCGCGACGATCTCGGCATTCACCGCCAGCACCTCGGCCTCGGCTGCGCCCTTCGCGAACTGCACCGGCGCCAGCGTCACGAAGGTGATCTTGCCGCTTGCATCCGACACATGCAGCCCCTGCGGCAGCTCGACCTCGGGCCGCTCGTCGCCCTCGCGGGTGAAGCGCAGCATCACCACGGCGGCGGCGGGCGCCATCGGCGAGACGCCGAGAAGCTTCAGAAGCTCCGCATGCATCCGCTCGGGCAGGCGGTTCAGCCGGTAGAGCATCGTCTCGGTCAGCCAGGCATAGACCTCGACCAAAGTCATGCCCGGATCGCCGGGGTTGAGGTCGGTCCAGCCCGGGCAGCGGGCGGCGATGATCTCTTTCGCCTCCGCCACCAGATCGGCGAAACGGCGGCTGTCGAGGGGCGCGTCGTCACGCATCTTCATTCACTCCGCTGAGGTCGAGCGCGAAGGACAATTCCCCCCGCACCTGGGACAGGCGCACCCGGTATTCGAGCCAGATGCGCAACCGCTCTGCCGCGCCCGACGGATCGGCGCCCGCATCGAGCCTGAGGATCGTCACGCGCGGCTCCCACCGCTGGATCGCCTGGCGGACGTAATGGATGGCAAGGCCAGCCGTCGTGGCATCGTTCGGCGCAAAGACCAGCCGGTCGAGCGGGCAGCCGTAGAGCGGCCGCATTACCCGTTCGCCCGGGATGGTGGCGAGGAGCAGCATCAGCGACTGGCGGATGACCGCGTCGCCCTTGACCATCGCGACCCCGCCCGCTGGCGTCAGCGCGATGGCGCGGCCCGTGGCGCTATCGCCGTTCAAGCCCCCGAATGTCCAGCCGGTCAGCATCTTCATTCACTCACCGTCAGAAGGTCCTGCCGCGCGCTGGTCACGCCGAACGGCACGATATTGAGCTGGCTCCAGTTGGTGCGGCCGGTGGCCGTGTCCTTGCACAGCGCCTTGCCGCCGATGGTGACGAAGCTGGAGTAGGCGGGGCTTTCGTCGATCGCGACGGTCTTGGTGCAGGGCGGCGTCGAGGGGGTGGCATGCGGGCAGGCGGCGATCGGGCGGTGAAGGAGGTCGGGCTTCACCAGTGCCAGTACCCCGTCCACCGTGACGAAATCCTGACTGGCATCGAGACTGACCGTCCCGGAATGGGCGCATTGCAGGACGGATTTCTCGGTCAGCGCGAAGGTCATCCTCAGCCCCTTTCGAACCTGATCGCATCGGCGCGGATGGTGATGGTCTTTCCCGGCGCCTCGATCACCATGTCGGAGGCGGCGGCAAGCCGGGTGCGGCGCGGCGTGATGTCGAGCAGACTGCCCGAGCGGTTGGCGAGCCTCAGCGCGCCGTCCTTGCCCTTCAGCTCCAGCACCTGCCCGTCCTGCGAGCGCAGATAGAGGCCGCGCGGCTGATCCTCGGCGCCCTTCGGCAGCCGTTCGGTGCCGTAAAGCCCGCCCACCACATAGCCGCGCCCGGGGTCGCCGTCGGGCAAGAGGACCAGCACCTTGTCGCCCCGATCGGGCAGGGCGGCGAGCCCCTTGCGTGCGCCCGCACCGGGGATGACGACATGCATCCAGCCCGCCGCAGCGGCGCCGAAATCGGTCAGCGTCACCCTGCAGCGGCCAAGGCCTTCGGGGTCCTTCACATCGGACACCTCGCCGATAGTGACCGATGTAGCGCGGGCGGGTGTGGGGCGCTTTGGTCCTTCGGTCGAAAACTCCGTCACATAGCCCTCGTCGGCGCTGATCCGGTGCAGCGCGCGCGTCAGCGCATAATCGCCCGGGAAAGGCCCCGGCACGCCCTCGATCCGCACGATCCTGCCGGGGCAGAGCGCCGGATCGCCCTCTGCCAGCCCTTCGATCACCGCGACAGCCGCCGCCGCCCGGTCTATCCCGCCCTGAAGCTCCGCCTCGGCCGCCGCAGGGCTGTCGCTCAGCCGGTTCAGCCAGGCGCGGTCGCCCATTCCAAGATCGCCGCCCGGATCGCGCATCTCGACCCGGTCTTGCCGGGCGAGCGACAGTTTCGTCTCGCGCGGATCGAGCGTCACCGCATCGCGGCCCAGATGCCTGCCGCCCGGCAGCCAGGCATCGCCGGAAAGCGCGGCGCGATAGGCCAGAAGATTGCGGCCGCGCGTCAGCGTGGCAGGCTCTCCGCCATTGCCCGCAAGTGAGATGAGACGCAGTTCGCCGTCGCGGAGCGTGGGGTAGAGCCCGGCCTCGCCCGCGATATCGCAGAGGAAATCGAGGTCGGTCTGTTCGCCCTGAAAAATCAGATGGCGGGCGGGGGCGCCTTCGTCCACCCGCGCCTGCAGGCCGATATCGCCCGCCAGACGCCGGGCCAGATCGGCTGCCGAGGCTGCTTCCAGCGCGATCAGGCTCTGCCGCCGGGCGAGCTGATGCAGCGCGTCGCGCGCGGTGAGGCGATAGAGTGCAAGGCCATCGGAGGTCTCTTCCGCCACGACTGCCGTCACCTTGCCCTCGAAAAGCGTACCCGCCGCGGCCAGCCCGACCGCAAGCACCGCACCGGGCATCAGGCCCGAGACCGCTGCGCCGGGTGGATCGGCGAAGGTCAGTTCGGCCACGGCGGGGGCGCCGAGCAGCTGGGTCACCGTCACCTCGCTCAGCCGCGCGGCCAGCGCGACGTCAAGGGACGTGCCGTCGAGCGTCAGCGTCAGGCGCGGCAGCTGGAGAAGGGCAAGCGTCATGCCGCACCTCCGGTCGTCGCAACAGCCGCCCCGGCAGCGGGAATGGTCAGGACGGTTCCGGCCTCGATCCTCAGCGGATCCTCGATGCCGCTCGCGGCGGCGATCGCCGACCAGGCGGCGGGGGAGCCCAGGTGATCATTGGCAATCTGGTAAAGCGGGGTCGCGACATTGCCGTCGGCGTCGGCGATCACCTCGACATAGGCGGCGTCGCTGTCGGTGCCGGGACCGGCAAGCGGATAGTCGCCCACGCCGGGCAGGGCGGGCGCGGGCTCGAACCGGTCGGGCGAAGGGGGCTGGGTATCCGGTACGCGGCGCAGGCGCAGGGTCAGCCAGGACCGCTGCGGCATGCCGCCAAGGCTGAACCGTTCCAGCCGCTCGGCGGCGGCGGTAACGACGGCGGGCAGGTTCCAGGCCCGGCCCCAGATGAAGCGCACGACCGGCGCCTCGGTCGCGGCGCCGCTGGCGCGGGCGGGTTCGGCGAGGCTCCAGAGCGGGCGGGTCAGGTCGCGCACATCCGGCTCTGGCGGCGGCAGGGCGGGCAGGGGGGCTTCGCCCCCGTCTGCCTGCGCGGGCGCTGCGGGCGGTGCCACAGGCGCGGCGAAGCTCGCTGCCGGGTCGAGGCTTTGCGCGAGGTCGGTGTCGAAGAGCAGCTGCAGCTCGACCTCGGTCACCCCGCCGCCGGTGACGATCAAGGGATCGTCCGCCCCGGCGGCGCCCAGGATCGTGCCGCCGCGCGCGGTGCGGGTGCGAAGACCCGCCTGCCGGGCGAAGGTCAGGCTTTCGGGGTTCAGAAGACAGGCGATCCGCTCGCCCGTCGCTTCGATGAGGAAGACTACCCGATCCATGTCCGCGCCTCCTGCTCAGGCCGCGGGGCCGCCCAGCGGACGGGTGGATGGGGCTGCGCGTTTTCCGGCCGGGGGCTCGCGGGGTCGGACGGGAGGGTGGGCCAGAGGGTCTCTGTCACCTGTTGCGGTTCGGCTTCCGGCGCTGCTTGGCGCGGGGCCGGTGACGCATGCGGCGCTCGGTGGGGCGCGGATGGCCGGGTGGGCGCGCGTCCACCCTGCGGCAAAGGCGGAGCCGGGGGGGCGACCGCGATGGCCATGCCGGACGGAGCGTCCGGCCATCCGGCGTCCGCGAGCCGCGCCTGGGGCGGCGCGTCGAGCGCCCGGAAGGGCGCGGCGCGCGGCCGGTCCGGAAAGTCGACCGGGGCGGGGGTGGGCCCTGCGGACGGCGGCGCGGCGAAAGCAGCCGACTGCCTAAAGGGGCCGCTCGTCGAGCCCTGCGTGCTCTCCTCGCGGGGCTGGCCCGACGAGGGCACGGAGGGGCCGAGGAGGGGCTCGGGCAGGACGCGTGCCGTATGGGGCGGCGGCACCTGTATCATGCCGACAGGCGGGGCCGCTTCGGCGGCGTCGCGCGCCCTGGCGTCCGGCGCGAAATCGACCGGCGCCCGGGTCCGCCGGACGGGCATGCCTGCGATGGCCGGGGGCGATGCGGGTCTTTCGCCCGCGTCCGAGAGGCCCGAAAAGTCCGGCCGCGTGCGCCGTTTCTTCGGATTTTGCCCATGCGGTGCATCTGATGCCTCGGGTCGCGGCGGCATTGGCGTCTGAGGAGGTGCGAGCGGAGGCCTTTTCAGTGAGGGAGACGCGCGATCGGGCGTTCCGTCAGAGAGCGTCGGGGCGGGCGTCGGGGCGGGCGTCGTGTCCGCGACGTTCATCTCGATCGCTGATGCGGGTATCCCGTTGGCGTCATTGTAAACAGGGCGTTGCGCAGGCGTCGCCGCCGCAAGCGCGCGAAGCCAGACCTCCGGCGCACCGGGATAGCGCAGGCGGAGCGCGGCCAGCGGGTCGGGGCCAGCCGTCAGCTCCGGCAGTGCCGCATCGGGCGCGAGCGCGTCGGCGCAGCGGCGCAGAAAGGCCGCCGCGCCAAACCTTATCTGGAGGAGAAGCCCCACCGCCGCCCCCTCAGGCCCGTTCGAGCCGGTCGAAGGCGAGCTTCAAGGTTTCGACCGCGATCTCGCGGCCAAGCGCGTCAAGGGGCGCGCCCTGCCATTCCGACGGCCAGGCTGCGAAGAGGTTCCAGCGCAGCGCTTCGGCCGATCCGGAGGCATCGAGCATCAGGATCGAGATATCGCGCCGCTCGACCCGTCCCTCGATCGACTTGTGCATCCAGTCCCAAAGCTCGCGGCCGCGCGTCAGGCCGTAACGCAGGGTCACTTCGGCATAATCGACCCGGCCGGGAATATGGCGGACGATCTGATTGAGACCGCCTTCGCGGTATTTGATCGGCTCGACCCGCACGCCAAGGCCGGTCACTTCGGTGAAGTGCCCGGCGGTCACCCCGCCGATCTCCACCTGGAACTGGAAGGCGCGCAAAGGGTCTTCGGGCATCGCCGCCTGGGCGGCACTGGTCTGGGCTTGGGCTGCTTCGGGCATTGTCTTTCTCCTTCCGGGAAACGGGTCAGATCACGTCGGGCGCGGCATGGCCGATGCGGAAGATCACGAATTCGGCCGGTTTCACCGGGGCGAGGCCGATCTCGATCACCACGCGGCCCGCGTCGATGACATCCTGGGTGTTGGTCTCGGCGTCGCATTTGACGAAGAAGGCCTGTTCCGGCGTCGATCCCATCAGCGCGCCCTGACGCCAGAGAAGCGTGAGGAAGGACGAGACATCGCGGCGGATGCTCTTCCACAGCCGTTCGTCGTTTGGCTCGAACACCACCCAGTCGGTGCCGCGCTTGATCGAGGTCTCGACCATGGTGAAGAAGCGCCGGATCGGCACATAGCGCCATTCGCTGGCCTCCGCCGCGAGCGTCCGCCCGCCCCAAAGGACGGTGCCGCGCCCGGTGAAGAAGCGGATCACATTGACGCTTTTGGGGTTCAGCTGGCCCTGTTCTGCATCGGTCAGGCGACGGCTGAGGCCGAGCGCGCCGCGCACCACCATGTTGGCGGGCGCCTTGTGGACGCCGCGTTCGGTATCGTTGCGGGCGAACATGCCCGCGATATGGCCAGAGGGCGGGATCGTCACCAGCGCCGAGGCGTCGCGGGCATCGCGGATCTGGATATGGGGGAAATAGAAGGCGCCATATCCCCGCTCGCTCTCGCGCGGCCGCAGTGCCGCCTCGGCCTTCCTGTCGGGCTTGTCGGGGGCGTCGGCCTTGCCCTTCTTGTCGCCATCGGCGGGCGGCGCCCCGACGCGCGTCAGGGCGCCAAGATCGTCGCTGTCCGCCGGCCCGTCGAGGATCGCAAACGAGGTGCTGCCCTGCCGTTCGCAGAAGGTGAGAAGAAGGTCCGCGACCGCGAAGTCGCACAGGCCGGGTGCCGCGACCATCGCCACATCGTCAAGCGCCGCGAGCCGTTCCAGCGCCGCCGGAATATCGCCTGCGCCCGTGACATTGACCACATAGGCCCGCGAGCCGCCGTTGAGGAAGAAGCCCGCCACCGCATTCTCGAAGGGCGTGGCACGTGGCGCCTCGGCCATGAACCGGTCGCGAAACTCGCCCCAGTTCACCACCTGCACCGGTTCCCCCCGCCGGAAATCCTTCGAGGCCGTGCCGATGAAGGCGGCGGTCGTGGTGCCGACGGCGGCGATCGGCCGTGCGCCGGTGCTCACCTCTTCGACATAGACGCCGGGGGTCAGATATTCACCCATTGCGACTTTCCTCCTGTTCGAGGGGCCTGATGCCCCGGTCGCGTCGTCTCTGCCCCCGGGCGGCATGCCCGGATGGCGGCTTTCAGTTCATCCGCTTGGTGCGCAAGACCGGCGGCTCCTGCACCACGCCCGCAGTGCGGCCCGGGCGGGCGCGTTCGATGGTCACGTCAAGGTAAAGGCTCGCCGGATCGGCAAAATCGCCATAGCGGGCGATCGCCGCCTGGCCGGAGACCAGCGCCATGGGCAGCGCAAGCTCGCCCCCGCCCGCCGTCGCCATCGCCAGCATCGGGGTCGCGAGGGCGGCAAACATCAGCTCGATCAGCGCCGCATGGGCAACCGCGGGATCGTCGCTGGTGACCGAAATCCGGTAGGTCAGGCACAGGCGATGCGGCCTTACCGCTAGATCACTGAGGCTCGTCGCCTCTGCCGCGGCGACAAGGCGCAGCGTGATGCCGCTCTCGTCGGCACCCGGCCGCGCCGCAAGCGTGACGGGAAGCCCGCCAGCATGGGCCTTGCACCAGTCGAGAAGGGCATGTGTTGCCATTTGCAATCCTGACGTCAAAAGCGGTCGAGAATGGACGGACACGGTCACTCGGTACGGACGGACAATCGGACGGGCCCGGCGGCCGGGAAAATCCCGCCGGGTGCCGGAACGCGGATGCGTAACCGGCTGAAAATGGTCTTCAATCTAGCAATCACTCGCATGCCGGGCCTCCCGCACCTGCGCGTCTGACGCAGGAACACGAATGACGAGGGCCCCGCACGGCCTGAACTGACGTTAGGTCACCTTTGCAAGCTGCAAAAGTCTGCAAAACCTTACCTCGGGGCAGGTTGCACGCAGAGGGCGAACGTGCCTGTGCTGACCGACGGCCGCCCCGTCAGCGCAGCGCGGCAGTGAGGGCGGCGATCAGGGCGGCGACCCCGTCCGCGGTGGTCATCACCCCGGGCGAGAGCCGAAGCGTCTGCCCGCGCGCGTCGCAATGAATGCCCTGCGCGCGCAGCGCGTCGACAAGGGCCGGGGCAGGGCGGCCATCCGGCAGGCGGACCATCAGCGAGCCGCCGCGCTGATCCTCGGCACGAGGCGAGGCGAGCGTCAGGCCGAGGTCATCCAGCCCGTCGAGGATTCGGGCGGACAGGCTCCGGTTGTGCGCCAGAAGCGCAGGCGCGTCCTGCGCCGCATGCCAGTCGAGCGCGGGCAGCGAGGCGGCGGCGGCCATCACGCCCGGCGTGCCATGGTCGAAACGGCGCGCGTCGGGGGCGAATGCGAAGCGGTCGAGGTCCCAGCGGAAGGGATCGTCCTGGCTGAACCAGCCGCGCAGCAAGGGCTCGCAGTCGGGCAGGAGGGCGGACGCCACGTAAAGCGCACCGGCGCCGGGCGTGCCGCACATCCATTTGAGGCTGGTCGAGACCGCGAAATCGACCTCCGGTGCGCTCACGTCGAACGGCAGAAGGCCTGCCCCTTGCGTGATGTCGACGCCGATCAGGCTGCCCATGCGCCGCCCGTGCGCGACAAGCGGTTCAAGCGCGATCCGGTGCGACGAGGTCGAGGAGATCCAGGTCAGAAGCGCGAGCCCCACGCCCTCGTCCCAGCTTGCAAGAAAATCCTCGTCCTCGACCCAGTGCGCGCCCTGCCGCAGGGGCACGGTGTCCAGCGTGAAACCCATCGGTCCGGCAAGACCCTGAAGCAGGAAATGGACCGAAGGGAAACAGTCCGCCGCGATCAGCAGCCGTTTGCCGCGCAGCCGGTCCGGGGGCAGGGCGGTGATGAGCGACGACACCGCCGCCGTCACGCTTTCGGCGGTCGTGACGCTGCCTTCGGGCGCCTTGAGGATCCCCCGCCAGCGGTCGATGAACCGTTGTCTGATGCCGAGGACGGCAGGCCATTGCCCGTCGTCGGGCCGGCCCCAGACCCCGGCGAACTCGGCCATCGACCGGGCGAGGTCTGCTGCCTTGCCCGGATACTGGCCGATCGAGTGATAGAGGAAATAGCGCGATCCGTCGGATTGGTCTGTCATGGGGTACCTCTCGGACCGTAGATTGCCCTTCGCCGCAGGGTGTTTCAAGCTTGAAAGACCCCCCGCGTCAACTTTCCGGCCGGGGCATGGCCTTTGCCTTCGGCCTCTGGCAGTCTCCGCCCGACGAAAGGATGTGACGATGCGTTTTCCCGATTCCCTGAAGCTTGAGAACCTCGCAGTCACGGTCGATGACGACGCCATCGCGACCGTCGCGCTGAACCGGCCGGACAAGCGCAACGCGCTCGACAGCGCGACGGTCGAGGAACTGGTCAGCCTCTTCACCGCGCTGCCGCGTGCGGGCGTGAAGGTCGTGGTGCTGAGGGCCGAGGGGCCGCATTTCTGCGCAGGTCTCGACCTTGTCGAACATTTCAAGGAAGACCGGGAACCAGCCGATTTCATGCACTTGTGCCTGCGCTGGCACGAAGCGTTCAACAAGATGGAATATGGCGGCGTGCCGGTCATTGCCGCTCTGAGGGGCGCCGTCGTCGGTGGCGGGCTGGAGCTGGCCTCGGCCGCCCATATCCGCGTGGCCGACGCGTCCACCTATTTCGCCCTGCCCGAGGGCCAGCGCGGCCTCTTCACGGGGGGCGGCGCCACGATCCGGGTGGCCGACCTCGTCGGCAAGGCACGGATGATCGACATGATGCTGACGGGACGCATCTACAAGGGCGAAGAGGCGGTCTCGGTCGGGCTTGCGCAATATCTCGTCGAGGACAGCGAGGCCAAGGCGATGGAACTGGCCCGCATCGCCGCCGGCCACCCGCCGCTGACGAACTTCGCCATCTGCTCGGCGATCAGCCATATGCAGAACATGTCGGCCCTCGACGCGGCCTATGCCGAGGCGGTGGTCGCGGGCGTGGTCAATACCCAGAAGGCGGCGCGCGGGCGGCTTGAAGCCTTCGCCAACAAGACCGCCGCGCGCGTCCGGCCCGAATAGGCGATGGTGCTGCACGGCCCGCTGCGCGGCATCGCGATGAAGCTTGCCTCGGTCGTCGTCTTCATGACGATGGCGACGCTGATCAAGCTGGTGGCCGACCGGGTGCCCGCGGGCGAGGTGGTCTTCTTCCGCTCGGCCTTCGCGATGCCGGTGATCCTCGTCTGGCTGGCGGCCACCCGCAGCCTCGGCGCGGGGCTTCGGACCGACAGCTATGTCGGCCATCTCTGGCGCGGCCTCGCGGGGACCGCCGCCATGGTCTTCAGCTTCGCGGGCTACGGCCTTCTGCCGCTGCCCGAGGTGACGGCGATCGGCTATGCCGCGCCGATCCTGACGGTGGTCTTCGCCGCGATGTTTCTGGGCGAGGAGGTGCGGGCCTTCCGCATCCTGACCGTGGCGCTCGGGCTTCTTGGCGTGCTCGTCATCCTCTCGCCGCGCCTGACGGCGATGGAGGCGGGCGGGCTCGGCGCGCGCGAGGCGCTTGGCGCCGTCGTGGTGCTGACGGGCGCGGTCTTTGCCGCGCTCGCGCAGGTCTTCATCCGCAAGCTGGTGGCGAGCGAGACGACAAGCGCGATCGTTTTCTATTTCTCGATGAATGCCGCGATCCTCTCGCTGGTGACCCTGCCCTTCGGCTGGGTCCGGCCGGACGCGGCGACGGCCGCGATCCTCATTGCCTGCGGCCTTCTGGGCGGGGTGGGGCAGATCCTGCTGACCTCGGCCTACCGGTCCGCCGATGCCTCGGTCGTCGCGCCCTTCGATTATGCCTCGATGCTCCTTGCGCTCGCCATCGGCTATGTCGGCTTTGGCGAGGTTCCGACGCCCGCCGTGATCGGCGGCGCGGCACTGGTGATCCTTGCGGGCATCCTGATCATCTGGCGCGAGCGCCAGCTCGGGCTGGAACGGGCGCGCCAGCGCCGGTCGATGACGCCCTGAGGGGGCGGCTCGTCGTCGACTGCGTCGCTCCTCGCCCGGCAGCCCTAGCGAAGAGAAGCCGAAGGCGCACGATGAGCGCCCCCTTCAGACCTCGAGCCAGATCGTCACCGGCCCCTGATTGACCAGGCTCACATCCATGTCGGCGCCAAACGCGCCATTGGCGACCCCGATGCCCTGCGCGCGGAGCGCGGCCGAGAAATGCTCGTAGAGCCCCTCGCCCACATCCGGCGCCGCTGCCGCCGAAAACCCCGGCCGGTTGCCGCGCGACGTGTCGGCGGCGAGGGTGAACTGGCTCACCACCAGCGCTGACCCGCCCGTGTCGAGCAGAGAACGGTTCATCCGACCGTCCTCATCCTTGAAGATCCTGAGTTTGGCTATCTTCGCCGCGAGCGCCTCGGCCCGCGCCGCGTCATCGCCCGCCATAGCGCAGACAAGGACCAGGAGCCCCGCGCCGATCGCCCCGGTCTCTCGCCCGGCGACCGTCACCCGAGCCTCGCTGACCCGCTGGACCAGCGCCCTCACGGCAGAAGCTCCGCCGCCCAGGGCGGGTTGGCGCCGGGGCGCGAGACCGTGACCGCCGCCGCCCGGACCCCAAGGTCGAGCGCCGCGCGGACCTCTGTCTCCGTCAGGCGCGAAAGCGCCGCCTTGCTCAGAAGCCCCGCAGCCTGAAGCGCGGCCAGCACTCCGGCATTGAACGTATCGCCCGCGCCGACCGTATCGGCGACCTCGACCTTTCGCGCCGGGACGAAGACCGATCCACCGCGCGTGACGCCATGCGCCCCCTGCGCGCCCTCGGTGACGAGGACAAGTTTTGCGCCATCCTCCAGCACCTTCTGCGCCCCGGCGGCAATACCCACATCGCCATACAGCCAGCGCAGGTCTTCGTCCGAAAGCTTCACGATATCCGCGACGGCGCGCATGCGGCCGATCCGCGCCCGGTAGGCCGCCTCGTCCCTGATGAAGCCGGGTCGGATATTGGGGTCGATCATCGTGACCCGCCCGGGCGCCTCGCGCAGCGTCAGCGCCTCATAGCTGCTGCCGCAGGGTTCCGACACCAGGCTGATGCCGCCGAAGAACAGCGCGGTGACCTGGGCGGGCAGCGCAGGCAGGTCGCTGGCGCCCAGCATCCGGCCGGCGGTGCCTTCATCATAGAAGGCATAACTCGCCTGGCCGTCCTTCAGCGTGACGAAAGCCAGCGTCGTCGGCCGGTCGCTGCGGGCGAGAAGCGTGCAATCGACCTTTGACGCGGTCAGCACCTCTTCAAGCTGCCTGCCGAAAAGATCGGTCGAGACGCCCGAGAAGAAACCTGCAGGCGCGCCGAGGCGGCCGAGGGCGATGGCGGTGTTGAAGACCGCGCCGCCCGCATGCGGGGCGAAGGCCGCCTCTCCGGCCGCGGTTTCGCGCGGCAGCATGTCGATCAGCGCCTCGCCATTGCACAGGATCATCGCGTCCCCCGATCTGCTCCGACCGCTCACGCCCGATGTTCGCGGTAACAGCGTCCTCATAGCGGCGTCACCCGCACCCCGCAACAGAAACCACCGCGACCCCGTGCCGGGAGCGTTGACGCAGGTCAAGGCGCCCTCGGTTGGCATGAGGTAAGATGCGGTTTCCACAATGAGAGGAGGCCATCATGGTCGAAAAAGCATCCCTGCCGGGCCTGTCGGGCGGATTCTGGCCCTCTTTCTACGAGCCCTTCCGCCAGTTCGGCGCCAAGATCGCCGAATGGGTGGCGCCCGCGTCCGAGGCCTCGTCCGATGACAAGCTCTACCGGATCGCGCTGGAGCTGCCGGGGGTCGAGGAGAAGGACATCGAGGTCACCGTCGATGACGGCGTGATCAGCGTCAGGGGCGAAAAGCGCACGAGCCGCGAGGAGAAGGGCGAGACCTGGTATTTCAGCGAGCGCCAGTTCGGCAGCTTCTCGCGCTCGTTCCGCCTGCCGCCCGATGCGGACGGCAGCCATCTGTCGGCGGCGCTGAAGGACGGGGTCCTGACTTTGACGGTCCCGCGCGCGGCACCTGAGGCGGCAAAGGTCCGGAAGGTGCCGATCGGCAAGGGCTGAGGTCAGCGCCCGATCAGCCCGCGCAGCGTCGCAAGCGCCCGGTCCGGGTCCTGACCGATCCACAGGCCCGCGCCGATGACCAGCGCCAGAAGACCGACCGCAGCGGCGATCTTTACGCCCGACCAGGGCCGGTCGCCGCTGACCTTGCCGGTCTGGGCGTTCACGACAAAGCTGAAGCTTCTGCCGCGGAACCGGTAGGCGGCGGTCCAGGCGGGCAAGAGGACATGCTTGAAGGTCACGCCGGAAACCTCTGTATCCACTGAGGTAATCTGTTGCCGGTCGCCGCCGATGTCGAAGCGGATGTCACGTTCGATCGTCCGGTCCATCACCGCGCGCGCCTCGTCCATTCCCTCGTCGAGCGTCACCGAATAGGTCTCTGACCGGAACCCCGCCAGATATTCCGGCTGGTAGGGTTCAAGCCGCGTGAGGTCCCAGGGCGCGAGCGCCGCGCCATGGCTTGCGGGCATCGACCGCGAGGCGGCGACCAGAACATCGTCGAAGTCGCGCGCCACCCGGCCCGAAACCGGCATCCAGCGGATCTGCTGTTCGCGGCGCATCTCGGTGCGCGTCCGTCCGGCCTGATCGCGCACCGTCACCGGGCGTTCGGTGTAGTAGACCGTGCCCCTCCGCCCGGTGTAATCCGACCGGGTCCGGGCATCGAAGGTCCAGAAGGGCAGGTATATCCCTTCGAGCCTGCGGCCCTTGCGAGCATAGTCGACAAGCCCCGAGGGCGCGAACCACAGGGAGCCGAGCCAGCGGCTCATCGCCTGATGCGCCTCGTCTTGCGTGACGAGGAAAGGCGCAACCCCCTTCGGCCTGATCTGCCGCCGTGTGCCCGGGTCGGCCACGACCGGCGTCGCGCAGAACGGGCATTCCATCGCATGAAGGCCGGGGTCGAAGGCAATGTCGGCCCCGCAGTTCGGGCAGTGCGACAGGCGTTTTTCCTCGGTCTCGGCGGCGGGCAGTTCCGCCTCGATCCCGCGCCGGAAGGCCGTTTCAGGGATGGCGCCCGACGCGGCGGGCGGCGAGGCCAGCGCCTCGGTATGGCCGCAATGGTCGCAGAGGAGCCGCCCCTCGCCGGGCTGGAACCTGAGGTCCGCGCCGCAACTCGGGCAGGGGAAGCGCCGGTCGGCCTCAGACCCCGCCTTGCCTTCGCTTTCCATCCGTCACTTCTCGGGTTCGGGCAGCACCGACGGCGTGGAGGGCAGGGGCGGCGGCTGCACGGTGAAAAGCCGCGCGAGGTCGGGGATGTCGCCCGCCGGTTTCCAGCCGTCCTGACCGGGCGTCCAGACCAGGCTTTCACGGCTGAACCTTCCTTCCGACACCAGCCGCGCCAGATGGGCGCGGCCATAGGGGCCGGTCGCCTGTCCGCCTTCGGCCAGATGCCACACGATTTCGGCCGCCGGGGGCAGGGGCGGCGGTGCCGCCTGAGCGGGCGCCGCGCCCCATGGCCCGATCTGCGCACCCATGTTCATCCCCATGCCCGCACCCATGCCGGCCCCGATCGCTGCGCCCATGGCACCACCCGCCGCCCCACCGGGCTGGCCCAGCGCATCGGCGGCCGCATATTGGGTGAAACGGTTCAGATCGCCGACGATCCCCATCGAGGTCCGCTTGTCGAGCACCGCCTCCACCGCCTCGGGCAGCGAGATATTCTCGATATAGAATTCAGGGATTTCAAGGCCATAGGTAGACACCGCGGGGGTAATGCCCTTTGCGACCAGCTTGCCCAGCATCTCGGTATTGGCCGCCATGTCCAGAAGCGGAATGCCCGAACCCGCGATCATCCGCGAGAAATCCTGCACGATGATATTGCGGATCTGAAAACTGATCTCGTCGGCGGTGAACTCGCCATCGGTGCCGACGATTTCCTTCAGGAACAGGCTCGGATCGGCCACTTTCATCACATAGGTGCCGAAGGCCCTGATCCGGGTCGGGCCGAACTCCGGGTCACGCACGATGATCGGATTCTTCGTGCCCCATTTCTGGTCGGTGAAGCGGGTGGTGTTGACGAAGTAGATCTCGGACTTGAAGGGCGAGGAAAAGCCGTGGTCCCAGTGCTGCAGCGTCGTCAGGATCGGCAGGTTGTTGGTCTCCAGCTCGTAAAGCCCCGGGCGGAAGACATCGGCGATCTGACCCTCATGGACGAAGACCGCGGCCTGGCCTTCGCGCACGGTCAGCTTCGCGCCGTACTTGATCGCGTGGTCATAGCGCTCGAACCGCCAGACCATCGTGTCGCGCGTCTCGTCGGTCCAGTGGATGACGTCGATGAATTCGCCGGTGAGGAAATCGAGAATACCCATGTCACTCTCCCTGAAAGGTCAGGCCTAACTGTCGCCGGGATGAAGCTCGGCTGCAATGATGTCGATGAGGGGGCGGGCCTCGTCGAGAGAAATTCCGGGCCTGAGGCGCGCATCATAAAGCAGCCGGATCATCAGCTCGTCCTGCCGCGTGAGCGTGGCGAATTCCTGATCGTCGTTGAAGATCGAGGGCCGCGCGCGCGGGCTGTCGTTCACGAGGCCAAGCGCCTGGGCGATCTCCTCCTCGATGCAGGCCTGGCGCATCAGGTCGGGCAACTCGCCGCGGATCACGGCAAGCGCGCGGTCATAGCGCCCGCTGTCGCCAGCGGTATAGCTGAAGGCGGTGCAGTAGGTGGTGGGCGCCATGGCGACGACCGACCGGATCGCCGCCTCGGACGTGCCGGGCCGAAAGACGCGGATGCGGGCGCCGAGCGCGCGCCGTTCGGGCGGATTTTCGATCAGGACGAGGAAGTTCGGCCGGTCGGCGACCAGCCGGATCGGCAGCCCGCTCAGCCGCGAGAGCCGCGCGATATAGCTCTGGATCGCCGAGCGGTCGGCGCGGCGCTGGTCGAGCGGCACCGAGGCGCCGAACTCGACCGCCAGCCGGATCGGCTGCGCCCAGCGGTGCAGACGGTTCTCGCGGTTGCTGGCGACCAGCCTGCCGCCGGTTTCGGAAAATTCGTCATGGAAGGCGATGGCCACGACATTGCGGGCGAGGTCCGTGGCGGTGAAGGGCGTGTCCGCCCCGCCGCCATCGGTACGCAGCTGACCCCGCGACAGATAGCCCGCCTCGATCCGCGCGTAATAGGCGGTGGCGATTCGCGTTTCGTCGTCGAGCGGGGTCACGGTGGGATCGGGCGGCGGACTGTCCGTCAGAGCCGGGGCGGGGGGCGCCGCGCCCGGTTCCGGCAGGTCGCATCCGCCAAGCGCGAGCGCCGTGCACAAGACGGCAAAGAGCCCACGAAAGGTTCCTGACCCAAGCCCTGTCACCTGATGCCCCACCCCAAGCGCCCGCCTTCTTCGCCCGCCTCATTCTGCGGGCGCACTCTGCCACGCCGGATGGCCAAGGCCAAGCCGCTCCGCGGGTAGGATTAGGTGCGATCAGCCCTTCCGGGGCTTGTCGCCACCGGGTTTCGGTCTTGGGCCACGCGCAGGCCGGTCTGCTCCGCCGCCCGACCTGAAACCGCCACCGCTGCCGCCCTTGCCGGCTGCCTTCGGCTTGCCGCCGCTGGCAAAGCCGCGCCCCTCGCCCCGGGGACGGTCGCCAGCCTTGTCGCCCGCCTTGGCAGAAGGTTTTCCACGGGGCGCCGCGCGGTCACCGAAGGACCGCCCCGCGCCGCCGCGCCCGCCCGAGGCGCCGCCTGCCCGGTCGCCGAATTTGCCTTCGCCCCTCGGACCACGCGACGGGCGCTCGCCTGCGGCGCCGTCGCGCGCGGGGCCTTTTCCGCCGCTGCGGTTCGGTCCGCCAAAACTCTTGCGCTCGCCTTGGCCCTTGTGGTCACCACGTCCACCGGGCTTGCTGTCGCGATCCTCGCGGCGGCCGCCGAAACTGCGGGCAGGTCTGTCGCCGTCGCGCGCCCCGGCCTTGCGCGGCGGGCGGTCGCCCTTCGGGCCGCCGCGACGTTCGCCAGCACCGTGACCCCGATCTGCACCCCGATCCGCACCCCGATCGGCACCGGGCCCGGAGCCATGGCGGGGCTTGCGCGGCCTGTCCGTGCGCTCACCCGCTGCCCCTTCGGAAGACGCCTGTCTGGGGCCGCGTGGCGCGAACCCTTCGGCAGGGCGGCCGAAGGACTTGCGCGGGCCGCCTTCAGCAAAAGCGCCCCTTGGCTTGCGGTCACCCTCGCCACGCGCGGCGCCGAATTCCCGGCGCTCGGGCCTGTCCCCGCCACGGTCTCCACCACGGTCGCCGCCGCGATCGTCGCGCCGCGCCGGTCCGCGACCACCCGGCCGCTCGCTGCGCCCGTGCGGGCCCGCGCCCGGCTTGCGGGCAGCCCGCTCGCCGCGTCCGCGTCCGGCCTCTTCATCCTCTGGCCGGGCGGGCTTCTCGCCGAGTTGGTCGCGCAGGACCCGCGCTTTCACCTCGATCACCTCGCCCGGCTTCATCTCGTTCAGCCGGAACGGGCCGTAGCTGACCCGGATCAGCCGGTTCACCGTCAGGCCCACCTCGGCCATCGCCCGGCGGACCTCGCGGTTCTTGCCCTCGCGCAGGCCGACCGTCAGCCAGGCATTCGCCCCCTGCTGGCGGTCGAGATGGATTTCCATCGGCTGGAATTCCTCGCCGTCAATGGTGATGCCGCGCTTCAGCGGATCGAAAGTGGCCTCGTTCGGCCGCCCGTTCACCCGCACCCGGTATTTCCTGAGCCAGCCGGTCGAGGGCAGTTCCAGCTTCCGCTTCAGCTCGCCGTCGTTCGTCAGCAGCAGCAGCCCCTCGGAATTGAGGTCGAGGCGGCCGACCGACATTACCCGCGGCATGCCGTCGGGCAGGCTTTCGAACACGGTCTGGCGGCCCTTTTCGTCCTTCTCGGAGGTCACAAGACCGAGCGGCTTGTAGTAAAGCCAGACCCGCGCGGGTTGCGGCGCGTCGATCGGCTTGCCGTCGAGCGTCACCCGGTCGCCCGGCAGGACGTCGAGCGCGGGCGAGGTGACCTTCTTGCCGTTGACCGATACCCGGCCCTCGACGATCAGCCGTTCGGCATCGCGGCGCGAGGCGACGCCGGCGCGGGCCATGACTTTGGCGATCCGGTCGCCGGTTTCGGGTCTGTCGGTCATGGCCTACTCTATCGTTCGGGGGGCAACGAGGAAAGCGCCCCCATACAGGGCTTTTGCCCCCCCGTGAAGGCTTGATCGGCAGGCCTTGATTGCGCGGGCCGCGCGGGGCATCAGGGGGCATGAGCGATTTTCGCAGTCAGATGGAGGCGGCGCTGGCCGAGGCGCGGGCGGCGGCCGGGCGCGGCGAGGTGCCGGTGGGCGCGGTCGTGGTGGCGCCGGGCGGGCGGGTCGTGGCGGCGGCAGGCAACCGCACGCGCGAACTGAGCGATCCGACGGCGCATGCCGAGATGCTGGCGCTGCGTGCCGCCTGCGCGGCTGCAGGCAGCGAGCGGCTGGAGGGTCACGACCTCTACGTCACGCTCGAACCCTGTCCGATGTGCGCGGCGGCGATTTCCTTCGCGCGGATACGCAGGCTTTACTACGGGGCGTCCGATCCCAAGTCGGGCGGCGTCGCCCAGGGCGCGCGGGTCTTCGATCATCCGCAGTGCCATCACCGGCCCGAGGTCTATGACGGGATCGCAGGCGCCGAGGCCGGACAAATGCTGACGGACTTTTTCGCCCATCGCCGTTGACAGGGCGGTCGCCGCGGGATTGTGGCGGTTCGGGCACATACAATCGGCCGCATGCGCAAGGTACAATCCCGTGCTTTGTAGCGTTGTGATTCCGTGTATTGTGCACGCAGGTCGCAGCTCAAAGAGAAGGAGGCGCGAGATGAATGCATTTCTGATCCATACGCGCCTTTGGGAGCAGACCGGAGCCTATTGCGCCGACGGGGTAACCCTCAGCGCCGCACAGGGCTCGCGCCGCGGCTAAGGCGCCAGCGACGGCACCGGAACCGACCCGGCCGTCACCTTTACCACCCAACCTCTAACGCCCCCGGCCCGGTAGCTTCGCGTCTTCGCACGCGCGCTTTCCGGTCCATCCATTGACCCTACACCAGAGGACCAGTGCCAGACCGGCCTGGACAGATCCATGAACGCACAATTCATTGCCCCTAACGAACGGCCGCCCTTCGCCGTCATCGACGGTCTCATCGCCGAATATGGTGTCTGGCGTACGCTCGGCGCCGTCGTCGGCGCCATCCTGGCCCGCGACCGCAGGGTGGCGCGCCGGATGAATTACGAGCTGAACGCGCATCTGCAGCGCGACATCGGGCTGGAGCCTGACGTGCGCGCCCCGAAATACTGGGAGCTTCGGCTGTGATCCGCCCGCGCGGCCGCGCGCCGCCGGGCTGGATGCGATAGGGTGGAGCCAAATTTCTTCCCGAAGAAATTTGGCCCCGCCGTCGCGCCTGCGTCCGGCGGTCAGATGTTCGCAGGGATGCGGATCGGCGCCAGCACCTCGGGTTCGATGACCTCGACGCCGGGCAGGCCCGCGACCAGCTCCTCCGCCGACTGGGCGAGCAGCGGGAAGGTGCGGTAATGGCACGGTATCACGGTGCGGAAGTTGAAATATTTCCGCGCCACCCAGGCCGCGCGCCTCATGTCCATCGTATAATGGCCGCCGCAGGCGAGGATGCCGATGTCGGGCGCGTGATATTCGCCCATCCAGCCCATGTCGGCCATGATGTCGGTATCGCCCGAGACATAGATCGTGTGGCCTTCGCCCGCGATCATGAAGCCGGTCTCGGACCCGGCGGGCACCGGATCGCCGCCCTTGAAATCGACAGAGGAGGAATGGCTCGCATTGACCATCGTCACTTTCGCGCCGCCCACATCGACGGTGCCGCCCTTGCCGAAGCCGATCGCCGGCGCCCCCTGACGCTCGAACCATTCCGACAGTTCGTGGATGCAGGCGATCGGGATGTTGCCCTCCCTCGCGATCGACAGCGCATTCGCGGCATGATCGCCGTGTCCATGCGTCACGAGGAGATGGGTCGCCCCCGCGACCGCCTCTGCCCGCCGCGCCTCGGGGAACATCGGATTGCCGGTCAGCCAGGGGTCGATGAGCAGCACTGCGCCCTCGATCTCGATGCGGAAACCGGAATGGCCAAGCCAGATGATGTTCATGTCGCACTCCCTGATCGCGTCTCGCCGTCGGGCATCAAGTATTTTTGGCCTGGCCAGTGAACTTTTGCGCGGGTCCTGCCCACCTTATCTGCAAAGGAGCAAGAATGGACGGGCCCGGCAAGGAAAGATTGCGCGATGCGCTTGATATCGCCGCCTGGCGCGGCGGCGAGCGGGCAGCGTTCGACGATCTGGTGCGCCGCCGCGCGCCCCGGCTTTACGCCCATGCGCGGCGTCTGTCCGACGATGCCGAGGGCGCCCGCGATATCCTGCAGGAGGCCTGGGCGGAAATCTGGCGCGGGCTTCCCGGCCTCCGGGACGATCTCGCCTTTCTGCCCTGGGCCTATGCGATCACCACCCGCGCCGCCGCGCGTGCGGTCCGGCGCAGGCAGACGGGCAGGGCGGTCGCCGCCGATCTTGCAGTGCTGGCGCCGCGCACCGCCCCTGCGGTTCAGGCGGAAGCCGCCCATGTCAAGACCATCCTTGCCCGCTTGCCTGCGCAGGATCGGGCGCTTCTGGCGCTTGCCACGCTCGACGGGCTCACGCTCGTCGAGCTCGCTCAGGCGCTTCACATACCGGTCGGGACGGTGAAGTCCCGCCTGCATGCCGCGCGGACCCGTCTGCGCGCCCTTCTGGAAGGAGAAGATGATGACCAAGGAACATGATCGCGCCAACGAGGCGCGGATGACCGAGCTTCTGGGCGAGGAGGATCGCGCCTTGACGGCCGAGTTCGAGGAAAGGCCCTTCGTCGCCGAGGCATTCGGCCTCTTTTCCGGGCGCAACGGCTGGGTCGCCGCCGTGACCATGGCATCCCAGATCGCGATGTTCCTCGCCGCCGTCTGGTGCGGCTGGCATTTCTTTCGCGAGACCGACCTGCTTGCCGCCCTGAAATGGGGGCTTTCGGGGGCCACGCTCCTCATCCTCGCGACCGTGGTGAAGATGGCGCTTCTGCCGATGATGCAGGCCAACCGCATCCTGCGCGCGCTGCGTGCGCTGGAAGGCCTTGCGCGGCACTGAGCCCCTTCCACCGCTTGCAGCTTCGGGCGGGGGCGGCTAAACCCGCGCGCAGTCGAAAGCCTATCAGGAACGGATGGAGTTTGCCCCATGTCGATCGACAAGGACACGGCGCGGAAAGTGGCGCATCTGGCGCGGATCGCGGTCAGGGAGGAAGACCTGCCCGCGCTCGCCGGTGAGCTTTCGGCGGTTCTGGCCTTCATGGAGCAGCTGAACGAGGTGGATGTAACCGGCGTGGAGCCGATGACCTCGGTCACGCCGATGCGGCTGAAGCGCCGGGTCGATGAGGTGACGGACGGGGGTATCCAGGCGCAGGTCCTGAAGAACGCACCCGATGCCCGCGAAGGCTTCTTCGCGGTGCCGAAAGTGGTCGAGTGAGGGGGGGGACGATGAGCGAATTGAACAATCTGACCATCGCCGAGGCCCGCGACGCGCTGCGCAAGGGCGAAACCAGCGCGACCGACCTGACCATGGCCTGCCTGACCGCCATCGACGCGGCCGACGGGCTGAATGCCTTCGTCCACAAGACGCCCACGCTCGCGCTCGATCAGGCGCGGGCGGCGGATGCGCGGCTGAAGGCGGGCGAGGCGCCCGCAATGTGCGGCATTCCCCTGGGCATCAAGGATCTGTTCTGCACCAAGGGCGTGCCCTCGCAGGCGGCCTCGAATATCCTCGCAGGCTTCAAGCCCGAATATGAATCGACTGTGACGGCGAAGCTTTTCGACGCGGGCGCGGTGATGCTCGGCAAGCTGAACATGGACGAATTCGCCATGGGCTCGTCGAACGAGACCTCCTGCTATGGCAACGCCGTCAACCCCTGGCGCCGTCAGGGCTCGAACGTCGCGCTGACGCCGGGCGGCTCGTCGGGCGGGTCGGCGGCCGCCGTCGCCGCCGATCTCTGCCTTGCCGCGACCGGCACCGACACCGGCGGCTCGATCCGCCAGCCCGCCGCCTTCACCGGCATCACCGGGATCAAGCCGACCTATGGCCGCGTCTCGCGCTGGGGCATCGTCGCCTTCGCCTCCTCGCTCGATCAGGCCGGGCCGATGACCAAAACGGTCCGCGACGCGGCGATCATGCTGCAGGCGATGTCCGGGCATGACCCGAAGGATTCGACCTCAGCCGATCTGGCGGTGCCGGATTTCGAAGCGGCGCTGACCGGAGACATTCGCGGCAAGAAGATCGGCATCCCCCGCGAATACCGCATGGACGGGATGCCGGAAGAGATCGAAAAGCTCTGGGCCGACGGCACCGCGATGATGAAGGACGCAGGCGCCGAGATCGTCGATATCTCGCTGCCGCACACCAAATACGCGCTGCCTGCCTATTATGTGGTGGCGCCTGCCGAGGCCTCCTCGAACCTCGCCCGTTATGACGGCGTGCGTTACGGCCACCGGGCGAAGCTCGCCCAGGGCGACGGCATCACCGAAATGTATGAAAAGACCCGCGCCGAGGGCTTCGGCCACGAGGTCCAGCGCCGGGTGATGATCGGTACCTACGTGCTGTCGGCGGGTTTCTACGACGCCTACTACAACCGCGCCCGCAAGGTGCGCGCCCTGATCAAGCGCGATTTCGAAACCGTCTTCGCCGACGGGATAGACGCGATCCTGACACCCGCGACGCCGTCGGCCGCCTTCGGTCTGGGCGAGATGGCGGATGCCGATCCCGTCGCCATGTATCTCAACGACGTCTTCACGGTGACGGTGAACCTTGCCGGTCTTCCCGGCGTCGCGGTGCCTGCCGGGCTCGATGCGCAGGGTTTGCCCCTCGGGCTCCAGCTGATCGGGCGGCCGTGGGAAGAGGGCGATCTTCTGAATCACGCCTATGTGCTGGAGCGCGCCGCTGGCTTTGTTTCCAAGCCCGGCAAATGGTGGTAAGGGGCGCTTCAAGCGTGTCTTTCGAAGGTTTTGCGATGTCAGTTCGCCTGTCTCTGCCGGTGCTTGGTTCCGTTGTCCTGCTCGGGGCCTGTGTGACGCCGGAGCATCTGCAGCCGCAGCAGACCACCGGCTTCGGGGCCGGGGCCACCGGCTATGGCGCCTATGTGCCTGCGCCGGCCTCGCAGCCCGCCGGCACCTATGCGCCGGCGACCGCCCTGCCGCCCTCGGGTGCGGCGACCGGCGCGATTCCGTCGTCCGAGATCAATCAGGCGCTGTTCGGCACTCAGCCCGCACAAGGCACCGCACCGGTCGCGACCTATCCGGCGGCGACGGCCCCGGCCGCTCAGCCCGTCGTGACAGTCGATCCGACCGCCAGCGCCTCGACGTCTCTCTCCGACGAGCAGGATTTCAGCGCCGTTTCCTCGCGCGAGACCATCGAAAGCGACAAGGCGCGGATCGAGGCCAACAAGGCGCAATATGTCCAGATCCAGCCCGGCGCGCTGCCCGAACGTCCGGGCGAGGCGACCTCTGCCGTCGTGGCCTATGTTCTCTCGGCGCCGAACGGGCTTGGCCAGCCGATCTATGACCGCCGCTCGGTGAAGGCCGAGGATCATCAGCGCGCCTGCCAGAATTACACCAGTGACGAATCCGCCCAGGAAGCCTTCCTCAAGGCGGGCGGACCCAAGCGCGATCCCAAGAAGCTCGATCCCGACGGCGACGGCTATGCCTGCGGCTTCGACCCGACGCCCTACCGCAACGCCGGAAACTGAGCGGGCGCGCCGGTGACGCTGCGGCCGCTGCCCTCCCCGAACTTCGGCGAACGGCGGGGCGGCGCGCGGCCCGATCTGGTGGTGATCCATTATACGGCGATGCCGACGGCCGCCGAGGCGCGGGCGCGGCTCTGTGACCCGGCGGCGGAAGTGTCTGCCCATTGGCTGATTGCCGAGGACGGGACGGTCGAGCAGCTCGTGGACGAGAGCTGCCGTGCCTGGCATGCCGGGGCAGGGGCCTGGGGTTCAGTGACGGACGTGAATTCCCGCTCGATCGGCATCGAGCTGGCCAACGCGGGCGACGCACCCTTCCCCGAGCCGCAGATGGCGGCGCTGGAAGGGCTGCTCGCGGCGATCCTCGCGCGCTGGTCGATCCGGCCCGAACGGGTGGTCGGCCATTCCGACATGGCGCCGGGGCGCAAGCGCGACCCCGGCCCGCGCTTCGACTGGCGGCGGCTGGCGCTGCAGGGTCTGTCGGTCTGGCCGGGCGCCTCCGGCGCTGGGTGGACGCCCGGGCCGCTTCGCGGCGCGCTGGACGCCTTCGGCTATCCGGAGGTGGGTGATGATATCCTGCTTGCCGCCTTCCGGCTTCGCTTCCGCCCCTGGGCGGACGGGCCGGAGGATGCGGAGGACCGGGCGCTTGCCGCCGACCTCGCCCGCCGCTTTCCCGTTGACGGCGGCGGGAGGAGCGCCTAACTCGACAGCGCGCGGAGGGCCGGGCGATCGCGGTCCCGGACCTGGTCCGGGGACGAGGAAAGTCCGGACTCCCTGAAGCAACGGTGCCGGGTAACGCCCGGCGGGGGCAACCCCAGGGAAAGCGCCACAGAGAAGAGACCGCCCCTGACCCCGGTCAGGGGTAAGGGTGAAACGGTGGGGTAAGAGCCCACCGCGGGACTGGCAACAGGACCGGCAAGGCAAGCCCCACCGGGAGCAATGCCGAATAGGGGTCTCGCGCGGGGCCTGGTCCCGGATCACGGTCCGGGATACCGCCGCAGGGCAGCTTCGGCCCGAGAGACCCGGGTTGGCAGCTTGATCCCGCCGGTAACGGCGGGGCGAGAGGAATGATCGCCCAGCCCCGGATCATGGGTCCGGGGTGGACAGAATCCGGCTTACAGGCCCTCCGCGCATTCTGGATCCCCCCGGGGCGGGGACCGCAGGCAAGGCCGGGGGCCAGCCCCCGGACCCCCGGGATATTTCGAAACGGAAGAGAGGCAAGCGGTTGCGACGCCCCCTTGCTGCACGGTTCACCGTTGACCGCCGCCGGGCGCGCGGATAGCTGACGCCCATGGCACGCGCACCGCTTCTTCAGCTCTCCTCGATCTCGCTCACCTTCGGCGGCAATCCGGTCTTTGACGGGGTCGACCTGACCGTGCAGCCCGGCGACCGGCTGGCGCTGGTCGGCCGCAACGGCTCCGGCAAGTCGACGCTGATGAAGGTGATGGCGGGGCTCGTGGAGCCCGACAGCGGCGCGCGCAGCGTGCCGCCGGGCGTCAGCGTCGGCTATATGGAGCAGGAGCCGGATTTCGGCGCCTTCGACACGCTTGGCGCGTTCGCCGCCTCGGGCCTGCCCGAGGGCGAGAGCTACAGGGTGTCGGTGGTCGCCGAAGGGCTGAAGTTCGATCCCGCAACGCCGGTCGCCGCGGCATCGGGCGGCGAGCGGCGGCGCGCGGCGCTGGCGAAGCTTCTGGCCGAGGCGCCGGAACTGATGCTTCTGGACGAACCGACCAACCATCTCGATATCGAGGCCATCGGCTGGCTGGAACGCGAACTGTCTGAAACCCGCGCGGCCTTCGTCGTGATCTCGCACGACCGGGCGTTCCTGAGGGCGCTGACGCGCGGCACGCTCTGGATCGACCGTGGTGATCTGCGCCGCAGCGACCGGGGTTTCGAGGGCTTCGAAGACTGGCGCGAGACGATCTGGGCCGAGGAGGACCTCGCCCGCCACAAGCTGGACCGCAAGATCAAGGCCGAGGCGAAATGGGCGGTCGAGGGGATTTCCGCCCGGCGCAAGCGCAACATGGGTCGGGTGCGCGCGCTGCAGGCGATGCGGGCCGAACGCGCATCGCTGATCCGCCGTAAGGGCACGGCCGACATGGCGCTGGAGGCGGGCCAGACCTCCGGGCGGCTGGTCGTGGAAGCGAAAGGCATTTCAAAAGCTTTCGGCGACAAGCTCATTCTCAGGCCGTTTGACCTGACGGTCCTGCGCGGCGACCGCGTGGCCTTCGTCGGCCCGAACGGCGTGGGCAAGACCACGCTTCTGAAGATGCTGACGGGCGAGGTCGCGCCGGACAGCGGCAACGTCCGCCTCGGCACCAACCTCGACATCGCCGTCTTCGATCAGGCCCGCGCCGCGCTCGATTTCTCGATGACGCTCTGGGACGGGCTGGTGAACGATCCCGACATGGCGGTCTCCGGCCGGTCCGACCAGGTGATGGTGCGGGGCGAGCCGAAACATGTGGTGGCTTACCTCAAGGATTTCCTTTTCGACGAGGCGCAGGCGCGGGCGCCGATCGGCTCGCTGTCGGGCGGCGAACGGGCGCGGCTTCTTCTCGCCCGCATCATGGCGCGGCCCTCGAACCTTCTGATCCTCGACGAACCGACCAACGATCTGGATGTCGAGACGCTGGACCTTCTGCAGGATATCCTCGGCGACTATGACGGCACCGTGCTTCTGGTCAGCCACGACCGGGATTTCATCGACCGGCTGGCGACCACGACCGTGGCGATGGAAGGGGACGGGCGCGCGACGCTCTATGCCGGTGGCTGGAGCGATTGTCAGGCGCAACGGGGGCCGAGGCCCGAGGAACGGCGGACACCGGTTGCGAAACCCGCGACCGACGCGACGCAGGCTGGTGCGGAGAAGGTGAGGAAAGGCGCGCAAGGCCTTACCTTCACAGAAAAACACCGCCTCGAAACCCTTCCCTCGCTGATCGAGAAGCTGGAGGCGGAGATCGGAAAACTGTCGGATTTCCTGTCCGATCCCGACCTGTTCGCCAGGGCGCCGGACAAGTTCCGCAAGGCCTCTGAAGGGTTGGCGGAGCGGCAGGCGGCGCTGAGCGCCGCCGAGGAGGAATGGCTGACGCTGGCCGAGAAGGCCGAAGCCTAGGCCGGAAAGCCGGAAGCCGCCTCTTTCGAGGCGGCCCCGCACCCGGCAAACCAAAGGTCGTACTGAAAAAGCACCCGGTCTGCGGTACGGCCCCGGCGGGGGCCGATCGCGGTCTTACATCTTCGGCAGAAGCACCGTGTCGATCACATGGATCACGCCGTTCGACTGCATGACATCGGCGATGGTCACCGTCGCCCAGTTGCCCTGTTCGTCGCCGATCATCACCCCGCCGCCCTCGGACTTGGCCCAGAGCTTGCAGCCGCCCACGGTGTCGATCTCATGCTTGCCGCCGTCCTGCTGGATCATCGCCTTGACCATTTCGGAATTGGCCTTTGCTGCAACGACATGGCAGGTCAGGATCTTGGTCAGCATGTCCTTGTTCTCGGGCTTCAGCAGATTTTCCACCGTGCCCGCGGGCAGCTTCGCGAACGCGTCATTCGTCGGCGCGAAGACGGTGAACGGACCTTCGCCGGCGAGCGTGTCGACGAGACCCGCTGCCTTCACCGCGGCGACGAGCGTGGTGTGGTCGGCCGAGTTCACGGCATTCTCGACGATATTCTTGGTGTCGTACATCGCGGCGCCGCCGACCATCGGGTTTTCGGCGAAAGCGGGCAGGGCGGTGCCGAGCGCGAGGGCGGCGATCGCGATGCGGAAGGTCGTTTTCATGGGTCTCTCCTGTCATGGCCGGAGGGACCATCCCCCCGTTCCTGACCGAAGTTACGGACGCTGCCAGAGGGAAGTTGCAGGCGGGACGAAATTTTTTCAGCTATCGCCGATCACGGCGGCAACGAGCAGCGGTCCCTGGGCCACGCCGGTGGGCGAGCCGCCCGTCGTCTCGAGCGTGACGGCGAGCGTCGTGCCGGGCGGCAGGTCGGCCACCGGCACCCTGACTTCCCCCTCTCGCAGGACGCCAAGCGAGATGGCGGCCTGTCCGGCAGGGATGATCCAGAGTTCATAGTCCTGCCCTTCGGCAGCGGCGGGGCCCGAGGCGCGGACGAAGGAAAGCTCGCCTTGGTCCTCGTAGAAGGCCGCGGCAATCGTCAGTGGCTGGTTCTCGCCGGTGAGCGTCGCGGTCAGCGTCGCCTGCGGCCGGGTCGCGGGCATGAAGGCGACGATGGCGACGGCGAGAAGCCCTGCCGTCAAGGCGCCGAAGAGTGGCAGGCGCCAGCGCCGGACCGGCGTCGCCACGGGGAACAGCCGTGTCTCGATCCGTTGAAGCAGGTCCGGTGGCGGATCGACCGGCGCATATTCTGCATCGAGCGGCGCGAGATGCGCCTGCCAGCGCGCGACGAGCGAGGCGAAGTCCGGATCGGACGCGATCAGCCGCTCGGCCTGAAGCCGGTCGGGCAGGGGCAGGGTGCCGAGCGCATATTCGGCGGCCAGCCCGTCGCGGTCGTCCATGTCCGGACCCTCGCTCATGCCTCAAGACACTCCCTCAGTCTCATCAGCCCCCGGCGCAGCCAGGACCGCATGGTATTCAGCGGCACCGCGTGGCGCGCCGCCAGTTCCTCATAGCTCGACCCGTCCAGATAGGCGCCACGGATGGCGTCGGCGCGCGCGGGCTCCAGCGTGCCGAAACAGTCTGATATTCGTCCCGCCTCTTCCTTCGCGATCAGTTGCGCCTCGGCACCGGGCGACGGATCGCGGATGGCAAGCGCGGCCTCATCGCCCTCGGATGCCGCCGGGCGGGCGCGCAGACGGTCGATTGCATGATTGCGGGTGATGGCGATCGCCCAGGTCATGCCGCGCGCCTTGGCGGCGTCGAAGCGCCGCGCGTTCAGCCATATCCGTGTGAAAGCTTCCTGCACCGCATCCTCGGCTTCGCTTCTGCTGCCAAGGATACGGAAGGCGACGCCGAAAAGTTTCGCTGAGGCCGCCGAATAAAGCGCGCGGAAGGCGGCGCGGTCGGCATCGGCCACGCGAAAGATCAGGTCTGCGATCGGATCGCCTTCATTCACCTGCGTCCCGGCCTCCTGCGCCGGCGCCGCGATCTTGCCGGTTCAGACATGGACAGTCCAGCGCTTCATGGCAGGCTGACGGCCGTTTCGGTTCGCTCGCCCGGCTTGACCACGGCCGGTGTCTCCAGTTCGGTCTCGCCCTTGCGGGTCAGGACGATGACATCGCCCGCCGGTATCGCGACATTGATCGCCTCGCCATAGGCATAGTGAAGCGACTTGCGGTTGCCGTTGATGTCGGTCCTGGCCTCGAACACTTCGATATATTCCGCGCCGGGGGCAGTGACGGCGAGGACGCCGGCATTGAGGTCGACCTTCACGTCGCTGCGCTCGCCGACCTTGATCGCGAAGGGGGTCTCGGCCTTCGCGGCGCCAAGGCCAACGACCGCAACATAATCGCCTGCGGGCAGATTGAACTGGGCACCCGCGCCGTAGGTGTAGGCCACGGACTTGCGGTTGCCGTCAATGTCCTTCTTCGCCTCGAATATCTCGACAAAATGGTCGCCGCCTTCGACCATCAGATCGCCGGAATAGAGCGCGTCGACCACGGCAAGACCGGTGCCAAGGATGACCTCCCTGGTCAGGGTCTGACCGGCCTCGATCACGATCGTCTCGTTGACCTCGGCGGCGCCGAACTGGGCCTTCAGAGCATATTCGCCGGCAGGGAAGACCCATTCGGTCTGGCCGTAGCCAGATTCGCCGACATCCTCGGGGCCGCGCACCTCCCAATAGGCGTCCTTCTCGACCTCGCCCTCGGCCGTCGCCTTCAGCGTAAGCTTCAGTATGCCGGCGTCGAGGATGACGGTCGGTTCGGTCATGCCTTCGGGCGTGACGGTCACATCCTGGGTCACGACCGCATCGTGAAGGTGCGTTTCCATCCGGTAGGTGCCCGGCGGAACAGTGCCTTTCGAACGGCCATAGATCGTGATGACCTGTTCCGAAAGTGCGCCGTCGGCGCCGACCAGCCGCAGGTCGAAATAGCCATCCTTGACCAGTTCGGGTTCCTCTCCCCCTTCGATCAGCACGGCCTTGGGGTCGAAATTCTCGGCCAGCGGGGCGGGTTCAGGTTCGGGTTCGGGCGCCGGGGCGGGCGGGGGTTCGGCGACGGCGGTCTTCAGGGCCTCGGTCAGGCTGCCCGCGTCCTTGGCCTCGATATATCTGCCGCCGGTATTCTCGGCGAGGCAGGCAACCTCGCGGCCTTCTTCCTTCGTCAGGCCGAAGCCTACGACATGGGCGGTGAAGTCGACGCCTGAGGCTTCGAGTTCGGTCCCGAGTGCGCAGGGATCGGCGTTGCAGGTCTCGATCCCGTCGGTGATCAGGATGACGGTGGCCTTTTCCTCGGTCGAATGCAGTTCGGCGGCGGCCTGGCGGACGGCATCGGAGAGCGGCGTCTTGCCGAGGAAGTTCAGATTGTTCGCCGCCTCGGTGATGGCGGCGGCGGTGCCGGGGGCGGGCGGCACGATCAGTTCGATGTCGCCACAATTGCCCTTCTCGCGATGGCCATAGGCCATGAGGCCAAGTTCGGTCGCGGGGTCGATCCCGGCGAGCACGGTGCCGAGCGCCTCGCGGGCGATCTCGAGTTTCGCGCGGCCGTCGATCTGGCCCCACATCGACCCCGAACCGTCGAGGACGATGATCGAGCGGCCGTCGGCCTGGGCGAGCGTGGGCATGAGGAGGAGGGCAAACAGGACAGAACGGGCGAGCATGGCAAACCTCGGGGCTGGACAATTGGCGCGACAGTAGACGCGCTTTCATGCGCTGTCAGCGGGAATATCGTCTTGCCTGCGGCGGGCCGATCCGGCGGGAGGGCGCTGCCCTCCCGGACCCTCCCGGAGTATTTCGGGACAGAACGTAAAACCGCCGGGATCAGCCCCGGCGCCGGCGGCGGCCGCCGTCGCCATCGCCGCCGCCGGTGTTGAACGACACGTCGGGCAGGGTGACGATTTTCATCAGCTCGGGGAAGGGGGCGGTGGCGTGCGGGATGGCGTTCGCCGCGACGAAATGTTCCTGGAAGCGCGGTTCGATTGCGGTCTCGACCTTGTGGATGCGCTTGACCTCGGCCTCGATCGCGGCGCGGGAGCCGACATTGCACAGCGCGATGCGGGCGCCTGTGCCCGCCGCATTGCCCGCCGAAGTGACCTTGTCGAGCGGCACGTCGGGGATCATGCCCAGGACCATCGCATGTTTCGGCGAGATATGGGCTCCGAAGGCCCCGGCGAGCGTCACCCGGTCGACCTTGTCGATGTTCAACTCGTCCATCAGCAGGCGCGCGCCCGCGTAAAGCGCGGATTTCGCGAGCTGGATCGCGCGGATGTCGCCTTGCGTCACGGTGATCAGCGGCCCGCCGTCGGCGGTGCCGTCGTGAAGCACATAGGCATGGGTGCGGCCCGTGGGCACAGAGCGCGCCGTGCCGGTCTGGTCGGCCGAACCGATGAGGCCCGAGGGATCGAGAAGGCCCGCGAGGCGCATTTCGGCCACCACTTCGATGATGCCCGATCCGCAGATGCCGGTGATGCCGGTCGTCGCCGTGGCGGCGGCGAAGCCCGGATCGTCGGACCAGAGGTCGGAGCCGATGACGCGGAAGCGCGGTTCCTTCGTCACCGGGTCGATCTCGACTCGTTCGATGGCGCCGGGGGCGGCGCGCTGGCCCGCGCTGATCTGCGCGCCCTCGAAGGCGGGACCGGTGGGCGAGGAACAGGCGAGCACGCGCGCCGCGTTGCCGCACAGGATCTCGGCATTGGTGCCTACATCAACGATGAGGACCATGTCCTTGGATTTGTTCGGCTCTTCCGACAAGGCCACGGCGGCGCAATCCGCGCCGACATGGCCCGCGATGCAGGGGAGCACATAGACCTGCGCCTTGTCGTTCAGCGCGGTCAGTTCGAGAGCGGAAGCCGGGATCGACAGGCTTTCCGAGGTGGCGAGCGCGAAAGGCGCCTGACCCAGTTCGACCGGGTCGATGCCAAGAAGCAGATGGTGCATGACCGGGTTGCAGACGAAGACAGCCTCGACGATATGGGCGGGATCGACATTCGCCTCGGTCGCGATCGACTGGGCAAGACCATTCAACGCCTGACGCACGGCCTGCGTCATCTCGCGGTCGCCGCCCGGGTTCATCATCGCATAGGACACCCGGCTCATCAGATCCTCGCCGAAGCGGATCTGGGGGTTCATCAGGCCCGAGGAGGCGAGCACCGCACCATCGGTCAGGTCGCAGAGATGCGCCGCGATCGTGGTGGAGCCGAGGTCGATGGCGAGGCCGTAGAGATGGCCTTCGAAGAAGCCGGGCCAGATGTCGATCAGCTTCGCCTGGCCGTGATGGTCGCGGTGGATGGCGACCGTGACTTTCCATTCGCCCTTGCGCAGGACGGGCTGCAGGCGCGAAAGGAGGTGAAGATCGGCCTCTAACCCCTCGATCTGCCATTGTTCCTTCAGCGCGTCGCTGAGACGCTGGAAGTCGCCAGAGGGCTCGTGCATGTCGGGCTCGGCCACCTCGACGTAATAGGTGCGGGTGGCGGGGTCCATGGTGATGTCACGCACGGTCGCCGACTTGCGGATCACCTGGCGGTGGACCTGGCTTTCAGGCGGCACGTCGATGACCACATCGCCCATCACCTTGGCCTGACAGCCAAGCCGACGGCCTGACGCAAGCCCACGGATGCGGTTGTAGCGATCCTCGACCGCGTTCCATTCCGACAGTGCGCCTTCGCTTACGGTCACGCCATGTTTGGGAAACTCGCCATAGCCCGGGGTGATCTGGCATTTCGAACAGATGCCGCGCCCGCCGCAGACCGAATCGAGGTCGACGCCGAGTTGACGGGCCGCCGTCAGGACGGGTGTTCCAAGGGCAAAGCGGCCGCGCTTGCCCGAGGGCGTAAAGATCACAAGAGCGTCTTCGGTCATGGTCGGTCTTTCGAACTGTTCGCCTGCCCTCGATAGCGCGATTTGCGGCAGGCGCAATGTCTGCAGGCGGCAAGTCGCTGTCAGGAGGCGTCAGGCGCGGGGTGTCACGACCTGACCGACGGGCACGGTCGTGCCGCGGTGTGCCGCACCAGGCGCCTGTCGCTGTCGGGGCGGCGCGCCGGGTGGTCGCAGACCAATTGCACGGCCGCACGGTCAGCGGCCGTCATCGCCGAAGCGGGCGTCGTCGTCTGATTCGTCCTCGCCCTCGGGCAGGAATTTCCCCGACAGAAGGATGGAATGATCGTCATGGGCGGGGTCCATCACCACGTCGGACGGCAGCTCGCCCGCCAGCCAGTCCTTGATCTCGTCGCGGGCGTCCTCGGGCGACTGGCCGGTCACCTCGGCGATATGCAGGACGAAGGCGCGCTGGTCGCCGTCGATATCCTCAAGCGTATCCTCGTCGCTTTCGGGCCAGCGGTCGATGATCGCCTCGAAGAAGGCGGGCCAGTTCTCGGCGACATGATGCCATTTCATGACCGGATCCTCGGATGTTTCCGGTCATCAGTGTGCCCCCAAACGCTTATCGCGAAAAGAGTTTTGGCAAGGTCAGGGCCGCAACAATCGCCGCTGCGAGTTGAGCGGCGATATAGGCGGGGGCGTGGGCGGGCAGGATGCCGGTGAACGTGTCGGAGAACATCCGCGCGACGGTGACGGCGGGGTTGGCAAAGCTCGCCGAACTGGTGAACCAGAAGGCGGCCGCGATCCAGGCGCCGACCAGCGCCGGGAGTTGCCGCGGCGCATGCAGGCGCGCACCGGCGATGGTCAGGCAAAGGCCGAAGGTGGCGATGGCCTCGCCAAGCCAGAGGCCGGGCGCGGCGCGTCCTGTCGCCGCTGTCTGCACGACCGGCTGGCCGAACATCAGATGGGTCAGGGCAACGGCAAGCAGGGCGCCCGCCAGTTGCGCGGCAACATATCCGCCCGCGCGGGCGGGGCCGATCTCGCGCGACAGAAGGAAATAGAGCGTGACGGCGGGGTTCATATGGGCGCCGGAAATGGGTCCGAGGATCGTGATCAGCAGATAGAGCACGAGGCCCGTCGCGAAGGCATTTGCGAAGAGCGCGATGGCAAGGTTGCCCTGCGCAAGGTCGGTACCCATGATTCCGGTGCCGATCCCGCACATGACGAGGATCAGCGTTCCGATCAGTTCGGCGGCATGGATGCGGGTCACGCGATGGTTCCGATGCGGGCGAGTTCGGGCTGGAGTGCGGCGCGGCTCAGCCGGTCGGGCTCAAGTGCCAGAAAGGCTTCGGCGCGGCGGCGAAGGCGGGCATAGGCGGCCTCGAATGCCGCTTCCTGATCCTCCGGGGCAGCGGCCGCCGGATCGTCCACACCCCAATGGGCACGCAGCGGGGTGCCGGGCCAGACCGGGCAGGCCTCGCCCGCAGCCGAGCCGCAGACGGTGATCACCATACCCATCGCAGGCGCGGACGTGCCCGCGAATTCGTCCCAGCTTTTGGAGCGAAGGCTGGCCGTGTCGTACCCCTTCGCGGTCAAAAGCCTCAGCGACCGGGGATGGACAGCCCCGGCAGGACGTGATCCGGCCGAAAAGGCCGCGATGCCTCGCGCCTGGCCGATGCGGTTCAGGATGGCTTCCAGCAGGATCGACCGCGCGGAATTTCCGGTGCAGAGGACGAGGATGTTCATGCGCGCCCTCATGCCCGGAAAATGTAACGGTCGTGCGACAGGATCAGTTCAGGGCGTTTTGCGTCGCCCGCGCGCCACCCGAAATGTCGTCGCCGATTCCGGCGATGGTGTTGCACCCGGCAAGTGCCGCAAGAAGCCCCAGAAGCATCAGTTTCTTCATGTCTATTCCTCGTACCACCAGACATCGGGCTGAAAACCCGGCCAGTCGCCATATAGCGGAATGCGGTCCGGATGGTGAAGATGTTTTGAATAGGCAAGGCGGGAGGCCTTGGAATACCAGACCGGGATCACATAGCGCCCGGCCAGAAGCGCCCGGTCGAGCGCCTGGGTCGCGGCGGTGAAATCGTCGGTCGAGCGCGCGCCGACCATGGCGGCGATCATCGCGTCGATCGCGGGCGACTTCGCCCCCATAAGGTTGCGAGACCCGGGGCTGTCGGCCGCAGCAGTGCCCCAGTAAAGCGCCTGTTCGTTACCGGGTGAGAGCGACAGGGTGCGCCATATCCACGTCATGTCATAGGCGAAATTGTTGGTGCGCTCCTTGTACTGCGGGCCGTCCACCAGGGTCACGGTCGGCGTGATCCCGATCTGCTTGAGCGATTCCAGATAGATGTTCACGGCGGCTTCCGGATCGGTCGATCCGGCGGCCAGGACGATCTCGAAGGTGAAGGGCTTGCCGGTGGCATCCTTCATGACGCCGTCCTGCACCGTCCATCCCGCTTCCTCCATGAGGGCGATGGCCTTGCGGATATTGCCCCGGTCGGTCGGCTTGGCCGGATCACTCACCGGCAGGTCGTAGCCTTCGAGCGTGCCGGGAAAGAGGTCGGCGGCGAACGGCTGCAACAGTTCGGCGACCTTGCCCTGGGCAGGGCCATGGTCAGCAGCAAGGAAGGAGTTCGAGAAATAGGAGGTGATGCGCGGCTCGGTGCCGCCATTGACCGTCTGGTTCACGAATTCGAAGTTGAAGGCGAGGATCATCGCCTCGCGCACCCGCCAGTCGGCGAAAACCGGGCTGCGGCTGTTCATCACCAGCCCTTCGATGCCGGACGGCCGCTGGTGGGGGATTTCCTCCCTGATCACATCTCCCGACGCGACAGCCGGAAGGTCGTAGGCGGTGGCCCATTTCTTGGCGCTGAATTCCCGGAAGGAATCGGTCTCTCCGGCGGTGAAGGCCTGGAAGATCACGTCGCCATCGCCGAAATAATCATAGCTGATCACGTCGAGATTGTTCACACCGCGGGTCAGGGGCAGGTCCTTGCCCCAGTAGTCGGGATTGCGGCGATAGGTGATGCGCTTGCCGGGATCGACCTTGTCGATGATGTAGGGACCGGAGCCGATCGGCACCTGCATCGAGCTTTCCTCTATATTGCGTCCCTCCCAGTCCGCCTTCTTCAGGACGGGGCGCAGGCCCATCAGAAGCGCCAGTTCCCGGTCGGCGACATTGAAGGTGATCTTCACCTTGCGCTCGCCGGTCTGTTCGATCTTCTCGACCTTCTTCCAGGTGCCCGCATAGCGCGGGTTGACGGTGCCGAGCGTCTCGAAGCTCCAGATCACATCCTCGGCCGTCACCGGGCTGCCGTCGGAAAATCTCGCCTCCGGCCGCAGGGTGAATTCCACCCAGGTCCGGTCCTCGTCGGTCTCTATCGATTCGGCCAGGAGCCCGTAAAGCGAGAAGGGTTCGTCCATCGACCGCGCCATCAGTGTTTCTATGGTGAAGACGGTGATGCCATAAGGTGTCGTGCCCTTGACCGAGAACGGGTTGAGGCTGTCGAAGCCGCCCGGTTCGCCGAACCTCAGCCTGCCGCCCTTGGGTGCGTCCGGGTTGGCATAGGGCAGCGCCACAAAATCGGGTGGAAGGGCGGGGTCGCCATACATAGCTATGCCATGTTTCGGTGCCGCCGCGAGCGGGCCCGCGCCAAAGAGGAAGAGGAGCGCACAGGCTGCCACAATCGATCGTTTCAGGAACTTTGCCCGCATTTCATCCCCCTGTCTTATTGTTCGTTCATGCGCCGACACTAGCCGCTAGCCAGGCAGCTTTCAAACTTTTCGCTTGGACAACCGGCAACTTACCGCGTATAACGAAGGCACTGCTCGATAGGTTTCTTGCCTGTATGAAACCTGCCTCAATGACTGAACGCCCGCCTTGTGCGGGCGTTTTTTTCTGGGGTGTCAGGCGGGCCGCTCTTCGGTCGCCCTGCTTCCTCATCGCTGGCGAATCGGTCGTCTTCCCGGGCAGGCCGTCGGGTGAAATTTCCCCTCGACCTTTCGCACCCGCGGCACATATTCTCTGCCCCGCAGCATCAACGGGGACGGCGCATGGCACTTTCAGGCAGAACGGCAATCGTCACGGGGTCGAATTCCGGTATCGGTCTGGGCGTGGCAGAGGCGCTTGCGGCGGCGGGTGCCGATATCGTGCTGAATTCCTTCACCGACCGCGACGAGGACCATGCGCTGGCAGAGGCGCTCGGCCAGCGCCACAAGGTGAGCGCCCGCTATATAAAGGCCGACATGTCGCAGGGCGCGGACTGCCGGGCGCTGATCGCGGCGGCGGGCGGGTGCGACATTCTGGTGAACAATGCAGGCATCCAGCATGTGGCGCCCGTCGAGGACTTTCCGGTCGAGAAATGGGACCAGATCCTCGCGATCAACCTGACATCGGCCTTCCATACCAGCGCCGCCGCGCTGCCCGGCATGCGCGCGAGAGGCTGGGGGCGGATCGTCAATATCGCCTCGGCGCACGGGCTGACCGCCTCGCCCTACAAATCGGCCTATATCGCCGCCAAGCATGGCGTCGTCGGCCTGACGAAGACCGTGGCGCTCGAGGCGGCGGGGCAGGGGGTGACCTGCAACGCGATCTGCCCGGGCTATGTGCTGACGCCGCTCGTCGAGGCGCAGATCCCCGATCAGATGAAGGCCCACAAGATGGACCGCGAGACGGTGATCCGCGAGGTGATGCTTCTTCGCCAGCCCTCGCGCCAGTTCGCGACGGTCGAGCAAGTCGGCGGCACGGTGGTCTATCTCTGTTCTGCCGCCGCCGATCAGGTGACCGGCACCACGATCAGCGTCGACGGCGGCTGGACGGCGCTCTGACATCGGATGGACGGAAAAATCTTCGCGAAGATTTTTCCGTCGTCCGTCCCGTCCGGAAGGATTTTCGCGAAAATCCTTCCGGGGCATAGGTCGTGCGAGAGCGGCTTTGACAGGCAAGCCGCACCTGTCCGATAGTGGCCGGGGGAAGAGAGGCGAGAGATGTCGCAAAGCCTGCTGGTGATCGAGGACGAGGCCCATATCGCCGAGGCGCTGCGCTTTCTTCTGTCGCGGGCCGGCTGGCAGGTCGAGGTCCATGCCGATGGCGCAACGGCGGTCGAGACGATCCGGCGGCTCCGACCTTCGGCGCTGGTTCTCGACGTGATGCTGCCGGGCCGCTCTGGATACGAGATTTTGGAGGAGTTGCGCGCCGATCCGGCGCTTCGGGATCTGCCGGTCCTCATCCTGACGGCGCGCGGGCAGGAGCGGGAAAAGGCGCTGGCCGGGATCAAGGGCGCGAGCCTTTTCATGACCAAGCCTTTCGCCAATGACGAGCTGATCGCCAATCTGAGGCGCCTCGCGGGCGATCCCGCCGCCGCCCGGGCGGGCTGACGGATGCGCCAGCCGCTCTTTCTCGCCCGCAAGTCCTATCGCCTGAGGCGGCTTGTCGATGCGGCGCGGCTTTTGCCGTTCCTTGGGGCCTTTCTTTTCCTCCTGCCGGTCTTTTGGCGCGACCCGGCGAGCGGGCAAAGCCGGACGGCGCCGGGCGCGGTCTTTCTCTTCATCGCCTGGGCGGCGTTGATCGCCGCAAGCGCACTGATCGCGCGCCGGCTTGCGCAGACCGAAAGCGGCGGTCCTGACGCGGCCGCCGGACCGGGCGGATCGGAGGAGCATCAGGGCTGATGTCCTTCAACCTTCTCGTCATTGTCTGCCTCCTCTATGTCTCGCTCCTTTTCGCCGTGGCCTTTCTGGCAGAGCGGCGGGCCGAGGCCGGGCAGGGCGGCTGGCTGCGCTCGCCGCTGGTCTACACGCTGTCGCTGTCGATCTATTGCACGGCCTGGACCTTCTATGGCGCGGTGGGCTATGCGGCGCGTTCGGGGCTTGAGTTCGTGACGATCTATCTCGGGCCGACGCTCGTCTTCGCGGGCTGGCTCTGGATCGTGAGGAAGCTCGTCCGCATCGGGCGGCGCGAGAGGGTAACGTCGATCGCCGACCTGATCTCGGCGCGGTATGGCAAGTCGAACCTCCTCGGCGTCGTCGTCACCCTGATCGCGGTCGCCGCCTCCACCCCCTATATCGCACTGCAGCTTCAGTCGGTGACCCTGTCGGTCGCGGTCTTCGCCGCCGACCAGCCGCCGGCATGGGCGCTGCCCGACAGCGGCGCGACGGCAGCCTGGGTGGCGGGGGGGCTTGCGCTTTTCACCATCCTCTTCGGCACCCGCAATCTCGATGCCGACGAGCGTCACCACGGGGTCGTCACCGCGATCGCTCTTGAGGCGGTGGTGAAACTCGTGGCGCTTCTCGCGGTCGGTATCTTCACGGTCTGGACGGTGGCGGACGGCTGGGCCGACATCTACGCCCGGATCGAGGCCTCGCCGGTTGCCGAATGGCCCTTGCAGCCGGGCCGCTGGATCGGCCTGACCTTCGTCTCCGCCGCCGCCGTCCTGACCCTGCCGCGCATGTTCCAGGTGATGGTGGTCGAGAATGTCGACGAGCGTCATCTTTCTACCGCCGCCTGGGCCTTTCCGGCCTACCTTCTCCTGATGAGCCTCTTCGTCCTGCCGATCGCCGTGGTGGGGCTTGAGCGCTTGCCCCAGGGCGCCAATCCTGATCTTTTCGTCCTGACCCTGCCCCTGGCCGAGGGACGCGGCGATCTGGCGCTGCTTGCCTTCCTTGGCGGGTTTTCCTCGGCCACCTCGATGGTGATCGTGGCCGCCATCGCGCTGGCGACGATGGTGTCGAACCATGTCGTGGTGCCGCTTTGGCTCACGCTTCGCCCTGCGGGCGCACGAGATGCGGGCGATGTGCGGGGGCTCGTGCTTCTGTCGCGGCGGCTGTCGATTGCCGCCATCCTCGGGCTCGGGCTGCTCTATTACCGCCTGTCCGGCGGCTCCGCCGCGCTGGCCGCTATCGGGCTTATCGCTTTTGTCGGTGTCGCGCAGATCCTGCCTGCGATGATCGCGGGCCTCTTCTGGCGCGGTGCCACCCGGGTCGGCGCGGGCCTCGGGCTTGCGACCGGTTTCCTTGTCTGGCTCTACACACTCTTCCTGCCCTCGTTCGGGGCGGATGGCATCCTGTCCGCAGACATCATGGCCAATGGGCCGTGGGGCATCGGCTGGCTCAGGCCACAGGCGCTCTTCGGCACCGCGGCACTCGACCCGCTTCTGCACGCGCTCTTCTGGTCGCTCGGGCTGAACAGTCTGGCGCTTGTGATCGGATCGCTCCTTTCCTTCCCCGGCCCGGTCGAACGGATCCAGGCGCTTGCCTTCGTGCGGGTGTTCGAGGGCGACCGGGCGCGGCGCGGATGGTCGCAGGGGGGCGCGGACGCAGAGGAACTGCTGACCCTCGCACAGGGCATCCTCGGCGCCGATGACGCTCTGGCCTTCTTTCAGGCCGAGGCCGCCTTTCAGGGCAAGGCGGGCTTCCTGCCCGACACCACGCCCGATTTCATCGAGGCGCTGGAGCGCCGCCTTGCCGGCGCGGTCGGCGCGGCCACGGCGCATGCGATGGTCGCCCAGTTCACCGGCGCCGCCACCGTGTCGGCCGAGGAACTGATGGCGGTCGCCAGCGAGGCCAGGGAGATCATCGAATATTCCGCCGAGATCGAGGCCAAGTCGGCCGAACTGGCCCGCACCGCCCGCGCGCTTGGCGAAGCGAACGACAAGCTGCGCGATCTGTCCGTGCAGAAGGACGCTTTCCTCAGCCAGATCAGCCATGAACTGCGAACCCCGATGACCTCGATCCGCGCCTTTTCCGAGATCCTCGGCGATCCCGACCTGCCGCCCGATCTGCGTACCCGCTATACCGGTGTGATCCGGGAGGAGGCGGTGCGGCTCACGCGCCTCCTTGACGATCTGCTCGACCTCGCGGTTCTGGAAAACCGCAAGCTGCAGATGAATGTGAAGGCCGGAAATCTGCATGACCTTCTCAGCCGCGCGGTCGAGGCGGCCTCGAACACAAGGCCCGAGCGCCAGATGGTGGTGCGCCGCGATCTGGGGGCGGAGTTCCTGCCGGTCTTCACCGATACCGACCGGCTGGTGCAGGTCTTCATCAACCTGATTTCCAATGCGCGGAAATATTGCGATGCGCCGCAACCTGAGCTGAAGATCCGTGCCCGCCGCAAGGGCGGGCGGATCATCGTCGATTTCATCGACAATGGCGCCGGTATCCCGAAGAAGGATCAGGGCCTGATCTTCGAGAAATTCGCCCGCCTGACCGACACGGCGAAGGCGGGCGGCGCGGGTCTTGGTCTTGCGATCTGCCGCGAGATCATGGTCAATCTCGGCGGTTCCATCGCCTATCTGCCGGGGCAGGGGGGCGCGGCCTTTCGCGTGACCTTGCCGGTGCGCCCGCAGGTCTCGGCGGGGGCGGAGGCTGCTGAGGGGCCTGCGCCGACGGAAACGCTTTCGTAACCCTGATCAGGCAGGCTTTGTCCGAGCCCCGCGCGCTCGCTGAAGCGTCCGGGCGGCAGGATGAACGGGACGATGGACGCAAGCGAAGACGAGACGCCTCTTGCCCGCAAGATCGCGGCGCACCGGACCCGCCCGGCGGAGGGTGGCTTTCGCCTTGAACGCGCGCTCTTTACCGCGCTCGCGCGGGTGGCGGAACGGCAGATGCACCTGCCCGTCGCGCTGCGCGACAGCGGCCTGGCCAGCCGCACAGCGCCCGAGATCGCCGAGCTGCTGCCCGATCAGGCTCTCGTCCTCCTGATCGAGGGGCCGGAGGGCGCGCTTGGCACAGCGGTGCTTGATCCGGGTGCCCTCTCGGGTCTTTCCGAACAATTGATGCTCGGCCGGATCGGCGCGACCCCGCCCGACCCGCGCAAACCCACGCGCACCGATGCGGTGATGATGGCGGGTTTCCTCGATGCCGTGCTCGCCGAGTTCGACCTGCTGGTGGCCGAGGAAGGCACTTCGGGCGCAGACTGGGCCACGGGTTTCCGCTACAGCGCCCATCTCGCCGACCCGCGCCCCCTGGCGCTGATGCTCGAGGCGCCGCTCTATCACAGCTTGCGCCTCTCGCTCGCGCTCGGCGGCGCCGAGGGGCGCGCTGCGCTTCTCTCGCTCTCCATGCCGGCGCGGGGCGGCCTGGCGCTGGCGCCTGCGGCGGGCGCGTCGGCCACGGCCGCTGTCGCGGCGGACCCCTGGGGAGAGCCACTTTCTCGGGCGGTCGAGCGGGTGGAGGCGGAGGTCGAGGCGGTACTGGGCAGGGTAACGCTGCCGCTTGCCGATCTTTTGCGGCTCGAGCCGGGCCATTCGCTGCCCCTGCCGCGCCAGGCGCTCACGATGGTGCAGGTCGAGGGCGGGGACGGCAGTCTCATCTGCCTTGCCCATCTCGGTCAGGGCAACGGCCATCGCGTGCTGCGGCTGAGGCCCGCCGAGGAAGGTCAACCGCCGATCGGCCTCGCCGTCGGTCCGACCGTCGCGGTGCCCGCGTCCGAACAGCCACTCATGCGCCCGCCCGCCCATGCCTGGACCGCACCCGAGGATGATCCGCTCGCCGCCGATCTCGCAAGCGCCGGTGGCGCGGGCAATGCCACGCCCGCCGCCTTGTCGGAAAAGGTCGCCTGAGCGGCGCTGAGTGGCGCATCCGCCCTGACAGGCGCCTTCGCCGCGAAGAGGGCTGAAAGGCCCGACGAGCGGCTAGCCCAGCATCGGGCGCAATTGTTCCAGATTGTAGCCCCAGCGCGCCGCCGCGCCGATTAGCTCGTCGGCCGGGCGCTTGCCCGCCTGGGTCAGGGCCCAGGCGATGGACGACCGGTTGCCGGATGCGCAATAGGCAAAGACCGGGCCGCCTGCGGCCATCGCCTCGGCCTGGCGGGCAAGGATCGCGGGCGAGAAATCGCCCGGCGCGATCTGGTTGTCGACGAAGTCGAGCCCCGCCGCCTCGACTGCCTTGCGCATCGCGTCCGACTGCAGCTCGGGCGGGATCTCCCGGTCGGGGCGGTTGCAGATCACCCGCACGAAGCCCGCCGCCTTCAGGGCCGCCACATCCTCGGGCGCGATCTGCGGCGAGACCGCATATGTCTCTGTCAGATGCCGGATTTCCATGTACTACCCTCCGCTCAGGCCGCCGCGCCGAGCCGGGCGATCCGGGTCTTGAGGGCAGGCGCCGCGACCATACCCGCCACCATGGCGAGAAGGAAGAGCAGACCGCCCGCGCCGGAGAAGGTCGCCGTCGCCATCGCTGGGCCGGGGCAGAGGCCCGCCAGCGCCCAGCCCGCGCCGAAGAAGATCGAGCCGACGATCAGGTTCGGGTCAAGCCGCACATCGGGCTTCGTCGGGAAAGCGGTGCCGAGGACCGAGCCGCCGCGCAGCCTTGTCACCCGCCAGGCCAGCGCCATCGGCAGGATCGCGCCCGCCATCACGAAGGCCAACGTCGGGTCCCAGGCGCCGAAGAGGTCGAGCCAGCCCTGCACCTTCAGCGTGTCGGTCATGCCGGAGAGGAGAAGCCCCAGCCCGAAGGTCGCGCCCGCGAGCGCAGCGTACAGATTGCGCTTCACCTCAGATCGCTCCCACCAGATGACGGAAGAACAGCATCGCAGCGCCGCCCGCCAGAATGAAGGTCACGGTCGCGGCGATCCCGCGCAGCGACAGCCGCGAGATGCCGCAGACGCCGTGGCCCGAGGTGCAGCCGTTCGCAAGCCGCGTGCCGACACCGACCAGAAGCCCCGCCGCGACGATGACCGCAAGATTGTCGGTCAGATGATTGTCATAGCCGCCCTGCAGCAGCACGACCGCGCCCGGCACCAGAATGAGCCCTGCAAGAAAACTCAGCCGCTCGGCCGCATTGCCCCAACCCGAGCGGTCGACAAGCCCGCCGATCAGGCCCGACGCCCCCATGATCCGCCCGTTCACCAAAAGAAAGATCGCCCCGGCGAGGCCGATCACCAGCCCGCCCGCAAATCCGAATATCCAGTCCTGTTGCATCTTTCGCGCCTTTCAGACGTTTCGCGTTCTACATATATTGAAATCAGAATATGACAAGGGCCGAAAGGTTTGACTTGCGTCAAGGCCCGCGCTTTTGCAGCCTCATACTCAGGCAGACGAAGGAGTTGCCATGAATTCGCCCGACACATCACTCGACGCCCGCCGCACGCAACTGACCGGACGGCAGTCGTTTCTGCTCAGGCGCCTCAACAAGATCGAGACCGAGCTTGATGCGCATGAAGCCAAGGATTTCGAGGAAATGGCGACCGAGCGCGAGGGCGACGAGGTTCTCGAAGACCTTGGCCATTCCTCCCAGCATGAGCTGAGGATGATCGAGGCGGCGCTGAAACGGATGGAAGAGGGCGAATACGGCTATTGCACGACCTGCGGGTCGGAAATCGACGCCCACCGGCTCGACCTCATTCCCGCGACGCCTTTCTGTGCCTCCTGCGCCTCACGCCACGATGCCGATCGCGCGCGTCAAGGATAGGGCGTTGAAATTGCCGCCGGTCTGACAGAGACTTGCCTTTACAGGCGAATAATACCGGGGCGTCATGGGAGATCTGGGCGGCGATCTGGTCGGATACGACCTTGCGGGCGGCGTGGCGACGATCACGCTGAACCATCCGCCTCTGAATGCCTTGTCGCATGCCTTGCGCGCGGGCCTCCTCGCAGCACTGACCCGCGCCGAGGACGACCCGGCTGTCGGCGCCATCGTGATCGAGGCGGCGGGGCGGAGCTGGCCCGTCGGCGCGGATATCCGCGAATTCGGCCACCCCCCGAAGGCGCCGGGCCTGCCGGACCTCTGCGCCCGGATCGAAGCCTGCCCAAGGCCGGTGATCGCGGTGATGCATGGCACCGCGCTCGGCGGCGGGCTGGAACTGGCGCTGGCAACCGCCTACCGGGTCGCCCAGTCGGCGCTGAAGGTCGGCCTGCCCGAGGTGACGCTCGGGCTTCTGCCCGGTGCGGGTGGCACCCAGCGCCTGCCGCGCCTGATCGGGCCCGAGGCGGCGCTGGAAATGATGCTCGACGGCGCACAGATGGGCGCGGAAAAGGCGCTGGCGCTTGGACTCATCGATCTTGTGGTCAACGAAAACCCCGGCGAGGCGGCGCGGCGGCGGGCCGCCGATCATGTCAGCGGCAAGCGCCCGCTGGCGACGGCTGCAGAACGCACGGCGCGCGGCGCCATGCCTGCCGGTCGCTATCTTCAGGCCATCGAGGATGCGCGGGTCGAGCCGCGCGGCGCGCATGAGAAGGCCGCCCCCCTGATCATCGATTGTGTCGAGGCGGCGCTCCTCCTGCCGCCCGCGCAGGGTCATGCCCGTGAACGGGCGGCGTTCGAGGATCTCATGGCGACGGCGGAATCGCGGGCGCTGCGCCATGCTTTCCTTGCTGAACGGATTGCGGCGAAAAGCTTCGCGGCACCCGCCAACCTGCCGCAGATCGCCCGCGTCGCCATCATCGGCGGCGGTGGCATCGGTGCGAGCCTCGCGCCGATGCTGTTGCGCAAGGGCATGAGCGTCACGATCATCGAGACCGACGCCACGAGCCTCGCGCGCTCGCTGACCCTGATCGCACGGGCCGAGGAGGCTGCGGTGGCGCTTGGCGACCAGACCGAGGCGGAACGCGAATCTTCCTGGGCGCGGCTCAGCGGCGCCCATGGCGCGATGAATGCGGCGGCGGCGGCCGATCTGGTGATCGACGCGACCGCTGACGATCTAGCGCGCCGCGCGGCACTTCTGGCGACGCTGGGCGGGCTTTTGCCGCACGAGGCGCCGATCCTGTCGGTCACCCGCGCGCTCGACCCGGTGGCGCTGGCCGGTGCGACGGGCGACGCCTCGCTTCATGCCTCGCTCTATCTGCGCGAGCCGGTGCGGCGGCAGACGCTCCTCGAGGTGGCGGCGGCGGACGAAGCGGGGCCGGCCGTCATGGGCGCGGTGGCGGCCCTTGCGCGGCATCTTGGCTGGCGGGTGGTCAGGGCGGGGCCGATACCCGGCTTCATCGCGCCCTGGCTCGACAGTGCGCTGGCCGATGCCGCCGACCGCTGTCTGGGGCGCGGCGCGTTGCCGGGCGAGATCGATCGCGCCTGCAGGCAGCTCGGGCTCGTCTCGGGCGCCTATGAGGCAGAGGATTTCTACGGGCCAAGCCATCCGCTCGTCCTGCACCGGCTGCGGCGCGCGGGCGTGGGCGAAGAGCCGGTGGCGGGCGACCTGCGCCGCTGGCTGGTGGCCGAGGGCCGGACCGGCCGCCGCCAGGGCAAGGGCTGGCATATCTACCGCGCCGACGGCAGCTGGCAGGCCGATCCGGCGATCGAGGCGGAGCTTTCGGGCGAGCGGCCGCGCTTCCGGTTCCTGCCAGAGGATCTGCAACGCCGGCTTCTGGCCGCGCTCGCCAATGCCGGCGCCTGGCTGCTGAGCGAAGGCCGCGCCCGTCGCCCGGCCGAAGTTGATGCGGTGGCCATGGCGCACGGCTTCCCGCGCTGGCGCGGCGGGCCGATGCGGGCCGCGGACGAGACGGGGCTCCTCCTCCTGCGCGACGATCTGCGCCGATGGGCGGATGAGGCCGGGGACGGGTTCTGGACCCCTGCGCCGATCTGGGACGATCTGATCCGCGAGGGCCGCGGCTTCGGCGATCTCGACCGTGACTGACGCCCCGTCCGCCGGGAAGGCGCCGAAATCTTTCGAAGATTTCGGGCCGGACCCTTTGAAAGGGTCCGGTCCGGATTTCGTGGCGAAATCCGGCTACCGTCCCGTCCAGTCCGGGCGGTAGCGCACGATCTCGCGCCCCGGGAAGGCCGCCGCAAGCGCCGCCTCGTCGAGTGCCTCGGCGTCGGCAAGCCAGATCGTGCCGCCGAGCCAGGGATCGTTCAGCATCAGCGCCGATCCCATGTCGCCGTTCCGTTCGACGATCACGATCTTGCCGTCGAACCGACCATCGGCCGCATCCTCGCGCACTGTCGGATGGAAGCCGTTGTATTCGTAGTATTTCGTCACCGCCCGCCAGGGCAGGAAGACGCAGATGCCGAAGATGCAGGCATACCAGAACAGCGCGTCGATCTGCACATGCGCCTCCTCGCCCCGGTCGGGGAACCGTTCGCGCAAGGCCATGTAGCCGCGCGCCGACAGGTAGAAAAGCGGGAAGGCGGCGAGGAACCAGTAGCGCGGGCCGATGTAATAGCTGTCGGCGAACCAGTAGAAATACATGGCAAGGACGACCGTGGCGATCACCGCGATCATGGCCCAGTCGGTGCGGTTCGGGCGCTGCCAGAGGAGGAAGGCGAGGACCAGCGCCAGCGAGCCGACCGACCAGCCCATCATGTCGAACTCAAGGCTCGCGGCGAGGTTGATCACATTCACCAGCCCCTCGGTCGCCGAATGGCCGGGCCAGAGGTCAAGCGCGCCCCAGCCGCCCGGCGGCCCGATCTCGGCCCCGAAGCCATAGGCATTGGCGCCGGGCGCCCAGTGCCGGTCGATGTAGAGCGTCAGCGGCTGCAGGAAGGCCGATCCGGTGACATGCTGATTGTAGAACAGCACGACCGATCCGGTCAGCGCGCAACCCGCGCCATAGATCAGTGCCCGCCCCGGCCCGCCCATCGGCGCCAGAACCAGAAGCCAGAGCCCGGTCAGCCCGCCCGCAATCAGCCCGTCAAGCGGCCGGGTAACGAAGATCCAGCCCATCGCGAGGCCCGCAAGGAAAAGCCGCCGCAGCGCCCCGCGCGGCCCGTCGCCGGCCCTCAGGATCAGCCACCAGGCCAGAAGCATCAGGAAGAGCGTCAGCGTGTGGGTCATCAGCGAGGCCGCCATCGCGGCCAGCCAGGGCGAAGCCGCCATCATCATCGCCACCAGATCGGCCTCGTCGCGCCCGGAAAGCCGCCGGGCGATCGCATGGCCAAGCAGAACCGACAGCGCCGCCAGCACCGGCCCGATCAGCCAGGGCACGCCCGCCAGGACCCCAAGCGCGAGCACGGCAGGCCAGCCCGGCGCGGTTGCCGCATACCAGCGGCCGCCGGTCTGGTCGAAAAGGTAATAGTCAAGGCCCGGCGCCGCAGCCTCCGGCGGGGCAGGGGCGGTCAGCGCGCCGCCCGCGAATGTCTTGGCCTGGAAAAGATAGGCGACCTCGTCCTCGACATGCGGCATCCGCTCGAACGCATAGAAGGACAGAAGCAGGCTGACGACAAAAGCCACCACAGCCGGGGCAAGGGCCGTCAGCCGGTAAAGCCCGCTGATCGGGCTTTTCACCTGGCTCATCGCCGCGAAGACCAGGAAATGCACCAGCGTCAGCGCGATGCCCACGACCACATGCGCGGCATAGGCGGCAGCGGCACCCCGCGCCATGTACCCCAGAAGCGGCACCGACAGAAAGCCGGTCATCAGGATGAAAAGCGCGATCTGCCCGAGCCCCAGCCTTTCGTTTGCCGTCTGCAGCACACGGCCCAGACCGGCGCGCCCCAGCACCAGAAGCGCCACCAGCGCCTCGGCCGCGATCACGCCCCCGGTTGCCCATTCCTTCCAGTTCTTGGGCGACAGGTGGATCGCCGGGAACCATTCCGGTTCGGTGATATAGAGCTGCGCCGCGCCGCCGGTGACGAGGAAGAAGGCAAGGACCCCGAAGACCAGCGCCCCGCGCCGCGCGCAGATTCCGAAGGCGATTGCCGCCACACCGCCCACGGTGAAATACCAGCGGTCGATCAGCGCCGAAGGCCGCCCGTACATCTCGTCTGTCACAAGGATCGCCCCGACGATCAGAGCGAGCCCGAGCCAGATCGCGGCTGCGCCGAAACCACGCATCCCCGCCATCATGCCCGCGCCTTCGCCCGGGCGATCCGCTGAGGGGGCGCCTCGACATTGCCCTCGTCGCCGATATTGACCAGCTCACGCTCGATCACCATCGGCCCGCCCCGCACCTGATTGTGGATCGAGGTGATATATTCGCCAAGCATCCCGATGAAGAGAAGCTGGATGCCGGAGAGGAAGAACAAGGCCACGATGATCGTCGTCGTCCCGCGCGGGCCGACGCCGATGCCAAAGAGATAGGCCACGACCGAGAAGAGCGCGAAGAGGATCGAGGCGGCGGCGATGCCGGTGCCGACGAAGGTGCAGGCCCGCATCGGCGCCTTGGTGAAGGCGAAGATCGCGTTCAGCGCCTGATCGACCAGCATGAAGAGATTGTGCTTCGAAACACCGCGCTTTCGCGCCCGCCAGGTATAGGGGATGATGATCCGCTTGAACCCGACCGAGGCGATGATGCCGCGGATATAGGGGTAATGGTCATTGTGCTTCAGCACCGCTTCCAGCACCTTGCGGTCGATCAACTGGAACTCTCCGACATCGGGGCTCAATTCAAAGTCAGACAGCGCATTTACCAGACGATAGAATATCTTGCGGGACGTTCTTAAGGCAAACGTCTCTTCCCGCGTCGACCGGGCGCCCGCCACGATTTCATAGCCCTGTTCCCAGAGCTTCACGAATTCCGGCAAAAGCTCCGGCGGGTCCTGCAGATCGACCGGCAGCATCACGAGTGTCGCATCGCCCGTGGCGTGGCGAAGCCCGTTGAAGGTCGACCGGAAGACGCCGAAATTCCGTGCATTCACCACGATCTTGACGCTCGGGTCCTGTGCGGCGATGCCTTTCAGGATCTCGACCGTGCGGTCGGACGAGCAATTGTCGATGAAGATGTGCTCGCGCTCGTACCCCGGCAGCTCGCGTTCGAAGATTGCCCTGACCGTCTCGTGGCAGGCTTCGACATTGTCCTCTTCATTGTAGCAGGGCGAGACGATCGTGATCTTCTTCATGGGCTGCATCAATCTGTCGGGAAATGAAATGGGCACGACTCGGTAACGCTACGGGATTATTGTTGCACGGTTCTAGCACGGTCAGCGGCGCGCACAGCACTCAGGCGACAATTGTTGCCGAAAACGCGCGCTTCGGCGTCACAGAGCGAAATTGTCACTCTGGCACAGGAATGCGACGCGGGGCCGCGTGCCTGTTTGCGCTCCGCTCCGATCGGTTGAAACTTGCGCAATCTGTCTAGAACCATTCGTTTTCCGGTGAGTGTCCGCCGATTCCTCAGCTATCCTTCCGCAAAACGAGGAGGATTCCATGCCGCTTGCCATGAACCGCGACGTCTTCATCACCTGCGCCGTCACCGGATCGGGTGGCACCCAGGACCGCAGCCCGCATGTGCCGCGCTCGCCCGAACAGATTGCGAAATCCGCGATTGACGCGGCCAAGGCCGGTGCCGCCATCGTCCATTGCCACGTTCGCGATCCCGAAAGTGGCAAACCCTCTCGCGATCCGAAGCTCTACCGCGAAGTCACCGAACGCATCCGCGACAGCGCGACCGACGTCGTCCTGAACCTGACCGCCGGCATGGGCGGCGACATGGTGTTCGGCGACGTCGAAAACCCGCTGCCCCTGAACCCCAGGGGCACCGACATGGGCGGTGCGACGAACCGGATGGAGCATGTCGTCGACTGCCTGCCGGAAATCTGCACGCTCGACTGCGGCACGATGAACTTCGCCGAGGCCGATTATGTGATGACCAACACGCCCGGCATGCTGCGCGCGATGGGCGGCATGATGACGGCGGTCGGCGTGTTGCCGGAGATCGAGGCGTTCGACACCGGGCACCTGTGGTTCGCGAAGGAACTGGTGAAAGAGGGCGTCCTGAAATCCCCCGCGCTGGTCCAGCTTTGCATGGGCGTGCCGTGGGGGGCGCCGAACGACCTCAACACCTTCATGGCGATGGTCAACAATGTGCCCGCCGACTGGAACTGGTCGGCCTTCTCGCTCGGCCGCGACCAGATGGCCTATGTCGCCGCCGCCGTTCTGGCGGGCGGCAATGTCCGCGTCGGGCTCGAGGACAACCTCTGGCTCGGCAAGGGGCAGCTCGCGACCAACGCCCAGCTTGTCGAACGGGCGGTGACGATCATCGAGACCATGGGCGCGCGGGTGATCGGGCCAGACGAGGTACGGGCGCGGCTGGGGCTGACCAAGCGGGCGCCGCGCGCGCGCTGATTGTCGGGACGCTGTCGGGACGGCTGCCCGACGCGGGCGGGACGGAAAACAGACGGGTAGGAACGGATATGGCAAGGAAAGCGGCAATCATCGGCGGCGGGGTCATCGGCGGCGGTTGGGCCGCGCGGTTTCTGCTCAATGGCTGGGACGTGGCGGTCTTCGACCCCGATCCACAGGCCGAACGCAAGATCGGCGAGGTGCTGGCGAACGCCCGCGCCGCCTTGCCCGCGCTCTCGGACGTTCCGTTGCCGCCGGAAGGCCGGATCAGCTTTTGCGGCACGATCACCGAAGCCGTGGAAGGTGCTGACTATATTCAGGAATCCGTCTCCGAACGGATCGAGTTGAAGCATCGCGTCTTCGCCCAGATCCAGCAGTCCTCGCACGGCGTTCCGATCGGCTCTTCGACCTCGGGTTTCAAGCCCTCGGAGCTTCAGGAAAATGCCGCCGATCCTTCGGTGATCTTCGTCGCCCACCCGTTCAATCCGGTCTACCTTCTGCCGCTGGCCGAAGTGGTTCCAAGCGCGAAGTCCGACGCTCAGGTGATTGAAAAAGCAAAGGAAATCCTTCGCGAGATCGGCATGTTCCCGCTGCATGTAAGGAAGGAAATCGATGCCCATATCGCCGACCGTTTCCTCGAAGCCGTCTGGCGCGAGGCGCTGTGGCTGGTGAAGGACGGCGTCGCCACGACCGAGGAGATAGACGAGGCGATCCGCATGGGCTTCGGCCTGCGCTGGGGCCAGATGGGCCTATTCGAGACCTACCGCATTGCCGGCGGCGAAGCGGGCATGAAGCATTTCCTCGCCCAGTTCGGCCCCTGCCTGACCTGGCCCTGGACCAAGCTCATGGATGTGCCCGAATTCAATGACGAACTGGTCGATCTGATCGCCGGCCAGTCCGACGAACAATCTGGCCATCACACAATCCGCGAACTGGAACGGATCCGGGATTCGAACCTCATCGGTTTCATGCGGGTCCTGAAAGATCGCAACTGGGGCGCGGGGAAGGTGCTGAAGGAGCATGACAGGATGCTTGCCGCCAAACTGCCCGCGCCGCCGAAGCCAGAGCCGTTGGCGATGGCCCACATGCAGGTCCTGCCCGGTTGGATCGACTATAACGGCCACATGACGGAGAGCCGGTATTTGTTCGCGTCGTCAGAGACTTCCGACAATTTCCTCAGGTTGATCGGCGCCGACATGGACTATGTCGCGGGTGGCCACAGCTATTATACGGCCGAGACGCATATCATGCACCTTGGTGAGGCGAAGCTTGGCGACCGGCTTACGGGTTCGGTGCAGGTGCTGCATGCCGACGAGAAGCGGCTTCATGTCTTCATCCGCATTGCCCGTGGCGACGAGGTCGTGGCGAGCCTCGAACAGATGCTTCTGCATGTCGACATGAAGGCGGGCAAGACCTGCCCGGCAGCGCCGGAGGTTCTGGCCAAGCTCATGCCCATCGCCGAGGCGCACAAGGCGCTTCCCCTGCCGAAGGACGCGGGCCGGTTCTGCGGGCAGCGCAAGTGAGGCGGGTCCTCATCACAGCGGGCGCGAACGGTATCGGGCTGGTGATGGCGCAGGCCTTCGCGGCCGCGGGCGACCGGGTCTGGGTGACGGATGTGGACGCCGCGGCTGTTGCTGCGGTTCCGGCCCCCATCCGGGCCAGTGTCTGCGACGCGGCCAACGAGGGCCAGATGGCGACATTGTTCAAAGAAATCAGCGCCGAATGGGGTGGCCTTGATGTTCTTTGTTCGAACGCCGGGATCAAGGGGCCGACGGCCCCGATCGAGGATATGCCGCTGGACGGCTGGCACCAGTGCCTTGCCGTGAACCTGGATGGCGCAATGCTGGCGGCAAAGCATGCGGCCCCCCTGATGAAGGCCCGGGGGGCGGGGGTGATGATTTTCACTTCCTCGACCTCCGGGCTCTACGGTACACCCTTCCGCGCGCCCTATGTGGCGGCGAAATGGGCGGTGATCGGGCTGATGAAGACCGTGGCGATGGAGCTTGGCCCCTTCGGCATCCGCGCGAACGCCATATGCCCGGGTTCGGTCAACGGCCCGCGTATCGACCGGGTGATCGAGGCCGAGGCGGAAGCCAAGGGGATGACGCCGGAGGCGGTGCGGCAGGGCTATGCGGCCGGCACGGCGCTGAAGCGGCTGTCCGACCCCGAGGATGTGGCCGACATGGCGCTTTTCCTCGCCTCGGACGCGGCGCGCATGATCTCGGGTCAGGCGCTTGCCGTCGATGGCATGACCTACAACGTTGATCCGTAAGGAGAAAAGCGATGCATTTCGGATTGACCGAAGAACAGCAGATGATCGTCGACACGACGCGGGCCTTCGTCGAGAATGAGCTCTACCCGCATGAGATGACGGTCGAGCGGACGGGTCGCCTGCCTCTGGACCTGATCAGGGAGGTCCAGAAGAAGGCAATCGAGGCGGGGCTTTACGCGGCGAACATGCCAGCGGAGTTTGGGGGCGCGGGCCTCGATACGCTGCAGTGGCTGCTTTACGAGAAGGAACTGGGGCGGGCCAATTATGCGCTGCACTGGACTTGCGTGGCGCGGCCGTCGAACATCCTTCTGGCCGGGAACGAGGAACAGCGCCAGCAGTACCTTCACCCCTGCATCCGGGGCGAGACATGGGATTGCCTTGCGATGACCGAGCCCGGAGCGGGGTCGGACCTCAGGGGGATGAGGGCCTCGGCCCGGCAGGACGGCGACGACTGGATTCTCAATGGAACCAAGCACTTCATCAGCCATGCTGACATCGCGGGCTTTGCCATCGTCTTCATGGCGACCGGCGAGGAAGAGACGCCGCGCGGAGTGAAGAAGAAGATCACCGCCTTCTTCGTCGATAAGGGGACGAAGGGTTTCACCGTGCGCGACGGTTACCGGAACGTATCGCACCGGGGTTATACGAACGCGGTCCTCGAATTCGACGATTGCCGCCTGAACAAGCGCCAGATCCTGGGCGAAGTGCACAGGGGGTTCGAGGTCGCGAATTCCTGGCTGGGGGCGACGCGTCTGCAGGTTGCCTCGACCTGCCTCGGGCGGGCGGAACGGGCGTTGGGGCATGCGATTTCCTACGCGGCGGAGCGGGAACAGTTCGGCCAGAAGATCGGCAAGTTTCAGGGAATTTCCTTCAAACTCGCGGACATGGCGATGGAACTTAAGGCAGCCGAGCTGCTGACGCGGGAGGCCGCCTGGAAATATGATCAGGGTTCGGTGACCGAGGCCGACATGTCGATGGCCAAACTGAAGGCGACCGAAGTGCTGGCGATGATCGCCGACGAGGCGATCCAGATCCATGGCGGCATGGGGCTGATGGACGAACTGCCGCTGGAGCGGATCTGGCGCGATGCGCGGGTCGAGCGGATCTGGGAGGGGACGAGCGAGATCCAGCGGCATATCATCAGCCGGGAGTTGCTGCGCCCGCTCGGGGCGTGAGTTTCCGGGGCAAAGGCCGGGGGGCTGTCTGCCCCCCGGACCCCCCGAAGGTATTTGAGCCAAGATGAAAGACATGAGCGACAAGATGGCACGGCGTGATCTGGGGCGGCTTTTCAGGCCGAAGTCGATTGCGCTTTTCGGCGGGGGCTGGGTGACCAATGTCGTGGCGCAATTGCAGAAGTCGGGCTTTGACGGGCCGATCTGGCCGGTCAACCCCAGGCGCGCCGATATTCTGGGCGTGCCCTGTTTCGCGTCGATCGACGATCTGCCGGGTGCGCCGGACGCGGCCTTTGTGGGCGTGAACCGCGAGGCCTCGGTCGGGGTGGTTGCGCGTTTGTCGGCGATGGGGGCGGGGGGCGCGACCTGCTTTGCCTCCGGCTTTGCCGAGAGCGAGGCCGAGGGCACGGGCGGCGCCGATCTGCAGGCCGAACTGGTGGCGGCGGCGGGTGACATGCCGATCGTCGGGCCGAACTGCTATGGGTTTCTGAATTACCTCGACAATGTGACCTTCTGGCCCGACCAGCATGGCGGGCTGACGGTCGAGAGCGGCATCGCCATCGTCGGGCAATCCTCGAACATGGCGATCAACATGACGATGCAGGCGCGCGGCCTGCCGATTGCCTATGTGCTGACCGCCGGGAACCAGGCGCAGACCTCGCTGTCGGAATTGGGGATGATGGCGCTGGACGATCCCCGTGTCACCGCCCTTGGCCTTCATATCGAAGGCTTCGGCGATATCCGCGCCTTCGAGGCGCTGGCGGCGCTGGCGCGGGAGAAGGGCAAGCCGGTGGTCGTGCTGAAGTCGGGCCATTCGGAGGCGGCGCAGGCGGCGACCATGACCCATACTGCCTCGCTTGCCGGGGGGGCTGCGGCCTCGTCGGCCTTGATCGAACGGCTGGGGATGGTCGAGGTAAGATCGCTGACCACCTTCCTGGAAACGCTGAAGCTTTTGCACTTCGGCGGTCCGCTTGGGGATGCGGGCATCGGGTCGGTCAGCTGTTCGGGTGGCGAGGCGAGCCTGATGGCCGATTGCGCGCTGGGGACGGCGATCGACTGGCCGGCCTTTTCGGCTGCGGGCAAGGCCAGGCTGAACGCGATCCTCGGGCCGATCGTGACGGTGGCGAACCCGCTTGACTATCACACGTTCATCTGGGGCGACACGGACCGGATGACCGACTGTTTCGCGGCGGTTCTGGACGAAGAGCGCGCACTTTGTGTCTTCGTGCTGGATCTGCCGCGCCCGGATCGTTGTTCGCAGGCAGGCTATCGCTGCGCGGTCGATGCGATCATCGGGGCGGCGCGGCGGACGGGAGCGCGGGCGGCGGTGCTCGTCTCGATGCCCGAGAATCTGACCGAGGATCTTGCGGCGGAATTCGCGACGGCGGGCGTGGTTGCGCTGTTCGGCATGGTCGAGGGGCTTGAGGCCATCGACGCGGCGATCCGGGCGGGGCGGCTGAGGGCGCGCCCGGTTGCAGCGCCTGTGTTGCTGCGCGGGGCATCCCGGGATGGCACGGTTTTGTCCGAAGCCGAGGCCAAGGCGGCGCTTGCGCTGCACGGGCTTGACGTGCCGCAGGCGGTGACGGCGGCGACGCCCGAGGCGCTTGGCGCGGCGGCGGCGGGCCTGAGGGTGCCCCTGGCGGTGAAAGGGCAGGGGATCGCCCACAAGACCGAGGCGGGGGCCGTGCGGCTGAACATCGGTTCGGCTGGCGAGGCCGCGGACGCGGCGCGGGCGATGGCGGGCGCGACCGGCTATCTGGCCGAGGAAATGGTGACGGGGGCGGTTGCCGAACTGCTGGTCGGCGTGACCCGCGATCCGACCGGGCTGATGATGCTGACGCTTGGCGCGGGCGGCGTGATGGCCGAATTGCTGGCCGATACCTCCTCGATCCTGCTGCCGGCGACGGATGATGACATCCGGGTGGCGCTTGGCAGACTGAAGGTGGCGAAGCTGCTGGCCGGCTGGCGGGGCGCGCCTGCCGCAGACATGAGTGCGATCGTTCGCGCCGTGCAGGCGATTGCCGCCTATGCGGCGGCGGAGCCGGGGCTTCAGGAACTGGATGTGAACCCGCTGATCGCGACGCCCGACCGGGCGGTGGCGGTCGATGCTTTGATACGAAAGGCGTGAGAGATGGCTGAGATGCAGATGCGGACCGAAGGGCCGGTCAGGACCCGGCGGGAGGGGGCGATCCTCGAAGTGACGCTGGAGGCGGGCAAGGCCAATGCGATCAGCCTCGCGACCAGCCGGGTGATGGGGCTGGTCTTCCGCGACTTCCGTGACGATGACAGCTTGCGGGTCTGCATCCTGCGCGCGGCGGGGGAGAAGTTCTTTTGCCCGGGCTGGGACCTGAAGGCCGCGGCCGAGGGCGATGCCGTCGATGGCGATTACGGCGTGGGCGGCTTTGGCGGGTTGCAGGAACTGCCCAATCTCAACAAGCCGGTGATCGCGGCGGTGAACGGCATCTGCTGCGGCGGCGGGCTGGAGCTTGCCCTCTCGGCCGACCTGATCCTCTGTTCCGACAATGCGACCTTCGCGTTGCCCGAGATCCGGTCCGGCACCGTGGCCGATGCCGCCTCGATCAAGCTGCCCAAGCGCATCCCCTATCATGTGGCGATGGACCTGCTTCTGACCGGGCGCTGGTTCGATGCCGAGGAAGCGCATCGCTGGGGGATCGTGAAGGAGATCACGACGAAGGAAGAGCTGCTGCCCAAGGCCTGGGCGCTGGCGCGCTTGCTCGAAAGCGGGCCGCCCCTGGTCTATGCGGCGATCAAGGAGGTGGTGCGCGAGGCCGAGAACATGCGTTTCCAGGATGCGCTGAACCGGATCACCAAGCGGCAGATGCCGACGGTCGACAGGCTTTATTCCTCGGAAGACCAGCTGGAGGGGGCGCGGGCCTTTGCCGAAAAGCGGGATCCTGTCTGGAAGGGGCGGTGACGCTTGCGAACGCGAGCGGGGGTTTCACACCCCCGCACCCCCGTGAGGTATTTGAGCCAAGATGAAAAGGGCGGGCTTCAGCGTGGTCCAGATATCCCCGCCGGAGGCATTGAAGTCTGCATCATTCCCCACGGGGAAAGCGTTTGGAGTCTTCGAGAACATTTAGGTCCATGTGGTTGCGCATGTATCGTTCCGAGGCGGCGCGGAGCGGCTGGTAATCCCAGGGGAAGTAGGCGCCGTTCCTGAGCGCTTCATAGACAACCCAGCGGCGGGCCTGGCTTTGGCGGACCTCCTCGTCGAAGCGGGCGAGATCCCAGCGCGCGTCGGCCTGCGCGCGCAGCCGCGCGAGTGCCGGGGCGGCGGCGGGGTCGGCGGCGCGGTTCGTCCGTTCGGCGGGGTCGTCGTCGAGGTTGAAGAGCATCTCGGGATCGGCCGCGCAGCGGATGTATTTCCAGGGGCCGTCGCGCAAGGCGACGAGCGGAGCGATGGAGCCTTCCGCTGCATATTCCATGGGCACTGGAGCGCGCGCGCCACCGGCCGCGACCGGCATAAGGTTTTCGCCCGCCGTCCAGGGCGCGACCTCGTCGAGCGAGAGGCCGGCGAATGCGGCGAGGGTCGGGGTCACGTCGAGGGTCGAGACCGGTGTTGCGACACTGCCCGCCGCGATCCCCGGTGCGGCGATCATCAGGGGCACCCGGGCCGATCCTTCGAAGAAGTTCATCTTGAACCACAGGCCCCGCTCGCCCAGCATGTCGCCATGGTCGGAGGTGAAGAGGATCACCGCCTCTTGCCGGGTGGCATCGAGCACGTCGAGAATTTCGCCCAGCTTGTCGTCGATATAGCTGATATTGGCGAAATAGCCGCGCCGGGCGCGTTCGACATGGGCAGGCGTGACCTCGAGCCCGCGCCAGTCGCAGGCATCCATCAGCCGCTGCGAATGGGGATCCATCGCCTCGTAGGGTATGGGTTCGGGGGCGGCGAGGTGCGGGCAATCCTCGTAGAGGTCCCAATATCTGCGGCGCGCGACGTAGGGATCGTGCGGATGGGTGAAGCTGACGGTCAGGCACCAGGGGCGGGGGTCGGCGCCGCGCGACAGGTCGTAGAGTTTCTGGCAGGCATGGAAGGCGACATCGTCGTCATATTCATACTGGTTGGTGATCTCGGCCACGCCCGCCCCGGTCACGCTGCCCAGATTGTGATACCACCAGTCGATGCGCTCGCCGGGCTTGCGGTAGTCGGGGGTCCAGCCGAAATCGGCCGGGTAGATGTCGGTCGTCAGCCGTTCCTCGAACCCGTGCAGTTGGTCGGGCCCGACGAAATGCATCTTGCCCGACAATGCGGTCTGATAGCCCGCGCGCCTGAGGTGGTGGGCATAGGTCGGGATGTCCGAGGCGAATTCGGCGGCATTGTCGTAGACGCGGGTCTTCGAGGGCAGCTGCCCCGACATGAACGAGGCGCGGCCCGGCGCGCAAAGCGGCGAGGCGGTGTAGCAGGTCGAAAAGCGTGCCGAGCGGTCGGCGAGGCGCCTGAGATTGGGCGCATGCAGCCAGTCGGCCGGGCCATCGGGAAAGAATGTGCCGTTCAGCTGATCGACCATCAGGATCAGGATATTCGGGCGCGGCATCGCAAGCCTCCTTTTTCTCTGGCCATATCATTCAGAGCGCATATAGTGTGCGGCGAAAAGCCCTTGAATCATAATGGGCATCATAAGCAGGGATTATGGAAAAGCTCGACCTCGGAGCGCTTGACCTTGTCGCGGCGATCGTGCGGGCGGGAACGCTTACCGGCGCGGGGGACGCGCTTGGCATGAGCCAGCCTGCGGTCAGCACGCAACTCAGGCGGATCGAGGCGGGCCTTGGGCGCGCGCTTTTTCATCGGTCACCGGGCGGCTGCCGGTTGACGGCTGCGGGCGAGATCCTGTGGCGGGCGGCAGAGCCTTCGCTGGTCCGGGTTGAAGCGGCTGTCGATGAGATCGCGGTCATGGGGCGCGACGAGATCTTGCGCGTCACGACCGATTTCGGTTTCGCATCCCTATGGCTTCTGCCTAATCTGGGTGCGTTCCGCGAGGCCCATCCGGGATTGGAGCTGCAGGTCATCGCCTCGCAGGCGCCGATGGCGCCGCGCGTGGGCGAGGTGGCGGTGCGGTTTGCGCGCAAGGGTGCGGTGACGGCGGACGCACGGCTCTTGATCGAGGAGCGCGCCATGCCGGTTTGCGCGCCCGGCCATCCGGCAGCGCGCCCGGGGCTCGACGGGGCGACGCTTCTGCATCTGCAGGCAAGGACCGATGCGCCCTGGCTGGATTGGGATGGCTGGTTCGCCGATCGGGGGCAGACAGCCCGACCGGGGCGGGGAGACCTCAGGCTGAATACCTATGATCTTGTCGTGCAGGCGGCGCGGGCCGGGCAGGGCGTGGCGCTTGGCTGGCTGCCTCTCGTCGAGCCCTTCCTCAGGGATGGATCGCTTGTGGCGGCGGGACCGGTCGTGCACCGGCAGGACAGCGGCTATTGGCTGGAAGTGGGGCCGGGCGGCGGCCGGGCGGCGGCGGCCTTCGCCGACTGGCTGCGCGGCATGGTGCCCGAGGCGACGACGCAAACAGAGTTGGAGACGGCATGAAGGTGCGGACGGACTTTCCCCGCAAGGTGGCGGAAACAGCGGACATGGGCATTGTCCTGCAGGACGGGACGCGCCTTTCCGCGCGGGTCTGGATGCCGGAGGATGCCGCCGACGATCCGGTGCCGGCGATCCTGGAATATATCCCCTATCGCAAGCGCGACGGGACACTGGCCCGCGACGAGCTGATGCATCCCTATTTCGCCGGTCACGGCTATGCGGCCGTGCGCGTCGACATCCGCGGCAACGGCGACAGCGACGGGCTGATGGAGGACGAGTACAGCGAGCAGGAACTGGCGGACGCCTGCCAGATCATCGACTGGCTGTCGCGCCAGCCCTGGTGTTCCGGCGCGGTCGGCATGATGGGCAAGAGCTGGGGCGGCTTCAACTGCCTGCAGACCGCCTTTCTGCAACCGCCGGCGTTGAAGGCCGTCCTGTCGGTCTGCTCGACGACCGACCGCTTCGCGGACGATATCCATTTCAAGGGCGGCTGCCTTCTGGGCGAGAATTTCGGCTGGGGCATGGTGATGCTGTCCTATTCCTCGCGCCCGCCCGATCCGGCGCTGCGGTCCGACTGGCGGGAGGAATGGCTGAAGCGGCTGGAGGCGGAGCCCTTTCTCACCCCGCTCTGGGCCAGCCATCAGGCGCGCGACGATTACTGGAAGCACGGTTCGGTCTGCGAGGATTATTCCCGCATGACCGTGCCGGTCATGGTGGTTGGCGGCTGGGCCGACAATTACATGAACACGGTCGCGGCGCTGTGCGAGAATGTGCCCGCACCGGTGCAGGGGCTGGTCGGGCCCTGGGTTCACCAATATGCCCATCAGGCCGTGCCCGGGCCGGCGATCGGCTTTCTGCAGGTGGCTCTCAGATGGTGGGACCGCTGGCTGAAGGACATCGGGAACGGGGCGGAGGCGGATGGCGCCTACCGCACCTGGATGCTGCATTCCGCGCCGCCGGACGCCTGCGCGCGGTATCGGCCCGGCCATTGGCTGGTCGAGACGGACTGGCCATCGCCGCGGGTCCGGCGCGAGGTCTTGGGACTGGCGCCAGGCCGACTGGGCACGGCGGCGGCACTCGACATGCATGTCGCGACGCCGCAGCATCTGGGGATGCGGGCGGGCAAGTTCTTCCCCATGGGCCTGAATGCCGAAATGGCGGGCGACCAGCGCGAGGATGACGCGGCCTCGGTCTGCTTCGATGGCGCGGTGCTGGATGCGCCGCTCGATCTCATGGGCGCGGCGCGGCTGCGCCTGACCCTGTCGGCCGACCGGCCCAGGGCCAACCTCATTGCGCGGCTGTGCGACGTGGCGCCGGACGGATCGTCGGTCAGGATCGCGCATGGCATGCTGAACCTCTGCCACCGGCACGATCCGGGCGCGCCGGTGCCCATGGTGCCGGGCAAGGCCGAGGAGGTGACGCTGGACCTTGACCAGATGGCCTATCGGCTGTTGCCCGGTCACCGGCTGAGGCTTGCGCTTTCGACAACCTACTGGCCCTTCGTCTGGCCCGCGGCCGAAGTCGCCACCCTGACGCTGTCGGCAGGCAGCCTGGAATTGCCCGTCCACGCGGGCGGAACAGGCGATGAATGGCAGCCGCCGGAACCGGAAAGCGCGCGCCCCTGGAACCATCGCACCCTGCGCGAGGCGCGGGCGACGCGGCGGATCGAGCGTGACCTGACCAACGGGCGTCAGGCGCTGGTGGTCGAGGAAGACGGCGGCGAGCGGGAAAATCTCGACCACGGGCTGATCAGCGGCGAGACGATGTCGGAGCGGTGGGAAATCGACCCAGAGGACCCCTTGTCGGCACGCGCAACGATCCGCTGGGAGCAGCGGCTGCGGCGCGGCGACTGGAACGTCCGGACCGAAGCCACGGGCGAGATGACCGCAACCGCCGACGCGCTCGTCACAAGGGCGCGCCTGACGGCGTGGGAGGGCGAGACGATCGTCTTCCAGCGGGACTATGAGGATCGCGTGCCGCGTGTGCATCTATGAAAATTTGCTCAAGGCGGCATTTTTTGTTGTCAAACCAACGTGTCAATGCTCATGATTGACTCGCAAATCAACAAAACCAAACCAGGGAGATGAGAATGAAGGACGATCTGGCCAAACTGCTGGATTTCATCGATAGCGCCGGCCTCAGCCGCCGCAGCTTTCTGACACGCAGCGCCGCGTTCGGGGCGACCGCCGTGGTGGGCACCGCGCTGGCCACCGGCCGCGCCTCGGCCCAAGAGCCCAAGAAGGGCGGCATCCTCAAGATGGGTCTCGGCGGCGGTGAAGCCACCGACACGCTCGATCCGGGTCTTGCCGACAGCCAGGTGCCCTTCGCGCTGAACCGTAACTGGGGCGACACGATCGTGCGCGTCACGCCGGACGGCCAGATCGAGCCGCGGCTGGCCGAGGCCTTCTCGTCCAACCCCGAAGGGACCGAATGGACCTTCACGATCCGTCAGGGCGTCAAGTTCCACGACGGCAGTGACATGACGGTCGATGACGTGGTCGCGACCTTCAAGCGCCATTCCGACGAGAATGCGAAGTCCGGCGCGCTTGGCATCATGAAGGGCATCAGCGACATTTCGGCCGACGGCCAGAATGTGGTTATGAAGATGGAAACCGGCAATGCCGACCTTCCCTATCTTCTGTCGGACTATCACCTTGTCATTCAGCCGAAGGGTGGCGTCGACAATCCCGCCGCGGGGATCGGTACCGGCGCCTACAAGGTCGTCTCGGCCGAGGCGGGCGTGCGCTATGTGCTTGAGAAGAACGCCGACGACTGGGATACGTCGCGCGGCCATTACGACGGGGTCGAGATCCTCGTCATCAACGATTCGACGGCGCGCAACTCGGCGCTGCAGGCCGGTCAGGTCCATATGATCAACCGGGTCGATCCCAAGGTGGCGCAGCTTCTGTCGAAGACGCCGGGTGTCGTGGTCACCAACATTTCCGGCCCGGGGCACTATGTCTTCATCATGCATTGCGACACCGCGCCCTTCGACAACAACGACCTGCGTCTGGCGCTGAAATATTCGATCAACCGTCAGGAAATGGTCGACAAGATCCTCAACGGCTACGGCGGCGTCGGCAACGACATTCCGATCAACGGATCCTATCCGCTGTTCGACGAGACCATGGAGCAGCGGCCGTTTGACCTTGCCAAGGCGGCCGAGCATTACAAGGCCTCGGGTCACGATGGCAGCCCCATCGAGCTTCTGGTGGCCGACGGCGCCTTCCCGGGCGCGGTCGATGCGGCGACGCTCTGGCAGGCGAGCTGCGAACAGGCGGGCATCCCGCTTGTCGTCAAGAAGGTGCCCGACGATGGCTACTGGTCGGATGTCTGGAATGTGAAGCCCTTCTGCGCCAGCTACTGGGGCGGCCGCCCGGTGCAGGACCAGATGTATTCCACCGCCTATCTCTCGACGGCGGAATGGAACGACACCCGGTTCAAGGATCCGGAATTCGACGCGCTGATCCTGCAAGCGCGGGCCGAGACCGATACGGCCAAGCGCCAGGAGTTGTACAGCAAGATCGGCCATATCCTGCACGACAATGGCGGCGTCATCGTGCCGATGTTCAACGACTATATCGACGGTCATTCCGATACGGTCGCGGGCTGGCTCGAAGACCCGACCACCGAGATGATGGGCGGCTGGGCCGCGCAGAAGACCTGGTTCGCCTGACCGGCAGACTGCTTCCGCCCGGGGTTTCCCCGGGCGGAATCCATCCGGCGACAGATCGGGGCAGAAAAGGCTTGCGAATACTCATCATGCGAATAGCGTGATCGGGGGATAAGATAATTGTTCTGGGGACTGTTCAACGAGTTTGTCGAAGCTGTTTCCGACGCGATCAGCGGCTGGCAAACCGATCCGAACGGCGAGCCGATGAACGGCCGCGCATGACCAAGTGCTGGCTGGCCTGATGGCCGGTCCAAGAAGACTGTCCGGCTGGCCGATGCGTCGGCCGGATCAAAAACCCGGGGGGACGATGCATCCAGTCGTGAAACTCATAGCCCAGCGTCTCTCGTTGGGCCTCCTTCTTCTCCTCGCCGTTTCGGTGCTCATCTTTGTGGGCACCGAGATGTTGCCGGGCGACGTGGCGCAGGCAATCCTCGGCCAGTCGGCCACGGAAACGGCGCTGAGGAACTTGCGCGAGGAGATGGGGCTGAACCAGCCTGCGATCACCCGCTATTTCCAGTGGCTCGGCGGCATTCTGCAGGGCGATCTCGGCACGGCATTGTCCAACAAGAAGGATATCGCCACCGAAATCGGCGCGCGGCTCGGTAACACGCTTTTCCTCGCCTTCTGGGCGGCGGCGATTTCCGTTCCGCTCGCCATCGGGCTCGGCCTTCTGGCGGTGCGTTACCGCAACCGCTGGCCGGACAAACTGATTTCCGGCGTGACGCTGGCGACGATCTCGCTGCCGGAATTCGTGGCGGGTTACATCCTGATGTATCTGCTGACGGTGAAATTCCGCATCTTCTCGCCGATCTCGACCATCTATGACAGCATGTCCTTCGCCCAGAAACTGAATGCGATCGCGCTGCCGGTCATGGTGCTGGTGCTGGTGGTTCTGGCCCACATGATGCGGATGACGCGGGCGGCGATCCTCAACGTGATGCAGTCCGCCTATATCGAGACGGCGGAACTGAAGGGCCTGAGACCCCTGACCATCATCGCCCGCCACGCATTCCCCAACGCAATCGCCCCGGTCGTCAACGTCGTCATGCTGAACCTCGCCTATCTGGTGGTGGGCGTCGTCGTCGTCGAGGTGGTCTTCGTCTATCCCGGCATGGGCCAGTATCTGGTCGACCATGTGACCAAACGTGACGTTCCGGTGGTCCAGGCCTGCGGCCTGATCTTCGCCGCCGTCTACATCGGCCTGAACATCTTCGCCGATGTAATCTCCATCCTGGCAAACCCGCGTCTGAGGCACCCGAAATGAGCCGCATTCCTCTGTCCGCGCTCATCGGTCTTTTCATGACCGGAGCGTTCTTCTTCACCGCGATCTTCGCGCAATGGCTGGCCCCCTACGGGCTGAACGAGGCCGTGGGCCAGGTCTGGGAAAATCCCTTCTGGTCGTCCGAGCCGTCGGAATATCTTCTCGGCACCGACAATATCGGCCGCGATCTTCTCAGCCGCATGATCTATGGCTGCCAGATCACCATCCTGCTTGCGACCGCTTCCTCGGCCGTGGCCTTCCTGACCGGCTCGATCCTGGGCTTTACCGCGGCCGTTGTCGGTGGCTGGGTCGATCAGGCACTCTCGCGCTTCGTCGATCTTTTCATGTCGCTGCCGTCGCTCATCCTCGCGCTGGTGATCCTGTCGGTCCTGAACGTGACGCTGCCCGTACTGATCCTGGTGATGGGGCTTCTGGATTCCACCCGCGTCTACCGTCTGGCCCGGGCGGTCGCGGTCGATATCGTGGTGATGGATTATGTCGAGGCTGCGCGCCTCAGGGGCGAGGGGACGAAATGGATCATCTTCCGCGAGATCCTGCCAAATGCCCTGTCTCCGCTGGTCGCGGAACTGGGGCTCAGGTTCATCTTCGCCGTTCTCTTCATTTCCACGCTCTCTTTCCTCGGGCTCGGCGTCCAGCCGCCGCTCGCCGACTGGGGCGGCATGGTGAAGGAAAACAAGGACGGGCTCGTCTATGGCATCTCGGCGGCGCTGGTGCCGGCGATTGCCATCGCGGTCCTGGCGATTTCGGTCAATCTGGTGGCCGACTGGGTCCTGAACCGGACCACGTCGCTGAAAGGAGGTCGCGGTGCGTGACATGGCAGACAAACCGCTTCTCGATATCCGCGATCTGAAGATCGAGGCGACCGTCTATCCGCCGGGCGAGAAACCAAAGACGATGACTTTGGTCCATGGCGTTTCGCTGACGGTCGAGAAGGGCAAGGTTCTTGGCCTTATCGGCGAGTCGGGCGCGGGCAAATCGACCATCGGCCTGTCGTCCATGGCCTACGGGCGCGGCGGGGTGAGGATAACGGGCGGCGAGATATTCGTGAACGGCCGCGACATCCTGAAGGGTGGCGCGCAGGGCTTGCGCGAGTTGCGCGGCAAGGAAGTGACCTATGTCTCGCAATCCGCCGCCGCCTCGTTCAACCCCGCCAAGCGTCTGATGGAACAGGTGATCGAGGCGTCTCTCGTCCATGGCCTCATGTCGAAATCCGAGGCCGAGGCACGGGCCGTCGGCCTCTTCCGCAAGCTCGGCCTGCCGAGCCCCGAGACGTTCGGCGACCGCTATCCCCATCAGGTCTCGGGCGGCCAGCTACAGCGGGCGATGACGGCGATGGCGCTCTGTCCCAAACCTGACCTCGTGGTCTTCGACGAGCCGACGACCGCGCTTGACGTGACGACCCAGATCGACGTCCTGATGGCGATCAAGGAGGCGATCCGCGATACCGGGGTTGCGGCACTTTACATCACCCATGACCTTGCCGTGGTCGCGCAGGTGTCGGACGACATCATGGTGCTGCGCCATGGCAGGCTGGTGGAATGGGGGACGACCGACCAGATCATCAACAAGCCGCGCGAGGACTATACCCGCGCGCTTGTCTCGGTCGCCTCGCACGAACATGCCGAGAAGCCATCGGCCGGCAATCCGGTCCTGAAGGTCGAGGCGGTGACGGCGCGCTACCGCTCGGTGCCGATCGACGTCTTGAAGAATGTCTCGGTCGAGATCGAGCCCGGTCACACGCTGGCCGTGGTGGGGGAAAGCGGGTCGGGCAAGTCGACGCTGGCGCGCGCCATTACCGGCCTTCTGCCGCCGATGCGCGGGCAGATGATCTTCAACGGACGCAAACTGTCGAACGATCTCGCCGGGCGGACCAAGGAAGACCTGCGCGAACTGCAGATGATCTACCAGATGGCCGACGTGGCGATGAACCCGCGCCAGACCGTCGCAACGATCATCGGGCGGCCCCTGGAGTTCTATTTCGGCCTGAAAGGGTCGGAGCGTGACCGCAAGGTGCAGGAACTGCTCGACCAGATCGAGATGGGCAAGGGTTTCGCAGACCGCTATCCGGCCGAACTGTCGGGCGGCCAGAAGCAGCGGGTCTGCATCGCCCGCTCGCTCGCGGCCAGGCCCAAGCTCATCATCTGCGACGAGGTGACATCGGCGCTAGACCCGTTGGTGGCCGAAGGCATCCTGAACCTGCTTCTCGATCTTCAGAAACAGGAGAAGGTCGCTTACCTCTTCATCACCCATGACCTCGCCACGGTACGCGCCATCGCCGACAGTATCGCGGTCATGTACAAGGGGCAGGTGGTGCGCTACGGCGCCAAGTCCGACGTGCTGGCGCCACCCTTCGACGATTACACCGACCTTCTTCTCTCCTCAGTACCGGAACTCAGGCTCGGCTGGCTCGAGGAGGTGATCGCACATCGCAAGATGGAAAGCGCCGGAAATTGAGCACAGCGCCGGTCACCGAAAATTCTTCGCGAAGAATTTTCGGTCCGGAAGAATTTTCGCGAAAATTCTTCCGCTCAACAGACGATGCGCAGGTCGCCCGGCGTGCAGATGACGACATACTGCCCGCCGCATTCCAGCAGGTGAAAACCGCGACGGCGCACTTCCAGTTCGAAGAGCTGGCGCCCGATCCGGCGATCGACGTCGCGCGCCGCGCGTCTGACCACGCCGCCCGTCCGGGCGGCCTGCGATGTGAAAATCTCACCGAGCCAGCGTTCGCGCTGATATGTGGACAACGGGGCGGTCATGCGAGCGACGCTCGCAGATCAAGGTTAACGAAGTCTGAAACGGACCCCGACAATGCCTGACAAACTTCTGCTGATCGTCCTCGATGGCGTGCCATACGCCAACTGGCGCCGCCTCTTCGGCAATCTCGAAGGCTGGGTCGAGGCGGGAGAGGCGCAGGTCTGGCGCATGCGCTCGGTCCTGCCGTCGACTTCGGCTTCTTGCTATGCCTCGATCCATACCGGGCTGACACCGCAGGTCCACCGGATCTGGGACAATGCCGACATCAGGCGGCTCGAATTTCCCGATATATTCTCCGAGGCGACGAAGGCCGGACTGAAGACCGGCGCGGTCACCCACAGCTACTGGTCGGAATTCTTCAATCGCGCACCTTTCGATGTGGTGCGCGACATCGAATATGACGAGCCGGGCGGGCCGATCACCCATGGCCGTTTCCATACGATGAAGGGTTATGGCCACGACAATCAGATGACACCCGCCGATTACGACCTTTTCGGAACGCTGACGCGGCTTTGCGAGGTCAAGGGTATCGACTACGGCATCCTGCACACCTGCACGCTCGACAGCATGGGGCACCGGTTCTACCACGATTGCGAGGCGATGGACCACGCCTGCTTCGCCATGGACGCAACACTTGCCCCCTTCATCGACCGCTGGCGGCGCGGCGGATACGAGGTGATCGTGACCGCCGACCACGGTCAGGACGGGCGCGGCCATCATGGCGGCACCGGCGAGGCGCAGCGCGATTTCGCGCTTTACTATTTCGGTTCGGCGGAAGGTCCCGCACCCGACGTGCTGCTTGACCAGTTGCAGCTTGCGCCCACGGTGCTGGCGCGCCTCGGCGTGCCGCAGCCCGAAACCATGAAAGGCGAGAGTTTCCTGTTCTGAGGTCTCAGGACCGGTAGTCCGAGCCCTCGTCGTCGAGGATCGCCCTCATCTCGCTCAGATGCGCCTCGGCGAAACCGGGGTAGCTCTCCCATTCGCGGGCGGTCTTTTCGGCGATTTCGTCGGGCAGCACCCGCAGCGGTCTGCCGGTCTGCAAGGCGCGGATATAGGTCTCGGCCGCGCGTTCGAAATAATAGAGCCGGTGGAAAGCCTCGGCGATGGTAGGGCCGATGACCAGCACGCCATGATTGCCCATGACCATGGTGGTGATCTTCGGGTCTGCAAGCATCGCCGCGCAGCGCGCGCCTTCCTCCTCGAACGCCATGCCGCCGAAATGATCGTCCACCACATGGCGCCCGAAGAACATCGCGGTGTTCTGATCGATCGCGGGCAGGCGCGAGTCCGCAAGGCTCGCCAGCACCGTCGCATGAATGGAATGGACATGCATCACCACCCGCGCATGCGGGCAGGCGCGGTGGACCGAGCCATGCAGGCCCCAGGCAGTCGGGTCGGGCGCGTCGGAACGGTCCATGGTGGCGGGGTCGTTCGCGTCGATCTCCAGCAGGTCCGAGGCGCGGATGCGCGAGAAATGCCGCCCGTTCGGATTCATCAGGAAGCGCGAACCATCCGCAGTCACCGCGCAGGAGAAATGGTTGGCGACGGCCTCATGCATGTTCAGACGCGCCGTCCAGCGGAAGCAGGCGGCAAGGTCGGTACGTTCGGCCAGATGGCTGAGGTTCGGTCGTTCATGCTGGGTCATGCTTGCTCCTTTCACAAGGCGCCGCGCCAGGGGATCTCTCCGCGCCCGAGCGCGCGGATGCCCTCGATGATAAGGGCAAAGCTGCGTTCCGCGCGACCGACGGTGCGGCGGGCGCGGAGATATCCGTGGACGAGGCCGGGTTCGATCACGCAATGGGCCTGCCCTCCCGCGCGCCGGACCTTCTCGGTATAGGCCGGTCCGTCGTCGGCGAGCGGATCACATTCGGCGACATGGATCAGCGTGGGCGGCAGGCCGGCGAAGTCGTGATCGGCGAGCGGCTGCGCGGTCGGGTCGCTTTGGGGCTCTACGCCACTCTCGTAGCGGACAGTACCGTAGAATAGCACATCGTCACGGGTCAGCATCGGCGCCTCGGCATGGTCGATGTAGCTGCCCTTGTCCTTGTCGCCGCCAAGGCCCGGATAGATCAGCACCTGGCCGCGAAGGGGCAATCCGAGCTTCCGCGTGGCATGGGCCACGGCGGCCGCGAGGTTGCCGCCCGCGCTGTCACCCGCCAGGACAAGAGGGCCGGGAAAAGCCGCCGCCACGGCGCGGAAAGCCGCCAGCGCATCGTCGAAATGTGCCGGGTGGCGGTGTTCCGGCGCAAGGCGATAGTCGGCTGCGACCACGCGGTAGCCGCTGTGAACCGCAATCTCGGCGCAGACATCGTCGTGGCTTTCCAGCCCGCCGACCACGAAGCCGCCGCCGTGAAGATAGACAACCGTCGCGGCGGGTGCAGGCGCGCCGGGGCAGTAGACGCGACAGGGAACGCCACCAAAGGGGCGATCCTCGACCGAAAGACCCGGCGGATAGCCGCGATGGAAGGCGCGGCACATTGCGTCATAGATCGCGCGCTGGCGGTCGATCGGGTAGGTTGCGGTTTCCGGCGGATACCAGCTTTCGCTTTCCCGTATGAAGGCCCAGGTCTCGGCGTCGATCAGTTTCTGATAGTCGGGCAAGGGCGGCTCCTCTCCTCGTTCAGAGTTCCACTGCCGGGCGCGAAGGGCGCGTGCGTTTGCGACAGGAGAGGGCGGTAAGCGGCCTCAGCCTGCCGATGGATGGAGCACGGGCTGGTACCCAGCGACGAGAATGCGGACAAGCGGCGCAGGCGTCAGCACCGTGACCGGGCCGCGCGGCGGGCGGGGCAGGGCGGGTGCATAGCCGCCGGGACGCCAGGGCAGGAAACGGCCGCGATGCTTCAGAAGGGGGAGGTCGTCGCCCAGCGCGAAGGCACCGTCGGGCAGCGCGTCGGCATCCGCCCGGTGATGGCGCTGCTGCCCGGTCGCCGGATCGAGCCGGGCCGTGTGCAGGACAAGGTCCATGGCGTCGGCCCCCGGCGCTTCAGGCAGGCCCGCCGCGCGCCAGGCGGCCTGAAAGCGCCGGTAATCGTCGCGACGACATTCCGCGCAGGGACGATGTCCGGCGGCAAGCGCGACCGCCTCGTCAAGGAAGAACAGCTCGGTATAGCGGCCGGGTTGCAGGAGCGCGCGCCTGCGGCCCTTGAAGCGGGTCAGGCAGGTGATCCAGCGCTTGCCCGCGTAAGCGCGGATGATCTGACCGTCCGCACGATGCAGGCAGCCGCGATTGCCCATGAAGAGGCCACGCGCCGGATCGGCGATGACCGAGGAGAAAGGGGTCGTGCGGTTCTGGTGCGACATCTGCGACCTCGGGCGGCGGCGGCGGTCCGGCTGAACCTTGCCTGCGGGCGTCAGCATGGGCAGGCTTTCGCCGATGCGGCAAGCCGAAAGATGCCGACCGCAGGACAGTTGCCGCCGTCCTCATCACGCTTGCGTGCCCGCCTCTTGGCAGAGGGAAAGCATGGCGCCATGTGGGAGAGGACCGCAGGCCCGGCACTTCCCGACGGAGCATCGCTCCCTTCCCCTCCGACCCGGCCGGGTCTGCGGCAACCAAAGGAGAAGAGAATGAAAGAGGCATTTTTCAGGACCGGGCTGGCACTCGCCCTTGGCGCCGGGCTCGGCCTTCCGGCCAGCGCAGGCGGCCTCGCCGCGCCTGAGCCCGAGGCGCCCGTCGTCGCGCCTGCGCCGGTGATTGCGCCGAGCGCGGACTGGACCGGCGGCTGGGTCGGCGCGAAGCTCGGCTATGGTGACGCGTCGCATGGCGCCAATGACGGCACCGGCGCCACCTATGGCATCGCGGGCGGCTATGACTGGGATTTCGGCCAGTGGATCGCCGGTGTCGGCCTCGATTGGGACAAGACGAATATCGACCTCGGCAACGCGGGCGACACTCTCGATTCCATAGCGCGCCTGAAGTTCCGCGCCGGTGCCGATCTTGGCCGGACCTTCCTTTACGGGACCGCGGGTGCCGCGCGCGCCAAGGCCGATATCGGCGGGGCGAGCGTCAGTGACAATGGCTGGTTCGGCGGTGTGGGTCTTGACTATGCTCTCACCAATCAATGGACGCTGGGGGGCGAGGTCCTGACCAACCGGTTCAATGATTTCGGCAACACCGGCACCGATCTTGATGCCACGACCGCGAGCGTCAATCTAGGCTTCCGCTTCTGACCCGACCGCCGGATGCGGGCATGCACCGGCCTGCATCCGGCCAGCGACCGGGCCATCACCACCGCCCGGTCGCCCCTCCGCCGGAGGAACGTCCACCACCGAACTTGCCGTCGTTGCGGTCACCGCCTGCATGGTGCGAAGCTCGCGCGCGGCCTTCGTCGCGCCAGTCGCAGTTGTCGCAGCGGGCGAGGTGGCGACCGGCCATCTCGTCACCAGGTGCGGCATGTTCGCGATGCAGACCCCGGCGCCCGCAAGCCGGGCAGCGACGCCAGGGAAGCATCCAGCCTTCGATCCGACGGCGGAATATCGCGAGAACCATCACGCCCGCGCTTGCAATCCCGATCAGTACCGAGATCAGGTCGTGACGGCTCCTGCCCTTCTGCGAGGGCAGCGCCTCGGGCGGCAGTTCGGCCAGATGGCGGCGAACGACACGCCTGATCAACTCTTCGACGCCCGCCGAGATGGCGGCTGCGGCGCGCCCGGCGCGCATCTCCGGCACGATCCAGCGGCTGACGATATCCTGCGCGGTCACATCGAAGCCCTGATCATAGCCCGTGCCAAGCTGCACCCGCACGGTGCGATCCTCGCTGAGAATGAGAAGCATGATCCCGTCGTTCAGATCGGGCCGCCCGACGCCCCAGCGATTGAACAGGTCCTGCGCGAAACGCTCGACCGCGACGCCCGGGTCATAGTCCGCCTGCGATGGCAGGGTGACGACCGTCACCTCGACCCCGGTTTCCGCCTTCAACGCGCGAAGCTTGTCGCGCAGTGCGGCGGCGTCGGTTTCCGGGAGGAGGCGCGCCAGATCGGTCAGGTATATATCCGACGGTTCGGGATAGGTCGCGGCGACGGCTGGGCCTGTCAGGCAAAGGGCCGCAAGCAGGGCAAGAACGACACGCACCATCATCGACCTCCGATCCCCGTTCAGCAGTGTGTAACCGGCAGCAGCACCCCGCGGCAATGCTGAAGGCCATGTCGCACGACCGTCGCGCTTTCGCGCCAATTCCGACATTTTCTCCTGAGAGATACCGCTAGGTCATTGTTCATGATATTGACGCATCATCGGGCGGAATTTCCGCCCCAACCAACGAAGAACAGTAACGAGGTTTGACATGTCACTTTCACGCAGGGCATTTCTCGGAACGGCGCTCTGCGCCCTCGGTGTGACCGCCGGCTGCGTCGGCGGCGGGGGGGAAGCCTTCCGGACCTACTACGACCAGCCGGTCCCGGCCGATGTGGCGCGCAGCTGGCGCCTGGCGAACGTCGTGGTGACGGCGCCACGTTCCCTCTCGGTCTCCGAGCAGCGCAGCTACGAGCCGAAAGCGGACATCGTCTGGCGCGAGGACCCCGAAGGTGATCGCCATGCGCAGGTCGAGAAGCTCATGCGCGACGCGATCGCGCGCGGCGCGAGCGGGCTGCGCGGATCGACGCCAGTGCGGTTCGAGGTCACCATGACCCGCTTCCATGCGCTGACGTTCGAGGCGGAAGCGCTGCCCTACAAGAATATCGGCGTCCACAACGTCAACTTCATCATGAAGGTCGTGAACGCGCGCACCGGCGAAGTTCTGGTCGGACCCTCTGAAATGGAGGCGTCGCTGCCCGCGTTGACCGGCCGCGAGATGATCGAGGCGCGTGTCCGGGGCGAGACGCAGAAATCACAGATCCAGGCGCATGTGGCGCGCACGATCCAGGCCTGGCTGAGCCTCGCGCCCGACAATCGCGGCAGCTTCAGCCGCGCGGGCGCCTGAAGCGGCGTGTCACGCTAGTCGAACGGGGCAAGCACGGCCTGAACCTTCCGCGCAAGCCCCGCCCGCACGATCCGGTAGGACTGCGCCAGCCTGTGGCGCAGTTCCTCATCAGGGATCGTTTCCGGCAGATAGATCCACGAGCGATGGAAATAGGGCGCGCGGATGCCGATCCCGGCGGCGATCAGCATCTCGGCGGCCTCGATGGAATCGGTCTTGACCGAGACGCCTGTCTGGATGGCGCCCACGCAGGCGAACATCTTGCCCCCCACCTTCCAGGCATCATGCCCGCCACCCCAGGGGTCCGAGACCTCGGCACCGGGGAAGGTCGCGCAGATGCGGTTCACACGTTCACGGCTCATGGTATGAACTCTACGCCCGCAGGATGCGCGAGAAAAGCCTTGCGTTCCTGCGCGGTTGGGGGCATGCATTCCGTCATGACGACGAACGGCATCATCTGCATTTGCTGCATTACCCTCTGACTTCGTCAGGCGGGCCGTTCCTCTGTTTCCCAATCCAAGTGAACAAGGTATGTCCCGCCCCAGGGCAGATGCGCGTGCGTAAGGGACGGACATGACCGATATCAGGCTTTACAATACCAAGACCCGAACGAAGGAGACCTTCGCGCCGATCGACCCAAAGAATGTCCGCATGTATGTCTGCGGACCGACCGTCTATGACCGCGCGCATCTGGGCAATGCCCGGCCCGTCATCGTCTTCGACGTGCTCTACCGGCTTCTGCGCCATGTCTATGGCGCGGGTCATGTGACCTATGTGCGCAACTTCACCGATGTGGACGACCGCATCAACGAAACCGCGCAGAACCGCAAGGCGGCAGGCGCGGCGGGTACGCTGGAAGAGCTGATCCGCGAGCGGTCGAATGAGACCATCCGATGGTATCACGACGACATGGATGCACTCGGCGCGCTCCGCCCCGACCACGAGCCGCGCGCGACCGAATTCATCCCCCAGATGGTGGCGATGATCGAAGGGCTGATCGCCTCGGGTCACGCCTATGAGAAGGAGGGCCACGTCCTCTTCCGCGTCCGGTCGTACGCCGAATACGGCAAGCTCTCCGGCCGGTCGATCGACGACATGATCGCGGGCGCCCGGGTCGAGGTCGCGCCCTTCAAGGAGGATCCGATGGACTTCGTCCTGTGGAAACCCTCGGACAAGGACCTGCCCGGCTGGGACAGCCCCTGGGGTCGCGGCCGCCCCGGCTGGCACATCGAATGCTCAGCCATGAGCCATGATCTTCTGGGCGAGTCGTTCGACATTCATGCGGGCGGGATCGACCTGCAATTCCCCCACCACGCGAACGAGATCGCCCAATCGAAATGCGCCCACCCCAAGGCGGAGTTCGCAAAGGTCTGGATGCATAACGAGATGCTGCAGGTCGAGGGCAAGAAGATGTCCAAGAGCTTGGGCAATTTCTTCACCGTCAGGGATTTACTGGACAAGGGCGTGCCGGGCGAGGTGATACGGTTCGTGTTCCTGCAGACGCATTATTCCAAGCCAATGGACTGGACGGAGGAGAAGGCGCGGCAGGCGAAAGAGACGCTTTGGAAATGGCGACAACAAACGAGCCACGTTTCTGTCAGGAAGCGACCATCGGTTACGCCAGATAGTGTGTACGCCGCCCTTTGCGACGATCTGAACACATCGCTTGCGATTTCTCGTTTGCACCAGCTTTCGGCGCAAGGTGATGCAGATGAATTGTTGGCGTCGTTGGAGCTCGTGGGCTTTGGTGAAGACTGGCAGGACGATCTTCGCAATGACATGGCAAACATGCGCGTCCTTTTGGCTCACGAAGCACGTTTCGGAGAACTGCGCCAGCACGCGCTCGCGAGCAAGGATTTCTCGCTCGTTGATCAACTCAAAGCGCGGTTGCTTGCAGCAGGCGTCGAGGTGCGAATGTCGAAAGGTGGAGTGGAACTCGTTCCTGGCCCGGACTTCGACCCCGCAAAACTTGAGGCCCTGAAATGACCCGCGCGCTCCAATGCAGGGGCGGCGCAGGCTCGGCAGGACGCGCCCGTGCGAACCGTCCGACATGCAAAGCTCCCCCCGTCCCGGGCTTGACCCGGGACCTCCTGGCGTTTCACGAGGCCCCGGATCAGGTCCGGGGCGGGTGTGCGCGATGACCCGCGAGCGCCTCTACCTCTACGACACCACGCTGCGCGACGGGCAGCAGACCCAGGGCGTGCAGTTCTCGGTCGCCGAGAAGGTCCAGATCGCCCAGGCGCTCGACGAGTTGGGCCTCGACCATATCGAGGGCGGTTGGCCCGGTGCCAATCCGACCGACAGCGATTTCTTCGCCGCACGCCCCCAGACCCGCGCCACCTTCACCGCCTTCGGCATGACCAAGCGGGCAGGGCGGTCTGCGGCGAATGACGATGTGCTGGCGGCCGTTCTGAATGCCGGAACGCCTGCCGTCTGTCTGGTCGGCAAGACCCACGATTTTCATGTCGCGACTGCCCTCGGCATCACGCTCGACGAAAATCTTGAGAACATCCGCGCCTCGATCGCCCATCTGGTCGCCCAAGGGCGCGAAGCACTCTTCGACGCCGAACATTTCTTCGACGGCTACCGCGCCAACCCCGCCTATGCGCTTTCCTGCCTGAAGGCCGCGCACGACGCGGGCGCCCGCTGGATCGTCCTTTGCGACACGAACGGCGGCACGCTGCCTGCCGAGGTCGGCCGGATCACCGCCGACGTGATCGCCGCGGGCATCCCCGGCGACCGGCTCGGCATCCATACCCACAATGACACCGAAAACGCCGTGGCGGCCTCGCTCGCCGCCGTCGATGCGGGGGCGCGCCAGATCCAGGGCACGCTCAACGGTCTGGGCGAGCGTTGCGGCAACGCCAATCTTACCGCTCTGATCCCGACACTCCTTCTCAAGGAGCCCTACGCCAGCCGCTACGAGACCGGCGTGACCCCAGAGGCGCTGACCCATCTGACACGCACAAGCCGCATGCTCGACGACATATTGAACCGCGTGCCGCTCAAGGCCGCCGCCTATGTCGGCGCCTCGGCCTTCGCCCACAAGGCGGGGCTGCATGCGAGCGCGATCCTGAAGGACCCCGCCACCTACGAACATGTCGACCCCGCGCTGGTCGGCAACGACCGGATCATCCCGATGTCCAATCAGGCGGGTCAGTCGAACCTCCGCGCCCGCCTCGCCGCCGCCGGAATCGAGGCGCCGGACGCTGGCGCCCTCTCCCGCATCCTTGATGAGGTCAAGCGGCGCGAGGACGAGGGCTATGCCTATGACGGGGCACAGGGATCGTTCGAACTTCTTGCGCGGCGGGAACTCGGGTTGCTGCCCGACTTCTTCGAAGTGAAACGCTACCGCGTCACGGTCGAGCGGCGGAAGAACAAGCATAACGAGATGGTGACGCTGTCCGAGGCGGTCGTCGTGGTGAAGATCGGCGGCGAGAAGATGCTGTCGGTCTCGGAATCGATGGACGAGACCGGATCGGACCGCGGCCCGGTCAACGCCTTGTCGAAGGCGCTGGCCAAGGACCTAGGCCCCTACCAGCGCTATATCGCCGACATGAGACTGGTGGATTTCAAGGTCAGGATCACGCAAGGCGGCACCGAGGCGGTCACCCGCGTCATCATCGACAGCGAGGACAGCGCGGGCCACCGCTGGTCGACCGTCGGGGTCAGCCCCAACATCGTCGACGCCTCGTTCGAGGCGCTGCTGGATGCGATCACCTGGAAGCTCGTCCATGACGGGGCGGTGCCGGTGTGAGCCTCACCGGTTGCGCTTCCCTGGTTCAGGCGGGCGATCCGGTCCGTTTTGCGGCCACGATGGCGGCGCCTGTCGCGGCGCGGGCCACGCTCTGGCCACTCTATGCGCTTAATCTCGAGATTGCCCGCGCGCCCTGGGTCTCGGCCGAACCGATGGTCGCCGAGATGCGCCTGCAATGGTGGATCGATACGCTCGAGGGGCTGGGGCAGGGCCGGGCACGGAACGGCCATCCGGTGACCGGGGCGCTCCTGCCGCTGCTCAGCGGCAAGGCCGAGCTGACAACGCTCCTGACCGGCCTGGCAGAGGCCCGGCGTTGGGACTGCTGGAGCGAGGCCTTTGCCGACCGCGGGGCTTTCGACGCCTATCTCGATGCCACTTCGGGAAACCTGATGTGGGCCGCCGCCCGCCTGCTCGGCGCGCCCGATCAGGCAGAAGCGGCGGTCAGGGATTTCGCATGGGGCGCGGGGCTTTCGGCCTATCTGATGGCCGCGCCGGAACTGGAAAGGCGCGGCCGCCTGCCCTTCGCCGATGGCCGCCCCGCGGCGCTCGGCCTTCTAGCGCAGGAAGGGCTCGGCCGGATCGCCGCGGCGCGGAAGTCAGCGCCGACCATCCCGCGCGAGTCCGTTCCCGCCCTCTGGCCCGGCGCATCGGCGGCGGCGATCCTCCGCCGCGCCGCCCGCCGCGCCGCGCTCATTGCCGCCGGGGCACTGGCGCCATCACCCTTCGCCCGGCACTGGCACCTCGCCACACGGGCACTTCTCTGGCGCTTCTGACCCCTCTTCCGTTCTCAAATATCCCGGGGGAGTCCCGGACCGCAGGTTCGGGACGGGGGCAGCGCCCCCCTCAGCGCTCCACCGGACGCAGCGCGAGCCAGATGAGCGAGGCGCCCGCCAGCACCAGAAAGGGCAGCATGGCGATATTGACCGCATTCCAGCCCGCAACGACATCGGTGCCAGAACAATTCATCAGGACGCCGGACGAGAGGGAGGCGGCGGTGACACCGCCGAAGACGACGAAATCGTTGATGCCCTGGATCCGGCCCTTCTCCTCTGGCCGGTGGGCCGAAGACAGAAGCGTCGTCGCGCCGATGAAACCGAAGTTCCAGCCAAGGCCGAGCAGGATCAGCGCGACATAGAACTGCTCGATCTGAACCCCGGTCAGGGCGACGGCTCCGGCGCCCGCGAGGATTGCAAGTCCCGTGCCGATGATCATGGGCGCACCGAACCGGTTGATCAGATGGCCGGTGAAGAAGGCGGGTGCGAACATCGCCAACACATGGGCGCGGACGATATCGGCGGCATTGCCGGTCGAATAGCCGCAACCGACGACGGCCAGCGGCGTCGAGGTCATCACGAGGTTCATCAAGGCATAGGCGACCATCGCACAGACCATCGCGACCAGAATGGTCGGATCGCGCAGAAGCGCGCGCCGGCTGCGGCCGGGCAAAGCGCCGTCCGCCGCGCGCGCGGGTTTGGGAATGTCGAGGCCGAGGAAGAGGAGCGAACCCACGAGGTTCAGCGCCACCACCGCCAGATAGGTGCCAAGGAAGGTGACGGCCATCGCGTCATTGGTGTGCTTGGCCAGTTCCGGCCCGACAAGCGCCGAGGCGAGGCCGCCCGCCATCACGTAGGAAATCGCCTTCGGGCGGAACTCGGGGCTCGCGGTGTCGGCGGCGGCGAACCGGTAGAAGCCCTGCGCGGACATGTAGGTTCCGGTCAGCAGAGAGCCCGCGAGAAAGAGCGCGAAGGAGCCTTTGGTCAGTGCGACCGCCGCGACCCCGGCCCCGAGCGCACCGAAAAGCGCGCCCGCGACAAAGCCCGCCGCACGGCCGTAGCGCGCCATCAGTGCGGACAGGGGATTGGCCGACAGCATCGAGCCGAGCACGATCATCGAAATGGGCAGCGTCGCCCAGCAGCGGTTCGTTGCCAGCATCTGTCCGGCAAGACCGCCGACGATGAAGATCATCGGCATCTGCGAGCCCATGATCGCCTGCGCGGCCACGAGCACCATCACATTGCGGCGGGCGCGGCGGTCGTCAGACTGGGGAAGGCTCATGTCGGTCATGGGCGGAGCTAGAGCCGAAAGTTCAGGCCTCCGCAAGGCGAAAGCGCTTTCGCCACGGTGCCCCAGCCGTTAGGTGAGGGCAGGGGAGGCGCCATGGTCGGACGGATCATCGAAACGGCGGACGATCTGGCGGAGGGTGCAGCCTGGCTTTCGGCCCGCGACCCGCGCCTCGCGCGCGCTTTGGCAGATGTCGGCCCCTTGCCCCTGCGCCGTAATCCCGGCGGCTTTGGTGCCCTTCTGGACGCGATCATGTCGCAACAGGTTTCGGTCGCTTCGGCCGATGCGATCTGGCGGCGGCTGGAGGCGCAGGGCCTGACCGAGGCCCCGGCGGTCGCCGCGGCGGGCGAGGCGGCCTTGCGCGCCTGCGGCCTGTCGCGCCAGAAGATCCGCTATGCGATGGCGCTTGCCTCGGCGGGCCTCGATTTCGACGGGCTCGCCGCCCGCTCCGACGAAGAGGTGATCGCGGCGCTGGTCGCCCTGCCGGGGATCGGGCGCTGGACGGCGGAAATCTATGCGATGTTCTCGCTCGGCCGCGCCGACGTGTTTGCGCCCGGCGATCTCGCCCTTCAGGAAGCGGCGCGGATGCTGTTCGAACTGGAAGACCGGCCATCGGATAGGGCGCTGCGCGCCATGGCCGAGGACTGGTCGCCCTGGCGGGCGGTTGCGGCGCGCGCGCTCTGGGCCTACTACCGCCATGTGAAAAGCCGGGAAGGGATCAGATGACGCGCGATCTGCAATTTGCGACGAAAGAGGCCCGGTCGGGCAATGCGAGCTCGCTGGTGATCTTCCTGCATGGCTATGGCGCCGACGGGGCCGATCTTCTGGGCCTCGCCGATCCGCTGGCCCCGCACCTGCCCGAAACGGCTTTCATCGCGCCAGACGCGCCCGAACCCTGCGCGGGCAACCCGTTCGGACGGCAATGGTTCCCGATCCCCTGGCTCGACGGATCGAGCGAGGCCGAGGCACAGGCGGGCCTCGCCCGCGCGGCTGCCGATCTTGACGCTTTCATCGCGGCGCGGCTCGCCGACTGCGCTCTCGCGCCCGACCGGCTTGTTCTCTTTGGTTTCTCGCAAGGCACGATGATGGCGCTCCATGTCGCGCCTCGGCGGGCCGAACCGGTCGCGGGGATCGTCGCCTTCTCCGGTCGGCTTCTCGTGCCCGAGCGGCTGGAGGCCGAGGCGCGGTCGAAACCGCCGGTGCTTCTGGTGCATGGCGATGCCGATCCGATGGTGCCCTTCGCCGATATGCAGCTCGCAGGCCAGACGCTGGCGGCAGCGGGATTCGAGACCTATGGCCATGTCATGAAGGGCACCGGCCACGGCATCGCGCCCGACGGGCTTTCGGTGGCGCTTCAGTTCATGCGCGAGCGGCTGGCGGGCTGAGCGGCCGCTTTCAGCAGGTTTCTTGCGCGATCGACCACCGGAAAGCAGGAAGATTGTCGCGTCTCAGGCAAAAATCCGCCGCCCGCCCTTGCATCCCGCCTTCTGATGGTTACCTTGGGTGTACCGAATCCTTGGGAGACGACCGAATGAGCCTTCTCGCCCTGACTTCGCTGGTGCTTCTTGCCCTGATCGAAGCCCGTGCGCGGCGCGTTCCGGTCAAGGCCGAAGCGACCGCCCGCCGCGCGCGCCGGTCCTGATACCAGACCAAGCCCGACCTGCCCAGCCTTTCATGCTTCCGGGGCCGCCTGTTGCGGCCAGCGCGTCACAATTCTGTGCGGCGCCGGGAATATAGCGGGGCTTGTCAGGCGCGAAACGCCAGATATAGTTGTGGATAAGGTGGAGCGGCGCTCCCGCTCCCGGACCCGCTCGGGTCCAAGCGTGAGGTGTCTTTGGAATGCTCGACCGGACGGACAGCGACGATTTCAGGACGACATTCGTGCGAGAGCCCTCGGCGCTCAAGCACTATCCCGCGCTGGTGCTGAACGCGGATTTCCGGCCGCTGTCCTACTACCCCTTGTCGCTCTGGCCCTGGCAGGAGGCGATCAAGGCGGTCTTCCTCGACCGGGTGACGATCCTGGCCGAGTACGAGCAGATGGTCCACAGCCAGCGCGCGGCCTTCCGAATACCCTCGGTCGTGGTCCTGAAGGAATTTGTCAGACCCCAGAAGCGCGTGGCCTTCACGCGCTTCAATCTTTTTCTCAGGGACGAATTCTGCTGCCAGTATTGCGGTTCGCGTGGCGATCTGACCTTCGATCATGTGCTGCCGCGTTCCAAAGGCGGGGTGACGAGCTGGGAGAATGTCGTGGCGGCCTGTTCGCCCTGCAATCTGAGGAAGGGCAACAAGAACCTGAAGCAATCCGGCCTGCACCTGCGCCGCCCGCCGCATCGACCGACGGCCGAGGAGATGCAGCAGGTCGGCCGCCGTTTCCCGCCGAACTATCTGCACGACAGCTGGATGGATTTCCTTTACTGGGACGCGGAACTGGATGCCTGACGCCGGGGGAGGGCGGGCCAAGAATTTTCGAAAATTCTTGGCAAAATCCTTCGAAGGATTTTGGCGCGCGTCATCGCCGGGCGGTCTTTACCGCGCCGGATCGCTCGTTTAGCGTCGCGCCAAGGGGGGATAGTCATGACCGATCCGTTCTTCAGGCCCGTTTCGGGTATGCAGATGCCGCGTTTCGCGGGCATTCCGACCTTCATGCGGCTGCCGCATGTGCCGCTGGATCATCCCCGCATCGGCGAGGTCGATATCGGCCTGATCGGCCTGCCGTTCGACAGCGCCGTGTCGAACCGCCCTGGCCCGCGACACGGGCCGCGGGCGATGCGCGATGCCTCGACCATGATCCGGGCCGAACATCCGATCCACCGCATCCGGCCGTTCGAGGCCGCCAATTGCGCCGACCTCGGCGATGTCGGCCCGAACCCGGTCGATGTGATGGACACGCTCGACCGGTTCACCGCCTATTACAAGGATATCAAGGCGCGCGGCATCCGCCCCTTGAGCGCCGGTGGCGATCACCTCTGCACGCTGCCCGTCCTGCGCGGCATCGCCGCCGACGGGCCGCTGGGCCTGATGCATTTCGACAGCCACACCGATCTTTACCCCGTCTATTTCGGCGGCAAGGTCCTGACCCATGGCAACCCCTTTCGCCAGGCGGTCGAGGAGGGGCTTCTCGACCCCAAGCGCATGGTCCAGATCGGCATCCGCGGCACGACCTACGATTTCGTCGATATCGACTTCGCCGAGGCGAACGGCATCCGCATCATCCGGATCGAGGAGTTTCATGCGCGCGGCGTCAAGGATGTGATGGCCGAGGCGCGCGAGATCGTCGGACAGGGACCGACCTACCTGTCCTATGACATCGATTTCGTCGACCCGTCGGTCGCACCGGGGACGGGCACGCCGGAATGGGGCGGGCCGAACGCCTATCAGGCGCTGCAGGTGGTGCGCGAGTGCCTGGGGCTGAATATCGTCGGTGCGGATGTGGTGGAAGTCTCGCCCCCCTTCGACCCGACCGGCAATACCGCCTATCTCGGGGCGACGGTGATGTTCGAGATCCTGTGCCTCATGGTGCGGGCGCTTCCACCGCCGCGGTAAGGTCTGGCTGACTCTCGGCGATCTCGACCAGTTCGGCGCGAAACCCTGTGCAGGCACCGCGAATCTCGGCAAGGACCGTGCCGGGGTTGGGCAGGCGCGGCGTCGAGATCAGCAGGATGCCGCGAAAGCCAAGCCGGGTGAGACGCTCGGCCACGTCCAATATGTCGAAATCCGGTGCAAGCAGCGGCGCGAGGACAGCGTCGGGTGGCGCGCCGCCCGCCCAGTAGGCTGCGGTCAGCGCGGCAAGGCCGCAGGCGCTTTGCCAGGCTGGCATCGTGCCGGGGCCGCAACCGTCCTGCCCCTGGCAGGAGCCGAGGACAAGGAGACGCAGGTTCCTGGCAAGGATGTCCCGGAGCGCGTCGGGGAGTTGCGAAAAATCTTCTTCTGTCACGTGATCGCTGTCTGAAATGGGTGGGAAGAACCGTGCGGCAGGCCCCCGTCGGCCACGTTCATCGTGAACGACGTCCCGATCCTATGGCGGGACATGGCCCAAACAAGGAAAAATATTGGCACAAACAGATTATTTCAAAATTTCGACATATCCGGCGGCGACTGTGCTACGAGGCGGTTAATCATGGCAGACACGATGTTCGCGACAGTCCTGAATGCTCTTCCCATGCCGGTTCTGTGGCTCGAGGAGGTGGATCGCGTCGTCCTGGCCAATTCCGCGGCCGAGGGCCTTTTCGGTGCGGGGCTTGAGGGACGGCTGGTCACCGATGTGCTGCGTCACCCGGATTTCCATGACACATTGGCCGAATGCCTGCGCCTGAGCGAGAAGCGCGTGATCCGTATCGCGCTGATGACCCGGGCGGGCGACCGGCAGTTCGATGTCCATATTGCGCCGACCGGCAGCGAATCCTCTTCGGTCATCTCGTTCGACGACCAGACCGCGCTCGACCAGGCCTCGGCGATGCGCCGCGATTTCGTGGCCAATGTCAGCCATGAACTGCGCACGCCCCTGACCGCGCTCGTGGGCTTCATCGAGACCCTGCGCGGGGCCGCGCGCGAGGATGCCGCCGCGCGGGACCGGTTTCTTGCCATCATGGAGCGGGAAGCGGGCCGGATGATCCGGCTGGTCAGCGATCTTCTGTCGCTGTCGCGCGTCGAGGCGGAGGAACATCGCCGCCCGCTCGGCACGGTCGAGATGGCGGGCCTGATCCGTGGCGTGATCCAGACGCTTCGCGATCAGGCTGCCGCGGCGGGGGTGGAGATCGCGCTGATCGAGGACGGCGCCCCCTATCCGGTCCGCGGCGAATCCGATCAGCTTGTGCAGATCCTGCAGAACCTGGCCGAGAATGGCATCAAATATGGCGGGGCGGGGAAAAGGCTGGACTTCCGTCTGACACGCGTCCCGCGCGAGCCGAAGATTCAAGGACCTGCCATCGCTGTCGAGGTGGTGGATTGCGGCGAGGGAATCGACCCGATCCACCTGCCGCGCCTGACCGAACGATTCTACCGGGTCGACAGCCATCGCTCGCGCGAGAAGGGCGGAACCGGGCTCGGGCTGGCAATTGTAAAACATATCGTCAACCGCCATCGCGGGCGGTTGAAGATCGAAAGCGATCCGGGAAAAGGCAGCAAATTCACGGTGATATTGCCTTCCGCATGATCGGCATGACAGGCCACCCCACCGGCCCCACGGCGGGTGGCGTCATCAAACTGTTACGCAACCGACACAAAAGCATGACGGCAAGCGCCTATGCCGCCCTCAAGGTCGTCGAAGGGACGGCCGGATGTGACGGAGACAGATATGACCATCCTGAAATATTCCGCGTCCGTGATCGCGCTGGCTGCTGCCGCTACCGCCGCCGACGCCCGCGACCAGCTGCAGATTGCCGGTTCCTCGACCGTGCTGCCCTATGCGACCATCGTCGCCGAAGCCTTCGGCGAGAATTTCGATTTCCCGACCCCGGTCGTCGAGGGCGGCGGTTCGGGCGCGGGCCGCAAGAAGCTTTGCGAGGGCGTAGGCGACAATACGATTGACATCGCCAACTCCTCCTCGCGCATCAAGCAGTCCGACATCGACCTCTGTGCCCAGAATGGCGTGACCGAGATCATGGAAGTGCGGATCGGCTATGACGGGATCGTCTTCGCCTCCGACATCAACGGCGCCGATTTCGCGCTGACGCCCGCCGACCTTTACGGCGCCATCGCCGCCGAAGTGGTGAAGGATGGCCAGCTTGTCGCCAATACCGCCAGGACCTGGGCCGACGTGAACCCCAGCCTGCCCGCGCAGGACATCCTGACCTTCATTCCGGGCACCAAGCACGGCACCCGTGAAGTGTTCGACGTGAAGGTTCTGGAGGCCGGCTGCAAGGCCACCGGGGCCGAAGAGGCTCTGGTCGCCGCCAAGGGCGAGGAAGACGGCAAGAAAGCCTGCCTCGCGCTCCGCACCGACGGCACCACGGTCGATATCGACGGCGACTATACCGAGACGCTCTCGCGCCTTGACGCCAACAAGAACGCGGTCGGCGTCTTTGGCCTGTCGTTCTACGAAAACAACACCGACAAGCTGAAGGTCGCGACGATGGACGGCGTGGTGCCTTCGGTCGAGACGATTTCTTCGGGTGACTATCCGGTCTCGCGCCCGCTCTTCTTCTACGTCAAGAAGCAGCATATCGGCGTGATCCCCGGCCTGAAGGAATATGTCCAGTTCTTCCTCTCCGACGAGATGGCGGGCCCCGATGGCGCGCTGGCCGATTACGGCCTCGTGCCTGACCCGGAACTGGCCGCGACCCAGGCGATGGTGGATGCCGAAACCATCATGAAGCCGCTGAACTGACCCTTAAGTCATCTCCGGGGGCGGCGTTCGCCCCCGGATCACCTGGAAAGACAGAATGACCCCTCGCTGCCTTGCCCTGATTGCCGCCGCTCTCCTTCTGCCGGGTGCGGCCTCGGCGCGCGACCAGATCCAGATCGCAGGTTCCTCGACCGTCTTGCCCTATGCGACCATCGTCGCCGAGGCCTTCGGCGAGAACCGGGGCTTTCCGACCCCGGTCGTGGAAGGCGGCGGATCGGGCGCGGGCCGCAAGAAGCTCTGCGAAGGGCAGGGGGAGGCGACGCTCGACATCGCCAATTCCTCCTCGCCGATCAAGCCGTCGGACATCGAGCTTTGCCGCGCGAACGGCGTGACGGCGCTTATGGAAGTGCGGATCGGCTATGACGGGATCGTCTTTGCCTCGCGCCGCGAGGGGCCCGGGTTCGCGCTGACGCCCGAACTGATCTGGCGCGCGCTCGCGGCCCGGGTGCCGCAGGACGGCGCGCTTGCGGCGAACCGCGCCTCGCGCTGGAGCGAGATCGACGCGGGGTTGCCCGACCAGCCGATCACCCTCTTCATCCCCGGCACCAAACATGGCAGCCGCGAAGTCTTCGACCAGAAAGTGCTGGAGGTCGGCTGCGCCGCGGCAGGCGCCGAGGCGCTGTTTGCCGCCGCTGCCACTGGCAGCGAGGAAGACAAGGCCAAGGCGGCGACCAAGGCCTGCCTTGAGCTGCGCACCGACGGGCGGTCGGTCGATATCGACGGCGATTATGCCGAGACGCTGGCGCGCGTCGCGGCCAATCCCGATGCAATCGGGGTCTTTGGCCTGTCGTTCTATGAAAACAACGCCGACAAGCTGCGCGTCGCGACGGTCGAGGGGGTCGAGCCTACGGTCGAGACCATCGCCAAAGGCGCCTATCCGGTCTCCCGCCCGCTCTATTTCTATGTGAAACCCGCGCATTTCGATCTGGTGCCGGGTCTGCGCGATTACGTGCTCTATTTCCTGTCCGACGAGATCGCCGGGCCGGGCGGGCTGCTGTCCGGCTACGGTCTGGTGCCTGACCCCGCGCTGGCCGAAACCCGGGCTGCCGTCGACGCGGGCAGAGTGCTGGACATGGGAGAAGGCGCCGAGCCATCGGCCACGACGCCCGCGCCTGCGGCGTCTGCGCCAGAGGCGGCGCCGCCGGTCACCGAAGCGGGTGGCAGGCCTATCCTGATCGCGCTTCTGGCTCTCGCGGTCCTCGGGGCCGCCGCTCTTGTTGCCGGTCGGCAGCGTGCCGCGCAGGTTCGCGCGGCGGGGACTGCGATTTTCCATTCGGTGCCTGCCTATCACGGCGCGCTGGTCCTTCTGTCGGCAGTTCTGCCGGGCGCGCTTGGCCTTCTGGCCTGGGGTGGGGTCGGGCCGGGCGGCTCGCCTGCGCTCGCCGTCTCCGCGACCCTTCTGCCCGGCTTGGCTGGCGGCGCCTACGGCTATGCCAGGATCAGCCCCGACCTCAGGGCGCGGACGGCGGTCGAGCGGGTGGTGATGGCGGCGCTGATCGGCTGTTCGCTGATCGCGGTCCTGACCACGGCGGGCATCTTTGCCTCGCTCGTGGTCGAGGCCGGGCATTTCTTCAAGCTTTATCCGGCGGCCGATTTCTTCTTCTCGACCACCTGGAACCCGCAGTTCCGGGGCGGGTCCTCGCTCGGCATATGGCCCTTGATCTGGGGCACCTTCTATGTCTCGTTCATCGCGCTGCTGGTCGCGGTGCCGGTTGGGCTGATGTCGGCGATCTATCTGGCGGAATATGCCTCGAAACGCACCCGCGCCTGGGTGAAACCGGCGATCGAGATACTCGCGGGCATTCCGACCATCGTCTACGGCCTCTTCGCGCTGATCACCGTCGGCCCCTTGCTGCGCGACTGGTTCGCGCAACCGCTCGGGATCGGTTCGTCCTCCTCTTCGGTGATGACGGCGGGGCTTGTCATGGGGATCATGGTGATCCCGTTCGTCTCGTCCCTGTCCGACGACATCATCAATGCCGTGCCGCAGTCCTTGCGCGATGGCTCGCTCGGCCTTGGCGCGACACCGTCCGAGACGGTGCGCCAGGTGGTGCTGCCCGCCGCGCTGCCGGGGATCGTCGGCGCCGTGCTTCTGGCTGCCTCGCGCGCCATCGGCGAGACGATGATCGTCGTGATGGGCGCGGGGGCGGCGGCGAAACTGTCGCTCAACCCGTTCGAGGCGATGACCACCGTCACCGTCAAGATCGTGAGCCAGCTGACCGGCGATACCGAATTCGCCAGCCCCGAGACGCTTGTGGCCTTCGCGCTTGGCCTGACCCTGTTCCTCGTCACGCTCGGCCTCAATGTGCTGGCGCTCGTGATCGTGCGCAAATACCGGGAGCAGTATGAATGAGCGGCAAATCGCTTTTCGCCAAGGACGCCCGAACCGCCGCCCGCAACCGGGCCGAGGGCCGGTTCCGCGCCTATGGCTTCTCGGCCATCGTGCTGGCGCTTCTGGCACTCGTCTGGCTGCTGATCTCGATCCTGGGTGCTGGCGCACCCGCCTTCCGCCAGACCTTCCTGACCTTCCCCGTGACGCTCGACGCGAAGCTTCTCGACAAGTCGGGCAGCGGCGATCCGGCCGCCCTGTCGAAGGTCACGACGACGACCTACGGCAAGCTCATAGCCAAGGCGCTGGAGGCCGAGATTGCCGCGCGCGGCATCGAGGCGGGCGAGGTGAAGGCCAAGGAGTTCGCGAAGATGCTGTCGGAGGAATCCTCGGCCACCTTGCGCACCATGGTTCTGGCCGACCCCACGCTTATCGGCCAGACGATCACCTTCCGCGCGCTCGCCTCCGGCCGGATCGACGGTTACTACAAAGGCCGCGTGACGATGGAAAGCGCCGCACTCGACAAGAATGTCTCGCCCGCGCAGCTTGTTCTCGCCGACCGGCTGAAGGACGAGGGTGTGCTGACCATCGCCTTCAATCCGGGCTTCCTGACCATGCCCGATGCATCCGACAAACGGCCCGAGGCTGCGGGCCTTGGCATCGCCATCGTCGGTTCGTTCCTGATGATGGCTGTCGTCCTTGTGCTGTCGCTGCCAATCGGCGTTGCCGCCTCGGTCTATCTTGAGGAATTCGCACCGAAGAACCGCTGGACCGACCTGATCGAGGTGAATATCGCCAACCTCGCGGCCGTCCCTTCAATCGTCTACGGGATCCTCGGCCTCGCGATCTTCATCAATTTCGCTGGTCTGCCGCAATCCGCACCCATCGTCGGCGGCCTTGTGCTGACGCTCATGACGCTGCCGCGCATCATCATCCCGACGCGCGCCGCGCTGAAGGCGGTGCCGCCCTCGATCCGCGATGCGGCGCTCGGCGTCGGGGCCTCGAAACTGCAGACGGTCTTTCACCATGTCCTGCCGCTCGCCATGCCCGGCATCCTGACCGGCATGATCATCGGGCTCGCGCAGGCTCTGGGAGAGACCGCGCCCCTTCTCCTCATCGGCATGGTCGCCTTCGTGCGCGACTTTCCCGGCGGCTTCTTCGACCCTGCCGCCGCGCTGCCGGTGCAGGTCTACAACTGGACCACCCGGGGCGACCCCGGTTTCGTCGAACGGGCCTCGGGCGCGATCATCGTGCTTCTGGCCTTCCTCATCCTCATGAACGCGGTCGCGATCTATCTGCGCCGCAAATTCGAACGTCGCTGGTAAGATCACCATGAAAGACCAAAGAGCGGAGCGGGCCGTGGATATCGAAACGGTAAAGATCAAGGCCGACAAGGTGCAGGTTTTCTATGGCGAGAACCATGCGATCAAGGATGTCGATGTGAATATCCTCGACAAGACGGTGACCGCCTTCATCGGCCCCTCGGGCTGCGGCAAGTCGACCTTCCTCAGGTGCCTCAACCGGATGAACGACACGATCCCCTCCTGCCGGGTCGAGGGGCGGATCACGCTCGATGACGAGGATATCTACGACCCGCGCGTCGATCCGGTGCAGCTGCGCGCCAAGGTCGGCATGGTGTTCCAGAAGCCGAACCCCTTCCCGAAGTCGATCTATGACAACGTCGCGTACGGGCCGCGCATTCACGGGCTGACGCGATCGAAGGCCGAACTTGACGAGGTGGTGGAGAAATCGCTGCGCCGTGCCGCGCTCTGGAACGAGGTGAAGGATCGCCTTCAGGCGCCGGGCACCGGCCTGTCGGGCGGCCAGCAGCAGCGCCTTTGCATCGCGCGCGCGGTCGCGACCGAGCCGGAGGTGCTTTTGATGGACGAACCCTGTTCGGCGCTCGACCCGATCGCCACGGCCCAGGTCGAGGAACTGATCGACGAGCTGCGCACCAATTTCTCGGTTGTCATCGTCACCCATTCGATGCAGCAGGCCGCCCGCGTCAGCCAGAAAACCGCCTTCTTCCATCTCGGCAACCTTGTCGAATATGGCGAGACGACGCAGATTTTCACCAACCCGCGCGATCCGCGCACCGAAAGCTACATCACCGGCCGGATCGGCTGAGGAGACGGACATGGCAGAACAACATATCGCCCGCGCCTTCGACCGCGACCTGGAGGCGATCCAGGCGCTCGTGATGAAGATGGGAGGCATGGTCGAGACCGCGATCCTCGATGCCGCCAAGTCGCTTGAGGCGCGCGACGAGGAACTGGCCGAAGAGGTGCGCCGCGCCGACAAGGCCATCGACGCGCTGGAGCTGAAGATCAACGAGGAGGCGGCGCGTGTGATCGCGCTGCGCGCGCCGACGGCGTCCGACCTGCGACTGGTTCTGACGGTGATGAAGATCGCCGCCTCGCTGGAGCGGGTCGGCGATTATGCCAAGAACATGGGCAAGCGCACCCAGGCGCTTGCGCAGATGGGGCCGCAAGGGGCGGTTACCGGTTCCGGCGCCTCGCTTCGGCGCATGGCAAAGACCGTGACCGAACTTCTGTCGGACGCGCTCAATGCCTATGCGGGCCGGCATCTCGACCTGGCGCAGGACGTGCGCACCCGCGACCGCGAGGTCGACCAGATGTACAATGCGCTTTTCCGCGAATTCCTGACCCACATGATGGAAGACCCACGCAATATCACCGCCTGCATGCATCTGCATTTCATCGCCAAGAACATCGAGCGGATGGGCGATCATGCGACCACGATCGCCGAGCAGGTGGTCTATCTGATCACCGGCGAACTGCCCGACGACGACCGGCCCAAGGCCGAGAATGTCGCCGATCTGAAACCGGCCGCGGGGGCGTGACGATGGACCGCAGCTCTCCCTCGGTCCTGGTCGTCGAGGACGAACCGGCGCAGCGCGAGATCCTGGCCTACAATCTCGAGGCGCAGGGCTTTCGCGTCGCCCAGGCCGATGACGGCGAAGAGGCGCTTCTGATGGTGGCCGAGGACAGGCCCGACCTGATCGTCCTGGACTGGATGCTGCCGAGCGTCTCGGGCATCGAGGTCTGCCGAAGGCTGAAAACCCGGGCAGAGACCAAGGGCGTGCCGATCATCATGCTGTCGGCGCGGTCCGAGGAGGTCGATCTGGTGCGGGGCCTTGAAACCGGCGCCGACGATTATGTGGTCAAACCCTATTCGGTGGCCGAACTGATGGCGCGGGTCCGCACGCAGTTGCGCCGCACCCGGCCCGCGAGCCAGGGCGAGCTGCTGGAATATGAAGATATCTCGCTCGACGCCACGACCCACCGTGTCCATCGCGCCGGACAGCTTCTGAAGCTTGGGCCGACCGAGTTCCGGCTTCTGACCACTTTCCTTGAAAAGCCCGGGCGGGTCTGGAGCCGCGAACAGCTGCTCGACCGGGTCTGGGGGCGCGATATCTATGTCGATACACGGACCGTGGACGTGCATGTCGGCCGGCTGAGGAAGGCGCTCTGCGCCCATGGCGGCGAGGATCCGCTGCGCACGGTGCGCGGCGCGGGCTATGCGCTCGGCTGACGGCGCGCTCATCGTCGGGCTTCGCCCGCTCTTCGCGCAAAGAACCGCCGCTGATGCGGCTCCGGCTTGACAGCGGGGGCGTGGGACGGCCTATGACGCGGGCAGGGGCGGCTTCGCCGCCCGGCGCCGCAGCTTCGGGCAAATGAGGTCACCATGCAGCTTCTGACCATCCCCACCCAGCCGATCGAGGGGCAGAAGCCCGGCACATCGGGCCTGCGCAAGAAGACCAGGGTCTTCATGGGGCACCATTATCTGGAGAATTTCATCCAGGCGACCTTCGATGCGATCGGGGGCGCGGAGGGCAAATCCTTCGTCCTCGGCGGCGACGGGCGCTATTTCAACGACCGCGCGGCGCAGGTGATCCTGCGCATGGCCGCGGCGAATGGCGCGCGGAAGGTGATCGTGGGGCAGGGGGCGCTGCTGTCGACGCCCGCCGCCTCGCACCTGATCCGGCTGAACCGGACCGACGGCGGCATCATCCTGTCGGCCAGCCACAATCCGGGCGGGCTCGACGAGGATTTCGGCGTGAAGTTCAACATGCCGAATGGCGGCCCGGCGCCGGAGGCAGTAACCGAGGCGATCTTCGCGCGAACGAAGGTTATCGACAGCTACCGGATCGTCGAGACGATGGATGTCGATCTGATGAAGATTGGAACGCAAGTCATTGGGAACATGGAAGTCTGCGTCATTGACCCGGTGGCGGACTATGCGTCGTTGATGGAAAGCCTCTTTGACTTCCCGAAGATGCGCGCGCTTTTTGCGGGCGGCTTCCGGATGCGGTTCGATGCCATGTGCGCGGTGACCGGGCCCTACGCGACGGAAATCCTTGAAAACCGGCTGGGCGCGCCGAAAGGCACCGTGACGCATGGCACGCCCTTGCCGGACTTCGGCGGCATGCATCCCGACCCGAACCCGACCTGGGCGCATGAGCTGATGGAGGAGATGATGGGCCCCGACGCGCCGGAGTTTGGCGCGGCCTCCGACGGCGACGGCGACCGCAACATGGTGGTCGGGCGGGGGATCTATGTCTCACCCTCGGATTCGCTCGCGGTGCTGGCGGCGAACGCCCATCTCGCACCGGGTTACCGGGCGGGCCTGAAGGGCGTTGCGCGTTCGATGCCAACCTCGGCCGCCGCCGACCGCGTGGCGGATGCGCTGGGGATCGGGAGGTACGAGACGCCGACCGGCTGGAAGTTCTTCGGCAACCTTCTGGATGCGGGCCGCGCGACGCTCTGCGGCGAGGAAAGCTTTGGCACCGGATCGGACCATGTGCGGGAGAAGGACGGGCTGTGGGCGGTGCTTCTGTGGTTGAATGTCCTGGCGGAACGCGCGGAAACCGTTCATGAAATCCTTCATCAGCACTGGCAGAGCTTTGGCCGCAACTATTATTCGCGGCATGATTACGAGGCGCTTCCCGTTGCCCAGGCCGACGCGATCATGAACGGCTTGCGCGGGCGCCTTGCGGACCTGCCCGGCCAGACGGTCGAGGGCATGCGGATCGCGTCGGCCGACGATTTCGCCTATGAAGACCCCGTTGACGGCTCTGTGTCCAGCGGGCAGGGGATCCGCATCGCCTTCGAGGGCGGATCGCGGTTCGTCCTGCGGCTCTCTGGCACGGGTACCGAGGGCGCGACGATCCGGCTTTATCTGGAACGGTTCATCCCGGGGCCGGAGGGGCTGGAGGACGAGGTGCAAAAGGCGTTGGCGCCGATGATCCGCGCTGCCGAGGCGCTGGCCGGGATCCGGGCGGCAAGCGGGCGCGCCGCGCCCGACGTGGTGACCTGAGCCGGCGCCCGGGGGTTTCACACCCCCGGACCCCCGTGGGATATTTGCGCCAGAATGAAGGGGATCAGGAGCGCAGTCTCTGGCCCTTGCCGTCGAAGCCGTAGGCATGGCGCGGATCGAAATCGAGCGCGAGCGCCTCGTCCACCTGATGCGGATGCTGGCCGAAGAGGCGGACGGTTACGGTTTCGCCGGCTTCTGTGGTGACAAGCAGGTTGGTATCGCCGCCCAGACGCTCGACATGGGTGGTGCGCCCCCTGATGCGGCCCTCCTTGCCCACCCTCAGATGTTCCGGCCGGATGCCGAGCGTCGCGCCCGGTGCGCCGAGGGGGGCGGCCGCGAGGAAGTTCATCGAGGGCGCGCCGAGGAAACCCGCCACGAACTGGTTGGCCGGGTCGTTGTAAAGCTCCATGGGCGAGCCTACCTGTTCGATCCGCCCGTCGCGCAGGACGACGATCCGGTCGGCAAGCGTCATCGCCTCGGTCTGGTCGTGGGTCACATAGATCATCGAGGCGCCGAGCTCCCGGTGGAGGCGCGCGATCTCCACCCGTGTCGCCATGCGGAGCGCGGCATCGAGGTTCGAGAGCGGCTCGTCGAACAGGAAAAGCTCGGGCTTGCGCACGATCGCGCGGCCGATGGCCACGCGCTGGCGCTGGCCGCCGCTGAGTTCGGCGGGACGGCGCTTGAGATAGCTCTCGAGGCTCAGCATCCTTGCCGCCGTCGCCACCCGCGCCGTGATCGTCGCCTTGTCTTCACCCGCCTGCTTCAGGCCAAGCGCCATGTTTCCCTCGACATCGAGATGGGGGTAGAGCGCATAGCTTTGGAACACCATCGCGATGCCGCGTTTGGCGGGCGGTGTGGTGGTAACGTCCCTGCCGCCGATCATGATCCGGCCAGAGGTCGCATCCTCGAGCCCGGCGATGGTGCGCAGAAGCGTGGATTTCCCGCAGCCGGAAGGCCCGACGAAGACGATGAATTCGCCCGGCTCGACCGTCAGGTTGATGTCCTTCAGGACGTCGACAGAGCCGAAGGATTTGTTTATACTTTCAAGGACAAGGGCGGTCATCTTCAACCTTTCAGATCGATGGCGCGGCCGCTGCGGATGCTTTCGTCGGCGGCTAGGCATATGGCGAGCGACTGGACGGCGTCTTCCATATGCCGGGTGAGGTCGATGTCTTCGGATATGGCCTTCAGCATGTAGGCCTGTTCGGCATCACAGAGCGCCTGGTGGCCGGGCTCGCCGGGGAAATCGACATCGCGGTCGGTGCCGTCGGCGCGGTGGATGCGCAGGCTGCCGACCTTGGTGTGCCCTTCGACACTGTCGCTGTCCGGGTGCATGCCGGAAAGGATCGAGACGGCGCCGTTCGGGCTGATCACGTCCTTCACGAAATAGGCGACCTCGGACATCATCGGGCCCCAGCCGGCCTCGTACCAGCCGACGGAACCATCATCAAAGACGACCTGGAACTGCCCGTAATTATACATATTTTCGGCGATCTCTTCCGACAGGCGCAGGCCCATCCCATGAACGCGCACGGGCTTGGCGTCGGTAATCTGGCACATGACATCGACGTAATGGACGCCGCAATCGACGATGGGCGGCGTGGTCTGCATCAGTTGCTTGTGCGTTTCCCAGGCGGCGCCTGTCGACTGCTGGTTCAGGTTCAGCCGGAAGACATATGGCCCGCCAAGCGCCCGCGCCTCGGCGATCAGGCGTTGCCAGGAGGGATGGTGGCGCAGGATGTAACCCACGACCAGCTTCCGCCCGTGGGCCTTCGCGCAATCGACGACGCGGCGCGCATCGGCGACGGTGGTCGCGAGCGGTTTTTCCACGAAGACATGGGCGCCCGCTTCCATCGCCCGGCAGGCATAGTCGGCATGGCTGTCTGAATAGGTCGCGATGACTGCCAGATCGGGTCGCGTTTCCTCAAGACCCGCATCGAAGTCATTGAAAAACTGATAGGATTGCAGCTCCGCTGGCAGGGCGGTGGTCGAGCGGTTGACCAGCCCGACAATCTTCGCCCCGGCAAGCTTGTGATGGGCCAGCGCATGGCTCATCCCCATATTGCCAAGACCGGCGACCAGAACCTTCATTTCACCGCCCCCGAAGTGATGCCGCGGATCAGTTGTCGCGAGAAGATCACGTAAAGGACAAGAACCGGCAGGATGGCCAGCGAGAGGGCCGAGAGAACCGCGTTCCAGTCGGTCACGAACTGGCCGATGAAGACCTGGGAGCCGAGCGTCAGCGTCTTGGTGCTTTCCCCCGGCGCAAGGATGAGCGGGAACCAGAGATCGTTCCAGATCGGGATCATGTTGAAGACGGCGACGGTGGCCATGGCCGGGCGAACAAGTGGCAGCACGAGCTTGAAAAAGATCGCATATTCGCTCATCCCGTCGATCCTTCCGGCGTTCTTCAGATCGTCGGACACCTGGCGCATGAACTCGCTGAGGATGAAGACGGCAAGCGGCAGGCCTTGCGCTGTATAGACAAGGATCAGTGCCAGAAGCGTGTTGATCAGCCCGGTCTGGACCATCAGTTCGAGGATAGCCACCGTGCCGATACGGATCGGGATCATGATGCCGAGCGCGAGGTAGAGACCCATCAGCATGTTGCCGCGGAAGCGGTATTCCGACAGCGCGAAGGCCGCCATCGCGCCGAAGAGCAGGATGAAGAACAGCGAAGCGACGGTAACGATGAACGAATTCTGGAAATAGAGGAAGAAATCGCCCTGTTTCATCACCGTCTGATAACCGATCAGCGAGAAGGCATCGCCAAGGGGCGGCGCCAGCGGCTCGGCGAAGATCGCCTTCCGTGTCTTGAACGAGTTGATGAGGATCACGAAGACCGGAAAGAGCGCGATCAACGTATAGAGGATCAGCGCCCCGTGCGCGGCGGCGGAATTCAGCGGATTGTGGCGTGCCTTGTTCATGGTGCCCTCAAAACTGATAGCGGCGCATGCGGGTCTGGATACCCCAGAGATAGATGCAGACGCCGGTCAGGATGATGGCGAACATCGCGGTGGCGATGGCCGAGCCCATGTGCGGGTCGCCCAGCTGCAGCTGGAAGCCGAAGAAGGTGCGGTAGAGGAAGGTGCCGAGAATGTCGGTCGAGAAATTCGGCCCGGCAAGCGCGCCTTGGGCTGCGTATATCAAGTCGAAAGCATTGAAATTGCCGACGAATGTCAGGATCGAGATGATGCCGATCGAGGGCAGGATCAAGGGCAGCTTGATCTTCCAGAAGGCCGCCCAGCCGGTCAGCCCGTCGATCTCTCCCGCCTCCAGAACCTCTTCGGGGATCGACAGGAGGGCGGCATAGATCAGCATCATCGGAATGCCGACGAACTGCCAGACAGAAATCAGCGCAAGCGTCGTCAGCGCATAGTCCTCCTTGCCGAGCCAGGGGGCGAAGAGCGCCTTCAGCCCCAGAGCATCCAGCATGCTGGGCGCGATGCCCCAGATCGGCGACAGGATCAGCTTCCAGGCAAAGCCGACGATCACGAAGGAGAGGATCGTCGGAATGAAGATCGCCGAGCGATAGAAGGCCGAAAAGCGCAGGCGCGGATGACTGAGGATCGCGGCGAGCGCGATGCCGATCGGATTCTGGACGATCATGTGGATGATGAAGAACCAGACATTGTTGCCCAGCGCGTTCCAGAAGGACGCGGACCAGCGCGGATCACCGAAAAGCGTCCGGAAGTTTTCAAGCCCCGCGAAATGCCGTCCCTCCGGTCCTCCAACATAAAGAGCCAGCCGCAAGGTATTGAAAAGGGGCCAGATCATCACCGCCGTATAGACGATGACGGCCGGTGCCAGAAACACGACGATATGGGAACGCGGTCGCCCGGCCATGGCCTGCCCTCTTGTTTCACTGTGGCTCAAATATCCCCGGGGGGTGCGGGGGGCAGGCAGCCCCCCGCCGGATCGGGCGCGTCAGCGCCCGAAACCTCACTTCTGCGGGTCGTACCAGGAGGCGAGGCCTTCCTGCAGGCGCTTGCCGGCATCCTCGGGCGTCTCGGTGCCCTTGATCGCGTTCACGCTGGCGTTCCAGGTCTCGGTCTCCAGGTTCGGCGTGCCGCGCGACAGGATCTGGTAGGTCGAGCGGATCGTTGACTTGCACTTGTCGCGCCACGAGACGAATTCCTGCGCCAGCGGGTCCTCCATCGCGACCGGCGTCGAATTGAGCGAGAAGAAGCCGGGCAGGGCGTTGGCGTAAAGCGTCGCGAATTCGGCCGAGCCGACCCAGTCGAGGAACACCTTGGCCTCATCCGGATGCGCGGACTTGGCGTTCATCCCCAGCGCGATGTCGGTATGGTCGGAGATGTAGCATTCGTCACCCGCGGCCTGAACCGGCGGCGGGAAGGCGCCCATCTTGAAGCCTGCCTGTGCATTGAAGCCCGAGATTTCCCACGACCCGGCCGGATAGACGGCGGCCCGACCCAGCGTGAACAGGTTCTGGCTGTCGGGATAGGTCTGCGCCTCGAACCCGTCGCCCAGATAATCCTTCCATTTGGCCAGCTGCCGGTAGGGCGCGACCCAGGCTTCGTCGGTCAGCTTCTGCTCGCCCTTGATCAGCGCCAGACGGCCTTCCTCGCCCTTCCAGTAGTTCGGGCCGATATTGTTGTAGCCCATGGTCGCGGCTTCCCACTGGTCATTGGTGCCCATCGCCATCGGAATGTAGGTGCCGTCCGCCTTGATCTTGTCGAGGGCCGCGAAGAATTCGGCCTCGGTCGTCGGCACCGCGATGCCGAGCGCGTCGAACGCATCCTTGTTGTAGATGAAGCCGTGGATGACCGACGCCATCGGCACGCAGAAGGTGGCGGAAGCGTCGTCGGTCTGCCAGGCGGATTTGGCGACGTCCGAGAAATTCGCCATCGAGGCGAGGCCCGAGAGATCGGCAAGCTGGCCCTTGTCGTAGAGCGCCAGCGAGGCGTCGAACGGGCGGCAGGTGATCAGATCGCCCGCGGTGCCGGCGTCCAGCTTCGAGTTCAGTGCCGCGTTATATTCCGCCGGCGCGGTCGGCGCGAAGACCACCTTGATCCCGGGGTTCGCCGCCTCGAATGCCGGGATGATCTTGTCCTGCCAGATGGTCAGGTCATCGTTGCGCCAGCTTTCGATCGTCAGCGTCACATCCTCGGCCGAGGCCGCGCCGCCCAGAAGCGACGAGGTCAGTAAGAGGGCCGCCAGTCTTGTCTTTGTCATAAGGAACTCCCTTGGTTGGCAATCTCTCCGGCGTTGGCCGCCGGCAGTCTCAGCCGCGCGAGCGCCGCGCGGAGATTTCCGTGATGGGCGGCGAGCAGCGCCCGTGCCGCGCCCGGTGCCTGCCCGAGTGCGACAAGCACCGCTGCCTTGGTGTCGCCACCGGCCGCTTCAAGGCTCTGGGTCGCCTCCGCCGGGCCGACCCCGGCGATGGTCGCGACGATCCCCGCCGCGCGGGCGCGCAGCTTTGCATTGTCGGCTTTCAGGCCCACCATCATCCCGTCATGCACCTGGCCGAGATGGATCGCGGCAAGGGTCGACAGAAGGTTCAGCGCCACTTTCTGCGCGGTGCCTGCACCCATCCGGGTCGATCCGGCGATAAGTTCAGGCGGCGTCAGAAGCGCGATGGCCGCGTCCGCCAGATCAAAGATCGGCGCCGCGCGGTTGTTGGCGATGGCCACGACCAGGGCGCCGCCCTGACGCGCGGCGCGCGCCAGTTCGAGCGGGTAGGGGGTGGAACCCGAGGCAGTGACAGCGATCACCAGATCGCCTGCGCCAAGCGACGCCCCGGCAGCCGCGCCCGCAGCGCCGTCATCCTCGGTATCGCCCGGCATATGCGCGTCGGTGGGTATGCCGCCCGCCATGCAAAGCAGGATACGCTCCGCCGGTATGCCGTAGGTGCCTGGCAGTTCCATTCCGTCGGCATTGGCCATCAGCGCCGAGGAACCGGCGCCCGCATAGACCAGGCGTCCGCCACCCGCGATGGCGTCGGCCATCAGCCGCGCGCCCCGCGCGATATCTGGAAGGGCCGCGCCCACGGATGCCACCGCAGCCGTCTGGCCGGACAGAAGCAGCGCCAGAATCTCGGCGGCCGGACGCGCGTCCAGTCCCGCGGCATCGGCATGCAGATGTTCCGTCTGTTTGTCGGCCATCGAATCCTCCTTGATCAAGAAAGATACCTTTATAATACCTTTCAATCAAGTCCAATCTGAAGCGTCAGCATAATCGGCCTGTATTCAGAGAATATTACGCGGATAGCGCCATTTTTCTCTTCCAATGACTCAATAGGTATTATAAAGGTATCATCATGCAGAGCGGGCGGATGATTCATATCGGCGTCGATGGCGGTGGCTCCGGCTGCCGCGCCGCCCTTGTCGATCCGGCAAGCGGCACCCGCCGCATCGCCGCGGGTGGACCTGCGAACGTGACAAGCGATTTTGACGGCGGCATCGCCACGATCGCGGGCCTGCTTTCCGATCTGAAAGGCCCGACTTCGACAGGTGCCGACGCGACCGGCGTGACCATCTGGCTCGGTCTTGCGGGCGTCACCGGGCCCGCGATGGCCGAACGGGTCGAAGCGGCGCTTTGCCGGCATTTTCCGGGCGCCCGCATTCGCGCTTCGGGCGATCAAGAGGCGATGCTGGCCGGCGCGCTCGGGCTGGGCGAGGGCACGCTGATCGGTGTCGGCACCGGTTCATTCGTCGTGCGCCGAGCCGAGGGGCAAGTGCGTCATCTGGGCGGGCGCGGGCTTGTTCTTGGCGATCAGGCCTCTGGCGGCTGGCTTGGCCTCAGGCTGCTGCAGGAGGTGATGCTTGTCCTCGACGGGCTGCGCCCGGCAAGTCCCTTCGCCGACGACATTCTCTCGCGCCACGGGCGCGACCCCGGGCGGCTGATCGCCTTCGCGCGGGGTGCTGTGCCTGCGGATCTGGCGCGCCTGGCGCCGGAGGTTGTCGCGGCCGCCGAGGCCGGTGACCAACTGGGCCGCGAGCTCCTGATGGCGGGGGTGGATTATCTGACCCGCGCGCTCGAGGTGATCGGATGGCGGGCGGGCGAACGGCTCTGCCTCTCGGGCGGTCTGGGCGAGGTCTATGCCCGGCACCTGCCCGCTAAGATCGGCCGCTGGATCGTTCCGGCCGAGGGGACGGCGCTGGATGGCGCGCTTCTTCTGGCGGCAACGGTCGCGGAGAGCGTGGCATGACGGTGACCGAGTTTCTGCAGCCGGAGGACTGGCTTTCGGACGAAGGCGGGCCGCTCTACGTGCAACTTCGCAAGCGGCTGGAAAACGGCATCGCCTCGGGCTTCCTGGCCCATGACATGCCGTTGCCGCCGGAACGCGAGATGGCCGTGATCACCGGCCTGTCGCGCGTGACTGTCCGCAAGGCGATCGCCGAACTGGTCGAGCGCGGGCTGGTGATCCAGCGGCAGGGGTCGGGCTCGTTCGTTGCGCCCGCGCCCGCCCGGGTCGAACAGTCGCTGTCGCATCTGACCTCCTTCTCCGAGGACATGAACCGCCGGGGCTATCGTCCGACCGTGCGCTGGCTGGAACGCGGGCTTTTCCTGCCCGCGCCGGACGAGGCGCTGACGCTGAGCCTTGGCGCCGCCGATCAGGTGGTGCGGCTGTCGCGCCTGAGGCTTGCCGACGACCGGCCGATGGCGATCGAACGCGCCTCGCTGCCGCCCGACATCCTGCCTGACCCTTTGTCGGTCGAGAACTCGCTTTACGATCTGCTGGGGCAGCGCGGTCGGCGGCCGGTTCGGGCGATGCAGAAAATCTCCGCGATCAACCTGGGGCCCGAGGATGCCGACCTTCTGCAGGTGCGCCCGCAGGCGGCGGGCCTCAGGATCGAACGGATCGGCTTCCTGCCAGAGGGCAGGGCGGTCGAACTGACCCGCTCGATCTATCGTGGCGACGCTTACGATTTCGTGGCCGAGCTGCGCCTGCCTGAAAAACGCTAGGAGACAGACGTGACCGACGATCAGAACAGCCGCATGTTTTCGGAAATCCGGGAAATACCGGAAGCGGTCGAACGGCTGCTGACCGATGGCCATGCGGCCATCCATCATGCGGCCCGCGCCGCGCGGGAGCTTGATCCGGCGGTGATCGCGACGGTGGCGCGGGGGTCTTCCGATCAGGCGGCGACCTTCTTCAAATATGCCGCCGAACTGACGCTTGGCCTGCCGGTCGCCTCGATCGGTCCTTCGGTCGCCTCGATCTATGGCGCGAAGCTGCGGCTGAACGGGGCGCTTTGCGTCTCGGTCTCGCAGTCCGGCGCCAGCCCCGACATTGTCGAGATGGCGCGGTCGGCCTCTGCGGGCGGTGCCCTGACCATCGCCGTCACCAATGACGCCGGATCGAAACTCGCCGAGGTCAGCGCCGAGACAATCGACATCAAGGCCGGGCCGGAACTGAGCGTGGCCGCGACCAAGACGTTCGTGACCTCGGTCGTCGCCCTTCTTGCGCTGGTGGCCGAATGGAAGGACGATGCCGCCTTGCGCGCTGCGCTCCTTGCGCTACCTGAGGCGCTTGGCCGGGCAGTTGCGCATGACTGGCCGGAACTGCGCGCGGCGCTTCAGGGCGCGCGGTCGCTCTATACGCTCGGGCGCGGGCCGTCCTATGCGGTCTCGGGCGAGGCGGCGCTGAAATTCAAGGAAGTCAGCCAGATCCATGCCGAGAATTATTCCTCGGCCGAAGTGCTGCATGGCCCGGTCTCGATCGTCTCGGACGGGTTCCCGATTCTGGCTTTCGCGGCGCGCGACGCGGCCGAGGATGCGGTGGTCGATATCGCCGAGAAGATAGCCGCCAAGGGCGCGCGCGTCTTCGTCACTTCCGACAAGGTGCGCGCGGCCGGGCGACTGCCGTTCGTTGCGACCTCTCATCCGCTGACCGATCCGATCGCGCTCATCGTCTCTTTCTACGCGATGGTCGAGCGGTTCGCGCGCGAGGCTGGCATCGACCCCGACGCGCCGCGTCATCTGCGCAAGGTCACCGAGACGATCTGAGGACAGGCGGTCATGACCATCGAGGCGAAACCGGAAGGCTGGGATGCGGCGGCGATGGCCGGGCAGGGGGCCTGGATCCTGCCCGAGGCGGTCTTCGACGGCACTTGGCTGCGCAGCGGCGCGGCGCTTTTCGTTCAGAAGGGCCGCGTTTCGCTGAGGCGTTTTGACGGAACCGGGCCGGTCTGGAAAAGCGGCGGCATCCTGTCGCCGGGTTTTGTCGATCTGCAGGTGAATGGCGGCGGCGGCATCCTGTTCAACAACCGGCCCGATGCCGACGGCGCGCTTGCCATTGCCGCCGCGCACCGAACGACCGGGACAGTGGCAATCCTGCCCACGCTGATCACTGATGCGGCCGAGGTGCTGGAGGCGGCGGCGGATGCGGTGATCGCGAGCCACGGGCAGGGCGGTATCCTCGGCATCCATATCGAAGGCCCACATATCTCGTTGGCCCGCAAGGGCACGCATGCAGAGGGCCATATCCGGCCTCTGGACGAGCGGACCTTCGCCGCGGTCGCGGGCCTCCGGCAGCGCGGCATTCCGGTGATGATCACGCTCGCGCCCGAAGCGGTTCAGCCGGGGCAGGTGGCGCGGCTCGTCGCCTCGGGCGTCGTCGTGGCTATCGGCCATACTGACGCATCTGCGGCGGCGGTGAACGCGCTGCTGGCCGAGGGCGCGCACTGTTTCACCCATCTTTTCAACGCCATGTCGCAGATGCAGGGCCGCGAGCCCGGCTGCGTCGGCGCCGCGATCAATTCCACGGCCTATGCCTCGCTCATCTGCGACGGGATTCATGTGGCGCCCGAGATGATCGCGCTCGCGCTGCGCGCACGGCCGGTCGCGGACCGGATGTATCTGGTCAGCGACGCGATGCCGACTGTTGCCGGGCCTGACAGCTACCAGCTGTACGGACAGGACATCCGCCTGGATCATGGTCGGCTGGTGAATGCCAACGGCGCGCTCGCCGGTGCGCATGTGACGATGCTGCAATCCGTGGCGTTCCTCGTGCATAAGATCGGTCTGTCGCCGGAAACCGCCTTGCGCATGGCGATCAGCCATCCCGCGAAGCTGATGGGCCTGAAGACGCTTTCAACAATCGAGGGGCGGGCGGCGTCGGACATCATTCTCATCGACCAGAGCCTGTCTGAGATGCAGTTTGTGCTTCCACAGGGCAACTGATCCGGATATCCGATAATCGGTATTATGTAACTACTGGATATATACGAGACCGGACTTTCCCGCGCGCTCGTCTTCGGTCATAAGGCCCACAGCCCCGGACATGCCAGCGAGGACCAGATGACCTTCTCCCGTGCCATCAAGATCGCCCCGTCGATCCTTTCGGCTGATTTCGCGAACTTCGGTCAGGAAATCCGCGCCATCGAGGATCAGGGCTGCGATTGGGTCCATGTCGATGTGATGGATGGCCATTTCGTGCCGAACCTCACGTTCGGTCCGCAGCTGTGCAAGGCGATCCGGCCGCATATCCGCACGGTGATGGATGTCCATCTGATGATCGCGCCGGTCGATCCCTATATCGACGCCTTCTGCGAGGCTGGCGCCGATGTGCTGACCGCGCATGTCGAGGCTGGCCCGCACATCCATCGCACCTTGCAAGCCATTCGTTCCAATGGGAAAAAAGCCGGTCTTGCGCTTAATCCCGGCACACCGGCCGAGGCTGCGCGAGAGCTGCTGGATCTCGTGGACCTCATCTGCGTGATGACGGTCAACCCGGGCTTTGGCGGGCAGAAATTCATTCATTCCCAGATAGACAAGGTGCGCGCCTTGCGCGCGATGATCGGCGACCGGCCGATCCATATCGAGATCGACGGCGGCATTACCCCGGAGACAGCACCTCTGGTCGCGGCGGCGGGCGCCGATGTTCTGGTGGCAGGTTCGGGCGTCTTTTCCGGCGGGTCGGTTGCGAAGCCGCAGGTCTACGGCCAGAATATCGCGGCGATCCGCGCCGCCGCCGAGGCGGCCGCCCGCTGAGGAGAAGATCATGGCCGTTTCCCCGCCCGTTTGCGATTTTGGCTGGAAAGCCCCGGATTTCACGCTGCCCGGCACCGATGGTTGCACCTGGTCGCTTGACCAGATCGCCGGGCCGAAGGGCACGCTGATCATGTTCATCTGCAACCATTGCCCCTATGTGCAGGCGGTGATGGACCGGATTGTGCACGATGCGGCGGCGCTGCAAGCCGAAGGGATCGGCGTCGCGGCGATCTCTTCCAACGATGCGACCGCCTACCCCGCCGACAGTTTCGCCAATATGGCGGCCGAGGCGCAGCGGCACGGCTTTTGCTTTCCCTATCTCTACGACGAAAGCCAGGCAGTGGCGCGGGCCTATGATGCCGCCTGCACGCCGGATTTCTTCGGCTTCAACAACCGGCTTGAACTTCAGTACCGTGGCAGGCTCGATGCGTCGGGCCGTCAACCTGCGGGGCCGGAGGTGAAGCGCGAGCTGTATGAGGCAATGAGGCTGGTCGCCAGAACCGGCAAGGGACCGGACGATCAGATTGCCTCACTCGGTTGTTCGATCAAATGGCGGGCTGCGTGAGCCCCCTGCCCGCCCTGATATTCGACCTCGACGGAACCCTGATCGACAGCCTTCCGGATCTGGCTGCAGCGGTGAACCGATTGCTCGCCGCCGAGGGACAGGCGCCGATGGTGTGCGCCGAGGTCCAGTCCTATGTCGGCGATGGCGCGCCCATGCTGGTTCAACGGGTCATGGCGGCGCGCGGGCTGACGCCGGACCGTCACGCGGACCTGACAGCGCGTCTCGTCGCCGATTACAGCGCCCGCCCGGCCGAGCTGACGACCATCTATCCTTACGTTCTTGAAACGCTGACGATTCTGAGGCAGCGCGGCTATCCGCTCGGCCTCTGTACGAACAAGCCCGGCGCCGCCACGGGTGCGGTACTTTCCGCCCTCGGCCTCGCCCATCTCTTCGATGCGGTCATCTCGGGCGACAGCCTGCCGGAACGAAAGCCCCACCCTGCCCCGCTTCTGGCGGCGGTCGACAGGCTTGGCACGCCCGCAATCTTCGTCGGCGACAGCGAGGTCGATGCCCGCACTGCGGAAGCCGCCGGCCTGCCCTTCTTTCTTTTCACCCGAGGCTATCTGCGGGTTCCGCTGTCCGAGATCAGCGTCACGGCCACGTTCGCCGACTTCCGCGAGTTTCGGGAGCTTGTTGCGGGAATTTCCACAACTCCGTAACATCCTTCCGAAGATCGCCGGTTCTTCCGGAACGATTTACGCATTCAAATATTGATATGTGTTTGACATGCGCCTATATGCGAAGCGTGGCAAGCAGGAGAGACCCATGACATCGCTCACCAAACCCGAAGTGACCGGCTTTTTCGACGAGGCCACCAATACCGTCACCTTTCTGGTGAAGGACCCGGCGAGCAGTGCCTGCGCCATCGTCGATTCCGTCCTGGACTTCGATTATTCCTCGGGCCGGACCGACACGAAATCCGCCGACGCGGTCATCGCCTATGTGCAGGACAAGGGCCTTACGGTCGAGTGGATTCTGGAAACCCACGTCCATGCTGACCATCTGTCGGCCGCGCCCTATATCCAGCAAAGGATAGGTGGCAAGATCGGCATCGGCGACCGGATCACCGTCGTGCAGAACACATTCGGCAAGATCTTCAACGAAGGGACCGAGTTCCAGCGCGACGGCAGCCAGTTCGACAAGCTGTTTCAGGAAGGCGACCGGTTCACCATCGGCGGGCTGACAGGCCATGTCCTGCATACGCCGGGCCACACGCCCGCCTGTCTGACCTATGTGGTGGGGGACGCCGCCTTCGTCGGCGATACGCTCTTCATGCCCGACTTCGGCACCGCGCGCTGCGATTTCCCTGGCGGTTCTGCCGAGACGCTCTATGCCTCGATCCAGAAGATCCTGACCCTGCCGGACGAGACCCGGATCTTCGTCGGCCATGACTACAAGGCGCCCGGGCGCGAGACCTACAGCTGGGAAACCACGGTCGCCGAACAGAAGGCCTGCAACGTCCATGTCGGCGGCCGCTCGCAGGAGGAATTCGTCGCGATGCGCGAGGCGCGCGACAAGACTTTGGCCATGCCGAAGCTCATCATCCCGTCGCTGCAAGTCAACATGCGCGCCGGGCAGATGCCGCCCGCCGACAAGGAGGGCAAGACCTTCCTCAAAGTGCCAGTGAACGGCCTCTGACCGCGTCCGATCCGCCAGGAAAGCCCGATGAAACGCTATTTCCCCATCCTGGAATGGGCGCCAGCCTATTCGCGCGCGACCTTCGCGGCCGACCTGATCGCCGCGTTGATCGTGACAGTGATGCTGATCCCGCAGTCGCTGGCCTATGCGCTTCTGGCCGGGCTGCCGGCGGAGGTCGGGCTTTACGCCTCGATCGCGCCGCTGGTCCTTTATGCGCTCTTCGGCACCTCGCGGACGCTCGCTGTCGGGCCGGTCGCCGTCGCCTCGCTGATGACCGCGGCCGCTGCCGGGCAGATCGCGGCCTCGGGCAGCCCGGACTACCTGGCCGCAGCGGTCCTGCTGGCTTTTCTCTCCGGCGCGTTCCTTCTGGCGATGGGGCTTTTACGGCTGGGGCTTGTCGCGAATTTCCTGTCGCATCCGGTGATCACCGGCTTCGTCACCGCCTCGGGCCTTCTGATCGCAGCGAGCCAGTTGCGCCATATACTCGGCGTGAAGGGCGGCGGCCAGACCCTGCCGGAAATCGCCGAAAGCCTCTGGCCCAACCTCGGGTCGATCAACCTCTCGACCGTGCTCCTCGGCCTTGCGGCGATGGCCGCGCTGGTGGCGGCGCGGCGCTGGCTGAAAGGATCGCTGATCGGCCTCGGCATGAGCGCCGGAACGGCAGGCACCCTCGCCCGCCTCGGCCCGATGATCGTGGTGATCGCCTCGATCCTGGTGACAGTCCTCCTGAACCTGCCCGCCTCCGGCGTTGCCATCCTCGGCGAAGTGCCGCGCGGCCTGCCCGCCCCTGCCCTGCCCCGGCTGGATCCCGACCTGATCGCCCGGCTGGCGCTGCCCGCGCTTCTCATCTCGATCGTCGGCTATGTCGAGACGATCTCGGTCGCCCAGACGCTCGCCGCCAAGCGGCGCCAGCGCATAGATCCCGATCAGGAACTGGTGGCGCTCGGCGCCTCCAACCTCGGCGCGGCGCTGTCGGGCGGTTTCCCGGTGACGGGGGGCTTCGCGCGGTCGGTGGTCAATTTCGATGCAGGCGCCGAGACACCCGCCGCGGGCGCCATCACCGCGCTTTTCATGGCGCTCGCCACGCTTTTCCTCACCCCCGCGCTCTACAACCTGCCGCAGGCGGTGCTCGCCGCCACGATCATCGTCGCGGTCCTGAGCCTCGTGGACCTCGGCGCCTTCCGCCGGATATGGACCTACTCACGCGCCGATGCGGCGGCGATGGCGGCCACAGTCCTTGTGACGCTCGGGAAAGGCGTCGAGATGGGCATCATCGCGGGCATAAGCCTGTCGCTCGCGCTCTACCTCCTGCGGACCTCGCGGCCGCATATGGCAGTCGTCGGACAGGTCGCGGGCACCGAACATTTCCGCAATGTGCTGCGCCATCATGTCGTGACGGTGCCCGGCATCCTGTCGATCCGCGTCGACGAGAGCCTCTATTTCGCCAACACCCGCGCTTTGGAGGACCGGATCCTCGCCGAGGTCGCAGACCGGTCGGCGCTGAAACATGTGATCCTCATGTGCCCTGCGGTGAATGATATCGACGCATCGGCGCTTGAAAGCCTCGAAGCGATCAATCACCGGCTGAAGGATGCGGGGGTCCTGTTTCACCTCACCGAGGTCAAAGGGCCGGTGATGGACCGGCTGGGCCGCAGCCTTTTCCTGCGCGACCTCTCCGGTCAGGTCTTCCTGTCGCAGATCGACGCACTGCGGACGCTTGCCCCCGAAGAAACGCAAGCGGCGCTTTGCTGCCCGCGCGCAGATAGCCTCAAACGCGTCAGCTGACCACGCGCACCGCTTCACCGGATTTCGATCCGAAATCCGGGCCGGAACCTTCCAAAGGTTCCGGTCCGAAATCTTTTGAAGATTTCGGCACCTCGCCGGAACGGGCGTCGGCCGTCAGACGATGGCCCTTTCCAGGAACGGCCGCCCCGCGATGATCCGGTCCGGCCCGAGCGGCGAAAGATCGAGCGTCTGCCAGCGGCCTGTCAGGATCAGTTCGGCCATGCCGCGCCCGACGGCGGGCGCCTGTTGCAGCCCGTGACCGGAAAAGCCCGAGGCGATGTAGAAATTCTCTGTCCCCGGCCAGAGGCCAAGCACCGCGTTCTGGTCGAGCCGGTTGTAGTCGTAATGCCCGACCCAGAGCCGCGCGACCTTCACCGCGTCGAACCCCTCGCTGCGTTCGTAGAGCCGCGGCCAGATCAGATCCTCGAACTGCGAGTGGTCTGGCTCCCAGTCGTCGGGGTCGCAGGGGCCGTCATCCTCGGGCACCGTTGCGGTGATCCATTGGCCATGTTCGGGGCGCAGATAGATGCCGGAATGATCGATGATCAGCGGCGCCTCCGGGTGGCGGGCATTCGGCGCGTCGATGACGAAGACCGTGCGTTTGCGCGGCTCGACCGGCAGGTCCAGCCCGGCCTGCGCGCAGACCCTGCCCGACGCGGTGCCCGCGGCATTGACGAACAAGCCGCAACAGATTGTTTCGCCACTCTGAAGAGTGACCGACTCCACGCCCCCGCCCTTGAGATTCACCCCCGTCACGCGGCCCTGACGATATTCCACTCCTCGGGCGCGACTGGCGTTCCGGAAACCGTGCAAAAGGCCCATATTGTCGAACCAGCCTTCGTCGCGCGGCCCGAAACTGCCCGCGACGAGGTCCTCCACCTTCATCCATGGCCAGCGTGCCGCCAGATCGTCCGGCCCCAATATTTCGGTCGATGCGCCGAGGGATCGTTGCATCACGGCCAGTTCCTGCATGACCGTCTTGCCGCTTTCCGACGCGGTCAGGAACAAATAACCGTTTTCTTTCAAGCCCAAGGACGGAACCTCGCCCTCTGGCCCGATCCGTTCGGCGAAATTGCGAATGAAATCGACGCCGAAGCGCGAAATCCCGACATTCACCGGGTTCGAGAACTGGCTGCGGACCGAGGCGACAGACAGGGCGGTCGCGGAGCGGGCATAGGTCGGGTCGGGCTCGACCACCAGAATGCGCAAGGCGGGCGCCATGCCTGCAAGCCACCAGGCGATCGAGGCCCCGGTGACCGCACCGCCCGCGATCACCACATCATATTTTTCCATGGCCCCCCCAAGATTCCGTGCGCGCGATACGTATCATGTCGGGATGTGGAAGAAAGGCCCTGCACTCGACAAAGGCGACAAATCGTGGCAGGGAACAAGCGGGGATAGATGACAGGAAGTTCTATGGACTTTACTGCTTGCAGCCGCGCTGACTGGCGCGTTCTGTCAACGGGGATACGGGGAGAGGCCTGCGGTGTCTAATCACGCCTTCCCGACGACCGATTCTGGCATCCAGTATCTCGACCAGGTGCTGCGCGCGACCACGATCGAAGAGATCTGGGCGCTGCATTGCGAGAAGATGGCGAGCTATGGCTTCGACCGGCTGCTCTATGCCTTCACTCGGTTCAAGACGCAGAATTCGATCGGCAATGTCGACGATTCACTGATCCTGACCAATCATACGGCGGATTATGTGAAGGAATTCGTGCATGGCGGCCTCTACAAATCTGCGCCGATGGTGAAATGGGTGGCCGATCACGTCGGCGCGCAATCCTGGTCGCTGATGCATGAACGCATCCGCAACGCTAATCTCAGCGCGGAAGAGCGCCGTGTCCTCGACCTCAACCGCCGCTTCGAGGTTCTGGCGGGCTATTCCATTGGCTTCCGCGAAGTGTCTGTGCGCGCCAAGGGCGGGATCGGGCTCTGCGCCAGACGCGGGCTCACCCAAAGCGACGTTGAACGGATCTGGGCCGAGCACGGCCGCGAGATCACGGTTCTGAACAATGTCTGCCACCTGCGCATCTCTGCCCTGCCCTATGTCAGCCGCAAGACGCTGACCGCGCGCCAGCGCGAGGCGCTGGAATGGGTGGGCGACGGCAAGACGACGCAGGATATTGCGCTGATCATGGGGCTGACGCCTGCAACTATTGAAAAGCACTTGCGGCTGGCGCGCGAGGTGCTGGAGGTCGAGACCACGGCCCAGGCCGTTCTCATGGCCTCGTTCCGCAACCAGATTTTCCTTGTGCCGGAGCTGCGCATCGCGTGAGCGGCCAAGAATTTGATCAACGGTAAGGATTTCCTGACTACCGTTACGCCGCGTCAAATGTCATCAATACCCTCGTTCCGTGAGTGGTGGCGAAAGCCAGGAACGCTGATCCGGATGCCTCGTATTATCGGGGGGGAGGGGTCAAGCCGGGAAACCGGTACGGGCCTGTCGGGGGTATTTCCGCCCCGGCAGGTTCCCGTCAAAGTCGCGCCCTGTCCTCATCCCCAACAGGTGCGGCGCGCTTGAAGGCGGTGCAGCCCTTCCCCGGCGGCACCGCCATTCTTTTTTGTCACACGATCCGAAACCTGTTTGTCACACGATCCGAAACCTGACGGAGCCGCGCTTTCGTCGGGAGGGGCGCAATGAGGCGCCAACGATTTCTTGAAAAGAAATCGTTCCGGAAACTTTGAAAGTTTCCGGCGCCGCTGCACGTCGGGTCCGCCCGGACTCCGCAATGCGCGAATCCCTACAGGGACTTGCGGCCGGGTCGCGCTCAATGGGAAAGGGCGCCGGTTTCCCGACGCCCTTTCGATTCGACTGGCTGGACCTCAGGCGCCCTGAAGGGTCTTGGCGACCTCGGCGGCGAAATCCTCTTCCTTCTTCTCGACACCCTCGCCGACCGCGACGCGCGCGAAGGACAGGATCTCGACGCCCGCTTCCTTCGCCGCCTGCTCGACGGTGATGTCGGGGTTCATCACGAACTTCTGGCCCAGAAGCGTGACTTCTTCGAGGAACTTCTTCATCCGGCCCGGGATGATGTTGTTCTGGATCACCGCTTCGGGCTTCGGCTTGGCCGAGGAGGCGTTTTCTTCCAGCGCCTTCTGGGTCTGGACGGTGCGCTCGCGCTCAACGATCGCCGGGTCGAGCGAGGCTTCCGACAGCGCCATCGGGGCCGAGGCCGCGATATGCATGGCAAGCTGCTTGCCGATACCGTTGTCGGTGCCCTTCAGACCGACGAGAACGCCGATCTTGCCAAGCCCTTCGGTGACGGAATTGTGGACATAGGACACGACCACATCACCCGAGACCGAGGCCATGCGCCGCAGGGTCATGTTCTCGCCGATCTTGGCGATCGCGTCGGTCAGCACGGCCTCGACCGCCTTGCCGTTGAGGCTCGCGGCCTTCAGCGCCTCGACGTCGGAGACGCCGAGCGCGACCTGGGCGAAGCTCTTCACCATGCCCTGGAATTCCTCGTTCTTACCGACGAAGTCGGTTTCCGAGTTCACCTCGACGGCGACGCCCTTGCCGCCCTCTATGGCGACGCCGACAAGGCCCTCGGCCGCAACGCGGTCGGCCTTCTTGGCGGCTTTCGCAAGGCCCTTGGTGCGCAGCCAGTCGATGGCCGCTTCCATGTTGCCGTCGGTTTCGGTCAGCGCCTTCTTGGCGTCCATCATGCCCGCGCCGGTCGTGTCGCGCAGTTCCTTCACCATGCTCGCGGTGATCGTCATGACCGCTCTCCTTCAATGTTCATGAACGGGACGGGGCGGGGAATATCCCCGCCCGCTGAATTTATTGTGACAGGGGGCAGCCCCCCTGCCCCGCGCCTCAGGCCTCGGCGCCCGCGTCGATCTCTTCGACCGGGGCTTCGGCCAGCGCGCCGAGGTCGACGCCCGCCGCACCCATCTGGGCCGACATGCCGTCGAGCGCCGCACGGCTGACGAGGTCGCAGTAAAGCGCGATGGCGCGGGCCGCGTCGTCGTTGCCGGGGATGACATAGTCAACGCCCTTGGGCGAGCAGTTGGTGTCGACCACGGCGACGACCGGGATGCCGAGCTTGTTGGCTTCGAGAACCGCGAGGTCTTCCTTGTTCACGTCGATGACGAAAAGAAGATCGGGAACGCCGCCCATCTCGCGGATACCGCCGAGCGAGGCCTGAAGTTTCGCCTGCTCGCGCTCCATGCCCAGACGTTCCTTCTTGGTCAGGCCCTCGGCGCCCGAGGCCATGATCTCGTCGATCTGCTTCAGCCGCGCGATCGACTGGGAGACGGTCTTCCAGTTGGTCAGCGTGCCGCCGAGCCAGCGGTGGTTCATGTAGTACTGCGCGCATTTCTCGGCGGCTTCGGCGACGGCCTTCGAGGCCTGGCGCTTGGTGCCGACGAAGAGGATGCGGCCGCCCTTGGCGACGGTTTCGCGCACGACATTGAGCGCGGCGTCCAGCATGGGCACAGTCTGCGTCAGGTCGATGATATGGATGCCGTTCCGGTCGCCGTAGATGTATTCGCCCATCCGCGGGTTCCAGCGCTGGGTCTGGTGGCCGTAGTGAACGCCCGCTTCAAGAAGCTGGCGCATGGAAAACTCAGGAAGCCCCATGGCTATATCCTTTCCGGTTTGTGCCTGAGCGGAGTGATCTTACCCCGGACATGATCCGGGGCAACCGGTGGACCGACAGGGATTTCTCCCCCGCAAGCCCGCACTCCGCCTGTGAAGTGGCGCGCGTATAGAAGCTTTTCGCGGTGGGTGCAAGTGGTGAGCCTGTTTTCAGCAGGGCTATCGCATTTGGCCGATGATGGACCTTGCGAAGTCGTCGGACCATGCTGATCGCTTT
>NZ_JARJNR010000020.1 GCF_030143255.1 Frigidibacter sp. SD6-1
ACCACAAACCAGAACCTCGCCTACCTCATCTACACCTCAGGCTCGACAGGAAGACCAAAGGGCGTCGCTGTCGCCCATGAGGCGATCGTCAACCGCGTGCTCTGGCTCGACCGGGCGCTTCAGATCACGCCCGAGGACCGGATCATCCAGAAGACCCCGATCGGCTTCGACGTCTCGGTAGGCGAGATCTTCCTGCCGCTGATCGCGGGCGGCATGCTGGTGATGGCGCGGCCCAAGGGTCATTTCGACGCCGCCTATATCGCGGGCCTCTGCCGGGACGAGAAGATCACCATCACCCATTTCGTGCCGCCGACGGTCGAAGGGGCGCTCAGCCGCACCGATCCGTCCGACTATGCGACGCTGAGGCTGGTGATGTGTTCGGGCCAGGCGCTGCCCCGCGCCGCGCAGGACCGGATGGAGGCGATGCTGCCCCATGTCCGCATGCACAATCTCTACGGCCCGACCGAGGCAGCCGTCGAGGTGACGCACTGGGCCTGTTCGCCGGACGATCCGCGCACCGGACCCGGCGTGCCGATCGGCCGGCCGATCGACAATGTCACGCTCTATGTGCTGGACGATGATTTCGAACCGGTTCCGACCGGCATTCCCGGCCATCTCTATATCGGCGGCATGGCGCTGGCGCGGGGCTATCTGAACCGGCCCGACCTGACGGCGGCCGCCTTCCTGCCCGACCCCTACGGCCCAGCGGGCGCCCGCATGTACCGCACCGGCGACCGGGCGCGCTATCTTGCCAACGGCGCCATCGATTTCCTCGGCCGCGCCGACGACCAGCTGAAGATCCGCGGCGTGCGGATGGAGCCGGGCGAGGTCGAGGCCGCCCTTCTGGCCTGCGGGGTACGCGCGGCGGTCGCGGTCGCGGGGCCCGACGCCAAGGGCGAGACCTGCCTTCTCGCCTATGTGGTCGATCCCGCCTTCAACGAGGCCGCCCTGCGAGAGCAGCTTGCCGCCCGGGTGCCGGATTTCATGATCCCCTATGCGATCATGCCGCTTGAGGCGCTGCCGCTTACCCCGAACGGCAAGGTCGACCGCAAGGCGCTGCCCGCGCCCGACTATTCCAAGGCCGCCGCCTTCATCGCCCCCCGGACCGAGACCGAGCGCATCATCGCCGCGCTCTGGTCGGACCTGCTGGAGCGCGAGCGGATCGGCGTGTCGGACAATTTCTTCCGGCTCGGCGGCCATTCCCTGATGGCGGTGACCGCGCTGAACCGCCTGCGCGAACGATTCGGGATAGAGATCGGCCTCGACAAGGCCTTTACCCTGCAGACGGTGGAGGGGCTCGCCCGCCATATCGACGCGCAGAAGAAGGTTGGCGCGCCACCCGATGAGGGTCAGCCGCGCAGGAAGCTTCTGATATGACGCCCGTCGACCTGATCGAACGGCTCCGGGCGCTTGGGGTCGAACTCGCGGCCGAGGGCGGCCGGTTAGCGCTTGAGGGCGCGGTCGAGGCGCTGGACGATACGCTGCTCGCGGCGCTGCGGCAGGCAAAGCCCGCCCTACTGGCGCATCTCGAGGCGGGCGTGATCCGCCCGCGCGACGGGGCAGGCCCCGCGCCGCTGTCCTTCCAGCAGCAAAGGCTCTGGTTCCTCGATCAGCTCGATCCGGGCAGCACCGCCTACAACCTTCCCGCCCTCTTCCGGCTTTCCGGGTCGCTTGAGGCAGGGGCGCTGCAAGACACCCTCGATGCGGTCATGGCGCGCCACGCGGGCCTGCGCACCTCGTTCGCGCTTGTCACTGACGGCGCAGGCGAGGCGCGACAGGTCGTGCTGCCGCCCGGCGCTGCCCGCTGCGCGATCGGGGTCCATGATCTGTCGCACCTGCCGAGGGATGAGGCGCTTGCCGAAGCGCGACGCGCGGCTGAGGCTTTCGCCGCCCTTCCCTTCGACCTGACGGCCGCGCCCTTGATGCGCGCGGCACTTTACCGCCTGGACGCGGAAGATCATCTCTTCGCGGTCGCCCTGCACCATATCGTCGCCGACGGCCAGTCCATTTCCGTCCTCATGCGCGAGGTGGCGCTGCTGCACGCCGGGCAGGCCCTGCCCGCGCCTGCGCTCGACTATGCCGACTACAGCGCCTGGCAACGCGGCCCGGCCGAGGCCCTGGCCGCCGGGGACGAGGCCTATTGGCGCAGGGCGCTGGCCGAGGCCCCACCGCTGTCGACCCTGCCCACCGACCGGCCACGCCGCGCGGAAGCGGCGCCTCTGGCCAACGTGAGCGAAGCCTCGCTCGATCCGGACACGACGGACGCTCTGCGCGCGCTTGCCGCGCGTCACGGCACCACGCTTTTCGCGGTGCTGCTTGCAGGCTACGGCGCGCTTCTCGCGCGCCACGCGCGCCAGTCCGATCTGGTGATCGGCACACCGGTGGCGGGCCGCACCCGGCCCGGGCTTGACGGGATCATCGGCTTTTTCGTCAACATGCTGGCGATCCGGGCCGAGGCGGCGCCGGACATGACGCTCGCAGATTATCTCGATCAGGTCCGCGATCGGGTTGCCGAGGGGCTTTCCCATCAGGACCTGCCATTCGACCGGCTGGTCGAACGCCTTGGCCTGCCGAGGGACCTTGACCGGGCACCGCTCTTCCAGACCGTCTTTACCCTTCAGGCCCGCGGCGACGGCGCGTTTGCGCTTGGCGGATTGAAGGTCGAGCCCCTGCTTCTGCCGCAAGGCGCGCCGAAATTCGATCTCGTCGTGACCGCGACCGAGGATGCGGCGGGCGGGCTGCAGCTGCATCTGGCCCATGACGCCGGTCTCTTCCTGCCGACAGGCATCGATCGTTTCGCGCGCAACCTTGCGGGGCTTCTGGGCGCCATCGCGCGGGCGGAACCGACGACGCGGCTTGGCGATCTGGCCTTCCTCGGCACCGAGGAGCGGACGCTCGTCACTGCCGCCTTCGCACGCGGCGACCGGCGCCCCACCCCGGCCGGGCTCGTGGCCCAACTCGCCGCCCGGGCGGTGGAGAACCCCGACCATCCCGCCGTCGAATGCGGGGGCGAGAGCCTGACGCGCGGCGCGCTCGACCGGCTGGCGCGGGCCCATGCGGCGGCCTTCCAACGCGCGGGCGTGGGCCTGGGCGACCGGGTGGCCATTCATGCCGGGGCGGGCGTCGACAGGGTTGCCGCCATGCTGGGCGCGCTGCGTCTGGGCGCGGCCTATGTGCCGCTCGAACCGTCCTATCCGACCGAACGGCTGGCTTTCATGGTCGAGGATGCCGCGCCGAAGCTGATCGTCGGCACTGCCGCCGCCGACGCGTTCGCGGGGTCCATTCCGCGTCTCGACCCGGCAGATGCCGCGCGCGCGACACCGGACGGCGAGCCCGCCATCGCCCCGCATCCCGACCTGCCCGCCTATCTCATCTACACGTCCGGCTCGACCGGCCGCCCCAAGGGCGTGGTCATCCCCCATCGCGGGCTTGCGAACCTTGCCGACTGGATGGGCGCCTATCTGGCCTTCACGCCCGACAGCCGCTTCATCGCCACCATGCGCTACGGCTTCGACGGGTCGGTGGCCGAGACCTGGCCGATCCTGGCGGCGGGTGGGACACTCGTCATGGCCTCGCAGGCACTGCAGGACGATCCGGCGCGGCTGCTTGACTGGCTTGGCGCCCAGACGGCGGATGCCTGTTTCCTGACGACGCCGCTTGCCGAACTGGGGATCACCTCTGGCGCGATCGCCCGCACCGGGATGCAGGTCATGACCGGCGGCGACAAGCTGACGCTTTCGCCACCCGAAGGCGCCACCTTCCGCCTGCACAACAATTACGGCCCGACCGAAACCAGTGTGGTCGCCACTGCCGCGCCGGTTGCGCCGGGCAGCGACAGCCCGCCCATCGGCCGCCCGATCGGCAATACCCGCCTCTATCTTCTGAACGAACGGCTGGAGCCGGTGCCGCTGGGTGCGGTCGGCGAGGTTTTCGTTGCAGGCGCAGGCGTTGCCACCGGCTATCACAACCAGCCGGGCCAGACCGCCACGGCCTTCCTGCCCGATCCGTTCGGGCCGCCCGGCGCGCGCATGTACCGCACGGGCGATCTAGCCCGCCATCTGCCCGACGGCCAGTTGCAGCATCTCGGCCGCGCCGACAGCCAGATCAGCCTGCGCGGCTACCGGATCGAGCCGGGCGAGGTCGAGGCGGCGCTGCGCGCCGAAGGGGGGTTTGCCCAGGCGCTTGTCGTCGCGCGCGATGGCCGGCTGATCGGCTATGCGCTGACCGGCGCCGACACGCCCGCCCCCGACCTCGACGCGCTGCGCATCAGGCTGCGCCAGCGCTTGCCGGACCATATGGTCCCCGCCGCGATCCTCTGCCTCGACGCCTGGCCAATGACGCCGAACGGCAAGATCGACCGCAAGGCCCTGCCCGCGCCCGACCTTCAGGCGGCGGGCTACGCGCCCCCTGTGACCGGCACCGAAGAGAGGCTCGCCGCGCTCTGGTCCGAGCTTCTCGGTGAGCCGCGCATCGGGCGCGCGGACAATTTCTTCGCCCTCGGCGGCCATTCTCTGCTGGCGACCCAGGCCGCTTCGCGGCTGCGCACCACCTTCGGGGTGGACCTGCCGCTTCGGCGCCTCTTCGAGGCGCAGACCCTCGCCGATCTCGCGCGCGTCATCGACGCAGAGCGCGAGGGGCCCCGGGCCGACCTGCCGCCTCTCCTCCCCCGCCCTCGCACGGCCGACGGGTCCGACGACCTGCCGCTCTCCTTCGCGCAGGCGCGGCTCTGGTTCCTCGACCAGCTCGAGGCGGGCAATCCGTTTTACAACATCCCCGGCGCGCTGCGCCTGACCGGGCGGGTGGACCGCGCGCTTCTGCAAGCGACCTTCGATGCGCTCGTCGCGCGGCACGAAACCCTGCGCACGCGTTTTCCGCTGCAGGCGGGCGCGCCGCGCCAGGTGATCGCGCCCGTCCTGTCGCTGCCGATCGGCTTTGCCGACCTCTCTGCCACGCCCGAGGCAACCGAAGAGGTCATCGCCCGCGACGCGCGCACGCCGTTCGACCTTGCCGAAGGGCCGCTCGTCCGCGTGACCCTCCTGAGGCTCGCCGAAGAGGATCATATCCTCATCGTCAACATGCATCACATCATCTCCGACGGCTGGTCGATGGGCGTGATGGCGCGCGAGGTCGCGGCGCTCTATGCCGCGCTGGCCGGGGGCAGGCCCGATCCCCTGCCGCCGCTGCCGGTGCAATATGCCGATTTCGCGCTCTGGCAGCGCAGCTGGCTGTCGGGGGCAGAGCTGGCCCGGCAGGAAGGCTACTGGCTCGACCGGCTGTCGGGGCTGACCGGCACGCCCCTGCCCTTGCCGCACGACCGCCCGCGCCCGCCCGCGCAAAGCCACAGGGGCGGCGGCCATATGTTCGCCATTGACGCCGTGCGCACCGCCCGGCTGCGCCGCTTCTCGCAGGACCGCCAGGCCACGCTCTTCATGGTCCTGAATGCCGTCTATGCCGTTCTGCTTGCCCGCTATTCGGGCCAGACTGACGTTCCGGTCGGCAGCCCGATCGCCAACCGCCGCACGGCCGATATCGAGGGGATGATCGGCTTTTTCGTCAATACGCTCGTCCTGCGCCACCGTGTTGACCCGGCCCTGCCCTTCACCCGCTTCCTTGAACAGGTCCGCCAGACCGCGCTTGAGGCCTTCGATCATCAGGACCTGCCGTTCGAACAGCTCGTCGATCTTCTGAACCCCGAGCGCAGCCTCAGCCACGCGCCGCTCTTCCAGGTCAGCTTTGCCCTGCAGAACGCACCGCGCCCGCGGATGGAGCTGCCCGGCCTGACGCTCGAGCCCGTCGCCGCGGGATCACGCACCTCGAAATTCGACCTTACGCTCACCGGCTTCGAACGCGACGGCGGGCTGCATTTCGACTGCGAGTATGCGGCCGACCTTTTCAATCCGGCCACCGTCGAGCGGTTCTGCCGCGATTATGTCCGGCTTGTCGACGCCGTGCTCGCGGCGCCCGAAACCCCGCTGCATGCCCTGCCGCTGCTTGACGAGGCCGACCTCGACCGGCTCGCGGGCTGGAACCTGACCGACACCGCGCTGCCCGAAGAAGACGCGATCGCGGCCTTCGAGCAGCGGGCGGCGGAGCGGCCGGAAGCGACCGCGCTGCGCTGGAACGATCTTGCCATCAGCTACCACGCGCTCGACGCCCAGGCCAACCGGCTGGCCCACGCACTGATCGCGGCAGGCGTCAGGCCCGGGGCGCTCGTGGCGCTCGGCACCGGCCGCGGGCCGGACCATGTGGCGGCAATGATCGCGGTGAACAAGGCGGGCGCGGCCTATGTCATGCTGCCGCTCGACGCGCCCGCCGAGCGGCTTGCCTATATCCTCGCCGATACCGGCGCCGCCCATGTGATCGGCGCGCCCGCGCCGCACTGGGGGGCTGCGGTCGTGATCGACCCCGCTGCCGCTGGCTTCCCCGAAACGCCGCCCGCCGTGCCGCGCCCAGATCTTGCCTATGTGGTCTACACGTCCGGCACGACCGGCCAGCCCAAAGGCTCGATGAACAGCCATTCGGGCATTGCCAACATGAGCATCTGGTACGCGGACGCCTGCGGCATCGGCCCCGGCACCCGCGTCTCGGTCGTGGCCAATATCGCCTTCGACGGCATCCTGCCCGAAATTTGGCCCGCGCTGATGCGGGGCGCCGAACTGGTGCTGGTGCCCGACGACATCCTGCGCGACCCCTGGGCGCTCGCCGATCACCTCGCCCGGACGCGGGTCGAGGTGCTCTATCTGCCGATGGGCTATCTCGACACGCTGGCCACCACGGGCTTTGCCTGGCCCGACAGCCTGAAGATCGTCGTCGCGGGTGGCGACCGGATGAAGCGCTACCTTCTGCCGCCCGACCTCGGCCTGCCACTGCTGAACATCTACGGCCCGTCCGAGACCCAGAGCATCTCGACCGCAGAACGGATCGGACCGGAGCACCAGGGACCGGTCACGATCGGCCGACCGATCCCCAATGTCCGCATCCATCTGCTCGACGATTTCCTCAACCCGCTGCCGCCCGGCGCGGTGGGCGAGGTCTGCATCGCGGGCGCGGGCCTCGGTCAGGGCTATCTGAACCGCCCGGCGCTCACCGCCGAACGCTTCATGCCCGATCCGTTCGGCCCGCCCGGCAGTCGCCTCTACCGCACCGGCGATCTTGGCCGCTTCCTGCCCGACGGCCGCATCGATTTCCTCGGCCGCGCCGACGGCCAGCTGAAGATCCGCGGCTTCCGCGTGGAACTCGCCGAAATCGAAAGCGCGCTTCTTGCCGATCCGCGCGTGGCCGAGGCCCTCGTCCTGCCGCAGAAAGAGGCGGACGGCGACATAAGGCTTCTGGCCTATGTGGTCCCCCGTCAGGAAGAGGCCGCGCCGAAGACCCATTGGGAAACCACCTTCGACCAGATCTATGCCGAAGAGGCACCGGTCGAGGGCGACGCGGCTTTCGATATCGTCGGCTGGACCGACAGCTATAGCGGCGCGCCGATCCCCGCGCCGGAAATGGCCGACTGGCTTGACGAGACCATCGCGCGGATCGAAAGCCTCGCGCCCCGCCGCGTGCTCGAAGTCGGCTGCGGCACCGGCATGATCCTGCACCGGATCGCGGGCTCTGCCGAAAGCTACACCGCGACCGACCTCTCGCGGCAGGTCCTCTCGCGCCTCTCCGCGCAGGTCGGACAAGAGGCCCGCATCCGCCTTCATCACGCCGCCGCCGACGACTGGTCCTGCCTCGGGGCAGAGCGGTTCGACACGGTGATCCTCAATTCGGTCGCGCAATATTTCCCGACCATCGGCTATCTGAAGGACTGGCTGACCGGCGCCATCGAGCGGGTCGACGCGGGCGCGCTCTTCCTCGGCGACATCCGCAACTATGCGCTGGCCGAAGCCTTCCACCTCTCCGTCGCCCGCGCCCGGGCAGGCGAAGGGGCGACGATCGGCAGCCTGCGGCAGGCCCTCGCCCGCGAGATGGCGGCAGAGCCCGAGCTTCTCGTCGATCCGGTCTGGTTTCATGCCTTCGCCGCCGCCCACCCCCGGGTGCGCGCGCTGAAGGTCCTGCCGAAGATGGCGGCGGCGGAGAACGAGCTGACCCGCTTCCGTTATGATGTGGTGATCGAGATCGGCGCGAAGGAAACCGCCCCGCCGGAAGACTGGCAGGGTTTCGAGGGGGTGGAGGCGCTGGAAGCTGCCCTCGCCGCAGGCCCCGCCCGCCTGGCGGTGCGCGACATTCCCGGCGCCCGCTCGCGGCGCTTCGCGGACGCCGTCACCCAGCTGCGCGAGCTTCCCGAAAGTGCCGCAAGCGCGGCGCTGGACGCGGCGGGCGCAACGCGCGCAGACATCAGCTTCGAGGCCCTTCAGACCCTCGCCGCGCGCCATGGCTACCTCGTCGAGATCGGCCTTGCCGCCGGTCCCGGCCTTCTGCATGCGCTCTTCCGCCGCGATGCGGCGCCTGCAAACTGGCTCAGCCTCTGGCCCGACCCGCCGCGCCTGTCGGACCGGCAGGCCAACATCCCCTTCCAGCCCGAACGCAATGCCGAGATCGCCTCCGCGCTGCGTGACCGCCTCTCCGAACGCCTTCCCTCCTACATGGTTCCCTGGCGGGTGGTTGTTGTCGGGGGGTTTGTGTTGACGGGGAACGGGAAGGTTGACCGGCGGGTGTTGCCGGTGCCTTCGGGCGGGGGGGCGGGGTCTGCGGAGGGGGCGCGGGGCGGGGTGGAGGCGGCTCTGGCGTCGATCTGGGGGGCGGTTCTGGGGATCGGGGCCGGGCGGATCGGGCGGGAGGAGACCTTCTTTTCGCTTGGCGGTC
>NZ_JARJNR010000021.1 GCF_030143255.1 Frigidibacter sp. SD6-1
GTGGGCTGATAATGAAGGGGAAAGGGGCTATCTTTCCTCAAGGGTGACTTATGCAACAATGCCTCACAGATCTCAAAGAAAACTTGCTCCAAACCATCTCAAAGTTGAGATCAGGGTATTGAAGAAGCTCTGGAAAGTGCTCCAGCATAACTTCTGGGGCGTCCTGTATCCATCCTGCGAAAGCAAAGCCGAGAACACTTTCATAATTCTCTTTCACATAATTCTTTGCTTTTTCGACGCATTGCGGCAAGTCGTCTAGAAACCTTCCATAGGCATCATAGTCCCTGGCGCTAAAGCCACTCCCAGAAACCAATACCTCTATCTCTCTCCCGGCGTGACGGATGGTCTTCAACTCAGCGTAGTCAGTTTGGGATGGAACCATTCCAAACCGATTATGTTGAAAAATCTCCTGCACCTTTATCTCCCGGTTCCCGGCGGATTTATCTTGTTTCTATTTAATGGGCAAGAAACCCCACCAAGTTCATCTATTAAGTAGCGCTCCCGAAGGAGAGACTCTGCCTCTGAAGCAGCAGACCACCATAGTTTGCTTATAAGTTTCACACCTGGCGTCTTCTTAAGCTCCCTATTTACGCTGGCATTGCAGCGCGCCTTATCTCCCTTGCCGGCATAGAATGTGCCATCAGAGAACTGAAGTAGATAGGTTCCTTTTCCATTATGCGCCCACGCCTCCAGCTCGCCCGCGAAGTAGGTGTGGGCCCCCGCGACCTCGAGATTGTGCACCAGCGTCGGCCGGTCGTCCAGCTCCCGCGAGACGACCGTGATTACCCCGCCCTCGGCGTTCACGATCCGGTCGCCGGGGGCCAGTTCCCCGGCCTGCACCCAGCCCCGGCCCTCGACGTAGAGCGGATGCTCCGCCGTCACGCCGAGCCGGGAGCTCTGCCCCGACGCCTCCAGCCCCAGCCAGACCAGATCCGTCGCCTGACGCCCCATGATCGCGGCCAGATCTCAGGCACCTTGATACTGGCAGGCGACCCCCAATCGAAAGCCTCAAATCGTTCGTCAGGCATCGCGCCCCAACCAGCATGTTCTGGCTATGACGCGAGAACGAATTCAGGCCCTACCGATCTCGCCTCTGAAAATACAATCATATCAAGGTGGCTATTTCCCAATCCTCGGAAGAGGCGTGATAGTAGGCCATTGAGCCGACAGGGATTTCTGGGAGACTCGAAATATGTGGAAATAATTTCGTTAAGTGTGCGGCATGTATCCAAGTGACGTCGCCCTTAGTGTGCTCTTCTTCACAAAGACAATCAAATTGGTTCTCCTCGCCGTGATATACTGAAACCATGCACTTAGGCTGTTCTATCGCGTGCTTACAGACGATCACCTTTAAGTTAAGGTCGAGAGAGTCGACAAGATTCACTTGTACCTCCACTTGTTTTTCCAGAACTCAAGAAGAGTCTGATCAGACTTGTCAAAGTTGCATGCCAGGCAGCAACCGGCTCCATTAGAGGGCGTTGTCCGTCCGCCCTTCGCATGGGGCAACACATGGTCGACCACGATTGAAGGAGCGCCACAATACCGGCAATTTGGCTCGCCGCTGAGAATGCTGTTTCGGTCGTCACCAGAAAAACAGCGCTTCTTGTCACGTTGATTTCGGGGGACATTCGGAAGCTTGCTCCGCTTATTATGCCCCCACGCCTCCAGCTCGCCCGCAAAATATGTACTCGCCCCCGCGACCTCGAGATTGTGCACCAGCGTCGGCCGGTCGTCCAGCTCCCGCGAGACGACCGTGATTACCCCGCCGTCGGCATTCACGATCCGGTCGCCGACCACGAGATCCCCGGCCTGCACCCAGCCCCGGCCCCCGACATAGAGCGGATGCTCGGCCGTCACGCCGAGACGGGAGCTCTGCCCCGACGCCTCCAGCCCCAGCCAGACCAGATCCGTCGCCTGCCGACCCATGATCGCGGCCACGGGATAGGCCCCGACCTCCCCCGTCTCCTCGTTCCGCGCGATCACAAGATCGCCCTCGCGCAGGTCCTCGATCCGGACCTTGCCAGAGGGCGTCAGGACCGCCTTGCGTTACAACGAAGCTCCGCCTCGCTCGTTCAATAAGGACGCTCACTGCTCATTCAAAACAGTCAACAGGGCGCGGCAGAATAACGCGTGTCAGGCCACGAAAAACACTGCCCTCTCAGTCAACTTTGCGCCCTATCAAAACAACACACCTTCCTCATAGATAAATCGAACTATCAAGTAGTTGTATCAATCATCGTCATGCTCGTAGATCGCCGCATCACTAAACACTATACTCGTTTCTTCAGAAAGAGGTCGAGTAAATGATGCAAGGCTTTTCACATTGAACATCTTCAGATTATGCTTATATTTCCCAACTGGCGCTAGGAGGGTTATGGATCGCAAGTCGACCGCTTCATTTTGAACTTCTTCAAACAGTCGGTCAAGCGCTTCGGTTAATTCGGCAGCTCGAATCGCGCACAAACAAAGCTCTCCGGCGTACGTAGCAGAACCCGCCAACACGCGCGACTGATCATATAGGTCGATCAATCCCACAAAAACGCCGTGATCCTTCATCACCGATCCTTCCAAATCGCTGCTCGTGCAAGTGTCCTACCTTCACTCGAAAAAGTCGAACCCCATCTCGACGAGAGGTCCGGGCTAAACATAGATCTCATTCAAACTCTCCGCTCGGCACAAGATTACTAAACGCTATATGATGTTTATCATCTAGTGCCTGCAATAAATCAGACGCTGAAACACCAAACACTGCCGCGTCACCGTCAAAGTCTTGTGGAGGGCCGAGAAAAATAATTGAATGAATTTCCGATCGTCCCCCAGCCATCGCCGCACAAACCAACTGCCATGCTTTCTGGATGCTTGATGCACGGATACCGCAAAGGCACATATCTTTTGACCTTCGACGCTCTCCTTCCTTCGCAGCGGTAAACTGACATAAAAAGTAATGCATACTGGAGGACCTATCTGCCCACGTTAGAAGCTATCGGGATAGCGGTAGTGTATATTTGGCTTGCAGCTGTTATTGTGGTTTTCATCGTGAAAATGCCCGCCTTTTCCATATGCGTCCGGTCCATCTGGTTTGCGCGACTTAAGTAGCTTTTTAAGCTGCTTCTTTGTCAGCTTTTTCGGGATTGGTTTCGTAAATCGTGATGCGCAGTCCTTTGCTTCTTTCCTTGAGGAAAACCGCTTACTGACGTTCTTTCTGTTATGCGCCCAAGCCTCAAGCTCGCCCGCGAAGTATGTACTCGCACCGGCGACCTCGAGATTGTGCACCAGCGTCGGCCGGTCGTCCAGCTCCCGCGAGACGACGGTGATCACCCCGCCGTCCGCGTCCACGATCCGGTCGCCGGGGGCCAGTTCCCCAGCCTGCACCCAGCCCCGGCCCTCGACGTAGAGCGGATGCTCCGCCGTCACGCCGAGCCGGGAGCTCTGCCCCGACGCCTCCAGCCCCAGCCAGACCAGATCCGTCGCCTGACGCCCCATGATCGCGGCCACGGGATAGGGCCCGACCTCCCCCGTCTCCTCGTTCCGCGCGATCACCAGATCGCCCTCGCGAAGGTCCTCGATCTTCACCTTGCCCGCCGGCGTCAGGACCTCGGTCCCCTCCGGGAAGGACGAGCCCGCCTGCATCAGCGCGCCGACCATCTCGTCGAGCGCCGAG
>NZ_JARJNR010000022.1 GCF_030143255.1 Frigidibacter sp. SD6-1
GCGTCAGGCGACGGATGTGGTCTGGCTGGGGCTGGAGGCGTCGGGGCAGAGCTCACGTCTCGGCGTGACGGCGGAGCATCCGCTTTATGTCGAGGGCCGGGGCTGGGTGCAGGCCGGGGAACTGGCGGTCGGCGACCGGATCGTGAATGCCGACGGCGGGGTGATCACGGTCGTCTCGCGGGAGCTGGACGACCGGCCGATGATCGTCCACAATCTCGAGATCGCAGGCGCCCACACCTACTTCGCCGGAGAGCTGGAGGCGTGGGGGCATAATAAGAAAGGGCGCCCTCCAGCTGACTGGTGGAGCGAGTTGCTGTGTGATGACAAAGTTGCGGCACACATCAAGGGCTGGTTGCAGCAACAATCGAATGCAGGCGTGCCGCCATCCCGGTGGACCTTGCCTCCCGGCTACGATCAGGGACACTACCCAGGTAATCGCGGCGCTCACAACATGTGCTCACGTGTTGAATTGACACGCGACAATCGTCGTAGACCTCTTATTACTGGTAGGAATTTCAAATGGCGTTGAAAGATTATAAGTCCGCAAGGCAACGTAAGATATGGCAATCAATCCCCGACGAAGAACGACGCGCGGATCGAAGACCATTGACACAGACAGAGCGACACACACTTTTGTCTATGGCTGCGAGTGATCGTTACGACTACTTACTTAGGGAAATGTGTGCTCGCGAAGAGGGTTGGGCGGCATTTGGTCCGCAAGATATGGCTGGATGGCTTGACCCCCTACACGATCTGGACGTCGTCCCTGTCTGGCCCCACAGCGAATTGGCATCTAGCATGGAGATAGTAAAGAGAAATTCCTGGGATATTGTTCCGATACCGGTCGTTGATTGGATTGATGAAATAATACCGAAGCTAATTGAATCTGAAAACTTTGTCTGCGCTTTCCCAACCAACAACGGTGAGTTCATTGTTCGAAGCGGTGAGCAGTTTGCAAAGGATCTGGAAGCGCATTGGAACGGATTCGCCAAGTCGCTTGCAGCACCGTAGCCTAACTCTCTCAAGCGATTGTGCCCTCCTGCGGCGGCAAGGGGCCGAAGGGCCGGTTCGGGGCGCTGTCGCTGGGGCTTTCGCTCTCGGGCTCCTCCTTCCCGGAGGGGACTTTGGTCCTGACGCCGTCGGGCAAGGTCCGGATCGAGGACCTTCGCGAGGGCGACCTCGTGGTGGCGCGGAACGAGGAGACGGGCCAGACCGGGGTCTTTCCGGTGACGGCGGTGATGGGTCGGCAGGCGACCGATCTGGTTCGGCTGACGCTCGAGGGGCCGGACGGGACGGCCAGCGCGATGGCGGTGACGGCGGAACATCCGCTCTATGTCGCGGGCGAGTGGGTCAGGGCCGGCGATCTCAAGCCCGGCGACGGGATCGAGAATGCGGACGAGACCCTCATCCGCGTGCTCACGGTCACGCTGGACGCGACGCCGACCTTGGTGCACAATATCGAGGTCGCAGGCGCGCATACCTACTTCGCGGGCGAGCTGGAGGCGTGGAGCCATAATGCAAGTTGGTCGAAGTTCAGAAAGGCACTCTACGACGATTGTGGCGGGACCTGTTCGTATTGCGGTATTCAAACGGTGTTCTCCGGACCGCGGACCGGACCCCGTGGGAATCGATTCTCACTTGACCACATCCTGTCCAGGAAAGACGGCGGAGAAGATGTTTTGTCAAACTTCGCTGGCGCCTGTTGCTCTTGCAACTCAAAGAAGGGTGCCAGGAGCGGTCGAAGGTGGAACGAATGAGTACGCAGCACGAAGCTGTCATGGTATGCCCACATGTCGCGAGCTCTCCAGCGGTTGCTGAGTTTATCTGTCGAACACAAGATGGGCTTGTCGCGGCATGCTCCGCAGATTGTAGTTCGCTCCGCGACGGTTTCGGGTTGAGCTTAATGGGATATCAACACATTCTCGTCGCCGCTCGAGTACCGGAAGATATGGGTGCGCTTCCAGTAAATTGTCAATTGCTGTTTGTTTCGGGAAGGTGGAGTTTGGCTCCCTTCGAAGACGACACTGAGCCTGCCTTGGGCGAGTTCAGGATCGCGTCTTCGGACGATCCCTTGCGTCAACCAGCCGGTGGGAAAACTCGCTGGGACTACTACACTTCGTTGGGGAGACCGGTAACGGTGACATTGGATGAGGGGATACGAGCATTACCTATTTGGCCGGAAGGAAGCAAGATTCCTCCAGGGTTCCTCGCAAGTGGAAACGGCACGGAAATTCTACAATCTGAGGACCTCGATGGCCTAAAGCTAAAAGCAAAGGAATATAGTATCTATTTCCTTGCGCCAAACTTCTTGTGTAACGACTTCGATATAGGCTTGGTGGTCTGAACAATAGTCAGTTGTTCGCTGTAAACATCGTCTGGGTCCCGCGCAGTCCATATCGACGCGAAACGGCTCACCTATAGGGCGACCTTGTCGTGGCGCAGATCGAGGAGACGGAGTCTCCGGCGGTCGGGGCTGCAAAGGTCCACCGGACCTTTTTCTTGACGCCCCTCACTCCCCGTGGCCGCGATCATGGGGCGTCAGGCGACGGATGTGGTCTGGCTGGGGCTGGAGGCCTCGGGGCAGAGCTCACGTCTCGGCGTGACGGCGGAGCATCCGCTTTACGTCGAGGGCCGGGGCTGGGTGCAGGCGGGCGAACTCGCCCCCGGCGACCGGATCGTGGACGCGGACGGCGGGGTGATCACCGTCGTCTCGGCGGAGCTGGACGACCGGCCGACGCTGGTGCACAATCTCGAGGTCGCGGGGACGCATACCTACTTCGCGGGCGAACTGGAGGCTTGGGGGCATAATCGGTGGAAAGGACGGGGGCAGTTCTACAAGCAACTGCTGAGCTGTCCAAAGACGCCGAAATCCGTAAAGGGCTGGATAAAGCGTCATCAGGGTCCGCGCGGCGGCTTGTCCAACATTCCTAATCCTCCTGGATTCGATGAAGGGCACCCGCTGCGGCAAACTCGTGCAAAAGGGTGCCCGCTTGATCCGAAAACCGCAAGACTTGAATTGATCAGAGACAACCGCGCGCGCGGCGGCAGAACGGGAGGAGCTTATTGAGAGATCTAGATGAACTCAGCGAGATCGAAATTCTTGAAATTCGTGAACTCGTAACCAGGTTTGAGGGCACCTGGGTCAATTCTATAGAGCCTTCCAAAAATGAGATCGATGCAGTCACAAATCTCAATAATGATCAGTGCGCACACTACGGCCTCATTAGAATAGCTGTGACAGGTCGAGTGTTTCGGGCTTCCGACGATGATGGTACGATATTTCACAAGTACCCAAACGGCGATGAAAGTATCCCATTCTACCCCGCTGAGGCGTGGCTCTACCTTGATCTTCAAGCGGAGTACCCGGAAGCAAGAGCCATAGAAATGGAGACAAAATATTTTGTGGATCGCTATCTTAAACGTATGGAGAAAGACCAACTCTATGCCGAAATATTGGCCTTGCCCCAGAACAAAGCGTTATTAGTAATGCCCAGCTTAGCCGAAACCATCTTGGTTGCTATCCAGGCTGAAATTAGTGCCAAGTGAATGTCTATGACATCGGCGCGATGTATGATGTGACCGGGCACGACCGTCTTCTGGAATATCGCG
>NZ_JARJNR010000023.1 GCF_030143255.1 Frigidibacter sp. SD6-1
TCCATGTCGACGACAGATCGGGCAGTCCCCTTACCTTCTTTTCATACTGCGCCTCATTCCAAGCCCATTTGTATCGCCACCAGTAGTACCAGCGTTTCGGCCAGCGCGCCTGTTTGCACAGAGTCCAATAGAAGAATGCCCTGCCGACCAGGTATCCAAGATCCATCGAGCGCTTGAACAGGGCGAGTGCTTCGTCGAGCTTTCCCTCATCCCTTTTCATGCAGCCGAGTGCGTGTATGGCTGGGGCATGCCCCCTCAACTCGAGAGCCTGTAGGATGGATTTATACCGCTCCATATTTCCCGACGCCTTGAATAGACAGGCTGCCTGATAGGAAACGAAAAGGCTCGCGCTTCCGTGCGTTCGAAAGAGACACTCGGCAGCAAGATCTATTTCACGTCGGTCTTTGATTTTATAATAAACATAACCCGCTAGACGATCAGCCTCCTCAACGGTTGAACTTTCAATCTCTGCAAGGAGATCATCGATGGTTTTCACGGCGATCATTTGAACAGCTTTAGTAATTTCGTGGAGAACTTGGTTATACGCGCGCCTTCACCTTTATACTTATTGATCGGGCAAATCTTGGCTTTCTTCGGTGGGTTCTTCTTGGGCTTAACCGGGTCGGGGAGCTCGTCAGGTTGTGAGAAAGGTAGCGTCCACTCTTCATCGCCAACCCAGTCCTCGTTGCCCTGATCAACGCAGCTGGTAAGAAGTTGCATCGTAAGCGCTGCGATGCGCCCAATCCGCGAGCCTGCATTATGGCTCCACGCCTCCAGCTCGCCCGCGAAGTAGGTATGCGCGCCTGCGACCTCGATATTGTGCACCAAGGTCGGCGTCGCGTCCAGCGTGACCGTGAGCACGCGGATGAGGGTCTCGTCCGCATTCTCGATCCCGTCGCCGGGCTTGAGATCGCCGGCCCTGACCCACTCGCCCGCGACATAGAGCGGATGTTCCGCCGTCACCGCCATCGCGCTGGCCGTCCCGTCCGGACCCTCGAGCGTCAGCCGCACCAGGTCGGTCGCCTGACGCCCCATCACCGCCGTCACCGGGAAGACCCCGGTCTGGCCCGTCTCCTCGTTCCGCGCGATCACCAGATCGCCCTCGCGCAGGTCCTCGATCTTGCGCTTGCCCTCCGGCGTCAGGACCAAAGTCCCCTCCGGGAAGGAGGAGCCCGACAGGCTCAGCCCCAGCGACAGCGCCCTGGTCAGCGCCCCGAACCGGCCCTTCGGCCCCTTGCCGCCCTTGCAGCCGCAGGAGGGCACAATCGCCTCGACCGCGCATTCGGTGAGGATCTGCCGGATCTCGATCTCCTCGGTGCCTTCGAGATAGGCAGTGCCGATATTGAGCACCGCTGTCGCCACGCGGTTGGCCACACACATCGTGCCGCGCTTCACCGTATCGACCGCCGAGCGCGCCATCGCCGCCGTTGCGGGCGACTGGGTGCTGTTCTCCGACGAGGAGGTCAGCCCCGAGGGGTCCGACCAGTTGGCCGGGTCGTTCCAGGTATAGGCGTAGAGATTGACGTCGCCCGCCGCGAAGCCCAGCGGATCGGCCTGCAGGAACCGCCCCACGCCCGGGTCATAGACCCGCGCCCGGTAATGGTAGAGCCCCGTCTCGGCGTCATATTCCCGCCCCGTGAAGCCATAATCCTGCGCCGCCGTCATAGCGCGCTGTTTTTCAGCCTGTCGCTGTGTTGCAAATACACCCCAACACAATCCTGTACCCTATTTGGGCGTCGGAAGCGCCACTCCCGTTCCAACCTCAATCGAGGCTATAACCGTATCTCTTTTCCATTTCCTCCCGGAGTTCTTGAGGCATATCTCGCCTGTAGCATCCGACCCGGACACCTTCATCTTCATCAAAGGCAAGCTGCTTCATCAGTTCTGGATAGGCAGACAGCCTTGCGCTACCAGAAATAACCTGCCGAACTGACCGATTGGGATGCTGAGCCAGCTGCCACAGTATATCGATACCTATTGTGTTATTTCTTGCAACTGCAAAGGCAACCTGATCATTCATCTGAATTAAGTTCAGCCACACTTGGCTGTCGGCGTAACAGCTTCGGGCCGGCGTTGTTGCATAACTCTGGTGGCAAAGGATTCACTTCGTGAATCCAAGCGGTTAGACAGGC
>NZ_JARJNR010000024.1 GCF_030143255.1 Frigidibacter sp. SD6-1
GACGTCGCCCGCCGCGAAGCCCAGCGGATCGGCCTGCAGGAACCGCCCCACGCCCGGGTCATAAACCCGCGCCCGGTAATGGTAGAGCCCCGTCTCGGCGTTGCGTCGGAAAACAATCGAACAATTGAACGTCAGTTTCCGCTCTCATCATCTAGCAATCGCTCAATGCCCCACTTCCGTATGTCCTTAAAATAGTAGCCCATATGACCAGGCGGGACTGCCGGGAGGGTTGCGGTGTGTGGGAACTTCGCTTCGATGTGTCCTGCGTGCGCCCACGTTACGTCATGTCCCTCGCTCATATCGTGATCACCTTCGCACAGGAGAGAAACAGTCCCATCTTCGTTGTGATAAACACAAAGCGCCTCGGAAGGTTGTTTGATGATATGCCTACAAACAAGTACAGGCTGCATTTGGGGTAAGTTGCGAAACCACGTCATCTACGCCTCGCTATAAGCTTCTTAAACCACTCCATCGGGCTAAGGTTGCTCTTGGAGAGATTGCAGGACTTGCAGCATCCCCGCAAGTTGACCTCATCTGTTGCGCCCCCATGTGAATGCGAAACAAAGTGATCAACGACGTCGGACGCTGCACCACAGTAAACACAAGTCGGATCGCGACCAAGGATTGTGCTGCTCAGCGCGGAATCAGCGCACCGTTTTGGATCCCGTTGTGATCGAGGAACTGTCGGGATTTTCGATGCACCCGCATTATGCGCCCACGCCTCCAGCTCGCCCGCGAAGTAGGTATGCGCGCCTGCGACCTCGATATTGTGCACCAAGGTCGGCGTCGCGTCCAGCGTGACCGTGAGCACGCGGATGAGGGTCTCGTCCGCATTCTCGATCCCGTCGCCGGGCTTGAGATCGCCGGCCCTGACCCACTCGCCCGCGACATAGAGCGGATGTTCCGCCGTCACCGCCATCGCGCTGACCGTCCCGTCCGGACCCTCGAGCGTCAGCCGCACCAGATCGGTCGCCTGACGCCCCATCACCGCCGTCACCGGGAAGACCCCGGTCTGGCCCGTCTCCTCGTTCCGCGCGATCACCAGATCGCCCTCGCGAAGGTCCTCGATCTTCCGCTTGCCCTCCGGCGTCAGGACCAAAGTCCCCTCCGGGAAGGAGGAGCCCGAGAGCGAAAGCCCCAGCGACAGCGCCCTGGTCAGGAATACAGTGGATCAGTCCCGCTGAAGTAATTCTCCTTCAATAAAAGCATAGTCTGCCAGGCGTGGCCTCAAGGAGTCATCAATTTCGGCCAATACCGGCATCCTGACGCTACCTAGTGGAATTCTGTTTTCGCGCGCGAGTTTTATTACATCCTGAAGACTATTCAACTCTCTGAGCATCGGGAGAGCGTGATTAATCATCAAACTCGAAATTCTCTGTTCCCGTTCGCTCACTTCCATTTTAATTACCAGAGACAATGCGTCTTCAAAATACTTTCGCATCGGATCTGCCCTCAGTAGCGCCTCAAATCGAACCTGAATCGGATAATTTTCAGGGCGTGGTCGCTTTCGCGGCAGCTCCTGGAGTCGTAGGTACTCTGCAGGATAGAAGCACATTGTCAGATAGTATTTTTCCAAATCACTCCACTGGCTCCTTTGAAGAAAAACTCCATGAATTCCGTTTGGAGATATCGTGCGCCATCCTAGATTTGAGAATACCGTGTAGCCTTCTGAGGTTAGAATCCGGCCAACCATACTGGGGACTATTCTCTCGGCCGCTACCATTACTTGTACCTCATGATGATGCCGGTCCACTTACCACCGAACTTTCTTTCCAGCGCGGCAACATACCTTGCAAGCTGACAATAGTCCCTTGATCTCTTTCGTTGCGGTTTGAGGTCCACTACCGTTTTCGTGGAAAAGTTCACTGCATCAGCCCTCAGGCCTCCAGGGAGATTGACTTCAAAGTCCCAATCTGGCCCCAGAAACTCGCAGAGTTCACCGTGTTTCTTTTTGCCCTCCTGGGCAGCGCTGTTGTTCCCGCTCGTTCGACTCCGCTTATTATGCCCCCAAGCCTCCAGCTCTCCGGCGAAGTAGGTGTGGGCGCCTGCGACCTCGAGATTGTGCACCAGCGTCGGCCGGTCGTCCAGCTCCGCCGAGACGACGGTGATC
>NZ_JARJNR010000025.1 GCF_030143255.1 Frigidibacter sp. SD6-1
GTGGGCTGATAATGAAGGGGAAAGGGGCTATCTTTCCTCAAGGGTGACTTATGCAACAATGCCTTCGCGAGCAAACAAAGTTAGGTCTGCTTCTTTTCGGAAGACATGATTGCACACATATACTGCAGTGCTAGTTGGTATTTCCCGAATCTTCATTCTAGGTTCCTACTATTACCGTCCAAGAAGCTTGAAGAAGTCCAAGATACTCTTAGTACCCTTCTTTAGATTGCAGGTTCTGCAGGCACAGGCAATGTTTCGAATATCCTTACTCGTCCCACCACCCTTGTAGCTGTCGATATGGTCAAATTGGAGACTGTTTGGAAAGCCAGGCAGGTCAGTTAACCCAGTCCCGCAGTATTCGCATTTCCCTCCAGCAATACACTTGGCTTTCTTGACCACATCAACGGGGATATATCGGCTATTATGCCCCCACGCCTCCAGCTCACCCGCGAAGTAGGTGTGGGCACCGGCGATCTCGAGATTGTGGACGATCCTCGGCGTTGCGTCCAGCTCCCGCGAGACGACCGTGATCACCCCGCCGTCCGCATCCACGATCCGGTCGCCGACCGCCAGTTCCCCGGCCTGCACCCAGCCCCGGCCCTCGACGTAGAGCGGATGCTCCGCCGTCACCCCGAGACGTGAGCTCTGCCCCGACGCCTCCAGCCCCAGCCAGACCACATCCATCGCCTGCCGACCCATCAGCGCGGTTACGAGTTCGCCCTCGCGCACGTGGGGCAGTTAAATTAACTTACTACGTAGTGTCGTGTTCGCTGAGGTAGTCAGCAAGAAGCCCTGTCTCTCCTGTGTCATAGTCACGAATTACAATATTGCGTTCATCATCCCAACTCAACGCCACTCGGACCACATAGGCTGATGAAAATCTAGCTAGTTGTTCCGGCCCAGCATCATCAAACCTTTTGTCCTTTCGGTTTGAAATCTGATCAACTCGCTGTGGTAACGGAACATCGATGCAATATTCAGCCACATTGCCCCAGAGGCCTTTTTCATAGGCATATCGTAGAGCGACTTTTTTCTCAGAGAATACGCCGATCGGTTGATATGAATGCCCAGTATAAAACACGAACACCCGACTTCCTTTTACCGATTGTGCCATCTATACCACTTCATGATTTTTTTCGTAGTTTTCCGTATTAGGCCTTTGTTGCAGCCGACGATTTTCTTCTGCTTCTTGTTTAGAGTATCGCCTAATATAGGCTTTCCGTTCTGTCCCACCCGGGATGTCTGTCCTCCTGCAGTCACATTCACATGAACCGGCGGGTGTTCAACTTGGACTCCAGGTAGCGGACAAATGTTTCCGAAGTTATGATCAAGGCCCGGCGCTATCTGCCGCGGAGGAAGGGTCGGTGCAGTACTATTATGCCCCCAAGCCTCCAGCTCGCCCGCGAAGTAGGTATGCGCGCCTGCGACCTCGAGATTGTGCACCAAGGTCGGCCGGTCGTCCAGCTCCGCCGAGACGACCGTGATCACCCCGCCGTCCGCGTCTACGATCCGGTCGCCGGGGGCGAGTTCGCCCGCCTGCACCCAGCCCCGGCCCTCGACATAGAGCGGATGCTCCGCCGTCACGCCGAGACGTGAGCTCTGCCCCGACGCCTCCAGCCCCAGCCAGACCACATCCGTCGCCTGACGC
>NZ_JARJNR010000026.1 GCF_030143255.1 Frigidibacter sp. SD6-1
GTGGGCTGATAATGAAGGGGAAAGGGGCTATCTTTCCTCAAGGGTGACTTATGCAACAATGCCGCTCTACGGCACAATGGCATGGGGCTGCCGAAGCTACTTCTTTACCCGCAGGAACCCGAAAGGGGGGAGCGAATCTGGCCTCCGCACACTAGGCGGAGTCCTTTTCCCATAGCTCTCCCTCATTTTCGCGCCAATAATATTCCCTAGGTTCTAGCATGGAATAAGCTGCTAGCTCCCGAAGCTTTTCCCGCAGGTGTCCAAATCCGACTGTATGCGCCACTTTAACGTCGCAACCACACGTACAAACTAGATCCCCATCATTTTCGCGGGCAAAGAGCATTGGGGGTCTTGAGTGATCAAAGACGTGACCACATACATAAACCTTGGCATGGACAGGAATTTCACCGATCGAGTTAGCTAGCAACGTTGAAACTCCTCAATCACCCATAAACTTCAATGGGTCTTTACGGCCTTTTTTGAGATTACAGCTCATGCATGCACAAGCAATATTTCTTACATCTTTGCTCGTGCCACCGGCAATCAGCGGAGTTATGTGATCATAATGTTTTTTTGTGGTTGAGAGGTCAATACCGCAATACTCACATTTTCCTTTAGCAATGCAGTCGGCCGCATCTTTTACAGCTTGTGGGATAAATCCGCCATCGCCGTAGCGCCTTTTCGCATTATGCCCCCACGCCTCCAGCTCGCCCGCGAAGTAGGTATGCGCGCCTGCGACCTCGATATTGTGCACCAAGGTCGGCGTCGCGTCCAGCGTGACCGTGAGCACGCGGATGAGGGTCTCGTCCGCATTCTCGATCCCGTCGCCGGGCTTGAGATCGCCGGCCCTGACCCACTCGCCCGCGACATAGAGCGGATGTTCCGCCGTCACCGCCATCGCGCTGACCGTCCCGTCCGGACCCTCGAGCGTCAGCCGCACCAGATCGGTCGCCTGACGCCCCATCACCGCCGTCACCGGGAAGACCCCGGTCTGGCCCGTCTCCTCGTTCCGCGCGATCACCAGATCGCCCTCGCGCAGCGCCGACCTCAGTCAGAGTGTCTGGTGAGTTCCTCTTGTCAATACAACCTAAGCTTTGCGAGTTTGTATAGAATCGGCCGCATCTATGGCAGCGTATGCTTTGGTGGACATTGTTCAAAACCCACGCCGTGTCCGCCACCTGTTTCATGCGGCGCCAACACTTTGACCACTATTTGGTGCTCCATATAAAGGCGCGTCAGACTGGCCTGCCAATGCATTCGTACTGTCTCGGCGAAAGCAGTCATGTCATCTTCTGATATGTCACCGGATAGGAAGTCATCGAGTTCAACCCAATTAAACGAGTTTACCATATTCATTGCACCCTCGCTCCGACCCGCCCAATAGTTCGTCGCCGCTATGTTTCTTTTTTCTGGGTTCAGCACCATTCTACCCGACAGAAATACAATACCCAAGATGAGTTCGGTCTTTGGGCACAGAAACTCCAATACCTTGAAAAATTTCTCTACCGAAATGGCGTTGTTGCATAACTCTGGTGGCAAAGGATTCACTTCGTGAATCCAAGCGGTTAGACAGGC
>NZ_JARJNR010000027.1 GCF_030143255.1 Frigidibacter sp. SD6-1
GGGCACCTCGAAAAATTGCCCTGACTTGGCCGGGACGGTATGATGCTGGCAGAGTTCGGCTGCTGGAGCGCAATGATGTCGCAGATGGGGTTCTTTGATCTTTCGGATCGTTACGCGAGCCTTTATGCCAAGCGGGACCCGTTGGTCGAGATTGACTCCATCGTCCCCTGGGAGGAGTTTCGCCCGACGTTGGAGCGGGTCTGGCGCAAGCCCGAGGCGGAGCGCAAGTCGCGGGCCGGACGCAAGCCGATGGACGCGGTTGTGATGTTCAAGACGCTGGTGCTGGGCGCGCTCTACAACCTGTCGGACGACCAGATCGAATACCAGGTGCGCGACCGGCTGTCGTTCATGCGCTTCCTCGGCCTCGGGCTTCAGGATCGGGTGCCCGACGCCAAGACCGTCTGGCTCTATCGCGAGGGTTTGGCGCAGGCCGGGATGGTCGAGGCGCTGTTCAAGCAATTCGACGGCTATCTGGCGCGGCAGGGCTATATCGCGCGCGGTGGGCAGATCCTCGATGCGTCCATTGTGCCGGTTCCGAGGAACCACAACACGCGAGAGGAGAACGCGGCCATCAAGAACGGCGAGGTGCCGGAGGGCTGGGCGGACAAGCCCGCCAAGCGGTCGCAGAAGGACACGGATGCTCGTTGGACCAAGAAACACGGGAAATCCCACTACGGCTACAAGAACCATGTGAACGTGGACCGCAAGCACAAGCTGGTCCGCCGTTACCATGTCAGCGACGCAGCGCTGCATGACAGCCAGGCGGTGGATCATCTGCTCATGAGAGGCAACACCGGTTCGGACGTCTGGGCCGATCCGGCTTATCGCTCCGAGGAGATGGAGGCCAAGCTGCGCGCCCGCGGCCTGAAGAGCCGCATCCACCGCAAGGGCAAGCGCGGCAAGCCACTGACCGAACAAGGCAAGGCCAGCAACCGCACCAAGTCCGCCGTGCGCGCCCGGGTCGAGCATGTCTTCGGTGCCCAGACCAACGACATGGGCGGAACGCTGGTGCGCACCATTGGCCTGATCCGCGCAAAGGCCAAGATCGGGATGAAGAACCTCGCTTACAACATGCGAAGGCTCGTCCAGTTGCGCCGCCTGAACCTGTGCCCGGCGTGATCCGGGGTATGGACGTCAGGCCGAAAGGGCCGAAACCCGCCGCGACAAAGCGGAATGATCCGCGATCAAACGCCAAAGCCCCACCCCAAGCCGCTTCCTGAAGGCTTCAGGCCGCCAAACCGGAACTGAAAGGCAAAAAAATCGAGGTGCCCA
>NZ_JARJNR010000028.1 GCF_030143255.1 Frigidibacter sp. SD6-1
GCGAATGACCGCGCCTATCCCTGGCCGAAGGTCCCCGCCGTGGCGATCTGTCTGGACGGGTGCGAGCCGGAATATCTGGACGTGGCGATTGCCGAGGGGCTGATGCCGGTCCTGAAGCGGATGCGGGCGACGGGCACCGACCGGCTGGCGCATTCGGTCATCCCGTCCTTCACCAACCCGAACAACCTGTCCATCGCGACCGGACGGCCGCCCAGCGTTCACGGTATCTGCGGCAACTACCTTTATGACCCCGAGACGGGCGAAGAGGTGATGATGAACGACGTCCGCTTCCTGCGCGCGCCGACAATCTTCTCGCGCTTCTACGAGGCGGGCGCCCGGGTGGCGATGGTCACGGCGAAGGACAAGCTGCGCGCGCTTCTGGGCGCGGGACTGAGGTTCGACGAGGACCGCGCGGTGGCCTTTTCGTCCGAGAAATCCGGCACCACGACCAAGGCCGACCACGGGATCGACAATGCGAGCGCATGGCTCGGGATGCCGGTGCCCGAGGTCTATTCGGCGGAGCTTTCCGAGTTCGTGTTCGCGGCCGGGGTGAAGCTTCTCAGCGAGTTCAGGCCCGATGTGATGTATCTCTCGACCACCGACTACATCCAGCACAAGTTCGCCCCCGACCAGCAGGGCGCAAAGGACTTCTACGCGATGTTCGACCGCTATCTGGGCGAGCTTGACGCCCTTGGCGCCGCCATCGTCGTGACCGCCGACCATGGCATGAAGCCCAAGCACAAGGCCGATGGTTCCCCGGCCGTGATCTATGTGCAGGACCTGATGGACGAGTGGCTCGGCAAGGATGCGGCCAGGGTGATCCTGCCGATCACCGACCCTTATGTGGTCCACCACGGGGCGCTCGGGTCCTTCGCGACCTGCTATCTGCCCGCCGGGGCCGACCGTGACGCCATCATGGCGAAACTGGCGGCCCGCGACGAGATCATCCTTGTCGTCACCCGCGAAGAGGCGGTGAAACGCTTTGAGCTGCCCGCCGACCGGATCGGCGACATCGTGATGATCTCGGGCGAGAACATGACCATCGGCACGTCCGAGCACCGCCACGACCTTGCCGCGTTGAAGGAACCGCTGCGCAGCCATGGCGGGCTGACCGAACAGGAAGTGCCCTTCATCGTCAACCGCAAGGTGGACCTGCCCTCCGCGCCGGAACTCAGGAACTTCGACGCCTTTCTCTACGCCTGCACGGCGGCGGCG
>NZ_JARJNR010000029.1 GCF_030143255.1 Frigidibacter sp. SD6-1
GCTGACCTGCCACGGGATTTTTCCTCCATTAGGAACTAGAGTCCGACCCAACGAAGGGACGGACAATGAAGCGAACGAGATATTCAGAAGAACAGATCATCGGCATTCTGAGCGAGCATGAGGCCGGGGCGAAGTGTGCCGATCTTTGCCGCAAGCATGGCATGTCGGAGGGCACCTTCTACGCCTGGAAGGCGAAGTATGGCGGGATGACGGTTTCCGACGCCAAGCGGCTGAAAGCCCTCGAAGATGAGAACGCCCGGCTGAAGAAGCTGCTGGCCGAACAGATGCTGGATGCGGCGGCGATGAAGGAGCTGCTGTCAAAAAAATGGTAAGGCCCGCCGTGAAGCGTGCGGCTGTTGCGCATCTGCAGGCCCGGATGGGTCTGTCGGAACGGCGGGCCTGTCAGATTGTTGGGGCGGATCGGAAGATGATCCGGTATCGGTCCGTGCGGCCGTCGGAGACGGAACTGCGCCAGCGGCTGCGTGATCTGGCCAATGAACGTCGCAGGTTTGGCTATCGCCGCCTGTTCGTGCTGCTGCGGCGTGAGGGCGAGCCATCCGGGATCAACCGCATCTACCGGCTCTATCGCGAAGAGGGGCTGACGGTGCGCAAGCGACGCGCCAGGCGCAAGGCCATCGGCACATGTGCACCGATCCTGGTCGAGGCGCGTCCGAATGCGCGCTGGTCGCTCGACTTCGTACACGACCAACTCGCCTGTGGCCGTCGGTTTCGCATCCTGAACGTGGTTGATGACGTAACCCGTGAATGTCTGGCGGCAATCCCGGACACCTCGATCTCTGGGCGCCGTGTCGCCAGAGAACTGGCCATGATGATAGAGCGGCGCGGCAAACCTGGCATGATCGTTTCAGACAATGGGACCGAACTGACCAGTAACGCGATCTTAACCTTTGCCGCCGAGCGCGGGGTCGAATGGCATTACATCGCGCCAGGCAAACCGATGCAGAACGGGTTCGTCGAAAGCTTCAATGGCCGCACGCGGGACGAGCTTCTGAACGAGACAATGTTCCGCGACATGGCCCACGCCCGGACGGCCATCCGCGCCTGGACCACAGACTACAACGAAGAAAGGCCCCATTCGCCTCTCGGCTACCAGACGCCCAAAGCGTTCGCCAAGGACCTGTTCACCGCAACCAACAGCCGCGCTGCGCAACCTGAAAGCTCCGCGCATCTGTTGGTTGCTCCACCAGCGCCGA
>NZ_JARJNR010000002.1 GCF_030143255.1 Frigidibacter sp. SD6-1
GTTTGGGAGCTTGAATCACGCAGGCCGGGCAGCCTCAAGCCGATTAATGGGTCCTGACCCTAATTCCGCGTTCTCGGAGAACACCTCGAAATATGGTTCCGTGAATGAGGACACCGTCCTGGCTGTTCCATTGGAAGTCATCTCATGTTGTCTCTACGATGGTCTAGCTAGATCTTGATGCAAAGTCGTACCTGATCATTAACGCGGTTCAACATTGGCGCCCTGATTCCGGCGAAGTATTCGTCGACAGCCTTGCGTGAACCAGACCAGTAGCCATAGTCGTCAATGATGAGCACTCCGCCGGGAGAAAGTCTTGGATATAGCTGTTCGAGTTCGAGCCTCGTGGATTCGTACCAGTCAGTATCGAGCCGCAGTATGGAGATCTGCTCCGGAACATCTGTCTTGAGCGTTTCCAGCACGTCACCCTTCACGAAATTCACATTGTCTGTGGACAGCCCGGCATCCATGAAATTCTTCTCGACCTGTTCCAGCGAGGCGTAACACCAGCCTGTCTCGTCGCCATAGGTTTCCATGAGCGACGCCGCAGTAGCGCCATTCAAATCAACGTCCAATTCGGTCGGAGCGGTCATCCCTTCGAACGTATCATAAAGCCAGAGGCGACGCGGCGCGCCCAACATCTGGAAGGTTAACCCCGCCAAGATTGCGCTGCCGCCCATCCAAGCTCCGCATTCGACGAATGCCCCCGGAATGCCAACGGTATGTACATACCTGCAGGCGTTGTAGAGCGCAAACATTGCGTCCTTGCCCGTCATGGTATGGTTGCGGGTCTTCATGAAGAGCTCCATGAATGCCTCGTCAGCATCAATGTCGCGGATCGGGTAGTCCACCAACTGCGCATCATGCGTCTGAGAGTAAACGATTTTTCGTGGCTGAAGGGACATTGTGACCTCTTGCATGGTTGTGGCGTTTCCACTTTCCCGAGAGACGCTACACACTCCCCAACGCGATTGGAATCTCGACTTTCGCTGAAAATGATCGCTGACTTCAGACCCAACTTCCCTCCTGCTTGTGGCAGAGTCCGTCGGCTGGTGATCTGATCCCCAACGTTGACCGCCCGACGGCGGAGGTTTCCGGCTTCGCTCAGGGTGACGGGCTGGTGAGTCCCCCCGATTTCGTCAGCATGATCGGGACCTTGTTGCCGATCGCACCGTGCGGCCATTCCTCGTTGCAGTATCTACGCCAAGCCTCCAGCTTTTCGGCGGCATCCGCAAGGGTCATGAACCAGGGCTGGTTCAGGCATTCGGTCCGGAACCAGCCATTGAACGCTTCGATGAACGCATTGTCTGTAGGCTTGTCTGTAGGCTTGTCTGTAGGCTTGTCTGTAGGCTTGTCTGTAGGCTTGGCACCGAGGGCGACCGCAGGGTCTTCAGAAAATGGTTAACGACCGGTCCGGCGACCCGGCAGGCCCACGTCCTGCCATACCCTCAGGCATACGCCCGGACATACGTTGCCAGCGCCACGGTTGTGAATAATTAACCCAGCGTTCGCAAGCACTTGTCAGCCGATCCGGTAGCCTTCCCGCACCAGATCGTCCGTCACCCTGCGGATCGCCTTTTCCAGAGTCTCGGCGACGAAATCGATCTCGTCCTTCGTCACGATCAGGGGGGGCGACATCACGTTCAGATGGCCCATCGGGCGGACCATCAGCCCCATCTCCTCGGCCAGGTCCGAGATGCGCTTGGACTCGTTGGCCTCGTCCGGCAGGACCGCCTTCGTGGCCTTGTCGGCGACATTCTCGACGCAGAGCATCAGCCCCCTGCCCCGGACATTGCCGACGAGCGGCAGGGCCTCCAGTTCGCCCAGGCGGCGCTGGAAGTAGGGGCCGATCTCGCGGACATGCGCCAGAAGGCCCTCACGCTCCATGATCTCGATATTCTTCAGGGCTGCCGCGCAGGCGACCGGATGGCCGGAATAGGTGAAACCGGCGGTGAACCAGCGCTGGCCGCCCTCGGCCATCACGTCCCAGACCTTATCCGACAGGATCATCGCACCAAGCGGCTGATAGCCCGAGGTCAGGCCCTTGGCCGAACAGATCACGTCCGGCTGCACGCCGAATTCATCCAGAGACGCAAACCAGTGGCCCAGGCGCCCGAAGCCCGTCACCACCTCGTCGGCGATGAACAGGATCTCGTGACGCTGGCAGATCTCCCACATCCGTTTCAGGTAACCTTCGGGCGGTATGATGATCCCGCCGGAGGCCTGGATCGGCTCGGCGATGAAACCGCCGATCCGGTCCGCTCCGACCCGGGCGATCAGCGCCTCGAACTCGGCGATGAGGTCATCGCAGAACTCAGCCTCGCTTAAGTGAGCGGGCCTGCGGTAGGGATTGGGACAGGACAGATGATGAATGCCCTCGGTCTTGTAGCGGAACTCCTCGACCCGGTCGCCGGGGCGCTTGCCCACCGACTGCGCAAGATAGGTCGAGCCGTGATAGCTGTAGTCGCGCGCCACAACGTCGGTCTTCGCCGGATAGCCGCGCGCATGCTGGTAATAGGCGACCATCCGGACGGCCGTATCGACGGCGGTCGAGCCGCCCGTGGTGAACATCACCCGGTTGAGGTCACCCGGCGCGATCTCGGCGATCTTGCCCGCGAGCCGCGCGGACGGGTCGTTCGTCATGTCGACGAACGTGTTGGAAAAGCCAAGCTTCATCGCCTGATCGGCGATCGCATCGGCCATCTCGCGGCGACCGAGCCCGATGTTGGTGCACCAGAGCCCGCCCACCGCGTCGAAATATTTCCGCCCCTCGGCGTCCCACAGGTAACAGCCTTCGCCCCGGCTGATCACCAGGGCGCCCTTCTCCTCGAAGGGGCCGAAATTCGTCCAAGGATGCAGGGCGTGGGCACGGTCCGTCTCCCACAGCGCCTCGTTGGACTTCGAGTGCACGGCGTGAGTCATTTTGAATCTCCAGTCAGAATGATTTTGACAGCATAGTCAAAATCACGGCAGAGACAACGAGAATTTTTGATCAAAAATTTTCACCCCCGCCGTCGCGCCTTCGATCCGGCCGATGAGCGATCAGCGCGACTTGAAGAGGCTCCCCAGCACCCCCCGTATCAGGGCGCGGCCGGCGCTGGAACCGACGTGGCGCGCAAGGCTTTTCCCGAAGGTCGCTGCAATGCTGTCGGAGCGCGAGGAAGTGGTCCGGCGCGGCTTCTCCGTGCGCCCCCAGGGGCTTGCATCGTCATAGCGGCGGCCCTTCTTGTAGTCGCGCGCCTCTTCCTTCTCGCGCGCCGCCCGCTCCTCGGCTTCGGCTGCCTCTTTTGCCGCGGCGTCTGCGCGTGCCTTCAGCAGTTCGAAAGCCGATTCCCGGTCGATCGAGCGCTCGTACTTGCCCGCAAGCCCGCCCTCGGCCATCACCTGCGCCCGCTCCTCGGGGCTGATCACGCCAAGGCGGCTTTCCGGTGGACGGATCAAGGTGCGCTCCACCATCCCCGGCACGCCCTTGGCCTCGAGGAACGAGGTCACAGCCTCGCCCGTGCCCACTTCCTTGATCGCGGTCTCGGTATCGAAGCGCGGGTTCGGGCGATAATTCTCGGCCGCGCGGCGCAGGTCCTGCTGGTCCTTCGCCGTGAAGGCGCGCAAGGCATGCTGCACCCGGTTGCCCAACTGGCCCAGCACATCGTCGGGAATGTCGGCCGGATTCTGGGTGACGAAATAGACCCCCACCCCCTTCGACCGGATCAGCCGCGCCACCTGCTCGACCTTGTCCACCAGCGCCTTTGGGGCGTCATCGAACAGAAGATGCGCCTCGTCGAAGAAGAAGACGAATTTCGGCCGGTCGGGATCGCCGACCTCCGGCAATGTCTCGAAGAGTTCCGACAGAAGCCAGAGAAGGAAGGTGGCATAAAGCCGGGGCGAGCCCATCAGCTTGTCGGCGGCAAGGATGTTGATCTGTCCCCGCCCGTCGGGTGCGGTACGCATCATGTCGAAGAGGTCGAGCGCCGGTTCGCCGAACAGCTTCAACCCGCCCTGGTTTTCGAGGACCAAGAGCTGGCGCTGGATCGCGCCGATGGTCGCGGGCGCGACATTTCCGTAGCGTAGCCCGATCTCGGCGGCATTCTGGCCGATCCACACCAGCATCGCCTGCAGGTCCTTCAGGTCCAGCAGCGCCAGCCCTTCCTCGTCGGCGATGCGGAAAGCGATGTTCAGGACGCCCTCCTGCGCATCGGAAAGGTCCATCAGCCGCGCCAGCAGCAGGGGCCCCATCTCGGAAATCGTGGTGCGGACCGGGTGCCCCTGCTCGCCGAATATGTCCCAGAAGACCGTCGGGAAGGCGCGGTAGGAAAGCTCGAACCCGATGGTCGCGGAACGCTTCAGGAAAGCTTCGTGCAGCTTGTGGCTTTCCGAGCCTGCGCGCGCGAGGCCCGCCAGATCGCCCTTCACGTCGGCCATGAAGACCGGCACGCCCGCCGCCGAGAAGCCTTCGGCGAGGATCTGCAAGGTCACCGTCTTGCCGGTGCCCGTCGCCCCGGCGATCAGCCCGTGGCGGTTGCCGTACTTCAGCAGCAGCTCCTGCGGGATGCCATAAGCCTCGCCCCCGCCCCCGGCGAAAAGGCCGTTTTCGGTCAGTTCGGTGGTCACGCGCACATCCTCCAGCGTCTCAAGTGTGGACGGCCGGATCAGCGTCCGCCCGCCGCGATACGGCCGCAGAATACATTCTTAACCTTGCAATGCCATAGTCCCGTCATCCCGGACGCGCCTGTGCGCGCAAGGGATATGACTTCCTCCCTGTCAGACTGGCCGCGCCGCGATCGGCGCGGCTTTTTTCGTGATTTTTCCGTCAACTACCGGTTTACAAGTGCGGCGATTTTTCATGTTGACGAACGGGGGAAAGCCTTCTAGCGTCACGACCAATGAGATAGTCGGCCCGTCCGACAGGGAGCGAGAAATGGACCGGGACCCTTTATCGGGTCCCGTTCTGCTTTGGGTCGCACGCTCTCGAACCTGGCGAATTTCCGCTGCCCCGACCGGCCCGCGCACCGCTTTTGCCCCTGACAGTCGCCGTACCCCGTGCTAAGGCACGCACCAACAGAAACCTTCGACGGACCCGCTCACATGACCGTTGCCGCCCGCTCGCTCCTCCTGCCGCTCGTGCTGAGCCTCTCGCTCGGCCAGATGGCCCTCGCGCAGGAGACCACGACCGAGAATCCGAATGTCACCGAGGCGCCCGCCACCGACCAGCCGGTCACCGGGACCGAACTGAACATGGGAACCGACGTGGCCAATGTGGCCGAACCTTATGTCAAATCGACGCATGGCGACTGGCAGTTGCGCTGCATCCGCACCCAGGACGGTTCCGACCCGTGCGAGATCTATCAGCTTCTGAAGGATGCCAAGGGCAATTCGGTGGCCGAGATCACCATGGTCGCCCTGCCCGACGGCGGCCAGGCGGTGGCCGGCGCCACGGTCATCGTGCCCCTGGAAACGCTCCTGCCGCAGGAATTGCGCCTTGCCATCGACGGCGGCACGCCCAAGAGCTATCCCTACACGTTCTGCGCTGTCGTCGGCTGCTTCTCGCGGATCGGCTTCACCGGCGAAGAGATCGAGAAGATGAAGAAGGGCAACAAGGCCACGATCTCGGTCGTGCCGATCGCCGCGCCGGACAAGATCGTCTCGGTCGATATCTCGCTCAAGGGCTTCACCGATGCGCTGACTGCGGTGAAGGCAGAGATGCCGAAGCCCTGAGGCGGACACGGGAAAAGCTGAAGGACGCCGCCCCACGGGCGGCGTTTTCGTTTCACGCCCGGCGCAGGGCCAGAACCGCGTTGAGGCCACCAAAGGCGAAGGCATTCGCCAGACAGGCGGAAACCTCGGCGGTCCGCGGGGCGCGCTGCACGAGGTCGAGAGCGCAGTCGGGATCGGGATCAGCGAGGCCGACAGTCGGCGCGATCCCCTCGCCCCGAAGCGCCGCGAGGCAGGCAAGCAGTTCCACCGCCCCGGCCGCCCCCATCAGATGGCCATGCGCGCCCTTGGTCGAGGAAACGGCAACGCCGCCCGGAAAGGTCGCGCGGATCGCCTCGGCCTCGGCCCGGTCATTCGCACGCGTGCCGGTCCCGTGGGCCTTCACATAGCCGACCTCGCCGGGCGCGAGGCCCGCATCGGCCAGCGCCCCGCGCATCGCCCTCTCGGCACCTGCCGCCGACGGCAGGACCATGTCCTCGGCATCGGCGCCCATGGAAAAACCGGCGACCTCGGCAAGGACCGGCGCCCCGCGCGCAAGCGCTGCCTCCCGCTCCTCCAATAGATAAATCGCCGCCCCCTCGCCCATCACCAGCCCGTTGCGCATCCGGTCGAACGGCCGACAGCCATCGGGCGAGAGAACCCGCAAGCCCTCCCACGCCTTGAGGCCGCCGAAAGTCAGCATCGCATCCGCACCGCCCGCCAGCATCGCAGGGGCGGCGCCCGAGCGGATCATCTGGAAAGCCAGCCCGATGGCATGATTCGCCGACGCACAGGCGGACGAAACGGCAAAGGTCGGCCCTTTGCAGCCGAACTCGATCCCGATCCGGCTCGCGGGCGCATTCATCATCAGGCGCGGCACGGTGAAAGGATGCACCCTTTCGCGCCCCTCGGCGAAGACCGCGCGATAGGCCGCCTCGGCCGTCTCATGCCCGCCGCCCGCCGTGCCGACGATCACCCCCGCACCGGGCGGCATAGCCGTCAGGCCCGAAGAGGCCACCGCCTGCCGCGCCGACTGAAGGGCGAACTGCGTCGCCCGGTCGAGAAGCGCCAGATCGCGGGGGGGGAAATGCCGGGCAGGATCGAAGTCCGTGACCGGCGCACCGATCCCCACCGTCAGCCGGTCCGCATCGGGCAAGTCGAGCGTCCGGATCGCCGTACGTCCGGCGATCAGACCGGCGATGGTGTCGGCTACCGACTGGCTAAGCGGATTGACCGTGCCCGCCCCGGTGATGACCACCCGCCGCATCGGGCCTCAGCCCCGGGCGCGCACGAGCGCCTCGACCTCGGCGATGATCTCGCCCACGGTCGCGGTGCCGAAGGCGGTCGCCTCGGGCCTGTTGGCATTGAAGGGCACGGTGATGCCGAACCGCTCCTCGATGGCGAAGATCGCCTCGACGAGGCCCAGACTGTCGAGCCCGAGGTCCGAAGCAGGCAGGTCGGCCCGCACTTCAGTAGCATCGAGAAGCGCCTCGCGTGCAAGGATCGCGGTCACTTGGGCGGCGATGTCAGCCGTCATGGCCATCGTCCTTCGCCCCCGACCGCGCCCGAAGCTCGGCCACCTGCGCAAAGAGGCGCGGCAGGCGGCGGATGTTCTTCCAGGCGTCGATATGGGTTTCCATCCTGATCGCGGGATAGCCGAGCAATACCCGACCCGCAGGCGCGTTCGACATGATCTTGGTCGCGCCGCCCGCGATCACGTCGTCGCCGACGAAAAGGTTGTCGCCCACGCCGCACTGCCCGCCCATCACCACCCGGTCGCCAATGCGTGTCGATCCGGCGATGCCGACCTGACCGCAGAGCAGACAGTCGCGCCCGACCGTCACGTTATGGGCGATATGGACGAGGTTATCGAGCTTCGTCCCCGAGCCGATCCGCGTGGCGCGGATCGTACCCCGGTCGATGGCGCAATTGGCACCCACCTCGACATCATCGCCGATCTCGACGGTGCCCAGCGAATGGATGCGCAGCCAGTTCTGGTCCGTCACCTCGCCGCGCTCGCCCAGCGTCTCGCGGATCTGTTCGACGCCGGATTTCTTCTCGGTCACGAAGGAAAAGCCGTCCGATCCGATCACCGCGCCGGGCTGGCAGATGAACCTGTCGCCGATCGTGATCCGCGCGCCGATCTGCGCGCCGGTGTGGATCAGCGCGTCGGCGCCGATCGCGGCCCCTTCGGCGATGGTGACATGGCTGGCGATCCGGGCGTTCGCCCCGATCCGGACCCCTCGGCCGATGACGACAAAGGCACCGATCGCCGCGCCCGGGGCGATGCTGGCACCGGGGTCGATGACCGCGCTTGCATGGATGCCCGGCGCGATCTCGGGCCCCGGATCGAAGAGCCGCGTGAGGCCCGACATCGCCAGCCGCGGCCGCCCGACGAGGATCGCGGTCGTCAGCCCCAGTGCCTGCCAGTCGGCATCGGCCCAAAGGACAGCCGCGCGCGCCCGTCCCAGCGCAAGGCCCGGCGCATATTTCGGGTCCATGGCCAACGCCAGCTGATCCGGCCCCGCCTGCGCCGGCTCCGCCGCGCCCGTCACGCGAAGGCTTGCCTCGCCGACGGCGGCGCCGCCGATGGCACGCGCGATCTCTTCGATAGTATGACCGGTCTCTGCCATGGGTACTCCCGCGCCTCTCAGCGCCGAGATTTACCCCTGAACCGTCGGCAAGGCCACCCCGGCCGCGCGCATCGCCTCGAAGATCGCGCCATCACGCCCGTAGACGTCGCGGCGATAGTCGATATGGCCCTCGGCATTCGGCCAGGCGGTGTAATAGACCAGATGCACCGGCACCGGCTGATCGAGCGTCACCACGGTTTCCTTGCGGGTATCGAGGTGGCTGTGGAACAGCCCTTCGGGATCATCCGTCTGACGCGCGAGCAGCACATAGGCCAGATCGAACGGCCGACCGAGGCGGATGCAGCCATGGCTGAAGGCGCGCACCTCTTTCTGGAAGAGCGGCTTTTGCGGCGTGTCATGCAGGTAGATGTTCCACTGGTTGGGGAACATGAATTTCACCAGGCCGAGCGCATTGCCGTCCGACGGCGCCTGACTCATCGAGAAGGGGAAGTTCCGTTCGGTGAACTGGGTGAAATCGACCGCGGCGCGGTCCACCTGCCGCCCCGACCGGTCGACGATCCTCAGATGCCGGGCCGCATTGGGGTTCTTCTGCAGCATCGGCAGATATTCCTTGACCGTGATCGAGCGTGGCACGTTCCAGGTCGGGTTGATGACCATGAACTCCATCTGGTCGGAAAATTCCGGGCTGCGGGTGTCCTTGCGGTTCTGGCCGACGACCGTCACCGTCTCGAAGGTGACGCGGCCCTCGTCCACCACCTTGGCGGTGAAATCGGGAAGGTTGACCCAGACATGGCGCGCGCCGAGCGGCAGGCCGTTCATCCAGCGCAGCCGCTCCATGGCGACAAGCACCGATTCCAGCCGCTCTTCGGGGCTGCGATTGATCTCGGCAATCGTGCCGTCGCCTGCCACGCCGTCGGGCGTCAGCCCGTTGTCGATCTGGAACCGTTGCAGCGCGCGGCTCAACTCGCCATCGAACGTGGCGTTCGAGTTGGGCGCGAGATAACCAAGCGCGATCAGCCGGTCGCGAAGCGCGATCACGGCCGCCCCTTCGTCGCCCGGCGTCAGCTTGCCGTCGGGAACCTTCGCCCCCCAGCCGCCCGCGTCGATGGCGGCAACCAGATCGAGACGCGCCTTCTGCAGGGCCGCATATTCCGGCGCCGACGGCGGCAGCGCGGCGATGAAGGCGACCGGATCGGCGGCGGCGAACCCGTCAAGCTGGGCGCGCGCCTCCTTGCGCGGCACCTCGCGGACGATGGTCGGGTCGATCGCGGCAGGCGTCAGGAACCCGCTCTGCACGTCGCGCGCATAGGCGAGGAACGTGCGGGTCACATCCACCTCGAGCCGCGCACGCTGCGCCTCGGACTGGACCGCATGGAAGCGCTGCATCAGCGCCTCGGCTTCGTATTTTCCGACGGGCAGACCGTGATCGCCCGCCTCGGCCAGCGCCCGGAACAGCGCCTCGCGGCGCCGGGCGTCGCCCGGGCCGGTCCAGAGCGTCGCATAGCCATGGTCGCGGTAGAAACCGGCGATCGCCGCATCCTCCGCCGCAGCCTCGGACAGGCCCGACCGGAAGGTTGCGGTCTGCGCATGGCTCGCGCCCGACGCGCCCAGCGACAGAAGCGCGGCGAGCGGCAGGGCAAGAAGGACGGACGCGCCGCAAGACAGGCGGCGACGGGCATGGGAAATGGCTCCCGCGGGGATCATCGAAACCTCAAGGACTATGCGTCTTCAGAATACAGGCTTGAAGTGTTTGGCAAAGTACTCCAAGGGCGATTCGGATAAGGGGCCACAAAATCTCGCGGATTGCGGATTTTGGGCCACTAATCCGGCGATCCGTTCACGCGACCGTGATCTGAGCGGGATTCTGCCGAATATCCTTATTTTCCGATCCGTAGACATTTGCGTGGTTGGCAGGCGAATCTTCCCGTGGCATAAAACGCGGGCACTTGGGGATAAGTTGCACCAAGAACCGCGCCTTAAGCGGAACGGGACAGGACGGATGAACATGTCAGGCAAGAACGGGGTCAGCCGCCGCGGGCTGTTGGGTGTATTTGCGGCCACATTGATCACGGCCGCGCCGACCTGTTCGAATGCCTTCGGCTTCCTGCGCGGCGCGGGCGATGTACGCCGCATCCGCATGTATTCCGGCCGGACCGGTGAAAGCCTCGACACGATCTACTGGATCGAGGGCGAATATATCCCCGAAGCGCTGAACGAGATCAGCTATTTCATGCGCGACTGGCGCTCGGATGAGGTCAAATCGATCGACCCGCGCACCATCGATATCGCCGCAGCCTCGCACCGTCTGCTTGAGGTCGACGAACCCTACATGCTGCTGTCCGGCTACCGCACCAAGAAGACCAATGCCATGCTGCGCGAAGGCTCGCGCGGGGTGGCGAAGAATTCGCTGCATATCCAGGCCAAGGCCGCCGACCTGCGGCTGCGCGCGCGCTCGGTCGCGCAGATCTACCGCGCCGCATCGGCCTGCGAGGCCGGCGGCGTCGGCAAATATTCCCGCTCCAACTTCGTCCATATGGATTGCGGCCCGGTCCGCACCTGGGGCGGCTGAACCACTCTTTCCGTCCGTTCGACCGAAGGCACCGATATCTTGAAAAGATATCGGACCGGATTTCTTGAAGAAATCCGGCGGCGCAATATTCATCTGTCCCGGAACAGTCCGACGACCTCGCGGCGGAAGGACGGATCGTCCCCCCATTCCTCGTCCCAGAGCCCGGCATCAAGTTCGCGCGCATAGCGGTGCCCCGCAAAGGTCGCCCAGGCGATCGGCCCCGGCGCGGCCGCGTCGCCGATCAGTCGCACCGACCGGATGGCTGCCGCCTGCCAGTCCGGCCTGCGGGACAGAAGTTCGCGATAAAGCCCGTCCTCCGGCTGGCGGGACGCCACCATCACCAGGGCATCGCAACCGATATGGCCCCGCCCGTCTGTGTAGCTGCAGCAGGTTTCCACCCCGTCGGCGGTGATCGCGGCCAGGCCGGTGTTCAACCGGATGGCGACACCCCTGTCCGCCAGCCTGCGGTGGATTGTCGCCTGTTCCAGCGTGTTGCGCGTCCAGTCCGAGACGAAGGCGGCGGGCGTCACCAATGTCACATCGCAGCCCGTGGCGGCCAGCAGTTCGGCCAGCACTCCGCCCATATAGAAATGATCGTCGTCGAAGAGGACGACGCGGCCCTTGGGCAGCCGTCCCTCCATCAGATCGTCGGGCGTGAAGGTCGGAAGACACCCGTCACGCGGGATCGGCACCACATGCTGGCGCGCGACGCCATCCGCGCGCCAGCGGCTGCCGGTGGCGACGCAGACATGTTCGAAGCCGAAGGCCATCACCTCATCGGCCGTCAGCGCCGAATTGGGATAGAGCGAAACATTGGCCCACTGACGCAATTGATAAAGCCGGTAATCGACCACCCTGCCCCAGGCGCCGAGGCCGGGCAAAAGCCGCTCGCGCGCAACCCGCCCGCCCATGATCCCCCGCGCCTCGGCCACTGCCACCTCATAGCCGCGGAGCGCGGCCGCCCGCGCGGCCTCGAGGCCCGCGGGACCGGAGCCGATGATCAGCACGGACGCGCTCTCGCCCTTCGGCGCGATCCTTTCCGGATGCCAGCCGCGCCGCCATTCCTCCATCCAGGTCGGGTTCTGGGTGCAGCGTCCCATGCCGCCGGTCATGTCGCCGGTGATGCAGATGTTGCAGCCGATACATTCGCGGATATCCTCGATCCGGCCCTCGGCCACTTTCAAGGGCAGGAACGGATCGGCAATCGACGGGCGGGCGCAGCCGATGAAATCCAGGACGCCCTGCCGCACCATGCGCACCATGACATCCGGCGAGGTGAAGCGGCCGACGCCGACGACGGGGCGGTCCGACAACTCCCGGATGCCCTTCACCAAAGCTTCCTGCGCCGCCTCCTCCCTGAAGCGCGAGGGGCCGGAACAATCCTCCCATGTGCCATGGGCCAGGTCCCACAGGTCCGGCAGATCGGCATTCATCGCGATGAAATCGCGGACCTCCGCATTGGAAAACCCCAGATCGCCGATCGTCTCGTCAAGCGAGACACGAAGCGTCAGCGCCATCCTGTCGCCCACCGCGTCGCGCATGTCGGCGATCACCTCGCGCACGAAGCGCGAGCGGTTTTCAAGGCTCCCGCCATATTCGTCCGACCGCTGGTTGGTGGCGCGGCTGAGGAAATGCTGGAAGATGCCGAACCCGTGCGCGCCGTAAAGGCAGATCAGGTCGAAGCCCGCCCGTTCGCAGCGCCTGGCAGCCGTCACGAACCAGCGGCGCAGGTTGCGGATGTCGGACCTGTCCATCGCGCGGGCCTGCACCGGATCATTGGTGAAGGTGCGGATCGGCAGGGCGGAAGGGGCGAGCGGCACTTCCTTGGTGTAGAAATTCGGCCCGTTGATGCCGGAATAGGCCAGCTGGATGCCCGCGAGCGCCCCGTGTTCCTTCATCTTATCGGCCATGCGGGCGATCATCGGAATGTCCTGATCCTCCCATAGCCTCAGTTCGATGAAGGGCGTGATTTCCGAGGTTGGATGCATCTCGGTCTGTTCTGTGAAGATCACGCCCCAGCCCCCTTCGGCCTTCACCCCGCGCATGGCGGCGACGGCCGAGGGGTCACGATAGCCGCCGCCATTGCAATGCGGCACCTGATAGAAGCGGTTGGGCGCGGTCTTCGGGCCGATCCTTTGCGGCTCGAACAGGATATCGTAGCGGGGATCGCGCGCCATGTCCGCACCTCGTCGACGCGGCGCCCGCCGCTTCAGGAGCCCCAGAGGGGCGGCTCTCATCGTGCAAGTAAACTAAGCTTTTTCCAAGCTTCCGTTAGGCATGCGCTACGCCCTGGTCGGAGCCTCTCGCCGCCGGCCCCGGAAGGATCAGCCCTGCAGCGCTGCCTTCACCTCCAGCCGCCGCGCGTGCAGCACCGGCTCGGTATAGCCCGACGGCTGCGTGCGGCCCTTGAAGACCAGATCGCAGGCCGCCTGGAAGGCGATACCGTCATACCCCGGCGCCATCGGCCGGTAGGCGGGGTCGCCCGCATTCTGGCGGTCCACCACTTCGGCCATCTTGCGCAGCGCGGCCATCACCGTCTGGGCATCGACGACGCCGTGATGCAGCCAGTTCGCCACATGCTGGGCCGAGATGCGGCAGGTGGCGCGGTCCTCCATCAGGCCCACATCGTTGATGTCGGGCACCTTGGAACAGCCCACCCCCTGATCGACCCAGCGCACCACATAGCCGAGGATGCCCTGCACGTTGTTTTCCACCTCGCGCGCGACCTGTTCGGGCGTCCATTTGCGATATGTCGCAAGCGGTATGTCGAGGATCGCATCGACATAGGCGCGCCTGCCGCCCTTCCTCAGCCGCGCCTGCACCGCCATCACGTCGACCTTGTGATAGTGGAGCGCATGGAGCGTCGCCGCCGTCGGGCTGGGCACCCAGGCGCAATTGGCACCGGCCTTGGGATGGTCGATCTTCTGTTCCAGCATCGCCGCCATCAGGTCTGGCATCGCCCACATGCCCTTGCCGATCTGGGCGCGGCCCGAGAGGCCGCATTCCAGGCCGATATCGACATTCTGGTTCTCGTAGGCGCCGATCCAGCCCTTGCGCTTGATGAAATCCTTGCGGCTGAAGGGACCCGCCTCCATCGACGTATGGATCTCGTCGCCCGTCCGGTCGAGGAAACCGGTGTTGATGAAGGCCACGCGATGGCGGGCGGCGCGGATACATTCCTTGAGGTTGACGGATGTCCGCCGCTCTTCGTCCATGATCCCGATCTTGACCGTATGGGCGGGCAGGCCCAGCACCTCTTCGACGCGGGCGAAGGTTTCGTCGGCGAAGGCCACCTCTTCGGGTCCGTGCATCTTCGGCTTGACCACATAGACCGAGCCGAGCGTGGAATTGCGGGGGCCTTCGGTCTTCTGCAGATCATGGAGCGCGATCGTGACCGTGATCATCGCATCCATCAGCCCCTCGGGCACCTCCGAGCCGTCGGGCAGAAGGATTGCCGGATTGGTCATCAGATGGCCGACGTTGCGGACCCAGAGGAGCGCGCGGCCCTTGATGGTCAGGTCCGATCCGTCCGGCGCGGTGTAGCTCCGGTCGGGGTTCAAACGCCGGGTCAGGCTGCGCCCAGCCTTCTCGAACGTCTCGGTCAGGTCGCCCTTCATCAGGCCAAGCCAGTTCTCATAGGCCTGCACCTTGTCCTCGGCATCGACGCAGGCGACGGAATCCTCGCAATCCATGATCGCCGACATCGCACTTTCGATCACCACGTCGGCGAGGCAGGCCTGATCGCGCGAGCCGATGAAATGGGCCCGGTCGAAGATCAGTTCGACATGCAGGCCATTGTTCTTCAGAAGCACTGCGTCCGGTGCCCGCGGATTCCCGCGATAGCCCACGAATTTCGCTGGATCGACCAGCGGCAGGTCATCGACCAGCAACTGGCCGTCCTTCACATGATAGCGCCGCACGTCCCCGTGGCTGGCGCCCTGAATGGGAAAAGCCTCGTCCAGAAACACCCGGACCCGCGTCACGACCCGCGCGCCCCTGCCCCGTTCATAGCCACCGGGCGGCGGGGCCGAACCCATCGCATCTGTGCCATAGAGGCAGTCGTAGAGCGAGCCCCAGCGGGCATTCGCGGCATTCAGCGCATAGCGGGCATTGGTGATCGGAACGACCAGTTGCGGCCCGGGAACGCTGGCGATCTCGGGGTCGACATTGGCGGTGTCGATCTGGAAGGGACCGCCCTCGGGTAGGAGATAGCCGATCTCGGAGAGATAGGCCTTGTAGGCCTCGTGATCATGCGGCTGGCCGCGACGGTCGATGTGCCATGCGTCGATCCGGGCGTGAATATCCTCGCGCTTGGCAAGGAGCGCGCGGTTCTTCGGCGCCAGGTCGCCAAGAAGCGCCGCGAACCCGTCCCAGAACCGCTGAGGCGCGATGCCGGTCCCCGGCAGCGCCCGCTCTTCCAGAAAGGCGGCCAGTTCCGCCGCCACCGAAAGCCCGCTCCGCTCGACCCGCATGGTTCGCCTCCTTTGCCGCATACAAAAGTATGCCGTTGTTGAAAGACCTACCGGATGCCGCCCCGCCCGGCAATGTTCCGGTCCACTCCGTTTGCCGGAAAAGCCGAAATCACCTTTCGCAAATAATAGTAAGTCATCTTCCTAACTTTTTACTTGCGCGACTCGACTGACAGGAATAGTTAGGCGATGACATAACTGATGACGGATCGATGAACCTTTCCCCCGGCCAGCTCGACCATCTGTTCCAGGCCCTCGGCGATCCCACTCGCCGTGCGATCCTTGAACGGCTGGCGCGCGGCTCTGCCACGGTCAGCGAGCTGGCCGCGCCCTTCGACATGGCGCTGCCCTCGTTCATGGGCCATGTGCGCCGACTGGAGGAGGCGGGCCTCGTGACCAGCGACAAGGCCGGTCGGGTGCGCACCGTGACGCTGGTGCCCGGCGCCTTTACGCCGGTCAGAAGCTGGCTCGACGAGCAGCGCGCGATCTGGGAGGGGCGGCTCGACCGGCTGGACGATTACGTAACCCGCCTGATGAAGGAGCGCGGCAATGGATCTGGACCCCAAGACTGACCTGAGCTTCACCCGCACGCTCTCCGTCCCCCGTGCGCTCGTCTGGGAATGCTGGACCCAGCCCCGCCACATCCCGCATTTCTTCGTGCCGCGCCCCCACAAGGTCACGGCTTGCGACATCGACCTGCGCGTGGGCGGCCGGTTCAACACGACCTTCGAGGTCGAGGGCAACCTGATGGACAACCACGGCGTCTGGCTAGAGCTGATCGAGAACGAAAAGCTCGTCTTCACCGACGGCTACACCGAAGGCTGGAAGCCCGCGCCAGACCCGTTCATGACCGCGATCCTGATCCTCGGCGATGCGCCGGGCGGCGGCACGACCTATACCGCCATCGCCCGCCACCGGTCCTCGGAGAAGGCCGAGATCCACAAGAACATGGGCTTCTACGACGGCTGGGGCACGGTCGTCACGCAGCTTGAAGACTACGCGCGCGGGCTGATGAAATGACTCCGGCCCCCGAAACAGGGAAAGGACAGAGCATGAAGATCGACCCTGAACGTGACATCGTGATCGAACGCACTCTGAAGGCACCGCCGAACCTCGTCTGGCGCTGCTGGACCGAACCGGAGCTTTTCTGCCAATGGTATCTGCCCCGGCCTTGGTTCGTGGCCGAGGCGGTGTTGGACCTGCGCCCGGGCGGGCGCTTCTTCATGGCGGCGAGCGGGCCCGAGGGGCCGACCGTCAGCAACGAGGGATCGTTCCTCGAGGTCGTGCCGGAACGCAAACTCGTGTTCACCGACCTCTTTGGCGAGGATTACGCCCCGCTGGAGACGCCGGGCGCAGATTTCGGGCCGAACTTCACCGCCATCCTGACCTTCGCGCCGGAAGGCACGGGTACCCGCCACGTCTGCATCGCGCGCCACCGGACGGCAGGCGAGGCGAAGGCAAACCGCGAGATGGGGTTCGATGAGGGCTGGAAGGTGACTGCCGGGCAACTCGATGAACTGGCGGGGACGCTGTGATGGACATCGGGGCCGCAGACCGGACCATGACACTTGAACGGATCATCAACGCGCCCGTCGCCGCCGTCTGGGCCGCCTGGTCCGATCCCGAGGCCTTGCGGCAATGGTGGGGGCCGGACGGGTTTTCCTGCAAGACCCGGCGCATCGACCTGCGCGCGGGCGGAGAATGGGTCTTCGACATGATCGGGCCGGACGGGACGGTCTATCCCAACCACCATCTCTATCACCGCTTCGATCCCGAGGGTGGCATCGACTATGCGCTCCTCTGGGGCGAGAACGGACCGAAGCATGCCGATGCCACCGCGCGGTTCGAGGATCTGGGCGCAAGGACCAGGGTCACCCTGTCGATGATCTTCGTGACCGCCGAAGAGTGCGAAACCGCGAAGGGCTTCGGCGCGGTCGAGCTTGGCCTCCAGACGCTCGGCAAGCTTGCCGCCTTCATCGGCGCAGACTGACCGATCGGACCGGCAGATTGGGCGGGCCTGATTGCGGCGCCGGGACGGACGGCCTAACGTCCGACCCGGATGACCGGGAGGGCCCAGATGAGCGACGCAACGCCTGAGACGATCTATCTCAAGGATTATCAGCCCTTTCCCTTCCAGATCGCTCAGGTCGAGCTGACCTTCCGGCTGAAGCCCCGCGCCACCCGCGTCCTCTCGCGCATCGCCTTCACACCGAACCCGGCCCGTCCCGGGCGGCATGACCTGTTCCTGCATGGCGAGAAGCTGAAACTGATCTCCGCCGCCATCGACGGCAAGCCTTTGCCCGACAGCGCGCTGGCGATCACCGCCGGGGGCCTGACCGTCGCCGCCGCCCATCTGCCCCAAGGCCCCTTCACATGGGAAGCCGAGGTCGAGATCGACCCGGAAGGCAATACCGCCCTTGAGGGGCTTTACATGTCGGGCGGCATCTATTGCACCCAATGCGAGGCCGAGGGCTTTCGCAAGATCACCTATTACCCCGACCGGCCGGACGTGATGGCGCCCTTCCGCGTCAGGATCGAAAGCGAGATGCCCGTGCTTCTGTCAAACGGCAATCCCGAGGGCAGGGGAAAGGGCTGGGCCGAGTGGGACGACCCCTGGCCGAAGCCCGCCTATCTCTTCGCGCTGGTCGCGGGCGATCTGGTGAACCTGCCCGACCGGTTCACAACGCGGTCCGGTCGCGAGGTAGAGCTTAACATCTGGGTCCGGAAGGGCGATCTGGACCGTTGCCACTATGCGATGGACAGCCTCAAACGGTCGATGACCTGGGATGAGGAGGTCTACGGCCGCGAATATGACTTGGACATTTTCAACATCGTCGCCGTCGATGACTTCAATATGGGCGCGATGGAGAACAAGGGCTTGAACATTTTCAACTCGAAGCTCGTTCTCGCCTCGCCCGAGACCGCGACCGACCTCGATTTCGAACGGATCGAAGGCGTGATCGCGCACGAATATTTCCACAACTGGACCGGCAACCGCATCACCTGCCGCGACTGGTTCCAGCTGTGCCTGAAAGAGGGGCTGACGGTCTTCCGCGATCAGGAATTCACCTCCGACATGCGCTCGGCCCCGGTGAAGCGGATCGCGGATGTGCTGACCCTGCGCGCCCGCCAGTTCCGCGAGGATATGGGGCCGCTCGCCCATCCGCCCCGGCCCGATCATTTCGTCGAGATCAACAATTTCTACACAGCGACCGTCTATGAAAAGGGCGCCGAGGTGATCGGCATGCTGAAGCACCTCGTGGGCGACGATGGCTACCGCCGCGCGCTCGCCCTCTACTTCGACCGCCATGACGGCGAGGCGGCCACCATCGAGGACTGGCTGAAGGTCTTCGAGGATGCGACGGGCCGCGACCTCACGCAGTTCAAGCGCTGGTATACCGACGCGGGCACGCCGCGCCTTTCGGTCAGCGAGGCCTGGAACGACGGCACCTATACCCTGACCTTCGCCCAGGCCACCGCCCCCACGCCGGGGCAGGCGGAAAAACCGGCCCGCGTGATCCCGATCGCGGTCGGGCTCCTCAACCCCAACGGCGACGAGATCCTGCCGACCACCATTCTCGAAATGACGGAAGGCACGCAAAGCTTCCGGTTCGAGGGGCTGGCGACCCGGCCCATCCCCTCGATCCTGCGCGGCTTCTCGGCGCCCGTTGTCCTTGACCGCAAGGTGACCCAGGCCGAACGCGCCTTCCTGCTGGCGCATGACACCGACCCGTTCAACAAATGGGAGGCCGGGCGGTCGCTTGCCCGCGATGCGCTTTCCCGGATGATCCTTGAGGGCGAAGACCCCTCGGGTCAGCTGATCTCGGCGCTAGAGGCGATGGCCGGCGACGACAGCCTCGACCCGGCCTTCCGGGCGCTCTGCCTCCACCTGCCCTCGGCCGACGATCTGGCGCAAAGCCTTGCCGATGCCGGTCACGAACCCGACCCCGACCGCATTCACGCCGAACAGAAGCGGCTGGCAAAGGCGATCGCCGCACGGCTTGAGCCGACCTTCGAGCGGTTGTTCGGGGCCATGGAGGTGCACGGCGCCTACGCACCCGATGCGGCGCAATCCGGCGCCCGCGCCTTGCGGCTTGCCGCGCTTTCCTATCTGAACCGGATCGACGGCGGCGCACGCGCGAAGGCGCTCTACGCCAGCGCAACCAACATGACCGTGCGTCAGGGCGCGCTCATTTGCCTGATCGAGAACGGCACAGCAGAGGCGGCCCTTGCCGATTTCCGCGACAGGTTCGGCGCAAACCGGCTGGTGATGGACAAATGGTTCGCCTCGCAGGTCCTGCATGCCCCGCCCGCCGATGCGCCCGGCGTTGCGGCACGCCTTGCGGCCGACCCTGATTTCGACTGGAAGAACCCCAACCGCTTCCGCGCGCTGATGGGCGGGCTTTCTGCCAACCATGCGGGTTTCCACCAATCCTCGGGCGCGGCCTATGATTTCTACGCGGGCTGGCTCATCCGGCTCGATGCGCTGAACCCCCAGACCACGGCGCGCATGTCGACGGCGTTCGAGACCTGGGCGCGCTACGACGCCGGGCGCCGGGCGAAGGCCAGGGCGGCGATAGAGCGGGTCCTCGCCACGCCGGGGCTCAGCCGCGATTCGACCGAGATGCTCGCGCGAATGCTGGCGGCGCGGCAAACGTAAGGCGCGAACCATGGCGCTGGACAATTTCACACTCGTCACCCCAATGTTTCCGGCGCGGGCGAAAATTACGGCGAAATAGTGGCTGTACTATCGGTCTCAACGGTGCGCGGCGATAGTCGCGTTCGGGGAACTGTTGGGTGTTTTGACATGGTCACGGAGATCTTCGAATACCGACGCCAGGCGCGCGGGCCCTGGTCCTACCTGTCGCTCGCGGTCTGGACTGCGGTGATGTACGCGGGCTGGACGCAGGGCTTCGGGCTGATCGCTGCGCTCTTCTCCGGGCCGGCGCTCGGTTACACGCTGGCGCGCATCATCGAGAACGAGGCGGAAGGGTTCCGCATCGGGCCGGATGCGATCAGCCTCTTCCGCGACGCGATGGAAAGCCGCCATGCGCTGCGCGACGTCACTTCGGTGACCATCGGCCATTCGCCCGCATCCGGCACCGTCTGCCACTTGAACCTTGCAAATGGTCGCGTCGTGGAAGTGCCCGCGACATCGGCCTTTGCCCCAGAACGGCTGGCCGAGGAATTCCGGTCACGCGCCATCCCGGTCTGGCGCGACCACCATCGGGAAAACGCGCTCGCCTATGGTTGACATGAATTAGCCCAAAAGCCAGCGTAGCGCTCGCCCGGAACCGGAGAGAGGAAAGCTGGATGCCCTTCATCATCGGCCTGATCGGGATCATTTTCGCCGCCTATTTCTGGGCACAGCGCGCGCGGGCCGCTGGCGACATGGCGCATGAGCTTGCCGATATGGCCAGCGACGTGATGGGCGCCGCGCGCCGCTTCGGCTTCCGCCGCCGGGCGAATGTTCACCCTGTCGACAGCACTGACGATCCAAGGGTCATGGACGGCGCGCTTGCCATTGCCTTTCTCGAACTGGGCGGCCTGCCCTCGGTCGAGACCCAGAATGCCGCCGTGGCGGCGCTCGGTCGTCACCTTGGCTGCGATGTCGAGACAGCACGTGAACTGGCGATCCTTGGCCGTTGGCTGATGAACGAATCGAACGGCCCGGCCCAGTCGATCCCGCGCCTGACCAAGCGGCTTTACCGGCTCTCGGGTCCACAGGGTCTCATGCCGCTGATGGCGATCCTGAAAGATATCGGCGCGGCCGCTGGCGGCGATCTGTCGATCCGACAGAAGGAGGCGCTGGACGAGATCGCGCGGATATTCAAACTGTCCTGACCGTATCGCGCGCCTGCACTCCCGAAACCTTGCCCCGCGCCGCGCTCTCGCCTAGAAAGCCCGGTGAAGATCGAGGACCGGACCCATGCTAGACCATCTTTCCTACAAGACCCCGACGCCCAAGGTCATCCATGGCGCGAAGGAGGATTGGGAGCTTGTGATCGGCCTTGAGGTCCATGCGCAGGTCGCCTCCAAGGCCAAGCTCTTCTCCGGCGCCTCGACCGAATTCGGATCCGAGCCCAATTCCAACGTCGCCTTCGTCGATGCGGCGATGCCGGGGATGCTGCCGGTGATCAATGAATATTGCGTGGCGCAGGCGGTGCGGACCGGGCTGGGGTTGAAGGCCGCGATCAACCTGACCTCGGCCTTCGACCGCAAGAACTATTTCTACCCCGACCTGCCGCAGGGCTATCAGATTTCGCAACTTTACCACCCGATCGTCGGCGAGGGCGAAGTGATCGTCGACATGGGCCCGGGCGTCGCCCGCCGGGTCCGGATCGAACGCATCCACCTCGAACAGGATGCGGGCAAGTCGATCCATGACCTGGACCCGACCATGTCCTTCGTCGACCTCAACCGCACCGGCGTCGCGCTGATGGAGATTGTCTCGCGCCCCGATATCCGGGGCCCCGAGGAAGCGGCGGCCTATGTCGCGAAGCTCAGACAGATCATGCGCTACCTCGGGACCTGCGACGGCAACATGCAGAACGGCAACCTGCGCGCCGACGTCAACGTCTCGGTCTGCCGGCCGGGCGACTACGAGAAATACCAGGCGACGGGCGATCATTCGGTTCTGGGCACCCGCTGCGAGATCAAGAACATGAACTCGCTCAGATTCATTCAGGCGGCGATCGAATACGAGGCGCGCCGCCAGATCGCCATCGTGGAAGATGGCGGCAAGGTCGTGCAGGAAACCCGGCTTTACGATCCCGACAAGGGCGAAACGCGCTCGATGCGGTCGAAGGAAGAGGCGCATGATTACCGCTACTTCCCCTGCCCCGACCTTCTGCCGCTGGAGATCGAACAGGCCTGGGTCGATGATATCGCCGCGACCATGCCCGAACTGCCCGACGAGAAGAAGGCGCGCTTCGTCACCGGTTACGGCATCACCGAATATGACGCCGACGTGCTGACCGCCGAGGCCGAGAATGCGGCTTTCTTCGAAGCTGTGGCCAAGGGCCGCGACGGCAAGCAGGCGGCGAACTGGGTGATCAACGAACTCTTCGGGCGTCTCAACAAGGAGGGGCTGTCGGTCGAAGCCACCCCGGTTTCCGCCGCGCAACTTGGCGGCATGCTCGACCTCATCGCCTCGGGCGAGATCACCACCAAGATGGCCAAGGACCTGTTCGAACTTCTCTGGACGACTGAAAAGGGCCAGAACCCCGCCGAAGTCGCCCAGAAACACGGGATGAAGCAGGTCACGGACACCGGCGCGATCGAAAAGGCGCTGGATGACCTGATCGCGGCCAACCCCGAACAGGTCGAGAAGGCCAAGGTCAACGCCAAGCTCGCTGGCTGGTTCACCGGCCAGGTGCTGAAGGCCACCGGCGGCAAGGCCAATCCGGCGGTCGTCAATCAGATGGTGGCGAAGAAGCTCGGACTCGGCTGAGGGCCCAGGCAAGGACCCGGGCGACAGATCAGGCGGCGCGGCGCTTGCGCCGCTTGACACCCCAGAGCGCGGCAAGCCCGGTCAGGCCCGCGAACCCCGCTGCAGGAGCGGGAACCGTCGTGATAAGCGTCACATCGTCGATGAAGCCGCCGACACCGTCGGCTGCGCCGAGCGCGCCGAAGGACAAGGTATAGCTTCCCGGCGTCAGGATCGCGAAGCGGGTATAGACCTGCGTCCAGACCCCGACCGCCGCACCGTTCGTGCCGACCGTGACCCGGCCGTTCACCACATTGCCGAGGTTGTAGCTGATCGTGTTGGTCGCCGCGTTCCAGTTTTCCGGGCTGTACCAGAACGACAGCGCATAGACCCCCGCCGCCAGCGTCAGCGTCTGGCTGATCGAGGCATTGCGCCCCGGCCCGCCATCGAGCGAGATGAAGTGCGACCCGTCATGGGCATTCAAAGCCGTCGAACGGTTGTTCTGTATCTCCACCCGGCCGCCGCCGCCACCTTTCGACCAGCCCGAAAGCGTCGAATAAGTATCCCAACCCGGCGCTGTACTGCCCAGATTGTTGAAGCGGATGCCGTTCGTACGGCCCGGCTGGTTGCCGTTAGGCCCCGTCTCGAAACTGAAATTCGCGATCGGAATCGTTGCAGCAGACGCAGGCAGGCCTAGACCGGCCAGCCCGGCCAGCACCAGCGCTTGCAATACCCCGCGAAGTCCCATCCGTCTCATCCCGATCGCCGCTACCGGTCGTCCGGTTCGGCTTCTCATCCGCAGATAGACCATCCGTCTTTGGCAATTCTGTGGCATCCGGGCCGAAATGCCGTTGCGTCACGGGCCTTTCGGCGAAAAATTCCCCTCGGAAATCGCGCCGGGCACCGGCATAGGTGGAGGCGCGCCGCGCCTTGGGGTAGTGTGCGCGAATCCGGGCACACGGCTGGGCAGACGAGGGCAAGCTCCATCATGCAGCACTACGAGTACAAGGTCATTCCCGCGCCCGCCGACGGCGAAAAGGCGCGCGGCGCCAAGACGACCGAGGCCCGCATGGCGGTTGCACTCGCTTCCGCGATCAACGCCGAGGCGCGCGAAGGCTGGGAATATGTCCGCTCCGACATGCTGCAGACGACCGAGCGCACCGGCCTGTCGAAGCGTCGGCAGGTCTATGTGAGCCTTCTGGTCTTCCGCCGCCCGGTCGAGGCGGCGGTGGCGGAGGCGGGCACGGCAGAGGCGGCGCCCAAATCCTTCTTCCGCCTCGGGCGCCTGACCGGCCGCGTCGAGGCCGATGCGCCCCCGGCGGCGCCGAGGCTCCTCCTGAATGACGAAAGCGGCGCCGCGCCGAAGCTTGGCCCGGCAGAACCGCCGCCCGAAAGCGCCGCTGAAGGCACGGTCGGCGAAACGCCGTCCTAACTCCACTGGTGCGCTTCTGGCGCCAAAAGTGGAACCTGGCGCAGTTTGTCTGCCGATCAGCCACCAATGCCACCATGGCGCGCGCGACCACAACTCAGCATTGTATCTGTTTTATATCAACAAGATGGGTCACGCATTCGGCGGCACGGCCCCATTATTACCTCTGAATAGACACAATTTAGCCGCAATTGACTTGCCGGGCACCGCCCTGCCCCTCACCCTGAAGCCAGGGTTTGGGGGCTTCACATGACCACGTTCGAATACAAGCTGATTCCAGCGCCCCGGCAGCGCGCCGGTCAGGGCGTGCTTGCCGATGATGGCGCCTCGTTCGCGCCCACCGTTCAACGGCAGATCAACCTCGTCACCTCGGCGGGATGGGAATTTGTCGGGCGCGAGGCGATGCCGGTCGAAAAGCGCGCCTGGCTTGTCCTGCGCCGAACGGTGGACGAGGATTTCCTGGTCTTCCGCCGTCCGGTGACCGGCGCCGCGACGCGACCGGTTCAGCCGCCCAAAGTCCGCCCGAGGCGGGTCCGCCGCGCAGCGGCCCTTCCGGTCAACGTAACGCCCTTCGTCCGCGGCGCGGAACAGCCCTCACCCCGCTGAGGGACGTGCTGAGGGACCTTCGCAGGGGCCGTCAAGATCAAGCGACAGGGCGTGCAGGCGCCCGATGATTCCCGGCCCGAGTGCCTGGTGGATCGCGCGGTGCCGCTCGACCCGCCCAAGACCCGCCATCGCCCCTGCCCGCATCCGCACGCGGAAATGGCTCTCGCCGCCCTCGCGGAAGCCCGCGTGCCCCCGGTGCCGCTCGCTTTCATCCTCGATTTCCAGAAACTCCGGGGCGAAAGCCGCGCGCAGCGTTTCTTCGATTTCTGCCGCCAATCCCATTTTTTTCACCCAAACCCTCTTCAAAGCCCCGGCAAAAGCCCTAAACTCGTGCGCCCGAGTCGGAAAGGTGCCCGAGGATTTCCATGACCAGAAACGACCCGTTCGGTTTCGACATTTCGGCCGCGTCCGACAAGAAGCGCCGCACCAAGGGCAAGCGCGGCATGTCCGGCGCGTTCGAGACGTCTAGCCGCGGCTGCGACCACAAGGGCTGCACCGAGGCCGGCCAGTACCGCGCGCCGAAATCGCCCGACACGCTTGACGATTACTTCTGGTTCTGCCGCGAGCATGTGCGCGAATATAACCTCAAGTGGAACTTCTTTCAGGGCACGACCGAGGAAGAGTTCGAGAAATTCATCGACAAGGACCGGGTCTGGGGCCGTGAGACCAAGCCCTTCGGCAAGAAGGGCGACGAGGACCGCGCCTGGCAGCGCCTCGGCATCGACGATCCGATGGAGCTTCTGGGGGCCAATGCCACGCTGAACCCCGGGCGCGTCGCGGGCCGCAAGCTGCCGCCGACCGAACGGCGGGCGCTGGATATCCTCGAGGCGAAGGACAGCTGGACCAAGACCGAGATTCGCAAGCAATACAAGGGCCTCGTGAAGGATCTTCACCCTGACATGAACGGCGGCGACCGGTCGGACGAGGAGCGCCTGCAAGAGGTTGTCTGGGCCTGGGACCAGATCAAGGACAGCCGGAATTTCAAGGACTGACGGCGTGCCGACGACCTGACCCGCACCGGATCGGCCGTCGGTCCTGGAACCAGTCAGCCGTCCGTGCCGCAGCCGCTGTCGGGCGTGGTCGCCCCAAGGCCCTCAACCTCAATCTCGGCGGTACGGCGCCAGAAGATCGCGTGCAGCGCTTCCATGCTACCCGGCTCGGCGGCCCGCACGATAGCGATACGATCGGCAACCGACGAGACGTCTGGAAACGGCCCGCCCCGGCGGTCCTCGACCGCCAGCATCTGCAAACCCTTGCACTGGTGGCAGATTCCGGTTTTCGAAACCAGCGAGCAGAGACCTTCGAAGCGCTCGGTCATTGCCTGCCGCGCAGCCGACAGCCGGTGGCGAAGGACGGAATCGGATGTGCCAAGCACTGTCGATGCCTCACGCGCCGACAACTCCATCACGTCGCGCAGAACCAGTGCCGCCATTTCGTCCGGCGGCAGCGACCGGCCGACACAGGCAAAGCAATAGGCCACATGTTCCCGCACTTCAAAGGCGAAGTCCGGGGCGCTGGCGGCGGCCATGACCTCGCCCGACAGCTCCTCGGACCCATAGCAGAGGTTGGCATAAGCCACCTGAGCCTCGGCCCGCCAACGCTTGCCGGCGCGCAGATGGTCCAGCGCCGTACGCGTCGCGATCGCCGTCAGCCAAGTCGAAAAGGCAGACTCGCCGCGAAAGCCGTCAAGGCCCCGCCAGGCCTTGACGAGCGTGTCCTGCAGAATGTCGTCGCCATCCTCGACGACCCCAACCAGACGACGCACGACCGACCGCAGTCGCGGCAGGTGGGCGGCCGCCAGCCGATCGAAGGCGGCGCGGTCGCCCTGCCGTGCGCGTTCGACAAGCTCCTCAGCGGGTTGCTGTTGCATCATGCCCTCCCCGGCAGGCAATGCCGCCGAAAGTGATCCCGACCGCGGCCAGAATGAAACCCGGAAGGGCATCGGTAAAGGCAAGATGTCCCGGAACGAGCACGAAGATGATCAGCCCGGCTTCGACGGCCAGCACCAGCAAGCTGTTCACCGCAAGTCCCATCGGGTCATTGCGCCGGTTGGCGAAGATGGCAATCGCCGCTGCGGCCAAACCAAGGGTCACGAACAGGTAGGAAAGATAGCCAAGTATGGCACCCGCAAGCGGTGATTGCGGCCCATCCGCGCTGCGATAGAAGGCAAAGCCCGCCTCTGGGCTCTCGGCCAGACCGGCGAGGATGGCGCCGCCACCCAAGACATGCAAAAGGCCCCAAAGCAGAAAACCGGCGGTGCCGGCATGGGAAAGTCGAGACATCAGATCCTCCATTCGGTTGCTGATGTCTCTTTGACGTTTCGTACAGTGTATTCCGCCAACCCTTTGAAAAGAAAGGTCACGCCGGTCGGAAGACCAGCGCCAGACCGTTCATGCAATAGCGCTTGCCGGTGGGTTCCGGCCCGTCGTTGAAGACATGGCCCAGATGCCCGCCGCAGCGGCGGCAATGGACCTCGGTCCGTTTGCCGAGGAGCCCCCAGTCGGCCTTGGTAGCGATGGCATTCGGCAGGGGTTCAAAGAACGACGGCCATCCGGTGCCGCTGTCGTATTTGGCGTCCGAGGAATAAAGCGCCAGATCGCATCCGGCACAGAAGAAGGTGCCCTTGCGGTGCTCGTCGTTCAACGGGCTCGATCCGGCGCGCTCGGTATCTTCCTCGCGCAGCACGGCATATTGCGCGGGCGTCAGGATCGCGCGCCATTCGGCCTCGGTCTTCGTCACCTCGAATGTCTCCTCGGCCGCCAGGGGCCGTGCGACACCAAGCGCCGCAAGGGCGCTGCCGAGGCTGAGGAGGGTTCGCCGTGTCATCATCGCAGTGTCCTTTCGATGCATCGTTCCAGTGATGCCAGATTTACGGATCACGGCGGGTAAAAGTTGCGTGGGCACGCATCACGGGCAGCGCCGATTTGTCACGAGTACAATTCAGCTGCGTCGCGGCGCCGGTTTTGGCGCGGAAACGACGCCCCCCGACCTTGCACCCCCCCCGATAATCGTCCATCAATCGTCAGGCTCCGGCCGGCCCTGCCGGCCCCTAGAGAACGGCGGACGGTATGTTGGATCATCAGGCAAAACCCACGGAAGAAATCTCGGTCCACGATGTCTTCGGCATCGACACCGAAATGAAGGTCAAGGGTTTTGCCGACCGCACCGACCGCGTGCCGGAGGTGGACCATACCTACAAGTTCGACCCCGACACGACGCTCGCGATCCTTGCAGGCTTCGCCTACAACCGCCGGGTCATGATCCAGGGCTATCACGGCACCGGCAAGTCGACCCATATCGAACAGGTCGCGGCGCGGCTGAACTGGCCCTGTGTCCGGGTGAACCTCGACAGCCACATCAGCCGGATCGACCTCATCGGCAAGGATGCGATCAAGCTGCGCGACGGCAAGCAGGTGACCGAATTCCACGAAGGCATCCTGCCCTGGGCGCTTCGCAACCCCGTCGCCATCGTCTTCGACGAATATGACGCGGGCCGGGCGGACGTGATGTTCGTCATCCAGCGGGTTCTGGAGCATGACGGCAAGCTGACGCTGCTTGATCAGAACGAGATCATAACGCCACACCCCTCCTTCCGCCTCTTCGCCACCTCGAACACCGTGGGCCTGGGCGATACGACCGGGCTTTACCACGGCGTCCAGCAGATCAACCAAGCGCAGATGGACCGCTGGAGCCTCGTCTCGACGCTGAACTACCTCAGCCACGACGCCGAGGCCGCGATCGTGCTGGCCAAGAGCCCGCACTACAATACCGAGAAGGGCCGCAAGCAGATCAGCCAGATGGTGACGGTGGCCGACCTGACGCGCACCGCCTTCATGAACGGCGATCTCTCGACCGTCATGAGCCCGCGGACCGTGATCAACTGGGCCCAGAACGCCGAGATCTTCCGCAATCTCGGCTATGCCTTCCGGCTGACCTTCCTCAACAAGTGCGACGAGCTGGAGCGCCAGACGGTAGCGGAGTTCTACCAGCGCTGCTTCGACGAGGAACTGCCGGAAAGCGCGGCCTCTCAGTCGATCAGGTAGGATGGGCAATATTGCCCATCCTACGCCGGATTTAACGCGCCCTTAACCAAGTCACGCGAGTTTGTCGCAATGACAAACTACCGCCGCCTCCGCCTGCCCGGCGCCACATATTTCTTCACGCTCTGCCTCCAGGAACGGGGCGGGACCACGCTGACCGACAATATCGCCTGCCTGCGCGAAGCCTATCGCAAGACGATCGCCGAACGTCCGGTCACCTGCCCGGCCATCGTCATCCTGCCCGATCATTTACATGCCATCTGGACCGAGCCCGCCGACTGCGTCCAGTTTTCCGAACGCTGGCGCCGCATCAAGGCACGTTTCTCCCATGCGCTCTGCGACCAATTCGACCCGTGTGACAGCAAACGGCGCAAACGCGAGCGTGGGCTCTGGCAGCGTCGTTTCTGGGAGCATGCCATCCGCAGCGAGAAGGATTTCATCGCCGCGATGGATTATTGCCGAACCAACCCGGTAAGACACGGGCTGGTAGAAGAGCCCGAGCACTGGCCCTATTCGAGCTTCACCCGTAGGATGGGCAATACTGCCCATCCTACGTCATGAACCCCTTGCGGCACCCAGGCTGTAATGGTTGAGTGCCGCTCATGACCCAACGCTCCGACAACCCCGCCGATCCGTTCAAGAAGGCGCTCGCCGAGGCGACAAAGACCCTCGCCGACGAGCCCGAACTGACCGTCACCTATTCGGTCGATCCGCCCGGCATGACCGGCGATACGATGCGGCTGCCGCAGGTCTCTCGCCGGCTGACGCGGGACGAGGTGTTGATCGCGCGCGGCACGGCGGATGCTTTCGCGCTGCGTCGCCGTCATCATAGTGAGGCAGTCGCGGCGAAATACATGCCCCAGGGCCAGATGGCGCGCGACCTCTATGATGCGATGGAAACCGCGCGCTGCGAGGCGGTGGGCGCGCGCGACATGCCCGGCACGCTTGGCAATATCGATGCCAAGATCGCCAACGAGGCCGAGCGGCGTGGCTATGCGCAGATCAGGACCGCGCAGGAGGCGCCGCTGGCGCAGGCCGCGGGTTATCTTGTCCGCCATCTGGCGACGGGGCGCCCGATGCCCGGCGGTGCGGGCCATGTGATGGAGCTTTGGCGGCCGTTCATCGAACAGCAGGCTGGCGGCAGCCTTGAAACGCTGGAAGAGGCGCTCGCCGATCAGGCCGCCTTCGCCCGCCTCGCCCGCCAGATAATCAAGGATCTGGGCTATGGCGACCAGCTGGGCGAGGACCCGGACGAAGGCGAGGAGGATCAGGGCGACGAGGCCGAGCCCGAGGATCAGCCCGACACCGAGGGCCAGGAGGAAAGCGAAAGCCAGGAGGAGGATGCCTCGCCCGAGCAATCCCAGGAGGATCAGCAGGACGCGGCCGAGAGCAAGGTCTCCATGGACGACATGGCCGACATGGAGCAGGGCGAGGAAGCCGAACTGCCGGAATCGGACGCGCCGCTGGAACCGCCGCCGCCCGCGCCCCATTCCGACGCCGATCCGAATTACAGCGTCTATGCGACCGAGTTCGACGAGGAGATCAAGGCCGAGGATCTGGCCGAACCGGCGGAACTGGAACGGCTGCGCGCCTATCTCGACCAGCAGCTGGAGCCCTTGAAGGGCGCGGTGTCGCGGCTCGCGAACAAGCTGCAGCGGCGCCTTCAGGCCCAGCAGAACCGGTCGTGGCTCTTCGACCTCGAGGAAGGCATCCTCGATGCCGGGCGGCTTGCCCGCGTGGTGGCTAACCCGACGACGCCCCTCTCGTTCAAGGTCGAGAAGGATACCGAGTTCCGCGATACCTGCGTGACTTTGCTTCTGGACAATTCGGGCTCGATGCGCGGGCGCCCGATCTCGATCGCGGCGATCTGCGCCGATGTTCTGGCGCGCACGCTCGAACGCTGCCAGGTGAAGGTCGAGATCCTCGGCTTCACCACCCGCGCCTGGAAGGGCGGGCAGGCGCGCGAGAAATGGCTGGCGGCGGGCCGCGCCGCCCATCCCGGCCGCCTGAACGACCTGCGCCATATCATCTACAAGAGCGCCGATGCGCCCTGGCGGCGGGTGCGCTCGAACCTCGGGCTGATGATGAAAGAGGGCCTCCTCAAGGAAAACATCGACGGCGAGGCGCTGGAATGGGCGCACCGGCGGATGGTGCACCGGCCCGAGCAGAGGAAGATCCTGATGGTGATCTCCGACGGCGCGCCGGTCGACGATTCCACCCTGTCGGTCAATCCGGCGAACTATCTGGAAAAGCACCTGCGCGACGTGATCGCCATGGTGGAGCGGCGCAAGGCGGTGGAGCTGATCGCCATCGGCATCGGCCATGACGTGACGCGCTATTACCAGCGCGCGGTGACGATCACCGATGTCGAGCAGCTGGCGGGCGCGATGACCGAACAATTGGCGAGCCTCTTCGACGCCGACCCGCGCCTGCGGGCGCGGGTTCTGGGGATGCGGAAGGTGGCGTGATATCGTCCGGGCTCCGCCCGGCCGATCCGTGCGAGGGGGCTTTGCGCCCCCTCGCGCTCCCCCGCAGGATATTTGGAAACGGAAGAGACGCGATGTTTCAGACTTTCGAGGTGACGGCGGCGCCCGGGCACGGGGCGGCGCGACTGGCCGGGCTTCGCGCCGCGCTGACGGCGGCCGACCTTCAGGGCTTCATCGTGCCGCGCGCCGATGTGCATCAGGGGGAATATGTCGCTGACTGCGATGCGCGGCTGCAATGGCTGACCGGTTTCACCGGATCGGCGGGCTTTTGCGTCGTCTTGCCGGAGGTCGCGGGCGTTTTCGTCGATGGCCGCTACCGCACGCAGGTGAAGGGGCAGGTCGACCTCTCGGTCTATACGCCCGTCGACTGGCCCGAGATGAAGGCGGGCGACTGGATCGCGGAAAGGGCCCCGGCGGGGGCGCGGATCGGCTATGACCCCTGGCTGCACACCGCGCGCGAGATCGAGGAGATCGAGGCGCGGCTGGCCGGGACCGGCATCCTGCTTGTGGCGTCCTCAAATTTCGTCGATGCGGTCTGGACCGGGCGGCCGGCGCCACCTTGCGGCAGGGTTGCCATTCACCCCCTTGAATTTGCGGGGGAACCATCTTCGGGCAAGCGGCGGCGGCTGGGCGAGGGGCTGGCCCGCGACGCTCAGGCGGCGGCGGTCCTGACGCTTCCCGACTCTCTTTCCTGGCTTCTCAACATCCGTGGCGCCGATATTCCGCGCAATCCGGTCGTGCAATGCCTCGGGCTGCTGCTTGCCGATGGCAGCGTCGATCTGTTCATCGATCAGGCCAAGCTTGGTCCAGAGGTCCTGGCCCATCTCGGCCCCGATGTGCGGATCGCGGCGCCCAAGGCTTTCGAGGCCGCGCTCAGGGACCTTCGCGGCAGGATCCGCGTCGACCGGGCGACCGCGCCGGTGGCCGTGTCCCGTATCCTCGCCGACGCGGGTGCCGAGGTCGTCTGGGGGCAGGATCCCTGCCTTCTGCCCAAGGCGCGCAAGAATGCGGCCGAGGTCGCGGGCATGGTCGAGGCGCATCTGCGCGACGGGGCGGCGATGGTCGAGTTCCTCGCCTGGCTTGATCGGGACGTGCCGAAGGGCGGCATGACCGAGATCCGCGCGGTGACGGCGCTTGAAGGGTTCCGCCGCGCCTCGAACGCGCTTCAGGACATCAGTTTCGAGACGATCTGCGGATCGGGACCGAATGGCGCGATCATGCACTACCGGGTGAGCGAGGCAAGCGACCGGCCCTTCGCGGCGGGCGAGATCGTGGTGATCGATTCTGGCGGGCAGTATCTTGACGGGACGACCGACATCACCCGGACGGTGGCCATCGGTGAGCCCGGGCAGGTGGAAAAGGAGTGCTTCACCCGTGTCCTTCAGGGCATGATCGCCATTTCGCGGCTGCGCTGGCCGAAGGGCCTCGCGGGCAGCCATCTCGATGCGATCGCGCGCTATCCCCTGTGGCTCGCCCATCAGGACTACAACCATGGCACCGGCCATGGTGTCGGCGCCTATCTCTCGGTTCATGAGGGCCCGGCGGGCCTGTCGCGGCGTTATGACGTGCCGATCGAGGCGGGCATGATCCTGTCGAACGAACCCGGCTATTACCGGGAGGGCGCCTTCGGCATCAGGATCGAGAATCTGGTGCTGGTCGAGGCGGCGGAGGTGCTTGAGGGCGGCGATGCCGAGCGCGAGATGCTTCGCATGCGCACGCTCACCTTCGTGCCGATCGACCGGCGGCTGATCGCCACGGGTCTTCTGACGCGGGCCGAGGTCGACTGGGTCGATGCCTATCATGCCGAGGTGGCGCGGAAGATCGGGCCGCGCCTGTCGGACGGGGCGCGGCGCTGGCTGGATGCGGCAACGGCGCCGCTTTAGGTCAGGCGCGCCCGTCGAGGCTGATGAGCGGGCGGTAGAGCTCGGGCCGCCGGTCGCGGAAAAGGCCCCAGCTGCGGCGCAGGTCGCGGATCGCGTCGAGGTCGAAGGTGGCGGTCAGGACGGCTTCCTCCTCGCGCCCCGCCTGTGCAACCAGCTGCCCGCATTGGTCGGCGATGAAGGACGAGCCGTAGAAGGTCACGAACCTGTCCCCCTGTTCCTCGCGCCCGATCCGGTTCGAGGCGATCACCGGCAGGATGTTGGCGGCCGCGTGGCCGCGCATGACCATTTCCCAATGGGGCTGACTGTCATAGCCGGGCGCGGGCGGTTCGGAACCTATTGCCGTCGGATAGAGGAGCATTTCCGCGCCCTGCAGCGCCATGGCGCGGGCGGCCTCGGGAAACCACTGGTCCCAGCAGATGCCGACCCCGATCCGCCCGACGGCCGTATCCCAGACGCGAAAGCCGCTGTCGCCGGGAGAGAAGTAGAATTTCTCCTCATAGCCCGGCCCCTGCGGGATGTGGCTCTTGCGATAGCGGCCGAGCGTGCGTCCATCGGCATCGATCATGGCGAGCGAGTTGAAATGCGCCATCCCTGAGCGTTCGAAGAAGCTGACCGGCAGCACGACGCCCAGTTCGCGCGCAAGCGCACCGAAGCGGGCAAGGACCGGATTGCCGTCGAACGGCAGCGCATGGGCGAAATGGGCGGGATCTTCGGTGATGCAGAAATAGGGGGTTGCGAACAGTTCCTGGAGAAGGACGATCTGTGCGCCTTTGCCGACCGCCTGGCGGATGAGGCTTTCGGCGCGGTCGAGGTTTGCAGGCAGGTTCCAGGAGCAGGCGAACTGGGTCGCGGCGACGGTGACTGTGCTCATTCCTTCTCCTTTGCCGGTTCTGGGAGACGCCGGTCAGCGAGGGGGCCTTGCGCCCCCTCGCGCTCCCCCGCAGGATATTTGAGAACGAAAGAGGGGAAAGGGGCATTTTGAGCAGGGGCCGCCATATGGAAGAGAAGGACCTCTATCCCCGCCTGCGGTTGAAGGTGGTGATGGGCCCCGGCCTGTGGATCGGGCCGGGCAAGGCCGATCTGCTGGAAGGGATCGCCGCGACCGGCTCGATCTCGGCTGCCGGGCGGCGGATGGGGATGAGCTACAAGCGCGCCTGGGGGCTGGTCGAAGTGCTGAATGCAATGTTCGACGCGCCCCTGGTCGCCGCATCGCGCGGCGGGGCGGAGCGCGGCGGGGCGGCGTTGACGGCGCGGGGGGCAGAGGTGCTGGCACTCTATCGCCGGGCGGAGGCTGCGAGCCGTGCGGCGAGTGCCGCCGAGATCGGGGGTTTGGCGGCCCTGAGGCGCGATATGTCCGACGAGAAATAACGGTTGCCGCAGGGCGGGCTCCGTTATATCCGTTCGGAAACAACGGAGCCCGGTCATGGCGCGCCTTCTCCTGCTGCTCTGCTTCCTTCTTCCCTCCGCGCTTGCCGCGGAAACAGCGCTTGTCGCGGTCGCGACGAATTTCGCGCCGGTGGCCGAGGCGCTTGCGGATGCCTATTCGGAAGCCTCGGGCGACGACATCCGCATCACGGCGGGGGCGACCGGGAAGCTTGCCGCCCAGATTGCCGCCGGCGCACCGTTCGACGCTTTCCTGTCGGCAGACAGCGCCACTCCGGCCCGGCTTGCTGGCGACGGGCTGGCCGTCGGGGGTACGGCGCGGCCCTACGCGCTCGGCCGCCTCGCGCTCTGGTCCGCCGATCCGGCCCGCGACCTCGGCGATCCGGCCGCCGCCCTGCGCGCCGCGCGCCATGTGGCCATCGCCAATCCCGATCTCGCCCCCTACGGTCAGGCGGCGATGGAGGTGCTGGACCATCTGGGCCTGACCGGGGAGGTCGCACCGAAACTGGTGACCGGCGAGAATGTCGGCCAGGCGTTCGGCATGGTGGCGAGCGGTGCGGCGGATCTGGGCTTCGTCGCCGCCGCCGCGCTGACGGCGGAGACGGGCGGCAGCGTCTGGACGGTGCCCGAGGAGGATCATGCGCCGATCGTCCAGTCTTCTGTCCTTCTGGCCCATGGCGCCCGGAACAGGGCGGCGGCGGGCTTTCTGGCCTACCTGGCCAGCCCGACGGCACGCGAAGCGATCGGCGCGGCGGGCTACGGCCTGCCATGAGCGCCCTGCCCGACCTCGCCCCCCTTTGGCTGACCCTGCGCCTCGCGGCGCTGGTGACGGCGCTTCTTCTTCTTCTCGGCACGCCGCTCGCCTGGTGGCTCGCGCGGAGCCGCGCGCGGCTTGTGCCGCTGGTCGAGGCGCTGACCGCCCTGCCGCTCGTCCTGCCGCCGACGGTGCTGGGTTTCTACCTGCTCCTCGCCTTCAACCCGCAGGCGCCCCTTGGGGCAAGCTGGCTCGCCCTGACCGGCCAGACGCTGACCTTTTCCTTCGCGGGGCTCGTTCTGGCCTCGCTCCTCTATTCGCTGCCCTTCACCGTCCAGCCCTTGCAGGCCGCCTTCTCCGCGCTCGGGCCTGCACCCCTTGAGACCGCCGCGAGCCTCGGTGCCCGGCCGTTCGATGCCTTCCTCACCGTGGCGCTTCCCCTGTCGCTGCGCGGCTACCTGACCGCCGCCGTCCTGACCTTCGCCCATACTTTGGGCGAATTTGGCGTGGTCCTGATGGTCGGCGGCAATATCCCGGGCGAGACGCGGCTCATTTCCATCGCAATCTATGAACAGGTCGAGCGTGCAGATTACCCCGCCGCGCATGCCCTCTCGGCCCTTCTCGTGGCCCTGTCCTTCGCCGTGCTTCTGGCCCTCTACGCGGTCAACCGCCGCGCCGGGCGCCCGGCATGACCGGGCTCGACCTGGCCTTCCGCCTGCCGCACGGGCCCCGGGGGATCGAGATCGACCTCACCCTGCCCGCCACAGGCCTCACCGCGATCTTCGGGCCCTCCGGCGCGGGCAAGAGCTCGATCCTGCGCGCGATCGCCGGGTTCGAGCGCACCGGCGGCCTGATCCGCTTCGGTGAGGAGACATGGGAAGACGGGCGCCGCTTCACCCCGCCCCACCGGCGCCGCATCGGCATGGTCTTTCAGTCCCCGCGCCTCTTCGACCACCTCGACGTGGCGGGCAACCTCGCCTATGCCGCCCGGCGCGCCGGATGCCTGCAGGACCTGAGACCCACCGCCGAGGCGTTCGGGCTAACCCCGCTCCTCTCCCGCCGTCCCGCGACGCTTTCGGGCGGCGAGGCGCAGCGCGTGGCGCTCGTGCGCACACTCCTCTCCCGCCCGCGCCTTCTTCTGATGGACGAACCGCTGTCGGCCCTCGACGCCGCAAGCCGCGCCGCGATCCTGCCGCTGATCGAACGGTTGCGCGACGAGGCGCGCCTGCCGATCCTCTATGTCAGCCATTCGCTTGCCGAGGTGGCCCGTCTCGCCACCCGCACCGTAGCACTTGCCGAAGGCCGGGTGCGGGCCCAAGGCGCCACCGCCGAGGTCCTGGCCGATCCACGCGCCGCCCCCGCCTTCGGCAGCGAGGAACCGGGCAGCCTGATCGAGGCCCGCTATGCGGGCGCGGAACCGCAAGGCCTCTGCCGCCTTTCCCTCTCCGACGGAAGCCTGATCCTGCCCGCTCTGACCCCCGAGCCCGCCCCGGGCGAAATCTTGCGGCTCATGATCCGCGCCCGCGACGTGATGATCGCGACCGTGCCGCCCATGGGCCTCAGCGCGCTGAACATCCTGCCCGCCCGGGTCGTTTCCCTGACCGATCTCGATCCGGCCACCGTCGATGTCCATCTGACGGCGGCTGGCGCCGCGCTCCGCGCTCGCCTCACCCGCCGCTCGGTCGAAGGGCTCGGTCTCGCGCCCGGCGCGCCCTGCCATGCAATCGTGAAATCCGTGGCTCTCGCGCGCGACTGACGGTCTGCCCGGGGCCCGAGAGGGACAGAGCGAAGAGAGCACGCAGGGCTCGATGAGCGGCCCGGCCGCGGGCTCAGGGCAGGAACTGCCCCAGCGCCTGCCAGTAGGTCAGGCTGCGGTCGAACCGGCCATTGGCAAGGAATGCCTCGACCTGGGCTATCACCAGGGGATTGTTCATCATGAACGTGTGGGTCACCGGCAGCACGATATGATCGTTCATCCCCCGGACCTTCGTCGCCTCGACCGAGACCTTGCCGTCATCCGCCCCCCCGATCACATAGGAATAGACCGGGTTGAGCGACCGGTCGCCCGCGATCACCCCCAGATCGAAGCGCGCCATGCCAAGCCGGTTCGGCACGCTCGCGGGATCGGTCCCAAGTTCCAGCCCCGCCGGGCCGTTCACCCAGTCGAAAAGCGTGAGCCCACCGAAGGCATCTACCAGTTCCGACCCTTTGTTGGGCGGCGCGAGCATCACCACGCGGCCCATATGCTTCGGCCGGTGATCCACCAGCCAGGCGCGGGCAAGAATGCCGCCCATCGAATGGGTCACGAAATCCACCCGTTCCTCGCCGCAGGCGGCAACGGCGGGCGTCACGTAGAAGCGCACCAGATCCTCGATCGGCGCCTCGGTCGAGGGATAGGCGGAATTCACCACCCGGTAGCCCTGCTCCTCCAGCGCCCGCTCCATGATCCTCAGCGAGGCATCGGTGCGCGCCAGCCCATGCAGCAGAACCACGCAATCGGCCCGCGCCACGGGCGCGGCAAGAAGCAGGAACAACAGGATCAGGGCACGGAACATGGCCCTGAAATAATCTCCCCGCGCGCCGCGCGCCAGCCTTTCGCACCACGCCCTTGCGTCACCGGCGGCCGACAGGCACTCTCCCGCCCATGAAGCACCGCTCGCCCCGCCTCGCCGTCCGCGCCATCCTCGTGCAGGAGCAGAGACTCCTCCTCGTCAACGCCTATCCCGGTACCCGGTCGGACCTCTGGTGCGCCCCGGGCGGCGGGGTCGAGCCCGGCCTGTCCTTGCCTGACAACCTGCGTCGCGAGCTGCACGAGGAATGCGGCATCGAGGTCGCGGTCGGTCCGCTCGCGCTCGTGAACGAATTCCACGATCCGAAATCGGGCTTCCACCAGGTCGACCTCTTCTTCCGCTGCAGCTTCGCGGGCGCGGGCCTGCCGACCGGCTGGCGCGATCCCGAAGGGGTCGTCTCGCGCCGGCGCTTCTTCGAACGGCAAGAACTGGCCGGGATAAGGCTGAAGCCCGACAGCCTCGCTGCAATCGCCTTTTCCGAAGGCACCGCCGCCCACTACGACCCGCTCGAGGAAATCGTGCCATGAGCCGCGCCTTCGTGAAGGAGGACGGGCCGGACACTGAACCCCTCCCCGACCTGCCTCTCTCGCCGCATCCGAATTACGTGACCCCGCGCGGGCTGGCCGCGCTGCACAGACGCCTCGCCGAAACCCAGGCCGCCCTCGCCGCCCTGAAGGCCCGCCCCGACCGGCTCGACCGCCTGCCCGAACGCGCCGCCGAACGCGACATCCGCTACCTCACGGCCCGCCTCGCCAGCGCGATCCCCACCCCGCCGCCCGCAGCGCCCGGCGAAGCCGCCTTCGCCACGCGCGTTACGGTCGCCGACGACGAGGGCCGGGAAAGCAGCTACGAAATCACCGGCGAGGACGAGGCCGACGCGAGCCTCGGCCGCATCGCCCCGCAATCCCCCCTCGCCCGCGCGCTCATCGGCGCGCGGGTGGGCGAGCTTGTCACCTGGCGCCGCCCGGCAGGCGCGACCCAGCTCGAGGTCGTGAAGATCGAGCCCCTGCCATGTTGATCCGCCCACTCGACCCTGTGACCGACCGCGTGCGCGTCGATCGCTTCTTCCTCGACGCGGCGGATTATGTCCGCCTCGAACGCGGCGCCGATCCCGACACCGAGGTGACAGAAGAATATTTCACGGACCACCCGCCCGGCACCGACCCCGCCACCAGCTACCGCGTCGGCCTCTTCGAGCAGGACCAGCTCGCGGGCCTCGCCGACCTCGCCTTCGGCTATCCCGAAGCCACCGATGCCTTCCTCGGCCTGATGATGTTCACCCCCGCCGCGCGTGGCCGCGGCCTCGGGCAAGCCTTCCTCCGCCATCTCGAGACCGAGGCGCGCCGCCGGGGCGCCACGCAGATCTACATAGCGGTCCTCGACGCCAATCCGCGCGGCCGCGCCTTCTGGGAGCGTGAAGGCTTCCGCCTGGCGCTCGCCAACCGCCCCGTCACGCTCGGCCGGAAAACCCAGATCGCCCACCGGATGGTGAAACAGCTCTGACCGCTTTCATCTTGGCCCAAATACCTCCGCCGGAGGCACCCGAGCCGCCCCGGCCCCTGTCGGGGCGGCGAGAGATGTCCTGACCCCGCGCCTTGCGCGCGGGGTCTCCGCCGGATCAGACGGCTCCGCCGCGCACCGGTGGGGAAGTAGGCGCCCCCCAAGCACCGGACGCGCGGCCGCCGCACGCTCCGACGCACCGGGGTCAGGCGGCCGAGCATGGCCGCCCCGGCGCCAGCCACACCGCGGCGAAGGCGGGCAGGGTCAGCGACGTGAGCCGGAAAGGCAGAGGGCCCGGACGCTGGGCGCCCGCCCTTCCAGGAGGAAGCAGGAGTTTGCCGCCAACCGGATTTCGGCACGAAATCCGGCCGGACCCTTCGGAAGGGTCCGGCGCGAAATCTTTGAAGATTTCGGACAGGCCCGACGCAGCGGTCCGGAACGAAAAAGGGCGGCCCGAAGGCCGCCCTCTGGGTCCGTCGACCGGAGCGATGATTACATCATCCCGTCCATGCCGCCCATGCCGCCCGGCATGCCGCCGGCGGGCGAGGAGTCCTTCGGACGCTCGGCGATCATCGCTTCGGTGGTGATGAGAAGACCGGCAACCGAGGCCGCATCCTCAAGCGCGGTGCGCACGACCTTCGCCGGGTCGATGACGCCGAACTTGAACATGTCGCCATATTCTTCGGTCTGGGCGTTGAAGCCGAAAGTCTTGTCGTTCGACTCGCGGACCTTGCCGGCCACGACCGATCCGTCGACACCGGCATTCTCGGCGATCTGGCGCAGCGGCGCTTCCAGCGCCTTGCGGACGATCGCGATGCCGTTGTCCTGGTCGGAGTTCGCGCCCTTCAGGCCTTCAAGCGTCTTGGCCGCCTGGATCAGCGCCACGCCGCCGCCGACGACGATGCCTTCCTGAACCGCCGCACGGGTGGCGTTCAGCGCGTCATCCACACGGTCCTTGCGCTCTTTCACTTCCACTTCGGTCATGCCGCCGACGCGGATCACCGCGACGCCGCCCGCGAGTTTGGCCACACGTTCCTGCAGCTTTTCGCGGTCATAGTCCGACGAGGTTTCCTCGATCTGGGCGCGGATCTGGCTGACGCGCGCCTCGATTTCGGCCTTCTCACCGGCGCCGTCGATGACGGTCGTGTCGTCCTTCTTGATCAGCACGCGCTTGGCGCGGCCGAGCATGTCGAGCCCGACATTTTCAAGCTTCATGCCGAGGTCTTCCGAGATCACCTGCCCGCCGGTCAGGATCGCGATGTCCTGCAGCATGGCCTTGCGGCGATCGCCGAAGCCCGGCGCCTTGACGGCGGCGATCTTCAGGCCGCCGCGCAGCTTGTTCACCACGAGCGTGGCAAGCGCTTCGCCTTCCACGTCTTCCGCGATGATCAGCAGCGGCTTCTGCGACTGGATGACCGACTCGAGCAGCGGCACCATCGGCTGCAGCGACGAGAGTTTCTTCTCGTGCAGGAGGATGAGGCAGTCGTCGAGTTCCGCCGTCATCTTGTCGGCGTTCGTCACGAAATAGGGCGAGAGGTAGCCGCGGTCGAACTGCATGCCTTCGACGACCTCGGTCGAGGTCTCAAGGCCCTTGTTCTCCTCGACGGTGATCACGCCCTCATTGCCGACCTTCTGCATCGCGTCGGCGATCTGGCGGCCGATCTCGGCTTCGCCGTTCGCGGAGATGGTGCCGACCTGTGCCACTTCGGCCGAGTCGGTGACCTTCCGGGCAGCCGCCTTGATCGCTTCGACGACGCGCGCGGTGGCGAGATCGACGCCGCGCTTGAGATCCATCGGGTTCATGCCGGCGGCAACCGCCTTCATGCCTTCCTTGACGATCGCCTGGGCGAGAACGGTGGCGGTGGTGGTGCCGTCGCCCGCCTCGTCATTGGTGCGGGAAGCGACTTCCTTCACCATCTGGGCGCCCATGTTCTCGAACTTGTCGGCCAGCTCGATTTCCTTGGCGACAGACACGCCGTCCTTGGTGATGCGGGGCGCGCCGAACGATTTCTCGATCACCACGTTGCGGCCTTTCGGGCCGAGGGTGACTTTGACGGCATCGGCGAGGATGTTCACGCCGCGCAGCATGCGGTCGCGGGCATCGGTATCGAATTTGACGTCCTTAGCAGCCATCTGGCTTCTCCTTCGGATGTATGTGGATGTGGGGAAAGGTCAGTCTCAGGCGATGACGCCGAGAATGTCCGATTCCTTCATGATCAGCAGTTCTTCGCCGTTCAGCGTGACTTCGGTGCCCGACCATTTGCCAAAGAGGATGCGGTCGCCCGCCTTCACCGACATCGGGATCAGCTCGCCCGAATCCTTGCGCGCGCCCTCGCCCACGGCGACAACCTCGCCCTCGGCCGGCTTTTCCTTGGCGCTGTCGGGGATGATCAGCCCGCCCTTGGTCTTGTCCTCGGACTGGATGCGCTTGACGACAACGCGGTCATGCAGCGGTTTGAAAGCCATCTGGTAACACTCCCTTGGGTTTCCAGGTTCAAATGAGAATTAGCACTCATGTTGGCTGAGTGCTAACGCGCCGTAGTTAGGCGTCACGCGGGCGTGAGTCAACGGCATTCGCCCGGAAAATTTTCGGGATGGGATCTGCCGCTCAGGGCTTGATGGCGCCGCGCAGGCCGATCCCGACAAGACCGGCATTGATCAGGAGGTAGGGGGAGGTGTTGCCAAAGGTGGTGCTGACCGCCTTCGCCCAGTCGCTCAGGTGGTGAACAGGTTCGAAGGCGATGAAAAGCCCGGCGATGACCGGCGCGGCCGAGGCCAGCCAGGTGAGCGAGGTGGGCTTGAAGTAGCGGGGTCTCTGCGCCATCGGGTCCTCCGGTATCGCCCCATCTGATCACCGGACCGTTGCCCGCGGGTGAAGGCGCCGAACGCCCGACCGTTGGCGTTCGCACTGGTCATCCCCCGGAACCCGTGGCAGTCTCGCCCGACCCCCGAACCGCAAGGCCCTTCATGCTCCGTTCCCTCCTCGCCGCCTTCTCGCTTCTCCTCGCGCCCGCAGCCGCCAGCGCCGCCGCGCTCACCTGCGCGGGCCAGGACCTGATCGCCGCCCTGCCGCCGGACGACCGCGCGGAACTGGATGGGGCCACCGCCAGCGCCCCCTATCCCACCGGCAACCACTGGCGCGCCACGAAGGCCGACAGCGTGATCGACGTGATCGGCACCATGCATGTCCACGATCCGCGCATGGATGCCCCCGTCCAGCGCCTTCTGCCGCTGATCCGTGCCGCCGATGCCATCTATCTGGAAGCCACCGACAAGGAGATGGCGGAAATCGAGTCCGCGATGGCCACCCGCCCCGACCTGATGGTCTCGACCGGCCCCACCCTGCCCGAACGGCTGAGCGAGCCCGACTGGCAGGCGCTGTCCGCCGCCATGACCGAACGCGGCATTCCCCCCTTCATGGCCGCGAAGATGCAGCCCTGGTATGTCTCTGTCCTTCTGTCGATGCCGCCCTGCGCCATGGGCGCCTTGGCGAACGGAGCCGACGGGCTCGACCATCTGATCGGCGAGGCGGCGAAGGCCGAAGGCAAGCCCCTTCACGCGCTCGAGCCCTATGACACGATCTTCAGGATCTTCAGCTCGATCCCGCCCGAGGAACAGATCGACATGCTGCGCACCGCCCTGCCGACCGCGAACCAGTCCGAGGACATGCTGCGCACCATGATGGAAAGCTATTTCCGCGAGGACCATCGCCAGATCATGCAATTCGCCCGCCTCGCGGCGATCCGCGCCCTGCCCGATCAGACCGATACCCTGGACCGGGAGTTCACCGAGATGGAGGAAGCGCTGCTCTATGGCCGCAACCGCGCCTGGATCGAGGTCCTGCGCGAGGCCGCACCCGGCAAGACACTGGTCGTCGCGGTCGGCGCGGGGCATCTGTCCGGCGAGGACGGGCTGCTGAAGCTTCTGGAGCGCGAGGGCTACAGCCTCGAACGCCGCCCGTTCTAGCGGGAAGCGGCCCGGGCCTTGCCGCCCGGACCGCCCCCTGTCAGCCGCGCGGTCCACTGGCCTTGCCGGGCAGGAACCTTGGCTTCAGCCGGGGGGCGCCCTTCGCCGCGCGTCCGGTCTTTCCGCCCAATGCGGATTTCAGATCAAAGCGCGTCGTCGCGGGCGGATTGGACAAGCGCTTTCCTAGGCCAACCGCCGTCAGCGGTGGCATCTTGGTCTTTTTCGGCATTCATGTGCCTCATGTGGAAAATGGCAGACTGGCCTGCGACAGCAGGCCGCGACCGGCCCGAAGGCTCAGGCGGAAAGATCCATTCTCGGGGCACTCCTCATGATCGCTGTTGGTGCGGCGGCGCATCCGGCGCCGCCCGGCTCACACCCGCAAGGGGATCAGCGCTTCAGGTCCATGTCACGACACGCCTCATGAGAGGCCGTGATCGTCAGGCGACTGGCGACGAAAGTCAAGTGGCGGACAGAAACGAGACAGGACGGCACGGCATCATGGCGGGTCCGCCCACCGGACCGGGATGGCCTCGGCCCCGGGCAGTATGCGCGCACCGCCCTGCCACTTACTAGAAAACATCTTACACCACTCACAGGTCCAGCAGAACTGTCCCTGTCGTCATTTGACCATACGGCAGGCATGAGTCAACAATTTCGCACAGCATAGGCGATTTTTCGCACATCCCCATGGCGCCGTGACAACAGGCGCGAAGCTGCCTATAAGGCGGCCGATTTCCCATGAACGGACCCAGCCATGACCACCCTCGTTTTCGGCCACAAGTCGCCCGACACCGATTCCACCGGCTCGCCCATCATCTGGGCCTGGTATCTCTCTGAGATGAAAGGCACCCCGGCCAAACCCGTCCTCCTCGGCGAACCCAACACCGAAGCCGCATTCATGCTGAAGCATTGGGGGCTCGAGAAACCCGCGATCATCTCGGATGTCTCCGAAGGCGACAGCGTCGTCATCGTTGACACCAACAACCCCGCCGAACTGCCGCCCTCGGTCAACGACGCGAAGATTGAGGGCATCATCGACCACCACATGCTGGTGGGCGGCCTGAAGACGCGCAGCCCGATCGACATCACCATCCGCCCGCTGGCCTGCACCGCGACGATCATGCACGACCTGATCGGCCCCGACCTTGCGAAGGCCCCGAAGGCGATCAAGGGCGCGATGCTCTCCTGCATCCTCTCCGATACGCTGGAATTCCGTTCGCCCACCACGACCGCGCATGACAAGGCCGTGGCCGAGACACTCGCGGCCGACCTCGGCGTGAACATCGCCGATTACGCATCCGAAATGTTCGCCGCCAAATCCGACGTCTCGGCCTTCTCGGACGCGGAACTCCTGCGAATGGATTCGAAGGAATACAACATCGACGGCAAGGAACTGCGCGTCTCGGTTCTGGAAACCACCTCGCCCAAGGCCGTCCTCGACCGCAAGGCCTCGCTCATGGCCTCGATGGAGGGCGTCGCGAAAGAAGACGGCGCCGATCAAGTCCTTCTGTTCGTCGTCGATATCCTGAAGGAGGAGGCGACGCTGCTCGTCCCCAACGACCTCGTCAAGCGCATCGCGGAAGCCTCCTTTGGCGCCAAGGTCTCGGGCGACACCGTCGTTCTGCCGGGCATCATGAGCCGCAAGAAGCAGATCATCCCGGCGCTGAAGATGTAATCGACCGCCGCCGCCCCGCCCCGGGGCGGCGGCCGATGTGTCGGGACGCTGTCGGGACGGATGCCATACGCAAGACCGACGCGTGCCAGACGCCCGTTTCCAGCCCAGGAGCCCGCCCCATGACCCGCATCATCCACTCCCTGGCCGAGGTCTCCGAAGGCTATGACGCGCTCTTCTGTGACCTCTGGGGCTGTGTCCATGACGGTATCCGCCCCTTCCCCGCCGCCGTGGACGCCCTGCGCGCCTTCCGCGCCCGCGGCGGCAAGGTGGTGCTCGTCACCAACTCCCCCCGCCCCCGCGCCTCCGTGGCCGGACAACTCGACCGGATCGGCGTTCCCCGCGACTGCTGGGACACGATCGCCTCCTCCGGCGACAGCGCCCGCGCAGCGATGTTTCAGGGCGTCGTCGGGCAGAAGGTCTATTTCATCGGCGATGGAGAAACCGACGCCGGCTTCTTCAGCCCGTTGAAAATCCTGGACAATCCGGTCGAGATCACCAAGGTCCCGCTCAATGAGGCCGAAGGCATCGTCTGCACCGGCCCGTTCGATCCGATGGCCGCCCCCTCGGTCTACCGCGCCGATTTCCTCTATGCCAGGACCAAGCGCATGAAGCTTCTCTGCGCCAATCCCGACATCGTCGTCGACCGCGGCGAGGTGCGCGAATGGTGCGCGGGCGCGCTCGCGCAGCTCTACACCGAGATGGGCGGCGAAAGCCTCTACTTCGGCAAGCCCCATCCGCCGATCTACGACCTCGCCCGCCGCCGCCTCGCCGCGCTCTGCGATGTCGAGGACCCGCGCATCCTCGCCGTCGGCGACGGCATCGCCACCGACATCCAGGGCGCGATGGGCGAAGGGATCGACGCGCTCTTCATCACCGGCGGCCTCGCCGCGACCGAATTCGGCGCGGACGTCGAAAACCCCGATTCCGGACTTCTCGGAAGCTGGCTCGACGCCGCCCAGATGTCGCCCCGCTACGCCATCGGCCGCCTGCGCTGATCCTTCTTCATCTTGGCACAAATACCTCGGGAGGGGTCCGGGGAGGGCAGCGCCCTCCCCGGCGGGTCGCCCGCAACGCGGGCGAAACATCCGCCCGCACAGAAGCAACATTGTTGCATCGCGCGCCGAAAAATCAGTCTTAAATTACCAGACCGATTGCGCCGCATCGCAGCATCCTCTATGCTGCGCCGCAATCAACTCCGGGACTCATGATGATGCTCGACAATCAGCCGCGCGGAACGATCTGCATCGAGGATCTCGAGATCGGGATGAGCCGCTATCTGCAAAAGACCATCACCGACCGCGACATAGAGATGTTCGCCGAGGTCTCGACCGACCGCAACCCCGTCCACCTCGACGAGGCCTATGCCCGCGACACGATCTTCGAGGGTCGCATCGCCCATGGCATGCTGACAGCGGGCCTTATCTCTGCGGTCATCGGCGAACAGCTGCCCGGCCACGGCACGGTCTATCTCGGCCAGACGCTGAAGTTCATGGCCCCCGTCCGCCCCGGCGACACGGTCCATGCCGAAGTCAAGGTTATGGCCATCGACCACGCCAAGCGGCGCGTGACCCTTGAAACCCACTGCGCCGTGGGCGATAGGGTGGTCCTCAAGGGCGAGGCGGTCGTACTGGCGCCAAGCCGCAAGTTCGACTGAACGCCGAATGTAACGGGGGCGGGCCATCCGCCGACAGGGGCAGATGCGCACGCATACCGACTGGCAAGGGATCGACCCGTCCGCCCGCGGCGCGACCGTCGCCATGGGCAATTTCGATGGCGTCCATCTCGGTCATCAGGCAGTCATCGACCAGGCCCGGGCGGCGGCCCGCGCCCCCCTCGGCATTCTCACCTTCGAACCCCATCCCCGCCAGTTCTTCGCCCCCGCCGCGCCGCCTTTCCGGCTGATGAATGCCGAGGCGCGCGCGCACCGGCTGGAAAAGCTCGGCGTTGCCCAGCTTTACGAACTGCCCTTCGATCGCCGTCTCGCGGGGATGGAGGCGGAAACCTTCGCCGAAGAGGTCCTGTCGCAGGGTCTTGGGGTCTCCCATGTAACCGTCGGCGCCGATTTCTGTTTCGGCAAGGGCCGCAAGGGCACTGCCGAGACGCTGAGGGCGCTCGGCCAGCGCTTCGGCTTCGGCGTCACGATAGCCGAGATCCTGCGCTTCGCGGGGCTCGACATTTCCTCGACCAATATCCGCGCTGCCCTCACCGAAGGACGCCCCCGCGACGCCCAGGCCATGCTCGGCCACTGGCACCGGATCGAAGGCGAGGTCGTACATGGCGAAAAGCGCGGGCGCGACCTGGGCTTTCCCACTGCCAACATGGCGCTCGACGGGCTGCATCTGCCGAAGCTTGGTGTCTATGCCGTGAAGGTCGATGTGCTGACCGGCCCCCATACCGGCAGCTACGATGGCGCGGCGAGCCTTGGCGTGCGGCCGATGTTCGGGGAAAACCAGCCCAATCTGGAAACCTTCCTTTTCGATTTCGCGGGCGACCTTTACGGCCAGCATCTGTCGGTAGCACTCGTCGATTACCTCCGCCCCGAAATGCGCTTTGACGGGCTGCCCGCGCTCATCACCCAGATGACTGCCGACTGCGGCCGCGCCCGCACGATCCTCGCCGGCCTTTGACCCGCCGTCCGGTCCTGGGCAGATTTTTCGCGAAAAATCTGCGCCCGCGGGGCGGGGGCGGCGCCTGCGGCGCCGCGGCAAATTCTTCGGGAAGAATTTGCCCCCCTTCCCTTCACGCGCCGGGTTCGCCAGAGTGACAAGTCATGACCGCTCCGCCTCTCCGCCCCGAATTCTGGACACTGCCGCTCTCCCGCCTCACATCGGCGGAATGGGAGGCGCTGTGCGACGGCTGCGGCAAATGCTGCCTGAACAAGCTCGAGGATGAGGAGACGGGCGAGGTGCATTTCACCAATGTCGCCTGCCGCCTGCTTGATGCCGAGAGCTGCCGCTGCACCCAGTACCGGACGCGCAAGACCTTCGTGCCCGAATGTGTGGTGCTGACCAAGGGCGGCATCGACAAGGTCGCCTACTGGCTGCCCCAGACCTGCGCCTACAAGCTCCGCGCCGAGGACCGGCCGCTCGAACCCTGGCATCCGCTGATCTCGGGCGATCCCGAAAGCGTGCATGCGGCGGGCCAGTCGGTCAGGGGCTGGACAGTATCGGAGTTCACCGTCCATGAGGACGACTGGGAAGATCATATCATCGAGGATCTGTGATGGAATTCGCCTCCGACAATACATCGGGCGCCGCGCCCGAAGTGATGGCCGCCCTTGCGACCGCGAACGCGGGCTACGCGCCCTCCTACGGCACCGATCCGGCCATGGACCGGGTGCGCGCGCTGATCCGCGAGACGTTCGAGGCGCCCGAGGCCGCGGTCTATCTGGTTCCGACCGGCACGGCGGCCAATGCGCTGGCGTTGTCGCTCGCCTGCCCGGTCTGGGGCAATGTCTATGCCCATGAAGAGGCCCATATCGTCGTGGACGAATGCGGCGCGCCGGAGTTCTACATCGGCGGCGGCCGTATCGCCGGGATCGCGGGCGCACATGGCAAGATCACGCCCGAGGCGCTCGCCGCGCGTCTCGCGCAGACGCCGCAGGGCGGTGTCCACCATCATCAACATGGCGCACTTTCGCTGACGAACCTCACCGAAGCGGGCACTTTCTACCGCCCGGCCGAGGTCGCCACCCTGACCGCGCTCGCCCGCGCCGAAGGCATGGCGAGCCATATGGACGGCGCGCGCTTCGCCAATGCGCTGGTGGCCTCGGGCGCGGCACCGGCCGACCTGACCTGGAGGGCGGGCATCGACCTTTTCTCCTTCGGCGCCACCAAGAACGGCTGTCTCGGCGTCGAGGCTTTGGTGATCTTCGATCCCGCCAAGGCCTGGGAGTTCGAACTGAGGCGCAAGCGGGGCGGGCATCTCTTTTCCAAGCACCGCTACCTCTCGGCGCAGATGGAGGCCTATCTGACCGACGGCCTCTGGCTGCATCTGGCGCGCCAGTCGAACCGGATGGCCGCGCGCCTGTCGGAAGGCCTCGCCGCGCTGCCGGGCGGCAGCCTCGTGCATCCGACCGAAGGCAATATTGTCTTTGCCCGCCTGCCGCGCGGGCTGCATCGCAAGGCGATGGCGGCGGGCGGGCATTATTACCTCTGGCCCTTCGACCAGTCGCTTGACGGTCCGGACGACATGGCCCTTTCGGCGCGGTTCGTCTGTTCCTGGTCGACGACCGAGGCAGAGGTCGAGGCCTTTCTCGACCTTTTGCGGGCGGGCTGACGGGCCGCTCATCGGTCCGTGCCGTCCCTCTTCGCTGACGGCGCGGCGCGACGAGCGCCGAAGGCGACGAGGAGCAGCCCGGGAGCCAGGCTTCAGTCGCGCGAAAGGTTGATGTCGATGAGCCCCGCCGCCTGAGCGGGATGGGTGATCGGCAGCATATGGCCCGCCCCCGGCACTTCGGCGAGGCCGACATCGGGCAGGCGCGCGGCGATCGCCTCGGCGATCGCGCCGATCACCGGTGGGCTTGCCCCACCGACGATGATCATCACCGGCAGGTCGAGCATTTCGAGCCGACCTTCGTCGAGGATGCCGCAATTGTCATCGATCAGCCCCGGATCGCCCGCCGCGATCAGGTGGATACGGTCGGCCATATAGGCGCGGGTCCGGGGCTCGATCTCTTCCCACGCCGTGCCCGTGCCCCATATCCGGGTAAAGCTCTCGGCCGCTTCCATCCGCGCGCCCTTTGCAAGGGCCGCCACATAGGGTGACATCGCCTCTACCCAGGCCTCGTATTCCGGCGTGCCCCGCGCGGCGGCAAACAGCACCGGCTCGATCAGGGTCAATGTCCGGACGAGGCCGGGCCGGTCGAGCGCCAGCTGCAGCGCTGCCACCGCCCCGCCGGAATGGCCGATAAGATCGACGGGTTCCTCGCCTATCAGCTCTTCGGCGACCGAGCGGCAAAGCGCGACGTAATCGGACTGGCCATCCCAGCCGGATGACTTACCGTGACCGGGCAGGTCGAAAGCATCGATCGCGATCTCCTCCTCCAGCGCCGCGAAACAGCCCTTCCAGGCGCCGGAATGGGCAAGCGAGCAATGCAGGGCGACCCCGCGCCGCGCCCCCGCGCCGTAGGTCACCTGATAAATTTGCGCGCTTTGCACAACGTCCCTGGCCATATGCCCTCCAACAAATTGCCGCGACCCTATCCGGGTGATAGAGGCAGTGCAACGCGCCCGAATCCCTCCACTCACACCGACCGGCCCCACGAGAAGGACGACCGATGCCCGTGATGACCGAACCGAAGCTCATTTCCGGCAATGCCAACCGCCCGCTCGCCAGCGCCATCGCCCGGCGCATGTCGATGCACCGGGGGGTGAATGTGGGCCTCGTCGACGCGCGGGTCGAACGGTTCAACGATCAGGAGATTTTCGTCGAGGTCTTCGAGAATGTCCGCGGCGAGGACATGTACATCATCCAGCCGACCTCGAACCCGGCGAACGACAATCTGATGGAACTTCTGATCATGACCGACGCGCTGCGCCGGTCATCGGCCAGCCGCATCACCGCCGTGATCCCCTATTTCGGCTATGCCCGCCAGGACCGCCGCGCCAAGGCGCGTACGCCGATCTCGGCGAAACTGGTGGCGAACCTCCTGACCGAGGCGGGCGTGGACCGCGTCCTGACGCTCGACCTGCATGCCGCGCAAATCCAGGGCTTCTTCGATATTCCGGTGGACAATCTCTATGCCAGCCCGGTCTTCACGCTGGATATCGAGCATCATTTCAAGGGCAAGATGGACGAATTGATGATCGTCTCGCCCGATGTGGGCGGCGTCGCGCGCGCCCGCGAGATCGCCAAGCGCATCAACGCCCCCCTCGCCATCGTCGACAAGCGGCGCGAGAAGGCGGGCGAAGTGGCGGGCATGACCGTCATCGGCTCGGTCGAAGGGAAAAGCTGCATCATCGTCGACGATATCTGCGATACGGCCGGCACTTTGTGCAAGGCGGCAGAGACGCTGATGGAGGCGGGCGCGAAGGAGGTTCATTCCTACATCACCCACGGCGTCCTGTCCGGCCCGGCGGTCGAGCGGATCGAGAAATCGGTGATGAAATCGCTGGTGATCACGGATTCGATCCAGCCGACCGACCCGGTGAAGAAGGCCCGCAACATCCGCATCGTGCCGACCGCGCCGATGTTCGCGCAGGCGATCATGAATATCTGGAACGGCACGTCCGTCTCCTCGCTTTTCGAGGTCGAGACGCTGACGCCGATCTACGAAGGCATGTACAGCCGCACATAAGGCGCTCTGTCGCGGCCCTGGACACCGGATCTCCGCCGCGCGCCCGGCAGCGGCCCCTCAGCGCGACAGGCCGGTCGTGGTTTCGCACCCAGGACCCGGCAGGACCAGACCAGCGGACGGCACGCGATGGGTTGCCTGCGGGGCAGGGGCGATGCTGCCGCCTTGCGGACGATCTCAGGCTTCTCTGAGGCTGGGTATCTCAAGCGTCGTCCTCCCCTTCACCGATCACGCTTTTCCCGGGCCAACGCTTCGGATCGTAGGTCCCTGACCTCGGGCACCATCGCCCGGCGGTTGGCATGACCCGCAAGCCGGTTCTTCCCGGCGTCGCGGAATTTCGTCGACCGGAAAAGATGCGGGCTTTCGGCACTCCCTACTCGGCGGCAAAGCGCGGCGATCCTCTTTTGGCGCCGCAGACCAGCGGGGACCATCCCGGCGACGGACATGCGACAAAACCACGGGTCCTATTCGGTCCGCTTGCGACCCGTCAGACGTATCAGTTCCTCATGGAGTTCGAACCAGACGGTATGATAGCTGTCTTTCAGCGGGTGGGCGACCATGTCTTGGTTGCCCCTTCTCATTTCCGAAAGCGCCGCGTCAAGCCGGCAGAGATAGCGGATCAGCCGGGGTTCGGCGGCGGCGATGTTGCGGATCACCGGGGCGATCCCTTCGTGAACCTCGCCCGCGATGCGCCCGATCACCCCGGCATCGTGGCTCGGGTCACTATGGTCGTTGAGTGCCAGAACCCCGCCGATCATGCGCATCTGCCAGTCGGTGATGAGCCCCTTGAACAGATCGTTCAGCTTGTGAAACGCCGCCATTTCCGGTTCGATCCGCTCCTTGATCCGGTCCGCTGCGGCGGCAAAGGCGTCGTCCATCCTTTGCGCCAGGTCGGGTGTCGGGCGGACGCGTCCGCGCGGCATTTCCGTCACGTCGCCAAGGGCCTTGAGTTCGTCAAGAACCGTTTCGACCGCATCGACCTCTGCGCCCAGAACAGAGGCGATGGCAGCCGCATCGCCCATGCCCTTGAGGGCAAGGGCCCGCGATACGGTCTCGCGCGTGGCGTCTTCGGCAAACTGTCCTGCCGGCAGGGCGGCGATGCCGGTGCCGCTGCCCCGCTGCCAGGCACGAAGCACCGCCACTTCCGGCGCCTCGACCTCGGCCGTGTTGTGCGCGCCGAGCAGGACCTGGCCACTGGTCCCGTCAAGCGTGATTTCGGAGCCTGTCGGCACCATCCGGTCGCCGATCCGGATACCGTCTTCCAGCACCTCCACTCCCTCGGCCCCGACCACTGCAGGCAAGCCCCAGCCGCGCGCCACGACGGCGGCATGGCTGACATGACCGCCAAGGGTGGTGAGGATGCCGCGCGACGCGGCCATTCCGGCAATGTCGGCTGGCGAGGTCTCGCGCCTGACCAGGATCACCGCCTCGCCCCTGCCCTCGGCGGCCACCGCCGCGTCGACGCTGGTACAAAGCGCCCCGATCGCGCGGCCGGGCGAGGCGGCCAGACCGGTCACCAGAACCTCTGCCTCACCCGACCCGGCATCGTCGCATGGCAGCATCGGCGGATCATTCAGAATGTCCCTGACACGGTCTAGCGCCTCGTCTCGGGTCAGGGGAAAACCGGCATCCTCGGCCATGTCGATTGCCATGCGCAGGGCGGCGCGCGGACTGTGCTTGCCCCGGCGGCATTGCAGCATCCAGAACCGGCCATTCTCGACCGTGAACTCGATATCGGCCAGATGGCGCAGGTCGCGTTCCAGCAGATGCGCCGTATGTTCCATCTGGTCGGCAACGTCGGGCCACAACCGGCGAAGCGCCGATATCGGCAGGGTCCGGTGGGTTCCGGCGACCACATCCTCGCCCTGCGCGCCTTTCAGGAAATCGCCCACAAGACGCGGCGCACCGCTGGACGGGTCGCGGGAAAAGGCAACCCCGGTGCCCGACCGGTCGCCCAGATTGCCGAAGGCCATCATCTGCACGGTGGCGGCGGTATAAAGATCGTCGGCAATGCCTTCGAGGCGCCGGTAGGTGCGGGCCCTGTCCCCGGCCCATGAGGCGAAGACCGCACCCACTGCATTCCGCACCTGGTCGAGCGGATCGGCCGGAACGCCATGGCCCGCTGCGTCCAGCGCCGTTCGCAGGGCGGCGGTGGCGCGGGCCAGCTGATCCGGTGCCAGACCGGCGCCATCGTCGGCGCCGAGGCATTCGCCGCTGATGGCGCGAACGCGGTCGGCGGGCGCGCCGCCGACGACCGAGACATAGGCCTGAATGAACCGGCGCAGACTGTCCCAGCCAAAGCGCGGATCGCCGCTCGCCTCGCCAAGTCTTTGGGCGATCTCGTCCGTCATGCCGACATTCAGGACCGTGTCCATCATGCCGGGCATCGAAATCGCCGCCCCGGAACGGACGCTGAGCAGCAATGGCCTGAGCGGGTCGCCAAGTTTCTTTCCCGTTTCCGTTTCAAGCGCGGCCAGGCAATCGGAAAGCGCCGACTCCAGAGACGGCGTCCAGCCCGCCGCCAGATAGGACCGGCAGGCTTTGGTGGAAAGGGTAAAGCCCGGAGGAACCGGCAGGCCAAGCTGCACCATGCGGGCAAGCCCCGCGCCCTTGCCGCCGAAGAGCCGGGTCTGATCGTCCCGGTCCAGCGCGGCGCAGTCGGTGAAACTCATCCCCAGCGGTTCAACCATTTCTCCCTCCCCTTGTCTGGCGACCGATCCCGTCGGCCCCGGATTCGCCCGACCGAACGGGCGCATCCGGGGCCGGGGCCGGACCACCTTACGCCAGCGTGTTGATCGGCGCCGGTGCGACGGTGACGCCGACACTCACCTGACGATGCGGCTCCAGCCATGGATGGCTCTTGGCGCCGCCGTCCGGCTCGCCCCAGAGGAGGCTCAGCCTTGTCCCCGGTTCGGCATGATCGGCGTCGATGACCGCGACCGAGACCTGCTTGCGCTCGTTCCAGCTGAACCCGGAATAGACGGCTGCGCCGACGGTCGTACCGTCTGCCGACCTGACGGCATCGTACTGCCAGGTCGCATAGGTCGAGACAGGCATGTTCAGGTAAAGCGGCGGCGTTTCGCCCGGGGCCATATAGCCGCCGACGATATCTGTTACATCCTTGGCATCCCAGATCAGCGTCACCCGGCGGCGGTGCTTTTTGCCGGCGATGCGCTCAAGCGCCGCGCGGCCGACAAAGTCGTGGTCGAACTTCACCAGATGGCCATAGCCGAGTTCGTAGGGGTTGAAATAGTAATCCTCGATATTGGGCGAATAGAGGCTGCCCCCCAAGGCCCAGCGAACCTCGTTGCTGCTGGCCGGGAGCCATTCCCGGAAGGGCCGCATCTCCTCGCTGGTATAGATGGCGTGCATCGGCCGGGCGATCCATCCCAGTTCCAGGGCGGTCGAGTAATAGGCGAACGAGCCGACCTGACGCAGGCCAAACTCCGGCCCCGCGCCCAGAATGGCCGCCTTGACATCCTCACCCTCGTCCCAGGCCCCCCAGATTTCGTAGCCCGGGCCGCCCGCCATCGCCATGCGGAACCCCCAGACCTTGTGACCGGCGATGGTCATCCCGACGATGGTGGTTCTGGGCACGTCGGGCAGCGCAGCCCCGTTCAGCTTCTCCAGAAGCGAAGCCGCATTCGGCCCCTCGACCTGATAGCGATAGAACCGCCTGCGCTGGTTCGGGTTCAGCGAGAATATGTCGTCGCATTCCAGCTCGACATCCCAGTTACCGTTGAGGGCGTTGAATTCAAGCCATTTGTGCCCGGCTGCGCGCCCGATCAGTTCGATCTCGTTCTTCGCCTGGCATGTCAGGATGCCATCGCCGACCACGTTGCCGTCATGGCCGCAGGCGATATAGTGGCGTGCCTTGCCGACGCCGAATTTCTCAAGGTTGTTGACCGCCAGCGACTGGAACAGCGCCTTGGCGTCCTTTCCCCGCACGACGGTTGAAATCATGTGAAACGACTGGTTGTAGAAAGCCACGCCCTCGCGCCATGCCCTCTGCTCGTCCCGCCAGGAGGTGTATTCCGGCTGTACGCGCGGGGGCGGCTGGCGCAGCACCGCATCGCGCGCGGGCGACCCCTTCTGGTTGGCGTAAAGGTAGTCGACAATACTGGGTACAGTGTCCAGCTTGTCCTGCAACGACCCTGTCGAGGCGTGTATGTTCATGTTCTTTCTCCAGTAAATAGAAACGGGTTGGGGTGACTTCGGCCAAGCAGGCGCTTTGCCGGCAGCTGTCAGAGGGCGGGCGCGCCGGTCAGACGCGCGCGCGCCATGGCGATCAGGTCGTCGTCGATGCCGTGATCGCGCGCCCAGGCCTGCGGCGTGGACCATTCGGCGCGCAGACGGTCCAGCATCGCGGTAATACCCGTTGCCGATGGCTTGTCGCGTGCATATGCCGGGGCCTGCGGCGGTACCGGCATGCCTGCGGCTTCCAGATTGGCCATCATCCTGTCGAAGATCGGCACGCTCATGACGTAGTCGGCGACAATATCGCGGTCGCGCACACCGGACAGGGCGAGCGTCAGTGCGATGATAAACCCGGTCCGGTCCTTTCCCGTATGGCAATGGACCAGAACCGGGGTCATCGTACCGGCGAAGCTTGCGAGAAACGCCGTCAGGGGTCTGGCGCCGCAATCGAGCAGGCTGGGCAGGAACCCGTCTGGCGACGGGTCCATGGCGTCGATACCCCCGGCCAGTTCCAGAAAGTCGATGTTGACGCCCCGGCTGTCGGCGCCGATCGGCCCCGAACCGCCCAGATCCCTGTCCTGAAAGCGCGCGCCCCGCAGATCGATGACGCGGCCAATCCCCAGATCCTCGCAGGCCCGGCGTACGTCCGACGGGGTCATGAGCTGAGGAGTCTCGCTGCGGTAAAGGACGCCGTAGCGGGTCACGCCGCCTTGTTCGAGCGGCAGGCCTCCGACATCCCGACAATTGACCAGGCCCTCAAAGCCGATCATCTGCCGGATCGGAGCGTCGGCCGACGCAGCGCCATTGTGACCTTCAGCCAAAGCGATCTTGCCCTGTTCAGTCATAGCGCGCGGCCGTCCAGATAGACGTTTCCATTGGTCCCGTCGACGGTGACCACCTGGCCGGTCTTGATCCTCACCGTCCCGTCGACCGCGCCAACCACGGCGGGAAGGCCGAATTCGCGGGCGACGATGGCACAGTGGCCCATGACTCCGCCGACATCTGCGACCACGGCACCGGCGATGGCGAACATCGGCACCCAGGGCGGCAGGGTCATTTCGCAGACCATGACCTCGCCGTCCTTCAGTTCGCCCGCCTCTTCAAGCGAGCGCACGACCCGCGCCGTACCGGTGTAGCAACCCGGCGAACCGGCGACGCCGTCGATCACATCGGGGTCCTGTTCGCCCTCCGGCGGCGGCTTGACGCCAAGCAGGCGGGTCACCATCGCGTCCATGAACGGGTCGACAAAGGCGCCCGGTACCGGCGGCGGCGGGGGCGTACCGAGGAAGGGCGCCGGTTCAAGCTTCGAACAGGCCTCGAAATCGGCTTTGCGCGCGACCACCAGAGCGCGGTGATCGGTATCGTTGGCCATCGCGCCGCGCACCTCGCGGTCGTAGAGGTAGAAGATGTCGTCGCCCGTCTCCAGACAGCCGCGCGCGGCCAGACGCTCGCCCAGAACCCGGACAAACCGGCGCATCAGCGATACCCCCATCTGGTCGATATAGAAGGCGTGATCCTCGGTCAGCGGATAGGCATATTTAGCGGAAGCGAAGAGTTCCTCGAATTTGGCGAGTTTCGCGCTGTCACCGGCCAAACGCTGGCGGATCGCGGCGGTGCGTTCCTCGCGGCGCCTGACGGAGTCGTTGAAGGCGATCATCGGATCGTCGCCCTCGCCCTTGGCCACATACCGCGCGATGACCCCCAGCGGAATTGCCGGGTTCTCACGCCAGGGAACATCGGCCAGATCGTAGACGGCATCGGTGCGCCAGCCGAAATCGTAGAGATATTCGTCAAGCTGAACCAGGAAGTCCCTGCCCCGCTCTGACCCTTCCAGCACCGCTTTCAGGTCGCGGGGGTGGTTTTCGTCAAACGCCTTGCTCAGCAACGGGTCGGACTTGACGGCGCGGCTCAGTTTCCACAGGCCATGGGCGGCATCAACGGGCCGGGTATGGTAACCCTGAAGGATCTGATAGGCCTCGGTCGGGTCTTCGGGGCGCATCACCTCGTCGTAGAAATCGCTCAGCGCCGAGCCGCTGACGAGGGCAAAGTTGATGTGACCATGGATGTACCACATCTGCTCCATCCACCGGATCATCTCGAAATAGCGGGCGAAAATCTCTTCGTCGGACATGGCCGAATAGTCGCGGTCGCGTTCCGCCTCGTTGCGCTCACGAACCATCGGCAGCCACTCGTCAGTCCAGCGCTTGCCGATTGTCGGGACCGTCCGTTCGATAAAACCCATATAGCGGCTCATGCGATCTTCGATGACCGCCGGATCGGGGTGCGGATTGAAGCCGACATAGGAATAGTAGTTGGCGGTCTTGCACCCGGTGACCAGCGGGCTGTCATATTCCGCCTGAGCCCTTGTGAACCCTTCGGCAAGCGGCTTGACCACCAGATCGCTGGCAAGGGGACGCAGCGGCCTTGGCGAATGCATCTTGTCGAACACGAAGAATCCAGCGGTTTCTTCGGCTGGCGGAAAGCGTATTTCGCTTGCAATTGTCATTGTTCTCTCCCTGTGCGTGCGCTTGACGGTTCCTTGGCATGACCCTTGAATGGCCTTGGCAATACCCGGTTCCGACGCTTCGACCCGTTGATGACGGCCCTGACCGGCCTTGCGATCGCGTACGGGTCATCGGGCTGAAAACAATCTGAACAGTCCGGCGGCGCCTGGACACTCCATTCTGGTTATTTCTCTGCCCTTCTGCTTATACCGCTGGTTATATCCTTCGACGTCAGACCGGTATAGGCGCCCGGGAAAGCGGCTTCGGGAAATGGTCCGGAGAGTCTTCTGGCGGGCGCGGGCAGTCGAGCGGGGTGCCGGATGGCAAGGGGATCAGATAAGCCCGCGCGCCTTGATCTGATCGTTCAGCAGGGCCAGAAACAGCCTGACCGGCGCGCTAGCCTCTTCGCCCTTCCGCATGGTCGTGCCGACCGCGATTTCCGGTTCGGGCAGGTCGAAATCCAGCGGCTTCAGATCCGGCCTTAGCCTGGCCAGGGCGAACGGGGTGTAGTGCAGTATTCCGATCGCCTGGCTGCTGGCGAGGAACTCCTCGGCCATCGCAAGTGAATTGGTTTCGATCATTGGTCTTGGCGGTTGGACCGAGCCGTCGCCGAAAAGCTTGTCGAAACAGCGCCGGGTCGGCGTTGCGTGCGGCGCCATCCATTGGAACCGGGACAGGGCTTCGATCGTCACCGGCCCGGCATGGCAGGGGTGATCCCGCCGCGCGACAAGCGTGAAGCGTTCCGAGTAGAGCTTTCGGACGTCGAACTGTGTCTGCGGCACGGGCCGTCCCAGCAATCCGATGAACAGATCCAGATCCCGCATCATCAGACCGTCCGTGAGGGCCGGCGGGCTGGCAGAGACAGCGTGAAGGCGGACATTGGGATGCTGCCGCGCCATCTTGCCAAGGGCGCGCAGGACAAGGTCCTGGTCGGAAAAGGGCAGCAAGCCTACCGCGACCCGGCCGACCAGATTGTCGGCGTCCGGCTCCATTTGCGCAGGAAGGTTCGACAATTCGCGGTAGATGTCGCCCCACAGGCCGGCGAACTTGACCGCAAGTGGCGTTGCGTCCAGCCCGTCGGGGCGGCGTTTGAACAGGGGGCGTCCGACGAATTCCCCGATTCCGGCCAGCGACCGGCTGACGGCGGGCTGGCTGATGCCGAGTTCACGGCCCGCCGCGCTGGCGCTGCCGGTGCGGAACACCGCGAAAATAGCGTCGAGGTGGGACCATTGCAGGTAGATCGGCAACCGCAGAGGACCGTCGCGATTGCCCAGTTCGCTGCGTTCGAACTGATGAATCAAGGCAAGCACACGCCGGAAATGGGTGGCGACGACCCCGCCTTGGATCGTGACATCGGTGCCGAACCAGCTGCGCTGGAACAACGGTGCGTCGATGGCCTCTTCGGCCGCGGCAATGCAGCGGATGAAGGCCGTCTGGCTCATGTTAAGCCGGTCGGCGGCTTTCTGGACGTTCTGAGTTTCCGCCAGGGCCGATATGGCCCGGACCTGCTTCAGCGAGGGAATTCGTGCAGAATGTGTCAGCATATCAGATATGACCGCACCGACAGAAGGCGTTCCACTGACGCATATGAAACCCCAGGCGCGCGCAGGTTTCTATCTGTTTTTTCCGCCGGCACGGGCTTGCCAAGAAGCGCCAGGGCCAAGAGATAAACATAACTTTTAGGTTATGTTGAGGCATTATTCTTATCATTTGACTTATACCTAATTTCACCCAAGCCTTGTGCAGCGCGTTCGGCAACAAACAAGGGAACGGGGAACATGACTGGAATTTCGACATACAGATGCTGCGTCCTGGCGGGTTTGCTCACGACCGCCCTGTCTGGCGCGTCACTCGCGGCGGACGACTGGTATCCTCTGACGGTCAATGCCACCAAGGTGGACGGAAGCAAGGGGCAGTTCGACTACATACCCTTGTCGGCAAGCGGCAAGGCCAGCAAGAAGTGGTCGATCTGCAGTTCCTTTCCGCACCTCAAGGACCCGGTCTTTGTCTCGGTCAACTACGGCATGGTCGAAGAGGCCAGGCGTCTGGGTGTTGACCTGAAGACCTACGATGCCGGTGGCTATGGCGCCCTGGCAAACCAGATTTCGCAGATCGAGAACTGCGTCGCCGCCGGTGCGGATGCCGTGATCATGGTGGCGATCGCCGAGGACGGCATGAACAATCTGCTGATGGAGCTGAAGGAAAAGGGCATTCCCGTCATCGACGCCTTCAACGGCGTCAACTCACCCAACGTCGCCGCCCGCGTGCTGACCAATCCCCGCGATCAGGGTTTCCGGGCCGGCGAATACCTGGCCGCGCAACATCCTGCCGGAACACAGGAGGTCAAGGTCGCATGGCTTCCCGGCCCGGCCGGCGCCGGTTTCGTGACCGCCTTCGACGACGGCTTCAAGGCGGGCATCGCCGGGAGCGCCGTCACCATCGTCGAAACCAAGAACGGCGATCTCGGCAAGGAAATCCAGTCGACGCTGGTCGAGGATATCCTGCAAACGCACGACGATCTGGACTACATAGCCGGGACCGCCGTGATGGCCGAGGCCGCCGTGCCCATCCTCAAGGCGCGCGGCATCGCCGACAAGATCAAGCTGGTGTCGGTCTACACGACCCCCGGTGTCTATGAATATGTCAAGAACGGCGATGTCGAGATTGCGGATGGGTCCACGGTCACCCTGACCGCCCGCATCATGCTGGACGAGGCGGTTCGCGCGCTTGAGGACAAGATCGAATATACCGAGGTCTACACGATCGGGAAGGTCTACACGACCGAAAGCGCCGGGTCGCTCGATCTGGAAACGATCCTGGCCCCGGCCGATTTCGCACCGGTGTTCAACCTCAGCAACTAGGGCAGGTCATCTACGGGCAACATCCCGCATCCGAACCGGCAAGGTGTCATATGCAGACGGCGTCGCAAGACCTCCGTGCAGCCCCTGTTCCGGGCGGCCAGCCCCCTGTCCTTCGGGTGCGGGACCTGACCAAGCGCTACGACAAGAACATCGCGCTTGATCATGTCTCGCTGGATTTCCTGCCGGGCGAGGTCCATGTCCTTTTCGGCGAGAACGGCGCGGGCAAGTCCACGCTGATCTCGATCGTCGCGGGGGCAAACGCGCCCTCGGACGGATACCTGGAAATCGGCGACAAGAAGGGCGCGTTCCAGTCGGTCGGCGAATCGCAGGCTTGCGGGATTCGGGCGGTCTTTCAGGAATTCTCCCTGATCCCGTACCGTACGGTCGCCGAGAACATCGTGCTGGGCGCGGAGCCTCTTGGACGATTTGGCCTGCTGTCCAAATCCGCGGCGCGCGACGAGGCGCGGCAACTGATCGCCGATCTGGGCTTCAACCTCGATGTCGATGCGCGCATCGCCTCGCTGACCCGCGGCAAGCAGCAGATGGTCGAAATCTGCAAGGCCTTCCGGCGCCCGCCCCGGCTTCTGATCCTCGACGAGCCCACCGCCTCGCTGTCCGAGCAGGATTCGCTGGCGCTTCTGGAGCTTTTGCGGCGGTTTCGCGCCAACGGGACGGCGGTCATCTATGTCACGCACCGCATGCACGAGATACCGGCGATCGGCGACAAGGTGTCCGTCCTGCGCGACGGGCAGCTGATCGCAACCGTCGGCGCCGATACCGAAGAGGATGAGCTGATCCGGCTGATGACCGGCCGCCAGATGTCGAAGATCTACCCCAAACCGCGCGATCCGGTGGGCGACGTTGGGCTGGCTCTCGAAAACGTCACGCTTGCGGCGGAACGCGGCGTCACGCAGGTCAGGAATGCAAGCGTTTCGGTGCGGGCGGGAGAGATCGTCGGCATCGCCGGTCTGGTCGGCTGCGGGAAAAGCGAGCTGGCGCAAGCCTGTTTCGGCCTGCGCAAGATCACGGGCGGAACGCTCAGGATCAAGGATGAGGAGGTCCGCATTGCGACCCCCGGGCAGGCGATCGACAGGGGCCTTTGGTACAGCCCATCCGACCGCCGGCAGGAGGGGCTGGCGCTGAATCGCAGCGTGCGCGAAAACATCTCCCTGTCCTCCTACAGTTTCGGGCCGCTCAAGGGATGGTGGAACAAGCCCGCGCGCGAGAGCCAGCTGCTTGCCGACCTTGCCGGTCAGGTCGAGCTTGACCCCGGACGCCTGAACCATGCGGTCGGCGACCTTTCGGGCGGCAATCAGCAAAAGGTCCTGTTTGCCAAGAGCCTTGGCCAGGAGATCGACGTCTTCGTCTTCGACGAACCGACGGTCGGCGTGGATATCGGCGCCTGCCTGTCCATCTATAAGTGCCTGGCGGCCCTGAGCGCCAAGGGTGCGGCGATCCTTCTGGTGTCATCGAACCTTCCGGAACTGATGGGGTTGACGCATCGGATGCTGGTGATGAGCGAGGGCCGTTTCGTCGCCGAGTTCCAGCGCGACGACTATGACGAGCACCGCATTCTGGAACAATTCTTCTGAAGAAGGGGCCTGAGGCATGAATAGCTCAACCGCAGCAGAGATCGAGGGTGCCGGCGCGCGATGGGGTCAGGCCCTGTCCTGGCTGATCCGCAACAGACAGTCGCTGGCCCTACCGGTCATGTTCCTGGCGGCGCTTGTCATCTTCTCGCTGGGGTCCGAGAGGTTTCTGACCGCCGACAACCTGACCAATGTCGGGCGCCAGTCGGTCTATCTTCTGATCGTGTCTCTCGGGCAGTTCATCGTCATCGTCAACGGCGGCCTCGATCTGTCCGTCGGCAGCGTTGTGTCGCTGACCTCTGTCGTCGGCAGTCTCGTCATGGCCGCGGTCTTCGCCGCTTTTCCCGATGCCCCGATGCTGGCCATCGCGGCCGGTTTTGCCATGAGCGTGGTGATCGGCACAGGTGCCGGCGTCCTCAATGGCCTTGGGGTCAGTTTCCTGCGCATTCCGCCCTTCATGATGACGCTTGGCATGTCGTCTGTCCTGTTCGGGGTCACGCTTTTCATGTCGGCCGGCCGGCCGATCTATGGCATGCCACCCCTCTTGGGCGAGATTTTCGGATTTGGCCGCCTCGGCGGCTTTCCGGTCCCGGTTCTGGCCGCCATCGCGCTGGTCGTCATCGTCTATGTCGTGATGGAATGGACGCGGTTCGGGCGACACATCTATGCCGCCGGCGGCAATCCCCGCGCGGCTGCCCTTTCGGGGGTCCGGACCGGCCGTGTCACGATCGCGGGGTTCGTCCTGTGCGGTCTTCTGGCGGCGGTTTCGGGCTTTCTGTTGACGGCGCGTCTTGGGACGGGCGAGGCCAATGTGGGGTCGAGCCTGCCGCTGGAATCGATTGCCGCCTGCGTGATCTCCGGCGTGGCGCTGGCCGGGGGGCAGGGCAGGACGTTTTCTGTGATGATCGGAACGCTTCTGATCCTGCTTGTGCAGAACGGCCTGAACCTGATGGAGGTCGGCGCCTATGCCCAGACCATGGCAACCGGTGCCATCCTGATCTTCGCCATGGCCATCGCGCGGCACTGAGGCGCGGTCGCGCAGGCCCGTGGCCCTCCCCACGCCCTACGGGATCGACCGAAAGGCCGATCCCGTGCGGGTGAGGTACAGTCTTTCCTGCGCCCACGGGCCGCTTCAGTTCGCAACCTGAAAGATCTGGCCGCGGCGCTGTCCGGTTTCGATCTCGTCCAGGACCGCGATGGCATAATCCTCGGCGCTGATCGTGCTTGGACCGCCATCCGTCGCGGTAAGAACCTGACGTCCGCCCGCGCGGTACGAACCGGTTCTTGCCCCGGGCGCGATGATGCTGGCCGGTGCGATGAAGGTATAGTCAAAGCCTTTCGGGGCCAGACGTTCATAGGCCTTGCGCATCGCCTGCGCCTCGGCGCGGTATATTTCGGGCACGACATCGGCAACCGGCGAGCCGTCGGGAAGGTTCATCGAACCCGCCCCGCCGACGTGAATCAGGCGCGTGCCGGTGGGCGCAATCACTTGTTCGATCGCATCCGCAATCTGGCCGATATCGGCAGAAACATCGCCCGTGCTGCGTGGCGAAATCGCGATCACCACCACGTCGGCCGCCGCTGCCAGTCCCGCCAGGCCGTCCGGCCTTGAGATATCAAGGGCGACCCCGTTCGCCTTTTCGTCGATATTGCCGGGGTTGCGCGCCGTGCCCGTCACCTTGTGTCCGCGGGACAGGGCCTCGGCCGTGATGCGGCTTCCGATCATCCCCGATGCGCCAAGTATCAGTATCTGCATGACCTCTTCCTTTCATACGCTATCAGATATATAGTAGCTATATGAAAGTACCTCCGGCCGGAATACGGCGGGCAAGGTCAATTAGTTACTTGAAGGGAAGTCCATGCCGGCAAAGCGAACTCAAAGCCACGACTGCCCGATCCGGGATGTGCTGGATCGTGTGGGCGACGCCTGGTCGGTGCTGGTGATCAAGGAGTTGTCGCAGGCGCCCTGCCGGTTCAACGCCCTGCAACGCGTGATCGACCCGATTTCCCCGCGCATGCTTGCAGCGACGCTGAAGCATCTTGAGCGTGATGGCCTGGTCACGCGGCATGTCATGGACCAGTCGCCGCCACAGGTCGAATACCGGCTGACGCAGATGGGGTGTTCGCTGCATAATGCGCTGGAATCCCTGTCCGATTGGGCGAATGAGAACCAGCCGCATGTGCGCGCCGCGCGGAAGACATACGACTTGATGCGGGACGGTGCAGGCTAGCCGGGCATGGCGGGGCTGCCGGCGGCCGCAGCGGAAATCCGGACGCGGCCGCCAAACCTGTCTTGGGGCATTCAGCCGATGGCCCGGCTTTACTTTCGCCCCAGGGGAACCGAGAAATCGACCTTGAGGCTGGTGCCACCAAGGGTATTTTCCGCCTTGATGTCATGCGTCAGACGCATGTTCACGGCCGTCTTCCCGATATTGGTCGTCAGCCCAAGCCCGATTGCGAATTGCTCGGACTTTCCGACCGTCGCGCCCCCGAATGCACTGCCGTTGTTGGTGTCGGCGGTCAGCTGTTTGCGGTAGTATGCGACCGGACCGATGCTGAAATCGCCGACGTTCTTGAGTGCGGTAAAGTTGACCAGAACTTCGTCACCGGACTTGTAACCGTTGGTCTTGTTCTCGGTGTTGACGAAATATTGCAGATGCACCGACGCATTCCATCCATTGTTCAGATAGCTGTAGCCAAGTGACGGTGCAAAGGTCCAGAAATTGCCGGCCGTGTTGACCGGGTCCGACGCGTTCCATTTGCCGGTCGGGGCGATGAACCCCAGATCGGCGCTGACGAACTGACCCGGCGCCACCGCCCAGGACACGCCCAGCGGCGAGATGTGCGTGTTGCCCAGCGCGAATTCCGTACCGCTCGGGATCGCCCCGATGCTGGAATTCTGGTCGACATGCAGAAGCGGCTGCAGGATGAACGCGCGGTAATCGCCACCCAACAGCTTGAAGCCGGGCACCCACAGAAGCTGGACCGCGGTGTCGGCGATAGTCACATCAAGACCGACATCGTCGCCATTGGCATCTTTCAGCTCGAGGGAACTGTACCCGTTCAGGCTGTTGAGATAGAAACCCGGTGGCGGGTTGGCGCCAATCGGCACGCCGGTTGTATTGCCAGGTGGGACTGAGGGGGGAACTCCGGGCTCGCGGGCGTCTGCTGCAGTGCCGACCAAAGCAATGAATGCAGTACAGACGCCCCCCGCTTTCAGAAACTCTCGGATCTTCCTTGAGCGCATCATCTTTCTCCCTTTGATGGTTGCGGAATTGACTATGGCTGACGGGGAGCGGAAAGTTTGCCGTGCGATCCCGCTAGGGCCGACCGGCCTTCCATATCTCGAACTCCCGCAAGCTTTCGCTGTCGGGTGGAAACAGACCGAAGATCGAGCGGCCCTCGGCCACTTTCTCGGTCACGAAATCCTCGTACTGCGTCTGGTTGATGGCCTCGTCCGCGATCTCGTCGGCGATCCCGGCGGGGATGACGACCACGCCGTCGCCGTCGCCCACCACGATGTCGCCGGGAAAGACCGCGACGCCGCCGCAGCCGACCGGACGATCCAGGTCGGCGGGGTGGAGCGCGATCGGGCTTGACGGCACGGCGGGCTGGCGCTGGAACACCGGAAATCCCAGCGCCCGGATATCGGGCGTATCGCGAAAGCCGCCATCGGTGACGGCGGCCACGACGCCGCGCTGCTGAAGCCGGGCGATCATGATGTCACCGGCTGAGGCTGCGCGGCATTCGTTCCCTGTTGAGATAACCAGCACCGCGCCGGGTGGGCATTCCTCGATGGCGCGCCGCTGGACGTGGTCGGCGCTGGCATAACGTTCCATCGTGTCGATGTCCTCGCGCGCAGGGATGAAGCGCAGGGTGAAGGCCGGGCCTGCGAAACGGGCGCAGGCAGGATCAAGCGGCAGCACGCCGGAGATATAGCGTGTGCGCAGCCCCCGCCTGAAGAGCACGGTGGTCAGCGTGCCCGACGAGACCGTCATCAACTTTTCTCTGGTTAAGGGTGACAGCACGGTCATGACATTGCCCGTCCCTTGGGCGGACAGATGTCGCGCCGCATCGGGAACAGTTCGATCCCGGTCCGCTCATGCAGGAAACCCCAGATGCCTTGCGGCATCCTCAGCATGACGACAATCGCGATGGCACCCATGGCCATCAGGTACCAGGCGCCGAAATCGGCAAGGAAACCGCGCAAGACGAAGAAGATCAGCGTCCCCAGGATCGCGCCTTCCAGCCGCCCCAGCCCGCCGATCACGACGATGAAGATGATGCTCGCCGTCCATTCGTTGATGTCATAGGCGGCGGCAGGCGATATGCGCAGCTTGCCGAGGAAGAGGACCGCGCCCACCATGCCCGCGACGCCCGCCGCCAGCAGGTAGACCGCAAGCCGGTTGCGCTTCGTATCCACACCCAGCCCGGCGGCCGCTTCCGCATCGTCGCGCATCGCGGTCAACGCGAGCCCGCGCGAGGATCGCAGCCACAGATAGGCGACCCCGACAGACAGAAGCACGATCGAAAGGGCGATCCACCAGAAAAGCGCCGCCCTCTCGGTTGCGGTTCCGAAGGATTTCGCGACCCCGGCCGGAAAGCTCAGCCCCGCCCCCGCGCCCAGCGTCTGGGATTGCGCGGTGAGCAGCAGGAAAATCTCGGCGACGACCCAGGTGCCGATGGCGAAATAGGCCCCGTTGAGGCGGAAGAGGATCAGCCCCACGGGGATCGAGAGAAGCGTAGTCAACAGACCGGCCGCAATGATGGCGGGTATCAGCGGCAGCCCCATGGTCCCGCACAAGACGAACAGCGCATAGGCCCCGACGCCGACAAAGGCCTGCTGGCCGATGGACATGACGCCCGCATAGCCCGCCAGGAGGTTCCACATGACCGCAAGCGCCATGTAGCCCGCCATTTCGGTTGCGATCCGCAGCGCGGCCTTGCCGGCGAAGGCGGGAAGTGCTGCCAACACCAGCACCGATAGAAGCGCGAGCACTCCGATCCAGATGTGATGCTGGCCGTAACGTCTGACGGTATAGCCGGTCATTGGCGGCGCCCCCCCATGATGCCTTGCGGTCTGAGGGCCAGGATCGCGATGAAGGAGATATGCCCCGCCAATGTCTGCCAGGCGGGGTCGAAATACCCGCCCAGGGCCTGCGCCACGCCAAGTACGACACCGCCGATCAGCGTGCCCCAGATCGACCCCAGCCCGCCGATCACGACCACCTCGAACGCGATCAGCAGGCGCGATGGTCCGGACAGCGGCGTGAAGCTGGTCCAGGCCGAAAGAAGCACCCCCGCGATGCCGCAGATGACCAGCGCGATGGCCATGGCGATGCCGAAGACATGTTCGGTGCGCACGCCCATGACGCGGGCGACTTCCGGATCGTCCGTCGTCGCCCGCAAGACACGGCCCAGCCGGGTGTGAAACGACAGGACTTGCAGCCCCCAGATTGTGGCTACCGACACCGCGAAGACCAGGATCGCGTACCACCCGACCGAGATCGGCCCTGCCTTGAGGCTCATCACCTCGATGGCGCCGAAATCAAGCTTGCGGTTGTCGGCGGTGAAAAGCTGCAAGAGCCCGTTCTGCAAAATGATCGAGATGCCGAACGTCACCAGGAGCGGCGGCAGCACATTCGTGCCGATGGTGTGATTGATCAGGGAGCGTTGCAGCCCGTAACCCAGAAGCGCCATCACCGGCAGGACGAGAAGCGCCGCCACCCAGATCGGCAGGCCAAGGACCGAGGCGGCGCTGTACATCAGGAAGGATCCCGCGACGATCAGGTCGCCATGGGCGAGGTTGACGATCCGCATGATCCCGAAGACCAGCGACAACCCGGCGGCGAAAAGCGCGTAAAGCCCGCCGATCAGGATGCCCTGGATGATCGAATTGAGAAGCTCTGTCATGCCGCCTCTCCGAAAAAGGATTTCTCGATATCGCCGAATTCGAGCTCGCCGCTCGGGCCTTGCAGGTTGATCCGGCCTTCGAGGATGCAATAGGCGTAGTCCGACAGGCTCAGCGCCCGGCGCACATCCTGTTCCACCAGCATGATGCTGACGCCGGTTTCGCGGATGCGGGGCAGTGCGCGGGCGATGTCGTTGACCACCGTCGGCGCAAGGCCGAGGCTCAGTTCGTCGACCAGCAGGACGCGGGGATTGGCCATCAGCGCACGGCCGATGGCCACCATCTGCTGCTGTCCGCCCGAAAGGCCGGAACCGAGATGCCCCCGCCGGCCTCTCAGCGACGGAAACAGATCGTATATGCCGTCAAGCGTCCAGGCGCCTCTTCGCCCCGATTCCCTGCCCATGATAAGGTTTTCGTCCACCGTGAGGCTTGGAAACAGGCGGCGGCCTTCGGGAACTGAGGCGATACCCATGGCGACAGTTCGGTCGGGCGAGGCGCCGCCGATCTGGTGGCCGTCGAACAGGACCATGCCCTCTGCAACCGGTACCCAGCCCATGAGGGCACGCAGAAGTGTCGTCTTGCCCGCACCGTTGGGGCCGATCAGTGCCACGCATTGACCCTCTTCCAGCGCGACATTCACACCGTAAAGCGCCTGAAAGTCGCCGTAGAAGGCGTCAAGGCCGTGTGTCGACAAGAGGCTCATGCCGGGGTTCCCATGTAGATTTCCCTGACCTTGTCGGCCTGGATCACCTCCTGCGGGTCGCCGTCGGCGATCTGCGCGCCCTGGTCGATCACGCAAAGCCGGTTCACCACGGCAAGAAGGGCGTGGACGATATGTTCGATCCAGACGATCGCGACGCCCGAGGCGCTGACGCCGCGGATCGTCTCGATCAGGCTTTTGCATTCCATGTCGGTCAGCCCGCCGGCCACCTCGTCGAGCAGCAGCAGACGTGGCTTTGTCGCCAGCGCGCGCGCCAGTTCCAGCCGCTTGCGGTCCAGAAGCCGCAGCGTGCTGGCCGGTTCCCGTGCGTGACCGATCAGGCCGGTCTGTTCGAGGACGCCGAAACAGAGGTCGTAGGAAGCACGCTCATTCCGGCGCCCGCCGCCGGTCGCGCCGACCAGAACGTTTTCGAACACGGTCATGCCGTGGAAGGGGCGCGGCACCTGAAAGGCGCGCGCAATGCCGAGGCCCGCGCGCTTTTGTGCCGGCATCCGGGTGATGTCGCGCCCGTCGAAAGTAATGCGCCCTTCCGCCGGCAGTTTTGTGCCCATCATCAGGTCGAGAAGGGTCGATTTGCCTGCCCCGTTCGGGCCGATGATGCCAAGCGCCTCACCCTGCCCGACCGAAAGCGACACGCCGTCCGTGACGGTCAGCGTGCCGTAGCGAAAGGAAACGTCGCTGAGGTCCAGCATCTCAGATGTCGCGCAGGTTTCTGAGATCGGCGGTCAGCGGCACGTCGGGCAGGAAGTCGTTGGCGACGATATCGACCTTGATGCCGTGATCGCCACCCATCGCCCATTGCCCACCGACCAGGGGCGTGATCGAGACATTGCGCCCGAACGGCCCCTTGGAGAAGTTGACAGGCCCCATCGTGGTCACGATGTCGGTGGCGGCCAGCGCCGCATTAACGGATTCCGCGTCGTCGGGATCGGATGCCGTGGCAAGCGCGTTGATGCCGACGTCGAAGATGGCCTGCGTCCAGCCCAGGGGCGGCGTCCAGGCCTTGCCCGAGGCGGCGGTCCAGTCGGCGGCGAGCTGCGCCGAACTGCGCCCGGTCAGGCCCGAGGCGAAGGGGAAGTTCGGCGCCCAGACGATTTCCATGGTCAGCCCGTCGGCCAGATCGCCCAGCGTCTGCACCGCGGCCGGGAAGACCAGCGCCTTGCCGATGGTCGCGGCCTTGGGGCGCAGCCCCTGCTGCCTGGCCTGACGCCAGAACGTGTTCCAGTCGGGCGGGTTCAGCACCCCTGTCAGGATCTCTGCCTCCGCCTCGTTGAAGGCACTGATATGGGCGGTGAAATTGTCCGTCCCGTTCTGGAAGGTGCCGGGGTTGATCAGATCGTAGCCAAGGCCGGGCAGAAGGCCGGGCGCGCCCACCTTCGGGTCGGCCCAGGCCGCGCCGTCGGCATCGTTGGGGAAGAGGCCGCCAACGACCTTGTTGCTGTCCAGCCGGTTCCACATCGCCGCATAGGTGTTCAGCGCCTCGGCCAGACCGAAGAAGAAGTGGTAGGTATAGTCAAAGCCGGCATCGGGTGTGCCACCCCGGCCGAAATACCACGCCTCCCACGGGGCGGCGGTCGAGGCGCAGGGAATTTCGGCCAGTTCGCACTGGTCGGCCACCGGGTTGGTGGTGTCGGGCGTGGCCGTCACCAGCATCAGGTTGACGCCGTCGCTTTCGATCAGTTCGGCGGCAACGCTTGCGGCCCGGCTGGACGAGGACTGGCTGTCCTTGACGATGATCTCGACCTCGCGCGTCCTGCCACCGGCCTGAATGCCGCCCGCCAGCGCCTTGCGCACGCCGTCGAGGATGAAGTTGTCAGTCTCGCCAAAGACCGCCAGCGGCCCGGTCTGGGGCGAGACATAACCGACCTTCAGCGGGCGGTCCTGCGCATAAAGCGGCAGCGGAAAGGCCGATGCGGCAGTGGCGGCAAGACCCCCCTTCAGAAGCGTGCGGCGGTTTGGCTGAATGAGTTTGTTCGTCATCTTCCGTCTCCCATCCTGGTCCCGCTCTTGCGGACCCGTTTAGACATTTCATTTAACATTTCAGTTGGAGCAGCAAAATTTTTTGCCTGCTTGTGCGGGTTGCGTTCCTCTCAGTCGAAGAAGGACGGCGGCGGGGCCATGCCCCATTGGGTCGTCTCGTCGGCGGTGCCCACGAAATAGACCGGCTCGTAATCGTCGTTGATCAGGTCGGTATCGGTATAGTGCTCCACCCGGTTGCCGAACGGGTCCTTCCAGTAATCGTAGATGAGCGAGCCCAGATAGTGCCGCCCGACACCGGCATCGAGGTGCCAGCCCTTCTCGACCAGATAGTCATGCCCGGAGGTTACGGCGTCGAGGTCCAGCACCTCGTAGGACGAATGGTGGCAGCCGAAATTGACCGACTGCGTGATAAGCATGCAGTGATGTTCGACATAGTCCTGCCCGCGGTCGTAGCGCAGGAAGGTGCCGACGACCTTGGGGTCGGGTTCGTCGGAATGGGCGCAGATATAGTCGGAGGGGACAAGGTCGAAATGCTGCCGGAACCAGGCGATTTCCTTCGGCGCATCGGCGACCCAAAGCACGAAATGGCCGATGCGCAGGATCGGGGTGATATCGGCGCGCTGACGCACCGCCGTGTTGAACCGCAGATGCGAGGAGGCGAAGTTCATCTGGTAGACGCGCCGCGCGGGCAGTTCCGGCACCGTTTCCGCCCCGTATTCCAGCCAGAGGTTGTGGCCGTTCGGCGTCTTCAGCGAAACCCGCTCGCCGCCGCCCGGTTCGGTGATCCGCTCGATGGCCGAGGCGCCGGGGATGCGCGCGGCCTTTTCCAGTTCGGCCCTGGACCGGACCCGGAAAGCACCGCCGAGGAACTTGTTCTCGGCCCCTTTCCGCGTGACATGGATATGATGCGCCGAGCCGGTGCCGCGCATGTAAAGCGCGCCGTCGGTCCGGGCAGAGCGCTTCATGCCGAAATCGGTCAGGAATCGCTCCATCAGGTCCAGATCGTCGGCCATGTAGGCGGTGTAGGCCACGTCATCGAGCAGTATTCGGTCGGACATCGTCATTTCCCTTACAAGCGTTGACCAGAGACGCAGGAGGACCCTGCGGGGTTCTCGGCGCCGCCAGATTGCAGCATCGCCAGGACCTTTTCCGGTGTCATCGGTACGGAGTGCAGGCGCACGCCGATCGCATCATAGATCGCGTTGGCGACGGCGGCGGCGGGGTTGACCACCCCGGCCTCGCCCACGCCCTTCGCACCCAAGGGGCCCTTTTCGAACGGATCCTCGATCATCAGCGTCTCCAGCTCGGGGACATCCATGACCGTCGGCGCAAGGTAGGTCAGCAGCGTGTCGTTCAGCACCTCGCCGGTCTTCTGATCCAGCACGAAATCTTCCTTCAGCGCAAATCCCAGCCCCTGCACCGCAGCACCCTGCATCTGCGATTCGACCAGCAGCGGGTTGATCGCGCGGCCGATATCGTGCGCGGCCAGGTAGCGCAGCACGCTGACATGGCCGGTTTCGGTATCCACCTCGACCTCGGCGAAGGCGGCCTGATGATTGGGGTGGTGCGAGGTCGAGAGGTAAGAGCCGGAGGCGGTGATCTGCGCGCCGGCATCCGAGAAGTTGTAGATCTCGTCATGCGCCACTTCGCCGATCGGGATGGCCTTGTCGGGCTGGCCCTCGGGATAGATCTCTCCGCCCTTCGCCACCAGCTGATCCGGCGTGACCTTGATCTGGCGTTTCTCGAAATGCGGCACCGCCCGTTCGCGGATGATGGCGTTGATCTTGCGGGCGCAATCGGCCACCGCATTGCCGACAACGAACATCGACCGGCTGGCATGCGACCCGATGTCGAACAGCGTCACATCGGTATCACCGGTCACGATGCGGATCTTGTCATAGGGGACGCCCGAGAGTTCCGCCGCCACCTGCGCCAGCGCGCCAAGGATCCCCTGCCCCATCTCGCACGGCGAGATGACCAGATTGGCCGACCCGTCCGCCTGCACCTTCATGATGGCGCTGGAATGTTCCAGCAGGAACCCCCCTGCCCCGGAAGCGTGATTGAGGATCGACATGCCGACCCCGCGCTTGAAGCGGCCTTCGTCCTTCTGGCGGTCCCAGCCACGGAACTTGTTTGCCCAGTCGAACGCCTTCGCGCCTTCGTCGATGCATTCCTGCAGACGCGAATGCTCCAGCTTGCAGGGGATGAAAAAGCTCTGCTCGCCCTCCTTGCGGATGTTCTTCGCGCGTATCTCGATCGGGTCCATGCCCAGCCGCTCGGCCAGCATGTCGATGGCCTGTTGCAGGACGAACGCCCCTTCGGCATTGCCGTAGCCGCGAAAACCCGCCGTGACGGGGGTGTTGGTGTAGACCACCTTCACATGCCCATAGACATTCTCGCAGCGGAAAAGGCCGAGGCTTTTCTGCATGTTCACCAGCGATGTGGTGGCCGAATGCGACAGATAGGCCCCCGCATCCGAAACGATATGCTGTTCGATCCCGATCACCGTGCCGTCCGACTTCGCGGCCAGACGCACCGTCTGGTGCTGGTCGGTGCGCGAGGAATAGCCGTTGAAATCCTCCTCCCGGGTCGAGGTCACGCGGATGGGGCGGCCGGTATGGCGCGCCAGCAGCACCGCGACCGGCTCCAGCCCCAGCGCCAGCCGCGCACCGAAGCCGCCGCCGATCGCGGGCGAAATCCAGCGGATGTCACCATCGTTCAGGTCGGGAAAGACTCGTTCCGACAGATGCTTCTTGCCAAGATGAGGCCCCTGCGACGGGCTGATGACCGTCAGCCGCCCGGTTTCATCGAAATGGGCGATGGCGCTGTCGGTTTCCATGTGCAGGTGCTTCTGCCGTGAATTGACGCCGGAAAACTCCACCACCACATCGGCCTCATCGAAGGCTTTTCCGGTGTCGCCCATGTTGAACGGGTGATCCATCTCGAAGGCGATGTTGTTCTTCACATCGTCATGGACCGCGACCGCGCCGGGCTTCATCGCCTCGAACGGGTCGAAGACCGGCTGCAACAGCTCATATTCGACCTCGATCAGGTCCAGCGCCTGTTCGGCGACATAGATATCCTCGGCGGCGACAGCGGCGACGCAATCGCCGCGATAGCGGCAAAGGTCTGTCAGGATACGCTGGTCCTGCCGTTCGCCATCGAAAGCGAAACTCGGCAGAGCCTCGGCCATGGTGGAGCGTGAGAACCGCGCCTCGGGCGCATCCTTCGCCGTCAGCACGGCCAGCACGCCGGGCAGCGCCTCGGCCTTGCTGGTGTCGATCCGCTTCACGCGGGCGAAGGGATGGGGGCAGTGCAAGAGCCGCCCTTCGGCGAGGCCGGGCATGTCGATATCCTCGGTATAGACGGCCTGGCCCGTGACCTTTTTCTTCACATCGGGCTTTTGCAGGTCGCGGCCCACATAGAGCAGGTCGTCGGTATCCGCCGGGGAAAGCCTGACCGTCTTCATTCTGCCGCCTCCTGCGCCGCTGCCGTCGCCTCCATGATCGCATCAACGATCTTCACATAGCCGGTGCAGCGGCAGATATTGCCCGAGATCGCCACCTTCACCTCTTCGCGCGTGGGCCGGGGATTGCTGCGCAAGAGCGCCTCGGCGGTCATCAGCATGCCCGAGGTGCAAAAGCCGCATTGCGCCGCGTTGTTGCGGGCGAACGCTTCCTGCAGGGCGGACAGGTCTCCGCCCGGCTTCGCCAGCCCCTCGACTGTCTCGATCTTCCTGTCGCGGGCGTTGACGGCCAGCTGGATGCAGGAACAGACCGGCACCCCGTCCATCAGCACGGTGCAGGCGCCGCAATTGCCGCCGGTGCAGGCGCGCTTGGTGCCGGTCAGGCGCAGCTGGTCGCGCAATACGTCGGCCAGCGTCATATGGGGCGCGATGACCGTATCGCGGTCGCGGCCGTTCACGTTGAATGTGGCGAGCATTTTCATGATGCATCCTCCAGAATCTCGGCGGCATCCTCGAACGGGTCGTGGCGCGACTTCGCCCGGCTGGCAGCCTGTGCGATGGTGTCGCGCAGAAGGACACGGCACTGCGCGAAGCGGGTCTTTTCGACCCATGCCAGATCGGTGACCGGATCAAGCTCCGCCAGGACCGCATCCGCCGCCTGTTCAAACAGGTCGAAGTTCGGCGCCTCGCCCACCAGTACCGCCTCGGCGGCCCTGTAGCGATGGGGGCGGAAGCTCCAGCTGCCCAGCACCACGCGGGCGTCGATGATTCTTGCCCGGTCCTCGTCCAGCGTGACCATGGCGGCGGCGTTGAGCTTGTGCAGGTCGTCGATGGTCCGGCGCGAGCGGTAGATCTTCTTGAAACTGCTGCCCGAATCCGCCTTGTGCGGCGGGCAGAAGACCTGCGTCACCACTTCGCCGCGCGACAGGACCGTCTGAAACTTCGCCGTGTAGAAGTCTTCCAGCTTCACCACGCGATCCCCGCCCTGCCCCGTCACATGCAGTTCGGCATCCAGCGCCATGGCCGCAGTCGGCAGATCGAAATAGGGCACGCCGCTGCAGAGGTTGCCGACGATGCTGCCCATGTTGCCGATATGGGGCGGGTAAAGCTGTTCGCAGGCTTCGTGAAGCGCCGCGAACCGCTTGCCGGCCCAAATATGCGGCAAGAGCGCCGAAGCGACGACCTTGGCGCCCAGCCGCATGCCGGTCCTGGGATGGATGCTGAAATCATCAAGCCCCGGGATGCGGGCCAGGCTGACAAGGCAGGGCTCGCGCCTTTGACGCCGACGCAAGGAGGGGACCAATGTGCAACCGCCCATGATGAACGGCGCCGAGTGGCGGCGCGCAAGGTCGATCGCTTCGGCCACGCTTTCCGGCTCGTAGAATTCAAAGGGCAACAGCACCCTACCCATGTAGCCTCCCTGTCTGCCGACTCGTTCCAGCTTTCCGCAAAGCTAGCAGGTCCGTTCGGCTTTGTAAAATGTTAGATGACATTTTTTTGCTTGCAAGCCCTTCCTTCCCATGCAACCCTTGGGATGAAAATTGGCCGGCACGGAGAACGAACATGACGTTAGAGATCCACACTGACTGGCGGAAGGTTCTTGAAGACAGCGCGGCGGACCCCGATGGCTGGATCGTCTTCCCCAACGGGCTGCGCCAGTATTTCTTGTGGAAGAACGAGGAAACCGGCGCCTCCATCGCGATTCTCGACTTTCCGAAAGGCGTGGGCGTCCCCGAAAAACACTCGCACGCCTCCAACCAGGCGATGATCTGCATGGAAGGCGAATATCACTATACCGACAGCAATATCGCGCTGACGCCAGGCTCTTTCTACTGCAATCCCAAGGGGCACCCGCACGGGCCGACGATGGCGGTCGAGCGGTCGGTGCTGATCGAATTCTATGACGGTCCGCATTATGCGGAAAAGCCGTCCTTCCATTCGGACGAAACCTACAAGACCACGCTCACCAGATAAGCCTGACACCGAAGAGACCAGTATGAAACTAGCAAGATATGGTGCTGCGGGCCGGGAACGGCCGACCGTCCTTGACGGGGCGGGCAGGCTGCGCGACCTCTCGGGCCTGGTGGCTGACGTTGATGGCGCGTCCCTTTCGGACGGCCTGATCGAACGCCTGAAGGGGGTCGATCTTTCCACCCTGCCCCTGGTGGACGAGGGCGAGAGGCTCGGCCCCTGCGTCGGCCGGGTCGGAAAGATCGTGGCGGTCGGCCTGAACTATGCCGAACACGCGCGCGAAGGGGGCCGCGACATCCCTCAGGAGCCGCTCCTGTTCATGAAGGCGACCAGCTCGATCTCTGGCCCCGACGATCCGATCGTCCTGCCACGCGGCTCCGAAAAGACGGACTGGGAAGTCGAACTTGCCGTCGTGATCGGCCGCACGGCCCGCTATGTCGAGGAAGATGCGGCCCTTGGCCATGTCGCGGGCTACGCCCTTTTCAACGATCTTTCCGAACGTGACCACCAGCTGAACCGGGGCGGCCAATGGACCAAGGGCAAGGGCCATGACAGTTTCGGCCCGCTCGGTCCCTGGCTCGTCACCGCCGACGAACTGGGCGACCCCGGCGATATCGACCTCTGGCTTGAGGTCGACGGCGAACGGCATCAGGCGGCGAACACCTCTGACATGATCTTCTGCGTCGCCCGGCTGGTGTCCTATATCAGCACCTACATGACGCTCGATCCCGGTGACGTGATCATCACCGGCACACCCTCGGGCGTCGGCAACGGCATCCGCCCCGAACCCAAATTCCTGCGCGCGGGCCAGACCGTGCGGCTGGGCGGCACCCGCCTTGGCATTCAGACCCATACCGTCGTGGCCGAAGGTGGCGTGGCATGAAGTTTTCCCGCAGTGTGGACCTGCCCTTTGACCGGCGCACGGTGTGGGCGGGGCTGAACAACCCCGACATCCTGCGCGACTGCATCCCGGGCTGCGAAAGCTTCGACGCGCCGCAGCCCGACCATTTCGATGTCGTTTCGGTCATCAAGATCGGCATGATCAAGGCGCGATTCGAGGGTGCGGTGGACCTGACCGATATCGACGCGCCGAACGGCTACCGCATCACCGGCGCGGGCAAGGGCGGCGTCGCCGGCTATGCCTCGGGCGCGGCGACCGTCCGGCTGGATGAGAGCGACACAGGCACGCGGCTGCATTACGAGGCCGAGGCCAAGGTGGGCGGCAAGATCGCGCAGCTGGGCAGCCGGCTGATCGACACGGTCGCAAACCAGATGGCGGATCAGTTCTTCCGCCGCTTCGCCGAGGCGCTGGAGCGGCAGGAGAGCGGTGGCGCGGCTCCATCGGCCCCAGCCACCGCGACACCTCCGGGCCCTGCCCGCTCGCCTTCGCGCCCGCCCGCACAGGCACGGTCAGCCGACTGGCTGCTGCCGTATGTCGTCGGTCTTGCCTCCGGCATCCTGATCGGCGCGTTCGCGGTGATGGCGCTGGGGTAGATCATGGGACAGCACAGCCTGACATTCCGCATCAACGGCCACGACCGACAGGCGCGGGTCGCGTCCAACACCCTGCTTGTGGACCTGTTGCGCCGCGACTTCGGCCTGACGGGGACCCATGTCGGCTGCGACACGACCCAATGCGGCTGCTGCACCGTGCATGTCGATGGCGAGGCGGTGAAATCCTGCACCATGCTTGCCGTTCAGGCCGCCGGACGCGAGATCACGACGATCGAGGGGCTGTCCGGGCCCGACGGCCCGCTGCATCCGGTGCAGGAGGCGATGCGCGCCCGCCACGGTCTGCAATGCGGCTTCTGCACGCCGGGCATCGTGATGCTGCTGGCCGATTTCCTGGCCCGCCATCCTGCGGCCGACGAAAAGGCGATCCGCGAGGCGCTTGACGGCAACCTGTGCCGCTGCACCGGCTATCAGCATATCGTCGACGCGGCGCTTGCGGTGCTGCAACCGTCGGACAGGGGCGGTGCGGATGTATGACTTCACTTATCTCCGCCCCCGTTCGGTGGACGAGGCCGTGGCCGCCTTGCGCGACGGCTTTGACGCGCGCCCGCTTGCGGGGGGCATGACGCTTCTGCCGACGATGAAGGCGCGGCTGTCGTCGCCCGGCACGCTGGTCGACCTGAGCGGGATCGCCGCGCTGAAGGGCATCGAGGTCGCAGACGACCGGATCGAGGTCGGCGCCATGACCCGCCATGCCGATGTGGCCGGCGACGACAGGGTGCGCCGGACGATACCGGCCCTGTCCGAACTGGCCGGCAGCATCGGCGACCGGCAGGTGCGCAACCGCGGCACGATGGGCGGGGCGCTGTCCAACGCCGATCCCTCGGCCGACTATCCCGCCGCCGCGCTGGCGCTGGACGCGCGCCTGACGACAAGCACGCGCACAGTCGGGGTCGAGGACTTCTTCCTCGGCACCTTCACGACCTGTCTTGAGGAAGACGAACTGCTCTGCCGGATCGGCTTCCGCATTCCGCGCGCTGCGGCCTATGTCAAAGTCTGCAATCCCTCCTCGGGCTATGCGATGACCGGCGTCTTCATCGCCCGCTTCGACGCGGGGTATCGTGTCGCCGTCACCGGCGCCGCCAGCCGGTATTTCCGCCACACCGCACTGGAAGCCGCGCTCGACGCGGGCGCCGACGCCGCGGCGGCGCTGAAAATCGATCCCCCGCAGCAGGAGTACCTTTCCGATCTGCACGCGCCCGGCCAATATCGGCGGAATCTGGTGCGGGTCGTCGGCGCGCGGGCTGTGGAACGGCTGCACGCCACGCAGGCAGAGACACCGCACCCGAACGATGCCGACTGAAAAGGTGAAACCGATGCCCAAAGGCCCCGACAGCGTCCGCAAGGCCAAAGACGAGCCCAACCGGTCGCTCTCTGACCTCGCCTATGACGAGATCAAGTGGCGGATCATCTCGGACGAGATCAAGTCCGGCGTGCTTCTGACCGAGAACGACCTCTGCGACATCACCGGTTACGGCAAGGCGCCGATACGTTCGGCCTTGCTGGAGCTAAAGCACGACAAGCTGGTCGATGTCGTCCGCCGCAAGGGATTCTTCGTCCGCCCCTGGTCGGCGGACGAGGCGGGGCACCTCTTGTTCATGCGCCGCCTGATCGAACCGGCGCTTGCCGCGGAGGCGGCACGACAGGCCGGACGCGAAGACATCGCCCGACTTGGAAAGATCGTGTCCGACGCCCGCAAGAATGTGGCAAAGGCCAACCGCAGGGCGCTTATTCAGGGCGACAACGACTTTCACATCGCCATCGCCCGGGCTTCCGGCAACCCGATCGCGGCCGAGGTGGTGGAAAGGCTGAAGCTGCGGTCGCACTATCTCTGGCATGTTTCGATTTCCAACCAGTCGCAGCTCGAAGCCGTGCAGACGCAGCACGAAGCGATCTTCGCGGCCATCGAAGCGCACGACCCCGAGGCCGCGGAGGCCACTTTCAAGAAGCACCTGAACCTTCTCGATGCCAACCGGAGCAGCGTGTGACGAAGATGACCGAAATCGGCGCGCCCCGCATGCGCAAGGAAGATGCGCGCTTCCTGCGCGGTCAGGGCAGCTTTACCGACGACTTCGTTGAGGTCGGGCAGTGCACGGTTGCCATGGTCCGCTCCGCCCATGCCAGCGGCCGGTGCACCGCGCTTGATACGGAAGCGGCGCGGAATGCGCCCGGCGTGATCGCGGTGCTGACCGGCGCCGATTATCGCGCCGATGGCCTTGGCCCGCTGGTCTGCACCTCGCTGCCGCCTGCGCTGGTGACCCATCGGCCCAACCTCGGGGATTTCATGCCCATCGCGGGGGAGCGTATCCGCTGCGTGGGCGACATACTGGCCGTTGTGATCGCCGAGACCGCTCAGGACGCGCGCGACGCGGCCGAGCTTGTCAGCTACGAGGTCGCCGAAGACCGCCCGGTCGTCACCATCGACGACGCGCTGCAAGGGGTCGCGCAGGTGGTGCCGGGGCTGGACAATATCGCCTTCACCGCCGAGGCGGGCGACCGCGCCGCCACCGACGCGGCCTTTGCCGCAGCCGCGCATGTGGCGGAAGCGGACGTGACCGTGCCGCGCCTTCTGGCCTGCGCGATGGAGCCGCGCGCGATCCGCGCCCGCTACAGCCCCGCCGACAGCCGCTTTCACCTGATCACCAGTACGCAGAGCCCCCATCGCCTGAAACAGGCGCTGGCATCCCTTTTCGGACGGTCCGAGGCCGATTTCCACGTCATCGCTCCCGACGTCGGCGGCGGCTTCGGCTCGAAAGGCAATCTTTCACCGGAAGAGGTGCTGCTCTGCTGGGCGGCGGAGAAGATCCGCCGCCCACTTTCCTGGTGTCCGCTGCGGTCTGAGGCGTTCATCGCCGACTTTCATGGCCGCGACATGCGGGGCCGCGCACGGCTGGCGCTGGACGCGGACAGGCGGGTCACCGCCGCCGAGTTCGACATCGCCTACAACATGGGCTTCGCGGTCGGACCCTCGGGCGGTGTCTCGCCGCTTTTGTGCATGCGCATGGTGCAGGGCGTCTATGACATACCGGTCGCCCATTCCAGGGTGACCGGGGTGCTCAGCAACCTGCGGCCCACCACCTCCTATCGCGGGGCGGGCCGCCCCGAGGCGACGCTCATGATCGAGAGCGCGATGGACGAGGCGGCGCGCCGGATCGGCGAGGACACGCTGGAATTCCGCCGTCGGCATCTGGTTCCCGCCGGCCGCATGCCCTACCGCACCGCCCTTCTCGACACCTATGACAGCGGCGATTATCCGGCGTTGCTGGCCCGCGCCGAGACGCTCTTTGACTGGGCCGGGTTCGACGCAAGACGCGCCGAGGCCGCAGGCCGCGGCAAGCTTCTGGGCCGGGGCCTTGCCACCTATGTCGAGGTCTGCGGCGTCTTTTCCGAACGTATGGAAATCGCAGTCGAGGCGACGGGCAACGTGCGCGTCACGGCGGGCACCTCGTCCCACGGGCAGGGGCACGAGACGGTCTTTGCGCAGATGGTGGCGGATTGGCTGGGCGTCGCGGTCGAGGACGTGACACTTGTTCAGGGCGACACCGACCGCGTGCATTTCGGGCGGGGCACCTGGGGGTCGCGGTCCATCGCCATTGGCGGCAGTGCGCTCAGGCGCGCGGCCGATGCGCTGATCGGCCGCGCCACGCGGCTTGCGGCACTTTACCTGAAGGTCGATCCGGGCGCGGTTCGCTTCGATGCCGGGCTTTTCAGCGCCGAGACGACCAACGACACGCTGAGCCTGAAGGATCTGGCGCGGATGAGCTACAGCCGCGCGGATACGCCGATGGAAATCGGGCTGGGGCTGGAGGGGGTCGGCTATTTCGACGCGAAACCGCAGAACTATCCCTCGGGCTGCCACATGGCCGAGGTCGAGATCGACCCGCAGACCGGCTTCACCGAGATCCGCCGATTCCTTTGCGTCGACGATGTCGGCACGGTGATCAACCCCCTGCTTCTGGACGGTCAGGTGCACGGCGGCTTCGCGCAGGCGATGGGAGAGGTGTTCAAGGAAGAGGCGATCCATGATGCCGCAGGGCAGCTTCTGACCTCGTCCTTCATGGATTACGGCCTGCCAAAGGCGCAAGAGGTGCCGCGGATCGAAACCCTGTTCCAGGGCACGCCGACCGACACCAACCCTCTGGGCGCAAAGGGCGGGGCCGAAGTCGGCATCGTCGGCGGGGTCAGCGCGCTGAAACTGGCGCTGCGCGACGCGCTCGCGCCCCTTGGCATTTCCGACATTCCCATGCCTGCGACGCCGGCCCGGCTCTGGGCGCTGATCGACGCGGCACAATCGACGGACCCACCCGCATGACCCTCTTCATCGCCTTCAATCTGGATGCCGCCGGAATGGCAGAACGCCGGACAGAGCTTCTGCCTGCCCACCGCGCCTATATGGCCGTTCTGGGCGACAAGGTGCTTTGGGGCGGGCCGCTTCTGGACAGCGACGGCGAGACCAAGCTGGGCGGCATGTATGTCTTCCGCGCCGCCACACTGGCTGACGCCAGGGCAATCACCGCCGCCGACCCGTTCGTGTCGGGCGGCGTCTACCGGCAATGCGAAACCCATCGCTGGCGCTGGCAAAGCGGCCCGCCGGTGGTGACGCGACCGGGTAACTGACACCCCTGACCCCGCCGGATCCCCGTTGCAGGGCAAGGGTGGGCGTTTCGGGCAATAACTAAAATGTTATGTGACGTTTTATTTAAAATCACACAAGAAGGAAGCCGACGAAGTCGGCGTGGGATCGAGAAAGACAACGGCCGAAAAGGACCACCGCGATGCGCAAACGGATCTACACCGAAAACGTTTCGGAACCGCCCGAGAAGACCTGGTCGAACATGCTCGTCTCGGACGACCTTTTCTTCATCTCGGGCTTCACGTCGCGGGCCAATGACGGCGTCACCATCGAGGGCGCAAACGCCTATGAGCAGGCCCGCGTCATCTTCCGGAAGATGGTTCACTACACCGAGGCGGCCGGGGCGTCGATGAACGACATCCTCAAGCTGACGATCTTCGTGACCGACATTGCCGACAACAAGGAGGTCTGGCGCGCCCGGGCGGAAGTCTTCCAGGGTGACTTCCCTGCCTGTTCGCTGGTTCAGGTCGCCGCCCTCGCCACCCCGGAAATCCTGGTCGAAATCGAGGGCATGGGCCGGATCGGCTGCAGCGCCGGCTGAGCCCGGCCAATCGCGAAGGGACAGTCCCATGGGTGCCATCCTGATGTCGTCCGCCATCATCCCGCTGGTCGCCGGGCTGGCCTTCGCCGCGGTCGTCTTCGCCGCCCGGCCAGGTCCGGCGGTGATGGTCCTCGCCGCTGCAGCAGCGGTCCTGATCGTCACCTGCGGGCTTGAGGGTCTGCCCCCCCTGCCCCCGGTCTCGTCCAAGCACAAGCTGCCCTACATCTTCGCCGGTCTCGGCCTGCTGACCGCGCTCGCCGCGCGGCAGGGCCGCGCGCCGCATCCCGCCCTCGCGGCGCTGTTCGGGCTGGCGGCACTGGCCTGGATCGGCGAGCGGAAGCTTCTTGCCGACCCGCTGCAACCGGAACTCGCGCTCGTGCTCTTGCCGGTGGCGGGTATGGCCATTGCCGCAAAGGCAGCGGGATCGGCGCGCCACAGGCCGCTCCTGTGGCCAGGCTTCACGATCCTCACCGCTCTGGCGGGATCGTACATATCCGTGACCGGCGGCTATATCGGACTTGCGCAGTTCCTGGGGGCGCTGGCCGCGCTGGTCGGCGCCTATGCGCTTGTCCTCTATGTCCGGCAGCTGACCGGACGGGACACTGCGGTTGCCGGAACAGGCGCGGTCGGCTGGTTCCTTGTCGCGGTCCTGTCCGTCGTCCTCGGGTCCATAGCCATGTTTGCCTCCCGGCTCAGCACGCCCGCCTTCGTCATCCTCAGCCTCGCCTACCTGACGCCACCGCTTGCGGCCCGGTCCGTCAAATCCGCCTCCTGGTGGGCACCCGTGGCCCAGGGCGCGGTAACGCTGGCCGTCGTTCTGGCCGCCGCCTGCGTCGCGGCCTTTTCCACTGCCTGACCCGAAACGACACCAAACCTGACCATCAACATCGAAAGGGACTGACATGAGACTGCAATCAATGATCGCAACCGCCGCGGCCCTGATGGCTTTCGCGCTGCCGACCCTGGCCGAGACCCCCTATCCCGCCATCGGCCACACCTACAAGTCCGACTATGGCGACATGGTTTTCCGCACCGCCTTCGATGCGGATGGCAAGACGATGCGCACCGCACCCTTCGACGCCGAGAATTTCGAGGATACCCCACCGGTGGCCTACAAGGCGACCTATATCCGCCCGGGCGTCTTCCTGGTGACCTGGCAGGAGGCTGACGGCATCACCGTCACGCATGTCGAGGATTTCGAGAATGACACGGTGCATTCCGCGCTGACACTTCCCGACACCCAGTTCTTCACCTTCACCGGAAAGTGGACGCGCCTGGACTGAGGTCGCGCTCCATATCGGACCGCTGCCGAAAGCGGTCCAACCCGGCAAACCAGATCAAAAGGACACATCATGACACTCAGATCGAGCCTCGCGGCCGCCGCGACCCTGATGGCGCTTGCCCTTCCGGCCTTGGCCGAGGAGGCCCCCTATCCCGCGGTCGGCCATGTCTACAAGGCCGACTTTGGCGATCCTGTCTTCCGGGTCGCCTTCGACGCCGATGGCACGACCTTCCGCTGGGCGCCGTTCGCCGCCGAGGATTTCGATGCCGTCGCCAAGACCGAAACCTATCAGGCAACCTATATCCGCCCCGGCGTCTACATGGTGACCTGGCGCGAGGCCGACGGCCTGACCGTCACCCATGTCGAGGATTTCGAGAATGACACGCTCTATTCCTCCATCACGCTTCCGGACCGGACCTTCCTGAACCTCACTGGAACCTGGACGCGTCTCGACTGACACCCGGCACCACGCCCTCACAACGGAAATCGAAAGGAAGACCATGAAACCTCTATCAACACTCGCAATCGCAGCCGCCCTTGCGGCATTCACCCTGCCCGCGATCGCCGCAGACAGCTACAAGGTCGATCCCCGACATGCCTGGGTGACCTTCTCGACCAATCATGCAGGCTGGTCCTCGGCCCACGGGATTTTCCGCACTGTCAGCGGCGAGATCGTCTTCGATCAGGATGACGTCACCAACAGTTCCGTCAGCTTCGAAATCGACGCCGCCAGCGTCGACACAAATCTGGCGGACCGGGACGAACACCTGCGCAGCCCCGACTTCCTCAATGTCGAGGAATTCCCGACGATCACCTTCAAATCGAGCTCAGTCGAAAAGACCGGCGAACGGACCGGCCGGGTCACCGGCGATCTCACCCTCGTCGGCATGACGAAAGAAGTGGTGCTGGACGTGACCTGGAATGCCGAACAGCCGCTGCCCTGGGACCCCAATGTTGTCGTCTCGGGGTTCTCGACGGCGGTCGACATCAACGGGACGGACTTCGGCATCACCAAGATGACCGAATTCGGCCTCGGTCCCGGTATCGCCGTCAAGATCGACGTTGAGGCCGTCCGCCAGTAAGGCCCCCGCACCAAGCGCCCCGCAGGCGGAACTCCTGCGGGGCGCAACCCGGATCGGGTACCGGTCGTGAAGCTGAAAGGTTTCGCAAATGCCGGGAAGGGGCCTATTCCTCTGGCGCGATCATCACTTCGATGCCGTTCAGAGCGGCCGAAAAGGGGATCTGGCAGGCAAGCCGCGACTCGGGCTTGCGAAAATCCAGCCCGTCGAGAAAATTCCGCTCGTCTCTCGACAGGTCCGGCAGGCTCGCTCCGGCCGGAATGCTCTCGACATAGATGTGGCAGGTTGCACAGGACAGGCAACCGCCGCACATCGCCAGCAATTCCTCATGTCCGCTGTTGCGGATGTTCTCCATCAGTGAAAGGCCTATCGTTCCTTCGAACTGATTGCGCGTTCCGTCACGCGTCTTGACATTGATCGTAGCCATTCCGTGTCGATCTCCTTCCGATATCTTGCGCCTAGGCATCGTGCAAAAGCAGTTCCTTCAATGTCTCCACCGTCGCCAGGACGGCAGGCGCGGCGCCAAGCCCGGCCTCCACCAGCTTGCGGCCCTGCATGCAGTCCTTCGGCGAATTGATGCAGTCGAGGGCGATCACCGTACCGCGCCTGAGATAGACGACGCTGAAGCGTCGCTCTTCCGGATTGCCGCGGATCACGGTTTCATCATGCCCGGCACTCAGCCCCACGGTTTGCAGCCGCAGATCGTACTGGTTGGACCAGAACCAGGGCGTTGCACGGTAAGGCACCGCGTTCCCGGCAATGGCCTTTGCGGCGACGGTCGCCTGATCATTGGCGTTTTGCAGCGACTCGATCCGCAGACCCTGCCCGATGCGCATGCAGGCGCAGTCGCCGACGCAATAGACGTCGGGCAGGCTGGTGCGGCAAAACTCATCCACATCGACACCGTTCCCGCCCTCGGCGCCAGCGGCCAGCAGCGGCTGGACGGCCGGAATGATGCCGACCCCGACAATTGCCAGATCGGCAGGCAGGATCTCGCCCGTGTCCAGCACCAGGCCTTCCAGACGGCCTGCCCTGCCGGTGAAATGCGAAAGCCCCGTGCCCAGCTTGATGTGCACGCCATGCCGGCGATGCTCCGCTTCATAGAAGCGAGAGATGTATTCCCCCGCGACGCGCGCCAGCACGCGGTCCTTGGCCTCGACCAGCGTCACGTCCTTGCCAAGTTCGCGCAGTACCGCCGCCGCTTCCAGGCCGATATAGCCCCCTCCCACGACGACCGTCTTGCGGGCATATGGCAACGCCGCCATCAGCGCGTCGCAGTCGGCCTTGTTGCGGATATAGAAGATGCCCGACAGGTCGCTGCCGACGCAGGTCAGCCGGCGCGGCTCGCCGCCCGTCGCCCAGATCAGTCGGTCGTAGGAATAGATGGAGCTGTCAGCGGTCGCGACGGTCTTTCTCACCGCATCGACGGCTGTCACCCGCCGGTCCGGCAGAAGGTCGATACTGCGGCTTTCCCAGAAGTCGGTCGGCCGAAGCTGCATCCGTTCAAAGCTTTTCTTCCCGGCCAGGTATTCCTTCGACAGGGACGGCCGGTCGTACGGAACCTCCGGTTCCGCGCCGATCAGCGCAATCGACCCCGAATAGCCGGCATCGCGCAATGCGACCGCGGATTGCGCGCCGCCATGGCCCGCACCGACGATGATGCAATCGTAATGACTAGGCATCGCAAAAGACCCGCTGCGGCGCCGTCGTGCAACGGCCGGAACGACAGACAATCGAAGGCATCACGCATCCCATTTTGCCGGCAGAACGCTGACCCCGCGGAAGCGCCAGCCCTTGCCCTGAACTTCCTTGTCGGGGTCGAGGCGGAGATTCGGCAGCTGCCTGAAGGTTTCTTCCAGCGCGATTTCGCCCATCGCCCGCGACAGGAAGTGGCCCGAACAGAAATGCGGGCGGAAGCCGAAGCTGACATGCTGCTTCTTCTTGCGGAACATGTCGAACCGATCGGCGTTCTCGAACCGGCTTTCGTCCCGGTTCGCCGACCCCATGACTATGGCGACGGACGACCCGGCCGGGATCTTCACGCCCGCAAGCTCGAAATCCTCTCGGGAGACGCGCGGCGTGACGCCGATGGGGGCAATCCAGCGCAGGCCTTCATCGAAGGCGGTCAGCGCATGTTCGGACGGATTGTCCGCCATGGCCTTTGCCTGGTCGGGGCTGGACAGCAGACCCGCGCAGGCATTTGCCGCTGCATGCCCCGGCTCTTGCAGGCCGCCCAGAATGATGACGCGCATCGTCGGCGCGATCTCTTGCAGGGTACGGACCTTACCCTCCGGCATTCCGCCGAACATGACATGGCTCATCAGCGTATTGTTCGGCTTTTCCAGCGCCGCGTCGTAAAGCTTCGCCAATTGCGTGTTGATGTCTTCCAGCGCCGCGTCCATCCGGTCCCACACGGCCTGATCGTTCGAGGCGTTGTGCAGGCCAAGCGCCATGGCGTGAAACCATTCGACCAGGTTTTCGTTGGTCGTTTCGGTCAGGCCGATCACATCGCCGATACAGCGAACCGAGATCGGCTCGAACAGCTCTGCCGTAAGATTGGCTTCGCCGCGTTCCCTGATCGTGTCGATAAAGCGCTGGACGACCGGGCGTGTCAGCTTGTCCACATAGGACCGCACCCGTTCCGGCGTCAGGTTCGCGTCGATCCCCTCGCGCAGGCAGGTGTGTTCCTCCCCCGACATGCTCAGAACATTGGGCAGGCCCATGACGCGCGCTTCCGGACGATTGGGCGACGCGGAGGGCCCGAATATCTTGTCTTTCGAACCGACGGTCCGGCAGTCGTCGAACCGGGTTACCAGATATTCCTTGGTGTCCTCGAAATAGGCGACCGGATCATCCCTGCGCAGCCGCGCATAGACGGGAAACGGATCGTCATAAAGGTTTGCGTCGGTCAGCGCGTCGTTTGCCATGTCTTCCTCCCCTCGCCCTTCCCATGCAACGGTTTCGTGGGCATGACGCTAGCCTTGGCGGCGAAGAGTTATAAGTCAATTGACAAGATTTGCGGCAAAACATAACTTTATGGTTATATCCATACCCGTTCGTTCCGCGGCAGGAGACCATGGAAGACATCGAGAAATTCTTCCGGCACGGCCTGAACATCCGGCACCTGAGGCTTCTGGTGGCGCTGGACGATCATCGCAGCGTGCGGCGGGTGTCGGCCTACCTCAACATCTCGCAGCCGGCAGTGTCGAAAACCCTCGCCAGTCTTGAGACCGGGCTGGGCGTATTGCTCTTTCATCGGCGGAACACCGGAATTGAACCGACCATGACCGGAGCAGCGCTGATCCGCAATGCGCGCAAGGTCCTGTCCCAGCTTTACGACGCGCAAAGCGAATTGCTCGACATCAATCAAAACCGCGTCGGCCGGCTTTCGCTTGGCATTCTGCCAGTGGCGGCGGTGCTTCTGGTGCCAAGGCTCGTCAGCCGGATCGAGGAAATCGCATCCTCGGCAACGATCAAGATAACCGAGGGCACGATGGCCACGCTTCTTCCCGCCTTGCGGGCAGGCGACATCGATCTGGCAATCGGCCTTCTGCCTTACGGACCGCTTGCCGCCGAATTCGACAGTGAGCTTTTGATCGAGGATCCGATGGTTGCGGCCACACGTCAGGGCCATCCGCTGACCCGAGAGGCCAGTCCGACCTGGGAAGACCTCGCACAGTTCCCGATGGTCCTGCCGCCGGGCAGCGCCAACACCCGCCTTCCCATCGATTCCATACTGGCCGCGCATCGCCTGACGCCATCTGCGCGTCGCGTCGAAACCGTGTCGACCATGGCAAGTGTGGGAACATTGCAGTTCACCGATTCCGTGGCCTTCATTGCTCAGTCGCTTGCACGGCATTTCGCCGATCTGGGAGTGGCGTCGATCCTGCCGCTTGAGATTCCCGATGTGACAATCCGCATCGGCATGATCTGGCTGAAGGCGCAACGCTTCACCGAAGCCCACGCCATAGCGCAGAGGCTGCTGCGGGAGATTGCGTCAGACATGGACCGGAACCGACCGGCCGGATCGGCAACCCGAAGCGCCGGTTGACCGACCTCCTGTCGCGAACCCGCCCAACGGGTCATCTGCAATCCAACACCATCGGCCCTGGCCCGACGTACCGGCACAGTGGGTGTGCCGGAAAATCATTCAGTATCAATTCACTATTGTGGCGGAGTGGAAGGGATTCGAACCCTCGAGACGGTTTCCCGCCTGCACCCTTAGCAGGGGTGTGCCTTCGACCACTCGGCCACCACTCCGCTGACCCGTTTAGCGGGCCGGTTCGGGCGGGGCAAGAGGCAAGCGCCTCATCATCGCAATATGAGTGGCCAGAGGCGCCGTTGAGGAAAGGTCCGCCCCTGGACCGGGCTTCCCGAGCCGGGGGCGGGGAAGGTGCATTGTGGCGATCCGCCCGTCAGCCTACCGGGATATCCTCGGGATAGGCCATGACATTTCCGGCATGCAGGAGCGAGAGATCGACGCCCGCGAGCAATATCGACGCGCCGCTGGCGTAGGTCAGCACCGCCCCTTCGCTCGACTGGCTCAGATCGGCGAGCGGGTCGTAGGTCTCGGTGTAGGGGTTGTAGCCGATGATCAGCCGGTCGGCGAGCGGGTCGAAATCCTCGATCCGGTCCTGGCCGCCGTCGGCGCCCCAGCTGGCGCCATGGCGGCTGGCGAAATAGACGTCGGCCCCCTCGCCGAGGAAGATGAGGTCATCGCCGAGCATACCGGTGACGACATCGTCGCCGGTACCTGCGTAGACGGTGTCATTGGCGTCCGAGCCGCTGATCGTATCCGCACCCTCGCCCGCCTCGACCAGCGTCAGATCGGTGCGGGCGGCAACGATATAGTCGCCGAAGGCGCTGCCGCGCAGCGCCTCGACCCCTTGCAGGGTCTGGGTGTCGGCGACCACAGCGGTATCGCGGGCGCCATATCCGGCCTCCATGATCTGGACCTGCACCTCGCCGTTCTGCTCGTAGAGGAGCAGACCGCCCGTCGCGGCGGCATAGTCGATCAGGTCGGAACCCGCCCCGCCGTCGACCCGGTCATCGCCCGCGCTCGCGACGATCGTATCGTTGCCAGCGAGCGCGAAGATCAGATCGTCGGCGCCGGTGCCGAACAGCAGATCGTCGGCGCCGGTCCCCGAAATATCGCCGCCGACGAGGCTGACCGTCACTGCGGCGCTGTTGTCGGCCATGTCGAGGTCGGGATAGGCGGGCGTGGTTCCGGTCGCAGGACCGACGACAGCAACCACCTGCCAGTCGCCGACGGCGACCGTTGCCGGTATGGCAAGATAATGACGCAGGTTCGCGGTCTGGCCTGAGCCGAGCGTCAGGTCGATACTCTCGACCAGGATCATCGCCGACGGCGCCGACGGATCGCCCTGACGAAGATAGAAGCTCACGCTCGCCGCGCCGCTGCCCACATTGCCTTCGTTCGCGATCGTTACATCGACCGCGACGGTGGCGCCGCCGTTGCGGTCGAAATCCGAGCCATAGGCATCGACCGAGAGAGAGCTGATGGCGAGGTCGAAGACCGGCGCCTCGACCGAAAAGGCCGCCCAGACGGTCGCATTGTCGGTTTCGCTGGTCTCGGCGAGGGTCTGGGCGGGGTCGACGACGCCCCGGACAAGATAATCGCCCGGCGCAAGGCTAAGGCCCGCGAGGTCGAAGCTGCGGGTGAGGCTTGCACCGGCGGCAAGGCCCTCGATATCGGCCAGCGGAACCGTCGCGACCAGCGCACCGTCGCCCGCCCGCATGATTTCGAGCACAAGCCCGGCGCTGGCCGACGTTTCGCCGTCCGACAGGACCGAGATGTTGACGACACCGCTCTCGCCCGGGGCAAGTGAACTGTCGGACAGGCTAATCGAACCCGCTGCCAGGTTCGGGACCGGAACATAAGTCAGTTGCGCAAAATCGAGCGTGCCATCGGCGAAAGTGAAATATTCGACGTTGGTCAGGACCGTCGTTCCATTGACGCCGGTCAGGCGGACGGTTGTCGCGTCGATCTGCTCGACCGACCAGTCGCCTTGCGACCCGGCCAGAATTGCCGTGTCGGTGCCCGCTCCGCCATCGACCGTGTCATTGCCGGTGCCCGCGTCCAGCCGGTCGTCGCCTGCATCGCCGAACAGCCGGTCATCGCCCGAACCGCCGAAGAGCTGGTCGTTGCCGTCACCGCCATAAAGCGTGTCGTTGCCCGCAAGGCCGGACAGCGTGTCGTTGCCGCCAAGGCCCGAGATCAGATCGGCGCTGCTGCCACCCGTCAACAGGTTGTTCTTGAAGTTGCCTGTCAACCCGCCGCCGGGTTTGCCGTTTGATGCCATGTTCTTCTCCTCACTCTGGAAGCGTGAAGATAGAGATCTCACGAACAAAAACAACCGGACATTGTTAATTAATTCGTTTCCAATCAGATGGTTATCCGTTTTCGCCGTGACAGCCTGACGCGAAGCCACCCGATCGCGGAAGGGCCTTGCCTCAACGAAGGTTCGAAGGTCATCATGTCCGCGACCGCCCGGACTGGGCGTCTTTTTGGCGGTTTTCAACCGGGCCGCCATCGGGCATATATCGGGCCGCAATCGACAGGTGATCCCATGCACGACATCCGCGCCATCCGCGACAATCCCGCCGAGTTCGACCGCCGCCTGACGCGGCGCCCGGGGTCGCAGGCGATGTCGCAAGCGATCCTCGCGATCGACGAGGCGCGGCGGGCGCAAATCCTCGCAGCCGAAACCGCACAGGCGGCGCAGAACGCGGCGTCCAAGGATGTGGGCGCGGCCAAGGCGCGGGGCGATGACGCAGAGTTCGAGCGGCTGCGCGCGCTTGTCGCCGACAAGAAGGCCGAGATCGCGCGACTGGGCGAAGAGGCGGGCGCCAAGGACGAGGAACTTCGCCAGCTTCTGCTGACCATTCCCAACCTGCCGCTGGACGAGGTCCCCGACGGCAAGGACGAGCAGGACAACAGGGAAATCCGCCGCTGGGGTACGCCCGGCAGCTTCGCCTTTCAGCCGCGCGAACATTTCGACATTGCGGGCGTGAAGGCCGGGATGGATTTCGAGACAGCCGCCAAGCTTTCCGGCAGCCGCTTCGTCGTCCTGAAGGGCGCGGTCGCGCGTCTCCACCGGGCGCTCGCGCAGTTCATGCTCGACCTGCACACGACCGAACATGGCCTGACCGAGACGATGACCCCGGTCCTCGTCAAGGAAGAGGCGATGTATGGCACCAACCAGCTGCCGAAATTCGCCGAGGACAGCTATCAGACGACCAACGGCTGGTGGCTGATCCCGACGTCGGAAGTCACGCTGACCAACACGGTGGCGGGCGATATCCTTGACGAGGCGGTGCTGCCGATCCGGATGACCTCGCACACCCAGTGCTTCCGGTCGGAGGCAGGCAGCGCGGGCAAGGATACGGCCGGCATGCTGCGCCAGCACCAGTTCGAGAAGGTCGAGATGGTGTCGATCACCACGCCCGACACCTCGCTCGCCGAACATGAGCGGATGACGAAATGCGCCGAAGCGGTGCTCGAACGGCTGGGCCTGCCCTACCGCACCATCGTCCTTTGCGCCGGCGACATGGGGTTTGGCGCGCAGAAGACCCATGATCTGGAGGTTTGGCTGCCTGGCCAGAACTGCTACCGCGAGATTTCCTCCGTTTCGGTCTGCGGCGATTTCCAGGCGCGGCGGATGAATGCGCGCTTCCGGCCGCAGGGCGGCGGCAAGCCGGAGTTCGTCCATACCCTGAACGGCTCGGGCCTTGCCGTCGGGCGCTGCCTGATCGCGGTTCTGGAAAACGGCCAGACCGAGGATGGCGGCGTGGTGCTGCCGCAGGCGCTGTCACCCTGGCTGGGCGGCAAGACACGGCTTACACCCGATGGACAGCTTGTCTGAGCCTGCGCGCGACTGCCGCTTGACCGGGAGCATCTTCCGTCGGACAGTTCCGTCGGCTCGGTCTTCTTGGGGAAAATGGTGGTGACGGGTTGCAACATGATCGGAGCTGCGATCACGGCGAGCGCGCCGGACGCCGCGCGCAGACACACTGCGCGTCCGTTCGGGCGATGCGATCGGCAGGCGTGCGCGTGATGAAAGACAACTGATGCAGTCAATGCTTCCCGACCGGAGCTTCCGGACATGGCCGATCGCGGCGCCCCGCACCCTGATCGCCACCTGCATGAAGGACGAAGGCCCCTTCATCCTCGAGTGGCTCGCCTGGCATAAGTCCATCGGCGTGACCGATTTCGTCGTCTTCACCAACGATTGCACTGACGGCACCGACCGGCTGCTGGACCGGCTGCATGACATGGGCGAACTGCTCCATCTGCCCAACCCGGCCGTGTCCACCGGCGAAACCGCCTTCCAGCCGACCGCGCTGAACTATGCCCATCATCTGAAGCAAATGCGCGAGGCGGATTTCTTCATCTCGATGGATGTCGACGAGTTTCTGAACATCCGCGTCGGCGAAGGATGGCTGGCCGATCTCTTCGCTGCGGTCGGTGCGTTCGACGCGCTATCGGTCTCCGAAGTCAATCACGGCGCCAACGGCCAGAAAGGCTATGAGCGCGGCTGGCTTCTCGATCTCTTCCCGATGCATCAGACAATGCGCCCGGGCAAGATGAAGTCGCGCCGCGGGGTCAAGAGCATCGTGCGATTGTCGGACAAGGTCGAACGGCTGCGCAATCACCGCCCCGACATGTTCACCGATCGAGGGCCGCTGCGCTGGCTTGACGGATCGGGGCGCGACCAGAAGACGCTGCCCGCGGACCGAAGCGAGAACGGCCTTGATTGCCGCGGTACCTATGATCTGGTGCGGCTGGAGCATTTTGCGCTGCGTTCGCTGAACAGCTATCTTGCCAAGATGTACCGGGGCGACGTGGTGGTGGCAAAGAAGCAGGTTTCGCGCACCTACTGGCGTGTCCGCAACAAGAACGAGGAAGCGTCAGGCGATTATGGCGCACGCCTCAGCCGCGCCAAGACCTATCACCGCGACCGCTACGAAAGCGACGCGGGCCTGATGGCCCTGCATGAGGCCTGCTGCAATGCCCATGCAGCGCGGATCGAGGAGCTTCTGCAGAAGAACGAGTTCATCGAGCGCCGCGACTGGATCCTGGCCGAGGCCTGGCCCTAACCCTTGCGGTAATCGGGGCGGTTCGTGCCTTCCTTGTGTTTCCGCAGCCGCGAGGGCGTGTGGAACTTCTTGTTCTTGTAGGGATTCTTGTCGCCCTGATCGCGGAAGGTCAGCCGGATCGGCGTGCCCGGCATGTCGAAATCGGTGCGCAAGCCATTCACCAGATAACGTGAATAGCTTTCCGGCAGGTCCTCGGCATGGTTGGTCATCACCACGAAGGCCGGGGGCCGTGTCTTCACCTGCGTCATGTAGCGCAGCTTGATCCGCTTGCCGCCCGGCGCGGGCGGCGGGTGCGCCTCGGTCATGGCGCCCAGCCACTGGTTCAGCTTCGCGGTCGAGATGCGGCGGTTCCAGACGTCATAGGCCTTCAGGATCGCCGCATGCAGCCGGTCGAGCCCCTTGCCGGTCTTGGCCGAGACGGTGACGAGCGGGGCGCCCCGAAGCTGCGGCAGAAGCCGTTCGAACGCCTCGCGCAGTTCCTTCAGCTTCTCGGTCTTGTCGTCCTCGAGGTCCCACTTGTTGGCAGCGACCACCACGGCGCGACCCTCCGTCTCGGCGAAGTCGGCGATGCGCAGGTCCTGCTGCTCGAACGGGATGCCGACGTCGAGAAGCACCACGACAACCTCGGCGAAGCGCACGGCGCGCAGCCCGTCAGAGACCGAAAGCTTTTCCAGCTTCTCCGTCACCCGCGCCTTCTTCCGCATACCTGCCGTATCGAAGATCCTGACCGGCGTGCCCATGAAGCTCGACTTGACCGAGATCGCATCGCGGGTGATCCCGGCCTCGGGCCCGGTCAGAAGCCGGTCCTCGCCGATGATCTTGTTGATCAGCGTCGATTTCCCGGCGTTCGGCCGACCGATCACCGCGATCTGCAGCGGTTTCGCCTCGGTCGGCATCCGGACGGGCGCGTCCTCGCCTTCGTCCTCGGCAATATCGACATCCACCTCCGGCGCATCCGCTGCGGCGCGTTCGGCGAAGGCGTCGGCATGGGGTCGCAGGATATGGTAAAGCTCGTCCATCCCCTCGCCATGCTCGGCAGAGAGGCGGACAGGTTCGCCAAGCCCCAGCTCCCAGGCCTCGATCACGCCCGCATCCGCCGCGCGGCCCTCGGCCTTGTTGGCGGCGAGGATGACATGGGCATTCTTCTTGCGCAGGATATCGGCAAAGACCCGGTCGGTCGCGGTGATGCCTGCACGGGAGTCGACGAGGAAAAGGCAGATGTCCGCCATCTCGACCGCGCGCTCGGTCAGACGCCGCATCCGGCCCTGCAGGCTGTCGTCGGTCACATCCTCAAGCCCCGCGCTGTCGATCACGGTAAAGCGCAGATCGCCCAGCCGCGCCTCGCCCTCGCGCAGGTCGCGCGTCACGCCCGGCGTGTCATCGACCAGCGCGAGCTTCTTACCAACCAGCCGGTTGAACAGGGTGGATTTGCCGACATTGGGCCGGCCGACGATGGCAAGCGTGAAACTCATGGCGCGTTCTTTCTTCGGAAGGCGCCCCCATACACGGCTTTCTTCTCAGCGGAAAGCGTGAAGCGTGCCGGATTTCGACAGGACATACAGCGTCCCACCCGCGACGACCGGGCCGGATGCGGCGCCGCCCGAAATCTCAGCCGTGCCGACGAGCTTGCCCGAGGCAGGATCGAAGGCGCGGATCAACCCGTCGGTCGAGGCGGTGATCAACCGCCCGCCCGCCAGAACCGGCCCGTGATGGGCGTAAATCGCCCGGCGGCGCTTGTCCTTGTCCTTGGTGAAATAGGGCAGGTCCACGCGCCAGACTTCGGCACCGCTCGCGGCCTCGAGCCTGACCAGCTGATCTTCGTCATTGACGAAGAAGACCGACCCGCCTGCGACGACCGCTGCCCCCGTCGCGCCGTCCGGCGCCGACCAGAGCACCTTGCCGGTTTCCATCTCGATGGCGCCGAGCCGCCCGGCGGCGCTGCCCGCGACCAGCGTTCCGCCCGCGATCACCGGATCGCCGGTCAGGTCGGAATAGGAGGCATAGGCCCGCCCCACCCGCTTGCCCGCCACATAGCCCTGCCATTTCGGCGTGCCTTCGGCGATGTCGATGGCCAGAAGCTGGCCGGTCGCGAAGGGGAAGACCACGGTATCGCCCGACACTGCCGGCGCAGACCCGTCGACGATGCCCGCACGGGCGGAAGACCCCGGTATCTGCCAGGCGACCTTGCCGTTTGCCGCATCGACCGCCCAGGCCGACCCGTCACGCGCAACGGCGAAGACCTTGCCACCCGCCGCCGCCGGGGCACCCGCCACCGGCGATTCGAAGCGCTGGCGCCAGGCGACAGCCCCGGTCGCGGGATCAAGCGCCAGAAGCTCGCCGAAACCTGTCGTCACGAACAGCCGCCCGTCAGCGAACGCCAGACCACCGCCTGCCGCGTCGCCCGCCCGTTCGCCCGCTGGCGTAAGGTCGACCTGCCAGACGACGCCCCCGTTGGTACCGGTCGCCGTCACATGTTCCTCTGAGTCGAGAGTGAAGATGCGTCCGCCCGCCACGACGGGCGCCGCCGTGATCCGGTTCTTGCGGCTCTCGCCCGACCCGACCTTGGCCGACCATGCAGGGGTCAGCGCGCCGGAATAGGCGGCATTGCCGCCCGCATGGCTCGCATTGCCGCCGACCTGCGTCCAGTCGCCGCCGCTTTGCCCGGGCAGCGCGATCGCGACCGGGGCCGCACCCGCGCCAAGGGGCGCTGCATCCTCGGCCACCGTCGCCTCGCCGCCGATCACCGCCTCGCGCGGCACCTGGCGGTGGCCTTCAAGCACCAGTTCCTTCTCGGCGCAGCCCGCGAGAAGCGCCCCAAGCGCCAGAACCGCGGTCGTGGTTTTCAATGTCGCGGCCATCCGCCCTCTCCTGCCCGTCCGTCCGATGCTGCGGGGCGCGCCGAAGGCCGCCCCGGCCCGGACTATCCCTGTTGGTCCCCGGCGCCGAGCGCCGTCAATATCTGCCCGACCCGGCCGATCTGCGCACTGGTCGCCTCCGCATCCTCGGCCACCGATTTCAGAAGCGTCACCGCCTCGTCCTGCCTGCCCGCCTCCAGCAATACCATCGCCTGTTGTTCCACCGCCAGCGTCCGGAACGGCGCGCCGGGCTGGGCCAGCTCGGCCAGCGTCGCATCACGCTGCGCCGCGTCCATGGCGGAACCGGCAAGGAGGACCGATTTCAGCTTCGCGAGCTGGCGGTAAGTGTCGGGAACCGCCGCATCCTCGGCAATCGGGCGCAGCACGTCCAACGCGCGCGCCCTGTCGCCCGCCGCTTCGGCCTCGGACGCGACGAGAAAGGCCTTGAGAGCGGCGCGCGTCGCGCCGTCGCCCGCATCGACGGAAGCAAGCGCATCCGCCCGCCCGGCGGCTTCGTTCTGGCCGAGCGCCGCCACCAGCGCATCGCCGAACGATTGCGAGGCGGCTTCCGCCCGCGCCTTCTGCCATTCGCGCCAGGAAGCGCCGCCGACAAGGATCAGGATCGCCAGGATGCCGATCCAGCCATATGTGCGGAAAAGGGCGAACAACCGGTCGCGGCGGACTTCCTCGGTCACCTCGTCGATGAAACTGTCGGTCTCGCTCACGGTCCGCCCTCGTACATGCCTCGCCCCGTCTTACACGCAAGCGCGCGAGATTGCCAAGAGCGGGCGGGGCCAGCACAGGCGGCTCGTCGAGCACTTCGTGCACTCCTCGTCCGCCGGGGCGCGCGGCGACGAGAAACGAAGTGCCCGAGGAGGCGCGCTCGCGCCCGGGCTAGCCCGCCCGGACCTCGGCTTCCTCTGCTTCGCCCTCGGCCGATTGCCGCGCCCACATCGCCGCATAGCGGCCGCCCCGCGCCAGCAGCTCCTCATGCCGCCCCATTTCGGCCACCTCGCCCTTGTCCAGAACCACGATCCGGTCGGCGTCTGCGATGGTGGAGAGCCTGTGGGCGATGGTGATCACCGTCCGCCCCTGCCCCATCGCCGCCAGACTGTCCTGGATATCGCGCTCGGTCTGGGTGTCGAGCGCGCTCGTCGCCTCGTCCAGCAGCAGGATCGGCGGATTCTTGAGGATCGTGCGGGCGATGCCCACCCGCTGCTTCTCGCCCCCCGACAGTTTCAGCCCGCGCTCGCCGACCTTCGTCTCATAGCCATCGGGAAGCGACATGATGAAATCATGGATCTTCGCCGCCTGCGCCGCCGCGATCAGCTCTTGCCGGTCTGCCCCGGGGCGGCCGTAAGCGATGTTGTAAAGGATCGTGTCGTTGAAAAGCACCGTATCCTGCGGCACGACGCCGATCTGATGATGCAGGCTGTCCTGCGTGACCTCGCGCACATCCTGCCCGTCAATGCGAAGCGCCCCGCCGGTCACGTCATAGAAGCGGAAGAGCAGCCGCCCGATCGTCGATTTGCCCGAGCCCGAGGGCCCGACAATCGCCACCGTCTCGCCCGCGCCGATCTTTAGGCTGACGCCCTTCAGGATCGGCCGCGCCGCCTCGTAGCCGAAGCACACATTGTCCAGCACGACCTCGCCGCCCCTGACCTGCAAGGCGGGCGCGCCGGGCCGGTCGACGATCTCGGCCGGCTGGTCGAGAAGATCGAACATCTCGCCCATGTCGGTCAGCGCCTGCCTTATCTCGCGGTAGACCGTCCCGAGGAAGTTCAGGGGCATGGTGATCTGGATCATATAGGCGTTGACCATCACGAAATCGCCGACCGTCAGCGCGCCCGCCCGGACGCCCATCGCCGCCATCACCATCACGATGACAAGGCCGGTGGTGATGATCAGCGACTGGCCGAAATTCAAGGCCGAGAGCGAGAGGCCTGTCTTGACCGCCGCCTTCTCATAGCCCTCCATCGCCCGATCATAGCGCGCCGCTTCCCAGGCCTCTGCGCCGAAATATTTCACCGTCTCGAAGTTCAGAAGGCTGTCGATCGCCTTCTGGTTCGCATCCGTGTCCTGTTCGTTCATCTGGCGGCGGATCTTCACCCGCCATTCGGTGATCTTGAACGTATAGGTCACATAGAGCGCGATCGTGATCACCACGACCGCCGCATAGCGCCAGTCGAAGAGAAGCGCGAAGATCACGGTGACCATGCTGAGTTCGAGGATCAAGGGCCCGATCGACAGAAGCATGAAGCGCAGAAGGAATTCGACGCCCTTCACCCCCCGCTCGATGATGCGCGAGAGGCCGCCGGTCTTGCGGGTGATGTGATAGCGCATCGACAGGCGGTGGATGTGGGTGAAGGTCTCGAGCGCGAGCTTCCGCAGCGCCCGCTGCCCGACCCGCACGAAGATCGCATCCCTGAGTTCGTTGAACCCGACCGAGCCGAGCCGGGCGAGGCCATAGGCGATGGTCAGCCCGACCGCGCCGAAGGCCAGAAGCCAGGACGGGTCGCCCTTTGACGCCCCATTCAGGGCATCGACCGCCGCTTTGTAGAAGAACGGCGTGGAAACGGACACGACCTTTGCCAGAACCAGCGACAGAAGCGACAGAACGATGCGCCGCTTCACCCAGGCCTCGCCATCGGGCCAGAGGTAAGGTGCGACGCGCCGCAAGGTCCGTGCCGCGCTTCGCCGCTCCGCTCTGCGGGTATCCGTCATTCTTCTCTCCGCTGCCTGCGCCGGTTGATTACCCGGCGCCCGGTTGCTATCAAGGATCAATTCAACGATTCATGAGTAGTTGAGCGATGGAGGAAAGTCGAGCCCTTGCGGCCATACAGGCCCTCGGTCACGAGACGCGGCTTTCGCTCGTGCGGATTCTCGTCGGCGCGGGCCGCGCGGGCCTCACGCAGGGCGATCTCGCCCGCCGCCTCGGCGCGACACCCTCGCGCCTGGCCTTCCATCTCGGTCTTCTCGAACAGGCAGGCCTGATCGCCGCCCGCCGCGAAAGCCGCAATGTCTTCTACGCTGCCGATACCGCAGGCCTCGGCCGCCTGATCGGCTATGTGCTGAACGACTGCTGCGCTGCCCATCCCGAAGTCGCGGCCTGCTGTCGCCATCCGGAAAGGCATTCCCGGCACCAGAACTGATCACGCAACCGCGCCAACGCAGGTTCCGTTTTCCCCTTCATCTTGGCTGAAATACCTCGGGTGGGTCCGGGAGGGCAGAGCCCTCCCGGCGGGTCGGCCCGCCTCTGGCGGGACGAAACAGTCAGCCGCCGTCGGCCGGAACCGTGAAGACCTGACCGGGATAGATCAGGTCGGGATCGCGGATCTGGTCCTTGTTGGCCTCATACACCCGGACATAAAGCACGCCGTCGCCGTAGTTCTCGCGCGCTATCTGCCAGAGCGTGAAGCCGGGCTGGACGGTGACGCGCACCTCGGTCACCGGTGGCGGCGCGGCGGGCGCCGGTTCGGCTGGCGCCTCGGTGGCAACCGATGCCGTCGCAGGGGCGGGCGCCTCGGCCGGGGCCTCCGGCGCGGGCGGCTCCGCCGAGGCATCTGCGCCCGCCGGAGCCTCGGGCACATCGGTCGCGGCAGCGACCTTGGCGGGCGCCTCGCGCTGGAACGGCAGTTCCAGCCGTGAGGTCACCTTGCCCGTCCCGTCGATCTGGTCGATGCGCAGATCATGCACGCCCGCGTCGATCCCCGACATCTTGACCCGCCATTTGCCCTTGTCCGAGACCGGCGCGGTCACCTGAAAGTCATTGTCCACATAGATGCGCACGAACTGGCCCGCCTCGCCACGACCGGCGATGTCGACATTGCCGATCACGTCATAACCAACCGTGTCGAGGATGACCCCCTGGACCGGCATTTCGGGCGTGAGCTTCGTCACACCCTCGGCATCGGCGACCAGCACATCCACACTGCCCGCGCCCGATTCGGTCGCCTCGGCCACCGTCGTTTCGGTTCCAGGCTGTTCGGCGGCAGGTTCGGCCGGTGGTTCGGTGGCACCCGGCGCTTCGGCGACGGCGGCCGGCGCGGCCTCAGGCGTCGGTTCGAGGATCACGCTCGCGGCAGAGGCGATCTGCGTGCCGTCGGGCAGCACGGACATCAGCGTCAGCACACGCGGCTTTTCCGAAGGCCCGAGCGACAGGAACGCGGCGAACTTGCCCTGGGTGTCGGCGTCCGCCGTCCCTGCTGCAGTGGCATCGACCATGACCTCGACCCGCGCACCGGGCTCCGCCGCGCCCGCGACCAGAACGGTTCCATCCGTCTCCGCGCGCACGGTATCGAAACTGGGCGCGACCTTCACCGCCTCCGGGGCGGCGGCGGTTTCCTCTGCGTTCTCCTCGACCGGTTGCGCCTCGGTCGCGGTCTGCTCGGTGGCGGTCTGCTCGGTGGCGGTCTGCTCGGTGGCGGTCTGCTCGGTGGCGGGAGGGTCGGCGACCGGCGCCTCCGGTTGCCGCTGAAGCGCAAAGAGCCAGACGAGCGCGCCCACCCCAAGCCCGGCCGCCGCGCCGATCAGCCATCCCCAGCCGCCAAAGCGCGATCCGCCCGCGCCGTTTCCGTCCGTCATCGATCCGTCTCCCCTGTCAACCGGCCGGGGGTTCGTCCGCCCCCGCTCCAAACGCCCCCGGCCAAACGCCAGCCCGGCGCTTGAGCAAGACTAGCAACGCCGCTATCAGGGGTCAAAGCGGCCTTCCGCCGATCCGGAAATCTCATGCCCCCTGTTGCAAAATCCGTCTGCGTCTATTGCGGCTCCCGTTTCGGCGCCAATCCTCGCTACAGGGCCGATGCGGATGCGGTCGGGCGGATGCTCGCCCGGAAGGGCTGGCGGCTCGTCTATGGCGCGGGCGACGTGGGCCTGATGGGCGAGGTCGCACGCGCCGCCCAGACGGCGGGCGGCGAGACGTTCGGCGTCATCCCCACCCATCTTCTGGCGCGCGAAGTGGGCAAGCGCGATCTCTCAAGTTTCGTCGTCACCGAGACGATGCACGAACGCAAGAAGGTCATGTTCATGAATGCCGATGCGGTCGTGGTGCTGCCCGGCGGCGGCGGGTCGCTGGACGAGTTCTTCGAGGTGCTGACATGGCGCCAGCTCGGACTGCATGAGAAGCCGATCTTCATCCTCAACAGCGCCGGTTACTGGGACCCGCTTCTTTCGCTCATCGACCGGATCGTCGCGGAAGGGTTCGCGGATGCGAGCCTGAAGGGCTTCGTGACCGTCGTCGCCGATCCCGGGGCGCTAGAGGCCGCGCTCTCGAACGCGCTTGGGAGCTGAGCGTCAGTCCGCCTCGCCCCTGACGGCGACCCGTTCGACCCTGTACCCTGCCTCCCGCAGCCGCGCGACCAGCCCGGTTTCACCCGGCAGGTGAAAGGCCCCCACGGCAACCAGCGCCCCGCCCGGCGCCAGGAATTTCTGCATCCGTCGCAGGAACAGGTCGTTCCGCTCGCCAATCAGATAGCCGTCGGCGCGGGCCAGGAGCGTTGCGGCAGCGTCCGCGCCGAAGACACCGGACAGATAGCGCCGGTTCCATTCCATCAGCTCGCCGATACGGCCCTCGCGGTAGAGCCGGAACGCCAGGGCGCGGGCCTCGCTGAACCCTTCCGGGTTGAGATAGGCGCCCTGGATCAGGACGATGGCCTGTGCCGTCTCCCGCCGGTCGGGCTGGCTCAGCTCGACCGGCAGCGCATCCCAGCTTTCCAGCGCGCCGACCTCCGCCCCCGCTTCGACGGCGGAAAGAAGAAGCCGGTGGTCCTGCACCGGCAGGGCGCCCGCCGCGAAATCCTCGCAAGGGTCCGTCATCAGATAGGAAGCGAGGCCTGCGTCGCTCAGGGCATCAAAGGCCTCGGCGCCATGGAATATCCCCGCGATCCGCGCTTCGACCCAGGCCCGCTCCGCCCCGTCGAGATAGGGCTTGCCATAGGGCATATGTTCGGGCGCGAGCCAGAGACCCGCCTGCAGGAAACGCTCTTCAAGCTCGGTCCGGCTTTTCGCGCGCGGGTCGGATTCGAGGACGATTGTGCGCGCCGCGTCGAGAACGGCCTCAAGCTCGGGCGGCAGGTCGAGGATCGCGGGATCGGACGAATGGAGCGTGCCCCAAAGATGCGATACCGCACCTTCGGGCGTCGTGATGCGCCAGAGCCGCCCCTGCCCGTTCGGTATGAGTGCGGCGGCCTCGGCAACTGCGCCCGCCTCTGGCGAAACGGCGGTTTCCTGCGTGGCGACCCGGCAGGTTTCGGGGGTGATCCAGTCTTGCGCGACGGCAGCTGAAAACCGGCTGGCGACCACAAGACAAAGGAAAACTCGACCAAGCCGCATCATTGCCCCGACGACACTTCAACCAAGGTGATTTCCGGCATCGCGCCGAAGCGGACCGGCAGGATCGAACAGCCGATGCCGCCGGAGACGACCAGATCGCGTCCATCCTCGCGGACGTGACCATAGGCATAGCGGTTTCCATAGCGCGAGGGAACGACGGGCGACCAGCCGAAGAACCGCACCTGCCCGCCGTGGGTATGGCCCGAGAGCGTAAGGCAGACGCGACCGGGCACCTTCGGGAATATGTCGGGCTCGTGCGCCAGAAGGATGACCGGCGCATCGTCGGTCACCTGCGCGAGCGTGCCGTCCAGATCGTCGAGCCCGCGAAACTGGCCCCTGCCGATCCCGATGGCAAGCTGATCCTCCAGCCCGGCGAGCCAGAAATCGCCACCTTCGCGCGCGATCCTTACGGCCCGGTTGGACAGAACCGGAATCCCCGCCGCCTCGAGCTCCGTACCGGCGATGGTCGGGCCGTGGCCGCGCCGCTGTGCCCCCCGGTCGTCCCACCAGTCGTGATTGCCAAGGATCGCATGGACACCCAGGGGCGCCTTGAGGCCGGCCAGAACGCGTGCTGTCTCCGCAACAGGTATCTTCGCCGTCACAAAGTGATGACCTGCAGCCAGGTCGCCCAGCACCACGATCATGTCGGCGCCAAGCGCATTGGTCCGGGCGACGATCCGCTCAAGCCGCGCCAGGCTGACGAAAGGCTCGCCCATATGCAGATCGGCAAGTATGGCGACCTTCAGCGGCGCGCCCCGCCAGCCGACGGGCGACAGCGACCAGCGGCGCACGCGCAACCGCAGCGCCGGTTCGATGAAAAACCCGTAGGCCGCAACGAAAAGGCCCGCCAGGACGGTTCCCAGCAGGCCCTTCAGAAGCGTTCGCCGCGTGATCACGTCAGAGGCGCGAGGCGACGTTTTCCCAGTTCACCAGCTTGTCAAGGAAGTTCGTGAGGTAAGCGGGGCGCTTGTTGCGGAAGTCGATGTAGTAGGAATGTTCCCACACGTCACAGCCCAGAAGCGCGGTCTGGCCGAAGCACAGCGGATTGACGCCGTTCTCGGTCTTGGTGACCTTCAAGGCGCCGTCCTTGTCCTTGACCAGCCAGCACCAGCCCGAACCGAACTGGCCCGCACCAGCCGCCGCAAAATCGTCCTTGAACTTCTGGACGGACCCGAACGACTCGGTCAGCGCCTTTTCCAGATCGCCCGGCATCTTCTTCGCCTCGCCCGGCCCCATCATCTCCCAGAACTGGTTGTGGTTCCAATGCTGGCTGGCATTGTTGAAGATGCCGTTCTGGGCGACCGCCCCGGCAGAGTAGGTGCCGCGCACGATATCCTCAAGCGACTTGCCTTCCCACTCGGTCCCGGCGATCAGCTTGTTGCCGTTGTCGACATAGGCCTTGTGGTGCAGGTCGTGGTGATATTCCAGCGTTTCCTTCGACATGCCGAGGGATGCCAGCGCATCGTGGGCATAGGGAAGATCGGGAAGGGTGAAGGCCATGGGTCTATCCTTTCGCGCGTGAGTCATTGCCCCGGCACTAAGGGCCGGGGGAGAGTAAAGGTCAAGTCCGGGAGGGGCCGGATGGTTCCCTTGCGCCGTGTTATTCGACCTTGCAGGTCCCAAAGCCGCTGGTCGAATCGCCGTAGCCGAAACTCACGGTGGCATGGGCCTCGCGCGATGCCTTGATGATCGACAGCTTCACGCGCACGCGCGGAATGTTCGGTCCCTCGGTCGAGGCGATATTCTCGAAGTTCCAGGCAAAGGTCGTGCGTTTTGCATTATCGGCCACAATCTGCGCGGGGATGGGCTTGCCATAATAGTGCTTGATATAGGGATCGATCGCCATGGCTTCGCCCTTCGCGGCGTCATGCTCGATCAGGATGATCTCGGGAATGACGTCATTGCTGCCGCCCACCTTCATGTGACACTCGTAATTCGCAGCCATTGCCGCGCCGCCGCTGATCACCGCGCCGACAAAGGCAACCACGACCATCCTCACCATTCTCGCCTCCAGCAGATTTCACTCGCCGAGTGGTTTCACGGCCAGGGAAGACGGTCAACCGGAAAGAATCTTCGCCCGGACAGAAAAGTCCCTGCGACAGCGGCTCAGCAGATCTCGCTGCCGGGCCGCGCCGATAGCTCGAGTGCGCCGAAGACATAGCCCGCGACCGACCGGAAGGAGACGAGCGTGAATTCGTCCGTCTCCGATTTCCACAGCGCCGCCGCAACCTGCGCGGCGCGCGTCCGGCGCAGTTCGCCGTCCGCGAGGGTCGCGATATCGACGGGGCAAAGCTTCATCAGCACCTGATCCGCCTTCGCGCCCTTCACCCGGAACATGGCACGGGCGTCAGAGACGTCGGCCACCAGATGATGCTCGCCGTCCAGGGCCTTGGTCAGGGCCTCGACGGTCGCGCGCGCGTCCGCATAGGGCACGAGAATGAGAAGCTCATCGGGGCTCATCCAGCCCGCGCCCTTGTCGCCCTTAATGGCAATTCGGCGCTGGGCGGGCACATCGACGCCCGTCGCGGCCTTGACCGCCTTCTTCAGCTTGGCCGACTTAAGGTCCCCCCTGAGCGTGATCATGCCCTGAAGCCCGGCCTCGGATACCGTGGCGAAACCGCTGGAGCTTTTGCCGTTAAGTGCGCTGACAGCCTCAGACATTCTGCTTCGCCCCTTCCTTGTCGTAGAAGACCTGATCGACGATCCGCGCCTTGATGACCTTGCCGCCGTCGGCCGGGAAATCGATCACCTCGCCCATCCGGTCGGGCCCGTGTTTGACCAGACCCATCGCGATGCCTTTCTTCAGCGTCGGCGAATAGTAGGTCGAGGTGACGCGGCCCTGCACATTGCGCTGACCGTTGGCGTTCACGCCATCGGCCACCGCATAGACACCATCCGGCAGCACCGAACCATCGAGCGTTTCCAGCCCCACCAGCTTCCAGCGGTCGGGCGAGGCCATGTGGCTGCGTTCCTGCGCGCGCTTGCCGAGGTAATCGGCCTTCTTCTTGGAAATCGCCCAGTTCAGGTTCAGGTCCTGCGGGATCACCGTCCCATCAGTCTCATCCCCGATCATGATGAAGCCCTTCTCGGCCCGCATGATATGCATGGCCTCGGTGCCATAGGGCATAACGCCGAATTCCTCGCCCGCCGCGATCAGCGCCTTCCAGAGGGCAAGCCCTTCGGAAGCCGGGACAGCGATTTCGTAGGAAAGCTCCCCTGAGAAGGAGATGCGGTAGATCCGTGCGCGGAGGCCGCCGAGCAAGCCTTCGCGCCATTCCATCGCGGGTAGGCCCTCGGCCGAGACATCCATGCCGCCGAGCTTTTCCAGAACCTTGCGCGCGTTCGGCCCGGCGACGGCGATCTGGGCATATTCCTCGGTCACATTGGCGGTATAGACCTTCCAGTCCCACCATTCGCATTGCAACCAGTCTTCCATCCAGCCGTGGATGCGGTCGGCCCCGCCGGAGGTCGTGTGGCACAGCCAGGTATCCTCTGACAGGCGCACGACGACGCCGTCATCCGACAGGAAGCCGTTTTCGTTGCACATGAGCCCATAGCGGCATTTGCCGACCGGCAGGGTCGACATGACACCGGTATAGAGCATGTCGAGGAAGCGGCCCGCGTCCGATCCCTTGACGATGAGCTTGCCGAGGGTGGAGGCATCGAGCATGCCCACCTTGCTCCGCGCATTCACGATCTCGCGGTTTACGGCATCATGCACGCTCTCGCCCGGGCGCTGGTAGCAGTAGGTCCGCCGCCAGAGGCCCACCGGTTCGAAATAGGCGCCGTTCGCCCCATGCCATTCGTCCATCGGGGTCTTGCGCAGCGGCTGGAAGATATCGCCGCGTGCCTCGCCCGCGATCGCCCCCATCGAAATCGGCGTGTAGGGCGGACGGAAGGTGGTGGTGCCGGTCTGGGGAATCGCCTGGCTGAGCGCATCCGAAAGCACCGCCAAGCCGTTGATGTTCGAGAGTTTCCCCTGATCGGTCGCCATGCCGAGCGTCGTGTAGCGCTTGGTATGCTCGACCGAGTGGTAACCCTCGCGCGCGGCCAGTTGAACGTCGGAGACCTTCACATCGTTCTGATAGTCGAGCCACATCTTCATCTTCAGCTGCGGCCCCGCGCCCTGCGGCATGATCCAGACGGGCTCCAGCGGCGCCTCGGCAACCGTGTTGGTCTTCGCGGCCTTGCCGCCGATCTGGCTGGCGACATCCGCCAGCACCTCGTCCGCCGTCAGCGCGCCGTTGGCGCTACCCACGGCCGTCACCATCGCCTCGCCCTGGTCGCCGGTCGGCGGCTTCGCCGCATCCGGGCGGAACATCGCGCGGGCATCGTCCCAGATGAGCTTGCCGCCGCAATGCGACCAGAGATGGACGACCGGCGACCAGCCGCCCGACATGGCAACCGCATCGCAGGTGATGGCCTCGATCTCGCCCCCCTCGCCCGCCTGGGTACATACGGAAACGCCGGTAACCCGTTTTGATCCCTTCACTTTCGCGATCCCGCGGCCTTCGAGCACCCGGATGCCCTTGGCCCGCACGGCGTCAGGCAGCGCGCCCTTGACCGAAGTGCGGGCGTCGATGACGGCCACCACGATCAGCCCCGCATCGGCGAGCGCCAGCGCAGTGCGATAGGCGTCGTCATTGTTCGTGACCACGACGGTGCGGTCGCCGGGGCTGACCGCCCAGTTCACCACATAATCGCGGACCGCACCCGCCAGCATCACGCCGGGAATATCGTTGCCCGCGAAAGAGAGGGGGCGCTCGATCGCACCCGTCGCCGTCACCACATGGCCCGCGCGGATGCGCCACAGCCGGTGGCGCGGGCGCCCGTCGCCGGGAGTATGGTCGGCGATGCGTTCGTAGGCCAGAAGGTAGCCGTGATCGTAAAGGCCCGAGGCCATGGTGCGCAGGCGCAGCGTGACATTCGCCATCTTGCCAAGGGCTTCGACGGTCTTCTTCACCCATTCGTCGGCGGGCTTGCCGTCGATCTCGACCCCGTCGACCGGCGCGCGGCCACCCCACTGGGCGGTCTGTTCGATCAGCAATACCCGCTTGCCCTCCTTGCCCGCCTGCAGGGCGGCGGCCAGACCTGCGATGCCACCGCCGACGATGACCAGATCGGCGAAGCCATAGGCATATTCATAACGGTCGGCGTCGCGGTCCTGCGGCACCTTGCCGAGGCCCGCCGAGCGGCGGATCACCGGCTCGAACAGATGTTTCCAGGCGAAACGCGGGAACATGAAGGTCTTGTAGTAGAAGCCCCCCGGCAGGAAGCGGCCGAACGTGTTGTTGATGGCGCCCACGTCGAACTCGAGGCTCGGCCAGTGGTTCTGGCTGGCGGCCGAGGCGCCTTCGAAAAGCTCGGTAGTGGTCACCCGCTGGTTCGGTTCGAACCGGCTGCCCTCGCCAAGCCCGACAAGCGCGTTCGGCTCCTCCGCCCCGGAGGCCACCAGCCCGCGCGGGCGGTGGTACTTGAACGACCGGCCGAGCAGCATCTGGTCGGCGCCGAGAAGCGCCGAAGCAAGCGTGTCGCCCCGGTAGCCCTGCATCCGGCGGCCGTTGAAGGTGAAGTTGAGGGGCTTCGTCCGGTCGATCAGACGGCCGCCCCTGGCAAGACGGGTGCTCATATCGTGGCCTCGTCGGAAGTGATTGAAAGTGTGCCGCCCGATATACGCGCCCCGGACTTGATCCGGGGCCTCGTGTCGAGGCAGAGGCCCCGGATCAAGTCCGGGGCGCGGGGCGTGCGGGGCGGAAAGCTCACTTGTAGCCCCCCCAAGTGGGGCGCTTGGCCTTGATGCGGGCCTGCAACTCGGCGGGCGGCTCGGAGGTCTGGGCCGGATAGGTACCGAAGACTTCGAGCGTGGCCGTGCAGCGCGCGGCGAGGAACCATTTGCCGCAGCCGTAGCTGTGGCGCCAGCGTTCGAAATGCACGCCCTTGGGGTTCTTGCGCATGAACATGTAGCCGTCGAAATCCTCGTCCGACGAGCCCGGCCCGAACCGCTTCAGATGCGCCTCGCCACCGGCCTGCAGTTCGGTTTCCTCGGCCTTCACGCCGCAGTAGGGGCATTCAAGGGTTAGCATTTATTCGTCCCTCAAGAAGGTGAGCACGATTGGCACGGCGCGATCGTAATCACTGAACCAGGAAAACGACAAAGTCAGCGTGTCGGCGTCTGGTGCATATGCCAAATTCGCGCGAAGATTGTAGTGAAGAGGCCGTGAAGGCGGGAACTCCACTGGCTCGGCGAGTGACAGCTCATTGCTTGAGGCTTTGTAGCCCCATTTCCCGCGCAGCGACTCTGGAAATTCATTTGAACCAGGATTTGCCCGCCACTCAAACCGGCCGTTGCTTCGCAATTCCAGCCGCGCCCCGACTAAAGCCGGACTCTCGGTTGAAGCTATGCAGGTCCATTTCCCGACAAGGTCAGCTCTGACTTCACCCAGTTTGAGGGGCAAACTACATCCGGCCAGCAAAGCGACCGATCCTACAACAAATTCACGGCGAGAACCCATCAATGCGCCACCCCGGCCGCGACGCTTTCGTCGATGAACTTCCCTTCCCGGAAGCGGTACATGGAAAATTCCTCGGTCAGCGGCGAATGCCCCCGGGCCATCAGTTCGGCCATGGCCCAGCCCGAGCCCGGGATGGCCTTGAAGCCCCCCGTCCCCCAGCCGCAGTTGACGAAGAGGCCCTCGACCGGCGTCTTCGACAGGATGGGCGAGCGGTCGCCGGTCATGTCGACGATGCCGCCCCACTGGCGCAGCATCTTCAGGCGCGAGATCATCGGGAAGGTCTCGATCAGTGCCCGCACCGTTTCCTCAACATGGTGGAAGCTGCCCCGCTGGGTATAGTTGTTGAACCCGTCGGTGCCGCCGCCGATCACCATCTCGCCCTTGTCGGACTGCGACATGTAGCCATGCACGGTGTTGGCCATCACCACCACATCCATGCAGGGTTTTATCGGCTCGGAAACCAGCGCCTGAAGCGCGAGAGATTCAATCGGCAGGCGGAAGCCCGCCATGTCGGCCAGCACCGACGAATGGCCCGCCGCCACGAGGCCAAGCTTGCCGCAGCCGATGAAGCCCTTGGTCGTCTCGACGCCCGTGACCTTGCCGCCCTCGCGGCGGATGCCGGTCACTTCGGTCTGCTGGATGATGTCCATGCCCATGGCCGAGCAGGCCCGCGCATAGCCCCAGGCGACCGCATCGTGCCGTGCCGTGCCGCCGCGCGCCTGATAAAGCGCGCCGAGGACGGGGTAGCGGGGGCCGCCCAGGTTGATGATCGGCACGAGTTCCTTGACCCGCGCAGGCTCGATCCATTCGGTCGCCACGCCCTGCAGGTTGTTGGCATAGACCGTGCGGCGGTAGCCGCGCACCTCGTGATGGGTCTGGGCGAGCATGAGGAGGCCACGGGGGCTGAACATCACGTTGTAGTTCAGGTCCTGTGAGAGGTCTTCGAAGAGCGACCGGGCCTTTTCATAGATCGCCGCCGACGGGTCCTGCAGGTAGTTCGAGCGGATGATCGTGGTGTTGCGGCCCGTGTTGCCGCCGCCGAGCCAGCCTTTCTCGATCACCGCGACATTGGTGATGCCGTAATTCTTGCCGAGGTAATAGGCGGTGGCGAGGCCATGGCCACCGGCGCCGACGATCACCACGTCATAGGCGGGCTTCGGCGCGGGGGATTTCCACGCTTCCTCCCAGTTCTGGTGATAGCTCATCGCCTCGCGGGCGATGGCGAAAGCCGAATAGCGCTTCATGGCTCTGGTGATCGACATGGGGGGCCCGAATCCTTCCCGGCGGTCATGTGCCGCCTTCCCGTCTCACATGGAATGACGCAGGTTTTGCCTCAGGCTGGCAAACGTCGCAATTGAGAAATTTGCGACATTTGCGACATGAAACCGCAGGCGGGGCCGAGAACGGCCTTTCCGGCTTTCAGGCCGGGCCGGAAAGCCCTATGTGGGATACGAAAGGTGAAGGTGGCATGGTCTTCTGGCTCATCGCGGCGGCCCTCGCGGCCCTGATCCCGGCGGCGCTGTGGCGCGCGGCGCAGCGCGTGCGCCCGGAGGAAGCGCCCGGTACTGCGTCTGATCTTGCGCTCTACAAATCGCAGCTTGGCGAGGTCGACCGCGATCTCGCCCGCGGCACCATCGGCGCCGGGGAAGCCGACGCGCTCAGGCTGGAGATCAAGCGCCGCATCCTCGCCCTCGACCGTCAGGGCGTTGCCGTGGCGGATAACAAGGCAGGCGGCCTTGCCCTGCCGCTTGCGCTGACCGCCCTTGCGATCGCGGGGGCGGCGGGCCTGTATCTCAGGCTCGGCGTCCCGACCTACCCCGACCTGCCCCATGCGGCGCGCATCGCGAAGGCCGAAGCGCTGAAGGCCGCGCGGCCGACGCAGGAGGCGGCCGAGGCGGAAGCGGCGAAGGCCCGCCCGCCCGCGCCCGCGCCCGATCCGCAATATGCCAGCCTGATGGACCAGCTGCGCGCGGCGGTGGCGCAACGGCCGGGCGATGTGCAGGGCCTCAGGCTTCTGGCCGAGAACGAGCGCAAGCTTGGCAACCTGCCCGCGGCGGCGCGGGCGGAGGAGCAGCTTGTCGCCGCCCTTGGCGCGAAAGCGACCTCTGCGGATTTCGCAGCACTCGCCGATGCGCTGGTGCTCTCGGCCGGCGGCACGGTGACGGCAGAGGCGGAAGCGGCGGTGGTCGCAAGCCTCGGGGCCGATCCCGCCAACGGCACCGCACGCTTCTATGCAGGTCTCGTCGAGGCGCAGACCGGGCGGCCCGACCGCGCCTTCCCCCTCTGGCGCGACCTTCTGGCCGACAGCCCGGCCGAGGCGCCATGGGTGCCCTTCATCGAGGCGAATATCGAAGGGCTCGCCGCCGCTGCGGGCGTCGATTACCAGCCGGTCAGAAAGACCGCCCCGGCGTTCGACCCCGGTCAGGCCGAGATGATCGCGGGCATGGTCGACGGGCTGGAGGCGCGTCTCAAGGCCGAAGGCGGCAGTGCCGAGGAATGGGCGCAACTGATGCGCGCGCTTGGCGTATTGAAGGAAACTGACCGGGGGCGCGCCGCCTGGGCCTTGGCTCAGGCCGCACTTGCGGGTGATCCCGAAGGGCTGGCCATGGTGCGGGCCGAGGCCGAAGCGGCAGGGGTGGCGGAATGATCGCCGAAGATACCGCCGACTTCGCGCGCCGCCTCGCGCCCTATCGTGCGCTCGCGGGCCTCGATCTGGGCGAGAAGACCATCGGTGTCGCCGTCTCCGACCGCCAGCTCTCGGTCGCTTCGCCGCTCCTGACCATCCGGCGGGTGAAATTCACCGCCGATGCGGCGGCGCTCCTGAAGATCGTGGCCGAGCGCGAAATCGGCGGCATCGTCCTTGGCCTGCCGCGCAACATGGACGGAACGGAGGGCCCGCGCTGCCAGTCGACCCGCGCCTTTGCCCGCAACCTTGAACGGCTGACCGACCTGCCGATCACCTTCTGGGACGAGCGCCTGTCGACCGTTGCCGCCGAACGGGCGCTTCTGGAGGCGGATACGTCACGAAAACGTCGCTCGGAGGTCATCGATCACGTCGCGGCCGGGTTTATCCTGCAAGGAGCGCTCGACAGGATCGGGCATCTTCGACATGGATGAAATGCGCGATCTCCCCGATCAGGTCTGGAAGCGGAACGAAGTGGAAAGCCCCTGCGTGAAGCTATGCACGATCCATCCGACCGAGCGGATCTGCGTCGGCTGCTTCCGCACGATCGACGAGATCGCGGGCTGGAGCCGGATGGAGCCGGAACGGCGCCGCGCGGTGATGGCTGAACTTCCGACCCGTGCGCCGCGCCTGGCACTGCGCCGTGGCGGCCGGGCGGCACGTCTGTCGGCGCGCAGCGGCGACTGATCCGCGAAGGCTCGTCGAAGCCCTTCGGGCACTCCTCGCCTCTCCGACGAGGCACGAAGTGACCGAGGAGGCGCCCGGACCGGACCCTACCAGCCCGCCGCTTTCCTGAGCATGTTGAGCGCAACGATCGCCAGGAAAATCGCGAAGACCCGCTTCAGCGGCGCGGGATCCATCGCATGGGCGAGCTTCACCCCCCAGGGCGTGGTGATCAGCGTCATGGCGATGATCACCGCGAAGGCCGGAAGGTTGACCGCCCCTACCGTATAGGGTGGCGCGCCTTCGACCGATTGCATCAGGAACCCGGCGACCGAGGGCACGGCGATCACCACGCCAAAGCCCGCCGCCGTCGCCACCGCCCGATGGATCGGCACGGCATATAGGCTCATGAGCGGCACGCCGAACGACCCGCCGCCGATGCCCATCAGCACCGACAGGAACCCGACCAGAGGCGACAGCGCCGCCCGCACCGCCCCGACGGGCATCGAAGGCCCGATCCGCCAGTGGCTGCGACCGAGACCGAGGTAGAAGGCGACCACCAGCGCGAGAGTGCCGAAGATCGCCTGCAGGGCGGGCGTGCGCAGTTGCGCGACCGCGAGCACCCCGAAGACCGCGCCCACCGCGATCCCCGGCGCCCAGCCCCTGAGGATCGCCCAGTCGACGGCACCCTTGCGATTATGGGCCAAGACCGACCGTGTCGAGGTCACGATGATCGTGGCAAGCGAGGTGGCGAGACAGACCTGCATAAGGTCCGGCCCGCCATAGCCGAGGGCAGAGAAAGCATAGAAGAAGGCGGGCACCAGGATGATGCCGCCACCCACGCCCAGAAGGCCGGCGATCACCCCGGCGAAGGCGCCGATCGCCGCCAGAAGGACAAGCATCGGCACCAGCTGTTCGGCATGCGGCATCATCTTCTCCCTCTCGCGCCCGGACGTGATAGCCGCCCCGGGGCGGCTTGGCCAGCGGCCAGAGGGGTCAGGCGGGTTCGGACAGGCTCGCAAGTGCCGCGTCGATCACCTCAAGCCCCGCACCGGGCAGGTTCGCCCGTTCCGACAGCATCCGCCGCCAGCCGCGCGCGCCGGGCTGGCCATGGAAGAGGCCCAGCATGTGGCGGGTGATCTGGTGAAGTCGCCCGCCCCTGGCCAGATGCGCGGCGATATAGGGGCGCATCCGGTCCACGACCTCCAGCCGGTCGGGCCCGGGGCCCGCGCCGAAGATCACCTCGTCCGCGCGTCCCAGCAGATCGAATGGTGTGTGATAGGCCGCCCGCCCGATCATTGCGCCATCAAGGCCCTGATCGAGAAACTGCTTGGCCTGCGCCAAACTCGCGATGCCGCCATTGACCGAGATATGAAGCTGCGGACAGGCCCGCTTCATCGCCAGCACGAGCGGATAGTCGAGCGGCGGCACTTCGCGGTTCTCCTTGGGGCTCAGCCCCTGCAGCCAGGCCTTGCGGGCATGGATGGCGAAGCGGGTGACGCCCGCCGCGGCGACCGTCTCGATGAAGGCGGGCAGCACCTCTTCGGGCACCTGATCGTCCACGCCGATCCGGCATTTCACCGTCACCTCGACCGGGCTCGCGGCGATCATCGCCGCGACGCAGTCGGCCACCAGCGCCGGGCGCTCCATCAAGACCGCGCCGAAACAGCCCGACTGCACCCGGTCCGACGGGCAACCGACGTTGAGGTTGATCTCGTCATAGCCGTATCCCGCCGCGATGCGGGTGGCCTCGGCCAGTTCCGCCGGGTCCGAGCCGCCCAGTTGCAGGGCCACCGGATGCTCCGCCGCGTCGAAACCCAGAAGCCGGTCGCGTGGCCCGTGGATGACGGCGGGCGCCGTCACCATCTCGGTATAGAGAAGCGCATGGTGCGATATCTGCCGGTGCAGAAACCGGCAGTGACGGTCGGTCCAGTCCATCATCGGCGCGACGGAAAATGGCGCGGCCCCTCTGGCGGCACTCGCTTGCATCGGGCGGTCTCCTTGGGTCGCGCTCACCTTAGCGGACCCGGAGGCCTCTCTTATCCAAGCGATCGCCGGATTTCCACCCTTCGCGGCTCTCAGGCGGCCAGCTCGTCCCAGCAGGCAAGCGCGTGCGCGGCGTACATGACCGCAGGGCCGCCGCCCATCTGGATCGCCATGGCAAGGACCGACCCCAGCTCCTCACGCGTGGCCCCGGCCTTCATCAGCGCTTCGACATGGAAGTTGATGCAAGGCTCGCAGCGCTGGCTGACGGCGATGCCGAGCGCCACATATTCCTTTTCCTTGACCGAAAGCGGCCCGCCATCCTTGGCCGCTTTCGACAGCGCGCCGAATTCGGCCATCGTTTCGGGAATGAGCTTGTTCAGCCCGCGCAACTCGCCCCGCATCTCGGTGATCTTCGCCTTGTACATCGCCGGTCCTTCTGCCCTTGTTCCGGACTCATCTGGCCCGGCCCGGATGCGCCAGCCTTGACATGGGTCAACACATTCCATTTCCGGAATAAATTCCTGCGCTCAGGCAACCCGGATGAAGCCGGCCAGCCCGCTCTTCTGATGTTCAATCACATGGCAATGAAAGACCCAGTCGCCGGGATTGTCGGCAAGGACGGCGACCTCGGCACTTTCATGGCTGCGCAACAGCACCGTGTCCTGCACCCGGCCGGTCGGGCGACCCTCCGGCCCCAGAAGATGCATGGCCAGCCCGTGCAGATGGATCGGATGGTCGTTCTGCGTCTCGTTCAGCATCCGAAGGACGTAGCTACGCCCCCGCGTCAGAGTGGCGAGCGGACGGCCGGGGCGGGCGGGATCGGGCGGCGCGTCGCCCGCATAGGGGACGCGGTTGATCGACCAGAACCGGTAGGGCACGTCGCCGCAGAAGCCGCCGGTGTCAGGCGCCGTGCCGTCAGGCGACCAGCCGAAGGTGAAATCCAGCCGCTCTGCCCGCGCCAGATCGGGCAGCGGCGTCGGATTGGGCGGCAGCGGCGCAAGACCATCGAGGCTGCGGCCAAGCGGGGCGCCCGTCGCGCGGACCGTCGCAAGGACCTCTGATTTGCCGCTTGTTCGGGCGAAGCTCAGCGCCACCTCCTGCCCCTCTGCCGGCATCAGAAGCGCAAGATCGGCGCGCTGACCGGGCGCGAGGACCAGCGGAACGGGCAGCACTTCGGGGGCGGGCAGCGGCTGGCCGTCGAGCGCGATCAGCGCTGCCTCCGCGCCCGCAAGAGAAAGCTCGTAGACCCGCGTCACATCGGTGACGGCGAGGCGCAGCCGCACGAGACCTCCGGCAGGGGCGGCCAGCACGGGGGCGACCCGCCAGTTCACCGTGCTGACCGTGCCGAGCGTGCCGCCGCGCGCCATGTTGCGGGGCTTGTAAAGCTCGATGAACTGCCCATCGCCCCCAAGGCGGAAATCGCGGATCTGCAAGGCAAGATCAGCGTCGAATGCCTGTGGTTCCGCCTCCTCGACCACGATCAGCCCGGCCAGACCGCGCGCGATCTGTTCAAGCGTGTTGCAATGGGGATGATACCAGTATGTGCCAGCGTCGGGCGGGGTGAAGCGGTAGCGGTAGGTCTCCCCCGCCCCGATCGGCATCTGGGTCAGCCAGGGCACGCCATCCTGATCGACCGGCAGGCGCATCCCGTGCCAATGGACGGTGGTGATCTCCTCCAGCCGGTTCTCGACGAGAATTTCGGCGGGCACACCCTGCCTCAGGCGGATCACCGGCGGCGGCCCCTCAGGCGTGAAACCCATCATGCCTTCGGTCATCCCGCGCCCGGTCAGATCGAAGCGCACCGGGCCGGGCGTCAGAAAAATTGGCCCTGCCGCCCCGCCGCCGACCGCCCGCATAGCCGTAGCCATGGCGCCCGCGGCCATCGCTGTGCCCAGAAGGCGGCGGCGGTTCATCATCGGCATGGTCGGACCCCGGTTGCAGTTACCCTCGCGGCTGCCGCACCGCGCGGCATCCCGCTCGCGGCGTCCGGTGGCTATCGCGACCCTGACACACCCGCCGGCAAGGCGCCAGACCGCGCGACCCTTGGCCGCATCACTGCTGGACGCGCGCGGCAAGCCACGCCTGCCAGTCCGCCTCGGTCCCGGCAAAGGCATTCAGGTCCACCTCTCCCCGGAAACCCGGGGCAAGGCCGGTGCCGGTATATTGCCAGAAGCTCCAGTGATGGCCGTCGTAGACATGGCTCGGGTGCCCCGCGACCGAGCGCAGCCAGAATTCATAGCCTTGCAGCCGCCACATCTCGTTCTCTTCCCAGAAATCGACGGTGGTGTAGATGATCGGCGTCCGGCCGTAATAGGCATGGACGATGGCAAGGAAGGCCGCCGCCTCGGCCCGCACGGCTTCGGCATCCGGGCGCTGCGGGCAGTTGTAGGACCGCGTCCATTCGATATCGAGGACGGGGGGCAGCGTGCCCGCCTCGCGCGGCGCGTGCTGGATGAACCAGGCCGCCTGTTCGGCGCCGGTCCGGCAGAAATAGTAGAAATGATAGGCGCCGCGCGGGATGCCCGCCTGCGCCGCCCCGTACCAGTGCGCCTGAAACTGCGGATCGGCCAGGTCACCGCCCTCGGTCGCCTTGATGAAGGCAAAGCGCACGCCCGCCCCTGCCGCGCGGAACCAGTCGACATCGCCCTGATAGCGCGAGACATCGACGCCATGCACCTCGTAATGCGCGGGAACAGTGCCGCGCCAGGCCCAGGGCTTGGCATCATCGAACTGCTCGGGGATGCCGTAGGGATGGCGACTGCCGCCACCGCAGGCCTGAAGCGCCAGCAGCACCGCAAGCCCGAGGATCGTCTTGAAACTGCTCTTCATTTCTGCCTCGTCTGGCCCGGCTCTTTCCGGCCGGGTCCGGTTGGTTACTGAAAGCGCGCGGGCGCGACTGCCGCCACCACTTCGGCGCCGATCAGGGGCGTTCGCCCCGCGACAAGATCGCCCACCAGGCCGCTGACCCCGGGCGCGCTCTGGAACCCGTAGCCGCCCTGCCCCGCCAGCCAGAAAAATCCGGGGTCGGAGGGCGCAAAGCCGATGACCGGCACCCGGTCGGGCGAAAAGGTCCTCAGCCCCGCCCAGGAGGCGATGAGCCGGGTGACAGGGTCCGTCACCTTCTCCTCGAACCGCGCCAGCCCTTCGGCAAGCACCATGTCATCGGCCCAGGCGTCATGAGGATCGGCGGGATGTTCCTCAGCGGGCGAAACGATCAGCGCGCCCGCGTCAGGTTTGCAATACCAGCTTTCGCCCACGCCGAAGACCATCGGCCAGCGCGACAGATCATGCCCGCCCGGTGCGGGGATCCGCGCCATCGACCGGCGCATCGGCGTGAAGCCCAGCGGCGCGATGCCCGCGAGTTTCGCCACCTCGTCCACCCAGGCACCGGCGGCATTCACCAGAACCCGCCCCTCGTGGTCGCCCTGCGCGGTCGTCACGCGCCAACCATCCGGCAGCCGCACGATCGCCGCTGCGCGGGCCTTGGGCAGAACCTCGGCACCCCGCGCGCGCGCCTCCTTCAGATAGCCCTGAATCAGGAGATCGGTATCGATATCCCAGGCATGGTCCGCCGCCGCTGCATAGGCCACACTGTCGGGGTTGAGGATCGGGAACCGTTCCCGCGCCTCCTCGATCGTCAGATCGTCGAGATTGAAGCCCTTGCGCTCCTTCTCGAACGCCGCGCGCTCATGGGCGCCCGCCAGCACCATCATGCCGCGCGGGCTGAGAATGCCCTCCTTCGCCCGCAGTGCCTCGCCGCTCGCCAGCGACAGGGCAACGATCGGCGGCAGGCCGTAATGCGGCTCGTAAAGCGCCGCCGACCGGCCCGAGGCATGATGGGCAAGTGCCCCCTCCGCCTCAAGAACCGTTACCGTTCCAAGCTTTGACAGTTCCGCCGCCGCCGAGATACCCGCGATGCCGCCGCCGATGATGATGAAGTCACGCATGGCGCGGAAACTGCCATGCGCCCCGGCGATTTGGAAGGGAAAATGCGAAGGGGGAGCGCCCCCCGGCACTCCCCCCCGATCGCCAGAAAACCCGCCGGATTGGTGACGATCTAACCGAGTTTGTCGCGGGTTTTCCGGTACGGACGCGCCTGGCCATCCGGTGGCGCAGCCCCCTGCCACCACCCGATAAGCGCAGAAACGCGAACAGTCCGCATCCGTTTGTCAGCCCCCTAACGGACCCGCCCGCACGGCCACTTACCGCACGAAGCAGGCCCACTCGTCAAACATGACACATTTTCGCCGTAATTGCGGGGCCAAACCGCCCGTGCGCCACATTTCTGCCATAAATTAGCCGAGGGGACGGCGCTGTGAAGCGGCGGCCGACGTTTCCGCACGGCTGACCGACCAATGGCGCTCCAAGGGCGTATCTGAAGCGATATGGGAAACGATGACTGCCTGTCAGGCGACCAGAAGGCCCCGCCCGCGCAACAAGGGCTCCACCCCCGGCATGCGCCCGCGAAACGCCCGATAGAGCGCGACAGGGTCCTGCGACCCTCCGGCAGACAAGACGAAACGCTGCAACCGCGCCGCCGTATCCGGATCGAACGCATCGCCCGTCTCGCGGAAGGCGTCGAACGCGTCGGCATCCATCACTTCCGACCACATGTAGCTGTAATAGCCCGCCGAATAGCCGTCGCCGGAAAAGACATGGGCGAAATGCGGCGTCGCATGGCGCATGCGGATCGCGTGCGGCATGCCGAGCGCCCCCAGAACCTCCGCCTGCCGGGCGATCGGATCGGCGGGCGCGGCGCCCTCGTGAAAGGCCAGATCGACCAGCGCCGAGGCGATATACTCGACCGTCGCAAAACCCTGGTCATAGGTCTGCGCCGCCATCAGCCGGTCGATGAGCGCCTTCGGTATCGCAGCACCCGTCACAGCATGGCGGGCATGGGCTTCCAGCACCTCGGGCACCTCCAGCCAGTGTTCGTAAAGCTGGCTCGGCAGTTCGACGAAATCGCGCGCGACCGAGGTGCCCGCAACCGTCGGATAGGTCACGTCGCTCAGCATCCCGTGAAGCGCATGGCCGAACTCGTGAAACAGCGTCCGCGCATCGTCATAGGACAGAAGTGCCGCCTCCCCCGCCGCCGGTTTGGCGAAATTGCATACATTGACAATGATCGGCCGGACCGCGCCGCCCAGCTTCTTCTGCCCGCGGAAATCCGACATCCAGGCGCCCGACCGTTTCGAGGCGCGGGCGAAATAATCGCCGATGAAGACCGCCACATGTTCGCCCCCGCGCGTCACCTCCCAGGCGCGGGCGTCAGGATGATAGAGCGGCAGATCGAGCGGCCGGAAATCGAGCCCGAAAAGCCGCCGCGCGCAGTCGAATGCCGCCCCGATCATCGCTTCCAGCCCGAGGTAGGGTTTCAGTTCCGCCTCGTCGAGATCGTACTCGGCCTTGCGCCGCTTCTCGGAATAATAGCGCCAGTCCCAGGGCTGCAAGGGCCCGTTGATCCCGTCGGCCTGCATCATCGCGGTCAACACCGCCGCGTCGGCCTCGGCCTTCGCCTTCGCCGGTGCCCAGACCCGCATCAGAAGATCGCGCACCGCGTCGGGCTTGCCCGCCATCTCGGGCTCCAGCTTGTATTCGGCGAAACTCGCATATCCCAAGAGCCGCGCGCGTTCCTCGCGCAGCGCCAGGATTTCCGCCGCCACCGCGCGATTGTCGCTCTCGCCGCCGTTTTCGCCGCGCGCCACCCAGGCGCGGTAAGCGGTCTCGCGCAGGTCGCGCCGGGGCGAGAATTGCAGGAAGGGCGCGATCAGCGAGCGGGAAAGCGTCAAGAGATGCCCCGCCCGCCCCCGCTCTTCCGCCGCCGCCTTCGCCGAGGCCACGACAAAATCCGGCAGGCCCGCCAGATCGCCAGGCTGCAGCTCCATCGTCCAGTCGCGCTCGTCCGCCAGCACATTCTGGCTGAACCGGGTCGACAGGACCGACAGCCGCTCCATCACCTCGGCCATCCGCTTGCGGTCCGCGCCCTCAAGCGCCGCGCCTGCTCTCCGGAACCGCCGGTGATAGAGCGTCAGGACCCGCATCTGCTCGGGCGATAGCCCCAGCGCCTCGCGCGCCTCCCAGAGCGTGGAGATCCGCGACCAGAGCCGCTCGTTCATCGTCACTTCGGTCGAATAGGCCGCAAGCGTCGGCGCAAGCGCCCGCTCCAGGTCCTGCCGGGCCGGGTTGGTATCGGCGCCCGCGAGGTTCCAGAAGACGCCCCCCACCTGTTCCAGGAGCCCCTCGGACAGTTCCAGGGCCTCGATCACATTGGCGAAGGAGGGTTCTGCCGGATCGGCGGCAATCTCCGCCACCCGCGCCCGCGCCGCCGCCAGCGCCGCCTCGAAGGCGGGCGCGAAATGCCCGTCCTCGATCGCCTCGAAAGGCGCGATACCGAACGGGCCCTCGAACGCCGTCACCAAAGGATTGTCCATCACCCGCCCTCGCGCTTGCATCTTCATTCTGGTCCTAAATATCCCCGCCGGAGGCTCCCGCAACCCCCCGCCGCGCGCCACCTCAGGACTTGTCGGCACGAAGCCGCCGCTCGATCCGCCTGAGCACAAGCGAAAGCCCGATGGTCATGGTCAGATAGAGAAGCGCCACCACATTATAGGTCTCGAAATAGCGGAAATTGCCCGCCGCCGCGACCTTGCCAAGCTGGGTGATATCGCCGACACCGAGGACGGAAACCAGCGAGCTGTCCTTCACCATCGCCACGAAATCATTGCCCAGGGGCGGCAGGATCATCCGGAAGGCCTGAGGGAAGGTCACATGACGGAAGCGCTGCCAGCCCGACAGGCCCAAGGCCTTCGCCGCCTCGATCTGGCCCGCGGGCACCGCCTGCAGGCCGGCCCGGAAGACCTCCGCCAGAAAGGCGGAATAGGCCAGCATCAGGGCGATGGTCGCCCGGGCGATCAGCGGAAAATCCCGCGTCCGCGCCAGCGGCAGGCCCAAAGGATCGGCCAGGGCGTTCCAGCCCGCCACCAGCGCGGGTGCCAGTACGAAGGCGACATAAAGCAGCAGCACGATCACCGGCACGCCGCGCATCACCTCGATATACAATCGGGCAATCTGGCGCAGCAGGCGAAAGCGAGACAGTCCCATCACCGCGAGGCCAAGCCCGATCAGGCAGGCCGAGAGATAGGCCACCACCGCGACCGAAATGGTGATCCAGATCCCGCGCGTGAGCGTCCTGAGCGCCGCCGCATAGACCTCGCTCGACAGGACCTGATAGAACAGCCAGGCGCCGGTGACCGCGAGGATCACCAGCCACCAGGGGAAGTCTTCGTCCTGTTTGGGGGAAGGCGCCATCATAAGAGGCCCCGGATCAGGTCCGGGGCCGGGTCTCAGATCATTCGCCCATCTTGTAGTCGAGGAACCATTTCTTGTTCAGCGCCTCGATCGTTCCATCTGCCTTCATGTCGGCGATCGCCGCATTGACCGGGCCGACAAGGTCGGAGCCCTTGGGGAAGATGAAGCCGAAATCTTCGGACGCGAGCGGCGCGCCGATGATCTTCAGCCCGCCGTCCGAGGCCGCGACGATGCCGTTGGCCGCCGTCGAATCCGACAGCGTCAGGTCCACGTCACCCGCCTTCAGCGCCTCAAGCCCCGCGCCGAAGGTCTCGAATTTCACCACGCGCGGATTGTCCTCGTTGCCGTCGAGAATCTCATAGATCGCCGCATAGAAGGGCGAGGTGCCGGGCTGGGCCGAGATCAGCAGATCGGCATTGGCGCCGAAGCTCGCGGCATCGGTGAACCGCTCCTCGTCGCCGCGAACGATCATCAGCATTTCCGAGCGCATGTAGGGGTCGGAGAAATCGACCTTCTCCTTGCGCTCGTCCTTGATGGTGATGCCGGTCATGCCGATGTCATACTGGCCTTCGGACACGGCGGGGATCATCGCGTCCCAGCTGGTGTTCTGGTAGGTCACCACGATGTTCAACCGCTTGGCGATTTCCGCCATCCCGTCATATTCCCAGCCGATCGCGGCGCCAGAGGCGTCGAGGAACTGCAGCGGCGGATAGGCATTTTCCGTCACCACCGTGACCTCGCGGCCACCAAGGTCGGGCGCTTCGGCAAAGGCGGCGGAGGCAGCAAGCGCGGCGGCAGCCGCAATCAGCGAAAGATGTTTCATGGGTCAGGCTCCCTTCACAAGCGTTGGCCGGACGTTAAGCGCGGGCCTTCGGGCTGTCCAGCCGAATGCGGGCCTCAGCCCCCCGCCCGATGGCCGCCGCAGACCGGGCAATCCGCCCGCCGCTTGACCGAAAGCTTGCGGCTCTCGCCCCAGAGCCCGTCCCAGATCAACAGCTCGCCCCTGAGGACCGCGCCCGCTCCGGTGTTCAGCTTCACCGCCTCCAGTGCCATCAGCGATCCCACCACCCCCGGCAAGGGCGCGATCACCCCCGCCTCGGCGCAGGAAGGCGCGAGGCCCGGTGCCGGCCGTTCGGGGAAGACACACTGGTAGCACGGCCCGCCGCGCGCCGGGTCATAAAGCCCGACCTGCCCCTCCCACTGGGTGATCGCGGCGGAAATCAGCGGCTTTCCCGCCGCAACGCAGGCGGCATTCACCAGATAGCGCGTGTCGAAATTGTCGCTGCCGTCGAGGATCAGGTCATAATCGGCGAAAAGCGCCGCCGCTTCCTCCGCCCCGAGCCGCCGGTTGTAGGTCCGGACCGTCACGAACGGGTTCAATGCCTTCATCGCCGCCGCAGCCGAGGCGACCTTGGCCTCGCCGATCCGCGCGTCCGTATGAATGATCTGGCGCTGGAGGTTCGAATTCGACACGATATCGTCGTCGATCACCCCGATCGTACCCACCCCCGCCGCCGCGAGATAGAGAAGCGCGGGCGATCCAAGCCCGCCTGCGCCCACCACCAGCACCTTCGCGGCCTTCAGTTTCTTCTGCCCCGTCCCGCCCACTTCGCGCAGCACGATATGGCGGGCATAGCGGTCAAGCTCGGTCGCGCTGAAGGTGCCCTGTGGCGAAATCGCTGCCGGTCGCACCCGCGCGCGAAGCTGCGCCAGCCCCGCCCGGTAGGCCATGACCAGCGCCGCGATCAGGACAGGCAATGCCCAGGCCCGCCAGTCGCCACCAATCGCCTGCCGAAGCGGATGGTCTTCGGCAAGTATCAGATGCGCAAGGATCCCCGCCCCCCAAAGCACCGCGACCCCGCCCCAGACCAGCCGCTTCGGCAGGCCGAGGACCCAGCCCGCCAGCAAAAGCATCACCACAGGCACAAGAACGATCATCCGCGCCCCGTCGAGCCAAACCCGCCCGTGCCGCGCGCGCTGGCGGACAGCACGTCAGTCAACGCGAACCGCGCCTGCACCACCGGCGCCACGATCAGCTGCGCGATCCGCTCGCCATGCCGGATCACAAAACTCTCCGGCCCGAAATTGATCAGCAGAACCCCGAGCGGCCCGCGATAATCGCTGTCGATCGTGCCCGGCGTATTGGGCAGCGAAATCCCGTGCTTCAACGCAAGCCCAGACCGCGGCCGCACCTGAATCTCATAGCCTTCCGGTATCTCGACCCTGATCCCGGTCGGCACCAGTTTCCGCGCCATCGGTTCCAGCACGAACCCCGCCGCCCGCATCTCGGGCGGCAGGTTGGCGCGCACATCGGCCCCCGCCGCCCCCGCCGTCTCGTAAGACGGCAAAGGCACCGACAGGTCGGCCCAATCCTCGCGCATCACCCCGATCACCGGCACATCGCGCCCTTTCATTCTGGTCCTAAATATCCCCGCCGGAGGCTCCCCCGGCCGCCTCAGGCAAGCGCTTCTGCGATCTTCGCCGCCAGCCGCCGCGCCACTTCGTCCTTCGGCAGCCGCGGCCAGTCCTCGGCGCCCGTGGCCGTGACCAGCGTCACGGCATTCTCCGTCCCGCCCATGATCCCGGTCGCGGGGCGCACGTCATTGGCAACGATCCAGTCGCAGCCCTTGCGCACCCGCTTGGCGGTGGCATGGGTGAGCACGTCATCGGTCTCGGCCGCGAAACCCACCACCAGCTTCGGCCGGTTTTCCTTGTCCTTCGAAAGGCTTGCGAGGATATCAGGGTTTTCCGCGAACGCCAGCGCAGGTGCCTTGCCCGACCCGTCCTTCTTCATCTTGGACGCGCTGGCATTCTCGACCCGCCAGTCGGCCACCGCCGCCGCCATCACCGCCGCATCCGCAGGCAGCGCCTCGCGCACCGCCTCCTCCATCTGCCGCGCCGTCTCGACCGGCACCACATGCACGCCCGACGGCGGCGGCACGCTCGCGGGGCCAGTGACAAAGGTCACCCGCGCGCCCAGATCGCGGAGCGCCGTCGCCAGCGCCGTCCCCTGCGCGCCCGAAGACCGGTTGGCGATATAGCGCACCGGGTCGATCGGCTCGTGCGTCGGCCCCGACGTCACGATCACATGCCGCCCGCGCAAGGGCCCGAGCCCGAGCGCCGCCTGCGCCGCCGCCACGATCTCCAGAGGCTCCGCCATCCGCCCCGGACCATATTCGCCGCAGGCCATGTCGCCCTCGTTCGGACCAGCGAAAAGGATACCGTCGGCATGAAGCTTGGCGATATTGCGCTGGGTCGCGGGATGCAGCCACATCCGCACATTCATCGCGGGCGCCACCAGCACCCTTTTGTCGGTGGCGAGCAACAAGGTCGAGGCCAGATCGTCGGCCAGCCCGGTCGCCATCTTCGCCATCAGATCGGCGGTCGCGGGCGCCACCACCACAAGATCGGCCGACCGGCTGAGCTCGATATGTCCCATCTCCGCCTCGTCGGTCAGATCGAAGAGATGGCGGTAGGCCTTCGTCCCGGCCAGCGCCCCCGCCGACAGGGGCGTCACGAACTCCTCGGCCGCCCGGGTCAGGACCGGCACCACCGCGGCCCCCCGCTCGCGAAAGCGGCGGATGAGATCCAGCGCCTTGTAGGCGGCAATGCCGCCGCCGATGATCAGAAGGATGCGCTTGGCCGCGAGCATCTGGCCCTCCGGGGTTTCTTGGACAGGATTAGGCCGCTGAGGCGCCGATGACAATGGCCCCAGGGCAACGCCAACCATCACCAGCCGTGATGGATTGCCCCACCAAAGAGCGCGTGCCCCGGACATGATCGCTTGCTATGTCGGCACGGATTCAAGGAGGCAGACATGACCTACGACCTCGCCATCGGCGACCGCACCTATTCCAGCTGGTCGCTCCGCGGCTGGCTCTTCTTCGAAAAGTTCGGGCTGCCGGTGAAGGTCCATACCGCCCGGCTCTATAGCGACGAGGTCCGCCGGCTCCTCGAAAGCTTCGCCCCCGCCCGCCTCGTCCCGGCAATGAAGACCCCCGAAGGCGAAGTGGTCGGCGAAAGCATCGCGATCCTCGAAACCCTCGCCGAACGCCACCCCGAAGCCGGCCACTGGCCCACCGATCCCGCAGCGCGGATGATGGCGCGCTATCTGGTGGCCGAGATGCACGCGGGCTTCCGCGACCTGCGCGGCGACTGCCCGATGAATCTCGCGAAAAGCTTCGCGGGCCGCCCGGTCGGCGACGCCGTCCGCGCCGATCTCGGAAGGCTCGAAGACATCTGGTCGCGCGCCCGATCCCGCTTCGGCGCGGACGGCCCCTGGCTCTTCGGCGCCTATTCCGGCGCCGACGCCTTCTTCGCCCCGGTCGCCGCCCGCATCGCCACCTACGACCTGCCCGTCGGACCGGTGGCCCAGGCCTATGTCGCCGCCCATCTCGCCGACCCTTCCTTCCGCCGCTGGCGGGCGATGGGGCTGGCCGAGAATTTCGAACAACCCTCCTACATCCCCTATTACGGCACGGTGGAACGGCCCTGGCCCGGACCGGCGCCCAAGACTGCGACCCTGTCCGATGGCCCTTCGGAAAACGCCGCCTGTTCCTATTCCGGCAAGCCCGTCACCCATTTCCTGAAGATGGACGGCCGCATCTGGGGCTTCTGCAACGCCTTCTGCCGCGACAAGACCCTTCACGACCCCGAAGCCTTCCCGGCCTTCATGGCCATGGTCGCCGGAAGCTGATCCCGCACTCTTTCGTTCACAAATATCCTCGGGGGGAGGCCCCGGACCCCGTCCGGGGCCCGGGGGGCAGACAGCCCCCCGCCTCTCCGCAAGGCCCTCGTTAACCATTCCTAAACCCTGCCTGCCTATCGGTTAACCAAACGGAGAGGCAGATGGTGGCGCGGACCTATACGGTGGCCTTCGAAGGGGTGGAGGCGCGGATCGTCGAGGTGCAATGCGCCGTCGCCCCCGGCATGCCCGCCTTCCAGGTGGTGGGCCTGCCCGACAAGGCGGTGAGCGAGGCGCGCGACCGGGTGCGCTCGGCCCTCACCGCGATGGCCGTGGCGCTGCCATCGAAACGCATCACCGTCAATCTCTCGCCCGCCGACCTGCCGAAGGAAGGCTCGCATTTCGACCTGCCGATCGCGCTCGCGCTTCTCGCCGCCATAGAAATCCTGCCCGCCGAAGAGGTCGAAAGCACCGTGGCCCTGGGCGAACTGTCGCTCGACGGCCGCCTCGTCCCGGTCCTCGGCGCGCTGCCCGCCGCGATGGCGGCGGCGGGCGAGGAAAAGACGCTCGTCTGTCCCAAGGCCTCGGGGCCCGAGGCCGCCTGGGTCGGCGCCACCCCGGTCTTTGCCCCCGCGAGCCTCGGCGAGGCGATCCGCCATTTCACCGGCCAGTCGCCACTCACCCCCGCCCAGCCGGGCGAGGTCACGCGCGAAGGCGGTCACCGCGACCTGCGCGACGTCAAGGGCCAGGAACGCGCCAAGCGCGCGCTCGAAATCGCCGCCGCCGGGCGCCATCACCTCCTCATGGTCGGCACGCCCGGCTCCGGCAAATCGATGCTCGCCGCGCGGCTTCCCGGCATCCTGCCGCCGCTCGGCCCCGCCGAGGCGCTGGAGACCTCGATGATCCATTCCCTCGCGGGCCTTCTCGACGAAGGTGGCATCAGCCGCACGCGCCCCTTCCGCGAGCCGCACCATACCGCCTCGATGGCCGCCATCGTCGGCGGCGGGCGCGGCGCGAAACCGGGCGAGATCAGCCTCGCCCATAACGGCGTCCTCTTCCTCGACGAATTCCCGGAATTTCCCCGGCAGGTGCTCGAAACCCTGCGCCAGCCGATCGAGACGGGCGAAGTGGTGGTCGCCCGCGCCAATGCCCATATCCGCTATCCCTGCCGGTTCCTTCTGGTCGCCGCCGCCAATCCCTGCAAATGCGGCTATCTGACCGACCCCGCGCGCGCCTGCGGCAAGGCACCCATTTGCGGCGAGGATTACCTCGGCCGCATCTCCGGCCCGCTGATGGACCGGATCGACCTGCGGGTGGAGGTGCCGCCCGTCGCCTACACCGACCTCGACCTGCCCGAAACCGGCGATGGCTCCCAGACCGTCGCCGCCCGCGTCGAAGCGGCGCGCGAGCGTCAGTCGGCGCGTTTCGACGGCCACAAGACCGCCCGCGTCAATGCCGACGCCGAAGGCCAGCTCTTGGAAGAGGTGGCAAGCCCCGACCCCGAGGGCCGCGACCTCCTCGCCCGCGTCGCGGAAAGGTTCGGCCTCTCCGCCCGTGGCTACCATCGCATCCTGCGCGTCGCCCGCACCATCGCCGACCTCGATGGGTCAGAGGGCGTGCGCAAACCCCATGTCGCCGAGGCGGTCAGCTTCCGACTGACGGCGCTGGCGGGGCGGTGAACTGGCTTCTAGCCACCTGAACGACCGTCATGGCCAGATTGGAGATACTACAGATCGCAGCAGGCTCCGCCACGGCGGGCTGCGCTGCACGTCCCGAGAAGCGGTGGCTCAGGTCGGCAGAATGACGAGCGTGTGCCGTTGCCCAGCGAGCGCACCGACAATCAGGGGTGCTATCACCGCCCAATCGCCACGCGCGAGACCCGCGCCAATCAGCGGGTAGCCGATGCGCGCACCGTCAAAATCGCAAGCGATCGCCTCGAAACAGGCTTTGATCGCAGAATATTCCGCCCGAATGCCCGGACCCTTCCAATGGTGCTGGGTATAGGCGTTCACGACATGAAAGCGCGCACCGCCTCGTTCGATCCGAGCGGATGAAATGGTGCCCAGCTTACTGCGCGCTCCATATTCCGTCGATCTGTCGGCCTCGTAAGCCTCTGGAAACCGCGTGCGAATGACTTTGGCAATGCCTGCCCCCATGGTGTGAAAGCAGTTGCACCCATGGACGATGACATCGAATTCGCCCGCCAGAGCGAGTTCGATCAGGTCGCCTGTGCGCTGGTCCATGCATTTACTCCTGTCTACTGCGGCAGAGACTTGCATCAGCGGACACACGTCCCAAAATCGGTCACTTGGTCGGTCAGTCGAAGCGCACCCCCCGCTCCTGCGCCCTGAGCCTCGGGTCGCGGGACTTGACCAGGACCGGGCGGCCGCTCAGCGCCTCGTCGCAGCGTTCGAGCGTCTCGCGTTCGAGCCGCTCCATCGCCTCGGCGGTATAGAAGGTCAGGTGCGGCAGCATAAGCACGTTCGGCAGCGCGTAGAGCGGGCTCATCAGATGGCCCGAGAGGCTCAGGGGTTCGGCGGAAAAGACGTCGAGGCCCGCACCGGCGATGCGCCCCGCGGTCAGGGCGGCGACCAGTGCCGCCTCGTCGACCAGCGCGCCGCGCGAGGAATTGATGAGAAAGGCCGTGGGCTTCATCGTCGCAAGCTCCGCCGCGCCGATGATATGGCGGGTCGTGTCGTTCAGCGTGCAGTGAAGCGAGACGAAATCCGACTGGCGCAGCATCTCGTGCAGGTCCTCGACCTTCTCGACGCCATGGGCGGCCATCTCCGCCGCACTCATGCCGGGCGTATAGGACAGGACGCGGGCGCGGAACCCCTGCCCCGCCATCCGCGCGAAACTGCGGCCGATCCGTCCAAGGCCCACGATGCCCACGGTCTTGCCCGCGATATCGCTGCCCAGCCAGCGCGCGGTCGGCCAGGCCCAGCCCTCGGCCCGCATCTGCCGGTCGAGCGGGATCAGCTTCTTCGCCAGCGCGATCATCAGGGTGAAGGCGCCTTCGGCCACCGTCTCTTCGGCATATTCGGGGATGTTCACGACCGGGATGCCGCGCGCGCGGGCGGCCGGAATGTCGATCGCATCGATCCCCACGCCATATTTGACGATCGCCTTGAGGCGCGGCGCGGCTTCGATCACGCGTTCGGTCACGGGCGTATAGCACATGAGGAGAAGATCGGCGTCGGCCACCTCGGCCATGAGCCGACCCTCCTCCACGCCATCGGGCAGAAGCACAAGCTTACCACGCGCGCGGAGCCCCGCGTCGAGGATTGGCGTTTCCAGCTCGCAATCGGTGCGGACGATCTTCATCTGGCTCCCCCCCTCGGGGCGGAGGGGGCCACAGGCGGAAAGGCGGGTCAAGGCCGCTCTTCCATGCTAGGATCGCGACCGGAGGCGAGAATGCGCGAGACGGGCTTTCATGTCAGGGTGACCGGCCGGGTACAGGGCGTGGCCTACCGCGCCTGGGCACAGGCCGAGGCACAGGCGCTCGGCCTGAGTGGTTGGGTCAGGAACCGCGGCGACGGCTCTGTCGAGGCGATGCTGGCGGGGCCCGAAGAGACGGTGAAGGCCATGATCCTTGCGATGAGCGAGGGGCCGGGCGCCGCGCGCGTGACGGATGTCTTCACCGACCCGGTGGATCCGGCGACAGTCAGCCCGGGCTTCACCATCCGGCCCTGAGCGCCGCACCATCCGCCGCGCCCGAAATCTTCCAAAGATTTCGGACCGGATTTCGGATCGAAATCCGGCGCCGGTCCGGCGGCGGTCTTGACGCGGCGCGGGCGGGCGATGATCTATGAGCCAAGCGTCTCAACCCCGGTGGACCCGATGAAACTCTCCATTCCCGACATGAGCTGCGGCCATTGCAGGGCCACGGTCGAAAAGACCATTGCTGCCCTCGATCCCACCGCAAAAGTCGCGGTCGATCTGGGCTCCCGCACCGCCCTTGTCACCAGCGGCGCCCCTGCCGAGGCGGTCCTCGCCGCGCTGAAGGCCGAAGGCTACCCGGCCAGCCCGGCAGACTGAAAGCGCTTGCCTCATGCCCCGCCGGCGGCGATAGTGCTGCCGCCCGCGCCGTTACTGCGCCGGAACTGCGCCGGAACTGCCGGGAGCGCGGGGCAAGGACTGGGGGATGGGATGCGTTTTACCCTTATCGCCGGGCTTTTCGCCCTGATCCTGCCATCGGCCGCGCTGGCGGGCGGGACGATCGACAAGGCCTGCCGGGCGACCGGACGGGCGGGCGCGGGCCTCTGCGGCTGCATCCAGTCGGTCGCCGACCAGGTGCTGAGCCGCAGCGACCAGCGCCGCGCCGCGACCTTCTTCGCCGACCCCGACAAGGCGCAGGAGGTCCGCCTCTCGGACAGCGCCTCGGCCGAAGCTTTCTGGGACCGCTACGCCGCCTTCGCCAGCACCGCCGAGGCGGTCTGCACCGGCGGCTGAGACCTCAGCCGATCACGCCCAGCTGGCGAAGGCGGCGGGCATAGAGCCATTCGCAAAGCCCGATCATGAGGATGGCCAGAGAAAAGGCGATCGCGCCCTCGCCGCTGACCTTGTCGAGCGTGGGCGACATCACGAAGAAATTGTGGATGCCCGTGATCACCATCGCCGCGAACGACACCGCAAATACGGCCACCGCCGCGCCCCGACGCAAGAGCAGTAGCAGCGACCCGAGAACCGAGAACCAGACCGCGACCGCCCAGCTGCCCTCGACCCAGGACGGAAAGGACCGGAACCAGGCGGCCTGTTCTTGCGTGAACTGCGCCATGTAGAAGGCCGCGTTCATCTGGGTGAAGGTGTAATCGGCCGCACCGACGAGGTTCCAGAAGAGCGTGAGCCCGCCGATGATCCACAGATGCAATGGTGCGCGCATGATCCTTCCCTGCATGGCGCCGGGCATGATCCTGCCGCGCCCGGCGCCACAACTCTAGCAGGTAAATCGCGCGAGATCAGCGCTGATTGTCGACCGGAACCTCGATCGTGACCTCGCCCGCATGCTCGAAGGTCAGCGTGAGGCTGATCACCTCGCCCTCCTTCGGCACGCGGTTCAGCATCATCATCATCACATGGTCGGCCCCGCGTTCAAGCGCATGGCGACCACCCGACGGGATGGTGAAACCGCCCTCGACCGGCACCATCTGCATCACGCCGGCCGCATCCATCTTGTGGGTGTGCAACTCGGTCTTCGCCGCCACATCCGAAGTAACCGCGACCAGCCGGTCGTCGACCGCGGCATGGTTCTCGATCACGAAGAAGGCGGCGCCGGATTTGGCGCCGGGCAGGAAGCGGGCGTAGGGATCGTCCACATGCACGCCATCATGGGCGAACGCGGCGGTCGCGAAAAGCGCGAGGGAAGCGGCGAAGGCCGCAGTGCGCAGGAAAGTCATCTTCATCTCCGTTCTGAATTCCGATTGGGCTGGGGTTCAGGCGGAGACGACAGGCGGCGCGCGGGCCCGGAAGGCGGCGGGCAGCGGCAGCAGAGCCGCCGGATGCGGGCCGGGAAAGCTCGGCCGCTGGGCCAGCGCCTGCGGCGCCGGAAGACCGGCGACAGCCAGGTCAAGCGCGGCCAGCGCATGGGCGGCAAGATCGGGGCAGAGATGGCTGCGTCCGGTCGGATTGCCGTCCGCATCGAGCTCGATCTGCACGAGGCCGCCAGCCGAACAGAAGACGAGAACCTGCCCCGATCCGTCCGCCAGCCCGCGCGACGCCGCAATCCCCGCGCCGGTCAGCGCGATGAGAAGCGAGAGTGCAAGGGCGGCGAAGGTCCGGATCATGTCCGAATGCTATCCGATTGAACGCGCCCGTCATACGCCCTGCAGGGCGGGATGCAACCCCGGTCCTGACCTTTACGGGGTGGCGCTTTGTCGCTGGCCTCTCATCACCAACCGAGAGGCAGGATGACGGCATGGAGTCACCACGCGATCCCATCCTCAGGTAGGTGTATCTCCAAACGGCTCGGCGACAACCTGATGGTCGTCCTCATAAAGGACATATCCGACCCGGTCACAACGCAGGACCTCAATCGGATAGCCGTTTTCCGCGAGCAGTCGGACAAGCTCGAACGACTTGCCGATCGCTTCAGTCGCCACGTCTTTGTACCAGCTTAGACCTTGCGTTTCGCGCCGGTAGGCGCCCTTTGAACTGCTGCGGTTGAACCGGCCCGCGATTGGCAGGTTCTCTCGGAACCATTGAAGGATTTCTTCCAGATGCGCGAGCGTGCGACCATCGACGCTCGGACAATCGCGCAACTCGTAAGCGGCGCAAAAGACACCCTCGCGGTGTCGCTGGTTCTCTATCCTGTTCGGCCGCACAAATCGAATGTAGCCCATAGCCTTTCTCCGGGATCACATAAATCTCTGCCGACCGCTGCCCAGGCCACAGTCAAAAAACCAAAACCCCGCCGACACAGGGTGCGGGCGGGGCGGAACCGGCGAAAGCGGAAAGGATCAGGCCGCGGCCTGGGCCTTTTCGATGTCTTTCTTGATCTTCAGCGCGCGGGCCGACAGTTCGGCATCGTCCGCCTTGGCGAGGAAGGCGTCGAGGCCGCCGCGATGGTCGACGGTGCGCAGGCCGGCCGCCGAGACGCGCAGCCTGAACGACTGGCCAAGCGCGTCCGACATCAGCGTCACGTCGTTGAGGTTCGGCAGGAACCGGCGACGGGTCTTGTTGTTCGCATGGCTCACCTTGTTGCCCGACATCGGGCCCTTGCCCGTGAGTTCGCAAACGCGCGACATCTTGTTCTTCCTTCAGTTCCCGAGGCGGCAGCCGCCCCTGATTCCCATAACCACATGGGCGCCAACCGCTGGGCGCCCGGAATTCCGTTGGCGCGAGATACGGGCAAAGCCGGGCGGCGTCAAGTGATTCACCCCCGCTTCTTTCGGCCCCGCAGCCATCAGGCGCACGGGAAGAGCCTGTCAAAGGCCGCCTCGCCCGCGCGGCTGAAGCGCAGGATGCGCGTCTGGGGCACCCGCATGACCCAGCCCCGCCCCTCCAGCGCCGTCAGCAAGGCCCGCCCCAGCCGCCCGCCCAGATGGCTGCGCCTGACGCTCCAGTCCAGGCAGGCGCGGCAGAGGGGCGGCCGGTGGCGGGCGAAATCGGCGGGGGTCAGGCCGAGGCCCTCGGCAAAGGCCCAGCCGGGGTCGGTCAGCCCCATCCCGTTGGTGGTTTCCATGAGAAACCCGCGCCGGATCAGGCTGTCATACATCTGCACCCCGCGCTCGCCCGCGAGGTGATTGTAGCAGACCCGCGCCCGGCGCAACTCGGGGTCGCGCGGGCCGGGCCTTGTGCGGGCGGCGGGGCGGGAGGCCGCGGAAAAGGCCAGAAGCTGCTCGATCAGCAGGCCCGCCTCTTCCGATGCGAGCGCATAATAGCGGTGCCGCCCTTCCTTGCGAGGCATCACGAGACCGCCCGCCTCAAGCTTCGCCAGATGCGCCGAGGCGGTGGGCAGCCCGATCCCCGCCTCGGCGGCGAGCTCGCTCACCGTGCGCGCGCCGCCATCCGCCAACGCCACCAGCATATGCGCCCGCGCCGGGTCGCCGATCAGCGCGGCCGTGCGGGAAATGTCGGGGCCTTCGCGCATGGTTCGATCCTCAACGAAGCATTCCATCATACTCTAACCTATTCCGCGCCCACCCGCATCCGCCAATCGCACCGCGCAAGGGTCGGATCGCCGGTCAGACGATACGGCAGCGCATCAGGTGGAAAGCCTTGGCGAGGCCCGCCTTGTGCAGGGCCTGACCCAGCCTCGGGCTCACGAAAAAGCCCTCCTCCACACGCTCGTCACCCCAGATGTCAGCCCCTTCCAGCGCAGCGCGGGTCACGGCGAAATCGTCGTCCTTGACCCAGAGTTCTGGCGTGCAGTTGCCGCGCCAATTTGGCCCATCGACCGAGCGGCTGTCTTCCATGGCGAGCGCGTTTTTCTTCGCCCCGAAGTTCAGCGCCCAGAAGAACCCGTCTACGGGGGTCACCCCGTCATGGCGGACCATTTCCAGGGGATAGAGACCGCCACTGCCCAGATCGAATTGCCGCAACACAGCAGCAGCCCTCTCGGTCACGCAGAAATAGCCGTTCACTGTGAAGAGATGGCCAAACTTTTTTCTCCGGTCTTCGACATCGACCGCCCGTTGCGGCAAGACCTTCGGGTCCAGGTGCCCCCCCCCCAGCTGAATCATTGTGTAGTGTGATCCGACCGGCGCAGGTTCGGCAGGCTTATCCCTCTTGTAAAAGGATACCAGCTCGGACCTCTGCGGCGCCACGCTCAGCCAGACGGTCTCGGTCATTGTCACGCTCCTTTGCTCTGGGACGCGCCGATCTTCTCGAGCATCTCCCGCTCTACAAGCCCGCCGATCTGGGGATGCATCCTCAGCTCCCCCTCCTTCACGACCCGGGCAAGGTGGGCGAAACTCACCGGAACACCCGGATTTGTCCATGCATATGGTGGGTTGGCACGCATCCTACGCCCGCTGATCTTGTAATCGGACAGGGTGGTCATTTGTTCATCGGCCTTTTGCGAACGCGTATCCAGTAGGTTTCCGGCAACTCTTTGGGCATGAAATCAAGGAATGCGTTGAGATAGTGCCCTTGATATTGCGGCGGCACGGGTTCCTGTTTGGCGGGTGGGTAAAATGCAGCAAAAGATAGGCAGTATTCGACGAGCAGATCGGTAAATACGTTCCGAACTCGAATTATCTCCGCCTCGCTTAGGCTGGCCCAGGGAAAGTCGAATTTATAAATTTCAAGATATGATCCATACTTGATTTGGAACCAGTCCTGATATTCGTGGTATGTCTTGAATGGCCTCAACTCCTCAATGAAATGATTGGTTGTAAAGTCCCACTGATCGAGCGTGTGCCCATATTTTTTCCGGAACATATCACCAATCAAGCTATGGGTCCGGCTATCACTTGTGGCCCAGCCCACAAGCTTTCCATGGCCGGGCAGCGTGATCTCGAACCGGTAGATCGGATAGTGAAGATGCAGATTGGAATCGGGCTCCGTGCCATCCTCGATCAGCATGGCCTGGGCCGAGGCGCTTTTCGCGCCGATCGGCTTGACGTAAAGCAGGCCAGACGGCCGCCGCTGGCCGGGGATCAGTTCGATATCGTCAAGATAGGTCCGGGACTCGCCCTCAAAGCCTTCGATCATTGCATCCTCGCTGCCTGGGTTTCTGAAGCGCGCCAGCGGCGGGTCACCCCGCCTTTGCCGCCCGCCCCATCTTCTCCAGCATCTCAGCCTCCACAACGTGGCGGTGCAACCGCACCGTCAACTCCCCCTCCTTATCGACCCGGGCGGCGGGGGTATATGATGCGAAGGGAAACAGTTCGATCCCGAACGAAACACTCGTCATCCGATTTGCCCTATAGCCGGTGCACGCAGCAAGAAAGGAAGCCCATGCTCACCTGCATCATCCGCTATCAGATCGACCCCACCAAACGCGCGGCGTTCGAAACCTATGCGCGGCGCTGGGGCGAGGCGATCCCGAAGGCGGGCGCCGATCTTGTCGGCTATTTCGCGCCCCACGAAGGGTCGTCAACGCTGGCCTACGGCATCTATCACATCGAAAGCCTTGCCGCCTACGAGGCCTATCGCGCGCGGCTTGCGGCCTCGCCGGAGGGCCGGGCGAATTATGACTTCGCGCAGGCGGAGAAGTTCATCCTGCGCGAGGACCGGACCTTCCTGAAACTCGCCTCGGCGCCCCATTCCACGCTGGTCCGGCCATGATCGCCGTCATCTTCGAGGTCTGGCCGAATGCCGAGGGCAAGGCGGCCTATCTGGAGACGGCTGCACGCCTGAGGGCCGAGCTTGAGACGATCGACGGCTTTCTCTCGGTCGAGCGGTTTGAAAGCCTGAGCGAGCCCGGCAAGCTCCTGTCCTTGTCCTTCTTCCGCGACGAGGCGGCGGTCAGGGACTGGCGGACCCGGACCCGGCACCGCGCGGCGCAGGCCTCGGGCCGGGCGGGCCTTTTCGACGATTACCGGATCCGGGTGGCGACGGTCCTGCGCGACTATGGAAAGAGGGACCGCGCCGGGGTGCCTGACTGAAGCCGCGGGGGGTTTCACACCCCCCGCACCCCCCGTGGGATATTTGGACCAGAGTGAAGCCGGGACGGACCGGGGCGGGTCATAGAGCGCCGGCCATAAGGGCGGAGATGTGCGAGCGCCGCGCCAGAAGGAAGCGCGCGAGGCGGTCGTTGTAGTCGGCGGGCGCGGCGGCGCGGACCGACGGACGCGCCGCAAGGCGCGCGCGCCAGGCGGCGACGCGGGCGAGGCCCGTGAGGACGCCGAAATCGCCGATCCGGTCGAAGGTATCGAAATAGCGGAAGACCGGGGCGAAGGCGGCATCGACGAGGCTGAAGGCCGCGCCCGCGAACCAGGGGCCGGTCAGGTCCGCCTCGACCCGTTCGAACCGGGCGCGCAGCGCCTTGGCGCGGGCGGCGAAACTCTCGGCGTCGGGCGCGTTGTAGAGCGCCCCGATTCCGTCGAGCATGTCGGAGGAAAACTGGATCCAGCCCCGGTGGCGGGCGCGCTCGAGGGGATGGGCCGGATGCAGCTTCGGCGCCTCGGTATCGTCGAGATAGTCGATGATCGCGGCGGATTCGAAGAGCGGAACGCCCCCGACCAGAAGCATCGGCGTCTTGCCGGTGGGCGAGAGCCTGAGGAACCAGTCGGGTTTCGCGGCGAGGTCGATATCGGTGCGGGTGAAGGGCACCGACTTCTCGTGCAGCGCGATGGCGGCGCGCTGGACATAGGGGCAAAGCGGGTGACTGACGAGGGTCAGCTTGCGGGCGCCTCGCCGCGCTTCCGGATCTGGGTGAGGGGCGGGGGAAAGTGTCTGGCTCATTGCGGCCTCCATGTAGATGCAGTTGCATCAATATTGGCGCGCGCGCCCTGCGCCGTCAAACTTGATGCACCTGCATGGATCGTCTATCCCCTGTGCATGGACGAACCTTTCACCCCGCCACCGCCACAGATCGTCGCCGTCTGGACCGCGCTCATGCGCGCCAGCCGCCAGGTGCGCGAGGCGGTCGAACGGGCGCTGAAGGCGGCGGGCCTGCCGCCCTTGGACTGGTATGACGCCTTGTGGGAGATCGAGCAGGCACCGGAAGGCATCCGTCCGAACGCGCTCGAAACCCGGCTCCTCCTGCCGCAATACGGCCTGTCGCGGCTGATCGCGCGACTGGTGGAGGCAGGCTACGTGGCGCGAGGGCCAAGCCCCGGCGACGGGCGCGGCCAGCTCTTGCATCTGACCGACGCGGGACGCGCCGTGCGGCGGGCGATGTGGCCCGTCTATGGCGCCGCCCTGACCCGGACGTTCGCAGGGACACGTGCCGAGAGCGAGGCAGCCCGGCTCGCAGCGCTTCTCAAGGGGCTGACTGGCGAGGGGCGTCCCCCTCAGCCTCCGATCGCCTGAAACTCCGCAAGCACCCAGTCGCGGAACGCCCGGATCGCGGGCGCATTCCGCCGCCGCTCCGGATAGACGAGATACATGGAAAACGCCTCGCGCCAGACGGTCGCGAAAGGCTGTATCAGGTCGCCCCGCGCCAGTTCCGCGCGGAAGAGGTAAGGGTTGAGGAGACAGGCGCCATGACCGGCGATCGCCGCCTGCGCGGTCAGCGCCTGCGTGCCGAACAAGGTCCGGCCTCCACTGCGGCAGCTTGGCGGCGCGACCCCGGCCGCCCGGAACCAGCCCGCCCAGCCTTCGTCATCCGCGTCGATCAATGGCAGCGACAAGAGATCGGCGGGCACGGCGGGCCGTCCGTGCCGGGCGATGAAGGCCGGCGAGATCATCGGCGCATAGTCTCCGGGCAGCAGGTAATGAGTGGCGAGGCCCGGCCATTCCCCCAAGCCGGCGCGAATGGCCACCGTCGCCTCGCCCGCCAGCAGATCGACAAGACGCGACTCGACCTCCACCCGTGTCATAATCGTCGGATGGGCGACCTGGAAGGCGCCGAGACGGGGGGCGATGATCTGCTGGGCAATCGTTGGCAGGACCGAGATCACCAGCGTCTCGTCGCTGGTCTGGCGCGCCTCGGCGAAGGCCTGACGCAGGATGTCGAGCGCTTCCTCGGCACGCGTGGCGAGGCGGGCGCCATCGGGCGTCAGCTCGACCCCGCGCGCCCGGCGACGGAAAAGCGCGAAACCCACGCGGTCCTCCAGCACCTTGATCTGATAGCTGACCGCGGCCTGGGTCATGCCCAGCTCCTCCCCTGCCGCCGTGAAGCTGCCCTGCCGGGCAGCCGCCTCGAAGGCGCGGATCGCGGCAAGCGGCGGAAGCGAGGGTTTGACGCGGGCGGGCATGGGATCAAGCCATCAAACTGATTTATACCTTATAGCGTACCTTCGATTGGTGGGGAAGCGGGGATTCGGCGATAGTGGCTTTCAGAAACTTCCACCCCGGAGGACGATATGAACAGCCTCACCCTGACTGCTACGCCGCGCAAGTCCCTTTTTTCGCGCCTCTTCCACCGCCCGGCGCCACAACCGCCGATCCTGCTCGACGATGGCCGCCGCGTCGATGCGGCGACGCTCGTCGCGATCAAGGATCTCTCGCCGCATCTGCTGAGAGATATTGGCCTGACTAACTTCTAGTCCCGGTCCCAGTCCAGCCCCGGCACGACCTCCGCCGGGGCTGGACTTCGCCAGACGGCCGTGGAAATCTGAGCCCATGCCGCATGATCATCGCCATGACGAACCCCACAGCCTGCTGCCGTCCGACCCCGCGCTCAGGGTCAAGGCGCTGCAGACCATCCTTGTCCGCAAGGGGCTGGTCGATCCGGCGGCGATGGAAGCCATCCTGGACACCTACGAGACAAAGGTCGGACCGCATCTTGGCGCAAAGGTCGTGGCGCGGGCCTGGGCGGACCCAGATTTCCGCGCCCGACTGCTGGCAGACGCCAACGCGGCGATGCTGGAACTTGGCATATCCGGCCGCCAGGGCGAACATGTGGTCGCGGTCGAGAACAGCGCGGACCAGCACAATATGGTCGTCTGTACGCTTTGCTCCTGTTATCCGTGGCCGCTTCTGGGCATCCCGCCCGCCTGGTACAAATCCGACGCCTACCGCAAGCGCGCGGTGCGCGAACCCCGCGCGGTTCTGGCCGACTTCGGCGTGACACTGCCCGAAGGCACCTCTGTCCGCGTCTGGGATTCGACCGCCGAGGTCCGCTATCTGGTGATACCCGCACGCCCCGCAGGCACCGAAGGCTGGGACGAGGAGCGCCTCGCCACCCTCGTCACCCGCGATTCGATGATCGGCACCGGCTTCCCCCGCGAGGCGGGCGCATGACCCGCCCACACGACATGGGCGGTCAATCCGGCGGCCGGGTCATACCGGCGCCAGACGGCATTCCCGCCTATGACGCGCCCTGGCACCGTACTGCCCTCGGCCTCACCCTCGCCGCAGGGGGCCTGGGCGGCTGGACCATAGACGAAAGCCGTGCCGCCCGCGAACGGCTCAAGGACTACCCGCGCTTCAGCTATTACGAGAAATGGATCGCCGCCCTTGCCGGGCTTCTCGTCGAAAAGGGCTTCGTGACCGAAGAGGAACTGGCGGCAGGCACCGCCGTTCAGGCACCGCTTTCGCCCCGCGCCTTCATGATCGAGAAAGTCGCCCCCGCGCTCGCCCGCGGCACGCCCTACAGCCGCCCCGGCCCCGCGCCGCGCTTCGCCGTGGGCGACAGGGTCACCACCCGCCGCCCCGCCGCCAATGCTTTCGTCGGCCGAGGCCACACTCGACTCCCGGCCTATGCCGAGGGCAAGCCGGGCCGGGTGATCCTGTCTCATGGCCCCCACGTCTTTCCCGACCGCAATGCCCATGGGCTGGGTGAGGCGCCCGAGCCGCTCTACACGATCCTCTTCCGCGCCGCCGACCTGTGGGAGGCGCCCGAAGATCCCGAGGACGAGGTGACGCTCGACCTCTGGGAAAGCTACCTTGTCCCGGCATGACCGCCCCTGCCCCCTCCTCTTTCACGGACCCCTGGCAGGCCGAACTCTTTGCCCTGACCGTGGCGCTTTCGGATGCGGGTCAATTCAGCTGGCCCGCCTGGACCGAGGCCTTCGGCGCCACGCTCAGGCGCCACGGGGCAAACCGGATGCTCGACGGCGACGAGGATTATTTCGCCGCCTGGCTCGAAACCCTCGAAACGCTCCTCGCCACCTCCGGCGCCGCCCCCAGCGCCGAAACCGCGAAGGCCCGCGCCGCGTGGGAACAGGCCTATCGCACGACGCCGCACGGCCAGCCGGTGCAACCCGCTCTCTGACCGCGCCGCCAAAATCCTTCGCGAAGGATTTTGGCCAGAAATTTTTTCGCGAAAAAATTTTGGCCCGGCCTCACCGCCGGTCCAGAAGGCCCAGCATCTCGCGCGCCGCGTCCGAGGGCGGGCGGCCCTTCTCAACCTCTCGCCCGAGCCGTTCCATCGCCTTGCGGCTGTCGGCATCTGCCGTCAGACGGGCGAGCAGGGCCTGCCGCACCTCCTCCTCGAACCAGTGGCGCGCCTGTTCGGCGCGGCGGGTGGCGAAGAGGCCCTTTGCCTTCCTCCAGCCCGTCAGCTCCTCCATCGCCGCCCAGGCAGGTTCAAGCCCCTGTTCCTCCAGCGCCGAAACCGTCATCGCCCTGGGATAGCCCTCCGGGTCCTGCGGGCGCTTGCGCAGAAGCTTCAGCGCACCGGCATAGTCGGCGCAGGTGCGGGTCGCCGCCGCCTTCAGATCGCCATCGGCCTTGTTGACGAGGATCAGGTCGGCCATCTCCATGATGCCGCGCTTCACACCCTGCAACTCGTCGCCGCCCGCAGGCGCCAGCAGAAGGACGAACAGGTCGCACATCCCGGCCACCATCGTCTCGGACTGGCCCACGCCCACCGTCTCGATCAGCACCACGTCGAACCCCGCCCCCTCGCACAGCGCCACCGCCTCGCGCGTCCGCCGCGCGACACCGCCCAGGTGGGTCTGGCTCGGCGAGGGGCGGATGAAGGCCAACGGGTCGCGCGACAGCCGCTCCATCCGCGTCTTGTCGCCCAGGATAGACCCACCCGACCGGGCCGAGGACGGATCGACCGCCAGCACCGCCACCTTCAGCCCCTTCGCGGTCAGGAAAGACCCGAAGGCCTCGATGAAGCTCGACTTGCCGACACCCGGCGTGCCCGAAAGACCGATGCGCAGCGCCTGCCGCCCCGCCGGTGCCAAACGGTCCAGCAGACGAAGCGCGGCTTCCCGGTGATCGGCCCGCCCGCTTTCCACAAGCGTGATCGCGCGCGCGAGCGCCCGGCGGTTGCCGGCCAGAATCCCGGTTGCAAGCTCTTCAGGCGTCATGCGGCCTCCAGGTTCGGTTGGATGTCTCTTGCCCGCTTGCAAGACGCCTGTCCAGCCCGCGCGATCTGGCCCGCCTCATCTGGCCAAGGCCGGGCGAAGCGGCGATAAGGCGGTATGACCCTGTTGCCGATCGACCCGATCCTGCCCGACCTCTGCGCCCGCCTGATCGCGGCGGGCCGCGCCGTCCTGCAGGCGCCGCCGGGCGCGGGCAAGACGACACGGGTCCCCTTGGCCCTTCTCGACGCGGGCGTTCAGGGCCGCATCCTGATGCTGGAGCCCCGCCGCCTCGCCGCCCGCGCCGCCGCCGAACGCATGGCCGAAACGCTGGGCGAACCGGTGGGCCAAAGGGTCGGCTACCGGATCAGGGGCGAGGCGAAGACCTCGCCCGCCACAAGGATCGAGGTGGTGACCGAAGGCATCCTCACCCGGATGATCCAGTCCGATCCGGAGCTCAAGGGAATCGGCGCCGTTGTCTTCGACGAATTCCACGAACGCTCGCTCCATGCCGACCTCGGGCTGGCGCTCGCCTGGGAGGTGAAGGGCGCGCTCCGCCCCGATCTCCTGATCCTCGTCATGTCCGCGACACTCGATGCCGAACCCGTGGCGCGGCTTCTGGACGACGCCCCGGTCCTCACATCCGAAGGCCGCGCCTTTCCGGTCGAGACCCGCTGGCTGCCCCGCCCGCCCGACGCGTCCCTGCGCTACGAGGCGGGCGTTGCGGGACTGGTCGCGCAGGCAGTCGAGGAAACCGAAGGCGGGGTGCTGGTCTTCCTGCCGGGCGAGGGCGAAATCCGCCGGGTCGAAGCGCTTCTGGCCGGGCGGCTACCCTCCGGTTGCGCCATAAGGCCGCTCTACGGCGCCATGGACTTCGCCGCCCAGCGCGCGGCGCTGACACCGGTCGCGTCGGGCCGCAAGCTCGTGCTCGCCTCCGCCATCGCCGAAACCTCGCTGACCATCCCCGACATAGGCGTGGTGGTCGATGGCGGCCGGGCGCGGCGGGCACGGTTCGACCCGGCCTCCGGCATGTCGCGGCTGGTGACCGAACGGGTGACGCGGGCCGAGGCCGAACAAAGGCGCGGCCGCGCGGGCCGGGTCGCCGCAGGCATCTGCTACCGCTACTGGACGAAGGGCGAGGAAGGCGCGCTTGCCCCCTACCCGCCCGCCGAGATCGAGGCGGCGGACCTCACGGGCCTTGCGCTGGAACTCGCGCTCTGGGGATCGGACGGGGCGGACCTCGCCTTCCTGACCCCGCCGCCCGCCCCGGCGCTCTCCGAGGCGCGGGCGCTTCTGCACGGCCTCGGCGCGCTTGATGCGCAGGGCCGGATCACCGCGCACGGGCGCCGGCTCGCCGCCCTGCCCGTCCATCCCCGGCTTGGCCACATGCTGGTGCTCGCCGGTCCCGGGGCCGCGACGATGGCCGCGCTTGTGGAAGACCGCGATCCCCTGCGCGGCGCCGGGGCCGACCTCGGCCTCAGGCTCCGCGCGATCCGCGCGCCCAAGGACGCACCCGGCGCCGACCGCGGCGTGCTCGAGCGGATCCGGACGGAGGCGAAGCGGCTCGCGCGGCTGGCCACACCGGCAGACAGACCCTTCAGCCCCGCCGAAATGGCGGCCCTCGCCTACCCCGACCGGATCGGCCAGCGCCGCAAGGGCGACGAGGCGCGCTATGTCCTCTCCGGCGGCAAGGGCGCCATCGTCGCGCAGGGCGACCCGCTCGGCCGGGCGAACCTCATCGTCGCGACCGACCTCGACGGCGACCCGCGCGAGGCGAAGGTCCGGCAGGGGATCGCGATCGACGAAGCGGACGTGCGCAGCCTCTTTGCCGACAGCATCCGCTGGCAGGATGTCTGCGACTGGTCGCGGCGCGAGGGCCGGGTGGTCGCCCGGCGGCAGGAACGTCTGGGCGCGCTCATCCTCGCCCTCCGCCCCTGGCCCGACGCCCCGCCCGAGGCCATGGCCCGCGCCGCGCTCGATGGCATCCGCCAGATCGGCCTGCCCTGGACCGCCGCCGCCCGGCGTTTCCGGGCGCGGGTGGAGCTTCTCCGGCACGAAGGCGCCGACCTGCCAGATTTCAGCGACGAAGGCCTCCTCGCCCGCGCCGAGGACTGGCTTTTGCCGCATCTGACCGGCAAGCGCACCGAGGCCGACCTCCGCGCGCTCGACCTGACCGAACCCCTGAAGGCCGCGCTGGACTGGGAGGCGCTGCAGCTGGTGAACCGCCTCGCGCCCGCCCATTTCGAAACCCCGCTCGGCCGGTCCGTCCCCATCGACTACGAAGGCGACCATCCCGCGATCAGCCTGCGCCTGCAGGAGATGTTCGGCGTGACCGCCCACCCGACCGTCGGGCCCAGACGCCTGCCCTTGCGCATCACGCTCCTCTCCCCCGCCCAGCGCCCGGTGCAGGTGACGCTCGACCTGCCGGGCTTCTGGGCCAATTCCTATGCCGATGTCCGCAAGGACATGCGCGGCCAATATCCCAGACATCCCTGGCCCGAAGACCCGACGCAGGCCGAACCCACCCTGCGCGCCAAGCCGCGCGGCAGCTGATCCCCTTCAGTCTGGTCCAAATATCCTCGGGGAGCGCGAGGGGCAGACAGCCCCTCGCTCCCTCCCCCTCAGCCCGGCGCCAGCGCCCAGGGGCCATGGAAATCCGTGCCGGGACGGTCCGTGCGCTCGAACCCGTGCGCACCGAAGAAGTCGCGTTGCCCCTGGATCAGGTCCGCCGTGCCGCGCGCGCGGGTCAGCTGGTCGAAATAGGCCAGCGCCGCCGAAAGCGCCGGGGCGGCATGGCCGCCCATGGCGGCGGCGGCCACGGTGCGGCGCAGCGCGGGGATACCGTCCTTGAGGTGGCCGGCGAAGGCGGGCGAGAAGATCAGCTGGCCCTGTGGCAGACCCGTGCGGACGGCACTTGAGATGTCGTCGAGAAGCGCCGATCGGATGATGCAGCCCGCCCGCCAGATCCCGGCGATGCGGGCAAGGTCGAGCGACCAATCGAAATGGTCCGAGGCGGCGGCGAGCAGCGTCAGCCCCTGGTCATAGGCCACGATCTTCGCGGCGAGGAGCGCGCGGGCCAGATCGTCCGCCGCAGGCGGCGCCACTGCGACGGCCGGCGGGAAAAGCGCCTGTCCTGCCGCCCGGCGCGCGCCGTCCGACGACAGGCTGCGGGCGGCGACGGCGGCATCGACGGTGGTAAGGGAAAGGCCGAGCTTCAAGGCCTCGATCAGCGTCCAGCGCCCGGTGCCCTTCTGCCCCGCCCGGTCGGCGATGACCGAAACCATGGGCTGGCCGGTTTCCGGATCGGTCGCGGCCAGCACCTTAGCGGTGATCTCGACCAGGTAGGATTTCAGCGGCCCCTCGTCCCAAACGGCGAAAAGCCCTGCCGCCTCCGCAGGCGCCATCCCCGCGCCGTCGCGCAAAAGGCCCCAGATCTCGGCGATCATCTGCATGTCGCCATATTCGATGCCGTTATGGACGGTCTTGACGAAATGACCCGCCCCGTCGGGACCAAGATGCGCGGCGCAGGGCGCACCCTGATAGCGCGCGGCGATGGCTTCGACGATGTCGCGGACGCGTTCATAGGTCGCGGCCGGGCCGCCGACCATGATCGAGGGCCCGTGGCGCGCACCCTCCTCGCCGCCGGAAACTCCCATGCCGAAGAAGCGGATGCCTTTCGCGGCCAGTTCCGCCTCGCGCCTTCGGGTATCGTTGAAATCGGCATTGCCGCCGTCGATCAGCAGGTCGTCCCGTGCGAGATGCGGCAGAAGCGAGCCGATCACCTGATCGACCGGATCGCCCGCATTGACCATGATCAGGATCGCGCGCGGCCGGTCCAGCGCCGCGACCAAGCCCGCCGGATCGTCATGGCCCGAAAGCCGCGCGCCCCACGCGCCCGCCGCGGCGAGAAACTCCCGCGTGACGGCGGCGGTGCGGTTGTGGACGGCGACGGGAAAGCCCTTCTCGGCGATATTGAGCGCCAGAGCCGCGCCCATCGTGCCAAGCCCGACCAGCCCGATGCGTGCCGCCATCTGCCCCTCCTGCGCTGTCGCATTGATAAGACAGATGTTAGCGCCCGACAACCGGACTGCTCAGCGCTTGTGAATCACCGCGACCTGATCCTTGCGCTTGCGATCGTACCTGACCTGGAAGAGGAAGCAGCCGGAAATTTCCGGGGCAAGGGCGTTGAAGGCCGCTTCCGTCGCGGCATCGCCATGGCGGAAGCTGCGGGTCTCGGAGAAGCTGCGAAAAAGGTCGGCCGTCTTGGTGATCCCCTCCCGCTCGTAGGGCGGGGGCTGCCAGCGCAGGTCCTCGATGATGTATAGCCCGCCCGACTTCAGGATCGGGAAGAGTTCGAGGAAACCGGACTGCTGGTGGTGCGAGGCGTGGCTCGCATCGTCGATGATGATGTCAAGCGCGCCGAGTTGGCCGCCACCGCCGCGATATTCTCCCGCGCGTCCATGTCGCAGCGGTAAAAGCTGAAGCGGTCATCCGCGAACCAGCCGAAATCCGAAACGTCGAGGCCGTGGATATGGGCCTTCGGAAAATATTCCAGCCACATCCTGACCGACGGCAGGTCGGTGGTCTTGCGGTCGGCGCTTTCGCCATGTTCCGGCCCGCCGATCTGCAGACCCATTTCCAGAAAGCGGATCGACCGGTCGCGGAACGGGCGGAAGAGCATCTCGTAAAGCTCGGTATAGCGATGCTTGGTCGAGCCCTTGTCAGAGCCGTAGCGGTCGGCGAGGTCGGTCAGGTTCATGCGCTCAGGCTCCCAGGAAATCAGCCTTGCCGAGGTCCACGCCATTGTGGCGCAGAAGGGCATAGGCCGTGGTCATGTGGAAATAGAAGTTCGGCAGGATCCACTGGCGGATATAGGCGTCGCCGGTGAAGGTCAGTTCGCGCGGACCGGCCTTGAAGGAAACCGTGCGCGTCTCGGCTCCCGCCAGATCGGCCGGGGTCAGCGCTTTCAGCTGCGCCACGGTCGAGGCGATGCGGGCCCTGAGATCGGCGAAGCTCGTCTCGGTATCGGCGACCGGGGCCGGTTCCTCGCCCTTCAGGCGCGCGATGGCGCGGCGGGCCTGATCGCAGGCGATCTGGATCTGGCGGGTGAAGGGGAACATGTCGGGATAAAGCCGCGCCGTCAGAAGCGCGGCGGGGTCGATCTTCTTCGTCGTGCAATGCGCCTCGGCCTTGTCGAGGATCTTCGACAAGGCCGTCAGCCCATGGGCAAGCGGCGGCGCGAAATTGTCATAGAGAGACATGATGGGTTCCCCTGTCGGCCCGGCGGAATGCCTGGCGCGGAGGCAAGGCTAGCGCCTCGCCCCGGCGAACGGAAGGGCCTCATGCCGCCGTGACCGCCGCGTCGTCCAGACGTGCGGCAATGGCCGCGGTCGGCAGCACCTCGGCGAAATCGGCGCCGAGGATGGTGAGCGTCACGTCAAGCACCGTCGCCGCATCGATCCGGCTGCCGTCGGCGCGCGGCAGATCGAAGCCCATGAGCGCATCCGACGCGAGCAGAACCGGATAGCCGAGGTCCGAGGCCCAACGCGTGGTCGAGGTCACGCAGAAAGCCGCGACCGCGCCGCACAGGACGATCCGGTCGATGCCCCGCGCCCTGAGAAGCGCGTCGAGCCCGGTCCCCGCGAAGGCCGACGAGCCGGATTTGGTGATCACCACCTCCCCCGCCACCGGCGCCGCCTCGGGGATGACTTCGGCCGAGCGCAGACCCGCCGAGAAAGGCGTGCCGGGCTGATCGTGATGGACATGAACGATGGGCAGCCCGCGCGCCCGGAACAGCGCCAGCAGCGCCGCCACCCGCGCGGGCGCCTGCGGGTTCACATGCTCCCGCCCCGCCGCGATCCGCTCGATCATCCCCATCTGCATGTCGATGATCAGAAGGGCTGTGGTCATCCCGGATCTCCTTTCAAGGGCCGCTCTTCGGTCCCTGCCGGTCCCTCATCGCTTGCGACGAGCGTCCGGCAGGACGACGAGGAGCTATACCCCGAGACAATAGCGCAGAATAGCCTTCTGCGCGTGCAGGCGATTTTCGCTTTCATCGAAGATGACCGATTGCGGGCCGTCCATCACCGCGCTGCTCGCCTCCTCGTTCCTGTGCGCGGGCAGGCAGTGCATGAAGAGCGCGTCGGGCTTGCCCTGGCCCATCATCTCCTCGTTCACCTGATAGGGCCGCAGCTGGTTGTGGCGGCGTTCGCGGGCGCTTTCGGGGTCATGCATCGAGACCCAGGTGTCGGTGACGATCGCGTCGGCGCCCTTGGCGGCCTTCAGCGGATCGCGCTCGATCAGGACGGTCGAGCCTTTGGAACGGGCGAACTCGACCGCGCGCGGGTTGGGGTCGAGGGTTTCGGGGCCGGTGAAGGTCAGGTCGAAGCCGAACTGGCCCGCCGCATGCAGCCAGGAGGTGCAGACATTGTTGCCGTCGCCCGACCAGACGAACTTGCGACCTTTGACCGGGCCGCGATGTTCCTCGTAGGTGACGATGTCGGCCATGATCTGGCAGGGGTGCGACGTGTCGGTCAGGCCGTTGATCACCGGCACGGTCGCATGCTCGGCCATCTCGATCAGCGTCGCCTCCTCGAAGGTGCGCAGCATGATGAGATCGACGTAGCGGGAGAGGACGCGGGCAGTGTCGGCGATGGACTCGCCATGGCCGAGCTGCATGTCCTTCCCGGAGAGGACCATGACCTCGCCGCCCATCTGGCGGGCACCGACGTCGAAGGAAATGCGGGTCCGGGTCGAGGGTTTCTCGAAGATGAGGGCGATCATGCGGCCCGCGAGCGGCTGGTCGGCGTCGGGCGCGCCCTTGGGCTTGCCATGGCGCGCGTCCTTCATGGCGCGGGCTTGCGCGATCATTGCATGAAGGTCGGCGGCGGGCGTGGTGTGGAGGTCGAGGAAATGGGTCATCTTGGCCTTTCCGGGCGAAGGTTTCCGGGGCGGAAGTCGGGGGGCTGTCTGCCCCCCGGACCCCCCGAGGATATTTGGAAACGAAAGAGCGGGAAGCGGCGGATCATCTCAGGCCGCCTGTCGGAGCGAGAGGGCGGCCGCGTCGAGGCGGCGGGTGGCCTCGGCGAGGTCAGCGTCGCTGATCGTGAGTGGCGGCAGCAGGCGGACGGTAGTGTCGGCCGCCGCGACGGTCAGGACATGGGCGGCGTATCCGGCCTTGACCAGATCGGCGGGCGCGATCTTGCATCTGAGGCCGAGCATCAGGCCCTGGCCCCGGACGCTTTCGAAAATGCCCGGATGGGCGGCGACGAGCGCCTCCAGCCCCTGGCGGAAGAGGGCGGCCTTGCGGTTCACGTCGGCTAGGAAGGCGGGATCGGCGATGATCTCGGTGACCTTGGCGCCGACCGCGCAGGCCAAGGGGTTGCCGCCATAGGTGGAGCCATGGGTGCCCGCCACCATGCCGGAGGCCGCCCTTTCGGTCGCGAGCACCGCGCCCAAGGGGAAGCCGCCGCCGATGCCCTTGGCCACCATCATGATATCCGGTGTGATGCCCGCCCATTCATGGGCGAAGAGGCGCCCGGTGCGGCCCATGCCCGATTGCACCTCGTCGAGGATGAGAAGCGCGCCGGTCTGATCGCAGAGCTGGCGGATCAGCTTCAGGTCGGCGTCGGGCAGCGGCCGGATGCCGCCCTCGCCCTGGATCGGTTCCAGCATGACCGCGCAGGTCCTGTCCGAGATCGCTGCCCGGAGCGCTGCCATGTCGCCCCAGGGCAGCTGGCGGAAACCCGGCATCAGCGGCCCGAAGCCCTTGACCATCTTTTCCGACCCGGCGGCCGCGATTGCGCCGGTCGAGCGGCCATGGAAGGCGCCTTCGAAGGTCAGGATCTCTTCGCGGGGTTCGCCTTTGTCATACCAGTATTTCCGCGCCATCTTGATGGCGAGTTCCGCCGTCTCGGTCCCGGAATTGGTAATGAAGGCGGTGTCGGCGAAGGTGTGGGCCGTCAGGAGGTCTGCCAGCCGCTTCTGCTCAGGGATCTCGTAGACGTTCGACACATGCCAGACCTTGCCCGCCTGTTCGGTAAGAGCGGCAATCAGCGCCGGATGAGCATGGCCAAGCGCATTGACCGCGATCCCCGAGGCGAGGTCGAGATAGCGCGTGCCATCGGTGGCGATGAGCCAGCTTCCCTCGCCCCGTTCGAAGGCCAGGGGCGCGCGGTTGTAGGTGGGCAGGACGGAAGGGATCATGGAAATCTCCGGCTCGATGGGCGATGCGTGCCAAAGGGGCGACCTTAAGTCAACGCGGGGATCGGATTTCGGGGTGGCAAGTGGCTGGAAGCCACGGGCGAGCGGACGTCAGGCGCGGAGGCGACGGCGTCGGGGACGGGCAATAGGGGCGGTCCGGGTGCTCATGCGCGACCCATAGCGCCGATGGCCCAGCCTGTCCATCGGGAAAACGGCGCGGCAAGGCGCGGCCTCCGCGCGGCCGAGCGCCGGGCCGGCGCGAGAAGCGCGCACGCTCCGCCCCTCGGCCCTCAGCCTGCGCAAATCTCGGCGAGCATCGCGATCACCGGGGGATAATAGCCGCTGTCATAGCCGCTGTCGTTCTGCATCACCGAGAGGTAGCAGGCCACCCGCCCGGTCGCCGGGTTAGCGACCAGATACTGGCCGCCATAGCCGCCATGACCAAGCCAGGCGCCATCGGTGTTGGTCTGATTGGAATAGCGCAGATGGCCGCGTGGCGCAGGCATCGGCACGCCGCCCCTCAGCGTTTCCTCGATGAAGGCGGCGGATCCGAAGGGGCGGCCATCGACGCCCGCGCCCCTGCGCGCGAAGAGCGCGCCATAACGGCAGAGATCGCGCGCGGTCAGGCAGATGCCGCCGCTCATCAGCGGAAAGCCCGCCCGGTCGGTCACCATATGAAGCGCGCCCTCCAGCCCCGCCGCATCGGCGAGATCGGCGATGAAGGCGGACAGCGGCCGCCCCGACCGCACCTCGGCCGCGCGGGCCAGAAGGTCGGTATTGGCGCTCTTGTACAGGCAGGCGCCGGTCCGGTTGAGCGTATCGGTCCGCCCCGGCGCGAAGCCGACTGTCGCGAGGAAATCGGCATTCGTCTCTTCCGGCCCCTCGGGCAGACGCAGTCCGGTCGCGGCCTCCTGCCGGAAGGCGGCGCAATCGGGGTTCGCGTAATCCTCGTCATAGCCGTTATCGACATTCATGTTCAGGACATCGGCCAGCCGCGCGCGCGCATAGCCCGGCCCGACCCCGGGCAGGATGGCGCCCATCTCCTCTTCAAGGCCGATCCTTCCCTCCTCCCACAGCCGCCCGACCATGAGGTTCACCGCCATCTTCGAGACCGACATGATCGAATGCGCGCGGTCCGGGCCGAAATCGGCGGCATAGGCCTCGTGCAGGATCCGCCCGCCCTCGATCACCGCCATGGCGGAAAACCAGGGTGTGGAGGTCAGCCGCCGCACATCCTCGCGCGCGGCGATCGAAAGATCGGCCGAGAGGCGAAGCTCCATCACCCGGCCCGCGCGGGCGCTTTGCACATAACGCGCGGTCTCATGCAGCCGGTGGAACCCGTCGCGGCGGTGGGGGGGCGAGTTCCAGCGCGTATAGCCGCCGTCCGCCACGGTCAGGTCGGGATTGGCGTAAGTCGTGACCATGGGCGATTCTCCGGGGGCTGGCGCCGCGATCCTAGGGGTGCGGCGCCGGGCCTGACAACCTTTCATCCACAGGTTGTGATGCCCGGCGTGCCTTGCCCTTCGGCCCCATCCCTTGTATCTCGGCGCGTCCCCGCTAGAATGGGGGTCCGATCAAGCCAGAGGATCTGCGATGTCCTGGACCGACGAACGCGTCGAGCTGTTGAAGAAGATGTGGGGCGAAGGCCAGTCGGCGAGTCAGATCGCCAAGGAACTGGGCTCGGTCACCCGCAATGCGGTGATCGGCAAGGTCCACCGGCTCGGCCTGTCGAACCGGGTCGAGGGCAAGGGCAAGGATGACGAGGCCGAAGCGCCCGCCGCCGCCCGTCCCGCACCTGCGGCCCAGACCCAGCATGCCTCGGCGCAGCCCGCCCAGTCGCAGGCCGCCCAGCCCCGCGCCGACGTCAAGGTCACGCCGATCCGCCCGGCCGAACCCGCACCCGCAGCACCCCAGGCCGCAAGCCCCTTGCGCAAGCCGATCGTGCCCGCGGGCCAGCCGCTGCCGCCCCAGCCCTCGCAGGGCGAGATCAGCCCCGAGGCGCTCGCCTCGGTCCGCGAGGTCGAGAAGCGCGCCCGCAAGATCACGCTGATGGAACTGACCGAACGGACCTGCAAATGGCCGATCGGCGATCCGGCGACGGATGATTTCTGGTTCTGCGGCCTGCCCTCGCAACAGGGCAAACCCTATTGCGACGCCCATGTCGGCGTGGCCTTCCAGCCGATGAGCGCCCGCCGCGACCGTCGTCGCTGACGGCCATCCCCGAGGTCTGCGGCAGGGCCTCGAACACCCGTCCTCAGGGGGCGATCAGGGGGCGAAAAGTTTTCACGAAAACTTTTCGCCTGACGGCCACCGGCAGCACCAGCGGATCGGTCACGCGACCAGCGGCGAAGAATTTTCGCGAAAATTCTTCGCTTTTCGGAACATCTGGCGCTCAATTCCCGCCAAAGAGATCGTTCAGCGCCTTGTTCAGCTCGTTCTGCAGTGCCTCTTCGGCCTTGCGTTTGGCCGCATCTTCAAGGCTTTCGCCGGGGTCCGGCGTGATGCCAAGCTCGTCCTGCAGTTTCTTGCCCACCGCGTCGAGATCCTCGCGCAGGTTCTCTTTCGCCAGCGCGTCGAGGTCGATGGTGAAACGCGGATTGTCCCAGCTGCCGTAGATGATCAGGGGCGCCGTCAGCCCGCCCTGGCCCTGGTCGTCGGCCAGTGCCACCGCGCTCAGCCGGTAGTCGAGCGTGCGGCCGCCGATGTCGATATCGCCCTTGCCCTTCGCCGTTACGCGGGGAGAGACCATCAGGAAATCCTGGTTCGACAGCACGCCCCCCGCGATTGTGTAAGTCGCCGTCAGGCTGTCGAAGATCGTCTTCTGGCCCTTACCATACTGGCTTGCATCGAGCGTGATCAGCATCGCGGCGAGGTCCGCCCCGATCAGCTCGCCCTGCCCGACCGACAGAGAGCCCCCGCCTTCAAGGCTCGCCATCAGGTCCGCCAGCGAGCGGCCGGAGGCGAGGTATTTCACCCGCATGTCGCCGGTGCCCGACAGCTTGTCGTAACCCGCAAGGTCCCTCAGGAAGGGCTGCAGCGCGATGCCCGAAAGCGTCAGGTCGCCACTGGTCGACAGGCCCTTCCTCGCATTCACCACCATCCGCCCCGAGGCCACGCCGCCATAGGCGCTCACCCGCCTGAGGTCAGCCACCAGCCGCCCGCGCTCGTTCGTCAGCCGCGCCGACAGGCCGTCGATCCGCAGCCCCGCAAGCCTGAGCGCCCCGAGGTCGAGCGTGATCTCTCCATCGAAGGACCGCAGCCCGCTCGCGTCGATCGGCGCGGTCGACCAGCCCCCGGCCTTGCCTGCTTCCGCACCCTGCGTTTCACCGCCCGCAACCGCATCTGACGCCCCGCCCCCGGCCTCGAACCCGCCCCCCTCGAACCCGCCCCCCGCGACCGAGGCGCGGACATAGGGCCGCTCGCCTCCGGGCGTCAGGCTGGCACTGACGCTCAGCGCCGTGCCGTCAAGCGTCACCGCGCCGTTTCCAAGCGACAGGTCCCCCTGATCGGTCATCGCCAGATCGCCCGAGACCTTGACCGACCGCTGGCCGAGCCCCGGCGGCAAACTGGGCGCCGCAAGCCCAGCAAGCGCGGCAAAGCCCGTCAGATCGGCAAGATCGGCATCGAGCCTGCCGCTCGCCCGGACCGGCCCCTGCGCCACAAGCCCCGCAAAGGTCGCCCAGGCCTTTCCGGCCGACAGTTGCAGGTCGGCCGTCACATCCTCGCCGTCGAGAAACTGCTGAAAGCCCCCCAGCGTCAGGGTCGCCGCGAACGCCTGCCCGCCGCGCCGCCCGGTCAGATCGGCACTCACCGGCCCGCGATAATCGGGAATGGTGATCGTCCCGGTCACCTCCGCCAGTTCCAGCCTTTGACCGCTCTGGCGGTCGCTGTAGATCAGCGTGGCGCCGTCGAGCGACAGCCGGTCGAGCGTGAAGGGCTTGCCCACGCCCGGCGTCGCGGTGGTGATCGTGCCATTGCCTGCCTGGCCCGAACGCCCGCCCCCGCCGAACTCCCAATTCGCCGCCCCATCGACATTGCGTTCCAGCCGGATCACCGGCCGCACGGCCTCGACGGCGCGTATCCTGAAATCCCCCGACAGAAGCCCGCCCATGTCGAGCGAGATGCGCAGGGCCTCGGCCGTCAGCATCGGCCCCTCGTCCGACCAGGCGGCGTTGGAGATGGAAACCGGTCCGGTCTCGATCCCGAAATTCGGCCAGAAGGACGGGGCGGCGGCACCGCTCAGCGTCAGCTGCCGACCGGTCAGTTTCTCGAACTGAGTGACGGCAAGCCCGGCAATCCGATCCGACGGCAGCAGGAACAGCCCGCCCACCGCGACGACCGCCAAGAGAAGGAGCGTGACGAATATCCTCAAAAGCCACCGCATCGATCCGCCCTCCGTTTTCCTCGACTATGCCGGGCAGGCTCCCGCCCCTCAAGTCCGGATATCCTGACGCCCATGCAGCCCGCCCATCCGAAATCTTTCGAAGATTTCGGACCGGACCCTTTGCAAGGGTCCGGCCGGATTTCGTGGCGAAATCCGGCCACCGCCGGGGCCGCCCTTCCAAATGCCCACGCCCCGCACTAGGGTGCCCGCCAGACCGGCAGGACAGGACGGCTCAATGACCGCCATCATCCAGATCAGCGATCTCTCAAAGACCTATCAAAGCGGCACCGCCGCCCTGTCCGGCGTCACGCTCGACATTCGCGAGGGCGAGATCCTCGCCCTTCTCGGCCCGAACGGCGCGGGCAAGACGACGCTCATCTCGATCCTCTGCGGTCTGGTCACGCCCTCCTCCGGCCGGGTCACGGTCGGCGGCCATGACCTGTCCCGCGACTACCGCGCCGCGCGCGCGCTCATTGGCCTCGTGCCGCAGGAAATCGCGCTTGAGAGCTTCGAGACCGTCCTCAACACCGTGAGCTTCACCCGCGGCCTCTTCGGCAAGGCTCCTGACGCGGCCTGGCTGGAAAAGCTTCTCAGGATGCTCACCCTCTGGGACAAGCGCGACGCGCGGCTGATGGAACTGTCGGGGGGCATGAAACGCCGGGTGATGATCGCCAAGGCGCTCTCGCACCAGCCGAAGGTCCTCTTCCTCGACGAGCCGACCGCCGGGGTCGACGTGAACCTGCGGCGCGAGATGTGGCAGGTGGTGCGCGACCTGCGCGCCTCGGGGGTCACCATCATCCTCACCACCCATTATATCGCCGAGGCCGAGGAAATGGCCGACCGGATCGGGGTGATCGACGGTGGCCGCCTCCTCCTCGTGCGCGACAAGCATGACCTGATGCACGAGTTCGGCCGCAAGCGCCTGACCGTGGAGCTGACCGAAAAGATCGACACCCTGCCCGCTGGCCTCGCCGCGCCCGGGCTCGCGCTCGCGGACGACGGGCTGCATGTCACCTACGATTACGATACCCGCGCCGACCGTTCGGGCATCGCCCGGCTTCTGGCCGGTTTCGCCGAGGCGGGCCTCTCCGTCCGCGATCTGGAGACCGAGCAATCCTCGCTTGAGGAAGTGTTCCTGCGGCTGGTGGAGGAAGGCAAATGAACTGGCGCGGCGTCCGCACGATCTTCGAACATGAAATGGCGCGCTTCTGGCGCACTTTGTGGGAATCGCTCGCCTCGCCGGTCCTGTCGACCGTGCTTTACTTCGTCGTCTTCGGCGCCGCGATCGGCGGGCGCATCCAGTCGGTCGAGGGCGTCAGCTACGGCGCCTTCATCGTGCCCGGCCTCATCATGCTGACCGTGGTGCAGCAGTCGGTCGCGAATGCCTCCTTCGGCATCTTCTTTCCGAAATTCGTGGGCACGATCTACGAGGTGCTCTCGGCCCCCCTCTCCTTCGTCGAGGTGGTGGTGGGCTATGTCGGCGCGGCGGCGCTGAAATCGGTGATCATTGCGGGCGTTATTCTTCTCACCTCGATGGCCTTCGTCGAAATCCATATCGCGCACCCGGTCTGGATGGTGGCCTTCCTGGTCCTCAGCGCGGTCGCCTTCTCGCTTCTGGGCTTCCTGATCGGCATCTGGTCGAAGGACTGGCAGCAATTGCAGATCATTCCCCTGATGGTGCTGACGCCGCTGGTCTTCCTCGGCGGTGCCTTCTATTCGGCCGACATGCTGCCGCCCTTCTGGCAGGGCGTCGCCCACCTGAACCCGGTCCTCTACCTGATCTCCGGCTTCCGCTGGGCTTTCTTCGGGCTGGCCGACGTGCCCGTCGGCCTCTCCATCGCCGCGATCACCCTCTTCCTCGCGCTCGGGCTGGGCGCGGTCGGGTACATTTTCCGCACCGGCTGGCGGCTGAGGGCCTGAGGCGCGACGCGGGGCCAAAATCCTTCGAAGGATTTTGGCAAATCTTTTCGAAAAGATTTGCCTGCCCCACCCGCAGGCCCAATCTTTTCAGCCCCCGGCACTTCGGCTATAGGCGCGCAATGTCGCAAAACCCGCCAAACCTCCGCCCCGACCTCGCCCCGCGCCCCGTCTTCGACGCGGACCGCCGTGACGGCTCTGGAAGAGCGGGCCAGCCCACCATCGGCATGGTCTCGCTCGGCTGCCCCAAGGCGCTCGTGGACAGCGAGCGCATCCTCACGCGGCTCCGCGCCGAGGGCTACCAGATCAGCCCCGACTACCGGGGCGCCGAGGCGGTGATCGTCAACACCTGCGGCTTCCTCGACAGCGCCAAGGCCGAAAGCCTTGAGGCGATCGGCGAGGCCCTGGCCGAAAACGGCCGCGTCATCGTCACCGGCTGCCTTGGCGCCGAACCGGAGTTCATCACCGGCACCCATCCGTCCGTCCTCGCCGTCACCGGCCCCGAACAGTATGAACAGGTGCTGGACGCGGTCCACCAGGCCGTTCCGCCCGCGCCCGACCCGTTCATCGACCTTCTGCCCGCCACGGGGGTGAAGCTGACGCCGCGCCATTACAGCTACCTCAAGATTTCCGAGGGCTGTAACCACAAGTGCAAGTTCTGCATCATCCCCGACATGCGCGGCCGTCTGGTCTCGCGCCCCGCCCACGCGGTGATGCGCGAGGCGGAAAAGCTGGTCGAGGCCGGTGTGAAGGAACTGCTGGTCATCAGCCAGGACACATCCGCGTACGGGGTCGATCTGAAACATGCCGCGACCTCCGGCCGCGAGGGGCGCGAACATCGTGCCCATATCACCGACCTCGCCCGCGACCTAGGCTCGCTCGGCGCCTGGGTGCGGCTCCATTACATCTACCCCTACCCCCATGTCCGCGACCTGATCCCGCTGATGGCCGAGGGGCTGGTGCTGCCCTACCTCGACATCCCGTTCCAGCATGCCCATCCGGACGTCCTGAAACGCATGGCCCGCCCCGCCGCCGCCGCCCGCACGCTGGACGAGATCGCCGCCTGGCGGCAGGTCTGCCCCGACATCACGCTCCGCTCGACCTTCATCGTCGGCTACCCGGGCGAAACCGAGGCGGAATTCCAGACGCTGCTCGACTGGCTCGACGAGGCGCAACTGGATCGTGTCGGCTGCTTCCAGTACGAAAACGTCAAGGGCGCGCGGTCGAACGACCTGCCCGGCCATGTGCCCGCGGACGTGAAGCAGGATCGCTGGGACCGGTTCATGGCGAAGGCGCAAGCCATTTCCGAGGCGAAGCTGCAGGCGAAGGTCGGCCAGCGGCTCGAGGTAATCGTCGATACGGTCGACGCCGAGGGCGCAACCTGCCGCACAAAGGCCGACGCGCCCGAGATCGACGGCAACCTCTTCATCGACGAGGGCTTCGAGAGGCTGGCGCCGGGCGATCTGGTCACGGTCACGGTTGACGAGGCCAGCGAATATGACCTCTGGGGCCGCCTCGCCGACACCGGGCGCCGCTAGACCGGAATGGCCGCGCCGGCGGCGACGCGGCGCTGAAACCGGGACGGGGGGATGAGCGGGCGCCGCAAGAGGTTAACCGGTCGCGCGCGTGTGCTCTTCTGCCATACGTGCGGGCATACGTCCGATGCACGCTTTCTGCCGGGCAGGATACGGGCGGCGGCGGCGGGTCGAGGCTCCCGCGTTGCGCGCCGCCGCCCGCGCCTTCCGTCCGCTGGGGGTGGGCGGCGGAAGGCGATCGACCGGCGGAGCGGGGCCGGTCAGAAACTGTAGATAAGGCCGAGACCGACGCTGTAGCTCTCCTTGCCGTCGACAAGCGGGCTTTTGCGGACCTTGTCGTCGAGAACCGAATAGTCGAAGGCGCCGACCAGCGAGAGCCGATCGCTGATCGGATATGCGAGCGACAGTTCGACAAAGGGTTCGACCGTGTTGCCCACATCATAGGCGGCCCGCAGGCCATTCGCCTCCGACGCGGACACGCCATAGAGGAAATTGTTCAGCTTCTTGTCGCGCATCCGCGCGCCAACGCCCACGTCGATCATTCCCGACCCGACCGGAAAGCTCAGCCCGGCGCTCGCCTCGACATGATAACCGTCCGAGGCCGAAGCGACATCATGCAGCGCGACCGCGCCGAGGTGAAACAGGCCGAAGGAATATTCGGCGGCCACCCCGAGTTCGACCGGCATGTCGCGCTTCAATCCGGCGAAGCGCGCATCCTTCTTGGCATACTCCTCGAAGTCGGGCTTCTCGCCGGGGGCGAGAAGGATCGAGAAGGTCAGCGCCTCGTTCGAGACGAGCTTGTAGGAAAGCCCGTCGATGCCGACGCGGAAGCGCTCGGTCTCATAGGACAGATAAGGGATCGCATAGGCATCGTCTTTCTGGCCGTGGTAAATGCCGCTCGCGCTGCCCGCGCCGAGACCAAGGGTCCATTCGCCCTCGGCCCGGGCGAGGCCCGGGGTCAGGGCCATGGCGCAGCCGAATATTAGCAGGCTTGATTTCATCATCATGTCATTGGTCCATATTTCGATCAGTAACGCCGGTCGGCCATTGGCCCGTAGAAGGCCGCTCTCGCCGCGACATGACCCTCCTGCACGCCTCGCCCGCCGCCGTCGTCCCGGACTACCGGCGCGGACGAAGGATTACCGGGCGGACCGACCCGATGTTGTGCGCCCCTGAAGGGAGAGACACCGGACGGCCCGCAACACTTGCAGGTGCGGCGCGCGCGGCGCACTCTGCCTGCGACGAAACGCGAGGCGAGACGGATGAGCGGCGCTGCACTATTCACTTTCGGCGCCTCGGCGCTTCTCCTCGGCGTCTCGCTCTTCTGCGCTAATCTTCTCGTGCTGCGGCGCGACCATGCGTGGGTCTACTGGCCACTGGCGCTCTTCTGCCTGATCGAGGCGACAATGGAACTTCCGATTGTCGTCGAGCCCTTCCTGACCGGGGCAGGCGCCCGCGATATCCTGGTTCGGCTCTCGATGTTTACGCTGCCGCTCGCCTTCCTGCTTGCGCCGCTCTTCTGGCTGTATGCGCGCGGGCTGACATCGGAAGGCGACCCGGGCGATATTCCGTTCAGGATGCTTCATCTCGTTCCGCCGGGCGTGGCGCTGGCGCTTGCGATCGCCCTGGCGATCCATCCCGAGGCCCTGCGCGACGATCAACCGATCTCCGCGTCGGCGCGTATGCTGCAAGCCGCGGTCATCGGGCTGGCGATACTTCTCTATCTGCAGATCGCAGCCTATCTTCTGGCGATCCACCGGCAGATCATGACCTACCGCAGTCGGCTGAAGGATCTTTTCGCCAGCACCGAAAACCGGGAGCTGCACTGGATCGTCTGCCTCGGCGCGGTGATCAGTGTCTTCTGGCTGTTCAACAGTGCCCTGGTGCTGGCTGAGGCGCTTGGACTTGCCGCACTTCCAAGCCATGTCCAGGATGCCACGATACTGGGCGATCTTCTCGACGTTGCGGTGATCTGGATCATCGCCGTCTGGGGCACCCGGCAGAAACCCGGGCTGTTTCGCCCCCCCGAAATCGCGCCGGATACGTCCGGCCCGGCCGACGATCCTGCGCCGAAATACGAACGATCCGCCCTGACGCCGGAACATGCGGCCCGGATCGCCGGCCGGATCGAGCTGGCGATGCGCCGCGACCTTCTCTATCGCGACCCGAACCTGTCGCTCTGGGGGCTCGCGAAACATATCGGGGTCACGTCGAACTACGTGTCCCAGACCCTGAACGAAACACTGGGCGAAAGCTTTTTCGACTATGTGAATGGCTGGCGGGTCCGCGATGCGATCGGCCAACTGACGACCGGGGACCAGACGATCCTCGCCATCGCCTATGACGTTGGGTTCAACTCGCGCTCGCCCTTCTACAAGGCCTTCAAGCGAGAGACCGGAAAGACCCCGACCGAGCTTAGGGCCGAGCGCCCGCCCGGTCGCGCGGACACGATGCCAGCGCCGGTCCTGAGGAAGGTTTCGGGCTGACATGCAGGTTCTCTTGCTGGGTGCCGACGGGTTCATCGGCCGCCATATCGCTTTCGCCCTGCGTCAGGCTGGCCACGAGGTCATCGCTTCGGCGCGGCGCACCGACCGGCTGGCCGCGATGGGGTTCAAGACGGTCGCGGCCGACCTGAGCGATCCCGCGACCCACGATCCGGCCTTCTGGCGCCGCCATCTTCAGGGTGGGGTGCATCTGGTCAATGCAGCAGGTCTTCTGACCGGCAACGCCCGTGTGTTCGAGGCCGTCCATGTGCGCGCGCCCGCCGCCGCCCTCGCCGCGATGGATGGCGGGCAGGCGGTTCTTCTGTCCGCGGTCGGGATCGAGGCCGCTACGCCCTTTGCCCGGTGGAGGCGCGAGGGCGAGCGGGTGGCGCTGGCGGCGGGCGCGACCGTCCTGCGCGCGGGCCTCGTGCTGGCCGAAACATCCTACGGCGGCTCTTCGGCGCTGCGGGCCTCAGCCGCGCTGCCCGTCCGCAGGCTGGTGGTCGGTACGGGAGAGGAGCGGTTCAACCCGATCCATGCCGAGGATCTGGCCCGGGTGATCCTCGCCTGCCTCTCCGCCCCGCCCGGCCCCGGCCCGGCCGGTGGTGCCTGGGAGATCGGAGGCCCCGAGGTGCTCAGCCAGACCGAGCTGTCCGCCGAGATACGCCGCTGGCTTGGCCTCCCGCCCGCCCCCGCCTTGCGCCTGCCGCTGCTCCTCGCCCGCCCAATCGGGCGGATCGGAGACTTTCTTCGGCTCGGCCCCTTCTCGGCAACCGCCGTCGATCAACTGGCGACCGGCGTGCTGGCCGATCCCGCGCCGCTTCTGGCGCGGATCGGGGTCCGGCCCGCGCCTGTCAGCCGCTTCCTGAGCCGCCGCCCGGCAGGGACCCAGGATCTCTGGCAGGCGCGGCTCTACCTCTTGAAACCGCTGATCCGGCTGACCCTGGCGCTGATGTGGCTCGTCTCGGGCCTCCTTGGCCTTTTCCTGCCCGTTGCGGACTTCCCAGCGGCACTCCATGGCCTGCCAGAACCCCTGCTGTTTCTCTCCGCAAGGGCGGGGGGCGTGGCCGACCTGATCCTCGCCGCCCTCCTCATGCGCAATATCGCGCCCCGGCGCACCGCCCTTGCACAGCTGGCGCTGGTCTTCGGCTATACGGTCGGGCTGACGCTGATCGCGCCCGCCCTGTGGGTTGCGCCGTTCGGCGAACTCTTGAAGAACCTGCCGGTGCTGGCGCTGATCCTCACCCACCTGGCGCTGAGCGAGGAGCGTTGATGGAACCCTATTTCCTGGCAAAATGGCTGCATATCCTGTCCTCGACCGTGCTTTTCGGCACGGGGATCGGCACGGCTTTCCAGATGGTCTGGGTGATGCGTTCTGGCCGGACGCAAGCGATCCACGCCACTGCCTCCGCGGTGGTGATAGCCGACTGGCTCTTCACCACGTCCGCCGGGATCGTCCAGCCGCTGACCGGTCTATGGCTCATCCATCTGCAGGGCTGGTCACTGACCGAGCCCTGGCTGCTGGTCACCTATGCGCTCTATCTCATGGCCTTCGCCTGTTGGGCGCCGGTCGTCCACCTGCAGATCCGCATCCGCGACCTTGCTGCCCGCGCCCTGACCGAAGACACGGCGCTGCCCGCCGAAGCCCGACGCCTCTACCGCATCTGGTTCGCGCTCGGCTGGCCCGCCTTCCTGGCGCTGACGGCGATCTTCTGGCTGATGATAACCAAACCCGCCTTGTGGTCCTGATCATGCCTTTCCCGATCAATCTGTCTTCGCCGCAGGTCCTGACCTGCCTCCTTCTCGCGGCCGCCGTCCCCGGCATGCTGTCCGCCAGGGACAGGCTCGTCCTTCTTCCCGGCGCCGAACTGGCTCCGGCCTTCGACGCGCTTCCGCGACTGGTGGGCTCCGATGCGGTAGCCCTGTCGATCAATGCCGATCTGGCACGGGTCGACGCCGAGGCGCTCGAGGCGAGCGCCGACTGCCGGGCCAGGACGGGGTCGGACTGGGCACGGTTCATATCGGTGGCGTTCACCGGCCCGCGCTTTCTGAGCCTGTCCGAGAGCCATGATTTCTATTGTGCCGGTGCAGCGCATCCCGACAGTTTTGCCCGCTATCACACATACGACCTTACGACCGGCGCGCGGGTCAACTGGGCCGGTCTGCTGCCGCCAAGCCTGATCGGCGATGCCCGTGAGAGCGAATTCGGCACCTTTGCCGCGCCGGAGCTTTCCGCATATTACCTGCAAGAGATCGCGCCGGAGCTCGACGCCGACTGCCGCGATGAACTGGCCGGCACATCGCTGTCTTTCCAGTTTTCCCTAGATGCCGCAACGCAGGCGCTGCAGCTACAGCCGGAGGGTCTTGCCCATGCCGTTCGCGCCTGCTGGGCCCCTCTCGCCCTCTCTGTCGACCGGCTTGAGGCGATGGGTGCCGACGCAACATTGACCGGAGCGCTCAGAAGCGCGTTCCACTGACAGGCCCGGCAATGACGCTTTGCGACCGTCCGGCGCCGTGCTACCGAAAGGCGTTCGGTGCCTCGGGGGAGAGATGAAGAAAACGGTCAAGGACTATATCCGCACCATCGCCGACTTTCCCCATGAGGGGATCATGTTCCGCGATGTGACAACGCTTTTCGCCGATGCGCGCGGCTTCCGGATGGCGATCGACCAGCTTCTGCACCCTTATGCGGGCGAACGTATCGACAAGGTCGTGGGGCTCGAGGCGCGGGGCTTCATCTTGGGCGGCGCGATCGCGCATCAGCTGACGGTGGGCTTCGTGCCGATCCGCAAGAAGGGCAAGCTGCCGGGCCAGACGATTTCCCAATCCTACAAGCTCGAATATGGCGAGGCGATCATGGAGATCCATGAAGATGCGCTGCAGCCGGGCGAGAAGGTGCTGATCGTCGACGATCTTCTGGCCACCGGCGGCACGGCGGAGGCCGGGATCAGGCTGGTCGAGCGGCTCGGCGCCTCGGTCGTCGGCTGCGCCTTCGTGGTTGATTTGCCGGAGCTTGGCGGGCGAAAGCGCTTGGAGCGGCTGGGCATGTCCGTCCATGTCCTGTGCGAATTCGAGGGGGCGTGATTTCGCCGCCTTCGGCGTCGACCCGCCGGGGAGGCTCTGCCTCCCCGGACCCCTCCGGAGTATTTGAAGACAGAAAGTGAGACGCAGGATCAGCGCGTCAGGACCGCCCCGGGGTTCATGATGCCCTGAGGGTCGAGCGCCTGCTTGATGGCGCGCATCGCCGCGAGTTTCGCAGGCTCGGCGTAGCGTTCGAGATCGGATGTCTTGAGCCGCCCCACCCCGTGTTCGGCGCTGAAGGAGCCGCCGAGTGCCGCGACCCGGTCATGGACGGCGCGCTGGATCGCGGATGTCCGGGTCAGGTAGTTGTCGCGTTTCTCGCCCTTCGGCGGGAAGATGTTGAAATGCAGGTTGCCGTCGCCGAGATGGCCGAAGGCATGGATGCGGAAGGGGCCGAAGGGCGCGATGAGCGCGGGGCCTTCGTCGAGGAAGGTGGGGATTTCCGACAGCGGCAGAGAGATATCGTGCGAGGCCACGGCACCGATCTTGCGGTTCGCCTCGGGCAAGGCCTCGCGCAGGCGCCAGAAATCCCGGGACTGCGCCGCGCCGCGCGCGATCACCCCGTCGCTGACGAGACCCTCGGCCTCGGCAGCGGTGTAGAGCGCACCAAGGGCGTCGGTCGGGTCGAGGCCGCCGGGCAGGCCCGCCTCGATCAGCACCATCCAGTCGGGGCGGGTGGCGAAGGGCTGGCGGACCTCCGGCATCACCTCGTCCAGGAAGGCGAGGCCCTGGCCCGCGATCAGTTCGAACGCCGTCACCCCGCCGGCAAGGCGGCTCTGGGCGCGGGCGAGGAGCGAGAGTGCGGCGGCGGGCGAGGCAACGGTGAAGATCGCCGTGCCGGTGGCGGCGGCAGGCGGGAAGAGCTTGAGGCTCGCCGCCGTGATCACGCCCAGCGTACCTTCGGCGCCGATCAGAAGGTTGCGGATATCGTAGCCGGTATTGTCCTTCCTGAGGCGCTTCAGTTCACTCAGGACCGACCCGTCGGGCAGCACCGCCTCGATCCCGAGGCAGAGGTCGCGGGCGCTGCCGTAGCGCAGAACGTTCACCCCGCCCGCATTGGTAGACAGCAGGCCGCCGATCCGGGCCGAGCCCTGCGAGGCGAGCGCCAGCGGGAAGAGCCTGCCCTCGGCCTCGGCCGCCTTCTGCACCTCGGCGAGGATCGCGCCCGCCTCGGCCACCAGAACCCCTTCCGCCGCATGGACCGCGCGCACCCGGTTCATCCGCTCGGGCGACAGGATCAGCGGCGCGGGCCCCTCGGCCATCACCTGCCCGAGGACCAGCCCGGTGCCGCCGCCATAGGGCACGATGCCGACCCGCGCCTCCGCGCAGGCGCGGACGATCGTGGCAACCTCGCTGGTCATCCGGGGCCGCGCCAGGCATCCGCCGATCCCCGTCACCCGCCCCCGCGCCTCCGCCAGATAGCGCGGCTCGACCGGGCCAATGACGCCTTCGGGCAGGGCAGCCTCAAGTCGCGCCGCGAAGGCCTGATCGGCGGGATTGAGCGTCATGCCGCCTCCAGCTTCCGCGCCATGGCCATCAGCGCCTCGACGGTCTTGAGATTGCGCGCCGTCATATCGACGGGAAGCCGCCCGACCCTGTCGGCAAGCTTCGACCGCCCCGCCCCGCCCGGCAGATGCAGCCAAAGGACCTTGCCCTGAAACGCGTACCGCTCCTCCACCGTCGCGAGCGATTTCAGGAAATCGCCGGTGGCGCGGGGCAATTCGCGCTCCATGAAATGAAAGAAGACCTTCTCGCCCGGCTCGCCCTTGAACGGGCAGCCACGATGGGCGGCCTCCATCTCGGCCAGCGTCCGCATCAGCACCGGCGGGCGGAAACCGAAGCGCTTGAACACATTGTCGGCGATCAGCGCCTGCAACGCGCCCGCGCTCTTCTCGGACCGGAAGACCGCATTGCCGCTCTGGATATAGGTCTTCGCGCCCTCCAGTCCCATCACCCCCAGAAGCGCGCGAAATTCCTCCATCGGCAACCGGTTCACGCCCGAGACATTTACCGCCCTGAGAAGTGCAATCCAGACCGTCATGATCCTCTTTCATCTTGGTCCAAATACCTCGGGGGTCCGGGGGCAGCGCCCCCGGCCTTGGCCCGGGAAAGATCAACCGGCGTAGGTGCGCCCGCGCCGGTCCGCCCTCAGATTGGCGTAAAGCACGTGATTGCGCCAGCGGCCGTTGATCTGCAGATAGCTTTGCGCCACGCCCTCGTACTTGAAACCCACCTTTTCCAGCACGCCGCGCGAGGCGGTGTTTTCCGGCAGGCAACCCGCTTCCAGCCGCGAGAGATCAAGATCGGTGAAGGCGTAGTGCACGACCGCCTCCAGCGCCTCGCGCATGTATCCCTTCCGCGCATGTGGGGCGCCCACCCAATAGCCAAGCGTGCCTGCCTGCGCCGGGCCGCGACGGATATTGTCGAGCGTCACACCGCCCACCAGCGCCTCGTCGGCGCGGCGGACGAGGAGAAGCGGCACAGCCGTCCCCGCGGCCTCGGCCCGCGCTGCCCAGTAGACGCGGTTGGTGAAAGCCTTGCGCGACAAGGCGTCGGCGGCCCAGACCGGGTCCCAGGGGCTGAGGAAATCGCGGCTCGCCTCGCGCAGCGCGGCCCAGCCGCGATAGTCGGAATGCTGCGGCAGGCGCAGCGTCAGCCGCTCGGTCTCGAGCCTCGGGCGGCGGCGCAGGAAGCTCATCCTTGCCCGAGCCTCTCGCGCAAGGGTTCAAGCCCGGGCGCGCCCGCGACCGGCCCGTAAAGCGCCAGCGCAGCCTCCGCCCCGCTCGCAAGCCGTTCGCCGAAGGCGCGCACATCTGCCGTCGTCACCCCGTCGATCTCGGCCGTCGCCTCTTCAAGGCCCGGCACCCTTCCCCAGATCGCCAGATAGCGCGCCATCCGTTCGGCGCGCGACGAAGGGCTCTCAAGCCCCATCAGCAGACCCGCCTTCAGCTGCGCCTTGGCCCGCGCCACTTCCGCTTCGCTCATGTCAGCGGCCGCGCGCTTCAACTCGTCCATCGTCAGCATCGCAAGATCGCCGATCTCTTCAGCCGAGGTACCCGCGTAAAGCGTGATCATGCCGGTGTCGTCATAGCTTCCGGCCTGGGCATAGATCGAGTAGCAGAGCCCCCGCTCCTCGCGCAGCTTCTGGAACAGGCGCGAGGACATGCCGCCGCCAAGCGCCATGGAATAGACCTGCGCGGTATGGGCATCGGCATCGCGGTAAGCGGGGCCGCGGAAACCCATGGCGAAATGGACCTGCTCGAGATCCTTGATCTCATGGCGCTCGCCGCCCTGCCAGCGTGCCGGTTCGGGATGAGGCCCGGGCTTCGCGGCGAGATGGCCGAATTTCTCTTCGGCCAGCCTGACGAGCGCCGCGTGATCGACCGCGCCTGCCGCCGAGAGGATCATCCGCTCCGGCCCGTAATGCGCGGCGACGAAGGTGCGGAAATCCTTTCGACCAAAGGCTTGCACCCGCTCGGCGGGGCCGAGGATCGTGCGGCCCATCGCCTGATCGGGGTAGGCAGCTTCCTGCAGCCAGTCGAAGATGATGTCGTCGGGCGTATCGAGCGCCTGGCCGATTTCCTGCAGGATCACATGGCGCTCGACCTCGATTTCCTTCCTGTCGAAGGCGGGGTTCAGCACGATGTCGGCGATCACATCGACGGCAAGGCCCACGTCCGCTTCCAGCACGCGGGCATAGAAGGCCGTCATTTCACGCGAGGTATAGGCGTTGATATAGCCGCCCACATCCTCGATTTCCTCGGCGATCTGCAGGGCGCTGCGCCGCTCGGTGCCCTTGAAGGCCATATGTTCAAGGAAATGAGCGATGCCGTTCTGCTCGGGCCGTTCATGCCGCCCCCCGGCCGTGACCCAAAGGCCGACGGCGGCGGAGGCAAGGCCGGGCATCGCCTCGGACACGATGCGAAGCCCGTTTGGAAGCGTGGTGAGGTCGGTTCTCAACGGCGGCGTCTTTCCCGGACAAGGGCTTCCAGTGCGCCAAGGTCGTTTGTCACCCGCGTCAGACGTTCCGGCCGGTCGAAGAGGTCGGCCATGCGCGCGGGCAAACCGGGGCGGGTGCCGGTCGCTGCCTCGACGGCGTCAGGGAATTTTGCGGGGTGCGCAGTGGCGAGCGTGATCATGGGTGTCGGGCCAAGATGGTCGTTGGCCACCTTTACGCCAATCGCCGAATGCGGGCAAAGCAGTTCGCCCGAGGCCGCGCGCTCGGCACGGATCGCGGCCGAGGTCTCCTCCTCGGACACCCGGCCCGAGGCGAAGGTGGCGCGCAAGGCCCGAAGCGCGCCCTGACTGACGGCGAAACCGCCCGTTGTCTTCAGCTCCTCCATCAGCTGCGCCACGGCCTTGCCGTCACGGCCATAAGCGTCGAAAAGCGCGCGTTCGAAGTTCGAGGATATCTGGATATCCATCGACGGGCTGATCGAGGGGCGAACCTCGCCCATCTGATAGCGCCCGCCGGTCAGGCAGCGGTGCAGGATGTCGTTCTGGTTGGTGGCGACCACCAGCTTGTCGATCGGCAGGCCCATGCGTTTGGCGATGAAGCCCGCATAGATGTCGCCGAAATTGCCGGTGGGCACGGTGAAGCTGACCTGGCGATGCGGCGCGCCGAGCGAGACGGCGGAGGTGAAATAATAGACGACCTGCGCCAGCACCCGCGCCCAGTTGATCGAATTCACGCCCGCAAGCCCCACCTCATCGCGGAAGGTGAAGTCGTTGAACATGTCCTTCAGGCGGCTCTGGCAATCGTCGAACGTGCCGTCGAGGGCGAGCGCATGGACATTGGCCTCTGACGGCGTGGTCATCTGGCGGCGCTGAACTTCCGAAACGCGTCCGTGGGGGTAAAGGATGAAGACATCGACATTGTCGAGGCCACGGAAAGCCTCGATCGCCGCCGACCCCGTGTCGCCGGAGGTCGCACCGACGATCGAGATGCGGCGGCCTTCCCGCGCCAGCGCGATCTGGAACAGCTGGCCGATAAGCTGCATGGCGAAGTCCTTGAAGGCCAGCGTCGGCCCGTGGAACAGCTCCAGCAGGAAGTGGTTGGGCGCCAGCTGCACCAGCGGCGCGCGGGCGGCATGGCCGAAACCGTCGTAGGCCTTGGCGATGGCTGTGCGGAATTCGTCATCGCTGAAGGCATCGCCCACGAAGGGCCGCATCACCCGGAAGGCCGCCTCCTCGTAGGACCGACCCGCAAGTGCCGCGATCTCGGCATGGCTGAGGGTCGGCACGTTTTCCGGCACATAAAGCCCGCCGTCGCGGGCAAGGCCGGTCAGCATCGCCTCGCCGAAGTTCAGGACCGGCGCCGTGCCGCGTGTGGAAATGTAGCGCATCGTCTCTCCTCAGGCCTTCGTTTGCCCAATATCCCTTGTCCGCGCCGTGCGCCAGATCAGGTATCCGCTCATCGCCACCCACACTCCCGCCAGCGAAAACCAGGTGATCGCATAATTGAGGTGATCGTTCGGGATACCGCTCGTGTCGACCGGCACGGGGACAATAGACTGCGCGTCGCCCTCTGCCGTCCTCAGGACGACAAGAACGGGTTCGGTTTTCAGGTTTTCCGACATGGTCGCGACATCGCGGGCGAACCACAGGCGGTTCGCCGGATCGGGCGCGGGCGTGTAGCCGTCTGCCTCGGCGGGCCAGTGAAGGTTACCGGTCACGGCGAGCGCAACAGGCGGACGCGACGCGTCACGACCCGCCTCGGGCACGAAACCGCGGTCGAGAAGAATGCGGCGGCCATCTTCGGTCTCGAAGGTCGCGATGATCTCATAGCCGCCACCTATGTCCTTCTTGCCGGACAGGACGCGGACTTCATCGCCGGTCGTGCGGCCGGTGACCCTGACCGGCAGGTAGCGGTCGCGTTCGGGGTCGAGCGCCGGGGCGGGCGGCAGTTCGACCGGGCTTGCGGTGATCCGCGCCTCGATATCGGCGATGACCGTCTCTTTCCAAGCCAGCCGCCTGAGCTGCCATGTGCCCAGCGACAGCAGGATCGCCACACCGACAAGTCCGAGGATCAGGGGAAAAGCCAGACGCCGCATCGTGTACCTTCAAAGAAAAAGCGCGGGGGAATGCCCCCGCGCCTGCTTTCTTGTCGCACCCGGCGTCAGCCGCCGACCACGGCACCGTGGCTGCCCCAGATGTAGATCGCGGCGAAGAGGAAGAGCCAGACCACATCGACGAAGTGCCAGTACCAGGCGGCAGCCTCGAAGCCGACATGCTGTTCGGGGGTGAAATGGCCCTTCATCGCGCGGAACATGCAGACCAGAAGGAAGATCGTCCCGATGATCACATGCGCGCCATGGAAGCCCGTCGCCATGAAGAACGAGGCGCCATAGATGTTGCCCGCGAAACCGAAGGCGGCATGGCTGTATTCGTACGCCTGGAAGAAGGTGAAGAGCGCGCCGAGCGCGACCGCCAGCAGAAGGCCGTTGATCATGTCCTTGCGGTTGTTCTCATGCGCCATCGCATGGTGCGCCCAGGTCGCGGCGGCACCGGAACACAGCAGGATCAGCGTGTTGATCAGCGGCAGGTGCCAGGGGTCGAAGACCGTGATCCCCTCCGGCGGCCAGACGCCATCGACCGCCGGGCTCATCGGCCCCATCGGATAAAGCGCATGCTTGAAGAAGGTCCAGAACCAGGCCGAGAAGAACATGACCTCGGACATGATGAACAGGATGAAGCCGTAGCGCAGGCCGATGCGGACGACCGGCGTGTGATCGCCGGTATTGCCCTCATGCACCACGTCCGACCACCAGCCGAACATCACGTAGGCGACGAGCGCCAGCCCGATGAGGAACATCCAGGGCGTGATCCCGTGCATCCAGAGCACCGCCCCGAACAGCATGATGAAGCCGCCGACCGCGCCCAGAAGCGGCCAGATCGAAGGTTTCAGAATGTGGTAGTCGTGGTTCTTTGCATGCGCCATGTCGGTTACCCTGTTTGGGCCTCGGTTTTCTCAGTTATAGGGAGCCTTTGCGCCGGGCGAAAGGCTCGCCTGCGCATCCGGCAGTTCAGTTTCGAAGAATGTGTAGGACAGGGTGATATGTTTCACCTGCATCGTGTCGGTGTCGCGGGTAATCTCCGGATCGACGAAGAACACGACCGGCATCTGCACCCGTTCATGCGGCTTCAGCACCTGTTCGGTGAAACAGAAACACTGGATCTTGGTGAAGTAAGCCCCGGCGATGTCGGGCGCGACATTGTAGGAAGCGGTCCCGGCGATCACGCGGTCGGTCGGGTTGTAGGCCTCGTAGAAGGCCATGCCCTGTTCGCCGATACGCACTTCCATCTGGTTGACGACCGGCTTGAATTCCCACGGCATGCCGTCGCCGGTATTGGCGTCGAAGCGGACGGTGATCGTCTGATCCAGGATTTCGCCGGTCGATGTCGCGGCGGTCTGCGGGGTTCCGGCAAAGCCCGTGACCCGGCAGAACCAGGAATAGAAGGGTACGGCTGCAAAGCTGAGGCTGACCATGGTCGCCACGATGCCCAAGAGCATCAGCGCGAGGCGGCCATTCTGACCGGGCCGTGCGCTCATTGACCCTGCTCCATGGTAGAGGCCATCCCGGGCGGGTTGCCATGCTCATCCTGACGCGAGACCTTCACGATGGTGAGGACGAAGACCAGTAGCACGAACGCCCCGAGTGCGAGCCCGAGCGCCATGTTCCGGCCCAGTCGGCGGCGGTGCAACTCGTGCTCTACCTGAATGGCCATTACCAGCCCCCCATGCCGAAGGCGGCAAGGCTCTTCTCGATCAGAAGCGCGCCGAAATGCAGGAAGAGATAGGCGAGCGAGAAGGCGAAGAAGGCTTTCTCGGCCTTGTATTTGTCTGCCTCGGCCTGCGTCTCGTCACGGCGGAAAATGCCGACCGCTCCCTTGATGAACCAGAGGTTCAGAGCGACGGATATCGCCAGATAGACCGGCCCGCCGATCGAAGTGAAGCCGAGCGCCAGCGCGAAGGGCGCAAGCGCGAGCGTGTAGACCAGAATATGTTTGCGGGTCGCGGGGCGGCCGTGCGTCACGGTCAGCATCGGCACGCCGGCCTTGGAATAGTCGTCCTTCATGAAAAGCGCCAGCGCCCAGAAATGCGGCGGCGTCCACATGAAGATGAGGGCAAACATCAGGACCGATTCGAGGCTGACCCCGCCCGTAGCGACCGCCCAGCCGATCATCGGCGGGAAGGCCCCCGCCGCGCCGCCGATCACGATGTTCTGCGGCGTCGAGCGTTTCAGCCACATCGTGTAGATCACGACATAGAAGAAGATGGTGAAGGCCAGGAACGCGCCCGCGAACCAGTTGGCCGCAAGCCCGAGCATCAGGCAGGAGAGGAGCGACAGCGCCAAGCCAAAGCCTAGGGCCTCGCCTTCCGAGATGCGGCCCGCAGGCACCGGACGGTTCTGGGTGCGACGCATGATGCGGTCGATGTCGGCATCGTACCACATGTTCAAGGCACCCGAGGCCCCGCCGCCGAGCGCGATGAAGAGGATCGCGGTGAAGGCGACGAACGGGTGGACCGGGACGGGCGCGACAAGCAGGCCGACGAACGCCGTGAAGACGACAAGCGACATTACGCGCGGCTTCAGGAGCTGGACGAAATCGCCCGCCCCCGCTTCCTTGCCCGTGTCGATGGCGCTGAAGTCGCTCATGTCTTTCCCGATGACGAGGGGCGCCCTTCGGCGCCCCGACTTGGATCGGCCGTGCGGCGGCTCAGTTCGAGGCGACGGCGAGCGGCGCCGAAGTGCCCGCGTCGGCGGTCTTGGTCCGCGCGAGCCAGTCATTGTAGACCTGCTCGCTCACCACCTTCACGGTGATCGGCATATAAGCATGATCCTTGCCGCAAAGTTCCGAGCACTGGCCGAAATAGACGCCTTCCCTCTCGGCCTTGAACCACAATTCCGCGATCCGGCCCGGCACGCCATCCTGCTTCACCGCGAAAGCGGGGACGGTCCACGAGTGGATCACGTCGCTCGCGGTGACCTGGACGACGACGGTCTTGTTGACCGGCACCACGACGGCATTGTCGGTGGCCAGCAGATATTCGTCCTCGCTGTAGCCATTGGCGGCAAGTGCGGTCTTGTCGAGGAGGAAGCTGTCGAAGGCCACGCCTTCGTCGGGATATTCATAGGACCAGAACCACTGGTTGCCGGTGGCCTTGATCGTCACGTCCGCAACCGGGATTTCCTGCTGCTTGAAGAGGATCGGCAGCGAATTGGCGCCCAGAACCACGAGGATCAGCACCGGAACCAGCGTCCAGACGATTTCCAAGGGAGTGTTGTGGGTGAAGCGCGCAGGTGTCGGGTTCGCGCGGCTGTTGTAGCGCACGATCACGATCAGCAGCAGCGCCATGACGAAAGCCGCCACGACGATGCAGAGCCACAGAAGCACATGATCGAGCCACTGCTGGTCGCGCGCCAGCTCCGTCGCTGCCGGCTGGAAACCGGTGAGGCCCGCATGGGGCTTGCCGACCGTCTCAAGGCCCGAAATCCCGTCCTGGGCAAAGGCCGCGACGGCGAGGCCCATCGAGGTGAAACCGGCCGCGAGGCCCGCAAGATGTTTCGCAAAACGCATGTCGTGTTCCCGTTCCTCAAGCGGCTTTGCGCCGCCCCGACCCAACGCTTCCCTTTCGCGCGGGGCCGGTTGTATCCGCGCTCTCTAAAATCATATTAGAGGCAAGGCGACAAGCAAAACCGTTGCCCCCGGAAGCTGCATTTTGACGCGCATGCGATCTGTCACGCGATCGACGACGCCGAGACTGGAATTTGAATGACACTGCTCGCTGCGGAGAGCTGTTCGGCGAATCCCCCGTTTGCGGCTGATTGCTGCCTTGGGCTGCGGCAAGACGCTGGCGGGTCGCGCCGATGAAACGATTGCTCAAGGGCCTTCTCGCGGCATGCGCGGCGCTCTATCTCCTCGTGCTGATCAGCCTTTACGCCTTCCAGCGTGACCTGCAGTATTTTCCGGGCCATCGCGCCCCGTCACCGGAGGAGGTCGGGCTGGACGGGGTGGAGGCTCTGTTCCTGACGGCACCGGACGGCACGCGCCTAAGACTGTGGCATGCGCCCCCAAGACCGGGCCACCCAACGATCCTCTATCTGCACGGCAACGCGGGCGAGATCGCGGACCGCGTGGGCGCGTTCAGCTATTTTCAGTCGCGCGGCTACGGGGTCGCCCTTCTGTCCTATCGTGGCTTTGCCGACAGCGGTGGCGCGATTTCCGAGGCGGGGCTGATCGAGGATGCGGAGACCGCTTATCGCTGGTTGACCGACGGCGGTGTCGCGGCGGGCGATCTGATCGTCATCGGAGAATCGCTTGGCACCGGCGTTGCCGTGCAACTGGCCGCGCGCCATCCGGTGGCCGCCCTCGCGCTTGAGGCGCCCTACACCTCGACGCTTGATGTCGCGCGCCGGAGCTATTGGTGGCTGCCGCTTGCACTTCTGATGAAGGACCAGTTCAGGTCGCTCGAGCATATCAAGGCGGTTACCGCACCGCTTCTGATCCTGCACGGCGACAGCGATACCGTCATCCCCTATGCGCAAGGCGAACGGCTCTTCGAGGCCGCCAACGCCCCCAAGCGTTTCATCCCCTTCCCCGGAAGAGGCCACGGCATCATCTCCGATTCCGCCGTCTGGGAGGAAGAGGCGCGGTTCTTCGAGGAGGTTCTGGCCGGGCGCTAGACCTGCGGACGCAACCTTGCGTCCTTGCGATCCGCGCGACCGAAGCTTAGCTTCACCTGATGCGCCGAACCGGCCGCCCGACCAACGTGAGCGAGAGCGAGATGACAGATACCCCCTTCCGCCCCTTCGAGACGCATCTGGACGAGAGCCGCGCGCTGGCGATTGTGCGAGACGCAGTGGCGGGCGCCGACGATGGCGAACTGTTCCTGGAACGGAAGCGCTCCGAGGGGCTGGTGTTCGACGATGGGCGGTTGAAGAATGCGAGTTACGACGCTTCCGAAGGGTTTGGCCTTCGGGCGGTGAATGGCGAGGTCGCGGGCTATGGCCATTCGACCGAGATTTCCGAGGCGGCGCTCTCGCGCGCCGCTGAAACCGCGCGGCTTGCCGTGGGCGACGGCGGCGGGAGGCTCGCCTCGGCGCCCGCGGGCACCAACCGGCGGCTCTATTCCGACGCAGACCCGATGCTGGATGCGACCTTCGGGCTGAAGGTCGAAACCCTGCGCGAGATCGACGCCTTCGCCCGCGCGCTCGACAGCCGCGTCGTGCAAGTGTCGGCGACGCTCGCCGCCTCGCTGCAGGAGGTCTTCATCCTGCGCCCCGAAGGTGGCCTCGTCTCGGATATCCGGCCCATGTCGCGGCTGAACATTTCGGTCATCGTCGAACAGGGCGGGCGGCGCGAATCCGGCTCGTTCGGCGGCGGCGGACGGTCCGGGCTGAAGGCGCTTATGGAGCCCGGCCACTGGCAGGGCGTGGCGCGCGAGGCCTTGCGGATCGCGCTCGTCAACCTCGACGCGGTCGCGGCCCCGGCAGGCGTGATGGACGTGGTCGTCGGCCCCGGCTGGCCCGGCGTTCTGTTGCACGAGGCCGTGGGCCATGGCCTTGAGGGCGACTTCAACCGCAAGAAAACCTCGGCCTTCGCCGGGCTGATGGGCAGCCGCGTTGCCGCCCCGGGCGTCACCGTGCTCGACGACGGCACCATTCCCGACCGGCGCGGGTCGATCACCGTCGATGACGAGGGCACGCCTTCGGGCAGGAACGTGCTGATCGAGGACGGCATCCTCGTGGGCTACATGCAGGACCGCCAGAATGCCCGGCTGATGGGCGTGAAACCCACCGGCAACGGCCGCCGCGAAAGCCACGCCCATATTCCGATGCCGCGCATGACCAACACCTACATGCTGGGCGGCAGTGCCGCGCCCGCCGACATAATCGCAAGCCTCAAGGACGGGATCTATGCCGTGGGCTTTTCCGGCGGCCAGGTCGACATCACCAACGGCAAGTTCGTCTTCAACTGCACCGAGGCCTACCGGGTCAGGAACGGCGTCGTGGGCGAGCCGGTGAAGGGCGCCACATTGATCGGCGACGGGGCGACGGCGCTGAAGCAGATCAGGGCCATCGGCAATGACATGGCGCTCGACCCCGGGATCGGCAATTGCGGCAAGGCGGGCCAGTGGGTGCCGGTGGGCGTGGGGCAGCCGACGCTGATGATCGGCGGGCTGACGGTCGGCGGCTCGGCCGCCTGACGTTTCTCACTGCCCGATCCTTGGGTCATGGATTCCACCGTTGACGGTCGGCGGCGCCTGCCTAGGGTGCGGCGGCAAGAGATTGCGCCACCACTCAACCGGACAATCCGTCGATGAATAGACTTTCCCTCTGTGTGCTGCTGTGCGCGGCCACGCCCTCCATGGCCGAAACGATTCTTTCCGAGGCCTCGGGCAACTGGCAGCCCCCAGACATGGCCGCCTATGCCCGCGCGGTTCTCACCCAGGACGGCGAGGCGCTGCGCCTGCGGATTTATGAAAGCGAGACGCCGGGCGCGACCGACGGCACGCTCGTCCTCGACAATCCGGCGATCGGGACCGCGGCGATGATCGCCGATGGCCGCGCGTGGCTGGAGTTTGACGGTACCGGCACGCTGGGCCTGATGACCCGCGGGATCGACGGCACCGGCCTGACCGTGACGCGTACCGCAATCGCCTCGACATCCGAGGGGCTGCTTGTCGTTGGCTACTACCGCGGCCATTTCTCCGCCAAAGCCCAGAACAGCGAAGACGAGCTTCTGAACTGCTACGGAACCGAATGCCCGACCTGCAGCCTGAGCGTGATGAAAAGCGACCTGCTGCTATGGGGCGAGCGGATGGCGCTTCCCGACCTTCGCAGGTCGGACTTCACGCTCGGCGACTGGCGCGACGCAAAGATCGCCGAATTGGGCCTGTGCGAAATCGAACCCTGAAAGAGTGAAAAGGCAACCGATGCGTATCTCAACCTATGCACTTCTGGCCGGTCTCGCCGGGGCCTTGCCCGCCTCGGCCGAAACGGTCCTCAGCGAGGTGACCGGCAACTGGGCCGCACCCGCGAACGACGGTTTCTATTATCGTGCTCTTCTGACGCACGAAGGCGACTATCTGCGGCTGCGCATCTTCGAGGGGATGAGCGCCGACGCGCTGCCCGCCGAACCAACCTTCGACAGCCCGAGGATCGCCTATGCCAGCACCCTGCCCGAGGCGCGCGACTGGCTGGAGGTCGGGCCGGAGGGCCAGCTTTTCCTGAACAGCGTCGCGGTGAACGAAAGCCACGTCTATTCCGAGCGGTTGTGGGTCCATCACATGGACAACCAGGTCACCGTGATGGGCTACGAGACCTACAACAACGGTCCCGACGCCGTCGCATCGATGCCCGCCAATCCTTTCACCTGCTGGGGAACGCACTGCTATTCCTGTGTCGCCGATGTGTGGGACGGAACATCCGCCATCGGCGACGAGCCTTACGCCCATATCAGCGCGCCGGTCGAGGCGATCAATGCCGCGACCTGGACCCCCGAGACAATCTATGAACTCGGCCTTTGCCCGGCCCCAGACTGAGGATCTTTCATGCGCCCTCTGCTTTCCCTTTGCCTCCTGCCGCTCGGCCTTCCCGCCGCTGCGGACGAACTTGCCCGCGCAGAAGGCACCTGGGCCGACGGCTCGGCCTATACCGCGATCGTCACCGACGAGGGCGAGGATGGTCAGGCGCGGATCATGATCTACGATTCCCCCAGCGCCCGGGGCGAGGCGGGCGGCGAGGCGGGCGGCGAGGCGGGCGGCGATCCGCTTGTCGACAATCCCGCGCTGACCTGGGTCTTCGAGACGGTCGCGATGGAGCCCGGTCCCGACGGCACGCTGATCTTGCGGACGCGGGCGGACATTCCCGACCAGGTGATCTTCAACGAGGTCTTCACCATCGGCCAGTGGGACAGCGAGATCGCCGTATTGCGTTACCAGATCCTCTTCGGCGACCCGGCGGCACCGGATGCCGAGCCGGGCCTCTTCTGCGATGCCGATGTGGCAGCGGGCCGCATCACCTGGCCCGACCCCGAGATGCAGCGTGACCCCGCCCTGCCGATGCCGACGGCGGCCGACATGCGGTTGCAGGACTGGACGATGAACCGCGCCACGTCGGTCGATCCGGGCCTTGGCCTGTGCATCGCGTTCGGGTGAGCCGAGAAAATTCTCGCGGCTCGGATGAAGGCGCGCGAATCGTAACGATTGATTAACCTTAAGGTTGCAAGGTGGCCTTGCGAATGAGGCGAAGGCACGAGGGAAAAAGGTTTGTTCTCTTACCCCACCCCCTTCACCCCACCCACCACGGAAGAAGACAGACTGTCGTGGCTCCGTCTCATTCGCTCCCGCCGGGTCGGCCCTGCGACCTTCTGGCGGCTTCTCAGCGAACATGGCTCCGCCCAGGCCGCGCTTCTGGCCCTGCCCGGGCTTGCGCGCGCCGCAGGCGTCCAGGGCTATGAGCCCTGCCCCGAAGGCGTGGCCCTGGCCGAGATGAAAGCGGCGCGACGCGCGGGCGCCCGGATGATCGTCAAGGGCGACAGTTCTTATCCACCCGATCTGGCGCTTCTGCCCGAGGCTCCGCCGCTTCTCTGGGCACTGGGCGATCCGGGGTTGATGGCGCAGCCGATGGTGGCGCTCGTCGGCGCCAGGAACGCATCCTCGCTCGGCACCCGCATGGCGCGCCGCCTCGCCGAAGGGCTCGGCGCGGCGGGCGTCGCCGTCGTGTCGGGCCTCGCGCGCGGCATCGACGCGGCCGCCCATGCGGCAGCGGTCGAAACCGGCACGATCGCCGTGCTCGCGGGCGGGGTGGACGTGATCTATCCGGCCGAGAACGCGGGCCTTGCGGCCAGCCTGCGCGACAAGGGGCTTCTGCTTTCGGAACAGCCGATGGGGCTTGAACCGCTCGCGCGGCATTTTCCGATGCGCAACCGCATCATCTCGGGCCTTGCGAAGGCAGTCGTCGTGGTCGAGGCCGCGCATGCCTCGGGCAGCCTGATCACCGCGAAATGCGCGCTCGATCAGGGGCGCGAGGTGCTTGCCGTGCCGGGCCACCCGTTCGACGGCCGCGCGGGCGGCTGCAATGCGCTGATCCGCGACGGCGCAACCTTGGTACGCGGGCCCGAGGATGTGCTTGAGGCGCTGGCTCTCGACAAAGTGCCCGCCACCGCGCCGCCGGTACCGCAGAACGACGCTGGGCCTGCCGCCCCCATACCGGCCCGCGACATGCGGGCGCTCCACCAGCTGATCCTCGACCGGCTCGGGCCAAGCCCGCTGGCCGAAGACCAGCTTCTGCGCGATCTTTCCCTGACGGCGGCGCAGGCGGCACCCGAACTTCTGGCGCTCGAACTCGACGGACAGATCCTGCGCGCGCCGGGTGGTCTCCTGTCCCGGGTCTGAGGGGCGGCGCAGCCCCTCGTCGCGCCCTTGCGCGCGCTCCCCGGGTCCGGCGAAGACGGCGCAACGCGCCGGATGAGTCGCTGGCGAGAAAGCACCACGCCGCCATCACCCCGGCATAACAGGCAGTCGGCGCCGACCGGCGAAGAGAGCACGAAGGGCTTGATGAGCCGCACTCCGGACAGGCCCGCAACCGCATGTCATTGACAGTCCCCGCCCCGCCCCCCATGTTCGCCGCCCATATCGCAAAACCGCTTCGCCCGAGGATCCCATGGCCGTCGTCGTCGTCGAATCTCCCGCCAAGGCCAAGACAATCAACAAATATCTGGGCTCCGACTATACGGTCCTCGCCTCTTACGGTCATGTCCGCGACCTGCCGCCGAAGGACGGATCGGTCGACACGGAGGACGGATTCGGCATGACCTGGGAAGTGGCCGCCGACAGCCGCAAACATGTCCGCGCCATCGCCGAGGCGCTGAAATCCGACGATACGCTCATCCTCGCCACCGACCCCGACCGCGAGGGCGAGGCGATCTCCTGGCACCTGAAGGAAGCGCTGGCCTCCTCCCTCAAGAAAGGCAAGACCGTCCGCCGCGTGACCTTCAACGCCATCACCAAGGCCGCTGTAACCGAGGCGATGGCCAAACCCCGCGATGTCGACATGGAACTGGTCGAGGCCTATCTCGCCCGCCGCGCGCTTGATTATCTCGTGGGCTTCAACCTGTCGCCCGTCCTGTGGCGCAAGCTTCCGGGCGCGAAGTCCGCGGGCCGCGTGCAGTCGGTCTGCCTGCGCCTCATCGTCGAGCGGGAACTGGAGATCGAGGCCTTCCGCGCCCGGGAATACTGGAGCGTCAAGGCACTCCTGAAGACGCCGCGCGGCCAGGAATACGAGGCGCGGCTGACCGTCCTCGGCGGCAAGAAACTGGACAAATACGATATTGCGAACGCCACGGCGGCGGAGATCGCCGTCCAGGCCGTCACTTCCCGCACATTGGCGGTCAAGCGGGTCGAGGCCAAGCCCGCCGCCCGCAACCCCTACCCGCCCTTCATGACCTCGACGCTCCAGCAGGAAGCCTCCCGCAAGTACGGCATGGGGGCGAAGGCCACGATGTCGGCCGCCCAGCGCCTCTACGAGGCAGGCCACATCACCTACATGCGGACCGACGGCATCGACATGGCGCCCGAGGCGGTGATGGCGGCGCGTGACGAGATCAGGCGGCGCTTCGGTGCCGACTACGTGCCCGACAGCCCGCGCATGTACAAGAACAAGGCCAAGAACGCGCAAGAGGCGCATGAGTGCATCCGGCCGACCGACATGGGTGCCTCGCCCGAGAAGCTGCGCCTCGAAGACGATCAGAAGAAGCTCTACGACCTGATCTGGAAGCGCACGATCGCCAGCCAGATGGCGGCGGCGCGGATGGAACGGACCACGGTCGACGTGGGCAGCGCCGACAGCGAGGTCGAACTGCGCGCCACCGGTCAGGTGGTGATGTTCGACGGGTTCCTGAAAGTCTATGACGAGGGCCGTGACGACGAAGAGGGCGACGACAGCGCCCGCCTGCCGCAGATCATGGAAGGCGAACCGGCCGAGAAACGCGCGATCACGCCCGAACAGCATTTCACGCAAGCCCCGCCCCGCTATACCGAGGCGACGCTGGTGAAGCGGATGGAGGAACTGGGCATCGGCCGCCCCTCCACCTATGCCTCGATCGTCACCACGATCCAGGACCGCGACTATGTGCGCAAGGACAAGGGCCGCCTGATCCCCGAGGACAAGGGGCGTCTGGTCACCGCCTTCCTCACGAACTTCTTCCGCCGCTATGTCGAATATGACTTCACCGCCGATCTGGAAAACGAGCTGGACGAGATCTCGGCGGGCGAGCGGAACTACAAGGAGGTTCTGGCCCGTTTCTGGCGCGATTTCACCGCGGCAATCGCGGAAACCTCCGAACTCAGGATCGGCGAAGTCCTTGAAAAGATCGACGATTTCCTGGCACCGCATCTCTATCCGGCCCGCGCCGACGGCGGCGATCCGCGTCTTTGCCCGACCTGCGGCAAGGGACGGCTGAACCTCAAGACCGCGCGTTCCGGCGGGGCCTTCATCGGCTGCTCCAACTATCCAGAATGCCGCTATACACGGCCGATCTCGGCCCCGAACGGCGAAGAGGCCGCGGTTGACGGCAAGGTCCTCGGGCAGGACGATCAGGGCAACGACATTACCGTCCGCGCCGGCCGCTTCGGACCCTACGTCCAGCGCGGCGAGGCGACTGAGGCGCAGCCCAAGCCCGACCGCGCCAGCCTGCCCAAGGGCTGGGGCGCCGACACGCTCTCGCTTGACCGCGCGCTGGCGCTTCTGTCCTTGCCGCGCGCAATCGGCCCCCACCCGGAGGACGGCGCACTGGTCGAGGCGGGCATCGGCCGCTTCGGTCCCTATGTGAAGCACAATGCGACCTATGCGAACATTCCCGATGTCGAGGAGGTCTTTACCATCGGCATGAACCGCGCGGTCGAGGTGCTGGCGCAGAAAGCCGCACGCGGCAGCCGGAGCGGCACGGCGCCCGCCGCGCTGCGCGAACTGGGCGCCCATCCCGATGGCGGGCCGATCCAGATGATGGCCGGGCGCTACGGGCCCTATGTGAAGTGGGAAAAGGTCAATGCCACCCTGCCCAAGGAGGCCGATCCCGCGACAGTGACGCTGGAGGAAGCGCTTGTCCTGATCGCCGAAAAGGCGGCGAAGGGCGGAAAGAAACCTGCCCGCAAGGCCGCCGCCAAGGCAAAACCTGCGCCGAAGGCCAAGACGACGAAAACCGGGGCGGCGACGCCGAAGGGCAAGGCCGGGGCGGCGAAGGCGGCGGCTGGATAGGACCGGGGCCGGGGCACGACCCCGCCCCCACCCCCAGCCCCTCCCCACGAGGGGGAGGGGAGGCACGAAACACCTGCCGTCAGCGCGGCGGGTCCGGTGCGGCCAGAAGCTTCCGGACCAGTTCGAAACTGTTCCTCACCCCCATCTTGCGGATCATGTTCGCGCGGTGAACCTCCACCGTCCGGTGCGAACAGGAGAGCGCCTGGCCGATCTCCTTGCTGGTGAAACCGTTCACCAGGTAATGCGCGATGCGCTTTTCGGCGCCGGTCAGCGGGCCGAAGGCCGCCTTTTCCGCCGCCGGGCGGTAGGTCCAGATCGCCAGCCTTTGCGGATCGGCCCGGTCGAGCGCCGCCCCGCAGCCCTCCATCCACACCACCTGCCCGTCCTTGCGCAGCATGAACCGCTCGTCACGATAGACGGGCTCAGCCTGCAGCGCCCGCCGCGCCCGTTCGCCGATCAGCTCGTAGTCGCTCTGCCCCGGATAAAGCAGGCGGATCGACTGGCCCTCAAGCTCCGCGGGCGTCCATCCGAAGACGTCACCCACCCTGAGGCTCGCACGCAGGATCACGCGGTCGGCGAGGATCAGCGTCGCATCCGGCGCATGCCGGAAGGCCAGCCGTTCATAATCACGCCCCTGCGCGCCCTGCCCGCTTTGCATCGCCAACCTCTACGTATCCACATACGTATTCTTACGGATGGCAGCCTGCCCGGCAATCCGTCACTTTCACTCCCGAAAACCGCGCCGGGGCACCGGCAGACGGCGACATCGGAAGGAGGATGCCGGTGAAGAAAGTCTACAAGGATGCAAGATCCGCGCTGGAAGGCGCGCTGTTTGACGGAATGACGATCGCCGCGGGCGGCTTCGGCCTCTGCGGCATACCGGAACTCCTGATCGCGGCGATCCGCGATGCGGCAACGAAGAACCTGACGATTGCGTCCAACAATGCGGGCGTCGACGGGTTCGGCCTTGGCCAGCTTCTGGCGACGCGCCAAGTGAAGAAGATGATCTCCTCCTACGTGGGCGAGAATGCCGAGTTCATGCGCCAGTACCTGTCGGGCGAGCTGGAACTGGAATTCAACCCGCAAGGCACGCTCGCCGAACGGATGCGGGCGGGCGGCGCGGGCATCCCCGGCTTCTACACCGCGACCGGCGTCGGCACGGTCATTGCCGAGGGCAAGGACCACAAGCAATTCAACGGTCGCACCTATATCCTCGAAACCGGGATCGTCGCGGACCTTTCGATCGTCAAGGCCTGGAAGGCGGACCCGTCGGGCAACCTCGTCTTCCGCAAGACCGCGCGCAATTTCAACGCGCCTGCGGCGACCTGCGGCAGGATCTGCGTGGCGGAGGTCGAGGAAATCGTGCCGCTCGGCTCGCTCGACCCCGACAAGATCCACCTGCCCGGCATCTATGTGCACCGCATCATCGAAGGCACGCACGAGAAGCGCATCGAAAACCGGACCACCCGCAAGAAGGAGACCGTCTGATGCCTTGGGATCGTGATCAGATGGCCGCGCGGGCGGCACAGGAACTGCAGGACGGCTGGTATGTGAATTTGGGCATCGGCATCCCGACGCTGGTGGCGAACTACATCCCCCATGGCGTCGAGGTGACGCTGCAATCGGAAAACGGCATGCTGGGCATGGGGCCCTTTCCTTTCGAGGGCGAGGAAGACCCCGACCTGATCAATGCGGGCAAGCAGACGATTACCGAACTGCCGCAGACCGCCTATTTCGACAGCGCCCAAAGCTTCGCGATGATCCGGGGCGGCAAGATCGCCATGGCGATCCTCGGCGGCATGGAAGTCTCCGAAACCGGCGATCTCGCCAACTGGATGATCCCCGGCAAGCTCGTCAAGGGCATGGGCGGCGCGATGGACCTGGTGGCAGGCGTCGGCCGCGTCGTTGTCGTGATGGACCATACCTCGAAGCACGGCGAATCGAAGGTGCTGAAGGAATGCACGCTCCCCCTGACCGGCAAGGGCGTGGTGAACCGGATCATCACCAACCTCGGCGTCCTCGACGTCGTCCCCGGCGGGCTGAAGATCGTCGAGACCGCCGATGGCGTGACCGAGGCGGACCTCCGCGCCGCGACCGAAGCGACTATTGTAGACTGATCCTTTCATCTTGGCCCAAATACCTCGGGGGGTCCGGGGGGCAGCGCCCCCCGGCGGATCGGCCCGCCAAAGGCGGGACGAAATTCGGTGGCGATTGTAAGAAATTCCGAAACAACTCCATAAAGCTGCCCCAATCTGTCTCTAGCTCCTTCCTGAATGATGAGCAGAGACCTCCCAGGCCCCGGACCGCTTTTGCCGCGCCCCCCGTCGCGGGCGCGCGATCGGTTCCTTGTCGGCGCTCTGCTCCTCCTGCTGGCCATCGGACTTGTCGGCGTCAGCCGTGGCACCGACTGGGCCGAGATCGGCCAGGTCGCCAAGCGCCTCACCCTGGTCAATATCGCGCTTCTCCTCGCGCTTTCGCTTCTGAACTACCTGCTGCGCGCCTTCCGCTGGCAGATCTTCTCCCGCGCACTCGGGCTGCAGGTCCCGCCACGGACCGGGCTCCTTCACTATTTCGGCGGCTTCGCCATGAGCGTGACGCCCGGCAAGGTCGGCGAGCTTGTGCGCCTTCGCTGGCTCGCCCGGGCGGCAAACGCCCCGGTCGAACGGGCCGCGCCCGCCGCTCTCGGCGATCGGGCATTCGACCTCGCGGCCCTGGCGCTGCTCCTTGCCGCCGCCCTGCCCTTCGCCATCCGCATACCGGGCGCCCCGGCCATCGCGCTCCTGGCGCTCGGCTTCGCCGCTGCCGCCACCCACCCGCGCCTCCTCGCCGCGCTCGTCGGGCTCGCCCATCGCCTGAGCGGTCGCCGCTTCCCGCGGCTGACGGCGCGGCTTCGCCGCGCGGCGCTCTCGCTCGGCGCCTTCGGCGCGCCGCCTGTGCTGGCCGCCGCGCTCGGCCTCGGCCTCGCGGGATGGCTCGCGGAGATCTGGGCCTTCCACCTTCTCCTCGGCTGGCTCGGCGCCGAGGTGGGCTTCGCGACCGCGCTCGCGATCTTCGTCTTCTCGACGCTTGCTGGCGGGCTCACCGGCGCGCCGGGCGGGCTTGGCGGGGCCGAGGCGGCGATGGTCGCGCTTCTTTCGGTCGCGGGCGTCCCGCTGCCCGCCGCCATCGCCGCGACCGCGCTCATCCGTTTCACGACCCTCTGGTTTGCCGTCCTCCTTGGCCTTCTGGCCTTCCCCTTCGCGGAACGGGGCGGACACGCGACCAAAGGACCTAGGGGCTGACATGATCTGGAAAGACACGACATACACCGGCTGGGGCCGCGCGCTGGCGGCCAAGGGTGGACTGGCGCGGCCCGAGCGGCAGGCGGCACTTGCATCGCTCCTCGCCGACGGGCTCCTGCCCGCCATCGGCAACCGCCGGTCCTATGGCGACGCGGCCCTCAATACCGATGGCCGCGCCATCGACATGACACGGCTCGACCGGTTTCTATCCTTCGACACGGAGAGCGGCGTGCTCGAGGTCGAGGCGGGCGCCATGATCGGCGATATCGCCCAGCGTTTCGCCCCCCTTGGCTGGCTGCCCGCCGTGATGCCCGGCACCGGCTTTGCCACCGTCGGCGGCTGCATCGCCCAGGATGTGCATGGCAAGAACCACCATCACATGGGCTCCTTCTGCCAGCATGTGATCTCGATCCGCATCCGCACCCACAAAGGCGTGCAGGAGGCGGGACCGGAGAAGAATGCCGACCTCTTCCGCGCCACGGCGGGCGGCCTCGGCCAGACCGGGGTAATCCTTTATGCGAAACTCCAGCTGATCCCCTGCAAGGGTGACGTGATGGTCGTGACCGAGCGGCGGATCGCGGGCTGGGAGGATTTCCTCGCCCATCTCGACCGGTCGGAGGCGACCTATACCGTCGGCTGGATCGACGCGACCGCGACCGGTGCGTCGCTCGGGCGCGGCATCCTGGAAGAGGGCGAGACCGGCGCAGGCCTGGTGCCCAAGCGGATCAGATACCGCAAGGTTCCGTTCGAGGCCCCGCATTTCGCTTTGTCGGCGCCGATCGTGCGGGCCTTCAACCAGCTCTACTATCGCCGCGTTCCCGCCTCGGGCCGCACGGTGGTGAAACCGATCTCGGATTTCTTCTTCCCGCTCGACAAGATCCACGACTGGAACCGGCTCTACGGCAAGCGCGGCTTCCACCAGTTTCAGTGCGTGGTGCCGATTGCCTCAGCGCCCGCGCTGCGGGAGATGATGGAAAAGATCGCCACCTCCGGCCTCGCCTCGCCGCTTGCGGTCCTCAAGCGCATGGGGCCGGGACGGGCGGGCCATCTGTCCTTCCCGATGGAAGGCTATACGCTCGCCGTCGACTTCCCGAACCGCGCCGAGGCCCGCGAACTGATCGGGCGGCTCGAAGGCATGACGGTCTCGGCGGGCGGTCGGCTTTACTTCGCCAAGGATGCGCTCGCGGGGCCAGAGAGCATGGCGGCGATGTATCCCGAACTTTCCCAGTGGCGCAAACAAGTGACAAAGGCCGATCCCGAAGGGCGGCTCGCGACCGACATGGTGCGGCGCCTGAAATTGAGGGACGAGGCATGACCAAGACCGCGAACCAGACCTGGATCATCCTTGGCGCAACCTCCTCGATGGCGCGCGCCTTCGCCCGCAAGCAGGCGGCAGAGGGCGCGGCCGTCCTTCTCGCCGGCCGCGACATGGACGATCTGAAGCTGCTGGCCGAAGATTGCCGCCTGCGCGGCGCGCGCCTCGCCGAGGCGCTGGCCTTCGATGCGCGCCGGCCGGAGGGGTTCGATGCCCTTGTCGCGCGGATGGAGGCAGAGGACGGCCTTCTGAACGCCGCCGTCTTCGTCGGCTCCATGCCGCCGCAGGCCGAGATCGACGCCGACCCGTCGTTGATCGACGGCACCATAACCGACAGCTTCACCGGCCCGGCCCGATTCCTGCAGCTGCTTGCGCCCAGGATGGAGGCGCGCGGCGGCGGAACGGTGGTGGGCGTCGGCTCGGTCGCGGGCGACCGGGGGCGGCTAGGCAATTATGTCTACGGCGCCGCCAAGGCGGGCTTCCACACCTATCTCTCGGGCCTTCGCAACCGCCTCACGCGCGCGGGCGGTCATGTGGTGACGGTGAAGCCCGGCTTTGTCGACACGTCGATGACCTGGGGCCTGCCCGGCATGTTCCTCGTCGCCGCGCCCGAGAAGGTGGCGGACGATATCGCCCGGGCGGTCCGGAAGCGGCGGAACGTGATCTATACGCCCTTCTTCTGGCGCTTCATCATGCTGATCATCATCCATGTGCCGGAGATGATCTTCAAGAAGATGAAGATCTGACGGCAAGGGGCTACTCGTCGGCCTCCGGCCGCTCGTCGCCGACGAGAAGCGGAGCGTACGAGGAGGCTTTTCGAGCCAGCCGCTCATCCGCCCTTTCAGGCGTCTTCGCTGAGAGAGGCGAGGAGCGCCCGCCCGGGCGCGAGGAGCCGCCCGGTCAGCCGCCGAACCACTCTGCCCAAAGGCCCGCCGCCCAGAACATCAGGCTCAGGATGATCATCAGAAGGCCGATCCCGAACTTGTCGCGCATGGCAAAGACGATCGGGTCGTAATCCTGCTTGCCGAACCAGCCCAGAAGCACCATCCGGACAAGCCAGACAGCCATCGGGATCATGGCAAGCCAGAGGATCCAGGTCGTGGGATAAAGCTCCCGCCCCTGCGCCGACAGCGAATAGAGGAAGAAGATCAGAAGCGCGCCCGCCGTGCCCAGACCCGCGACATTCAGCAGGTCGCCGCGGTCCGGGCGGCCATAGCCGCGGCCGGGCAGGCGCTCGTCCGAGGTCGCGAGCGTCAGTTCGGTCAGCCGCTTGACGCAGCCGAGCGTGATGAAGATCGGGAAGATGAAGATCAGCATGTAGATCGAGACATAGACCTGCGCCGCCGCTGCCCCGGCGATCACCCGGATCGTATAAAGGGCGGCGAGCGTCGCCACATCGACCCAGCGCATGCGCTTCAGTTTCAGCGAATAGGCCAGCGACGTCACCATATAGAGGACGACGACCGCCAGGAACCCGACGTTCAGTGCGGCGGCGATGCCCAGTGCGGCAGAGGCCAGGATCAGGAAGGCCACCATCCCCCACTGGATCGGCACCGTGCCGCTCGCGAAGGGCCGGTTCTTCTTGGTCGGATGCAGCCGGTCGGCCTCCAGATCGAGAAGGTCGTTCACTATATAGATAGACGAGGCCGCGGCCGAGAAGGCGGCGATCGCCCAGAGGATCGGGATGAGCGTGGCCAGATCGAACCGGTGCGCCGCGATCATCGGCAGGATCAGAAGCGCGTTCTTCACCCATTGATGCGGCCGAAGCGCCTTGAGGAGTGCTGCGGGCCGGTGCGGACGGCTGAGTTCCACCACATTGCGCCCCTGCGCGGCGAGCGCGCGCGCCGAGGACGTATGACCGATGATCAGCGCGTGATCGGATTTTTCCCATATCGCCATGTCTCGCGCTTCGTTTCCGGCGTAGTCGAACCCGCCTTCGCCAAGCGCCGCCGTCAGGGCAGCCGCCTTCGCGCGGCTCACGAGGTTCGTCTGCCCGTCCGAGGCGAAGACCCGGTCAGAGAGGCCGTATTCGGCGGCGAGACGCCGGACGAGGCTTTCGTCCGACCCGGAGGCAAGGATGACCTCGCGCCCCGCGACGCGGCTGTTCAATGCCAGCTCCGCCACCTCCGGATTGACCGGCAGCAGATCGGTCCGTATCCCGGCCAAGGCGGCCAGTTCGGCCTTGAGCATGGCCGGACTGGAAAAATGCCGGAGCGCCGCCTTCAGCGTCGCCAAAGGGTGCCGTCCAAGCCCGGCCCAGAAACATTCCCACAGCATGTCGGTCTTCAGGAACGTGCCATCCACGTCCAGAACCAGCGGCTTCACCTCAGACATCCTTATCCTTTCACCGCGAAGACACAGCCATCCGAGACCAGCTCCGGCGGCGTGACGCACAGGCCGCGCGCCACCGCCCAGGCGGCAAGTACCTTGGGGACATAGTCGCGCGTCTCGGCGTAATTCGGCACGCCCCCCGCGCCCTTCACCGAGTTCTCGCCCGCGTTATAGGCGGCGAGCACCATCAGGGGATCGCCGCCGAACTCACGCATCAGCCAGTCGAGGTAGGCGACGCCACCGGCAATGTTCTGCACCGGGTCCTTGGCGTCCGCGACACCGAACCGGTCGGCCGTCGCCGGAATAAGCTGCATCAGCCCCTGCGCCCCGGCCGAGGAAACCGCATCGACCCGCCCCGCACTTTCGACAGAGATCACCGCCAGCACCAGCGCGGGCGACACCTGCTTGTCGATCGTCGCCTTGAGAATGTCGGTCCCGTGCGCTTCCGCGATATTCTGCAGGGCCTGCAGGCGCGGCGCCGCGACGGTCGCGCCATCCGGCCCCTGCGTCAGAGAATGAAGCGCGAGCGAGAAACGCCCCGCACCCTCGCCGAGATTCGGCGAGACCCGATCCCAGAACCAGGCATAGCTACCCAGAGGAACGCCGGGCATCGCCGGAAGCGGCTTCAGGTCCGGGTCCGCTCCCCCGCGCGGGATCGGATTTTCCGGTGGCGGCAGGACGGGTGCGGCCAGCCGGGCGGCCTGTTCCGCCGGATCGATCTGAACGGTGATCCGCTTTGTGGTGCCCGCTTTGGGCGCCGAGATACGTTTGAACGTGAAGGAAGGGTAAGGCTCGGGCGCGGCGGCCGCAGGCGCGCTCTGCGCATATGACAGCTGACCGGCCGCGCATGCGAACACGCAAGCGATCAGTACCGCTGCCCCTCGCCTGGCCTGCGCCATGTTTGCTGCCCTGACTTGCCTCGTTCTGTTCTTGGAAATCAGTCTGACGATTTTTCGAGGGGCTTTCCATTGCTTTCGCGCGAAGGGGCAGAGAATGTGGCCGCAGCGGCTCTTTTGGCAACATATTCCAGCGCCACACAGCGGCCGACAAGCACAATAATCATTTATATTCAATGATTTAGATTGAGAATGCCAACATGGAAAATCACGAAAAATGTACGAACAGCGCCCCAATCGCGCCACGATTCGCGGGCTAGATATGTCCATGCCGCGACGGGGACGGGATCAGAGATCTCCCGGGAGACACGGGTGCGGATGGTGCAGAAGCTGAACATCTACGGAGACAGACAAATGAAATTCTTCAAATCGGTCAAAGAGTTCCACAATGAAGAAGAAGGCGCGGTCACGGTTGACTGGGTCGTGCTGACCGCCGCCGTCGTCGGCCTCGGCGTTCTCGCCCTCGGCGCGATCAAGTCGGGCACCGGCGCGCTCTCGACCAAGATCAACAACTACCTCTCGACCGTCAGCGTCGGCTAATCGCCGATCTCGCGCAAATCGGATCGAGCCGCGCCCGAGGCGCGGCTCGTTTCGTTTGTGCCTTCTGGCAACGCCTGCACTATGCGCAAATGAGCATCGGTCTGTTTCGCAGTTGGAGCTTTCGTTTCACCAAATTGAACCATCCTCGCCCAATTATCGTCACCGACACAGCGGACCGTCTCCATGCTTGTAGACCAGTGTGATCCAGTTTGGAGTAGAAAATGAGAATCTTGGCGATCGATATCAAGAAATTCAACCGCGATGAAAGCGGTGCAGTAACCGTCGACTGGGTCGTTCTGACCGCCGCCGTCGTCGGCCTCGGCGTGCTCGCCCTCGGCGCGGTCAAATCGGGCACCGGCGCGCTCTCGACCAAGATCAACAAATACCTCTCGAGCGTGTCCGTCGGCTGATCGCCGCGCTCACGCAAATCGGATCGAGCCGCGCCCGAGGCGCGGCTCGTTTCGTTTCTGGCTTCGCGCATCCGGTATTTGTGCGTCTTTGGGTATCGCACTGTTTCCATACCGTGCGCCCGGTCCGCCAAATCGGCCTATGCCTGCCCAATTCCTGACATTAACCGCAGGCAACCTCTTCACAAGATTGGGAACCACGCGGGCGCTGCGCGCCGCGACTTGGGAGATTGAAATGAAGCGCTTCGTACTCGATTTCAAGAAGTTCAACGACGATGAGACCGGTGCAGTCACCGTCGACTGGGTCGTGCTGACCGCAGGCGTCGTTTCACTGGTGGCAATCGCCATGGGGGCGATCAAGGGCAACATGTCCTCGATCGGCGACAAGGTGGAAGCCTATCTCAGCAGCGTGTCGGTTCCCTGATCGCCGCGCTTTGCGCCGGCTTCCGACGGAAGTCCGGCCCTGGCGGAATGTTTCGAGAAGCGGCTATTTCCATCTCCAAGACCCGCTTTGACCACCATTAAGTCATAATCCATTCGGATAGTGCGGCCAGACGGGTACGGTCGCCGGATCAGCAAGCGCCGACTCAGAGGATTGAATGAGAGGGCGCGTTTCATGCGGATCATCTTCGGACTAGTCTTTGTCGTCGGCCTCGGGCTCGCCGGCTTCGCCGTCTACATGGCGCAAGACTTCATCAAGCAAACCCAGGTCGACCGGGACCGGCTCCTGGCCGAGCAGGCCGCCGCGCCGCGCCTTGTCGATGTCGTCGTCGCCACCAAGGCGATGAAATACGGCGAGCGCTTCACCCGTAACGATCTGGAAGTCATCAAATGGCAGGCCGACAAGGTTCCGGCTGGCGCCTTCCCGATCGTCGTCGCGGCCCAGGGCGGCGATCCGGCCATCGTGCCGGTGTTCTTCGAAGGCGAGACCCGCCCGCGTGCGATGCTGAGGTCGATCGAACCGTTCGAGCCGCTCTTGGCCTCGAAGATCACCGAGCCCGGCATCGACGCGGGCATCACGGCAAACCTCAGCCCCGGCATGCGGGCGCTTGCGCTGAATGTCGACGTCTCCTCGGGCGTGTCGGGCTTCCTGCGCCCAGGCGACCGCGTGGACGTGATCTGGACCGGCGACGCCAACAACCGGCAGATCACAAAGCTCATCCAATCGGCGGTGCGCATCATCGCCATCGACCAGAGCGCAGACGCCGACCGGACCGAGGAAACCCAGATCGCCCGCACCATCACGATCGAAGGCTCGATCGACCAGGTGAACGCTCTGACACTCGCCCAGAACTCCGGCCGCCTGACGCTCGCTCTCGTCGGCGCGAGCGACGACAGCTCGGCCGCAGCCGTCGGCAGCGAGATCGACCGCAAGACGCTGCTTGGCATCGAGGACGCCCCCGCGCCCGTCGTGGTCGAGGAAGAAAAGGTCTGCACGATCCGGACCAACAAGGGCGGCGAAATCGTCGAGACACAAATCCCCTGCACCAACTGACTCCGTTCAGGGCCACCCTATCTGGTGGATCGGGTGGCCCTTGAACACAACGGCTTCCCGACTGTTGCGGACAACCCACATAAGCGACGCGCCACAAACAGCTGATTCTTGAAATAAATCCGGCTTTGGCGCATGCTGGCGGCAATATGGGCATGAAGACCCGATAACCGTGATCCGAGAGGCAGGTCACAATGAGCGCTAAATATATCCTGACGGCAGGATTGCTGGGCCTTGTGCTTGGCACTCCGATGAACCGGGTCCATGCCGAGACCCTCAAGGTTGTGGAAGGCTCCACCTCCTCGACGCTCGAGGTTCCGATGAACCGCGCCGTCGTGGTCGAAGCCGACCAGCCCTTCGCCGAACTGTCCATCGCCAATCCGGCGATCGCCGATATTTCCACCCTGTCCGACAAGTCGATCTACGTACTCGGCAAGGCGCCGGGGCGCACGACGCTGACCCTTCTTGGTCCGGACGGCAAGCTCATCACCAATGTCGATGTGCAGGTGTCGCTCGACGTGGCCGAGTTCAAGGAGCGGCTGAAGCAGATCCTCCCGAACGAGAATATCGAGGTCCGCACCGCCAATGACGGCATCGTGCTGTCGGGCGTCGTTTCCTCGATCGCCGCCCTCGACCGCGCTCTCGATCTCGCGGAGCGTTACGCGCCGCAGCGGGTCTCGAACCTGATGGGCGTCGGCGGCACACAACAGGTGATGCTCAAGGTCCGCTTCGCGGAAATGCAGCGCTCGGTCGGCAAGACGCTGAATGGCGGCCTGCTGTTCAACAGCGGCAATGTCGGCGGCGGCACGGGTACGGGCGGTCTTACATTGCGCCCGGACCCAACCACGCCGGGCCGGAACGTCATCGACACCGGATTCAGGGTATCCCAGAACTTCGCTGGGGCTGGGATCATCGACTTCAGTCTTGGCGGCGTCCAGCTTGCGGCAATGCTTGAAGCATTGGAAAGCAAAGGTTTGGTGCGCACTCTCGCAGAGCCCAATCTTACAGCTCTCTCGGGTCAAGAAGCGAAGTTCCTCGCCGGGGGCGAGTACCCGATCCCGGTGCCCGACAAGGACAATAACGTCACTATCGAGTACAAACCCTTCGGTGTGGAATTGGCCTTCACACCGCGTGTCGTCGATGGAGACATCATCAATATTGCACTGAATGCGGCGGTTTCCGGAATTGACACCACCGTGAGCATCCAGAACGGAAGCTTCGCGGTAAATGCGTTCAAACGGCGCGAAGCGGAAACCACAGTTGAAGTGCGTGACGGCGAGAGCTTCGCCATCGCAGGGCTTTTGCAGGACGAATTCACCGACCTGAACAACCAGGTGCCATGGCTCGGCGACATCCCGGTTCTTGGCATTCTGTTCCGCAGCGCCGACTATCAGCGCAACCAGACCGAGCTCGTGATCATCGTGACCCCGCATCTGGTGTCGCCGGTCCGTGGCGAGGCGCTCGCGCTTCCCACAGACCGTGTGAAGCCGCCGACCGAGGCACAGCTTTTCCTCTTCGGCCAGACCTCGGCGAACGGAAAATCCAAGAGCGGGTCCGCCGCAGAAGTCGCCAAGCAGGACTTCTCCGGTTCCTACGGCTATGTGATGGAGTAAGACGATGCAAAAGCACCTTGCCCTCGCCCTCATCTCCGTCAGCGCGCTCGCCCTCGCGAGCTGCTCGAAGGAAACCAACATCGCCCGGTCCTTCTACGCCGAGGCCGGATCGGAGATCGAAACCCGCGACTTCGGCCATTCGACCATGGCCAACACCCAGATCCAGTCCGGCGAACGGGACTATGTCATTGACCTGACACGCAGATTCGCAGCGGACGTCCCGAACACCGTGAACTTCGAATTCAACAGCGCGGTCCTCGACGGCGCCGCGCAGGACGCGCTCATGCGTCAGGCCGACTGGATCCGGCAGTTCCCGGAAGTGCGTTTCCGTGTCTACGGTCACACCGACCTCGTGGGTTCGGACGCCTACAACAAGCGGCTCGGCCTGCGCCGGGCGAATGCGGTCGTGTCCTTCCTCGCCTCGCAGGGCATCAGCAAGTCGCGGCTGGAAGCAGTGGCCTCGTTCGGCGAGACCCAGCCGCTGGTCTTCACTCAGGACCCCGAGCGCAAGAATCGCCGGACGGTCACCGAAGTGTCGGGTTTCGTCGCCAACAGTTCTCTGGTGCTGAACGGAAAGTACGCGCAGATCATCTTCCGCGAATATGTCGCCAGCGCGATGCCGGTCCATACCCAGGCGGAAGTCACCGAAGGCAGCGGGGCGGCGGGTTCCAATTAGTCCTGACTTCCCATTGTTTCAGCTTCGGGGCGGCCTTTGGCAACAAAGGCCGCCCTTCGCTTTTGATCGTCTCAACAAATCGCATAATTTCGATCTTTTGGCCCCAATCTTGCCAAGTTTCTCCCTGAGTTTCGAAACCCGGGAGTAAGGCCGAAGGCTTATCTTCGGTCGCTGTGGCGAGTGACGGGTGGGCAAAGTCCGCCGTTCGGAACTGTGGCGCGGGAAATCGCGCGGAAAAGGACGTTGGGAATGAGCAGTGTAGCAGCTTTGCAGCCGGAGGCGGCGCCGATCCTCGCCTGTACGGTGGCGCGCGATGTCTCGAACTTCGATCTTCTGATTGAGGATATGGAGGCCGAGCTTGGCGAAAGCTGGGGCGACCTGACCTTCGCCGACGCCCAGGTCTTTCTCGGCCAGCCCGAAGCCAATGCCCTTGAATTCATCGCCATCGCCGTCGACGCCCAGGACGAAAGCGACATCGCCCAGATCGCCGCGACCATCACCACCGCCAAGGACAAGGGCGTGAAGGTGATCCTGATCGCCGACGAGGTCAGCCCGATCGCGCTCCACCAGCTTCTGAAGCTCGGCGCCGACGGATTCGTTCCCTACCCCCTACCTGAAAACGCTCTGCACGAGGCAATCGAACGGATGCGTGCCGCGGCTCAGGCGGCCGAACACGGCGAGCATGGCGCCCATGCGCCGGCCTTCAAGGGCAAGGGCGACAGGGACGGCGTGATTCTGCCGGTCCACAGCCTCGCCGGCGGCTGCGGGGCGACGACACTGGCGGTAAACCTCGCCTGGGAACTGGCGACCGTCCAGAAGGACAATCCCCCGCGCGTGGCGCTTCTGGATTTCAACTTCCAGTTCGGTTCGGTTTCGACCTACCTCGACCTGCCCCGCCGCGAGGCGGTCTATGAAATGCTGTCGAACACCGCAGCGCTCGACGCGGAATCGCTTCTGCAATCGATGGTCGTCTATCAGGAAAAGCTCAGCGTCCTGACCGCGCCCGCCGACATGCTGCCGCTCGACATCGCCACATCGGACGATATCAACCGCATCCTCGACGTGGCGCGCGCGAATTTCGACTATGTCGTGATCGACATGCCCGCGACCATCGTGCAGTGGACCGAAGCGGTTCTGTCGAAGGCCAGTGTCTATTTCGCCCTGATGGAACTCGACATGCGCTCGGCCCAGAATGCCTTGCGGATGATCCGCGCGCTGAAGTCCGAAGACCTGCCGCACGAAAAGCTCCGGTTCGCACTCAACCGGGCACCGAAGTTCACCGACCTGTCGGGCAAGAGCCGCGCCAAACGCCTGGCGGAAAGCCTTGATATCACGCTTGAATTGCAGCTTCCGGATGGTTCCGCCCAGGTGACCCAGTCCAATGACCACGGGGCGCCCCTGGCCGAGACCGCGCCGAAGAATCCGCTGCGCAAGGAAATCGCCAAGCTCGCCAAGCAGATCTTCGACCTGAACAAGGCCGCGGCTGACGCCCGGGCCTGACCGACCTGACCGACTTACCCCTGGGGGAAGACAATGTTCTCGCGTTTCAAGAAGCCCGATCAGGCCGCGCCGCAGCCGGCCGCACCCGCCGTCGCGCAGGCGGCGCCGCAGGCCGCCGCCCAGGCGGTATCGATGCGGCGTCCTGCCGCGGCGGGCGCCCAGCCCGCGCAGGTCACCGCCGCCGACAAGGAAAGAAAACGCCGCGAGCGGATGGGGGAAATCAAGGTCGAGCTGCACAAGCGGCTTCTCGACAACCTCAACCTCTCGGCGCTTGAACATGCGACCGAACAGGATCTGAAGCAGGAAATCAGCGCGATTTCCATCGAGGCCCTCGAGGAACTGAGCGTCGTGCTGAACAAGGACGAACGCGCGACGCTGAACCAGGAACTCTATGACGAGGTCATGGGCCTTGGCCCGCTGGAACCCCTGCTCAAGGACGAGACGGTCAACGATATTCTGGTGAACGGTCCGCAGCAGATCTTCGTGGAACGCGCGGGCAAGCTGCAGCTGACCGACATCACCTTCAAGGACGAACGCCATCTTCTGAGGATCATCGACAAGATCGTGTCGGCCGTGGGCCGGCGCGTCGACGAATCGAACCCCTATTGTGACGCCCGTCTGGCCGACGGATCGCGTTTCAACTGTATGGTGCCGCCGGTCGCGGTCGACGGCTCGCTCGTCTCGATCCGGAAATTCAAGAAAGACAAGCTCGGGATCGACGACCTCGTGCGCTTCGGCGCCTTCACCGAGGAAATGGCCGCCTATCTTCAGGCCGCCGTCGCCACGCGCCTCAATGTCATCGTCTCGGGCGGTACGGGCTCGGGTAAGACGACGACGCTCAACGCGCTCTCGTCCTTCATCGACAATGACGAGCGCATCCTGACGATCGAGGATACGGCGGAACTTCAGCTGCAGCAGGTCCATGTGGGCCGGATGGAAAGCCGCCCGGCGAACGTCGAGGGCAAGGGCGCTGTCACCCAGCGCGACTGTCTGAGGAACGCGCTTCGTATGCGTCCCGACCGCATCATCGTCGGCGAAACCCGCGGCGAGGAAGTCATCGACATGCTGCAGGCCATGAACACCGGCCACGACGGATCGATGACCACTATCCACGCCAACAGCGCGCGCGACGGCATCAGCCGTCTGGAAAACATGGTCGCCATGGCCGGTATCGAGATGCCGCTGAAAGCCGTGCGCAGCCAGATCGCCAGCGCCGTCAACCTGATCGTGCAGGCCTCGCGCCTGCAAGACGGCTCCCGCCGCATGACCTCGGTCACCGAGATCACCGGGATGGAGGGCGAGGTCATCTCGATGCAGGAGATTTTCCGCTACGAGCGGCTCGGCCTAACGCCCGAAGGCAAGATCATCGGCCGCTTCACCGCGACCGGCGTGCGCTCGGCCTATGCCGACCGCTTCAAGCAGTGGGGCTATGACCTGCCTGCCTCGATCTATGAACCCGTGGCTGCGGAGTAAGCGCCATGATCATCAGCCCGACCCCGATCATCTACGGCCTGATCTTCGTTGCCGTGCTCTTCCTCGTCGAAGGCATCTATCTGCTAGCCTTCGGCAAGTCGATCTCGATGAACTCGAAGGTCAGCCGCCGCCTTGCCCTTCTGGAGAAGGGTGGCCAGCGCGAGAAGGTCCTTGAACAGCTCCGCAAGGAAGCCAGCCAGCACCTGCGCGCCACCGGCATTCCGCTCTATTCCCTCCTCGCCAAGAAGGCGCAGAAGGCCAACATCGCCTTCTCGCCGCAGGCGCTTATGGGGGTGATGGCTCTTCTGGCGGTCGTGGCCTTCCTCGGCCTGACGATCGGCACCGCCGCATCGCTGCCGATCCGCATCGCGGTGTCAATCATCATGGGCGTCGGCGCGGTCTTCTTCTGGGTCAACAAGAAGGCCAAGAAGCGCATCGACATGATCGAGGAGCAATTGCCCGAGGCGGTGGAACTGATGGTCCGCAGCCTGCGCGTCGGCCACCCTTTCTCGGCGGCGATCCAGATCGTGGCGAAGGAAATTCCCGATCCCCTTGGGACCGAATTCGGCATGATCGCCGACGAGGCGGCGTATGGCCGCGAGATCACCGAATCCCTGAAGGACCTCGCCGAACGTATCGACATGCAGGATCTCCGCTTCCTTGCCGTCGCCGTGACCATCCAGAGCCAGTCGGGCGGCAACCTGGCCGAGATCCTCGACGGCCTGGCCAAGGTCATCCGCGCCCGCTTCCGGCTGTTCCGCCGGGTGCGCGCCATCACCGCAGAGGCGAAATGGTCGGGCATGTTCCTGTCGGGCTTCCCCTTGGGCGTCCTGGTGATCATCCAGGTGACGAAGCCCGACTATTTCGACACCGTGAAAGACACGCCCTACTTCATCCCGGCGGCGCTCATCGTGTTCACCTTCCTCGCGGTGAACATCATCTTCATGAAAATCATGACCAACATCAAAGTCTGAGGCGGCGATGGAACAGCTGAACCAACTGCTCACCGACACGCTCGGACCGCTCGGGCCGCTGATCGTCGTAGGCGTTCTAGGAATCGCCCTGATCGCCGCCGTGCTGCCTGTGCTGCTGAAGAAGACGGTCGATCCCCTGTCGAAGTTCCGCGACATGGCCAAGCCGCAGGCGGCGACGACCACGGCCAAGGACGGCAAGCAGAAGAAGCTCCGCGCCAGCGCCGGCGGCGGTGCCAAGCTCGACAAGTTCGCGACCTTCCTCGAACCGCAAAGCCAGGAAGAGATGAGTGCGGCACGCCTGCAAATGACCCGCGCGGGCTATCGCGGCAAGCATGCAGTCCGCACCTTCCACGCGATCCAGTTCATGCTGGGCATCATCTGCCTGATTCTCGGCGTGATCTATGCCTTGTCTCAGGCGGGTTCCGCCGACGTATCGACCACCAAGCTCGCCATGTATGTGATCGGGCCGGGTTGCCTGGGCTATTACTTCCCGAAATACTGGGTGCAGCGCCGGGTTGAATCCCGCCAGGCCGAGATCCAGAACGGCTTCCCCGATGCGCTGGACATGCTCCTGGTCTGCGTCGAGGCGGGCCAGTCGCTCGACCAGGGGATCATCCGCGTCTCGAAGGAACTGAAGACCGGCTATCCCGCGCTGGGCGAAGAGCTGGAGATCGTGTCGCAGGAAGTGAAAGCGGGCAAGGACAAGCCCACCGTTCTCAAGGGCTTCGCCGAACGGTCGGGTGTGCAGGACGTCGCCTCCTTCGTCACCGTGATGATCCAGTCCCAGCAATTCGGCACCTCGATCGCCGAGGCGCTCCGCGTCTATGCCGGGGAAATGCGCGACAAGCGCGTGATGCGCGCTGAAGAGGCTGCGAACAAGCTGCCGACGAAGATGACGCTCGGCACGATGATGTTCACCGTGCCGCCGCTGCTGATGATCCTTGTCGGCCCCTCCGTCTACGATATGATGCAGCTGTTCGCGAATTTCAGACTGTAGGACGGATGATCCGTACAAAGCTCGGCCTGGCCGCCCTGATCGGCCTTCTGGCCGCCTGCCAATCGGCAGGCGGCCTTTTGGCACCGAAGAAGGACAATCCCTATGCGCCCGGCGTGGCGCGCGGCGAGGACTCCGTCGATGGCCTGATCGTCGGCCACCGGCTGATGGCGGCGGGCGAGTATGAACTGGCGCTGAAGGCCTATTACCGCGGCGCGGCCGAACAGGGGCCGACGGTCGATGTCCTTTCCGCGATCGGATCGGCCGACCTGAAACTCGGTCGCCTCGGGCAGGCGGAACGCATCCTCCGCCAGGCGATCGAAGTTGACGAGACCTTTGTGCCCGCCTGGAACAACCTTGGCGTCGTGCTGATGGAAAAGGGCGAGGTCGCCGAGGCAAGCCTCGTCTTCAAGACCGCCTTCGCACTCGACAGTGGCCAATCGGACGAAATCCGCGAGAATCTGCGTCGGGCGCTCGCAAAACTGGAAAATCCCACCTATGATGCGCCCGAAGAGGCGAAGTTCTCGCTGGTGAGACGTGGCAACGGCACCTATCTGCTTCTCACCAATAACTGAGGCAACGAGCAAAGGACGCAGCAAATGCGCCACCCGGTTCTGATCTCGCTCTGCATCGCAGGGATGTTTTCGCTGTCGGCCTGCCAACAGGATCGCAGCAAGGAAGCCGCCAAGGCCTTGAAGGAATTCACGGAATCCGATCAGGCGGGTCTCAATGCCCTGATGCTGCAGGCAGCCAATCCCGACGAGGCGGTCGCCTATTTCACCAAGGCTTCCGCCGCAAACCCCGAGAACATCGATTACCGCCGGGGGCTTGCCAAATCGCTCGTCCGCGCCAAGAAACCGCTCGAAGGCGCCCAGGTCTGGCGCGAGGTGATCGCCATGCCCGGCGCGACCAACGACGACCGGGTGGAACTTGCCGATGCGCAGATCCGCAACAATCAGTGGAAAGAGGCGGAAGCCACGCTGAACCAGATCCCGCCGACGCACGAGACGTTCGAGCGCTACCGGCTGGAAGCGATGGTGGCGGATTCGAAGAAGAACTGGAAGAAGGCCGACAGTTTCTATGAAACCGCCTTCGGGCTGACGACCAAGCCCTCGGGCGTCCTGAACAACTGGGGCTTCTCGAAGCTGACGCGCGGCGATTATGCCGGGGCCGAGAAGCTTTTCACCCAGGCGCTGACCTACGACCCTTCGGTCTTCACCACCAAGAACAACCTTGTCCTCGCCCGCGCCGCGCAGCGCAAGTACGACATGCCGATCGTGTCGATGACGCAGGCCGAACGCGCGCAGCTTCTCTATACGGCGGCGCTCAGCGCCATCAAGCAGGGCGATGTGGCGACCGGCCGGACCCTTCTGCAAGAGGCGGTCGACACCGCGCCCCAGTATTTCGAGGAAGCCCAGCGCGCCCTCGATACGCTTGACGCCAACGTGACGAAGGGCTGAACCGATGCTGAACATGCCGGTAGAAGATATCCAGCGCGCCTATCTCATCCTGCTCGCGCTGACGCTTCCCATCTCGCTCTGGGCCTTCTTCTCCGACCTCAAGCACATGAAGATCCCCAACCGCGCGGTCTATGCGCTGGCAGGGGTCTGGCTGGTGGCCGGTGCGCTTCTCTTTCCGCTCGACGCCTGGGCCTGGCGCTGGGTGAATGCGGTCGTCGTCTATTTCGTCGGCTACATCCTTTTTGCCCTGCGCGCGCCCGTCGGCCCGGGCGACGCGAAATTCGCCGCCGCCGCCGCACCTTTCGTCTTCCCCAACCATCTGGGCGTGATCCTCGTCTCGCTTTCGGTCTTCGCGATTGCCGCGCTCATCGCCCACCGCACGCTGCGGGCCATCCCGGCGGTCGTGCGTGCCACGCCCGACTGGGCCTCGTGGAAGCGCGGCAAGAACTGGCTGACCGAGAAGTTCCCCTTCGGCCTGGCGCTTGTTGCCACCTTCGTCTTCTACCTCAGCTTCGTGGCGCTGCCGCCGGTTCACGGTTGGGTCGCAAGCCTCATGAGCCGGTAAAGCGGCGTCCGCCGCTCCTCGGTCAGCACATAGTTGCCGTCCTTCAGCGATTTCAGGGTGCCGTAGCGGGCCTTCTCGTAGAGCGGGCATTCCGGCACCAGCACGTAGTCGGCATGCTCGATCCCCGGCAGGCCGCCGTAATACCAGGGCGCGGCGCCCTTGATCGGCTCGAAAGGTCCATACATCCAGAGCTGCGTGAAAAGGTCGGCCACGAAGATGCGCTTGCCCGCATAACCCGCCCCGTCCAGATCGCGCGCCAAGGTCTCGAACCAGGCCGCGAAGCCGCCCCCGGTTTCGCACTCGGGCAGGCTCTCGCCATTCAGAACCGCGATGTCGCGCGCGCCGGCAAGCGGCCGGTATAGCGCGAAGGGCGCGCCCGGCCCGTCCGCCGTGACCGTTTGCGTGACCTTGTAGATACGTCCCTGTTCGGTCAGCACATCGCCGTGTTGCGGCAGGTTCGACAGAAGCGGGCGCGTCTTGTCGGTCGGCTGTGCCAGATGCCTCAGCGGGCTGTAGGCGAGATTGAGCGCCGAGGGCAGGCCGAAACAGACGAGCGCCACGGCAGAAAGGCCCATCGCCTTCCGCAAGTCCCAGCCAAACCCGTTCACCAGACCCGCCGCAGGCCTCAGGCCAAGGCCGATCAGGGCCGCCAGCGCCAGCCATTGCGGATCGTTGCCGTAATTCTGGTAGGTGATGTAGAGAAACGCCGGCGCGAGGAAGAGAAGCGCCACCCCGGCTGCATCCCGGCCCGCCTGCCTGAGAAAGATCACCAATGCGAATAGCGCGATCGTGCCGCCAAGATAGGCGGGCGCGGCGGCAATCATGCCGAAATCCTTGCCCGGCATCGGACGCACTTCAGAGGCGGAAACGATGGCGAGGTCGTGCAGATAGGCGAGCCAGAAGGCAGGTCCGGAAAAAGCCGTCACGATGCCAAGGACGACAAGACCCGCGATCACCGCAAAAGCGACTTCCGCCCACCAGCGTCTAGCGATCAGGCCGATCAGGAGGCCGGGGAACAGAGCGACCGCATAGGTCATCTTGATCAGCACCAGTGCCGCCATCCCTGCGCCGATCAGCATACCATCCAGACGTCTCCCGGTGACAGTCGGCTCGCCGCTCCGGTCCAGCACGACAAGCGGCACGATCAGAAAGGCGATGGCCCAGGCCCAGCGGTTGTAATGCATCGAGACCGAGATGCTGATCTCTGCCTCGCCATGGACGAGCGCAAGGCAGAGCACCATCACCAGCGCGCCATAGGCCCAGGCTGCCGCGCGCCCGGTCAAGGGTTCCACCCGCCGTGCACTCACCCAGACGGTCGGCACCAGAAGCACCAGCGCCACCAGAAGCTGCGCGAGGAAGATCGCATGCCCGAACCCCCAGCCCGCCTTCACGAAGAGCGCAATGGGCGCGGTGGCCATAAGCCCGATCGGCGTCATGAAATCCAGATGCGGCCATTCGCCCGCCGCCATGCGCAGCACGATATCCGCCAGATGCAGCGTATCGCCCTCGTGCTTGCCGATATAGAAGCCGCCCTTCAGGAACGGCAGCCCGCCCATGACCAGAACAACGCCCAGAAGCAGGGCCGTCAGCCCGCGCCAGTCAAATCTTCTCATGCCCAAATTTCCCGCCCGATCTTCCCTTTTTTGGCCACATTAGCCCGCCAGTCTCGCCATTGGAAATCTTTTGCGCAGGCCTGCCACCGCCCCTGAGTCGGGCGGCCCATGCCGGGGGCGCACGAACACGGGCAGAGTGCAATGAACATGCAGGTCACCAACGTCATCGCACCGGCGCAGCCGAAGTCGCTGGCCGAGACCGGACTGAACACGGTGATGATGCGCGATGTGGTCCTGAAGACCATCTTCCGCATGAACATCGACCAGGCGAGCGACATCGCGCGCCAGGTCTGCCTGCCGCTCGGTCTTGCCCAGGAACTGATCGACCTCTGCCGCAGCCAGCGCCTTCTGGAAGCGACAGGCACGCTCCATGCCAATTCGGGCGGCGAGATGGGCTATCAGCTGACCGACGCGGGCAAGGCGCGCGCGCTCGATGCGCTGGCGCAGTCGGAATATTACGGCGCCATGCCCGTGCCGCTGGAAATGTACCGCGAGCAGGTCAAGAAACAGTCGATCCGCAATATCCAGATGACCCGCCAGCAGCTCACGGGCGCCATGGGCCATCTGATCCTGCCCGACGAACTGCTCGACCATCTCGGGCCCGCCGTGGGCTCGGGCCGCTCGATCCTCATGTACGGTCCGCCCGGCAACGGCAAATCCTCGATCTCGAACGGTATCCGCGACGCGCTCGGCGACAAGATCTATGTGCCGCGCGCCATCGAATATGCCGGGCAGGTGATCACCGTCTATGACCCGATCGTCCATTCCGCGGCGCAATCGTTCGAGGATGACCCGACCAGCCTGCGCCGATCCTCCGGCCGGTTCGACACGCGCTATGTGCTGTGCGAGCGCCCCACCGTGATCACCGGCGGTGAACTCTCGCTCGACATGCTCGACCTCACCTACAACCCGACCGCGCGGACCTATACCGGCTCGCTGCAGCTCAAGGCCACCGGCGGCGTCTTCATCATCGACGACCTTGGCCGTCAGGCCGAGCCGCCGCAGAAGATCGTCAACCGCTGGATCGTGCCGCTTGAAGAAAGCCGCGACATCCTCGCCCTGCAATCGGGCGAGAAGTTCGAGGTGCCCTTCGACACGCTCGTGATCTTCTCCACGAACTTCCACCCCAACGACATCTTCGACAAGGCGGCCCTGCGCCGGATCTTCTTCAAGATCAAGATCGACGGGCCGAACCAGGAAAACTTCCTGAAAATCTTCGCGATGGTCGCGAAGAAGAAGAAGATGCCCTTGGAAGAGAAGGCACTGCTTCACCTTTTGAAAGTCAAATATCCCACCATCAACAACGAATATGCCAATTACCAGCCGGTCTTCCTGATCGACCAAATGATTTCGATCTGCAATTTCGAAGGCATCCCCTACCAGATGACGCCGGAATTGATCGACCGGGCTTGGGCGAACATGTTCGTCAAGGAAGAAAAGATCGTTCATTGATGTCTTCGATCGCTGCTGCCGGCACGCATTCCGCCCTGCCCTTCCTTGCTGCCCGCCTGCGCGATGGCGGCGGGGCGGTCACGCGCCCCGCGCAGCCGGGCGACGAGGCGGTCGAGACGCTTCTCTTCATGCCGCGCGACCTGATGGAAAGCGAGCGGCTCCTGTTCGAGGAGGAGCGTCTGGCCAAGGCGCTTCCGTCGCTCAGGACGATCATCCTGCTTTCGACCTTGTCGCCACGCTATGTGCGGGCGCTGCGTGGCCGGGTGGCGAAACATGTCACATTGATCGACGCGCCGGTGATCGGCGCGCAGCGCCTCGCCGACGGCGGCCAGGTGACGCTGCTTCTCGGCGGTCCGGCCGATGCGCTCGATACGCTGGCACCGCTCTTTGCGGCAATGGCCGGGTCGGCGGTCAGGATGGGCGAGTATGGCACCGCGATGGCCGCGAAGGCCCTGCAGGATTGCCTCGCGGCCGCCTCCTCGGCGATCACCCGCAGCGCGCTTGGCTGGGCCGAGGCGCAGGGGATCGACGAACAAAGGATGCTGCCCTTCCTGCGCGCCACCTTCGGGCCGAGTGCCGCCGACGGGCTCTTCGATCCCGCCGCGCTGATGCCGCGGGCGCTGCCTGAGGACAATGCGGGCGAGGTGCTGGTCAAGACGGTGGAATCGGCGCTCGACAAGGCGCTGACCGGCGCCCACCTGACGCCGCCGACGCAACTGCCCGGCGCGCTCGCCGCGCGGCCGCGTCACCTGCACTGAAGGCTCATCGTCGGGCTTGCGCCCGCTCTTCGCAGATGCGCAAACGACGAGCAGGCGCTAGCCTGACGAGGAGTGACGGTCGCGGGCCCCGGCTGCCGCGCGCAACCGCTCATCGCCGGGCGTGCGCCCGCTCTTCGCCGTTGTCCATGCGACGAGCAGGCGCTAGCCTGACGAGGAGCAGCCCCTCTGGCCAGCAGCGCGGCGCCGTCCTATCGTCGCCGCATGTCCGCGCTGCCGCCACCCTTTTCAGACTGGTTCGCCGCCCGGGGCTGGCAGGTCCATCCCCATCAGCGGGCGCTCCTCGCCCGCGCGGGCGAGCCCGCGCTCCTGCTCCTCGCGCCCACCGGCGGCGGCAAGACGCTTGCGGGCTTCCTGCCGACATTGGTCGAACTGGCGGACGGCAGGCATCAGGGCCTGCACACACTTTACATCTCGCCCCTGAAGGCGCTTGCCGCCGACATCCGCCGCAACCTCTCTCGCCCGGTCGAGGAGATGGGCCTGCCCGTCCGGATCGAGGATCGCACCGGCGACACATCCTATCAAAGGCGCCTGCGCCAGCGCGCCGATCCGCCGCATATCCTGCTGACGACGCCGGAAAGCCTGGCGCTGATGCTTTCCTACCCCGACGCCGCCCGCACCTTCGCGGGCCTTTCCCGGGTGATCGTCGACGAGATCCACGCGCTCGCGGAATCCAAGCGCGGCGATCAGCTGATGCTCTGCCTCGCCCGCCTGCAATCGCTCTGTCCGGGCCTGCGCCGCGTCGGCCTGTCGGCCACGGTCGAGGACCCCGAGGCCATCGCCAGCTTCCTCGCCCCCCATCCCGCCCCCTGCCCGATCGTCGCCGCCGACCCCGGCCCCGATCCCGAGATCTCGATGCTCGTCACCGACGAGCCGCCCCCCTGGTCGGGTGGCGGCGGCCGTTACGCGATCCCCGCGATCCTGAACGAGGTGCGCGGTCACAGGACGACGCTCATCTTCCACAACACCCGCGCCCAGGCCGAGATTTTCTTCCACGACCTCTGGCTGCAGAACGAGGATGCACTTCCCATCGCCATCCACCACGGCTCGCTCGCCCGCGAGGCGCGGCTCAAGGTCGAGGCAGCGATGGTCGCAGGCAGCCTGCGCGCCATCGTCTGCACCGGCTCGCTCGACCTCGGCATCGACTGGGGCGATGTGGACCTGGTGATCCAGGTCGGCGCGCCGAAGAACGTCAAGCGCCTCGTCCAGCGGATCGGGCGGGCCAACCATCGCTACAACGCGCCCTCGAAGGCGCTTCTGGTGCCCGCGAACCGCTGGGAGGTCGTGGAATGCGCGGCGGCGCTTGCGGCGGTCCGCGCCCGTGACCTCGACGGCGAGCCCCGGGGCCCGGGGCCGAAGGATGTGCTCTGCCAGCATATCCTGATCGCCGCCTGCGCGGCGCCCTTCGAGGCCGACGCGCTTTTTGCCGAGGTCACGGCCGCCGGCCCCTATGCCACCCTCACCCGCGCCGAATTCGACGCCTGCCTCGATTTCTGCGCGACGGGCGGCTATGCGCTGAAGGCCTATGACAAATGGCAGAGGCTTGTGCTGAAGGGCGGCCACTGGCAGCTGCGCGACCCGCGCGCGGCCCAGATGATCCGCATGAACGTGGGCACCATCACCTCGTCCGAACTTCTGACGGTCGCGCTGAAGGCCCGCTTCGGGGCCAAGCCCCTGGGCGAGGTCGAAGAGGCCTTTGCCGCCTCCCTCACCCCCGGCGACACGTTCCTGATCGGTGGCGAGGTGGTGCGCTACGAAGGCCTGCGCGAACTGACGGTCGAGGTCAGCCGCGAACGCGGCCGCGAACCGAAGGTCGCGGTCTTTTCGGGCACGAAATTCTCGACCTCGACGGAGCTTTGCGCGCGGATGCTCGCCATCATGGCCGAGCCCGATTGGCCGGACCTGCCCGCCCATACCGCCGACTGGCTGCGCCTTCAGCGCGAGCGTTCGGACCTGCCGCGCGACGGCGAGTTGCTGATCGAGAGCTTTCCCGCCGAGGGGCGCGAGTACGTCTGCATCTACGGCTTCGCGGGCCGCAATGCCCAGCAGACGCTCGGCCTTCTCATGACCAAGCGGATGGAGGAGGAGGGGCTGCACCCCCTTGGCTTCGTCGCCACCGATTATGCGACGCTGATCTGGGGTCTCGATCCGGTCACCGACCCCGCACCGCTCTTCGATCTCGCCCGCCTGCGCGCGGGGCTCGAGGACTGGCTTGCGGGCAATGCGGTGATGAAGCGCACCTTCCGCAATGTGGCGATCGTCGCGGGGCTGACGCCGCGCAACCATCCCGGCCAGCGCAAGTCCGGGCGGCAGGCGACCTTCTCAACCGACATACTCTATGACACGCTTCGCAAATACGACCCCGACCATCTGATGCTGAAGGTCACGCGCGAGGAGGCGATGCGCGGCATGGTCGATTTCGCCCGGATCGAGGCACTGATCAACCGCACCGGCGCCCGCATCCGCACCCGGCGGCTGGACCATGCCACCCCCTTCGCGGCGCCGCTCTTCTTCGAGGTGGGCAAGGTGCCGGTCTTCGGCGCAGCGCGCGAGCGGCTTCTGGAGGAAGCGGCGGAACGGTTGATGGCGGAGGCCGGTCTTTCCGGGCCAAAGGCGGGGGGCTGACTGCCCCCCGACCGCCCCGGATTGCATCCGGGGCGCCCCCCGTGGATATTTGCGCCAGAATGAAGGACATGGGCGGTTTCGATTTCGATCTTCAGGGCGCGCGGCTGACGGCGCTGCCTTCGGGCGCGCTTTACTGGGCGGCGGAGGCGATCGTGACCGTCTCTGACCTGCATCTTGGCCGCTCGGAACGTTACGCGCGGCGGGGTGGGGCATTGATCCCACCCTATGAGACGTCGGATACGCTCTCTCGGCTCGACGCCGACCTGGATCGCACCGGGGCGCGGACAGTGATCTGCCTCGGCGATTCCTTCGACGATCTGGCCGCCAGCGCGCTGCCCGAGGCGGATGCGCTTTGGCTGGCGCGGATGCAGGCAGGACGGCGCTGGGTCTGGATCGAGGGCAATCACGATCCGGGGCCGGTCGATCTGGGCGGCGCGCATCTGGCCGCGGTGACTATTGGCCCCCTGACGTTCCGCCATATCGCGCTGGACGGGGCGGCTGGCGAGATTTCGGGCCATTATCACCCGAAGGTCCGCCTGGCCGGCCAGGCGCGCCCGGCCTTCCTGACCGATGGCAACCGGGCGATCCTGCCGGCCTACGGCACCTATACCGGCGGCATGGAGGCGACCCACCCAGACCTGCGCGGACTGTTCGAAGCGGGGGCGCTGGCAATCCTGACCGGATCACGCTGCGTCCCCTGTCCCTTGTCCCGCTAACGCGCTGTCATGGATTGACCGGATCGAGGTTTTAATATAGTTATGTACTTATATAAGGAATTGACTCAATGGATTCGACCCTGCACGCTCTTGCCGATCCGACCCGCCGGGCCATCCTGGCGCAACTCGCGCGGGGCGAGGCGACCCCAACCGACCTTGCGCGCCCCTTCGCGATCAGCCAGCCGGCGATATCGCAGCATCTGAAGGTTCTGCAGGACGCGGGCCTGATTCTCCGGCGCATTGACGGCAACCGCCGCCCCTGCCGCCTCGCGCCCGATCGATTGGGCGAGATCGAGGACTGGCTCGGCCAGTTGCGGCGCACTTTCGAGGCCAATTATGCCCGCCTCGATATCCTCCTTGCAGAACTGGAGACCAAGGAATGAGCCTGACCGTCGATCTCGTCGGCGACACGCAAGTCGTCATCACCCGGCTGTTCCGCGCCCGACCCGAATTTGTCTGGCGCGCCCATACCGACGCCGTCCTCATTCCGAAATGGTGCACCGGACCCGATGGCTGGACCATGCCCGTCTGCCAATGCGACCCGCGCCCGGGCGGCAGCTTCCGCTACGAATGGACCAACGGCGAGATGGGATTTCATGCGACCGGCGAATTCATCAGCCTGACGCCCCATTCCCGCATCGAGCATGTCGAGCGGATGTTCCTGCCCGACCCGACGCCTGAAAACCATGTCGTGACGGTATTCACTCCTGTCGAGGCCGGTACCCGCATGGTCATGACAATGTCGCTTCCCGACGCGTCCACGCGCGAAGCGATGCTCGCGACCGGCATGGCCGACGGGATGGAAGACAGCTACGCCCGCATGGAAGGCCTGCTGGCCGCCTGACATCCCAGGGACAACGCCATGAAGATCGCCGTGTCCGTCGATGTCCCGAGCATTGAAGAAGGCCTGGCCTTCTTCGGCGACACTTTTTGCTTCCGCACCGTGGCCGAACCCTACACCGGCCTCGCGCTGATCGAGGCCGATGGCCAGCGCCTTCTGTTGACGGCACGGGCCGAGGGCAGCACGCCCCATCCCGACGCGACCGCCGGACGGACCTACCGGCGCCACTGGACGCCCGTGCACCTCGACTTCCATGTCGCCGATGTCGCCGCCACGCGCGACCGGGCGCTTGCCGCCGGGGCGCGGCTCGAGGCCTGGCACGAGCCGCCCGGCCGTCCGCCGGTCGCCTTCATGAGCGACCCGTTCGGCCATGGTTTCTGCCTGATCGGCGACCCAGCGCAGGCCGCGACATGACACCCGACATCCCGGCATACAACCAGCGTCAAGCACCCGAGCCCCGGGCGATCTGCGACCGCCTGGCGGCCGAGATTACCGCCGGACTGCCCGAGGCCCAGGCGAAGGTCTGGCATGGCGGGCCGGTCTGGTTCCTGAACGGCAATCCGGTGGCGGGCTATTGGGTGCGCAAGGCCCATGTCCAGCTTCTGTTCTGGAGCGGCCAGTCCTTCGGCGAAACCTCGCTGCGCCCCGAAGGCAAATTCAAGGCGGCTGAAGCGCGACTGACCGATGTCGCGCAGATCGATCGCGCGGCCCTCGTCTGCTGGTTTGAGAAGGCGCGCGCCATCCAGTGGGATTACAAGAACCTCATCAAACGGCGCGGCGTCCTGGAATGGCTGGCTCGACCGGATGAGCCGATTTCTTGAAAAGAAATCGGACCGGAACCTTTGAAAGGTTCCGGCCGGATTTCGTATCGAAATCCGGCACGCGCAGCAAGGATCAGGCGGTCAGACCCTTCGGTTCCGCCAAACCATGCGCCCGACAGGCGGCCGTCAGCGTATTGGCCAGAAGGCAGGCGATGGTCATCGGGCCGACGCCGCCCGGAACCGGGGTGATGGCGCCCGCGACGGCGGCGCAGCTTTCGTAATGGGCATCGCCCACCAGCCTGGCCTTGCCATCACGCTCGATACGGTTGATGCCGACGTCGATCACCGTCGCGCCCGGCTTCACATAGTCGCCCGTGATCATCTCGGGGCGACCGACGGCAGCCACCAGAATGTCGGCCTGACGGCAGACGGCCGGAAGGTCCTTGGTCTTCGAATGCGCGATCGTCACCGTGCAGCTGTCGCCCAGCAGCAGCTGCGCCATCGGCTTGCCGACGATGTTCGACCGACCCACGACAACCGCATTCATGCCCGCCAGCGATCCGTGATGGTCGCGCAGCATCATCAGGCAGCCAAGCGGCGTGCAGGGCACCATCGACTTCTGACCGGTGCCCAGAAGGCCGACGTTCGAAATATGAAAGCCGTCGACATCCTTGGCCGGATCGATCGAGTTGATCACGAGGTCCGAATTCAGATGAGAAGGCAGCGGCAACTGCACGAGAATGCCGTGAACTTTCGCATCCGCGTTCAGCGACTTGATCAGCGCGAGAAGATCGGTCTCGGACGTGTCGGCGGGCAGCTTGTGTTCGAAAGAGTTCATGCCGACCTCGACGGTCATCTTGCCTTTCGACGAGACATAGACCTGAGAAGCCGGATCCTCGCCCACCAGCACCACCGCCAAGCCCGGGGTCAGGCCGCTCTCCGCCTTCAGCCGCGCCACATGGTCTGCCACCTGGCCCCGTACCTTCGCCGCGAAGGCCTTGCCGTCGATCACCTTAGCCGTCATCTCGTTCCTCTTTCCTGCTCCCGGGGCCTCGGGATGAAACAGGCGCCCACCAGAGATGATCCTGGGGGCGCCTGAGGGTTATTCCATGTCAGAGAGGCTCAGAACAGCCCCTCGACGTTTCCTTCCGCGTTCAGCCTGATCACCTCGGCCGACGGTACCTTGGGCAGGCCCGGCATCGTCATGATCTCGCCGCAGATCACCACGATGAAGCCGGCGCCCGCCGACAGGCGCACCTCGCGGACCGGCACCGAATGGCCCGTGGGCGCGCCACGGCGGTTCGGATCGGTGGTGAAGCTGTACTGGGTCTTGGCCATGCAGACCGGGAAATGGCCGTAGCCCGCCTCTTCCCAGGCCTTCAGCTGGTCGCGGATCGACTTGTCGGCCAGAACCTCGTCAGCGTGATAGATGCGCTTGGCGACGGTCTCGATCTTCTGAAAGAGGCTCATCTCGTCGGGATAGAGCGGGGCGAAATTGGCCGATCCGCTTTCGGCGAGGCTCACGACCTTCTTCGCCAGGTCCTCGATGCCCGCCGAGCCGTTCGCCCAGTGCTTGCACAGGATCGCCTCGGCGCCCTGTTCGGCGACATAGGCCTTGACCGCTTCCACTTCCGCATCGGTGTCGGAATAGAAATGGTTGATCGCCACCACGACCGGCACGCCGAACGATTTCACGTTGGCGATATGGCGGCCGAGGTTCGGGCAGCCTTTCCTGACCGCATCGACATTCTCGGCGCCCAGATCGGCCTTGGCGACGCCGCCGTTCATCTTCATCGCGCGCACGGTCGCGACGATGACTGCGGCCGAGGGCTTCAGCCCCGCCTTGCGACACTTGATGTCGAAGAACTTTTCCGCACCGAGGTCGGCCCCGAAGCCCGCTTCGGTCACGACATATTCCCCCAGCTTCAGCGCGGTCTTGGTCGCGATGACCGAATTGCAGCCGTGCGCAATGTTGGCGAACGGGCCGCCATGGACGAAGGCGGGGTTGTTTTCCAGCGTCTGCACCAGGTTCGGCTGCATCGCATCCTTCAGCAAAACGGTCATGGCGCCGTCGGCCTTCACGTCGCGGGCATAGACCGGCTTCTTGGCGCGGGTATAGCCGATGACGATGTCGCCCAGACGTTTCTGCAGGTCTTCTAGGTCTTTCGAGAGACAGAGGATCGCCATCACTTCCGAGGCGACCGTGATGTCGAAGCCGGTCTGGCGCGGGAAGCCGTTCGCGACACCGCCCAGCGACACGACGATGTCACGCAGCGCGCGGTCGTTCATGTCCATCACCCGGCGCCACGACACGCGGCGCTCGTCGATGTCAAGCTCGTTGCCCCAGTAGATATGGTTGTCGATCATCGCCGAGAGCAGGTTGTGCGCCGAGGTGATCGCGTGGAAATCGCCGGTGAAATGAAGGTTCATCTCCTCCATCGGCACGACCTGCGCGTAACCGCCGCCAGCCGCACCACCCTTCATGCCGAAGTTCGGCCCGAGCGAGGCTTCGCGGATGCAGATCACCGCCTTCTTGCCGATGCGGTTCAGACCGTCGCCAAGGCCCACGGTGGTCGTGGTCTTGCCCTCGCCCGCGGGCGTCGGGTTGATCGCGGTCACCAGGATCAGCTTGCCGTCCTGTCTGCCTTCCAGCGAGCGGATGAACTCCTGGCTGACCTTGGCCTTGTCGTGACCATAGGGCAGAAGATGCTCCGCCGGGATGGCCAGCTTGGCACCGATCTCCATGATCGGTTTCTTCTTCGCCTCGCGGGCAATCTCGATATCGGTCTTGAAACCCATGGATCTCTCCTCTGATCACGGCGGCGGGCGCATTCCGGGGCACCGGCCTTTGCGAAAGGTTCTAGCCCCGGCACACGATGGGATACGGACGATTTCCGACATTTTCCAGTCGGGAATCGCCAAGGGGCTGTTTCTCTATCCGGCCGCCACCGCGGCCGTCTCCGGCGCCCAGGCCCGCTGGTCGGGAATATGCAGGCGCAGCCGGTCACCGACCTTCAATATCCCCTCGCGTTCCACCCAGGCGGTCACGCCGCGCCGCCCCTCCGCCGCCGGTTTGAAGGCCTTGCCATGGCCTGGCCGGGCAGCCTCGATCGTGCGGGCGGGGAACTGGCAGGGGCGGTTCTGCATGTCGATGACTAAAGTCGCGCCGCTTTCCGCCTGCAGGCGTGCGGAGGGCGGCAGGTGGCTGAAATCGGCGATGCCCGACACGACGACCGATGCCCCGACCCAGGCCGGGTCGATCGCCTCAAGCCCCAGCTCACGGGCAATCAGCGCCAGTTCCTCGGCGGAGACCAGCGACAGTTGCCGCGTATTCCGGATCTCGGTGCCGACTGGATGCTGGCTCTTCACCCGGCTGCAGGAGGGCCGCGTCAGGCCCGCATGGCAATCGCCCGCCTCGCCCGCGAAGGTCAGAGCCATCTCGCCCAGCGCCAGGCTTTCCAGTTCCGGCCGGTCGCGATGCGCCATGCGACCAAGCCAGGTGACGGTGCCGACATGGTCGGTGGGGATGAGCGCGGGCATTCTACCTCGTGACGATCAGGAACAGGCGGCGGAAGGGGAAAAGGACAGAGCCGTCCGCCTCGGCCGGATAGGCGGATGCGAGCGCCGCCTCGTAGCGGGCAAGGAATTCACGGGCCTCGCTCTCTTCCATCTTCTCAAAGAAAGGCCGCATCGCGGTGGATTCGGTGAAGCGGCGCACCGGATGGCCGTCCTTCGACGGCGCAAGGCGCTGCACATAGTCGGTCTCCCAGACATTCACCTCGCCCAGCGGCGACAGCGTCCTTGCGTATTCGACCGGCGGCGCGACCGGCGCTTGCCAGCCGGACAGGTCGAAGCGACCCGGGAACATGTCGGCGGCGAAATCCCTCAGAAATCGGTGCGACGGCGCGCCATACTGGCGCGGCATCTGCACGGCAAGCGAGCCCCCGGGCGCCAGGAAGCCCGCAAATCGGGGCAGAAGCGCGCCGTGATCGGGCAGCCAGTGCAGCGCCGCATTGGAAAAGATCAGCGCGGGCGGCTGATCGGGCGACCAGTCGCCCGCGTCCGCCTCTTCCAGCCGCGCGTAAATCCCCCGCTCGGCCGCCTTGGCCAGCATCGCGGGCGACGCGTCGATGCCAAGCAACTGAAGCCCCGGCCAGCGCCGCGCCAGTTCCGGCCCGACGACCCCGTCGCCACAGCCGAGATCGACAATCGCCCCCGCAGGCAGGTCCGGCACCCGGTCCATGAGATCGAGCGCCGGGCGCAGCCTCAGGTCACGGAAGCGGGCATAGGCGTCGGGGTTCCAGTCCGCCATCGCCCGCCCCTCCGATCAGGCCGACGGCTCGGGTTCCAGCCCGCCCGCCTTCGGCGCCTTGGGACGGCCGGCCTTGGGCACCATCGTGACGGGAGGCGCTTCGCCGCCGCCATCGCCCTCGTCGCCGCCCAAGGGCTGCCCGGCCACCACCTTGCGGATCTCGTCGCCGGTCAGCGTCTCATATTCCAGCAGCCCCTTCGCCAGCCGCTCGAACGCCTCGGACTTGGCCAGAAGGATCTTGCGCGCGCTGTCGTAACCTTCCTCGATCAGGCGTTTCACCTCGCCCTCGATCAGCTCCTTGGTCTTGGCGGAGATGGAGAAGCCCGGCGTCTGGCCCTGATAGCCTTCATGCGCCTCCGCATAGTCGATATTGCCGACCTTGTCGGACATGCCCCAGCGCATCACCATCGCCCGCGCAATCGCCGAGGCCTGCTGGATATCGCCCGCCGGGCCGTTCGACACCCGCTCTTCGCCCCATTTGATGATCTCGGCCGCCTTGCCCGCCATCGTCATGGCGATCTTCTGCTTGGCCTCGTCCTTGTGATAGTTCAGCCGGTCCATCTCGGGCAGGCTGACGACCATGCCAAGCGCCTGGCCGCGCGGAATGATCGTCGCCTTGTAGACCGGATCGCAGAGCGGCAGTTCCATGCCGACGATGGCGTGACCCGCCTCGTGATAGGCGGTCATTTCCTTCTGCTCGGGTGTCAGCACCATCGACCGGCGCTCGACCCCCATCATCACCTTGTCCTTGGCATTCTCGAAATCGTCCATCGTCACGAACCGGCGGCCAACGCGCGCGGCCATCAGCGCCGCCTCGTTCACGAGGTTGGCGAGGTCGGCGCCGGAGAAGCCAGGCGAACCACGCGCGATCAGGCGCAGGTCGACATCGGGGCCCAGCGGCACCTTGCGGGCGTGAACGGTGAGGATCTTCTCCCGCCCCTTGATGTCGGGGTTCGGCACATGGATCTGGCGGTCGAAGCGGCCGGGGCGCAGAAGCGCGGGGTCCAGCACATCCTTGCGGTTCGTCGCCGCGACGATGATGATCCCCTCGTTCGCCTCGAACCCGTCCATCTCGACCAGAAGCTGGTTCAGCGTCTGCTCGCGTTCGTCATTGCCGCCGCCGATGCCCACGCCGCGCGACCGGCCGACCGCGTCGATCTCGTCGATGAAGACGATGCAGGGCGCGTTCTTCTTGGCCTGTTCGAACATGTCGCGCACGCGGCTCGCGCCGACGCCCACGAACATCTCGACGAAGTCGGACCCAGAGATAGTGAAGAACGGCACGCCCGCCTCGCCCGCGATGGCGCGCGCCAGAAGCGTCTTGCCGGTACCGGGCGGACCCACAAGCAGCGCGCCCTTCGGAATCTTGCCGCCGAGGCGCGAGAATTTCTGCGGATTGCGCAGGAACTCGACGATCTCCTCAAGTTCCTCCTTCGCTTCGTCGATGCCCGCGACATCATCGAAGGTCACGCGCCCCTGCTTTTCGGTCAGAAGCTTCGCGCGCGACTTGCCAAAGCCCATGGCCCCGCCCTTGCCGCCGCCTTGCATGCGGTTCATGAAAAACACCCAGACGCCAATCAGCACGATGAACGGCAGCCAGACGCCAAACAGCGACATGAAGCCCGACTGGCTTTGCTTTTCGGCGACGACATCGACGTTCTTGCCAATCAGCCGATCGACAAGCTGGTTGTTCAGCTCCTCGCCCTCGGGCTTGATCGTCACCCACTGGCTGCCGTCGCCGGTCTTCACGATCAGCTGCTCGCCGTCGATCGTCACGCTCTTCACATCGCCCGCATCGACCTTCGCGATGAAGTCCGAATAGGACAGGGTCCGCGCGCTGAGCGTCGCCTGATTGCCGCTGAACAGATTGAACAGCGCCAGGATCAGGACGAACAGCACGACCCAAAAGGCGATATTTCTCGCGTTGCCCAAGGAAGCCTCCAGTTATCTTCTCGCGCGGGGCCGGGTCGGCCGGAGCATCCCGGGGGCCGCCGCGCAGTTCCTGACTAAAATAGAGATTAGCGTGCCGGGTTCAATGCACGATTAAGCCATGAACGAGGCTTGTCTTGTCATAAAGGCACTCTACCGCCCATCCTTCGGCCCGTCCTGCCAGCGGCGCGGCGATCAGCCGACCGTTTTGCCAGACCGCCGGTGACGCCAGAAGCGACGGCCGCGGCGAGCCCGTCGCCCGCCAGTCGGGGCATTCGGCGAGCCCCGCCTCGCCCAAAGCGCGAACCTCCTGCCCCGGCTCGGCCGGCCCGGTCACGCGCCAGCGCCCATCCCAGACCCTTCCGATCTGCGCCGTCACGCCCAAGACCGCCGCTGGCTCACGGGTGATGTGTAGCGTGCCCTTGCGCGGCAGGATGATGCACCCCGACAGCGTCGCCCGGGTCCCCGACAGCGCCTTGGCCAGAACCGCCTTCAGCGCGTCGAAGCGCGGGCGGTAGTCAGTTCCCGAGACCAGCATCAGCGCCTGCGCAAACAGCCGGTATCGCAACTCTTCCGCCGCGCCGCCCATTTCGTCGCGGGCAAGGATCACATCCCCGGCCTCGACCCTCGCCGCTTGCCTCGCCAGCGCCGCCGCCGCCTCGGCCAGCGCCGCCCGCGCCATCGCCATCCGCTCTGCCGTGTCCACAAGACCCTCGACGGATAGGCCAAGCGGCGCGAGCGCGCCAAGCGCAGCGCGCGCCTTCACCCGGTCATAGCTCGCATCCTCGTTCGTCGGATCCTCGATCCAGCTCACCCCGCGCGCGGCAAGAAAGGCGCGCAGCGCCGCCCGCCGCGCCGTCAGAAGCGGCCTGACCCAACGCCGTCCCAGATGGTCGCGGCTGTCCGCCATGCCCGACAACCCGTCCACCCCCGATCCACGCGCCAGCCGCATCAGAACCGTCTCGGCCTGATCGTCTGCCGTATGGCCAAGCGCGACAGTCCCGATCCCTTCCTCCTTCGCCCACTCCGCGATCAGCCCATAGCGCGCCCGCCTTGCGCGGTCGGACAGGTTTCCGCCCTCCGGTCCGCCTTCCCAGCGCAACGTCCGGTGCGGCAGGCCAAGTGCCCTGGCCGCCGCGGCCACGCCCGCTGCCTCCGCCGCCGCCTCGGGTCGCAAGCCATGGTCGACCGTGATCACCGTAAGATCCGGGCCGCACTCCCGCCGCCAGTCGTTCAGCAGATGCAGCAGCGCCACGGAATCCCCGCCCCCCGAAACGGCGACGCCCAGCCGCGCGGGCGGGCTGGGCGTGAAGAAGGTCCGGACAAGGGTCGCGAGGTCCGCTTGATCCGTCACTGGCATCCGAGCGACTGCATGGTGGACCGCGCCTCGCCCGCTTCGGGCGCCTGCGGGAACCGCGCGGGCACTTCGTTCAAGGTGACGCAGGCATCCTGCGTCTGGCCAAGCAGGCCAAGCGCCGCCCCGAGCCGCAGAAGCGAGGCGGGCGCACGCGGCCCCGCCGGATCGCCGGAGAAGGAGGCGAGATAGGCCCGCGCCGATCCCGCCGCGTCACCAGTATGTCCAAGCGCCTCGCCCTGCAGGAACTGCGCCTCGCCGGTCAGGGGGCCGCCCGGATAATTCGCCACGAACTGCGCAAAGCCAAGCGAGGCGCCGGGATAATCGCCCGCATCGAGCTTGGCCTTGGCCGCGTCGAAATCGGCCTGCTCGTTCATCGCAAGTTCAACCTTGGGCGCGTCAAGCGTTGCCGTGGGGGCGGTCGTAGCTCCGCCCGTCGCGGGCACCGCGCCAGCCGCATCGCCGCCGATCGTCGCCGTGATCGGCAGGTTCGCCGGATCGCAGCCCTCTTCCAGCTCGCAGATCCGAAACTCCAGATCGCCGACCCGGTTGGTGCCGTCGGCCACCACCTTCTCGACCCTCAGCTGCAACTGCTCGGTCGCCGCCGTCAGCCGCGACAGCTCCGCCTCCATCGCATTCATCCGGTCAAGCGCGCCCGGGCCGCCCGCGGCCTGAATCGCCGCCTGCCCGCCCGCGACAAGCTCGGACCGCAAGGCCTGCAACTGGCCCGCCAGCACCTGCAATTCGGCGCGCATCTGGGCAAGGCTCTCGGCCTTGTCCTGCGCCGCCGCACTGCTCATGGCCCCTCCGGCGGCCAGAAGGGCCGCCGAAAGAAACGATCCTGCGAGAAAGGCTCTCAGTGCCACGATCGCCTCAGACCCCTGCGCCCGCGCCGATCACCGTGACCGAGCGGCGGTTCTGGGCAAAGCAGCTTTCCTCCGAACAGACCGCAAGCGGGCGTTCCTTGCCGTAGGAGACGGTCTTCAACCGGGCCCCGGCCACGCCCTGCGCGATCAGGTACTGTTGCACGGCGCTGGCGCGGCGGGCGCCGAGGGCGAGGTTGTAGTCCCGCGTGCCCTGTTCGTCGGCATGGCCCTCGATGATCGCGGTCGCGGCGGGGTGCGAGTTCAGCCACTGCGCCTGCGCGGTCAGCGTCGCCTGCGCCTCGGGCGTCAGCACCGACTGGTCGACGGCGAAACGCACGGTATCGCCGATCCGCTGGTTGAAATAAGCCACGGAATTCGGGTCGTTCGGATCGCCGAGCGCGCCCGAGGTGATGCCGCCCGCACCGCCAAGGCCGCCCGCGCCACCGGCGCCGGCACCGCCCGCGCCAAAGCCGCGCTGGGGATTGTTACAAGCGGCCAGCGCCAGCGCGCCGACCATCAGGATCGTCAGGGAAAGTTTGTTCATCTGCTCCGCCTCTTTTTTTCTGCCCGAAGGTTGCCTTCAATCTATCATCCCGTTTGACGCTTGGAAACGCCCCTTCCGCCTCACGGCAGAAGCGGCGACCAGGCCGGGTCGGACGCCGCGCCGACGGTCGGCACCTGCCTGAGCGCCCGGCCCGAGATATCGACCGAATAAAGCTGCGCCGAGCCTGCCGCGCCGGGGCTTTCGCGGGTGAACATGATCACCCGCCCGTTCGGTGCCCAGGTCGGGCCTTCGTCGAGGTAGGAGGCGGTCAGAAGCCGTTCCTCGCTGCCATCGGTGCGCATGACGCCGATATGGAACCGCCCGCCGTTTTGCTTGGTGAAGGCCACGAGATCGCCGCGCGGCGACCAGACCGGCGTCGAATAGCGCCCCTCGCCCGACGATACCCGCACCGGCTCGCCGCCCGAGACCGGCATGATATAGATCTGCTGGTTGCCCGACCGGTCGCTTTCAAAGGCGATCTGGCTGCCGTCGGGGCTGAAGGACGGCGCCGTCTCGATCGAGGGCGCATTCGTCAGCTGCGTCGTCTGGCCCGAGGACAGGGACATCGCGTACAGGTCTGTATTGCCGTCATTTTCCAGCGAGAAGACCACCGTATCGCCATCGGGCGAGAAGCGCGGCGCGAAGGTCATGTTGCCCTGCAGATCGGCGATGGCGCGCGCTTGCAGCGTGGCGAGGTCCATCAGCTTGATCCGGGGGAAGCCGCTATCGAACGACGTATAGAGAATCCGGTCCCCCGCGGCCGAGAAGCGCGGCGCCAGCACAATCGCGGAGGCATCGGTCAGATACTGCACATTCGCCCCGTCATAATCCATGATGGCGAGCTGCTTCTGCCGCGCATCCTTCGGTCCGCTCTCGGAAACGAACACCACCCTGCTGTCGAAATAGGGGCCCTCGCCGGTGATCTCGTGATAGACCGCATCGGCGATCTTGTGCGCGATCCGGCGCCAGTCACCCTGCCCGCCGCCGAACTGGAAACCGTCATTGTAGGCTTCGCCCGCGAAAACGTCGTGGAGGCGGAATTTCACATTGATCCGCCCGTCGCCGCCCACCGCGACCGCGCCCGAAATCAGCACCTGCGCATTGATCGCCTTCCAGTCGGCAAAGGCGACCGGCGCGTCGAAGCTGGTAACCTGGCTGATGTAGGCGCCAGTCGGAATGTCCTTCAACAGGCCAGTACCGGTCAGATCGGCGCGGATCACGTCGGTGATTGCCTGTGCGACATCGGCCGCGCCGCCCTCGTCAACGAAGGTCGGCAGCGCATAAGGCAAGGGCTCGATCACCGGATTGTCGAAAACGATCCGGGGGCGATCCTGAGCCTGCGCGGAACCCGGAGGCACGAGCGCGGCAAACAGCAGAAGACCTGCCACGAAAACCCTGTTCAACATCTGCCTTCCCTCAAACATACTCGTCCCTACTGTGCATATCATCCGCCGACAGGCGATGGTCAATTTCGCGGTTTCTTCCCCGCAACGCGACGCTGCATACCGCATCACCGGATTCCCTTGGTGTTTTCGAAGACCATCTCGATCTCCTTCCAGGTTTCATACTTGCCCTCTGGCATCGGATAGCCGTCGGCCCCGCACCGCAGGATCGCGCGCCGGGCGGCCTGAAACGCCGTCTGTACCGCCGCATCGCTGCCCTCCGAACCCAGAAGCTCGACGCTTGCCGGTTTGGTATCTTGCGAAAATTTCACCAGAACGGTCACGACCGCGCGGGTCGCGTCGGTCGAAACCGCCCCGAGGCTCCAGCATTTGTTCACATCCACCTTGATGGCCTCCAGCTCCCCGCTCGTGAGAGGCGGCCCCCGTTCGGCGGCGCCCGTCCCCGGCGCAGGCTCCTCGGAGGCCTCGCCCGACAAAGCCTCGCCCAGTGCCGCCGCGACCGCATCGTCAGCATTCACGCTCGGCGCCTCGGCCGGCACCTCGGCAGGCGCCTCGGGCGGGGCCTCCGCCGTCTCGACCGGCGCAGGCTTCGGTTCCTCTGGCTTCCTCTCGGGCTTCTTCTGCGGTCGCGGCGAGGTCGCGGGCGCGGCGGTTTCCGGCTCCTTGTCCTTGTTCTCCTCGGTCAGAAGCACTTCGCCCGTGTCCCTGGGCGCGGCCTCCTCGGTCGGAGGCTCGGGCGTCATGTCCGGCGCGGGTTCGGCCGTCGTCGCCTCGGTCACCGTGTCCGAGGTCGTGGTCTCGGGCGGGCTGTCGGGCGAGGGGTCGGGCGCCACGATCTCGGCCGCCTTGGGTTGCGGCTTGTCGGTCGGCTGATCGGGGATCTGCGACAGGCTGTCGGGCGTAGGCGCCGTGGTTTCCTCGGGCGGCGCATCGGTCACCTCGGCCTCGACCACCTGCGTCTCCTCGACATCCGGCGGCTGTTCCGGCTCGGGCTGGGTGACCTCGGGCGCGGGCTGCGGCTCGGGCTTGGTCTCGGGCTTCGGCCTCGCCGGCGGCGCGACGCTCGCCTCGGGCGCCGACGGCTGGGGCGGGCTCTCTTCGGCCGCCGTGGGCTTGCGGCCCTCAAGTTCGGCAAATTCCGCCGATGACATCAGCGAGACATTGGTGGCAATCGGCGCGGGCGCCGGTTCCGGCGTGAAGAAGATGCCGCCCAGCAACGCCCAGAGGATCAGCGCCAGATGCGCGCCCCCCGAGACGTAAAGACCGATGCGCATCGCCCGGTCCTCTGGAAGCCATCTCTCCAGCATCTCAGCCGCCGTTCTGGCCCGCGCCGTTCATCGACGGCCCGCCGCCGTCGGTGACGAGCGTGATGTTGGAAAAGCCGCCATTGTTCAGCGCCCCCATCACCTGCACCACCCGCTCGTAGGGAATGGCGCCATCGGCGCGCAGGAACAGCTTGTCATCCTGCCGCTCGGCCGCGATGGCCTGCAGCTTGGCGATCAACTCGCCCTCGGCAATCGGCGTGTTCTGGATCGAGATCGTGCCATCGGCCTGAACCGAAATGGTCAAGGGCTCCTCCTGCTCGGTCGGCACGGCCTTCGCCGCCGTCTTCGGCAGTTCAAGCGGCACACCCACGGTCAGAAGCGGCGCTGCCACCATGAAGATGATCAGAAGCACCAGCATCACGTCCACGAAGGGCGTGACGTTGATCTCGCTCATCACCGCCGCCTTGCCGCGCGAGCCACGGCGGCGCCGTCCGCCCCCGCCCCCGCGCTTCATCACACCTGCGCCCATGGCTCAGGCGTCCAGCTGGCGTGACAGGATGGTGGCGAATTCGTCGGCAAAGGCCTCGTAGCCGCCGATGATCCGGTCGCTGTCGGTGGAAAGCTTGTTGTAGAAGATGACCGCCGGGATCGCCGCCAGAAGGCCGAGCGCCGTCGCCACCAGCGCCTCGGCGATACCGGGCGCCACGACGGCGAGCGAGGTGTTCTGGCTGATCGCGATCTGCTCGAAGGCGACCTTGATCCCCCAGACCGTGCCGAAAAGCCCGATGAACGGCGCGGTGGATCCCACGGTCGCCAGGAAGGGCAGACCGCGCGTCAGATCCTCGGTTTCCTTCTGGATCGCCACATCCATCGACCGGTCGATGCGCGCCTGCGCGCCGGCGATCAGCGCGCCATCCTGGCGGTGGCTCCGCCGCCATTCGATCATGCCGGAGGCAAAGATCGCCTCGGACCCGCCCTGCGGCGCCGAGCCGATCTTGTCGAAAAGCTCGTCGAGCGGCTCGCCCGACCAGAAGGCCTGATCGAACAGTCCCGCCTCACCCCGCGCCTTGCGGTAGGTGATGAATTTCTGGATGATGATCGCCCAGGACCAGACCGAGGCGACGATCAGCATCAGCATCACGATCTTCACGATGAAGGATGCGCGCGCGAAAAGCGCGAGCAAGGAGAAGTCGATCTCCGCCGCATGCTGGGCAAGTGCTGTGGTTTCCATAACTCTGCTCGCGTTTGGGCCGCCTGTCCGAACGGCTCTGATTTGACGCGATTCTAGCCTGCTTTCCTGGCGAAGGAAACGGGGCGCGCCGGAAATCCGCCGATCCGGGCGCCACGGCTGAAATCTCCTGAAACATCGCGCCCGCCGCAGGCCTGTCGTGATCCAGCGGAGCCGCGCCCGAAAGGGCGCGGCACGCCTTTCCTCTCGCGGCCCGCGCACAAGGCGCGGGCCGCTCGGCGCGCCTCCGGCGGGAGTATTTCAGGACAGAAAGGACAGACCACTCCTCTCACTTTCTGTCTCCAAGTACTCCGGGAGGGGCGCGGGGAGGGCAGCGCCCTCCCCGCACGGATCGGCCGGGCGAAGCCCGGACGAAATTTCCTTCAGTGCACCGCGGGGAATAACTTCCGTCGAATGTCTGCCGGGAGCCGCGCCGCCTGTCCCGTCTCGGTGAGGCAAACGAGTGTCACCTGCGCCGTGAAGAGCCGCTCTCCCGCACGCAGCACCTCCTGTTCAAGCTGAATGCGGGCGCCGGTCGCGCCGACGGGTCGCGTGAGCACCGTCAGTTCATCATCGAACCGTGCCGGTTTCAGATAGTCCGCCTCGACCCGACGCACTGCGAAGACGATCCCTTCCTCACGCTTCAGCCGCCCCTGATCGACGCCAAGGGACCTGACCCATTCCGTACGGCCACGCTCGATGAATTTCAGATAATTGGCATAATAGACGATGCCCGCGAGGTCGGTGTCCTCGTAATAGACGCGGATCGGGAAGATGTGGGACATGAGGCCTCCTGCCTCCCGACCCTAGGCGGGCGCGCGGGCACCGACAAGCCTCACCAGCGGCCGCAGTCCGCCCGCATGTCGCCGGGCGCCAGCCGGATCGGAAAGCGCGCGCGGATCGCCGCATCGCGGTCGGGATCGGCCAGCGACGGGTAATGGCTGCCGAGGATGTCCTGCACGCGGCCCCGCGCATGGTCCATGATCGTCGGACGCCCCGTCGAGGCCCACATCGACAGAGTCTGGCGGTCGGCAACCTCGGGGTAGAGGAACTCCGATTGCATGAGGCTCAGCGTCTGCGCATGGCCGAGGTAATGGTTCGGGCCCCTCAAGACCACATCCTCCATCACCTCGTAGGACAGAGTGTCATCCGTCACTTCGATCCCCCTCAGCGCCCGCTGGACGGTGCCCAGAAGCTCGTTATCCATCACCATCGCCTCGAACGAGGTGGCGAGTAGCGACGACATCATCCCCGCCGCCTCATAGACCATATTGCCGCCCGCGAGCCCCGCGAGCGCGACCGTCAGCCCCTTTTCGAACCCCGCCTGATAGTCGAGCGCCTTCGAATCCGTCATCCCCGCCGCGACCGAGCCGGGCAGGTCATAGAACCGCGCCATCTGCGCCGCGCCTGCCATCAGCACCGCCTCCTCGCCCGAGCCGCCGGTGAAGGCGCCGGTCCTGAGGTCCGACACGAAGACCCAGTTGCCGAAGAACATCTTGGCGCCCTTGCGGGTGAGATGGACCTGGACAAGCGCGGCGAGCGTCTCGGCGCAGGCCTGGACCAGGGCGCCTGCAAGGGCGGCAGGCGCCGTGGCGCCCGCCTGCGGCGCCACGCACATGTCCGAGATGATGCCAAGTTCCGCGCAACGCACCTGTACCGCACTCGTATCCGTCCCGAACCGCAAGGGCGAGACGACCGGGCAGTGCCCGACCTGGAAGAAGGGCCGCTTCAGGAATGCCCCCTCCTCGCCCAGCACCATGTCAGCAAGGGCCACCACCTCATCGACATGCTCGGCATTGGCCATGGAAAAGCCGAAGCTTTTCGTCGTGCCCGCCATGCCGGCATAGGCGACCGAGAGATTGTGCGCGCGGATATCCTCGATGTCGGTCGCCACGATCGGCTGGCCGACATGGTGGATATGGTCCAGCCGGTCAGCCAGCCGGTAATAGTCATAGAGGTCAAGAAGGGTCGAGGGCCGGTGCTCGCCGGTCTTGAAATCGATCACCTGCACGGCCTCGCCCGCCGTGCAGAAATGCACGCGGTCCTCGCCGACCATCCGGTCATGCGACGGATCGCGGGCAAAGATCGGGAAGGCGCGGGCCTGCGCCGCCACGACATCTTCGACCAGCGCGCGCGGGAAGCAGAGCCGCCCGTGTGCATTCAGCCAGCAGCCGGCATCGAGCGCGCGCTTCAGCGTCGCCGGAATCGGGTCGGCCATCCCGATCCGTTCCAGCACATCAAGCGCGGTTTCATGGATCCGCGCCATGTCGCGATCGCCCAGCGGCCGGTACTGTCCGCCCGCCAGCCCCGGGCGCACGACATCGGCCGCAACCATCGCCGCCCGCGCCGCGCGCCGGGCATCCCGGCCGCCACTTCTGGCGGCTCGCGACTGGCCTGCAACTGGCGCGGCTTCACTCGTCTGACCCGTCATCCCGACCTCCCCGGCGAAGGCACGCCGAAAGGCGGCTGGCGGACAGGCTGCATCATTCTGACTGACCAGTCAACAAGAATCCATCCAACCCGGCGGCGCACCCGCCGCCGCGAGCCTGGCGAAAATGCGCAGCGCATGGCTCGGGTCGGTTGAGGCGTCCGGCAGAACCGGGTCATAGGCGGCGCGCAGAAGCGCCGCGATCTCTGATCGTAGGGTTACCCGCCCCTCTGCGGCGATCAGGGGTGAACGGTCACGGAAGGCAGTGTCCGACCACAGAAGCAGGCACTGCAGCGCGACGGTCAGGCCAAGGTCCGCGGCCGGCATGTCGGCCAGCGCGCCCTCCATCCTGAGAAAGACGAAGGCCGCGCGGACCGCTCCATCCGCCTCGAAGCGGAAATACCGGTACTGGTCGGCAGCCTCTCGCCCGAGCCGCGGCGCAAGCCGGTCGAGCCCGGGCACCAGATCGGCGACACCGGGCAGGTCCGCCACCTCCTGCCAGTCGCGGAAGAAGAAGATCATCAGGTTCGCGCCAAGCTCTGCATCGGTCTCGGCCAAAGGATGGCCCGCCGTCGCCGCGACCGCGCTGATCGCCCCTTTGATCGTTGCCAGTGTCTCGTCCTGGACGCCGAACACAACGGGCGCAACCGGCCGCCGCCAGCGGGCGAAGGCGAAGCGTCCGTCCGGTCGGGTGAATTGGGATGCGATCTCGTCTGGGCTCATGGGTCAACCTTTCGCCCGCCCCATAATCCGCGTCGGGCCAGAGGTCCAGAACGACGGTGCCGCCGAAGAATTTTCGCGAAAATTCTTCGGTCCAGCGGAAAAATCTTCGCGAAGATTTTTCCGCTCGGGCAGCGCTACTTTCCGAACAGGTCGGATTGCCCGGTCGCCCGCGGCTGCGGCAGGCCGAGATGGGTCCAGGCCTTCTGGGCAAGCATCCGGCCGCGCGGCGTGCGCTGGATCAGGCCCTGCTGCAAAAGGAAGGGCTCGATCACCTCCTCGATCGCATCGCGACTTTCGGAGAGCGCCGCCGACAGCGTCTCGACCCCGACCGGCCCGCCCGCGTAATTCTCGGCGATCAAAGTCAGATAGCGCCGGTCGGCTCCATCGAGGCCGAGGTGATCGACGCCGAGCCGGGTCAGCGCGCTGTCGGCAATGGCGCGGGTCAGCCGCCCGTCGCCCTCGACCAGTGCGAAATCGACGACGCGGCGCAGAAGGCGGCCCGCGATGCGCGGCGTGCCGCGCGCGCGCCGGGCGATCTCGAGCGTGCCTTCCGGATCCGAGGAGATGCCCATCAGCCGCGCCCCGCGCGCCACGATCAGGTCCAGTTCCGCGACCGTGTAGAACTGCAGCCGGGTCGGAATGCCGAACCGGTCGCGGAGCGGCGTGGTCAGAAGGCCGAGCCGCGTCGTGGCGCCCACAAGCGTGAAGGGTTGCAATTCGATCCGGACGGTCCGGGCGGCAGGACCCTCGCCGATCACCAGATCAAGCTCGAAATCCTCCATCGCCGGGTAGAGCACTTCCTCGACCGCCGGGTTCAGCCGGTGGATCTCGTCGATGAAGAGCACATCGCGCGCCTCGAGATTGGTCAGGATCGCGGCAAGGTCGCCCGCCCGCGCCAGCACCGGCCCCGAGGTCATGCGGAAATTGACGCCCAGTTCCTTCGCCATGATCTGGGCGAGCGTGGTCTTGCCGAGGCCCGGCGGGCCATGAAAAAGCGTATGGTCCATCGCCTCGCCGCGCATGCGCGCGCTTTCGATGAAGACGCGCAGGTTGGCCCGCGCCTCCTCCTGGCCCACAAATTCGGTCAGGGCCTGAGGTCGGAGCGCCCGGTCGGCATCCTCGGGCTGCGGCGCGGCGCGAAGGGTGGGGTCGGGCGTCAGCATCGGCAACAGCGTGGGGGCTCTGCCCCCACACCCCCGGGATATTTGCAAACGAAAGAGCGCATATTACCCCTTCGGTGCCAGGAGTTTCAGCGCCGCGCGGATCAGCGCGGGCGTTGCGGCACCCTCGTTCTCGCCTGCAGCCTGCGCCACGGCGCTCGCGGCCTCGGACTGGGCATAGCCGAGGTTGAGAAGGGCCGAGAGCGCGTCGGCGGTTGCGGCGGCGGAAGGCGCGGGCGCGGACCTTGGTGCCGACTTCGGCGCGGGCGCGTCCATCTCGATCACCGCCGATGCATCGACCGTCAGCGTGCCGCCAAGCGCCATGACCGAGGGCGCCTTGTCCTTCAGCTCCATCACCACCCGCTGCGCGAGCTTCGGCCCCACCCCCGGCGCGGCCTTGATCGCCCCCCAGTCGCCAAGGGCAATCGCCCGGCCCGCCCCTTCGGCGCCAAGCGTGCCGAGGATCGCCATCGAGGCTTTGGCGCCGACCCCCTGCACCGTGGTCAGAAGCCGGTGCCATTCCTTTTCCAGAAGCGTCGGGAAACCGAAGAGCTGCAGCAGATCCTCGCGCACCAGAAGTTCGGTATACAGCGCGCAGGCCTCGCCCACCGGCGGCAGGCTTGCGGCAGTGCGCTGCGAGATATGGACCACATAGCCCACGCCCCGCACATCGATCAGCACCTGATCGGCGGCGCGGTGCAGGATGACCCCGGCGATGCGCCCGATCATGCCGCCCCCTTCAGCGCCGCGGCCAGCCGCCCGGCACTTTGCAGATGATGGGCATGGCAGATGGCGATCGCCAGCGCATCCGCCGCGTCCGGCCCGGCCAAATCGACCCCGGGCAGCTGGAAGCGGACCATATGCGCGATCTGGCCCTTGTCGGCGTGACCCACGCCCACCACCGCCTTCTTCACCGCGTTCGGCGCATATTCGCCCACCGCGATCCCCGCCTGCGCGGGCACCAGCATCGCGATCCCGCGCGCCTGGCCAAGCTTCAGCGTCGCCGCGCCATCCTTGTTCACGAAGGTCTGCTCGACCGCCGCCGCATCGGGGCTGTGATCCGCGACCACCCGCGTCAGCGCGAAATGCAGCGACAGAAGCCGCTGGCCAAGGTCGTCGCCCTCGGAATGGACTATTCCATTGGCCACATGCGCAAGCCGCGATCCCGCCACATCGATCACGCCCCAGCCGAGGTTGCAAAGGCCCGGATCGATCCCGAGAACGCGCATGAAGTGCCTGCCTGTTGGTTCTTTTCCAGAGAACTAGCACGAAAGGAGAACATCGCAAAGGACAAAGCGAACCGAAAGCCATGACCTGAGCGGGCAGCTTTTCCGCCGATTTTCGACACCACACAGAGGAAAAGCGACAAAACTCCCGGCATGAATGTCACAAAAATGCTTTAATTGTTTACCGTTTCGCACCGAACATCGGATCCGTTCGGCAAGATCATAGATATGCAACTAGTGCATGGCTGAAATGCTTTTCCGGGCCTAGCTCCGTTATCTCGGATGTACTATCTGTCATTGCGTCGAGGGCGAGATGCCGTCGACCGCTGTATGTGAGAGAGGACATGAACATGACCGCGTTTGAAACGACCCGCACCACGACCGGCTTCAGTGCTCTGAACCTGGTGAGCAACCTTGTCGCTTCGATCGCTTCCTGGAACGACGCGCGTGTTACGCGCAACGCCCTGTCGAAGCTTTCGGATCGCGAGCTCGACGATATCGGCCTCTGCCGGGGCGACATCGAATTCCTCGCGTCGCGCGCCTGATCAAGGCCAGCGCGACCGGCGACTAGGTCGCCAGAAGGCCCCGCGGTTCACCCGCGGGGCCTTCTGCATTTCCACCTTTGACATGACTGCTCCGGATAGGGTCCCGCGGCCCGCGTCAACCGAGTGCTGTGCGGATCTTGTCAGCGAGAAACAGGGTGAACGGATCGGGCGCCATCAGAAGGGCGCCTGCCCGGTCGACGTCGGTCCCTGCCCGCAGCACCGCCACGCGCAGGTCATAGGCCTCGGCCCCGATGGCCACGTGCATTGCCGCCTTGAAGACGAAGATGAACGCGATCACCATGAGGAGGATCGAGGGCAGACGCGATCCCTGCTCGCGGCGCCGCCGCGCCGAATAGTGCGACATGCCGATCGTCCCCTCGGCCTCGAAACCGCCGCCGGCAGCGTGAATACGCTGAATACGGTCGAGACGCCCGTGGAAGTTCCGCATGTTCGGATCGTGCATTCTTGCCTCCCGGGCCCCCACCCGAGGTGAATATGATGATTGTCGGGCAAATACGGCGAAAATAGGGCGGATTGTTCAGCTTTTGACCAGTTCGAGAGTCACCCACTCGCCAATGTCCTCGCGATGCGCCGGGGCCAGTCCGAAGGACATGTACTTTTGGACAAGTTCGTCGGCCTGAGAGGTCAGGATGCCCGACAGGATCGCACGACCGCCGACGGTCAGGTTCGCGGCCAGATCGGGCGCAAGGGCAAGCAGCGGGCCCTTGAGAATATTGGCAAAAATCAGGTCGTAAGGCGCGCGTGACCGCAGGTCGGACTGGTCGAACCCGGCCGCCTCCACGACCTCCACGCGCCCCGCCTGCCCGTTTGCCGCCACATTCGACCGCGCCACATCGACCGCCACCGGATCGATGTCAGAGGCGATAGTGGCACAGTCCCAGATCGCCGCCGCCGCCATCGCCAGAACCGCCGTGCCGCAGCCGATATCGGCGACGTTCCTCGCGCGCACCCCTTCACGGTCGATTCGGTCCAGCGCCAGAAGGCAGCCCTTGGTCGTGCCGTGATGGCCCGTGCCAAAGGCCATCGCCGCCTCGATCAGAAGGGCGACCGAGCCCTCCGGCACCTTGTCGGCATCATGGCTGCCATAGACGAAGAAGCGCCCGGCCTCGACCGGCTGCAATTCGCGCTTCACATGGGCGACCCAGTCGGTCTGCGGCACTTCCGACACGGCAAAGGGCGCCGCACCATAGATCGCGGCCATCAGCGCCAGCACGATATCATCAGGCTCTTCCTCGAAATAGGCGCCGACCTCATAGCGCCCCGACCCGTCCTCGATCTCGAAGCAGCCGACGCCGGTCGGTTCGGGGTCGAACCCTTCAAGGCTTTCGGCCAGTGCCTCGGCCGCCTCGCGCGTGGCAAGGGTCGTCAGGGCGGAATAGAACGGCATGGCGGGCCTCCTCGTGGGTCGGGCCGGGCTTAGGCGCGCGCGGCCGCAGGGTCAAGCGCCGGCACGGCGGCCCGGAGCCGCGCGATATGGCGCCAGGCCAGCCAGGCCGCCAGCGTACCCGCGATCAGGTTGGCGGCGGCATTGGCCCAGACGATCCCCTCGGCCGCGAAAAGACGGCTGAAAAGCAGGGCCGCCGGAAACATCATCACCCCGTCGCGCAACCAGTTGGCGGCGGTGCTGGCCAGCGGCCGCCCGAGGCTGTTGAAGCTCGCGTTCGCCACGAAAAGCGCCCCCGTCGCGATGAAGGCGCCGGCCGCCCAATGGGTGAAGGTGCGGACGATCGCCTGACCCTCGGCCGACAGGCCGAACGAGGTCGAGATCGGCCCGGTCAGCGCCGCCATCAGCGCCCAGGTGCACAAAGTGTAGATCGCGCAGAATTTCAGCGCCGCGACAAAGGCCTCCGCCACCCGGTCAAGCCGCTTGGCCCCGTAGTTCTGACCGATGATGCCGCCGATGGCACCCGACAGCGCGAAGATGCCGCCAAAGGCGAGGATGGTCAGCCGCATCACCACGCCCCAGCCTGCAATCGCGCCCTCGCCATACTGCGCAATCTCGCGCGTCAGGATCCAGTTGCCGAACGGGGTCGCAAGCTGCGTCGCCACGGCGGGCAGGGCGATGGCCGCATAGGGCCGCAGGAACAGGGCGAAATCCGACAGAAGCGGGCGCGCGAGCAGGTCATGCGTGCGGATCAGGAACCAGAAACCGACGCCGCAGGCCACCAGCCGCGCGATGACGATCGACCAGCCCGCCCCGTCGATCCCCCAATCCATCCAGACGATGAGCATCGGGTCCAGCACCACCGCAACCAGACCGCCGGTCATCGTCACCGCCATCGACCGCCAGGCATCGCCCGCCGACCGCAGCAGCGAGGCCGCCATGATCGCCGCAGAGATCAGGAGCATCGAGGGCAGGGTGATCGCCAGGAACCGCTCCGCCATCTCCAGCACCTGCCCCTCGGCGCCCGAGGCCCGAAGGATCGCATGCCGAAACAGCCAGACAATCAGGGAAAGGACCACCTGCACCGAAAGCGTGACCACCATCGCGACCGAGGCGATCCGCCGCGCGCGCGCACGCTCGCCCATGCCGATGGCGCGCGATACCAGCACCACCGCGCCGATCATCATGCCCACACCCAGCGAGATGATGGCGAATTGCAAGGTCCCCGCGATGCCGACCGCCGCCATCTCCGCCTCGATCCGGCGCTGGGAAATCCACCACAGCGCCAGGAAATCGACGAGGAAGGTGAAGGACAGGCCCAGAGCGCCCGACAGGGCCATCACCGTCACATGCCGCATCAGGCTGCCGGTGACGAATTTTGCTTCCGGGGCGGCGGGGCGGCTCATATGCGTCTCCTCTTCCGCCGCCAGCGTTAGCGCAACCCGTGGCCGAGCACCATGCCCGACGGACCGGCCCGCCTCGCGAACCCGGGTTCAGTAAAAGCTCTGCGGGTCGATATCGACCGACAGGCGCAGATTATTGGGCACCCGCAACTGACCCAGCCATTCCGCCACCGCCGCCTGCAGGCTCGCCCCCTTCGGGCCTTTCACCAGCAGCCGCACCCTGTGCCGCCCGCGCACCCGCGCCACCGGCGCGGGCGCAGGGCCGAAGACCTGCGCGCCGATCCGGGCAAGCGGCCAGGCCCGCCGCGCCAGTTCCGCGCCGAAATCGAAGACCTGTTGCACATCGGGCGACGACAGGATGATGCCCGCCAGCCGTCCGTAGGGCGGCATGCCCGCCGCCTGCCGTTCCGCCGCCTCGGCCCGCCAGAACGCCTCTTCCGCGCCCGACAGGATCGCGCGGATCACCGGATGGTCGGGCTGGCAGGTCTGCAGGTAGGCCTCGCCCTTCTTCTCCGCCCGCCCCGCCCGGCCCGAGACCTGCCGCATCAGCTGAAACGTCCGCTCGGCCGCACGCAGGTCCGATCCCTGCAGTCCCAGATCGGCGTCAATGACACCCACCAATGTCAGCAGCGGGAAGTTATGCCCCTTCGCCACCAGTTGCGTGCCGATGATGATATCCGCCCCGCCGCGCGCAATCTCCTCGATCTTCTCCTTCAGTGCCCGGGCCGAGCCGAAGAGGTCCGACGACAGGACCGCGACCCGCGCGTCCGGGAACCGCTCCGCCACTTCCTCGGCCAGCCGCTCCACCCCCGGCCCCACCGGCGCGAGCCGCCCTTCGGCCTTGCAGGAGGGGCAGGCCGTGGGCATCGGCGCGCTGTCGCCGCATTGATGGCAGACGAGACGCTTCAGGAACCGATGTTCCACCATCCGCGCGTCGCACTGGTGGCAGCCGATCTGATGGCCGCAGGCCCGGCAGATCGTCACCGGCGCATAGCCCCTGCGGTTCAGGAACAACAGCGCCTGTTCACCACCCGCGATCCGCCCCGCCACCATCTGCACCAGAGTCGGGCTGATCCAGCGGCTGGCTTCCAGCCGCTCCTCCCGCATGTCGATCGCCCGCATCGGCGGCAGTTCCGCCGCCCCGAACCGCGCCGTCAGGTCGATCCGCGCATATTTGCCGCTTTCGGCATTCACCCAGGTCTCCAGACAGGGCGTGGCCGAGGCCAGCACCACCTGCGCATCGGTCATCGCCGCGCGCAGCACCGCCATGTCGCGGGCATTGTAAAGGACGCCATCCTCCTGCTTGTAGGATGTGTCATGTTCCTCGTCGACGACGATCAGCCCCAGATCGCGGAACGGCAGGAACAGGGCCGACCGCGCGCCGACGACCAGCCCAACCCCGCCTTCCCCCGCCATTCGCCACAGCCGCCGCCGCTCGGTCTGGGTCACGCCCGAATGCCATTCGCCGGGCCGCGCGCCGAACCTTTCCTCGACGCGGGCCAGAAATTCCGACGTCAGCGCGATTTCCGGCAGAAGCACCAGCGCCTGCCGCCCCTTGCGCAGGCACTCCGCCACCGCCTCCAGATAGACCTCGGTCTTGCCCGACCCGGTCACACCCTTCAGAAGCGTGGTCCCATAGCGGCCCGCCGTGATGCCCGCGCGCAAACGCTCCGCCGCCGCCGCCTGATCCTCGGTCAAGGCCTTGCCCGACAGGTCCGGGTCAAGCCGCGGATAGGGCACATCGCGCGGCGCCTCCTCCTCGGCCACCGCGCCCTGTTTCACCAGCCCCTTCACCACACCCGTGGTGACCCCGGCCAGCCCAGCCAGTTCCGACAGGGTAAAGGCCGCCCCGCCATAGGCCTCCAGCACCTCCAGCACACGCGCCCTTGCAGCGGTCATCCGGTCTGGCTCCTGCCAGCCCCTGCGATAGACCTTGCGCGGCCCCGGCGGATCGGCCAGCCCCGGCGCCCGCGTCGCAAGCCGCAGCATCGCGGGCATAGGTGTCAGCGTGTAATCCGCCGCCCGCATCAGAAAGGCCCGCATCGCCTCCCCCATCGGCGCCGCATCCAGTACCCGCGTCACCGATCTGATCTTCGCCGGATCGAAGCCCCCCTCCCCCGGCCCCCAGACCACCCCCAAAACCCGGCGCGGCCCGAGCGGCACCTCGACGAAGGCGCCCGCGAAACAGCCGCCCTCCGGCGCCTTGTAATCCAGCGCCCGACCCAGGGGCTCGGTCGTCAGCACCGCCACCAGATCGCCCTCGACGAAAAACTGTGCCTCAGCCACGCGCGCGGCCTTTCCCGGGTTTCAGCCGCGCGCGGCATGCGCTAGAAGAACGCCGACCCATTCCAGAAGCCCCGGAGCGCGCCATGAAATTCTTCGTCGATACCGCCGATGTCGCCGCCATCAAGGAACTGAACGACCTCGGCATGGTCGATGGCGTGACGACCAACCCCTCGCTGATCCTCAAGGCGGGGCGTGACATCATCGAAGTCACCAAGGAAATCTGTGACATGGTTTCCGGCCCCGTTTCGGCTGAGGTTGTGGCGACAGAGGCCAAGGCCATGATCGCCGAAGGGATGAAGCTTGCCAAGATCGCCCCGAACATCGCGATCAAGGTTCCGCTCACCTGGGACGGCCTCACCGCCTGCAAGGCCTTCGCTTCCGAAGGCCATATGGTCAATGTCACGCTCTGCTTCTCGCCCGCCCAGGCGATCCTTGCCGCGAAAGCAGGCGCCAGCTTCATCTCGCCCTTCATCGGGCGGCTTGACGATATCCATCTCGAAGGCGTGAACCTCATCGAGGATATCCGCATCATCTACGACAATTACGATTTCAAGACCCAGATCCTCGCCGCCTCGATCCGCTCGGTCAACCATATCGTCGACTGCGCCAAGATCGGCGCCGACGTCATCACCGCGCCCCCCGCCGTCATCAAGGCGATGGCCCAACATGTGCTGACCGACAAGGGGCTTGAGATTTTCCTGAAGGACTGGGCAAAAACCGGGCAGAAAATCCTCTGACTTCGTGTATCCTGCCCGAAAGTAACAAGTCCGGGGCGAAGATGTCCGAACCGAAACTGTCCGACGCCGCACCGCTTGGCCCCGATCTGCGCGACCGCCTGATCGCCAGCCCGGAAGTGATTCTGGAAGACCGCGACCTGATGCGCGCGCTCATCGCCGCGAACGAACGCGCGATGGGCTCGAACATCGTCGACCTGCGCGGCATCGCGATGGAGCGGCTGGAACAGCGCCTCGACCGTCTGGAGGATACCCACCGCTCGGTCATCGCCGCGGCCTATGAAAACCTCGCGGGCACCAACCAGATCCAGCGCGCCGTGCTCAGGCTGCTCGACCCGGTCGATTTCGAGGATTTCCTCAAGGTGCTTGTCTCGGACGTCCGCCAGATCCTGCGGATCGAGGCCGTGCGGCTCGTCCTCGAAACCGAGATCGACGGGCAGGAGGAAGTGGCAGTCCAGCGCTTTTCCGACGTGCTGAGCGTGGCGCCGCCGGGCTTCGTCGAACGCTACATGAGCGACGGGCGCACCGGGGCGCCGCGCGACGTGGTGCTCAGGCAGTCCGCCGCCGACCGGCAGACGGTCTATGGCGCGTCCGAACCGAGGATCGGCTCGGAAGCGGTCATGCGGCTCGACCTCGGGTCCGGGCGGCTACCCGGCATGCTGGCGCTCGGCGCCGCCGATCCGCACCAGTTCCGCTCAAGCCAGGGCACCGATCTTCTCACCTTCTTCGCCGGGGCCTTCGAACGGGCGATGCGCCGCTGGCTGGCCTGAGGTCGGGCGGGTGGAACCGCTTCTGACCGCCGGCGTCCGTGACAGCATCTCGCGCTGGTGCGATCACCTCTCCGCCCTCGGCGGCGCCTCGGCAAACACCGTGAACGCCTACCGCGCCGACGTTCTGGCCTGGGCCGCCTTCATGGCCCCCCATCTCGGCGGCGCGCCGACCGCCACGGCGCTCGCCGCCGCCACGCCGTCGGACATGCGCGCCTTCATGGCGCACGAGCGCAACCGCGGCCTCGGCGCCCGGTCGCTGGCGCGCAGGCTCTCCTCGGTCAAGGGCTTCATCCGCTGGCTGACCGACCGCGAAGGCGGCGAGGCGACCGCGATTCTGGCCCAGCGCGGCCCTAAATACCGCCGCAAGCTTCCCCGCCCGCTGACGCCCGAGGCCGCGCAGGACATGATCGCCACCGTCGATGTGCAGGCCCGCAACGACTGGCAGGCCGCCCGCGACGTGGCGGTTGTGACGCTCCTCTACGGCTGCGGCCTGCGGATTTCCGAGGCGCTCTCGCTCACCGCCGCTGACCATCCGTTGGGCGAAGTGCTGCGCATCCGCGGCAAGGGCGGCAAGGAGCGGCTGGTGCCGGTCATTCCCGCCGCCCGCGCTGCCGTCGCCGATTACGTCCGCCTCTGCCCCTTCCCGCTCGCCTCTGTCCCGCATGGCCCGCTCTTCCTTGGCGCACGCGGCGGCGCCTTGAACCCCCGCCTTATCGCGAAAGCAATGGAACAGGCGCGCAGCTCGCTCGGCCTTCCCGCCTCGGCAACGCCCCACGCAATGCGCCACTCCTTCGCGACCCATCTCCTCGCCGCAGGCGGCGACCTGCGCACCATCCAGGAACTTCTGGGCCATGCGTCCCTGTCAACGACCCAGGCCTATACAGCCGTCGATACCGCCCGCCTGATGGAGGTCTATGCCGCCGCCCACCCCCGGGCCTGACAGGTTGTCAAGGCCGGGAAGCCGCAGGTTGCCAGCCCTGCCAATTTGCGCCAGAAAGACCCCATGACACCGCGTATCAAAGCCCTCTGCGTCCATCTCCTCACCGCCACCGGCGCCGTCCTTGCCATGATGGCCATGCTCGCCGCGGCCGAGCACAAATGGGCGCTGATGTGGGTCTGGCTGGTCATCGCGCTCATCGTCGACGGGATCGACGGCCCCCTGGCCCGTGCCTATCACGTCAAGACCAATTGGCCGACCTATGACGGGGTGCTGCTCGACCTGATCATCGACTATCTGACCTATGTCTTCATCCCGGCCTATGCGCTTTTCGAATCCGGGCTGATGAACGGCTGGACCGGCTGGTGCGCGATCATCGTCATCACCTATTCGAGCGCGCTCTACTTCGTCGATACCCGCATGAAAACGACGGACTATTCCTTTGCGGGCTTCCCCTCCTGCTGGAACATGGTGATCCTCGTCATCTTCGCGCTGGAGCCGAATTTCTACGTGACGCTTGCGATCATCCTCGCGCTCGCCGTGACCCAGTTCACCAATTTCAAGTTCGTCCACCCGGTCCGCACCGATCGCTGGCGCTGGATCACGCTGCCCATGGCGCTTCTCTGGGTCGCCTGCGCGGGCTGGTCGGCCTGGGTCGAGTTCGGGCCGATCTCGCTCGCCCATCTCGGGCTGATGGTCAGCTCGGCCTATCTCCTGCTTGCGGGCATCGCCCAGCAGCTGATCCCCGAGCGCACCGCAAGCGCCTGACCGGCACCGAAATCTTTGAAAGATTTCGGACCGGATTTCGTTTCGAAATCCGGCGCCTCCCTCAAAGCCGCGTGATCGCCACTCCGGCGGCGATCATCAGCGCCGAGAACCCCTTCACCCAGGTCATACGCTCGCGGAAGATGAGCCAGCCGATCACCACCCCGAAGACGATCGAGGTTTCGCGGATCGCCGCCACCAGCGCGATCGGCGCCTCGGTCATCGCCCAGACCACGATCGCGTAAGAGGCGTAGGAGGCCACCGCCGCCGCCGACCCCGCCCCCCAGACCCGTGACCGCGCGGGCCAGGCTGCGCGTCCGCGCATCAGCGTCATCACTGCGGCAAACAGCACCCCGTCGGCGGCAAACATCCAGGCCACATAGGCCGCCGCATCGCCGCCGATCCGCGCCCCCTGCCCGTCGATCAGCGTATAGCTCGCCGTCGCCACGGCCGCGCCCATCGCATAGGGCAGAAGCCGCACGGATTCTCCCGAGGTGAAGACCCCTGTCGCCAGAAGGAATATCCCCAAGCCCAGAACCGCGATCCCCAGAACCTCGGCAAGGACCAGATGGTCTGTCCCGAAAATCGCCCCCACCACCAGCACGATCAGCGGCGCCGTACCCCGCGCCAGCGGATAGACACGGGAAAGGTCGCCATGCTCATAGGCAAAGGTCAGGAAGGTCTTGTAGGCGGTATGAACCAGCGCCGAGGCGGCGATCCACGGCCAGACCTCCGCCCCCGGAAAGGGCTCGAAAAGCCCGAGGACCAGGCCGATCACCCCCTGCACCGCAGAGAGCACCATCATCACATGGACCCGGCTCGCACCGCCTCGCACAAGCCCGTTCCACAGCGCATGCAGGAAAGCCGCGCCCAGAACGGCGAGAAGGATGACAAGGCTCAATCGCGGCTCCCCCGTGCTTTCCCGAAACGGCTATCAGCCGCCCCGACCGGCAGCAAGGGTCAGATCAGCAGCGAAGCCGCGCCCTCGTGCTTCAATAGCGCCACCTTGGTCTCCACGCCGCCGGGCGCCGAGAAGCCGCCCAGCCCGGTGGCCGACAGGATCCGGTGGCAGGGGATGAGGATCGGTATCGGATTTGACCCGCAGGCCTGCCCGATCGCCTGAGCGGGCGCGCCGAGAGCCTTGGACAGATCGCCATAGGTCCGCACCTCGCCCATCGGAATCGCGCACATGGCGCGCTGCACCGCGCCATTCAGGCCCGGCAGGAAGGCAAGCGGCAGATCGAACACCCGCCGCCGCCCGGCGAAATAGTCGGCCAACTGCGCCGCCGCTTCCAGAAGAAGCGGCGTCTCGTCGTCCCCCTCGCCGCCCCAGGACAGGCGAGTGATGAGGCCGCCCTCATCGGTCAGCACCAAGGGCCCGAAAGGCGAAGCCACCCGGACCCTCTTCGCGCCCTCGCATGCGCTCATCGGGCGCCCCGGCGAAGAGGCCTGCAAGGGCCGATGAGCGGCCTAGCCAAGCGCATCGTTGCAACGCTGACACGTACCCTCATGGGCATGGCTGCCCACGTCCGGCAGGATGCGCCAGCAGCGCTGGCATTTCTCGCCGTCGGCCAGTTCGAAGACCACGCCCACCCCCGGCACTTCGGACAGGCGGAAGGCTTCTTCCGGCGCGGGGTCGGCGGTCAGCTGGATCGCCGAGGTGATGCACAATTCGGCGAAATCGACCGATTTCAGCGCTTTCAGCGTCGCCTGATCCTCGACATGCACCACGGGTGCCGCCTCCAGCGAGGCGCCGATGACCTTGGCCGTCCGCTGCACCTCCAGGGCCGCCGTCACCACCCGGCGCACCTTGCGGATCGCCTCCCATTTCTGCGCCAAGGGCTCGTCCAGCCAGTCGGCGGGCGTCTCGGGCATGTCGGTCAGATGGACCGATGAGCCCTCGCCCGGGAAACGGCAGAGCCAGACCTCCTCCATCGTGAAGACGAGGATCGGCGCCAGCCAGGTGGTCAGGCGATGGAACAGGATGTCCAGCACCGTCCGCGCCGCCCGGCGGCGCGCACTGTCCGGCGCGTCGCAGTACAGCGCATCCTTGCGGATGTCGAAATAGATGGCGCTGAGGTCCACCGTGCAGAAGGTGAAGAGCGTCTGGAACACGCCCTGGAAATCGTATTTCGCATAGCCGGTGCGGACCACGTGATCCAGTTCCGCCAACCGGTGCAACACCCAAGCTTCCAGCTCCGGCATCTCCTCCGGCGCGACCCGCTCTGCCTCGGTGAAGCCCGCGAGGTTGCCAAGGATGAAGCGCAGTGTATTGCGCAGACGGCGGTAGCTGTCGGCGGTGCCTTTCAGGATCTCCTTCCCGATCCTCAGGTCGACCGTATAGTCCGACTGCGCCACCCAGAGCCGCAGGATATCGGCGCCATATTCGTCGATCACCTGCTGGGGTGCGACGGTATTGCCCAGCGATTTCGACATCTTCATGCCCTTCTCGTCGAGCGTGAAGCCGTGGGTCAGCACACCCCGATAGGGCGCGCGCCCCTTGGTGCCGCAGGCCTGCAGCATCGAGGAATGGAACCATCCCCGGTGCTGGTCGGTGCCTTCGAGGTAGAGGTCGGCGAGGCCATCCACCGTGCCATCGGGCCGGTCGCGCAGCACGAACGCATGGGTCGAGCCACTGTCGAACCAGACGTCGAGGATATCGAAGACCTGTTCATAATCCGACGGATCGACCAGACCGGACAGGACCTTCTCCTTGAATCCTTGCACATACCAGACATCAGCCCCCTCGGCCTCGAACGCCGCCTTGATGCGGGCATTGACCTCGGCATTGCGCAGAAGGAAGTCGGGATCGGTGGGCTTTGCCCCCTTTTTCGTGAAACAGGTCAAGGGCACGCCCCAGGCGCGCTGGCGCGAGAGCACCCAGTCGGGCCGCGCCTCGATCATCGAATAGAGGCGGTTGCGGCCCGTCACCGGCGTCCATTCGACAAGCTGGTTGATCGAATTCAGCGCGCGCTTGCGGATCGTGTCGCCATAGGTCGACAGGCCATCGTCAAGGCTTTTGTCGATCGCCACGAACCATTGCGGCGTGTTGCGGTAGATGAGCGGCGCCTTCGACCGCCAGGAATGCGGGTAGGAATGCTTGATCTTGCCCTTGGCGAACAAGGCGCCCGCATAGGCGAGTTGCTTGATCACCGAGACGTTCGCCGGGCCTTCCTTGCCGTCGGCTCCGATGATCGCCTGCCCGCCAAAGAGCGGCAGGTCGGCGCGGTAGCTGCCGTCCGGTTCGACATTGTAGGTCATCGGCAGGCCGTGCTTCAGGCCCAGCTGATAGTCGTCGTCGCCGTGAGAAGGGGCGGTGTGGACAAATCCCGTGCCTGCGTCGTCGGTGACGTGATCGCCGGGGAGGAGGGGGACGTCGTAGTCCCATTCGCCGTGCGCGCCCTCGACACCCCGGAAGGGGTGCGACAGGGTCAGCGTCGCCAGTTCCTCGCCCGGAACGGCACGCAGCTTGCGGAAACTCTCGACCCGCGCGGCGGCAAAGATCGCCTCGGCCAGCTTGTCGGCCACGAGGATCGTTTCACCCACCTTCGCGCTCGCGTTTTCGCCGACCGCGGACACCTCATAAAGACCGTAGGCGATCGCGGGGTTGAAGGCGACTGCACGGTTTTGCGGGATGGTCCAGGGCGTCGTGGTCCAGATCACCACCGACGCGCCCTCAAGCGCGTCCCCGTCCCGGGCTTGACCCGGGACCTCTGTGGCGGAGGCCCCGGCTCGGGGGCCGGGGCGGGGTGCGCTGACGTTGAACCGCACCCAGATCGTGTGGCTCGTATGGTCGTGATATTCGACCTCGGCCTCGGCCAAAGCGGTCTTCTCGACCGGCGACCACATCACCGGTTTTGATCCCTGATAGAGCGAGCCGTTCATCAGGAAGGCCATGAATTCCTCGGCGATCACCGCCTCGGCATGGTAGTTCATCGTCAGGTAGGGGTCGGCCCAGTTGCCGGTGACGCCGAGGCGCTTGAACTCCTCGCGCTGCACGTCGATCCAGCCTTCGGCGAACTTGCGGCATTCCTGACGGAAGGCGACCGTATCGACATCGTCCTTGTTCAGGCCCTTGGCGCGGTACTGTTCCTCGATCTTCCATTCGATCGGCAGGCCGTGGCAGTCCCAGCCCGGCACGTAGCGGGCATCGCGGCCCATCATCTGCTGGCTGCGCACTACCATATCCTTCAGGACCTTGTTCAGCGCGTGCCCGATATGCAGGTGACCGTTCGCATAAGGAGGGCCGTCATGCAGGGTGAAGGGCGCCCGCTTCTTGCCATCCGGGCCGGTCTTTTCCCGCAGCCGGTCATAGACGCCGATCCGTTCCCAGCGCGCCAGCCAGTCGGGCTCACGCTGCGGCAGGCCCGCGCGCATCGGAAAGTCGGTTTCCGGCAGAAAGACGGTGTCGCGATAGTCGGGTGCAGTCTTTTCGGGCGTGTCGGCGCACATGTCGGGGCGTTCCTTCGGAAGTCGGTCAGGAAGGGGCGGGGGCGCCCCTTAAGCAAACGGGCAATCCCGGCGGCTGAGGGATCAGCGCGCCGGGCCGCTAATTCGACGTATCTGCGCGGCCTTCATCTGCATGGCCGCCTTATAGGCGGTCGCCTTCCGCTGGTCCAGTGCGGGCGTGCGGCGGCACCGGAATGCACTCGCCAGCCGGTTTCAGCGGCAGGGCGAACCCATCCTGATCCAGGCCGGGCGGCGAAGAGCCGCATTGCACTTTCCGCGCCGGCGGAAAGAATGCGGCGCGAAAGGAGCTCCCATGCCGCCACCACCCCCCCGCTTCCCGGTGACCCCCGAGGAGATCGACCGCGTCGTCGCCGATTTCTACACCGCGATCCGGGTCCATCCCGGCCTCGGCCCGGTCTTCGCGGCCCATGTCACCGACTGGCCCGCCCACGAGGAAAAGATCGCCCGCTTCTGGCGCAACGCGATCCTCTATGAGCGCTCCTACGACGGCAACCCGATGGAGGCGCACCGCGCCGCGGGCAATGTCCGGCCCGGCATGTTCCCGGTCTGGCTCGGGCTCTTCGACAGCGTGCTGGCGCGCAACCTCGCGCCCGAGACCGCCGCCCGATGGTCAGCGCTCGCGCACCGCATCGGCGCGGGCCTGCGTTATGGCGTGACCGAGGGCGCGGCCTTCGCGGATGGTGTACCGAAACTCAGGTAGAGTTCGTCCCGCCTACGGCGGGCCGACCCGCCGGGAGGGCTCTGCCCTCCCGGACCCTCCCGGAGTATTTTCCGACAGAAAGTGAAGATCAGCCGGAGCTTGTCTCGGTTGAAGCGTCGCCCTGCCGCTCCGCCGCCCAGCGGTTCAGCCAGGCGAGGCCCGCGAGCGCGAGGCCGAGGGCGAGGAAGGAGAAGACGCGGGTAAGCCCGGACAGGCCCGAGGCGTCGATCAGGAAGACCTTGGCGATGGTAAGCGCGATCACCGCCATGGCGATCCGCCTGAGGCTGCCCGAGCGGCGGGCGATCGCCTGATAAAGGAGCGCGGCACCGAGCGCCATCAGCGCGACGGTGTAGCTGTAAAGCTCGGCCTGGGTGACGCCATGGACCGACAGGTCCGTGCCGCGCCAGAGCCGCCGGATCTCGAGCCCTGCGTAGAGCGCCGCAAGCGCGATACCAAGGCCCTGCATCGGCAGAGACAGCCAGCGCGGCAGATGACCGAGGCGCCGCGCGGCGATGGTCAGCATGAGACCGGGGATCAGGTAGGCGACCATCAGGCTGTCGAAGATGACCGGGCCGCGCACCCAGCCGTCGCTGCCAAGAAGCCCGGCAAGCGGGTTCGCAGGCAGCGCCGACAGGCCAAGCCCGCCGAGCGCCAGGAGGCCCGCGACCGACGCGATCGCCCAGCGCAGCCAGCGCAGCGCGCCGCCGAGCTGCAGCCGGTAGAGCTGCACCAGCGCCAGCACCAGCCATGGCATCGCATAGAGGGAAAGCGCCCAGTGGCTGAAAACCGCGCCCCGCCCGTCGAACTGCCGCAGCACCATGACGTTGAAGAACAAAGCCAGCGCCGCCGCCCCGCCGGATTCGAGGAAGACCCGCGCATTGCGCCGCTCGCCCGGCAGGATCAGCCGCAATGTACCCAGCATCGCCGCCGATGCGCCGCCATAGGCGAGGATCGCGTCGATCAGGCCTGCGGCGTCCACCGCCCAGTCGAGCCCCGGATCGATCACCAGCCGGTAGGACAGCGCCATCACCGCCGCCTGGATGAACCAGCCCATCTCCGGCAGGCGGAAGCGACGGTCGAGCAGTGCCGCGACCGGGATGAGCGCGGCCAGCGCCAGGGTCAGCGCCGCCTTGGTCAGGACGAGGCCGAAGGCCAGCGCGATGAGCGCGAGCGTCGAGAGGGTCGCGTAGGCGGCCCGGCGCCGGTCCTCGCCGTCTGCCGCCGCGAAGCGACTGGCGAGGAAGGCCATGAGCGCGGCAAGCGCTATGACATGCAGGGCCCAAGGGTATGGCCCGAGGATCGAAGACGGCGCCCAGAAGAACTCCAGCACCGCCGCCGCAATCGGCGCGACCAGCGCCGCCGCCGCGCCCCAGGGCGCGCGCCAGTGATCGCCCGCTTCGCCCCGACCGCTGCGCCAGGCGGCGATCAGGCTCATCACCACGCCAAGCCCGAGCAGCAGCGCCGCGGTCTGCGGCGCCGCGACCTCGGGCAGGCGCAGATCGGCGGCCTTGTCCGCATAGGACCGCGCCATCGGCCCGTTGGCAGCGCCCTCGAGTGCCAGACGGGCAAGGAAGCCAACCGCCGGTATCAGGGCGAGGTCGGACAGGGCACGGGCGCGGGCGGACCAGAGAGTCAGGAGGCACGCAAGACCCGTGAGGCAGAGCAGGGCCAGTGGGCTGCCTGCCTCGCCACCTCCCCATACCATAACCAATCCGGTGACCGAAAGCGCCACCGCTCCCGCTGCCAGACGGGTCGGGAAGATAGGCCAGCCACCGGCGCCGCGCCGCAGAACCGCCTCCAACACCGTCGGACCGTCGTGATCCGGCGCAGACCGGAGGCAGGGCACAAGGACCGCAAGTATAGCGAGTGCCGTAAGCGCCAGTGCCGCGTAGCCCTCCTCTCCGCCGCCGTCGAAGACAAGCAAGAGCCCGCCATAACCGACCGCCAGCGCCAGAACCGAGACCCAGGCCCAGCGCCGGGCGGCATCGATGCCGAGGCCGAGAGCGGCAATCAGGCAGAAATAGGCATAAAGCGGATCGATCGTTTCGCTCGACCCGCCGACAGCGAAGGGCGCGATGCCCGCGCCGATCAGGCCGACGGCGGCAAGGAAGGGCCCGTAATACCAGCCGATGACGAGCGCCAGCACCGAAACCGCCGCCAGCCCGCCGAAAGCGGTACCGGTGCCGATCAGGTCGTAAAGCTGGCGCGCCGCCAGCACGCCCGCGAACATCGAGACAATCCCCGCGCCCGCGAAGGTCGAGGGCAGATAGGCAGTGGCGGATTTCACCCCGTCGCCCGACCGGCGGCGGATGAATTCACCCGCCGCAATCAGCGCCAGCCCGAAGAGAAGCGCCATGGCGACCCGGGCGGGCGGCGGCAGAAGGCCGTTCTCCACACCATATTGCACGAAGAAGACACCGGCGAAGGCCAGCGACAGGGCAGAGATCGCATAGACCCAGTTGGCCTTCAGCCAGTCGCCGAGCGCCGAAGCGCGTTCACGCGAGACGACGACCGGCCGGTCGGCGTTTGGCACGGATGTCACGTCAGGGGGCGCGGCGGCTGCAGCGGCCGCAGGTGCGCCCGACCAGGGATCGGCGGGCTCCGTGCCCGGGTCGGCCGCGTCCGGCTGATCGGCAACCGGTGTGGCATGCGGTGCGGCAGGCGGTCCGGCCACAGCAGGGTCATCCGCCCGGTCCGACCCGACCCGAGGCATCACCGCCGCCGGTATGGACCGACCGGCAAGGTCGACATGGCGCCGCTCAAGATCGGTCAGGCGCCGAGAGAGCGCGGCGACCTTGAAGACCAGGACGACCACCGTCACCGGGATCGCAAGCACGGCAAGCGCCGCCAGTACCGCCAGAAATTGCATTCGCACCATCCCCGCATCCGGCCGCGTCCTCGGGCCCGGTTTTCGGCGGAGATTAGGCGGGCGGCGCCCCGCTCACAAGTCAGCTATTCCCGCCCCGGTCCGGGTATCGGCCTTGCGGCCCGGCGGCCGAAATCTTTCAAAGATTTCGGACCGGAGCCTTTCAAAGGCTCCGACCGGATTTCGTGTCGAAATCCGGGGCCGCCGCCTCGCCGCGGCGCCCGAATAGTCCGGCGAGACCGCGCGTCAGAAGGTTCGTCACCTTCGGGCGCGGCAGGGCGGCGAAGGGAAGTGGCCGGCAGACCTCCATCGCGGCGACACCCACCCGCGCGGTCAGGGCGCCGTTGATCACCCCTTCGCCGAAGCGGCGCGAGAGTTTCGACAAAAGCCCGCCGCCCGCCACCGAATGGATCAGGTCATCACCCACCGCGACCGCGCCGGTCGCCACCAGATGCACCGCCACCCGCCGCATCAGCCGCCAGCTGCCGAAAGCGCCCGAGCGGCCGCCATAGATCGCCGCGATCCGCCGCACCATCCGCGTATTGGCGATCAGCGCCACCGCCACATCGGCCAGCGCCAAGGGCACGATGGCCGTCGCCGCCGCCACCTGCCGCGCCGCCGCCTCGATCTCGCGCCGCGCCAGCTGGTCTAGGGGCCCGAGGTAATCTTCCTCGACCAGCGCCAGCACCGCCCCGGCCTCGGCCAGGTCATGGCTCCGCTCGCCATGGCGCGCCGCGACCCAGGCAAGCTCCGCCCGTCCCCGGTAGAGCGCGACGACCTCTGCCTGCACGGCCCGTGCGGCGCCAAGATCGCCCGGCCCGACCGCCGCCCGGGCACGCTCCCTCAGCCCGTCGAGCCGCCTCAGCCGCATCAGCGCCAGAAGCTCGCGCGCCACGAAGAGCAGGCTGAGCAGCGCGAGAAGTCCGGCCAGCACCACCGCCACCGATCCCAGAAGCGGATAGCTGACAAACAAGCTCTCCACATAGGACCAGAGCGCCAGTGTCAGAAGGAACAGCAGAAGCGACCCGGCCGTCCCGACCAACCAGGCACCGAGCCGCCATCCTCGCCGCGCCGGGGCGGGGATGGCAACGTCAGCAGGTTCTGCCAAAGGCGCCAGATCGGCGACGACCGGCATCTCGGCCGGATCAAGCTCCACGAGCAGCGGCCCCCGCCTCCCGGTTCCGGTCTCGCCCTTCACAGCCTGTCTCCGATCAGGAAATCCACCGCCCGGTCGAGCCTGATGTGCGGCAGGCCCCGCCCCGCCCCGCCGCCCGGCGCGGGCAGGAAGCGCATCGCCTGATAATCGCCGTCAAGCCAGCCCGCCGCCGCCTCGCGCGCGGGCGTCAGTATCTCGGCCGGATTGTCCGGCAGGTCGCCCGCATGAAAGGCCGCAACCCGCCCGTCCTCCAGCCGCCCCTTCACGCAGGCCACCTCGCGCCCGCCCGACCGCACCATATCCTCCGCCGTTACCCTCAGCGCCGCTATCGCCATCGCCGCGGTACCCGCCCCCGCGAAATCCGCCCGCTCCTTCGCCGCCCGCATCAGGCCCGCCAAGATCGCCGCCAGCCGCGCATGCTGGCTTGAGTGCAGATGATCGGCCTTGGTCGCGGCAAACAATATCCGCTCCACCCGCCGCTGCCCCAGGAGGGCAGCAAGCCATCCCCGCCGCCCCGGCCGGAAGGCCGCCAGCACTGCGGCCATCGTGGTGCGCAGGTCTTCGACCGCGCGCGGACCCGCATCCAGCGCCGCCAGAAGATCGGCCAGCACCACCTGCCGGTCGATCCTCGCGAAATGGTCGCGGAAGAAGGGCGTCACCACCTTGGTCTTGTAGGCCTCGAACCGCCGCGCGAACTCACGCCCGACCGAGCCCCGCCCCGGCGCCAGATCAAGCCGCAACGGCGCGAAGGTCAGCGCAGGCGACCCCGCCAGATCGCCGGGCAACAGGAACCGCCCGGGCGTGCAATCGGCATAGCCTGCCGCCCGCGCCGCCTTCAGATATTCCGTGAAGAGCCCCGCCAGCCGCGTGGCCTCCCCCTCGTCGAGCCGGGCCCCCGCATCCGCCGCCACCAGCGCCTCCAGACAGACGCGCGCCTCCGCCATCTCCTCGGCCCGCGCCGCAAGCTTTGCCAGCGCCCCGCGCGACCAGTCCTCATAGTTCTGGTCCATCAGCATCAGGTCCAGAAGCCACTCGCCCGGATAATCGACGATGTCGAGATGCAGGATCCGCTCGCCCATGACTGCCCCCGCCAGCCCCCGCCCCTGCAGCCGGAACGAGAGCCTGAGTTCGCTCACCGCCCGCGTGCTTTCGGGCCAGTGCGGGGCCGTCCCGGTCAAGGCCGCCAGATGCGCCTCGTAATCGAAGCGCGGCACGGTATCGTCAGGCTGCGGCTGCAGATAGACCGCCCGTATGCGCCCCGCCGCCTCGGCCCGAAGGCCCCCCATCCGCGCCCGGTCCAGCAGGTTCGCGACAAGCGCGGTGATGAACACCGTCTTGCCCGCGCGCGACAGGCCGGTGACGCCAAGGCGCAAGACCTCCTCCGCCCCCACAAGGCCCCGCACCGCCTGCCCGATCCCGCCGATCATGCCATCCTTCCGTTTCCTCCAAGATAGGCGCGCGGGGGCCACGGCGAAAGCCCCCGGCTTCCCCCGATCACCCCCTTGCCAAAACCCCCCGCCCGCTCCACCGTGAGGCGAACGGGGCTGACATGACACCACGCACCATCGCCGAGTATGAGGCGCTGACCGGCGCCGACGCGCTGACCGAGGCGGAACAGCGCCTGATCGCCGCCTGCCGGGCGGGTGCGCCATGCGTGCTGGGGGAAGAACGCCCGACCGAAGCCAGGACGCCCCTGCCCGAGGCTTTCGCGGGCTGCGATCCGAACCCGGCCGCGACATGGGCGAACGACCCCGCCCTCGGGATGGACTGGGACTCGTTCAACTCCGTCGGCTATGGGCTCGACCTCGTGGTGCCGATCCTCAACCTTGGCCAGACCGAGGCCTGGGCGCCGTCGAAGGATCGGGGCTGGTGGGGCTGGGGGCTCTGGTGGGGCCGGTGGGTGTTTCAGGCCGCTGGCTGGATCGTCACCGCCCTCGGCGCCGCCGCGATCACCGGCATCATCCAGCGCGGGCGGGAGTGAGCGCGCCGGAGCGCCGTCACCGGACCCGCCCGCCCCGGCCCCGAGCCGGGGCCTCCGCGTCAAACCGCAATGCGCATCCAGAGAGAGGCCCCGGCTCGGGGCCGGGGCGGGGTCGGCCTGCATTACCCGACGCTCTTCCTTACCATACGTCCAGACATACCTCCTGCCATACGCAGGCTGCACCCGTTCCGCCGCCCTCAGGCGCTGCGGTGGAGGCTAGCGAAGAGGCGGGGCTCCAAGCTTTCGGAGGCGAAGGTCGGCCCCTCGGTCAGCACCGACACGGCATCGTGGCTGTGCAGGCTTTCCTGATGGACGGCGACGATGCGGAAGTCTCCGACACGCGGTTCGGCCAGCAGCCGTTCGGCGAACGACCGGGCCGCATCCTCGACGAAGATCGGGTGCGCGGCATTCAGTTCGGCGAAGGCCTGTTCATCCTCGCGCTTGACCATCACCTGCGTCTCGGTCGGCACGGCGGCGCGGGCGATCTCGATCAGATCCTCGTACCAGAGCCGCTTTCCCCCTGATTCCACAGCGGAAATCCGCGCGATCGAGCGTTGCGAATGCGGCGTCGCCAGTTGCCCGCGCGCCTGGCGGGCATGTTCGGAAAGCTCCAGCGAACAGGGGCAGGTCGAGGAATAGACGTAATCCAGATGGATGATCCGTTTCCGCACCCCCGCCGTCTCGGCCAGTTCCAGCGCGATGTCGTAATATTGCCAGCCCATCAGACCCGAGCGCAGGCTTTCGACCCGGGCGGGGAAGGAAAAACGCATCTGCAGGCGGGCATCCAGACTGTCATGGTCGGCCTTGTAATCGTCCAGCGCCTTGGCCATCACGTCGAAAGAGAACGTCCGTTCCGCATGCGCATAGAAGGACCGCATGATGCGGCTCATGTTGATGCCCTTGCGCTCCTCCGTCAGGGAAACCGTTCCGGTGACCGAGGTTTCCAAGGTCAGGTCCGCGCCGTCGCGGGTATGGTAGCGGATCGGCAGCCGGAAGTTCGAGATGCCCACATGCTGGATCGGCGCCTTGGCGCCCACGATCAGGCTCGACGGTCCGTTCTGCAGGTCGGGCATCGAGCCGCGATAGGCGGCGTCTGGGCGGAACTCCTCGGGGTAAGTCCGCGACAGATCGGGATAATTCCCGACCTCGCGCCCGGGCAGAAGCCGCGCGATGGCGGGGTCGAGCCTTGCCACCTCGGTCGGGTCGGCCTTTGCCGCCCAGGCCCGCAGGACCTCAAGCGCCTCTTCCGCCTCGGCGCGGTTCGGTTCGCGGTCGATCTCGCCTATGAAGTTCATCAGACCCCCCAAGGGCGTGGAGCCCGCTTTCTACACGATCGCGGCTGCGGATGACATAGTCTATCGCGAACTGCGCCGCTGCGAAAGCGACCTTGCCGTGCCCCGGGACCTTCAAGGATCACTCGCGCCGCGTGGCCGCGGCGCGAGCGCGTATCGGCGACTGACGGAAACCGGTCCTTGAACTACGCGCGACCCTATTCGCTCGCCATTTCCAGGGCGGGCACGGCCGGGCGCGAGACGGGATGCGGCAGGGGCAGGACCACCGACGCGGACGGCAGGGCGTAGGGCTTCGAAACCGGGTGTGCGAGCGGAAGGGTCACAGCGCGGACGCGCGGCACCGAAACTGGATGCGCGAGTGGCGTGCCAAGTTTCCCGGACGCGGGCGCGGGGACCGAAATCGGATGTGGCAAGGGCAGGACCCGCACGCTCTGATCGGCCGAGGCAGAGACCGGCAGGAGAGCAGCAACGGCAACATAGGCGAGCGTCGAAAACTTGTGCATCAGGGAACCACTTCTGAGAGTTGAGCGCAGAAGCGGGAGAACCATGCTGCCAAGGCGCTCGTACGGCCAAAACCGTACAATGCGTTGTTGGATTTGCGGCGTCTCTGCGGCCGATCAGGCGCGCTGCAGGGCCTGCACTATGTCGCTGACGATATCGTCCCCGTCCTCGATCCCCAGCGACAGGCGCACCAGCCCCGGCGTGATGCCGAGAAGCGCCTTCTGCTCGGCCGGCAGCCTCTGGTGCGTAGTCGTCGCCGGATGGGTGATGATCGATTTCGCATCGCCGAGATTGTTGGAAATCTTCACGATCTGCAGCGCGTTGAGGAAGCGGAAGGCCGCCGCCTGCCCGCCGCGCAGTTCCAGCGTCACGACCGTGCCGCCCGCCCCCATCTGCTCCATCGCGATGGCATGGTGGGGATGGTCCTTCAGGCCGGGGTAGATCACCTGCATGAGTTTCGCATGGCCCGTCAGCCGCTCCGCCACCTTCAGCGCCGTCGCCGCCTGGGCCCGCACCCGCAGGTCAAGCGTCTCCATCCCCTTCAGCATCACCCAGGCGTTGAAGGGCGAGAGGGCCGCGCCGGTGTGCTTGAGGTAGGGCTCCAGCACTTTGCGGATATAGTCACGGCTGCCGCAGACGACGCCGCCGAGTGCCCGCCCGCCACCGTCGATATGTTTGGTCGCGGAATAGACCACGACATCTGCGCCAAGCGATACCGCCTTCGAGAAGGTGGGCGTCGCGAAGACATTGTCGACGATCACGGTCGCACCCACCGCATGGGCGATCTCGGCCACCGATTTCAGGTCGATCACTTCCAGCGTCGGGTTCGACACGCTTTCGAGGAAGACTGCCTTCGTTCCCGGCCGCACCGCCGCGCGCCATGCGTCGAGGTTCGTGCCGTCGACCAAAGTCACCTCGACGCCAAAGCGGCCAAGAACTTCCAGAACATACAGGCAGGATCCGAACAGCGCCCGCGCCGCAACCACATGATCGCCCGCCTTCAGCAGCGCTGTCAGCGCGCCGTTCACCGCCGCCATGCCCGAGGCGGTCGCGAAGGCATCCTCCGTCCCCTCGATCGCGGCCATGCGTTCCTCGAACATCCTGACCGTCGGGTTGCCGTAGCGGGCATAGATGAATTCGTCCGGCCCCGCCTCGATGAAGCGCGCCTCCGCCTCTTCTGCGCTGTCGTAGACGAAGCCCTGGGTGAGGAAAATCGCCTCGGACATCTCGCCATACTGGCTGCGGCGCGCGCCCGCATGAATGAGTTTCGTCCGCGTCTTCCAGTCTGTCATGGCCGCCTCCGGCAACAAAAAACCCCCGACCGGAACGGCGGGGGTGAAACACCTCCGACCCTTTTAGCGGCTTCTTTAACGTGGCCCGCAATCCGGTCATCAAATCGCCACGGGCGAGGGCTTAGCCCAAAGCCGGGCCCTGGTCAACGGGCCTTGCGGCGACTGCGGAATTGGGTTGAACTGCGGGAAACGGGAGATATCCATGCGCCGCCCTGCCCTTGCCGCCTGCCTCGCCTCGACCCTCGCCGCCTGTGTGGCCGATCTGCCGCCCGAAGTACCTCAGGGATCGGTTGAGTTCGCCGGCGTGACCTACCCCGTCACCGCGCGGGGCGACCTGTGGTTCGTCACCGCAGGTGACAGGCGCGTCCAGTGCCGGGCCGCGACGAGCGAGGATTGCTACTGGTCGCTGCGCGCCCATCTGGCCGCCGAGGCGGCGCTGGCCGATCTGGGCTAGGTCGGCGGGGCAGGCCGAAATCTTTCAAAGATTTCGGACCGGACCCTTTGAAAGGGTCCGGCCGGATTTCGTGCCGAAATCCGGCTGGCGCGCCTATTCGTCCGGCTGGCCTTCGGTGCCGTAGGCCTTCAAGAGCCCGCCCTGCGCGATGAAGAAGAGGAACAGCGCGGCAGGCAGGCCGAAGGTCTTGAAATTCACCCAGGCCTGATCCGACATCGTGCGCCAGATCGCCTCGTTGGCGACCGCGAGGCCAAGGAAGAAGGCCGTCAGGCGCCGGGTAAGGATCATCCAGCCTTCCTCCTTGAGCGGCATCGCCTCCTCGATCGCGAGCGCGAGGTAGGAGCGGCCTCGCATCAGGCCGAAACCGAGGATGCCCGCAAACAAGAGATAGATGATCGTGGGCTTCATCTTGAAGAAGCGCTCGTCGTTCAGCCAGACCGAGAGGCCGCCGAAGACCACGACCAGCACCAGCGTCGCGATCTGCATCGGCGCGAGCCGCCCGGTCAGCCGCCAGAGGATCAGCGTCGTGGCGACCAGAAGCGGCACGAAAAGCGCGGTGGCGAGGATGAAGCCGCCATATTCGGTGCCGCCCAGGGTGAAGGTCTTGTCCTTCAGCCGCCCGAAGGCGAGGAAGAAGGCCAGGATCGGGCCGAACTCCAGCCCCAGCTTCAGCCATGGATTGATCTTTCTGCCCGCCATTCCGTTCCTCACCGTCCGAATTCCACAATCACCGCGCCCGCCGCGATCAGCGCCATCAGTGCCACCCGCACCGCCCCCACACGCTCGCCCAAGACGAGCCAGCCGATCAGCGCGGCAAAGACCGTCGAGGTCTCTCGCAGGACCGCCGCCTCGCCCACACGATCGAGCCGCGTCGCCATCATGATGGCGCCGAAGCTGAAGAAGGCGACCAAGGCACCGACGACACCGCGCCTCGCCAGCGCCCGGGCCTCGGCCCCGCGCATGGCCAGAAGCTTCCGCCTCATATAGACCGGCATGAAGAAGCCGTCGATGAAGAAGAACCAGGCGAGGAAGGTGAACGGATCGGCGGTCGAGCGGATGCCCCAGGCGTCGTAGGTCGTGTAAAGCGCCACGAAAAGACCGGTCAGGATCGCGAAACCGAGCGCGGGCGCGAGCGTCTCGCGTCCCACCGCCAGATGGCGCCAGTTGTAAAGCGCAAGGCCGTAGATGCCCGACATGAGCACCGCGACACCGAGCCATTGGCCCGCGCTGAAATGCTCGCCGAAGAACAGCCCGGCGCCGAACACAGCGAAGAGCGGCCCGGTGCCCCGCACCACCGGATAGACGACCGTATAGGCCCCCCGGTCATAGGTCATCGCCTGCGCGATCTTGTAGCCCACATGAATGACGAAGGCCCCCGCGAAGATCGGCCACATATGCGGCTCGGGCCAGGGCACGACGAAAAGCGCGAAGGGCGCGGCGATCAGCGCATAGGAGCCATCAATCGCCGCGCGCGAGGCCCAGGGGTCATGCCGCCCCTTCTGCAGCGCACCAAAAAGCGCATGCAGGACGGCGGCCATCAACGCGAGCGCCAGCGCCGCCTGATGGCCGGCCGGTGTGCCTTCCAGCGCGCGCAGCCAGTCGCTCAATCCCTCATGCCCCGCCGCCGACGAGGGCGCGGGCGAACTCCTCGGGGTCGAAAGGGGCGAGGTCGTCGATCTGCTCGCCCACCCCGATCGCATGGATCGGCAGGCCGAACTTGTCGGCGAGCGCCACCAGCACACCGCCCTTGGCGGTCCCGTCGAGCTTGGTCATCACCAGACCCGACACATCGGCGATCTTGCGGAAGATATCGACCTGCATCACCGCATTCTGCCCCGTCGTCGCGTCCAGGACGAGAAGCGTGTTGTGGGGCGCCGAGGGGTCTTTCTTGCGGATCACCCGGACGATCTTGGCCAGTTCCTCCATCAGGTCCTGGCGGTTCTGCAATCGGCCAGCCGTGTCAATCATCAGAAGATCGGCGCCCTCGGCCTCGGCCCGTGTCATCGCGTCGAAGGCGAGCGAGGCGGGGTCCGATCCTTCGGGCGCCGTCATCACCGGCACGCCTGCCCGGTCGCCCCAGATCTGCAACTGCTCGACGGCCGCGGCGCGGAACGTGTCGCCCGCAGCGATCACCACCTTCTTGCCCGCCGCGCGGAACTGGCTGGCAAGCTTGCCGATGGTCGTGGTCTTGCCCGAGCCGTTCACGCCCACCACCAGGACAACCTGCGGCTTCTTCGGATACAGCGGCAGGGGCCGGGCGACCGGGGTCATGATCCGCGTCACCTCGGCGGCGAGGATATCCTTGATCTCGCTCACCGACAGGCGCTTGCCCATCCGGCCTTCGGCAAGGTTCGCGGTGACGCGCATTGCCGTCTCCACCCCCATGTCGGAGCGGATCAGAAGCTCCTCGAGGCTTTCGAGCATCGCATCGTCAAGCTCGCGGCGCGGCTCCGCCTCGGCCTTCGCGCCGCCGAAGATCCGGCCGATCAGGCCCGGGCGGGCCGGGACTGCGGCAGGGGTGGCGGCGGGCGCAGGTTGCGGTTTGGCGGCGGGCTCTGGCGTCCGGGGCACGGGCGTCGCGGCGGCAGGCGGCGGAGCCGCCGGTTCAGGCGTCGCGGCGGGCGCGGCCGCTGGTGCCGGGGCGGGTTCGGGCGCTGGCGGGGCGGCGGGTTCGGGCGCCGCGTCCGCAGGCGCCTCGGCGATGATCGCCTCCAGCCCCTCGTCGAGTTTCGACGAGCTTTTGAACAGCCGGTCCTTGAGCTTGTTGAAAAATGACATAAGCCACCCGCCTTCTGACCTTCCCCCACCTAATCGCTTGAAGGGGCCAAGGAAAGGGGTCAGGCCGGATGCGCAGGCAGGAGGCCGATCAAAATCAGCGCCTGACCGCTCCAGTAGGCGGTCCAGAGCAGGCGCTGGATAAGCGGGCGCATCCGGGCGCCCGGCGGCAGGACGAAGAGATCAAGCGCCAGAAGCGCGTCAGAGAGAACGAAAAGCAGCGCACCCGCCAGCGTGACCCCGAAACCCGGCGGCAGGCTCAGCGCCGCCAGCGCCATCAGCGTGATGATGACCACATAGGCCCTGACCGGCCAACGCAGCGCCCCGGTTTTCGGCGCGAGCCAGACCTCTGTCGAGAGCGCCAGGGCGATCAGCGGAAGCGCGAGGAAAGGCACGGGCGCACCGGCCCCCTGCCCCCAGAACTGCGCCGCATAGGCCAGATGACCAAGCCCGAAGGCGCCCATCCCGGCAAGGAAGGCCCGCTCGCCCGGCCGCGACAGAAGGAAATCGCCCAAGGCGCCAAGCGCCAGACCGATGAGGACCGGCACCGGAGCGCCGAGGAGAAGGCCGAAGGGCAGAAGCGCCGCCACCGACAGAACCTTGACCGCCGATTTCACGCCCGAGACGGGCAGAACGGCGAAACGCGCGCCATAGATCAGCGCGAGACCGAGCGCGAGGGCAAGGCAGGCAGCAGGCAGGAAAAGATCCATTCGGTCCCCGGTCGGAAGATGTGCACCGGGACCATGCCCGGCGCCGCACCGCCGGGCAACCGTTCCCTCGCGTCGTCAGCCGCGAGAGGGGCCGCACTCAGGTCACGGGCGCAGAAGGATCGCGACCGCGATGAAGCCGATCAGAAGGACCGCATCGACGATCCAGGCCCAGACCGGCAGGCGGGTATAGACCGCCCAGATCGTCGGCGGCGGGGCCGTCACCCGGACCGACCCGTTGTTGACGGCAAAACCGACGATGCCGGTAAAGACCGCCATCGCCGCGAAGATGTAGAAGGCAGGGAACGGGGTTAGCACACCCGCCACCACGGCAGCGATACCGATCGCGATGGCGACTATCATTGCAAGAAGGGGGCTGTTCATGACTTTTCTCCGAAGGATGCTGAAAATGGACCCGGCGGCCAGGGAACGGACGAAATCGAACGGTGGACACTCCCGCCGGGCTGTCGGCATCATAGCAGATCGCAACTCCGGGCCGAACAACCTTCCGTTGCGTAAATCGTCGGGTATTCATGGCTTGACGCGCCCTTCGCATGGCTTCGCGCAGGTGGCGAGGCGCTCCTCGCGCCGCGCCCGAGGTGGCGAAGCCCGCTTGAGTCGCGCCCCCCGCTCGGGCAAGACTGCGGGCGCGATGGCGTTGCCAGCGCTGCCAAACGGAGGTTTCCTTGCCCCTCAAGCGCCCGGACCTGTCTGTCCTTGCCCATCCCGCGCTGCGCTTCGCGCTGGCGGCTCTCCTGCCTGCGCTCCTTCTCGCGCTCGGCGCGGTCCTTGGCGGGGGCTGGGCCTTCCTCGGCTTTCTGTGGATGACCGGCCTTGTCTTCGCGGGCGACCAGCTGGCGCGCTCGCTGGGTCTTTCCCAGCCGGAGATGCCGCGCGATCCGCTGTCGGACCGGGTGGTCCTGTCCGTTGGTGCCGCGCATTTCCCGTTCCTGGCCATCGTGCTTTACGGCCTGTCGGGCGGCACGGGGCTCGGGTTTTTCGGCTGGCTCTTCACCGCGATCGGCGCAGGCCTCTGGTGCGGGCAGGTATCGAATTCGGTCGCCCATGAGTTGATCCACCGGACCGAGCGCGCGCCGTTCGAGCTTGGCCGCTGGATCTATGTCTCGCTTCTCTACGGCCATCACACATCGGCGCACCGGCTGGTTCATCACCGCCATGTGGCCACGCCCGATGATCCGAACAGCGCAGCCTTCGGGGTAAGCTTCTACGAATTCCTGATGCGCGCCGTGCCGGGGGAATTCATGGCAGGCTACGAGATGGAAAACAGCCTCAGGGCGGCGAAACCGGGCGGCAAGCCCGGCATCCATCCTTACGTGATCTATGTGGGCGGCGGGTGCCTCTTCCTGATGGTCGTGGCCGAGCTCTTCGGGCTTTTCGGATTCCTCGCCTATCTCCTTCTCTGCGCGCACGCGCAGTTGCAGCTTCTCCTGTCGGACTATGTCCAGCATTACGGGCTGGAACGCAGGAAGGCCGGGCCTGACGCCTATGAGCCCTTCGGGCCGGAGCACAGCTGGGACGCGCCGGATTTCCTCTCGGGCCTGATGATGCTGAACGCGCCGCGCCATGCCGACCATCACGCCCATCCGGGGCGGAGTTTCGGCGAATTGCAGCTCTCGCCCGACGGCAAGGCGCCCCTCCTGCCCGCCTCGCTGCCGGTGATGGCGACGATCGCGCTGGTACCCTCCGTCTGGCACCGGATCATGGATGCGAGGATCAGCCGCATGCGGCGCGGATCACCGGCATGAGGCCTGGGCTTGTGCTGGCGGCGGCGTTTCTCGCCGCGGGCGGCGCACTCGCCGATCCCTTGCCGCTTCAGGGCGAGGCATTCGACAAGGCGGTCACCGGCCGGACCTTTCACTATCGTGCGGGCCCGACCTCGTTCGGAACCGAGCAATATCTGCCGGGACGGCGGGTGATCTGGGCCTATACGGGCGACGATTGCGTGAAGGGTGTCTGGTATCCCGAGGGTGAGGATATCTGCTTTCTGTACGAGGATCAGGAGGGGCCGGTCTGCTGGTCCTTTGCGACCACCGACACGGGTCTTGTGGCGCGATCGCTAGGCAATCCCGACCTGCCACCGCTGACCGGACGGCAGACCTTGCCCGGCACTCTCGCATGTCTTGGACCCGACGTCGGGGTATAGGGGCCGGTATTTCGTCCCGCGTGGCGCCCGCGCCGACCCGCCGGGGATATTTGAAAACGAAAGAGAGATCAGAAGAGTGTTCCCTGATCCGGCGGTGGCGGCTTCCTGGAACCTGCCTTCGGGCGGGCGCCCGTCGCGATGCGGCCGTCCTGGAACTCGATCTCCAGATGTGTCGCCCCTTCGGCAACCGCACGGCTGGTGACGATGCGGTCGTCGGCGCGGACGACGGCGAAGCCGCGTCTCAATGTCTCGCGGTAGCCAAGCGTCTGTCGGGTGCGATCCAGTGCAGAGAGATGGTCGAGGAGCGCCGCGAGGCGCGCGGAGACCGCCCGGTCAAGGGCCTGACCGAACCGCGCCAGATCGGCACGGCGCTGTCTGGCATCCTTCGTCTCATCCTCGAGCCTGCGGCGAAGCGCGGGGGCGAGGCGGGCGGAGAGCTGGCCGAGATGGCGCCGTTCCGCCTCGATGAAGCGTGTCAGCAGCGGCGGCTGGACGCGGGCGCTGATCCGCGTGAGCGCAGTGCGCTTGGCAAGGGCCGCCTGCCGCAGCGCGCCGGGCAGCCGGTCGGACCAGAGGTCGAGCCGCTGGCGCGCGTTGCCGGTCAGCGCCTCGGGGCGGCCGAGCCCGCGGGCAAGGTCGGAGAGGCGCTGCTGGCGCTGGTCGAGGCGCTGGCGCGTGGCGCGCGCAAGGCGGGCGGATTGTTCCTGCGTCCAGGCCAGAAGCTCCATCCGGACCGGCACCGCCATTTCGGCCGCTGCCGTGGGCGTGGGCGCGCGGCGGTCGGCGGCATGGTCGATGAGCGTCGTGTCGGTTTCATGGCCGACGGCCGAAATGAGCGGAATGGCCGAGCCAGCGGCGGCGCGCACCACCTGTTCGTCATTGAAACCCCAGAGATCCTCGATCGAACCGCCGCCGCGCGCGACGATCAGAAGGTCGGGCCGCGGGATCGGGCCGCCCTTCTGCAGGGCATTGAAGCCCCGGATCGCGGCGGCAACCTCGGGGGCGCATTTCTCGCCCTGCACCGCCACTGGCCAGATCAGCACCCGGCGGGGGAAGCGGTCGCGCAGCCGGTGCAGGATATCGCGGATCACCGCGCCCGAGGGCGAGGTGACGACGCCGATGACCTCTGGCAGATAGGGGATCGGCTTCTTGCGGTCCGCCGCAAAGAGGCCCTCGGCGGCGAGCCGCGCTTTCAGCTTTTCCAGCATCATCATCAGGGCGCCCGCGCCGGCGGGCACGATATCCTCGACGATAAGCTGGTATTTCGACTGGCCGGGGAAGGTGGTGAGGCGGCCGGTGGCGATCACCTCCATCCCCTCCTCGGGCCGGACCGACATGCGCGCCGCCTGGCCTTTCCAGGACACGGCGGCGATGACCGCGCGGTCATCCTTGAGGTCGAAATAGAGATGGCCCGAGGCGGGGCGCGAGACGCGGGAAATCTCACCCCTGACCCGGACATGGCCGAACTCGCCCTCGATCACCCGCTTCACCGCGCCGGAGATTTCCGAGACGGTGAATTCCGGGGCATTGCCGGGGCTGGGGGTGGCGTCTTCGAAAATGTCCATGTGCTGCGCTTGTCTGGCCTCGGCGATCACCTTATGACGCGCCCATCCAAAGGAAAAGCCGGGGGCGCGCATGAATATCCTGATCCTGGGGGGCGGCGGGCGTGAACATGCGCTCGCGTGGGCGGTCAAGCAGAACCCCAAATGCGACCGGCTGATCGTGGCGCCGGGCAATGCCGGGATCGCGGCGATTGCCGAATGTGCCGATATCGACGTGCTGGACGGGGCGGCGGTGCTGGCTCTGGCGGTCGAGAATGCGGTCGATTTCGTCATCGTCGGGCCTGAGGCGCCCTTGGCCGCCGGGGTGGCGGATGCGCTGCGCGCGGGGGGCATCCTGACCTTCGGGCCCTCCGCAGCGGCGGCGCGGCTGGAGGCGTCGAAGGCCTTCACCAAGGAAGTGTGCGATGCGGCCGGTGCGCCCACGGCGGGCTGGGCGCGGTTTGCCGACAGGGACGCGGCGCTGGCCCATGTGCGTACGACGGGCGCGCCGATCGTGGTGAAGGCCGACGGGCTGGCGGCGGGCAAGGGGGTCGTGGTGGCGATGACGCTCCCGGAGGCAGAGGCTGCCATCGAGGACATGTTCGGCGGCTCGCTGGGCGCGGCGGGCGCCGAGGTGGTGATCGAGGAATTCATGGGCGGCGAGGAAGCCTCGCTCTTTGTCCTCTCTGACGGGACGGAGGTGCTGGAGATCGGCACGGCCCAGGACCACAAGCGCGTGGGCGACGGCGATACCGGCCCGAACACCGGCGGCATGGGCGCCTATTCGCCGGCGCCGGTCCTGACCGATGCGGTGCTGAAGCAGGCGATGGACGAGATCGTGCGGCCAACGGTCGCCGAGATGGCACGGCGGGGGACGCCGTTTCAGGGCGTGCTCTACGCGGGCCTGATGATCGAGAAAGGCCGCGCTCGGCTGGTCGAATATAACGTCCGTTTCGGCGATCCCGAGGCCCAGGTCCTGATGATGCGGATGGGGGCGCAGGCCTTGGATCTGATGCTCGCCTGCGCCGAGGGGCGGTTGGCGGGGGCGCGGGTGAACTGGGCCGAGGATCATGCGCTGACGGTGGTGATGGCGGCCGGGGGCTACCCCGGCAGCTACCGGAAGGGGACCGAGATCCGCGGGCTGGGCGATTTGCCCGAGACCTCGTCGGAGATGGTCTTTCATGCAGGCACGGTCGCGCGCGACGGCAAGGTTATGGCCAATGGCGGGCGGGTCCTGAACGCCACGGCGCGCGGGGCGAGCCTCGCCGAGGCGCAGGCTCGGGCCTACGGGCTCGTGGACCGGATCGACTGGCCCGAGGGCTTCTGCCGCCGCGATATCGGCTGGCGGGCGCTTTAGGGTCTGAAGCAGGTTTCGTCCGGGCTTTGCCCGGCCGATCCGCGCGGGGGGCCCTGCCCCCCGCGACCCCCCGGAGTATTTTTAGACAGAAAGTGAAAGAGTTTCAGTCGCAGCCCGGCAGGTTGGCGAAGCTCCCGGGGTCGCGATAGGCGGAAAGGTCGCGGCTGATCAGCGCGCCACCGGAAAGCGCGATGGCCACGACCCGCGTCCAGTCTGCATTGGCGGCAAGGATCGTCGGAACCCCGCCGCAGCGGGCGATGCCACCCTGGATGAAAGGATCACCGTACCGATGGTTGGTCAGGCCGCGCGCCTCGGCCACCGGGGCAAGCCGGTCACCGTCCAGCCGGACGATCTTCAGGATCTTGCCGAGGTGGGGGGTCTCTACATAGGCGATCTCGACCCGCCCGTCGCCGTCGAGGTCGGCGGCACCGACCGGCGCTAGCCAACGGTGGCGGGTGCCGATGAACGGGGTTGCGGCGATGCGGCCCTTCCCGCCCCAGACCGCAAGACGGGAGCCCTGGGTAAGGCTCGATTCCACCACGATCACTTCAAGGTCGCCATCACCGTCGAGATCGGCAAGGCGGGGTGCCACATCTTCGAAAACGAGAGCATCGCCCGCGGGAAACTCGGTGCCATCAAGGCCCAGCGCCGCCCACTCATTGCCGGGACCCAGGGCCTCATGGTTGTAGCGCGTCGATGGCTGAGCGAAAGACGCGCGGGCGACGCCATCGCCCCCTGCCTCGGCTGCAGGGCTCACGCAGGCGGCCAGAAGCCCTGCAAGGGCGCCCACGGCGGCGAGAGCCGCCCGGCCAGACCATCTGGCGGCGGCAGCCGCCCGGCCAGACCATTCGGCGGCGGCAGCCGCCCGGGCCATCAGATCTGCTTTTCCGGCATATAGACCTTCAGCCCGTCGAGCGCGTCCGACACTTTCAGCTGGCAGGTCAGACGCGAGCGCGCCGGATCGGGCTCGTAGGCGAAATCGAGCATGTCCTCTTCCATCGCCTCGCGCTTCGGCAGGCGGCCGGTCCAGGCCTCGTCGACATAGACATGGCAGGTCGAGCAGGCGCAGGCGCCGCCGCAATCGGCCTCGATCCCGGGAATGCCATTGTCGCGGGCGCCTTCCATCACGGTCAGGCCATTGGCCACCTCGACCACATGTTCCTTGCCGCCAAATTCCACGTAAGTGATCTTCGCCATATCCCGCCTCTTCTGCCAAGCCGGGCCGACATAGGCGAAATCCCGGGGCTTTTCCAGAGGGCGCCACCCACCCGGCGACGCCTGTGGTGCTTGTGACGCTTGCGTGGCGCAGCGCGCGGCCCTAAGCAGGGCCGACATCCGGGGGCGGGGCCGACATGCGCGAGAGACATCCCTATTTCGGCCTGGCGCTGGCGGCCTTCGGCGCGCTTGCCATCACGCCTGACACATTCTTCATGCGGCTGACCGACATGGACGGCACCCAGCTGATTGCCTGGCGCGGCCTGTCGAATGGCACGGTCTTTCTTCTCGCCTGGCTTCTCAGCCACCGGGGCCGGATCCGGCAGGACCTCGGCGTGCTCTCGAGCCCCACGGGCATTGCCATCGTTCTGGTGAACATGGTCAATATCGCGCTCTTCAGCTTCGGCATCGCCGCGGCGCCGGTCTCGATCGTTCTTTTCGCCGCCGCCAGCATGCCGATCTTCGCGGCCATCTTCGCCCATCTCTTCGCGGGCGAGCGGAGCGGGCGCGCCACCTGGATCGCGACCCTGGCGGTAATGACCGGAATCGCGATCGCGGTCTTCGGCCGTGATGCGGGTGGCGTGGGGTTCAACCTCGCCTCGCTGGTGGGCGCGCTCTGCGGGCTGGGGGTCGCCGCGGCACTGGCCACCACCTTCGTCACCATCCGCCATCACCCGGCCCTGCCGGTCCTGCCGGTGATGGGGGCGGGCTCGCTGATCCTCGGGACGGTGGCGGCCGTTTCCCTCGGGCCGGAGGCGATGTTCAGGGGCAACATCTGGGCGGCGCTCATGTCGGGGGCGCTGATCCTGCCGGTTTCCTTCGCGGCCCTTGCCTATGCCAACCGCCATACGGCGGCGGTGAACGTGAGCCTCCTGATGCTTCTGGAAACGATCCTCGGCCCCGCCTGGGTCTGGATCGGCATCGGCGAGGCGATGTCGCCTTGGGAAATCGCGGGCGGCCTGATCGTGATCGTCAGCCTTGCCGCCTATATCCTGTCGGTCGGCCGCCAGACCGCCACCGCATGAAAAAGGCGCCCCGCAGGGCGCCTTTTCCGGTAGGATTGCAGGATCACTCGACCGAGATCGCGACGAAGCGCGGATCGCCCTCGCGCCGGATCAGGAGGAGGAGCGACTTGCGCCCCGCGTCCTTCGCCTCCTCGATCCGGCTTTCGATATCCTTGATCGAGGCGACGCGGGCCTGACCGGCCTCGGTGATCAGGTCGCCCGCGCGCAGGCCCTTGGCGAAGGCCTCGCTCGTCTGGTCGATGTCGGTGACCAGAAGGCCCTGATCTTCGGGCGAGAGATTCAGCTGGCTGCGCATCTCGTCGGTCAGCTCGTTCAGCTGCATGCCAAGGAGGTTCTTCTCCATCGGCTCGGTCGGGCTGGCCTTGGCGGGCACCGGCACGGCCTCGGCTTCCTCGCGGCGGCCAAGCGTGATGGTCAGCGCGACGCTTTCGCCGTTGCGCAGGACAGTGATCGGCACCGGCTTGCCGACCTCTGCATCGCCCACGGTGCGGACAAGCTCGCGCGAATCCTTCACCTCATGGCCATCGAACTCGACGATCACATCGCCGGACTCGACGCCCGCCTCTTTCGCCGGGCCATCCGGCACATCGGTCACAAGCGCGCCATGCGCGGCCTCAAGCCCCATCGCCTCGGCCACATCGGGCGTCACGTCCTGGATCTTCACGCCAAGCCAGCCGCGCCGGGTCTCGCCGAAATTCCGCAACTGATCGACGACTTTCGTCACCACATTCGACGCCATCGAAAAGCCGATGCCGATCGAGCCGCCGGTCGGGCTGAGGATCGCGGTATTCACCCCGACCACCTCGCCGTTCATGTTGAAGAGCGGCCCGCCCGAATTGCCCTTGTTGATCGCCGCATCGGTCTGGATGAAATCGTCATAGGCGCCCTGCAGTTCGCGGTTGCGGGCCGAGATGATCCCGGCCGAGACCGAGAAGCCCTGACCCAGCGGATTGCCCATCGCCATGACCCAGTCGCCGACGCGCATCCTGTCGCTGTCGCCGAAAGTGACGAAAGGCAGCGCCACGTCGCTTTCGACCTTCAGGACCGCGATATCGGTCTTGGGATCGGTACCCACCAGTTTCGCATCGAGCGTCTCGCCCGAGAAGAATTCGATCTGTATCTCGTCGGCGCCGTCGATCACATGGTTGTTGGTGACGATGAACCCGTCTTCCGAGATCACGAAGCCCGAGCCGAGCGCGTTGGCGCGCTGTGGCCCCCGGTTGCCCGGCCCGCCGAACCGGTCGCCGAACTGATCGTTGAATTCCTTGAAGAAATCTTCGAAGGGCGAGCCTTCCGGTACCATCGGGCCCGGCCCTGTTGGCGCTTCGACGACGGTCGATGTGGTGATGTTCACCACCGCCGGACTGACCTGGTCGGCGAGATCGGCAAAGCTTTCGGGGGCGCCGAAGGCCTCGACCTGCGGCGCCTGTACGGCGAGGTAGACAGCCGAAACGATGGCGATCCAGACCGTGCGCATCCCTTTTGCCTGCCTGCCATGGCGCGGCGCGGGAGCGAGGACTTGAAGTGTCACGATGAAACTCCTGTTGTCTCTGGGCCTCGGGAAGAGAGGCACGGGTCTTTTCAACACTGTCGGCGGGCAGAAGGGAACTCACTCCCGGTCGCATGCCGTCAAAAAGTGGTGAGCGGACGGCGCGAAGTCAATCAGCCGCCCGCCAAACCTACCAGCCAGATCGTGGCGACGCCCGTCGCGATGGCGGCGAGGCCCATCAGTCGGCGGTTTTCCACCGAGATCCGGGACAGCAGCGCCAGTATCTCCTCGATCTTGCCGGGGGCCAGTGCCAGCACCAGCCCCTCGACGACGCACAGAAGGCCAAGGGCGAGGCCGATCTCGGTCAGCCCCAGGCCCATGTCATTGATCCGCGACCGCTCCGCCGCCCCCCGCCGTGGACGAGCGCAGATAGTCGAAGAACTCGCTGTCAGGCGCGATCACGAGGGTCGAGTTGTCGCCAAGCAGCGAGGCGCGATAAGCGGCGAGCGACCGGTAGAAGTCGAAGAACTCCGGGTCGGCGCCATAGGCGTCAGCGAAGATCGCGGTGCGTTTGGCATCAGCCTCGCCGCGGATGATTTCGGCCTGACGCCTGGCGTCTGATACGGTCTCGATCACCGCGCGGTCGGCGGCGGCGCGCAGGCGCTGCGCCGCCTCGTTGCCGCGCGCAACCTGGTCGGCCGCCTCGCGCTGACGCTCGGCCCGCATCCGGGCAAATGTGGCTTCAAGGTTCTGCTCCGGCAGGTCGGTGCGCCGCAGCCGCACATCGACGATCTCGACCCCCAGTGCCGCCGCCTCGGTCCGGGCGGCATCGCGGATCTGCAAGGCCAGTGCCGCGCGGTTCTCCGACAGGATGGCCGAACTGTCGACACCGCCCAGAACCTCGCGGATCTGGGCACGCAGGATCGTGTCGATGCGGTTTTCGGCGAAGCTTTCGCCACCCGCACCGGTCGCCTGACGGAAACGGGTCACATCGACGATCCGGTAACGGGCAAAGGCATCGACCACCAGACGCCGGTCGTCCGACGGCGTGACTTCCAGGGGCTCGATGTCGCGGCCGAGGATACGGTCGTCATAGCGCACGACTTCCTGGATCAGCGGAACCTTGAAATAAAGCCCCGGCTCTTCATGGATCGCCTTGATCTGGCCGAACTGCAGCACAAGCGCCTTTTGCCGTTCATCGACGATGAAGACCGACGACAGGACGGTGGCCAGAAGCACTGCCGCGAGCGGCAGGAGGAGGGTTGTCCGGTTCATCAGTTGTTACCTCCGGCTGCGGGCTTGGCGCCGGCGGGCGGCTTGCCGATCTCGTTCAGGGGCAGGAAGGGCACGACGCCCTGCTGGCCGCCCGCATTCTCGTCGAGGATGACCTTGTTCACCCGGCCCATCACCTCTTCCATCGTCTCCAGATACAGCCGCTTGCGCGTCACCTCGGGCGCCTTCCGATATTCGGCCAGCACGGCCGAGAAGCGGCTGGCCTCGCCTTCGGCCTGGTTCACCACCTGCGCGCGATAGGCCTCTGCCGCTTCCAGCGTCGCGGCGGCTTCACCGCGCGCGCCCGCGACCACGCGGTTCGAATAGGCGTCCGCCTCTTTCTGCAGCCGGTCGCGTTCCTGTTCGGCTGACTGCACTTCCTTGAAGGCGTCGATGACCTCGCGCGGCGGGTCGGCGCGGTCGAAGTTCACCCGCACCACATTCAGCCCGCTGTCGTAACTGTCCAGCGTCTGCTGGATAAGTTCCTGCAACCTTTGCGCGATCGCGCCCCGGTCGCGGTTCAGGATCGGGGCAAGCGGCGATTGCGCGATGATCTCGCGCATCGAGCTTTCCGACACGGCGCGGATCGTAAGCTGCGGGTCGCGCAGGTTGAAAAGGTATTTTTCGGGGTCGCTGACATTCCAGACGACCTGGAAGTCGATGTCGACGATATTCTCGTCGCCGGTCAGCATCAGCCCCTCGTCGCCGCCGGTTTGGCCCACGCCGATATCCTCGGTCCGTTCCGGCGTCACCGCGATGACCTCATAGGTATAAAGCGGCCAGGGCGCGAAGTTCAGACCCGGCTCGCCCACGGCAGAACGTTTGCCGAGGAACAGTTCGACCGATTTCTCTTCGGGTTTGACCGTGTAGAAAGAGGCGAAGGCCCAAAGCCCGACCGCCGCCAGCGCGCCAAGCGCCAGGGCGTTGCGCGGCAGGCCCGGCCCGCCCGAACCACCGCCCCCAAAGCCGCCGCCCCGGTCGTCACGCCCGCCCCGGCCGCCCATCAGCACCTTGAACTGTTCGGTGCCCTTGCGGACCAGATCGTCGATCTCGGATATCGGCGATCCCTCGCCCCGGCGTCCGCCGCGCGGCGGCTCGCGGTCCCCGCGCCGCCGGTCATCGTCCTCGTCGTTGCCCGAACCGCCGCCGCCCCAGGGGCCCCCGCTTCCAGCCATACGCATCATCTCCCGTTCATTCCTGCCCAAGCAACTGGGCACTCATCCCTGAATGTCAAGTCCGCCTCAGGCGGTGCGGACCGGTTTGCGCAAGGTCACCAGTTCCTCCGCCATCACCGGATGGACGGCGACCGTGCGGTCGAAATCCTCTTTCGTCGCGCCCATCTTGATGGCGATGGCCGCAAGCTGGATCATCTCGCCCGCCCCCGGCGCCACGATGTGACAGCCCAGAACCTTCCTCGTCTCCGCGCAGACGATCAGCTTCATCAGAACCCGCCCCGGCCGCCCGGCGAAGGCCGTCTGCATCGGCCGGAAGGCGGTCGCATAGACCTCGATGGGCCCCCGGTCCCGCGCCTCTTCCTCGCTCAGCCCGACGGTGCCAAGCTCGGGCTGGGTGAAGACGGCGCTTGCCACCAGATGATGATCGGCCTTCGCGGGACGCGCTCCGAAGATCGTGTCGGCGAAGGCATGGCCCTCTCGGATCGCCACCGGCGTCAGGTTGATCCGGTCAGTCACGTCGCCCACCGCGAAGATCGAGGGGACGGCGGTCTGCGACCAGTCGTCCACGATCACCTCGCCCTTGCGGCCGAGCGTCACGCCTAGGGCCTCCAGCCCCAGCCCTTCGGTATTCGGGCTGCGCCCCGTCGCATAGACCACCTTTTCATAGACCGCCTCGCGCCCGTCGGTCGAAGAAACCCAGGTGCCGCCGTCAACCGGCTTCATCTCGATCACATCGGTGCCGACATGCAGGTTCACCCCCTGCGCCTTCATCTCCTCGGCGACATGGCCGCGCGCCTCGCCGTCGAAGCCGCGCAGGATCTGCTCGCCCCGGTAGAATTGCGTGACCGCGACGCCAAGCCCGTTCAGGATGCAGGCAAACTCGCAGGCGATGAAGCCGCCGCCGACGATCAGAACCGATTTCGGCAGGGCGTCGAGCTTGAAGATTTCGTTCGAGGTCAGCGCCCCCGCCTCTGCCGCCGCCTGCGGCACCGAAGGGCGGCCACCCGTGGCGATCAGGATATGTTTCGCTGTCACCTTCCGCCCGTCGGCCAGCGCGACAGTATGGGCGTCCGCGACGGTCGCGCGCATGTCGAAAGTGGTGACGCCCGCATTCTTCAGCCCCGACCGATAGGCGGCCTCCAACCGGTCGAGTTCGGCGTCAAGCTTGCCCCGGAACGCCTGCCAGTCGAACGCGCCCGCCTCCGCCGCCCAGCCATAGGCGTGCGCATCCTCGATGGCGCTCTTGTAGGACGAGGCGAAGACCATCAGCTTCTTCGGCACGCAGCCGCGGATCACGCAGGTGCCGCCCATCCGGTATTCCTCGGCCAGGGCAACCTTGGCGCCGTAGTCCCCCGCCGCGATCCGCGCCGCGCGCACGCCGCCCGAGCCGCCGCCGATGACGAAGAGATCATAGTCGAAGGCCATCACGCCCGCCTTTCTGCCGGCCCGCCGGCGTCAGCCGACGATGTCGGCGAAGGGATTTTCCTGGCGCGGGCGCACCGCGCGCATCTGCTCCGCCAGCCCCGGCTCCGCCTCGATCAGTTCGGCCCGGCCATCGGTGTGGCCGATGACCACGAGGTCGGACATATTGATGAAAAGCCCGTTTTCAACCACGCCGGGGATCTGGTTCAGGCTGCGCGAAAGCACAGATGCGTCAGCGATTGTGCCCATATGCAGATCAAGGATCGCATTGCCCTCGTCGCTGACGAACGGCACCGCCCCCGCCATCCGCCGGGTGATCCTGACATCGGCGCACCCGAGATCGGTCAGGACCGCACCGATATGACGGATCGTCGAGGCCAGACCGAACTGCAGCGCCTCGACCGGCAGGGGAAAGGCGCCGAGGCGGGCGACCCGCTTGCCCGGATCGGTAATGACGATCATCCGGTCTGACGCCGCCGCCACCACCTTCTCCTGCAGATGTGCCCCGCCGCCGCCCTTGATCAGCGTCAGGTCGGGGTCGAACTCGTCCGCCCCGTCAATCGTCACGTCGAGCCAGCCCGCCTGATCGAGCGTCACGACCCTAATGCCTTCGGCCCGCGCGAGGTCAGCGGTGCGCGACGAGGTCGGCACGCCCACGACCCGCAGGCCTTCCTCTCGCACGCGCTCGCCCAGCCGCTTCACCATGAAGGCCGCCGTCGACCCGGTGCCCAGCCCCAGCCGCATCCCGTCCTGAACGAAGGCCACGGCGGCATCGGCGGCGGCCTTCTTGGCCAGATCGGCGGGGGTGAGGCTGGTCATGGGCATCTCCGTCTGCGGTCGCCCCGCTTATAGGAAAGCCCCCCCGGGGAAGCGAGGGGAAAACGGCCTCCCGGACGGTGGCGCCTGAACAAATGCCGACGCAGCCACGCCCTTGGCCCCGAAGAACCGTCCGGACCGGTGACGTCAGATGGTCAGAAACCGGCATATCCGGTCGCGCACCGACGGTCGCCTGCGCCGCGCAGCCGTCAGCCTGCCATCTGAACCTGCCAGGCGAAGGAGAGCCCGCATGTACATCCTGCACGGTATTCCCGACTGGGGATCACAAGTCATCCGCATGGCGCTCGAGGAATTGGGCGCGCCCTACCGGTTCGCCGAGGTCGACTGGCAGGCCGGCGGCCTGACCACACCCGACTTCCTCGCCCTGAACCCGTTCGCGCGCATCCCGGTGCTCGAGACGCCCGACGGCACGATGTTCGAAACCGCGGCGATCCTGCAGTATCTGAGCGAACGCCACGGCCAGCTCGCCCCGCCCCCTGGCGACACCGAACGCGCAGGCTTTCTTGTCTGGTTCACCTTCATCACGAACCAGCTGCACCCGACGACGATGACACTTGTCCATCCGCACCGGCCGGGGGGCGAAGCCTGCCGCCGCCCGGTCGCCGAAGCGACGCACACGCTGCTGCGGGAACAGCTCGCCGCACTCGAGCGCAGCGCCGCCACCGGGCCCTGGTGGCTTTCGCCCGACCACCCCTCGATCGCATCGCTCTACGTTCTGATGCTTCTGCGCTGGATCAGGGCCTATCCCGCATATCCCGACCATTCGATCCCGCTGGCGAACTATCCAGCCTTGCGCGCAATGGCAGAGGGTCTGGAACGCAGGCCCGCCGTCCGTCGGGTGCTTCAGGCCGAAGCAATCACAGATGCCGCGCCCTTTTCCGATCCGCCGCCCCCCGCTTCGGCTGAAACCGCCTGACGGCAAGCCCGTCCGCCCCATGCCGATCCGGAGATTCTGAATGTATGTCCTGCACTATTCCCCCGACCTGTCCTCGCTGATCGTGCGGCTGGCGATGGAGGAGATGGGCCTGCCATACCGCGATATCCTGGTGGATTTCGACGGCGGCGAACATCGCGGCGCGGCCTATCGGGCGATCAATCCCACCGGCCTCATACCGGTTCTGGAAACGCCCGCGGGCCCGGTCTTCGAAACCGGCGCGATCCTGCTGTGGCTGTCCGAGACCCATGGTCAGCTCGCCCCGCCTCCCGGCGATCCGGACCGGGCCCCCTTCCTGAAATGGCTTTTCTTCATGGCCAACACGCTGCACGCCGACCTGCGCGCCCGCGCCTATGCGACCCGTTATTCCGGCGCAGCCCAGCCGGGCGACGAAACCGAACAGGCCTTCGTCCGGGCGGTCGAAGACCGACTTCTCGGCCATCTCGACCTTCTGGAGGCGCTGGCCACCGACGGCTGGCTCTGGTTCTCCGCTGACCGGCCGTCGCTCCTGACGCTTTATGCCGCCTGCATCCTGCGCTGGCTGCGCTACTTTCCCGGCGAGCGTCCGGACTGGTTCCGCCTTGCGCGCTACCCGGCGCTTCAAGGGATACTTGCCGAACTGGAAAGGCGGCCAGCCGCCCTTCGCGCCGCCGCGCGCGAGGAATTGGGACCGACGATCTTCACCGATCCGACCTTCGGCTGAAGCGCGATCCCGGGGGTTACAACTCAGCGCGGACGACATCCGCGTCCAGCGTCTGGACCGCCAGCATCGCGCCGGTAAATTCCTCAAGCGTCAGATAGCCATCGTGATCAAGGTCCAGCAGCATCAGCGCCTGCAGCACCTCCTCGTCGGCGACAGACATGCGGTCTGCAGCCCGGAGCATCAGATAGACGCGCCGCTCGCGCTCATCCACCTTTTCGTCGCCCGTCAGGTCGGCTGCCCGGAAGGCAAGGTCAAGCCGCCCGCGCGACCCCTCCGCCGTCAGGGCCATCAGCCGGTCCATCTCGGCCCGCGTGACCGTGCCATCGGCGTCGAGATCGGCCTTCACCAGCGGCGTGAGCGCCTGCGCGCGCGCTGCCGCCCGCTCCGCCGCGACCCGCCAGTCGATCCCCTCTGCCGTCAACCCCCGCGCCTCGCCGTAAGAGGCGATCATGTCGGCGACATCCGCCAGAAGGCTGCGCGACCCGCCGCGCAGCCGCTCGAACAACGGATCGGGCAGGGTCTCCGCCAGCGCCGCCGCCTGATCGGCTGTCAGCAGCGGCACCTCGGCCCGGCCCGCGGGCGCGCCGAGAATCAGCATCAGGCAAGCAATGAGGCAACGCATGGACCGCTCCGCACAAGGCTGCGGCGAGGCTAGTCCCCTCGCCTTAACGCATGGTTAACCGAAACCGGCTCTCTCTGCCCTGGCCCGATGGTGCAGGCCCGGTCATCCATGCCATGCCGGGCTGACGCCCGCTGCACCGCTCAGGTCGAAATCCGACTGTTCCTTGCCGCCATTTCCGGGCAGAGAGGGCCGAAGGGAGGCGCGCCCATGTACAGACTGCATTTCACTCCGGATGCCGCATCGCTGGCTGTCCGGCTGGTTCTGGAGGAACTCGGCCAGCCCTACGAGGCGCGGCTGATCGACCGGGCCGGGGGAGAGTTGCAAAGCGAGAGCTACCGCGCGCTGCAGCCCCTCGGGCTCATCCCGGTTCTCGAAACCCCCGACGGGCCGATGTTCGAAACCGCCGCGATCCTTCTTTACCTCGCCGACAGGCATGGCGGCATCGCCCCCGCACCCGCCGACCCCGACCGCGCGCAGTTCCTGAAATGGCTCTTCTTCATCGCCCACAATATCCACCCGACGCTCCTGCAGCTTTTCTACCCGGACCGGACCGCCGGACCGGACTGCGCGCGCCAGGTCGTCGACCATGCCAGCACCCGGATGCAAGGGTTCCTCTCGATCTTCGACCGGATGCTGGCGGAAGAACGGCCCACATGGTTCTCGGCCGACCGCCCGTCGCTGATGGCCTACTACCTCGGCTTGCTCATGCGCTGGCTCGCAGCCCCCGGCGCCCGCCACAGCTTCCGCTTCCCGCCGTCGGATTATCCGGCGATCCACGCCGTGCTCCTCGCCCACGAGGCCCGGCCCGCCGCAATCAAGGCGGCCGGGGCCGAAAGCCTCGGCCCCACCCTCTTCACCGATCCTGCCTGAGGTTCCGATGTTTCTCTCCGTCTTCGACATGTTCAAGGTGGGCGTCGGCCCCTCCTCCTCGCACACGATGGGGCCGATGGTGGCGGGCGGGCGGTTCCTCGACCTGCTGCGCGCCTCGCCCTTCCAGGCCCATGGCCTGCGCGCCTCGCTCCACGGCTCCTTGGCCTTCACCGGCAAGGGCCACGCGACCGACCGCGCCACCATCCTCGGGCTCGCGGGCTTCCTGCCCGACAGCTACGATCATGCGAAGGCCGAAGCGGCGCTCGCCGCGATCGCCGCGACCGGCACCGTCACCCCGCCCGGCCTGCCGACACTGGCCTTCGCGCCGGAAACCGACCTGATCTTCGATTACAAGCACCCCCTCCCAGGCCATGCCAACGGCATGGTCCTGATGGCGACCGACGCACAGGGCGACGTGATCCTGCAGGAGACCTACTATTCCATCGGCGGCGGCTTCGTGGTGACCGAGGCAGAGCAAGAGGCTGGCGCCGCCGCGAAACCCCGTGCCGACTGCCCCTATCCGTTCGAGACGGCGGCCGAAATGCTCGCCATGGCGCGCGCCTCGGGCAAGACCATCGCCGAGATGAAACGCGCCAACGAACTCAGCTTCCGCTCCGCCGCCGAGATCGACGCGGGCATGGCGCGGCTCTGGCAGGTGATGAACGATTGCATCGACCGCGGTCTCGCGGGCGAGGGCATCCTGCCCGGCGGGCTTAAGGTCCGCCGCCGCGCGAAGGCGATCCACGAGGCACTGAAGGCCGAACACGGGCTGAACCTGACCGCGCCCCATACGATCAACGACTGGATGTCGACCTATGCGATGGCGGTGAACGAGGAAAATGCCGCCGGCGGACAGGTGGTGACGGCGCCCACCAACGGCGCGGCAGGCGTGCTTCCGGCCGTGATCCGCTATTGGCTCGACCATGTGCCCGGCGCTTCCCGCTCGAAGATCGGCGACTTCCTTCTGACCGCCGCCGCCATCGGCGGGCTCTGCAAGCACAATGCCTCGATCTCGGGCGCCGAATGCGGCTGCCAGGCCGAGGTCGGCTCCGCAGCCGCGATGGCCGCCGCGGGCCTCTGCGCGGTGATGGGCGGCACGCCCGAACAGGTGGAAAATGCCGCCGAGATCGCGCTTGAACACCATCTCGGCATGACCTGCGACCCGGTGAAGGGCCTCGTCCAGGTGCCCTGCATCGAGAGGAACGGCCTTGGTGCGATCAAGGCGGTCTCGGCCGCGTCGCTCGCGCTGCGCGGTGACGGCAAGCATCTCGTACCGCTCGATGCCGCGATCGAGACCATGCGCCAGACCGGCAAGGACATGCACGAGAAATACAAGGAAACCTCGCTCGGCGGCCTCGCCGTCAACGTCCCAAACTGCTGAAGGCCCGGGCGGGGGCCAGCCCCCGCACCCCCGAGGTATTTCGGCCAAGATGAAGGCATATGTCTTCTTCTTTGCGAAAATACTCCCGCCGGAGGCGGCCCCGAGTGCCCCGGACCCCGGTCCGGGGCGCGAGAGATGGCTTGACCCGCGCCATGGCGCGGGTCTCCGCCGGATCAGCGCCCAAGGTCGCGCCAGCCCTGCCGGAAGACCGCGAAAAGCACCACCGACCCGCCGAGCCAGGTCAGGGCGGGCGGCCATTCGCCGAGAAGCGCCGCCGCAAGCACGATCGCGATCGGCACGTCCGCCCCGCCGAGAAAGGCCACTTCGGCAGGCGGTATGCGCCGCGCGCCCTCGGTCAAGAGGATGGTCGCGAGCGCGAAGGAACAGCCGAACGCCGCGAGCAACATCCCGTCCCGCGCCGAGACGGAAAGCGGATCGCCAAAGGTCAGTCCCGCAAGCCCGAGCGGCAGGGCGGCGGCGGCCATCGCGCGCAGGACCGGCACGCCTTCGCCTCGCCGGATCAGGATCATGGTCATGGCCATCAGCACCGTCATCAGAAAGGCCATCAGATCGCCCGCGACCCGGCCCTGCCCGAGCCCGCCGCCCACCACCAGAAGCACGCCGCCAAACGAGAGGAGCGCTGCCCGCATCACGTCCCGCCTTGGCCGTTCCCCGCGCCCGAGCCAGTCGAGCCCGGCGGCCACGAAGGGTGCCAGAGTGTAGATCAGCGCGACATTGGCGACCTGCGTGGCACGAAAGGCACCGAGGAAAGCCGCGCTCGCCAGCGCCGACACGAGCGCGATCCGCCAGCCAGGCAAGCCCATCCGCGCCCGCCCCTCGCGCCAGAGCGCATAGATCAGGATGATCCCGCCGCCCACTGCCCCTCGCCAGGCCAGCACCGTCCAGACATCCGCCGCGATCGCCCGGGTGAAGACACCGGCCAGCGCGAAGGGCAGGGTCGATGCCAGAACCAGCAGAACCCCCGCCTGATGCCGCGTCATGCCTGACCTTTCCAGTCGCCGGTCGTATTCCACCAGCGATGCGGATTGGCACTTTGATCAAGCCCTTTCGACCGCGCCGTCAGAAGGGTCGTGATCCGGATCACCGGCTCCTGATAGCTGTGCACCTCGAAGACCGCCTCGACGATCCGCGCCGCCACTTCCGCGCCCTCTACCGTCTCGAAGGTGATCGACACGACCCCAGGCCGCTGCCGCACCGCCTCCTCCACCCCGGCCACCGCGCCTTCGCGCGGCCGGTAGCGTTCGGTGCCCGGCGCGCTGACGAAAGCATTGCTGTCGTAGGCAGGAGTCATCGCCAGCGGATCGATCGCGGCCACCGCCTCAAGGATGCGGCCCACGTCCGCTTCCGGTGCCTGCACCTCGAAAAGATGTGCCTCCGCCATGCGCAGCGAACGGGTTTCGAATGGAATGTTCATTTCCGGCCTCCCTTGTGCCGCACCGGGTTTGCCGCGATCCTGCTGCCATCTAGCTGGCAGCAGAGATGGGCAAGGTTCAGATCCATGAAACCGATCCGCATGCTCGATCTCATCGCGCTCCTGCGCGGGCGCCGCCGCCCGCTGACGGCGGCCGAGATCGCCGAGCGGCTCGGCGCCTCGCGCCGCACGGTCTATCGCGATATCGCGGGCCTGCAGGCCATGGGCGTGCCGATCGACGGGGCGGCGGGCGTGGGCTACATCCTGCGTCCCGGCTTCGACCTGCCGCCCCTCAATTTCACCGCCGAGGAGGTCGAGGCGATCGTCGTGGCCCTCGCCCTGCTGGCGCGCACCGGCGACCGGGGGCTGGTGGCGGCGGCCGAAGGGGTAGCCGCCAAGATCGCCGCCTCCGCACCCCGGCAGGCGGCAGCGACGCTTTCCGCTTCGGGCTGGCACGGCCTGCCGGAGGCGGGCGCCGACCCCGCCCTCCTGCGCCGCGCCATCCGGGATGAACGGCGGATCGCCTTTCACTACCGGAATGCCGGGGGAGACGAGAGCACGCGCGCCGCCCTGCCCCTCGCCCTCGTCTATTACATCGATTCCACTGTCCTCGCCGCCTTTTGCGAAGTCAGGCAGGATTTCCGCCATTTTCGCCTCGACCGCATGAGCGATTGTTACCTCCCCGGCGGCGGTTTCAAGGGGCGCGGCCGGGCGCTGCGCGCCGACTGGTCAGCCCGGGAAAGCGCAGCCCCGCCGGAGCCTGCCCGCGCCTGACGCTTGCCCTGCAAGCGGCTCCGGATCGCCTTGCCTTGGCGAAGCGATCCCGCTCTGGCCAATGACAAACTTTTGCCGCAGGCCACTGCCAATAGCCGTCGACAGAAACGCACCCAACTCCAAACTACCAGGACGCGAATCATGAAAAGGGTCTTCGCAGCCGCAGCCATCGCGACGCTGTTTGCCGCTACTCCGGCCTCGGCCGGCATCCCCTACGGATATTATGAGTTCGGCGAGATGGTCAGCGAACTGCCCGCCGAGGCCGCCGATCTGTTCGGTCAGCAGGCGACGCTCTGCCATCTCGTGCGCAAATATCACATTGCCTACATCCCGCTCTTCTTCCGTTCCGAGGGCTATGTCATCGCCGCCAACCATTGCGCAGCGGCAAGTTACGTCCCGCTGACCGCCGACCGGTTCGCGGCGCTGCAAGCCATGGGCATTGTCCCCAAATCTCTGCCTGCGGTTCCGTCGCTGTCCCTCGGCCAGCGCAGCCCGCCCGTTGCGATCGGCCTTCTCGTCGCCGCCTTCGTCATGGTCGTCGCTTCGGCGAAACGCCGCCAGCGGCGCCGGGTCGCGGATCTTGGCGACCTTCCGGACGCGACAAAGGCGCTTCTCGACATGCTCGCGCACGCGGCGACAGCATGCGGCGTTCCACGGACGGAGGCGGCCCCCCTCATCGCAGTGCTCGCCACGCACTTCTCTACGACGCCGGTTCAGGCGCAAGAGGTGCAGCGCGGCGCCGATATTGCCCTCGCCCGAAGCCTGCCGAAGCCGCGCCCGGTGGATATATCGATGCTTGCAAGGGCCGTTCCGACCGCCCATCGTCAAGCAGCGATGGAAGCGCTCATGACCCTTGTGGAGACGCAGGGCGCGTTGCCACCCAGCGCCCTGCCCTTCCTTCGCCACCTGTCTGCCCAGCTGAAGGCCGATGCCGGTCTCGCAAAGCGGCGCGCCTACGCCAATGTCTCGCCCGGTGGTCCGCTGCATGGGTTGATACGACCGGCAAAGGATCATGATCCGCGGCCGACCGGAAGCCACGACGAGCCGCCCCGGGCAGCACCGACAGCAACCGCCTCCGCCCCCGAACCGACCGTGAGCGCGGGTTTCCATACCGTGGCCGAGCCGCTTCCCCCCGGAACCCGCGTCGCGTTCGAGATCATGTGCCGCGCGGCGCTCAAGAATGGCCTTCCGGGACCATCCGAGGTCGAGGCCATCCAGGCGATGAGCCAGCTGCTTCTGCGGATGCCTCTCGATCCCACTTTCCTCGCGCGGATGATCGCTGCCGCGGCCAACCTGCCCGATCCCCCCGATTTCGCCCTGCTGCTGGCGGGTCTGAGTGCGCCGGAAAAGGAGAAACACGTGCGCATGGCGCTTCTCGTCGCGTCGAGCCGCGGCAACACCAGCCCGGCTGCCGCCGCCTTCGTCGCGCAACTGGCCAGGGCAGCCGGGCTCGATGATGCACGCCTGCGCGCGCTTTATGCAGAGCTGGAAGAGGCCTGAGGAGGCCCCGAGCCGATCTGACGGGCGCGGGGCTGGTTTTGCCGACTTGGCGGCCGGGTCGGCCGCTCCTATTGCGGTGCGATGACACACATACTCGCGCCCGCCCGCTTCGCCCCTCTCCTCCTCGTGCCACTTCTCGCCGCCTGCGACGATGTCGGCCCGGTCGCGACCAAAGCTGCCACCCGCCTTGTCCGGGACGCCAGTGCCAGCGGTCCGGGCTGGGCGGCGGACATCGACCGCCCGCTGGCCGAGATCACGCTGGACGGCCGCGCAAGGATCGGGCCCGTGACCCATGACGATGGCCCGAACGGCCGGACCTTCCGTGGCCAGTTCGACGGTCAGTCCTATGCGCTCCTTATCAGCGCCGGTCCTTGCGTGCAGGGCTCCGAGGGCGCGCCGACATCTTTCGAGTTCCACGCGCGCCTGACCATCGGCGACCGGGTGCTCGAGGGCTGCGCCAACCGTGGCCGGCTCAGGCGGTGAGGGCATGGACTTCCGCCCCGCCACGGGCTAGCGAGACCGTATGAACACCAATGACCGCCCGCTTCTGGGCGTCGTGCTGATGCTTGGCTTCTGCACGATCGCGCCCTTGATCGACGTTGCCTCGAAACTCGCGGGACAAGCGGTTTCGGTGGGCTCGATCACCTTCGGGCGGTTCCTCGTGCAGGCGGTGCTGATGGCGCCGATCCTCATCGCCATGGGGCTGTCCGTGCGCCTTTCGGGCCGGGCGCTGACGCTGACCCTCGCGCGCGCCCTCGTCTCGGTCATCTCCACCTGGTGCTTCGTCGCCGCGCTGCGGTCGATGCCCTTGGCCGACGCGCTCGCCATCGTGTTTCTGGAGCCGTTCATCATCCTCCTGATCGGCCGCTTCGCGATGGGCGAGCAGGTCGGGCCACGGCGGATCGGCGCGGCGGTCGTCGGCTTCGTCGGCTCGCTTCTGGTGATCCAGCCCGCCTTTGCCGCCTTCGGCCTGGTGGCGCTCCTGCCGCTCGGCACGGCGGTCAGTTTCGCGCTTTACATCCTGATCACCCGGGCGCTCTCGGCCCATGTCCATCCGGTCGCCATGCAGGTCCAGACCGCCTTCGTCGCGGGCGCCCTCTGCCTGCCCTTCTCGGGGCTCGCGTGGCTTGCGGGTGACCCGACGCTCAGCCTCTCGCTGCCGTCGGGCATTTTCTGGCTCTGGTGCTTCTGTGTCGGCCTCGCCGCCACGATCAGCCACATGTCGATGACCTATGCGCTGAAATTCGCACCTTCCGCCACACTCGCGCCTTTGCACTATCTGGAAATCGTGCCCGCCGCCCTCTTCGGCTATCTGGTCTTCGGCGATTTTCCGAACGCCGTCACCTGGGCGGGCATCGGCGTGATCGTCGCCTCGGGCCTTTACATCATCCACCGCGAGCGGATCGCCGCCCGCAGTGTCAGCGCAAGCCGTGCGCTGACAGAAGCCCCGTGACGGCGCGGTCCAGCTGATCCGCGGGCAGCACCACCAGCATCCCCGTCCGCGCGAAGGCCAGATCGACGGCCCCCGTCGCCTCGTTCGAGGTGCCGATCCTTCCGTCGGGCGACAGCACCAGCCCGTCGATCGGCCAGCGCAGGCCGCTTGAGCGCCCTTCGATCGCCGCCATCGGGAAAAGCGACAGCCGCGTGCCCGCCGCAAGGTCCAGTCGGAGGCGCGGCGGGGCGGCGAAAATCAGGTCCGTCTCGTCAAGGATGATGCAAGGTTTGCCCGCATGGCGCACCAGCGCGTTCATCACCGACAGGGTGTGATCGGCCCGCGCGCCGGTGAACCCCAGCCCGAGAATCAGCGGCGCCCGGACGCTCAGCAGGCACTTCTCGAAATCGGTCGTTTCCTGCTCGGCGATTCGCATCTGGCGCTCGGCCGGGATCGCGGACAGCGTCTCGGCCGTCACGGAATCGAAATCCCCGATCACGAAATCGGGACTAAGCCCTTCAGAAACCGCCATATTCGCGCCACCATCGACGGCTATCAGCGTTGGCGCCCGCTTCAGGATTGATCGAAGCAGGCCGGGGTTTGTTAGGCCCCCGCCCAAAAAAGTCACTGGTTCTTGGAATTCAACAGTTCTGTCTGGCATGATGAGTTTATTAGCGATTGTGGCAACGGCGGGTGCGGGCGGTCCGAAAGAATCCTTTAATTTACCTATATCTGTTCATGCTCGCGAACCAGTTCTGAGGTTCGATGAAGAGGAACGCCGTGATGGAAGGCAGACATAGAATGGTCGGGCCAAGCAAGATTCTCACCGTTTCCTACGGGACCTTTTCCTGCACGCTGGAAGGGTTCGACGAACCCTTCGTGATGATGAAGGCGGTCGCCGAATATTTCCGCGACCTCGCCGCCGAGGACCGGTATTTCGGCGCAGAGCCGCCGGTGCCGGACGCCGAGATGCTGCAAAAGATCGCCGAGCGCGAGATCCATCGCCGGGTCGAGGCGAAGCTGGGCGAACATGGCGTGACGCTGCGCCAGTCCGATCCGGTGGCGGAACCGGCCCCGGTCGCCGCAGCCGCGCCCCTGTCGGCCCCGATGCCTGCTCCGGCGCCCGCCCCGGCTGCTGCGCCTGAAGCGGCTCAGCCCGAAGAGACGGCACCAGTTGCCCCCGCCGCCGAAGAAACCGCGGCACCCGTGCCGGTCGAAGCCGCCCTCCCGGAAGAAGCCGCATTGCCGGTCGAGCCCGAACCCGCCGCAGCTGCATTGCCGGAGGCGGCGCAGGAAGACACACCGGAACCCGCCCTTGAGGTGATGGCCGAGGCCGCGCCCGCCGAAGAGGTGCCCGCCGACGATCTGATTGAGGCTGTCGCAGACGAAGAGGAGGCCGATACGGCCGAGATCGAGGCAGACGCGATCTCGACGGGCGCGGCGATCGAGGAGACTGCCGAAGCAGAGGCTGAAGCGCCGCTCGCCGCCGCCCCCCTCCCGGTCGCGCCCCCCCTGCCCGCCGCGCCGGAGCCGGTGCTCGAGGCGCCCGCCCCCGATTCGATCGCCGCCAAGCTCATGCGTATCCGCGCCGTGGTCGAAGGCGTTCGCGCCGCGCAGACCGCCGATATCGGTGACGATGACGAGGCCGACAGCGAAGGGATGGCCGCCGCCGGGCCGCAGATGGAAGCGGATTTCGGCTTCAGCCTCGACCCGAGCGACGACAAGCCGGAACTCGTGGCGGCAGAGGCCGCGCGCGCGGCCGAACGTGCCGAAACGGCGGCGGAAAAGACCCCCGACGAAGCGCCGGAACCGATCCGCGCCGAGGCTTTGGCCGAGGCGCCTGCGCACTATCTCGAGGATGACGAAACCGACCTGCCGCCCCTGGCCGAGGATGACGCGCTCCTGTCGCGCCTGACGGCGCTGCGCGAGGAAGCCCAGATCACGCCGGAAGAGGCGCCCGCCAAGACCCCGGCGCCGGAGCCCGCGCCGCAAGGCGCCGCGCCCTGGGCGCCGCCGCCCGGCTTCGATGACGACGAGGACATGGCCGAGGCGCCCGCCGAAGAGCGCGCGCCCGAGCCGGAGCCCACGAGCTTCTTCCAGCGCGCCCGCGCCCGCGTGATCCGCATCGGCCGCCGGATCGGCCACCCCGAAGAGGCGGAGGACCATCACGCGCCCGCCGCCGGTGACGATCATCTGGCGGATGCCGCCGGCGCGGACGAGGGCCATGATGTCGAACGCCTGATGGAAGAGGCGCGCCAGAAACTGGAAGGCGCCGAAAGCCGCCGCAAGTTCACCTCGATCTCGCATCTGAAGGCAGCCGTGGCGGCGACGATCGCCGACCGCAAGATGAACGATGGCGAACCGAAGGCGTCGGCGGGCGACGAGGAGGCCGACCTCGACCGCTATCGCGAAGACCTGTCGCGCGCCGTCCGTCCGCACCGGCCGACCTCGATGCAACCGACCACCGCGCGCCCCGCCCCCGTGGCACCGCTGGTGCTCGTCTCCGAACAGCGCGTCGACCGCCCGTCGGCTGGCGGGCGGGAAACCAGCATTCGTCCGCGCCGCATCGCCTCGGACGTCGAGACCGGCTTCGACGATGAAGACCATGAGTTCGACGGCGACGAGGAAATCTCTCCCGACAGCGTGAGCAGCTTCACCGAATTCGCCGAAAAGCTCGGCGCCCACGATCTGACCGAACTTCTGGAAGCGGCCGCCGTCTATACCGCCTCGGTCGAGGGGCGCCCCTATTTTTCGCGGCCCCATATCCTCAGGAAGGTCGAATTCGCCTCGTCGCGCAGCGATTTCAACCGCGAGGACGGACTCAGGTCGTTCGGGATGCTCCTGCGCGAAGGCAAGATCATGAAGATCAGCCGTGGCCAGTTCGCTGTCGCCGAAGCCTCGAAATACATGATCGAGACGCGCCGCGCCGCCAACTGAAACGCGGGATTTCCGGCTTGCGGGGGGCGCCCTTCCGGGCGCCCTTTCACTCGTCGGGGTCCGCCTGCCCGATCCCGCGGAAAAGCGGCTTCAGGGGCAGCGCCCAGGCGAAGGCAAGGATGGCATAGAGCGGCACTTCCGCCCAGATCGGCAGACGGCCGAAAGTCCGGTCAAGCCAGTTCACCAGGCTGACGGCCAGGATCACATAGACCGGCAGGCCGACGAGCAAGGCGACAAGGGCAAGGCGCTTGCGCGTGCGATGGGTCATGGTCGGGCCTCCTGAGACGGGGCCGCTCCTCCCTCCTTGCAGTCGGTCCTCGCTTGATCAGCGAAGAGCGACGGACCGGAGCGATGAGCGGCCGGTCAATCCGCGAACGGATCGGTGACAAGGATCGTGTCGTCGCGCTCGGGGCTCGTGGACAGCATCGCCACCGGGCAACCGATCAGCTCCTCGATCCGGCGGACATATTTGATCGCCGCGCCCGGCAGATCGGCCCAGCTGCGCGCGCCCTCGGTCGATTCCGCCCAGCCCTCGATCTCTTCATAGATCGGCGTGCAGCGTGCCTGCTGGTCCGCCGCCGTGGGCAGGTAATCCAGAACCGTCCCGTCCAGATCGTAGCCGGTGCAGATGCGGATCACCTCGAACCCGTCCAGCACGTCAAGCTTGGTCAGCGCGATGCCGTTGATCCCCGAAATCGCGCAGGTCTGGCGCACCAGCACCGCGTCGAACCAGCCGCAGCGGCGCTTGCGCCCGGTGACGGTGCCGAACTCGCGCCCCCGCTCGCCCAGCCGCTGACCATCGGCGTCAAAGAGCTCGGTCGGGAACGGCCCCTCGCCCACCCGCGTCGTATAGGCCTTCACGATGCCCAGGACGAAGTCGATGGCATTGGGCCCGAGCCCCACGCCCGTCGCCGCCTGGCCTGCGATGACGTTCGACGAGGTCACGAACGGATAGGTGCCGAAGTCGATGTCCAGAAGCGAGCCCTGCGCCCCCTCGAACAGGATCCGCTTGCCCGATTTCCGCGCCTCGTTCATCACCTTCCAGACCGGCGCCGCATAGGGCAGGATCTCGGGCGCGATCGCCCGCAGATCGGCCAGCAGCGCCTCGCGGTCGATCGGACCCAGGCCCAGACCCGCGCGAAGCGCATTGTGATGCACCAGCGCCCGATCCACCCGCAGTTCCAGCGTCGCATCGTCGGCCAGGTCCGCCACCCGGATCACCCGGCGCCCCACCTTGTCCTCATAGGCCGGGCCGATGCCCCGCCCGGTGGTGCCGATCTTGGCCACCGAATTCTGGCTTTCCCGCGCCCGGTCCAGCTCGCCATGGAACGGCAGGATCAGCGGCGTGTTTTCCGCGATCATCAGCACCTCGGGGCTGATCTCCACCCCTTGCGCGCGGATCGCGGCGATTTCCTTGACCAGATGCCAGGGGTCCAGCACCACGCCATTGCCGATGACCGAAAGCTTGCCGCCGCGCACGACACCCGAGGGCAGCGCGTTCAGCTTGAAGACCTTGCCGCCGATGACCAGCGTATGGCCCGCATTATGCCCGCCCTGAAAACGCGCGATCACGTCGGCGCGCTCGCTCAGCCAGTCGACGATCTTGCCCTTGCCCTCGTCGCCCCACTGGGCGCCCACAACGACGACGTTTGCCATGAACCCGGTCCTTGCCTTTCCGTCAAACCCTGCGTCCTATAGCGATGGCGGACCGGCAGCGAAACAGCAAAATCGCGCGCACCCCGGCCGGGCGAGGAGAAGGAGGCAAAGATGGGCATCATCCTGCGCTGGCTCGGGGCCTTCGCGCTGCTGTCGGCCACGTTCAACCCGACCGAAATCAACTATGTCCGCTGGGCCGAGGCGAACTATGCGGGCCAGTTCCCGCTTGTCCTTTTTCTCGGGCTTCTTCTCGCTGTCGGCTACATGATCTATGTCGTCGCCACCCTGCGTTCGATCGGCGCCTTCGGCATCGTGCTCATCGCAGCGATCTTCGGCTCGGCGCTCTGGGTGCTGATCGACTGGGGCGTGCTGACCTTGCAGAACCAAAGCCTAAACATGTGGCTGGCGATCCTTGCCCTCTCGATCATCCTCGGCGCTGGCCTGTCGTGGAGCATCCTGCGCCAGCGCCTGTCGGGCCAGGCCAGCGTCGACGAGGTCGAGGGCTGAGATGTTCCTCTACATCACCCTTGGCACCAACGACCTCGCCCGCGCCCGCCGGTTCTATGACGCGGTCATGCCCACCCTCGGCCTGATCCGCCGCGCCGACGAGCCGACAGAGGTGGGCTATGGCGCGGCAGATGACAGCCGCACCCGGCTCTGGATCACCGAACCTTTCGACGGCAAGCCCGCCACCGTCGGCAACGGCTCGATGCCCGCTTTCGAGGCCGAAAGCCGTGCCGCCGTCGATGCCTTCCACAAGGCAGCGCTGGACCAGGGCGGCACCGACGAGGGCGCGCCGGGCCTCAGGCCCTTTGGCGCAAGCTTCTACGCCGCTTACGTCCGCGACCCCGACGGCAACAAGCTCTCGGCCGTGTGCGAAGGGCCGACCTGATCGCGCCTTCGCCCTTGCGCCCCTGACACCTTGCGCCTAGATAGGCGCGTCAGCCACAAGACCCGGGTCCCATGGAAAACGTCATCCTCACCGTTCACCTGATCCTTGCGCTTCTCCTCATCGGGGTCGTGCTTTTGCAGCGGAACGAAGGCGGCGCGCTTCTGTCGGGCGGCGGCGCCATGACGGCGCGGGGTGCTGCCAACGCGCTGACCAAACTGACCTGGATCTTCGCGGCAGGCTTCATCGCCACCTCGATCACGCTCACCGTCCTCGCCGCGCGCAATGCCGCCGGTTCGTCGGTGATCGAGACCCCGCCCGCCGCCGCGCCTGCAAGCGAGACACCTGCCGACGCACCGGCGACGCCCGCGCTGCCGGAAGGCGATCTTCTGCCGCCTCCGGTTGAATCGGCCCCCGCGGACAGCGCGCCCTCGAACTAGGCCAGACCACTATTCTTGGGAGGGCGCCACAAATCGCCCTCAAAATCTTGCGGTCCGGTTGCGGGTCCGGGCCGAATCGGATATATCTTGACTCCCGTGATGCTGCGCGCCGGAAGGCCTGCGGTCAGAGAAAAACATTTCCTCACGGGGGCAGGTCCGGACATGGCGCGTTATATCTTCATCACCGGCGGTGTGGTCTCTTCGCTTGGCAAGGGGCTGGCATCGGCGGCATTGGGCGCGCTCCTGCAGGCCCGCGGCTATTCGGTCCGGCTCCGCAAGCTCGACCCCTATCTGAACGTCGACCCCGGCACCATGTCGCCCTTCGAACATGGCGAGGTCTTCGTCACCGATGACGGCGCCGAAACCGACCTCGACCTCGGCCATTACGAACGTTTCACCGGCGTCCATGCCCGCAAGACCGATTCCATCTCCTCCGGCCGCATCTATTCGAACGTGCTGGAGAAGGAACGCCGCGGCACCTACCTCGGCAAGACCATCCAGGTCATTCCCCACGTCACCAACGAAATCAAGGACTTCCTTCGCATCGGCGAGGACGAGGTCGATTTCATGCTGTGCGAGATCGGCGGCACCGTGGGCGATATCGAGGGGCTCCCGTTCTTCGAGGCCATCCGTCAGTTCATCCACGAACGCCCGCGCGGCCAGTCGATCCTGATGCACCTCACGCTGCTCCCCTACCTCGCGGCCTCGGGCGAACTCAAGACCAAGCCTACCCAACACAGCGTCAAGGAACTGCAGTCGATCGGCCTAGCCCCCGACGTGCTGGTCTGCCGCTCCGAACATCCGATCCCCGACCGCGAACGCGAAAAGATCGCGCTCTTCTGCAACGTCCGCCCCGACGCGGTCATCCCGGCCTACGACCTCTCCACCATCTATGAGGCCCCCCTCGCCTACCATCGCGCGGGCCTCGACCAGGCGGTCCTCGACGCCTTCGGCATCTCGCCCGCGCCCAAGCCGAACCTCGACCGCTGGACCGACGTGATGGACCGGCTGACCCATGCCGAGGGCGAGGTGCGCGTGGCCATCGTCGGCAAATACACCCAGCTGGAAGATGCCTACAAATCCATCGCCGAGGCGCTGACCCATGGCGGCATGGCCAACCGGGTGCGGGTGAAGGCCGAATGGATCGACGCCGAGATCTTCGAGCGTGAAGACCCCGCCCCCTGGCTCGAGGCCTTCCACGCCATCCTCGTCCCCGGCGGCTTCGGCGAGCGCGGGACCGAAGGCAAGATCAAGGCCGCCCAGTTCGCCCGCGAAAAGGGCGTGCCCTACCTCGGCATCTGCCTTGGCATGCAGATGGCGGTGATCGAGGCCGCCCGCAACATGGCCGGCGTCACCCGCGCGGGGTCGGAGGAGTTCGACCACGAGGCCGGCGCGAAACGGTTCGAGCCGGTCGTCTATCACCTGAAGGAATGGGTGCAGGGCAACCACACGGTTCAAAGGAAGGCCGACGACGACAAGGGCGGCACCATGCGGCTTGGCGCCTATACGGCGATGCTGGCGGAAGGGTCAAAGGTGGCCGAGGTCTATGGCGCCGCGACCATCGAGGAACGCCACCGCCACCGCTACGAGGTCGACATCAAATACCGCGACCGGCTGGAAAAATGCGGCCTGATCTTTTCCGGCATGTCGCCCGACGGGCGGCTGCCCGAGATCGTCGAATGGAAGGACCACCCCTGGTTCATCGGTGTCCAGTTCCACCCCGAACTGAAGTCAAAGCCCTTTGCCCCGCATCCCCTGTTTGCGGATTTCGTGCGGGCGGCGAAGGAAGTGGAGCGGTTGGTGTAGACTATTGACTTAGTGATGTCGACAAGCTACACGTCAAAGCACCGAACCGACACGGAGCTTGGGCGATGAGAACACTTGGATTTTGGAACAATAAGGGCGGCACAGGAAAGACGAGTCTGACTTTCCAGTCAGTCTGTGCTTTTGCGCAGATGAATGCGGAGAACTCTGTTCTGATCGTCGACGTCTGTCCGCAGGCCAACCTAAGCGAGCTTTTGCTCGGGGGACAGGAAAACACCGGCGGTCAAAACCTCCTGACACTGCATGGGATGCCAGGGAGGAGGTCAATCGGAGGTTATTTTCAAGGTCGCCTACCGAAGCCATTCGATAGAAGCGGAATAAATCCGAACGCCTTCATTTCAAGACCAAGCGACTACAACGCGAAAATTCCGGGCAATATTTCTTTGCTTGCTGGCGACCCCTTGCTCGAACTTCAGGCGAACGCTGTCTCAACCTTGGCCAATACCCAAATTCCCGGAACAAACAGCTGGGCGGCGGTTGCAAGCTGGTTAATTGACTTCTTCGACTGCCTGAATGGTCAGTTTGATTACATTTTTATTGATATGAATCCGAGCTTCTCGATGTATACGCAAATCGCTCTTGCGGCGTGTGATCGAATCGTTCTTCCTGTTACAGCTGATGATTCCTCGCGGCGCGGGATTCAGAACGCGATGAGTCTAATCTACGGACTTCAACTTCCGTCAGACATCTATGCGCAGCATAACTTTCACACTCGTATGAAGAACGGCGGAATTGAGCTTCCGACTATTCACATGATCGCCAAGAATCGGCTTACTCAATACATCAACACCGCAAAAAGTTATGCCGCTGTATTAAATGGAATTACGAAAGACGTAGAGAGAATTTTGAAAGATCATCCTGAATACTTTACGTTTAACACTGTTGACGAAGGTATGTTTGAAATGAAGGATTTTCAAACCTCTGGCGTCGTCGCCTTTGCGCGCGGAACTCCTTTTTCAAGCATGCCTTCTGGCACATTAAGCGTCGCGGGTCAGAGAGTGAAGGTTAATGCCTCGCAATTGCTTCAGAATCGAGAAAAAGTGGAGAATTTTGCGGCAAAGCTTTGGACCTAACTGGATAGAAATGACATTTTGCGTGCAGTCCGCTAGCCCATAGCCTTCAGAGGACCGACAGGGAGCGCGCCAGTGGCGCGTTGCCCGGTCCGATTGGCGCTGACGCAAGGCAGCGCCAAGGGGTGAGGCGGGATCGAGGAACGGTCCGGTGGACCGTTCCCCCGCCGAACGCCCGCGCGCACCGCGCGGGCCGGGCTCTTCGCAGAACCGGACGATCGGGCACGGGCGGCGCCTGCCCTGGCGGGCGCGAATGCGCCGCCGCCCTGAGGGCGGGCGCCGACCGTGCGTCGGGCGCGCGGACGGGACAGCGGCCGCCGGTCGCGGCGCCCGGGGCGCGATGGCCCCGGGCTTTGGCGGACGGATCGGCCCGTCTTAACGCTTCGCGAACCATAAGCGCGCAGCCTGTCCCCCATGCGCAATCTCACCTCGCCGCTCGCACCCGAGATCTGGCTCCGTGACCTCTTCACCTCGAAGGCGGTGCAGGACGGCGCCGTGATCCGTCGCAAGGCACGCGACATCGAACGGTTCGCGGGGATGGAGCGTTTCATGGCCGAGGTGCAGCGCCGGGGCTATCAGGTGGCCGAGACCGGCGGCCAGATCATCATCTTTTGCAACCGCGCCCCCGTCCGCTGGCTGACCTCTCCCCCCGCGCCGCCGCCGATTTCTTGAAAAGAAATCGGTCCGAAATCCTTCAAGGATTTCGGCTCCCGCCCCCCTGCCGACCCTTTCCATTTCCTTTGCGCCCCGCCCGCCCCTGTCGGGACGGATGCGGGACGGATGCGGGACGGGATACCGACGCTTGCGGGACGGTGGTTTCAGTGGAAATCGCGGCTGGGGAACAGCCGCTTGGCCTGCTCTCTCGGGTGCATGGCACGGGGGGGCTGGCGGGGCGGTTTGCGGGGCTGGCGGGGGGCCTCGTCGGCCCCGGGGCGGGTGATGCCCACTGCCCCGTCCAGCGGATGGCCAAGCTCCGACAGGCGGTGGGAGATATCCTCGATCTCGTCGGCGATCAGGTGGGTGACGATCCCCTCCCGCTCCAGCCGGCCGGTGACACGCAGAAGGCGGCCGCCCATGACAGCGCGGCGGAAACGTTCGTAAACCTTTGGCCAGACAACGATATTTGCGACGCCCGTCTCATCCTCCAGCGTCAGGAAGATGACGCCCGAGGCAGTGCCCGGCCGCTGGCGGGTGATGACGAGGCCGCAGACCGAGGTGCGGCGGAGGGGGGCGGCGACCAGCCGGTCATGCGGCAGAAGCCCCGGCAGCGCGGGGCGCAGAAGCTCCATCGGATGGGCGCGCAGCGTCAGGCGCAGGGCGATGTAATCCTCCACCACCTCCTCGCCCAGATGCATGGGCGGCAGCGTGACGCGCGGCTCTCGCACCCCCTCGCCATCAACCGGATCGGAAAACAGCGGCAAAGGCCCCGCCCCCTTTATCCCCCGCACCTGCCACAGCGCCTCGCGGCGGCTGAGACCCATCGACAGGAAGGCATCCGCCTCGGCCAGCCGTTCCAGCGCCGCCGGAAGAAGCCCCGCGCGCAGCCACAGGCTTTCGGGGTCGGGATAGCCGTTGCCCCGCGCGGCGACGATCCAGCCTGCCTCCTCCTCTCGAAACCCCTTGATCTGGCGGAAGCCGAGCCTCAGCGCCAGCGCCCCGTCGGCGCGGCGTTCCAGAAGATTGTCCCAAGCACTGCTGTTCACGCAGATCGGCCGCACCTCGACCCTGTGGTCGCGCAGGTCGCGCACGATCTGGGCGGGGGCGTAGAACCCCATCGGCTGGGAATTCAGCAGCGCGCAGGCGAAGACCGCCGGATGGTGGCACTTGAGCCAGGACGAGACATAGGTCAGCATCGCAAAGGCCGCCGCATGGCTTTCGGGAAAGCCGTAATCGGCAAAGCCCTCGATCTGTGAAAAACAGGCCTCGGCGATCGCCTGATCATAGCCGTTGGCCCGCATGCCCGCGATGAACCGGTCGCGGTGGGCGCCGATCGTGCCCATGCGGCGGAAGGAGGCGAGCGAGCGGCGTAGCTGGTCGGCCTCTTCGGCGGAATAGCCCGCGCCGACCACGGCGATCTGCATGGCCTGTTCCTGAAAGAGCGGCACGCCAAGCGTCTTTTCGGTAACCCGGGCGAGCGCGGGGCCGAACGGTTCCGGCGCCTCCAGCCCCTGGCGGCGCCGGATGTAGGGTTTGACCATGCCGCCCTGGATCGGCCCGGGGCGGACGATGGCGACCTCGATCACCAGATCGTAGAAGGTTGCGGGTTTCATGCGTGGCAGGAAATTCATCTGCGCCCGGCTTTCGACCTGAAAGACCCCCACCGCATCGGCGCGTTGCAGCATCCGGTAGGTTGCGCGGTCCTCCTGCGGCACGCTGTCGAGCGTGAGGCGGGTCCGTTCATGTTCCTCCAAGAGGTCGAAGGATTTGCGCAGGCAGGTCAGCATGCCAAGCGACAGGACATCGACCTTGAGGATGTTCAGCGCGTCGATATCGTCCTTGTCCCATTCGATGACGGTACGACCCTCCATCGCGGCATTCTCGATCGGGCACAGTTCGTCGAGGCGGCCGCGCGTGATGACGAAGCCGCCGACATGCTGGCTGAGATGGCGGGGAAAGCCGATGATCTCGCCGATGAGGCGGATGGTCTGCGCCAATCGCCGGTTGGTGGGATCAAGGCCCAGTTCGCGGATGCGCTCGGGCTCCGCCCCCCGGTTGGACATGCCCCAGATCTGGCCCGACAAGGCGGCGGTCACATCCTGGGACAGGCCCATGACCTTGCCCACCTCGCGGATCGCGGCGCGCGAGCGGAAATGGATCACGGTCGCGCAGAGACCCGCGCGGTGGCGGCCGTATTTTTCATAGATCCACTGGATGATCTCTTCCCGCCGCTCATGTTCGAAATCGACGTCGATGTCGGGCGGCTCGCCCCGGTGGCGCGAGATGAAGCGTTCGAAGACCATGCCGATCATGTCGGGGGACACATCGGTGATGCCCAAGAGGTAGCACAGCACCGAATTGGCCGCCGAGCCCCGCCCCTGGCAGAGGATGCCGCGCCTGCGCGCCTCGGTCACGATGTCATGGACGGTCAGGAAATAGGCAGCGTAGTTCAGCTCGCCCACCAGTTTCAGTTCCTTTTCCATCAGCCCCAGAACCCGGTCGGGCGCGCCGCCGGGATAGCGACGCGCAAGCCCCTCGCGCGACAGCCGTTCCAGCCGGGCCTGCGGGCTTTCGCCATCGGCCACCTCGTCGGGGTAATCGTAGCTGAGCTCCGAGAGGTCGAAGCTGCAGCGCGCGGCGATCTCCAGCGTGCGGCGCAGCGCGGCGGGATGATTGCGGTAAAGCCGCGCCATGTCGGCGGCGCCCTTCAGGCGGCGTTCGCCGTTGGGCAGCGCCCGGGTGCCGATCCGGTCGATGGTGATGCCTTCGCGCAGGCAGGTCAGCACGTCGGCCAGCTGACGGCGCGATGCGCGGTGCATCAGCACATCGCCCACCGCCACCATCGGCGCCGAGGCGGCAAGCGCCAGATGGGCGCAGGCGTCGAACCAGGCCTGATCGGAGCCGTCATAGCGCGGCGCGGCGCCAAGGAAGACCTGCCCCGGATAGCGCCGACGCAGCCGCTGGACGGGCAGGCGCGCGGCGGCAAGGTCGGCGGCCAGACCGGCAGGCGGCAGGGCGATCAGGATCATGCCCCGGCACCCTTCTTCCAGATCGGCCAGCGTCAGGTGACATTCGGCCTTGCCCGCGCGGCGCTTGCCGAGTGTCAGAAGCCGCGCCAGCCGGTGATAGGCATCGGGGTCGGCGGGCAGGGCCAGCCAGTGGACCGGACAGTCCGTCAGCACCAGCCGCGCGCCGACGATCAGCTTCGGCAGGACGGGCTTTTCGGGCACGACAAGGTCCTGCGGCGTGCCGATCACCTGCCGCGAGTTGGGATCGACCCGGTGGGAGGAGCGGATGCGCAGCTTCTCCTCGGCTTCTTTCCTCAGGGTCTTCAGCGCCGACCAGGCGCGCACCACGCCCGCCAGCGAATTGCGGTCGGTGATGGCGATGGCGTCGAGCCCCAGCTCAGTGGCGCGCAGGACCAGTTCCTCGGGGTGGGAAGCGCCGGTGAGGAAGCTGAAGTTCGAGGTGACGCACAATTCGGCATAGCGCGATCCGTCCAGCAAGGGATGCGGCATTCCGGCGGGGGTTGGCAGGGCGGCGGGCTTCGTCACGCGAATTCCCCCTGCACGAACCAGCCGGGATTTTCCGGCGTGTGAAAGAGCCACAGCCGACGGCCCTCGCGCGTGTCGACCTTCCAGTAATCGCGCAGGCCCGTGCGCCAGCCCTCATCCTCCAGCCACCATTCCGGGGCGATCCGTTCGGGGCCGGTGGCCTGCCCGGTGGTCAGCGCCATCCGCCGCCAGCGGAACCGGTCGGGCGGGCGGTTGCCCCGGCCCGTGATCGGTTCGGGCGCAAAAAGGCTCAGGGGCCGCGGGCGAGGGTTCAGCCAGCCGCCTTCGGGGCGGCTGAAGGCGGCTGGCGCAAGGGTGAAGGCGCGTTCGGGGATATGGCTGTCGGCAGGCAGGAAGCGGCGGATATTTTCCAGCCCGATTCTTGTGCCGATCCGGGTGATGAGGTCATCGAGCCGTTCGGGTTCATGGCGCGCCTCGCCGATGGCGATCTGCTGGGCGGCCAAAGGTTCGACCGCCACCGCCTCCAGCCGGATCTGGTCGATGCCGTAGCCCGCATCCACTTCGGCGATACCACGCTCGAAGAGCGGCAGGATGCGGGCGGGCTCGCGCATCGGGCCGGCCAGGCGCAGTTCGACCTGCCGGCTGGCCTGATCGACGCGCCTGAGGGTCAGCTGCAACCGCCGCGCCCCCGCGCCGTTCGCCTTCAGCCGCTCGCAGAGCGGCCCCAGAAGCCGCGCCGTGGCCGCCATCACGTCGGCGACCAGACCGATCGGTTCGGGCAGGGTCAGGCGCAGGCCGTAATGCGGCGGCTCGGCCAGGGGCGAGAGCGCCTCGGGCGCCTCTCCCAGCGCCTGATCGAGCCGCATCAGAAGGTCCGGCCCGAAGCGGCGCGAAAGCGGCGCCCGCGCGGTGGCCAGAAGATCGCCGATCCGGCGCAGGCCCAGCCGTTCGAGGCCGGTCGAGACCTCCGCCTCCAGCCGCAGCGCCGCGACCGGCAGGGGGGAAAGCGCCGCCCCTTCGTCCCCCGGCAAAGCGATCCCCTCGCCGTAATGGGCCAGCGCCCAGGCCGCGCCACGTGTGCCCGCAAGCCCGAGCCTCAGTTCCAGCCCCGCCCGCGCGGCGCGGGCGCGCATGTCGGCCAGCATCGCCGCCTCGCCGCCGAACAGATGGGGCGTGCCGGTGATGTCCAGGACCAGCCCGTCCATACTCTCCACCCCCACCCAGGGCGAATAAAGCCGGGCCCAGCGGCTGAGCGCGGTCAGGAAGCGCGCGTCGAGGTCGGGCCGCGCCGGGCGGCTGACCAGATCGGGGCAGAAGGCGCGGGCGTCGGCAAGGCTCATGCCCCGGTGAAGCCCCGCCTGTTCGGCCCGGATGTTCAGGCAATAAAGCCGCTCGGCATTCTGTTCTTTCAGCGTCAGGGCAAAGGGCGCCTCAACCGGGCAGGTCCGCAGAACCCGGTCGCTCGCCAGCCGGGGAAACCACATTGAGATGACGCGTTTCTTCATTCCAACGGACATGCCAGGCGCCAAGTGTTCCTGATTTGTTCTTGATACTTTCCCACCGCATCAGAGTCGAGTCCCGCGCGCCCGGATCGAAGAGAGGCGTGGCGCGCCAGCGGGTCTCGGCGGCGTTCGAGCCCATGCCTTCGGGGATGAGGCAGAGCCCGGTCGCGCGCCCTGCCTTGGCGGCGAGCTGAAGCCTTCTCCCCTCGCGCAGGTCCAGGGGCCGGGTGACCTCCACCACCACGAACGGCGCCGCGCCGTCCTTCAGCGCCTCTTCGGCAATGGCGAGACTGTCGGTCTGGTCCTTGCCGAGGGCCAGAAGCAGGCGCGCGGGATCGAAGAAGCGGGCAAGGGCGACCGGGTTCACGCTGTCGGCAAGCCAGCCCTCGCGCACCCAGATCACCGGACCCGTGGCGGACGCGGCGGCAATGGCGGCAAAGGCGAAGGCACCGGGGCCGCAGACCTCGTGCACACGCGCCCGCCGCAGGGGGAAGCTGGAAGAAAAGCCGGTTCGCATGCGCTGACGCTAGCCGAAAAGCCGACGCATTCCAACGCCCCCTTGTGACGGCTTCAGCGCAGCCGCTGTTCGGTGACCGGATCGAAGAAGAGCGCGCTGGCCGGATCGAAACCGACCTGAACCGGCGTCCCTTCGGCAATCGTGTCGTCATTGCGGGTCTCGACGATCAGCCGCACCCCGCCGGGCGCCGTGAGATAATCGTAGGACACGCCGCCAAGCCGTTCGCGGATATCGAGCGTGATGGCCGAGGCACCGGGCGTCACCGTCAGATGCTGCGGGCGGAGGCCTACAAGCACCGTTCCGCCATCGGCGGGCAGCGTCACCTTCGTGGCGATCGTCTGATCCCCAAGGGCCGCGATGCGCACCCTGCCCTTCTCGACCCGCCCTTCAAGGAAATTCATGCTGGGCGAGCCGATGAAGCCCGCGACGAAGCGGTTGTCGGGGTCGCTGTAAAGCTGCATCGGGCTGCCGACCTGTTCGATCCTGCCCGCGCGCAGGACGACGATCTTGTCGGCTAAGGTCATCGCCTCGACCTGGTCGTGAGTCACATAGATCATCATCGCGCCGATCTCCTTGTGAAGCCGCGCGATCTCGACCCGCATGTCGACGCGGAGTTCCGCGTCGAGGTTCGACAGGGGCTCGTCGAAGAGAAAAACCTCCGGTCCCCGCACGATGGCGCGACCGATGGCGACGCGCTGGCGCTGGCCGCCGGACAAGGCCTTGGGCTTGCGGTCGAGATAGGGATCGAGCTTCAGGATGCGGCTCGCCTCGGCGACCTTCGCCTTGATCTCGGCCGCCGGATGGCCGGTCATCTTCAGGCCGAAGCCCATATTCTCGGCCACCGTCATATGGGGATAAAGCGCGTAGGTCTGAAAGACCATCGCCACGCCGCGCTCGGCGGGGTCGAGAGCGGTGACGTCGCGCTGCCCGATCCGGATCGCGCCGGACGTGGTCTGTTCCAGCCCCGCCACCATCCTCAGAAGCGTGGACTTGCCGCAGCCGGAAGGGCCGACGAAGACGCAGAATTCGCCATCGCCGATATCGAGGTCAACGCCGTGAATGACCCCGACGGGCCCGAACTTCTTCACGACATTGCTCAGCGTCACTCCGGCCATACTCACCCCCCTAGTTGGTCTCTGGAAACTGCCAGGTTTCCGCCTCGGCGCCGACGGCTTCGGCACACTGCAGAAGCCGGGGTTTCAGCGCATTCAGTTCCTCAAGCGTGTGACGCGAGGTCGAGGTCGCGATGGACACCGCGCCGATGACCCGGCCAGACCGCGACCGGATCGGCGCCGCGATCGAGATGATGCCGCGCTCGTGCTCCTCCCGGTCGAAGGCGACACCTTCGGCGCGGATCACCTCAAGCTCGGCCATGAGCGACGCCGGCTCGGTATGGGTGGCGGGCGTATAGGGATGGAAGGATTGCTGCGGCATGACCTTGTCGCGGGCGGCATCCGGCAGGAAGGCGAGGATCGCCTTGCCCACGCCGGTGCAATAGGCGGGTGCTACCCGGCCCGCCTGGGCCAGCGTTTCGAACATGTCGGTCGACTTGCGCTTGTCGACGAACAGGATATGGCCGCTGTCGATCTGCGCCAGATGAATGGCCTCTCCCACCTCCGCCGCCAGCGCGTCGAGATGCGGGCGGGCGAGCGGCGCGAGCGAACTGTGCGCCCAGGCATTGTGGGCAAGGCGCACGAGCCGGACGCCAAGCGCATAGGCGCCGCTGTCGGCATCCTGAGTGAGCATGCCCTGATTCACCAGCGTCTGCAGCAGGCGGTAGAGCGTGGCCTTGGGATAGCGCGAAATCGCCAGAAGCTCGGAAAAGCGTACCGACCCGCCCTGATCGGCAACCATTTCAAGCACGTCAAGCGCCTTGCCCACCGTTCCGTCGGCATGACCCTCGCTGCCCATGCGACCACCTCTGCGACTCAGTTGACAGGATAGAGGATAGCGAACATAGTTTTCAATATTCAAGACTTAGTTTCACTTAATGGAACAAAGTCGGGAGGATACAATGGTCCATTACGCAAGGGGCGCGCTCGCCCTGACGGCGGCTTTGCTGATGACGACAGCAGCCGTTGCCCAGGACAAGCGCGTGGTGAAGTACAATGCCGACCACGATCAGGCGCCGCTTGCGGCGATGGAACGGGTGATCGCCGATCTCGAGGCCGCGAACCCCGACATCGACATCCAGCTGAACAATTTCGACCATGAAGGCTACAAGACCGCGATCCGGAACTTTCTGACCGCGGATGCCCCCGACCTTGCCAACTGGTATGCGGGCAACCGCATGGCGCCCTTCGTCAATTCCGGTCAGTTCATGGATGTCTCGGATGTCTGGGAAGCGAACGGGTTGAAGGATTCGTTTGGCTCGGCGCTCGCCTCGATGACCATCGATGGCAAGCAATGGGGCGTGTCCTATATGCGGGCACTTTGCCCCGACGCGATCCTTCTCCAATATGTCAACCCGATGGCAATCGACACCTGGTCCATCGCCGCGCGTTACCGGGATATCCGGCAGGTTGGCCTCTGCCATTCCGTGCAAGGCACTGCCCATGAACTGGCCCGCGATCTCGGGATCGACCCTGAAACGCTCGTCTATCGGGCGGGCGGCATCAATCATATGGCCTTCTACACGGAGTTCGGCCAGCGTCAGCCTGACGGCTCCATCCGCGACCTCTACCCCGCGCTGCGCGAGGGCTACCGCGCGGGCCGCATGCCGCTCGAAAGCAGCTGGAACCCGCGCTGCCCCAACCTCGTGCGCTACGAGGTGATGATGCATCTGGGGTATTTCGTCACCGAAAGCTCCGAACATTTCGCCGAATATGTGCCCTGGTTCATCAAGTCCCGGCGCCCCGACCTGATCGAACGCTTCCGCATCCCCCTGGACGAATATCCCAAACGCTGCGAGGAACAACTCGTCAGCTGGAAGGCGCAGGCCGCGAGCTATCGCACGGCCGAGCGGATCGAGGTGAACCAAAGCCACGAATATGTCGCGACGATCATGAATGCGGTCACGACCGGCACGCCATCGGTGATCTACGGAAATGTGGCGAACCACGGTCTTATCCCGCAGCTTCCCACGGGCTCTGCCGTCGAGGTGCCGTGCCTCGTCGATGCGAACGGCATCCAGCCGACGCCCGTCACCGACCTCGCCCCGCAACTGACCGCGCTGATGCGCACCAATGTGAACGTACAGGAGCTTACCGTCGCCGCCCTTCTGACCGAGAACCGCGACCATATCCATCATGCCGCCATGCTTGACCCCCACACGGCGGCCGAGCTTGACCTCGGACAGATCCGCGCGCTGGTCGACGATCTGATCGCCGCGCACGGCGAGTGGCTGCCGACCTGGGCACGCGGGGCAAAAGCCGCATGAGACTTGCCCTTTCATCTTGGTCCAAATACCTCCGCCGGAGGCTCCCGAACCCTCCGCTATTCCCGAAGGCAACATGACAAAGAACCGCCGCAACCGCGCCTGGTATGGCAAGCTCGACAAGGATGGGTTCATCCACAGAAGCTGGATGAAGAACCAGGGTTTCCCCGACCATGTCTTCGACGGCCGCCCGGTGATCGGCATCTGCAATACCTGGTCCGAACTCACGCCCTGCAATTCGGGGCTCCGCGACCTCGCCGAAGGCGTGAAGCGCGGCGTGTGGGAGGCGGGCGGTTTCCCGGTCGAGTTTCCGGTCATGTCGCTCGGCGAGACGCAGATGAAGCCGACCGCGATGCTTTTCCGCAATCTTCTGGCGATGGATGTCGAGGAATCGATCCGCGCCTACGGGATGGACGGCGTCGTGCTTCTGGGCGGTTGCGACAAGACCACGCCGGGACAACTGATGGGCGCGGCCTCGGTCGATCTGCCCGCCATCGTCGTCTCCTCCGGTCCGATGCTGAACGGCAAATGGCAGGGCAAGGATATCGGCTCGGGCACGGACGTCTGGAAATTCTCCGAAGCCGTCCGAGCGGGCGAGATGACCTTGAAGGATTTCATGGCGGCGGAAAGCGGCATGAGCCGCTCGAAAGGCGTCTGCATGACGATGGGCACGGCCTCCACCATGGCAAGCCTTGTCGAGGCGATGGGGATGAGCCTGCCCACGAACGCCGCCCTTCCCGCCGTCGATGCCCGCCGCATGGCGCTGGCGCATCTGACAGGCAGGCGCATCGTCGAGATGGTGGAGGAGGACCTGCGCCCGTCGAAAGTCATGACCCGCGCCGCGCTCGAAAATGCGATCCTCGCCAATGCGGCGGTCGGTGGTTCCACCAATGCGGTCGTCCATCTGCTGGCCATCGCGGGTCGCGTTGGCGTGGACCTGACGCTCAAGGATTTCGAGATCGGGTCGGACATCCCCCTCCTCGTCAACTGCATGCCCTCGGGCAAATATCTGATGGAGGATTTCTGTTACGCGGGCGGGATGCCGGTGGTGCTGAAGGCACTCTCCGCGCACCTGCGCAAGGCCATGACGGTGATGGGCAAGGACATCTCTGCCTATGCCGAAGGCGCCGAATGCTGGAACCGCGACGTGATCCGCCCCTTCGCCGATCCGGTGAAGCCTGCCGCCGGCATCCGGGTCCTGAAAGGCAACCTCGCGCCGGACGGCGCCATCGTGAAACCGTCCGCCGCCACACCCGCGCTTCTGGAGCATGAAGGCGTGGCGCATGTCTTTGAGAGCATCGAGGACATGAAGACCAATATCGACCGCGAGGATCTGCCTGTGACGGCAGAGACGATCCTCGTCCTGAAAGGCTGCGGGCCGAAGGGCTATCCGGGCATGCCGGAAGTGGGCAACATGCCTATTCCGCGCGCGCTGGTGAAACAGGGCGTGCGCGACATGATCCGCATTTCCGACGGCCGCATGTCCGGCACCGCCTTCGGCACGGTGATCCTGCATGTCTCGCCCGAGGCGCAGGTGGGCGGCACGCTGGCGCTCGTGAAGACCGGCGACCGGATCAGGGTGTCGGCCAAGGCCGGTGTGCTGGAGCTTCTGGTCAGCGACGCGGAGCTTGCCGCCCGCCGCACCGCCTGGGTGCCCGAGGAAAGCCCCTATACGCGGGGCTATGCGAAACTGTACATCGACCATGTCCTTCAAGCCGACCGGGGCGCCGACCTCGATTTTCTCGTCGGCAAGGATACAAGGCCGGTGACGCGGGAGAGCCATTGATGCTTCGGGCCGGACAAAATTCTTCGAAGAATTTTGCCAAGAGTTTTGCAAAACTCTTGGCGACAGACGGAGCCGAGCGATGACCCTTTCAGCGTGCTTTCCCGACCTTGAAGGCGCCTCGGTCTTCATCACCGGCGGCGGGTCGGGCATCGGCGCCAGCCTGACCGAAGGGTTCCTCAGGCAGGGCGCGAAGGTCGCGTTCGTACAGCGCTCGGATTCGGCCGCCTTCTGCGACGAGATGGAGGCGGCGACCGGCAACCGGCCGCTCTTCATCCGCTGCGACATCACCGACACCGGGGCGCTCAAGGCCGCCGTCGATCAGGCAGCGGAGGCGCATGGGCCGGTGCGGGTGCTGGTGAACAATGCGGCGAACGACAAGCGCCATGACGTGATGGAAGTCGACGAGGCGTTCTGGGGCTGGTCGATGGCCATCAATCTCAAGGCCTATTTCTTTGCCATTCAGGCGGTCGTGCCCGGCATGAAGGCACTGGGCGGCGGGTCGATCATCAACTTTTCCTCGATCAGCTACATGATGGGAAATGCGGGCTACACGCTCTACACCACCGCGAATTCCGGCATCAACGGCATGACCCGCAGCCTCGCGCGCGAATTCGGCCCCGACCGGATCAGGGTCAACGCGCTCGCCCCCGGCTGGGTGCTGACGCAAAAGCAGAAGGACCTGTGGGTGACACCCGAGGGCCTGGCGAAACATCTCGACCGCCAGTGCCTGAAGGATACGCTCGGGCCCGAGGATGTGGTGGGCGGCACGCTGTTCCTCGCCTCCGACATATCGAAGATGATGACCGGGCAGGCGCTGGTGATCGACGGCGGCGTAGTGGTGACAGGATGAGCGGCCCGGTCGAACGCGCCGCATGGGTCGCCATCGACTGGGGCACCAGCAACCTGCGGCTCTGGCGCATGGGTGCGACGGGCGAGGTCCTGGGCGAGGCGCGATCGGGCCTCGGCATGGGGGTGCTGAAGCCCGGGGAATTCGAGCCGGTCCTGTGTGACCTGATCGCGAACGACCTGCCGGAAAGCGGCCGCCTGACAGTCATCGCCTGCGGCATGGTGGGGGCGCGGCAGGGCTGGCAAGAGGCGCGCTATGTCGCGGTTCCCGCCCCGCCACCCGGCATCACGCAGGCGCTGAAGGTCGAAACCCGCGACCCGAGGCTTTCGGTCCATATCCTGCCGGGCATGAGTCAGGCCGCACCTGCCGACGTGATGCGCGGCGAGGAAACCCAGATCGCCGGGTTCCTGTCGGCGGAGCCCGGTTTCGACGGCGTCCTCTGCCTGCCCGGCACCCATTGCAAATGGGCCCATATCAGCGCGGGCGAGGTGGTGAGTTTCCGCACCTTCATGACCGGCGAGATCTTCGCGCTTCTGTCGGGCCACTCCGTGCTGCGCCATTCGGTGGCCGCCTCGGGCTTCGACGCCGAGACATTCGCCGCCGCGGTCAGCCATGTCATGTCGCGCCCGCAGGCGCTGGCGGGCGACCTCTTCTCGATCCGGGCCGAGACCCTTCTCGACGGGCTGGGTGCGGTGCAGGCGCGCTCGCGCCTCTCCGGCCTTCTGATCGGGGCGGAGCTTGCCGCCGCGCGGCCCTACTGGCTGGGGCAGGAGATCGTCATCCTCGGCGAGGGCGGGCTTGCCGCCGCCTACCGGACGGCGCTTGAGGCGCAGGGGGCGGATGCCCGCAGGGTCGATGCCGCCCGGCTGACGCTCGCGGGCCTCACCGCCGCCTGGCGGGCACTTGCCGGGGCGGTGGAATGACCGCCCGGCGCCGGACGCTCGGCGTCTGCTACTACCCCGAACATTGGCCCGAGGCGCTCTGGGCCGAGGATGCGCGGCGGATGGCCGACGCCGGTCTGACCTGGGTCCGGATCGGCGAGTTCGCCTGGGGGCGGATCGAGCCGGAACCGGGGCGGTTTGACTGGGGCTGGCTCGACCGGGCGATCGGGACATTGGGGCGCGAAGGCCTCAAGGTCGTGCTTGGCACGCCGACCGCAACGCCGCCGAAATGGGTGCTGGACCGCCATCCGGACATGCTGGCGGTCGATGCGGAAAGCCGCCCGCGCAAGTTCGGCTCGCGGCGGCATTATTGCTTCAGCCACGAGGGTTACTTGCAGGAATGCCGCCGGATCGTGACCGAGATCGCGCGGCGCTATGGCCGGAACCCGCATGTGGCGGCCTGGCAGACCGACAATGAATATGGCTGCCACGATACGGTCCTGTCCTATTCGGTTGCCGCGCGCCGAGCCTTCCGCGACTGGCTTCGCGCCCGCTTTCCGGCGAAAGGCGGAAATGGCGGCGACATCGGCGCGCTGAACCGGGCCTGGGGCAATGTCTTCTGGTCGATGGATTATGCCGATTTCGACGATATCGACCTGCCGAACCTGACGGTGACCGAACCGAACCCGGCCCACAGCCTCGCCTTCCGGGCCTTTTCCTCCGATCAGGTCGCGCGCTTCAACCGCGCGCAGGTCGAGATCATCCGCGCCTATTCCGACGCGCCGATCGCCCACAATTACATGGGCCGGGTGACCGAATTTGACCATTTCAAGGTCGGTGCGGACCTCGATATCGCGTCTTGGGACAGCTATCCACTTGGCTTCCTCGAAGACCGGGTGGGCGCGAGCGCGGAGGATCAGCGCCATTTCGCCCGGCAGGGCGACCCGGATTTCCAGGCGTTCCACCACGATCTGTACCGCGCGGTCGGGCGCGGCCGGTGGTGGGTGATGGAGCAGCAGCCCGGGCCGGTGAACTGGGCGCCCTACAACCCCGCGCCCCTGCCCGGTATGGTCCGCCTCTGGACATGGGAGGCGTTTGCCCATGGCGCCGAGGCGGTGTGCTATTTCCGCTGGCGGCAGGCGCCCTTCGCGCAGGAACAGATGCATGCGGGCCTTATGCGCCCCGACAGCGCCGAAGCACCGGGGCTGGCAGAGGCGCGGACGGTGGCGGCGGAACTGGCCGATGCCCCAGAGGTCGCACCGGCCCCGGCGCCGGTCGCGCTGATCTTCGATTATGCGGCAGACTGGGCCTGGGCGGTGCAACCGCACGGGCGGGGACTGAGTTACTTCGATCTGGTCTTCGCCCACTACCGGGCGCTGCGGCGGGCGGGACTGTCGGTGGATATCCTGCCGCCCGACGGACGGGATTGCGACGGCTATCGCGCGATCTTCGCGCCGGGCATGATGCACATGCCCGAGCCAGTGAAAGAGGCGCTGGCGTCATGCGGCGCCGAGGTGGTCATCGGCCCGCGCAGCGGCGCGCGCGACGGGCATTTCTCGATCCCGGTGCCGCTGCCGCCCGCCTTTCCCGGCCTCGACGTCACGGTCGCGCGGGTCGAAAGCCTCAGGCCCGACATGCCGCTGCCCGTCGCGGGCGGCGGCGCTGTCACCGGCTACCGTGAGGCGCTCGACACGACATGCGAGGCTTTTCTGCGGCTTGAGGACGGCCAGGCCGTCGCGGTACGCGCCGGGCGGATCAGCTATGTCGGCGGCTGGGGCGACGCGGCGATGCTGGACCGGCTGGTCGCCGCGATTGCCGGGCGCGCGGGTCTCGACACCCTTCGTCTGCCGAAGGGCGTCCGGGTCCGCGACAGCGGGCGGGAGCGGTTCTGGTTCAACCACAATCCCCATCCCGTCGAGTGCGCCGCGGGCATGATACCCGCAGCCGGAGTCATCCGTCTGCGCACGGACGCCGACTAGTCCTGTCCTGCCCACCTGCCAGAGGTGGCGACAAGGTCCGCCTCCTGCCCTGTCGCGCCGCACAGGGTGCGTGAAACCCGCCACTCATGCCGGCAGAGCAGCCCGGGAAGATCAACGCAGGCTGTACACGGCGCTTGCGGAATGCGAAAGATGGCCCCAGGGGCCGCGGAAATCGAGGGGCGGCAGGGGTTAGATGGACGTTCCAATCGGATTCTCGAATACGATTCTGCCGCTCTTCATTCTTTGCGCGGCGGCGATTTCCCTGCCGCGGCTGATCGTGCCAAAGGAAACCCGGTCCCAGCGGATGGTCGTCTCGGGTGTCCTGCTGTCGGCCTTTCTTGTCCAGTCCTTGTCCACCGCCCTCACGGGCTATCTCTTCGCCCAGACCGGCGCCAATGTCGGCGGGGCCTTGTCGGACGCGCCGGGCGAGACCATGTTCTACCTGATAAGGAACTCCTTCCTGCCTATGGTCGCATGGGGCCCGCTGATGATCGTTTCCTGGCTTTCGCTCTCCCGCCGGACAGAAAGGCTGCGCGGGCAGGATCTGGCGCGGGAACGGCTGAGGGAATGACGGGCCACGGGCGTCCGGAGACGAGGCAGCAATGAGACGGCTGATCGAAAAGGGGCTGATGTTCGGCAATCTGGTCGCCGTGGATTCGCCCGCGCTGGTTGAGCGCTACAACCGCGCGCTGGAGCGGCTGACCGGCAAGCGGACGGCTCTTTCGGATTTCCATATCGACCTGTCGGGCTACAGCCCGGAAGTGGGCGACGAGCTGGGCGACCACCTTTACCTCAACCCCAACGGCATGAACCGCCAGTTCATCCTTCTGACCACCGAACAGAAGGAAGCACCGCTGCTGAACGCCAAGTTCTCGACCTCGCGCGGCATTCTCGTGCGCTACATCGCGGAAAACGAAGAGCAGCTTTTCTCGCTCACCGCCCGCGACGCCGTGGCGGGCGAGTTGGAAAATACGATCTTCAAGCTTTCCACGCCCGGACAATTGCTCGACCTGCGGCAGGTGACGGTCAGGGCCGACACTGCCGGACAGGCGGTGAAGGGGGCCAAGAAGATGCAGGGCCTGATCCACCGGTTCCGGACCGAATATGACGCCTGGTACGACGATGCGCTGATCGGCGAGATGATCGATCTGGCCAAATCGACCGGCGACATCACCCGCAACCCGATCCGGCTGAGCGAGAAGGCCTACGATCAGGGCAATTTCTGGACCGCGCATTTCGGCGGGATCTATCTTTTCCCGAAGGTCGACTTTCCCGCCGCCATCTCCGTCGGCCCGAAGGAAGGGCTGGGCCGGATGCCGATCGCCTATACGTTCGACCTTGGCGACCGCAATCAGGTCGCGAAATTCCTCGACCTCAACGATCTTGCCGAACCGGTCGTCCATGCCCGGGGCGCCGATGCCGCCGCGATCCTGCGGCAGAAGATGGATTTCATCCTCGTCGATTTCGCCGCGCGCGCGGGGATCGACCATGGCGCGGGCACGCGGGCGGAACTGCGGCTGATCGCGAATACGCTCGCCGCGCAGCTGCCCGAGGAGTTTCACGGGCTGGCCGCCATGCTTCGCTGGGCCGAGGCGGGCGGCACATGGCCGCGCATCACCTCCGACCATCCGTCCTATTTCTACACGCTGCGCGCCAAGGCCGGACCCGACCGCGATCTGGTCAACATGCTTCTGGCCGAGCTTTCGCCCCTCGACATCCGCCAGACCTTCATCTGCCACAAGGAGCTGTTCTACCGGCTTTATTCCGGCTGGTCCGAGGCCAAGCAGGATTATGTGGCGACCTTCCTTGCCGCGGAATATCAGATGGACAGGGTCGGCACGCGCGAGGCCCTGTTCGGGCCTGAACCCGACATGGGCGACCATCTGCCCGATCTTGTCGCCCGCGTCGGTCCCTGGGGCGCCGTGCGCGCCAAACCTGCCCGAAAGGACAGACGATGATCGCCATCCTCCGCCTTCTGGTCTTTGCCTTCATCGGGCTGTCGGTCTTCTACCTGCTGCTCGGCGCCTACTGGCGATCGCTGCGCCGCGAGGCGCTGGAAAAGCAGTGGGACGCGGCCCCGCCCGAGGGCGAGGGCGAGAGCGAACGCGCGGCCTTCATCGCGAAGGGCATGGAGGCCTACGAGCACGGGCTGAAGAAGAAACTTCTCTGGCTCGTATACATCATCCCGATGGCGCTGATCGTGGTCATCGCCTATGTGCAGAACTATCAATAGGGGGCGCCGATGTCTGGCTATCTGGTCTGGGGGCTGATCCTTCTTCTGGTGATCGGGGGGGCGCTCTTTCTGCGCTACCGCTATCCCGAGGGCAGCACCGGGCGGCGGCGGATGAAATGGTCCTTCTGGGGCCTGGTGTTCCTGATCGTCGGCCTCTTCCTCAATTACACACTGCCAAGCCATGACGTGGTGCGGATCACCAATACCTACAATCGACTGACGACGGTTTCATGGGAAAACGCCTGGGCCTATGCCTCGCCCGACACCGGCACCGGCGAGGGGGCAGAGACGCGCGACATCCGCTTCATCGAGGCGGTGCATGACGACGACAGCGTGGTCGTGTTCCGCAACGAGGATACCGGCTGGGTCTGGCCGCCCTATTTCAAGTACGACAGTTCGAACCTCCATGCCGAGGCCTCGAACCTGAGGTCCGACAAGGCCGCGCCGCAATGGGTGATGGTCACCTATTACGGCTGGCGCCTGCCGATCCTGTCGATCTATCCGAACGCGGTGAAGGTCCGCGCCGTGGACAGCCCGGATGCGACGGTCCTGCCGTGGGTGAATATCCTCATCCTTTCCGCGCTTGCGCTTCTCGTGCTGATGTTGCGGCGGATGTGGCTTCAGTTCCGCGAGCGGACCATCGATCCCGTAGTGGAAGATGCGGGCGATTTCCTTGAAGGGATCGACGCGCAGGCCGATGCCGCCCGGGCGCAGGCGCGCGGCATGGTGGGGCGCTTCAAGGCCTGGCTAAACACCTGGCGGGCAAAGCCGAAGGGTTGAGCGGCCGCACGAGGAGGCTGCGTCAGCAGCAACGACGAGAGCGCGGATCAAAGATCGCGGAAATAGGGATCGACCGCCCAGTAGGTCTCCAGATCGGCGGCACGTCCCCGCGGCAGGCCGAGCGCCTCCATCGCATAGAGATCGGCGCCAAGGAGCGCCGCGAGCCGCCAGGCCTGCGCCGCATCGTCGCGGGCGGGGCTGCCGGGGCCGAACGTGGCCTCGATATCCGCCGCCGCCGTCGCCAGCGTGAAGATCAGCTCCGAGGGCCGCGCCTCCGGCCAGGCGTGCACCATGTCACGAACGACCGAGCGCCAGCCATCTGGCGCCTCGAGCAACTTCTCGATGGCAAAATGAACTTTTTCCACGCCGGCAGCCCCACCTGCTGCCTCGATATAAGCAGAAATCCCCTCCCGCGGCTACTTTGCGTCAAATTTGATCTGATTCTGGCGTCAGAAGACACCCTCCGTGCCAATTGTTGGCAGTTGCATCTCAAACGCAGACCAAATCCTGACCAACTGGTCAAATTTCGCGGTTGATCGGATCGCGAGCTTTGGCTAATGTCGGGGGCAGTTTCCACCCGTTTGATCCGGCCACGCGCGCCGCCCCGAGGTCCTCCATGTCCCTGAGCGCGAAAGAAACCCCTGCCAATTTCCCCCGAAACCCGGGCGTGCCCCTGCAGACCGACTGGTTCGACGCGATTGCCGTCAACACATCGGCCGCCGAACGGCGTGCCGCCACTCTGACCACGCGGCGGACCGTGAAGAAGGATTTCCAGGCCGCCTGGCTCGTCAATGCCATCCGCTGCATCGACCTCACGACACTGTCCGGCGACGACACGCCCGACCGTGTCGCGCGGCTTTGCGCGAAGGCCCGGCGGCCGCTTTCCGACGAGATCATGCGCGGCCTCGGCCTCGACCATCTCACCACTGGCGCGGTCTGCGTCTACCCCTCGATGGTCCCCGCCGCCGTGAAGGCGCTGAAGGGCACCTCGATCCCCGTCGCCTCGGTCGCCACCGGCTTTCCGGCAGGTCTCACCCCCCTCCCCCTCCGCCTGGCCGAGATCAGGTACGCGGTCGAGGAAGGCGCCGAGGAAATCGACATCGTCATCCACCGCGCGCAGGTCCTGAACGGCGACTGGCAGGCGCTCTATGACGAGGTCGCGGCCATGCGCGAGGCCTGCGGCGCCGCGCATATGAAGGCGATCCTTGCCACCGGCGAACTCAGGACGCTGCGCAATGTCTACAAGGCCTCGATGGTCGCGATGCAGGCCGGGTCGGATTTCATCAAGACATCGACCGGGAAAGAGGGCGTGAACGCCACGCTTCCCGTCTCGCTCATCATGGTGCGGGCGCTGCGCGACTACGGACGCCTGACCCGCCACAAGATCGGCTTCAAGCCTGCGGGCGGCATGAAATCCGCCAAGGACGCGATCGCCTGGCAGATCCTGATGAAGGAAGAACTGGGCAACGACTGGCTGCAGCCCGACCTCTTCCGCCTTGGCGCCTCCTCGATGCTCGCCGATATCGAACGTCAGCTCGAACATCATCTGACCGGCCGCTATGCGGCCGCCCACCGCAACGCGATTGCCTGAGGGTCCCATGTCCAAAGTCACGGAAATCCTCGCCACCATGGATTACGGCCCCGCCCCCGAAGCGAACGGCGAAGTGGTCAAATGGCTGAAGGCGCGCGGCAGCTTCGGCCATCTGATCGGTGGCGCCTTCACCACGCCTGCCAAGACCTTCGCGGTTCAGAACCCGGCAACGGGCGAGGTTCTGGCCCATGTCTCGCAAGGCTCCGCCTCTGACGTCGAGGCCGCCGTCAAGGCCGCCCATGCCGCCCTTCCCGGCTGGTCGCGGCTGTCGGGCCACGACCGCGCCAGATGGCTCTACGCGCTGGCCCGCGCGGTGCAGAAACGCGAACGCTTCCTCGCGGTCCTCGAAACCATGGACAATGGCAAGCCGATCCGCGAAACCCGCGACATCGATGTGCCGCTCGTCGCCCGCCACTTCTACCACCATGCCGGCTGGGCCGAGATGCTGGAAGACGAATTCCCGGGAATGGGCCCGGTCGGCGTCTGCGGCCAGATCATCCCCTGGAATTTCCCGCTCCTCATGCTCGCCTGGAAGATCGCGCCCGCGCTCGCCGCCGGCAACACCGTCGTCCTGAAACCCGCCGAATACACGCCCCTCACCGCCCTCGCCTTCGCCGAGATCTGCGTGGAAATCGGCCTGCCCAAGGGCGTCGTGAACATCATCACCGGCGACGGCGAAACCGGCGCGGCGCTGGTCGCCGCTGAGGTCGACAAGATCGCCTTCACCGGCTCGACCGAGGTCGGCCGCGCGATCCGGCGCGCGACGGCCGGAACGGACAAGAAGCTGACGCTGGAACTTGGCGGCAAGTCGCCCTTCGTGGTCTTTTCCGACGCCGACATCGACGGCGCGGTCGAGGGCGTGGTGGATGCGATCTGGTTCAACCAGGGTCAGGTCTGCTGCGCCGGATCGCGTATTCTGGTGCAGGAGGTCATCGCCGAAGATTTCACCCGCCGCCTCAAGGCACGCCTCGCGAAACTCCGCGTCGGCGATCCATTGGACAAGTCCACCGACATGGGCGCGCTCGTCGATCCGGTCCAGCTGAACCGCGTCTCCTCGCTCGTCCGCGAGGGCGAGGCCCAAGGCGCCACGCTCCATCAGGCGCCGTGCGTCCTGCCCTCGAAAGGCTCCTTCTTCGCGCCGGGCTTCTTCACCAATGTCGCCCCCGCCAACGTCATCAGCGAAGTGGAAATCTTCGGCCCCGTCGCCACCCTCACCACCTTCCGCACCCCTGACGAGGCGGTCGAGCTGGCCAACAACACCCGCTACGGACTTGCGGCCTCGGTCTGGTCGGAAAACATCAACCTCGCGCTTGACGTGGCCGCCCAGGTCAAGGCCGGCGTCGTCTGGATCAACGGCACCAACATCTTCGACGCCGCCGCCGGTTTCGGTGGCTACCGCGAAAGCGGCTTCGGCCGCGAGGGCGGGCGCGAAGGCATGCTCTCCTACCTCGCCGACGCGCCGGTCAAGGCAAAGGCCGAGGCCGCGCCCATCACCCCCGACACCGCGCCCCACCCCGAGGCGTCGGGCCGCGCCGACGGCATCGACCGCACCGCGAAACTCTATATCGGCGGCGCGCAGAAGCGCCCCGATTCAGGCTATTCCTATGCCGTGATGGCGAAGGGCCGCACCATCGGCCTCGCGGGCCTCGGCAACCGCAAGGACATAAGGAACGCGGTCGAGGCCGCACATGGTGCCAAGGGCTGGGGCAAGGCCACCGGCCACAACCGCGCGCAGGTCCTCTACTACCTCGCCGAAAACCTTTCCCAGCGCGCCGCCGAATTCACCGAACGGCTGAAATCGGCGGGCACCCCCAAGGCCGCGGAAGAGGTCGAAACCGCCATCCGCCGCGCCTTCTGGTATGCCGCGCAAGCCGACAAGTTCGACGGCGCGGTACATTCGACGAAATCCGCCCATGTGACGCTCGCGATGAACGAACCCTATGGCGTGATGGGCGTGGCCTGCCCGACCGACGCGCCGCTTCTGGGCTTCCTCAGCCTCGTCCTGCCCGCCATCGCCATGGGCAACCGGGTCATCGCCCTGCCCTCGCAGAACATGCCGCTCGCCGCGACCGACCTCTATCAGGTCCTGGAAACCTCTGACCTGCCGGGAGGCGTGGTGAACATCGTCACCGGCGCGCGCGACGAACTGGCCAAGACCCTTGCAGGTCACGACGATGTGGCCGCCCTCTGGTATTGCGGCTCGCCCGACGGCGCCCGCATGATCGAGGCGGAGAGTGCCGGCAACCTGAAGGTCACCTGGACCCCCGAAAACCGCGACTGGCTCTCGCCCGCCGGTCAGGGCAAGGCCTTCCTGACCCGCGCGACGCAGGTCAAGAACATCTGGGTGCCCTACGGCGAATAGGGCCGCTCATCCGCCCTGTCAGGCGTCTTCGCTGCATCCGACATCGATGAGCCCACGAAAGGGCGCGAAGAGCGGCCCGGCGGACTTCAGAAATCGAAGAGATCGCTCAGGAAACTTTCACGCTTCTTCGGCTTTCGACGGCGATAATCGTCGTCATCCTCATCATCGTCGCGACGGCGCGGTCGCTCGCGCCGTTCCTGCGCGAAGGCCGGTGCTGCGGCCTGCGGCTCCGGCAGGGGAACGGCGGCCTGCGCCCGGTTGCCCATCAGCGGATCGGCGCCCGTCGCCCGGTCGATGATCTTGTCGAGCTCCCCCCGGTCCAGCCACACGCCCCGGCAGGTCGGGCAATAGTCGATCTCGACCCCGTTGCGGTCGGCCATCACCAAAGTCTCATTGTCGACAGGGCAGCGCATGTCCGTTCCTTTCCTTGTTCCCGATCGAGATAGGGTGCCCGTCGCCCATCGCAAGTTCTCCCTTGCCAGAAGCCGCGCTCTCAGCCATTTTCCGCGCGAGCCGTGACGATGGCGTCGTCACAGGGGTTGCCCCACAGGCCACCCCGACGCTTGCGGGCCAAAGCCCCGCGACTGTCCTGTACGCCGGGACCTTTCGGGGTCTCGGTCACGCACAGACCCCATTCACAGAGGTCTGAAATGACGGAACGCCCACAGCAATACCGATTCCACCAGGGGGACCGCGTCCTTCCCTTCGCCGCATCCGAATATGACGCCCGCCTTGCCGGACTGCGGCAGATCATGGCCGACCAGGGGGTCGAGGCCGCGATCTTCACCTCGATGCACAATATCGCCTACTATTCCGGCTTCCTCTACTGCTCGTTCGGGCGGCCCTACGGCCTTGTCGTCACCCCGACCCAATCGGTGACGATCAGCGCCGGCATCGACGCGGGCCAGCCCTGGCGGCGCTGCCATGGCGACAACATCACCTACACCGACTGGCAGCGCGACAATTACTGGCGCGCGATCCTCTCGGTCACCGGGCCGGGCCGGGTGATCGGCTATGAGGGCGACCACCTGACGCTCCTGCAAAGCCAGAAGCTCGACGCGTTCCTCTCGCCGAAGGCGAAGGTCGACATCGCGCCCGCGACGATGAAAAGCCGGATGATGAAATCGAAGGCCGAGATCGAGCTGATCATCCACGGCGCGAACGTCGCCGATGTGGGCGGCTTCGCCATTCGCGAGGCGGTGAAGGAAGGCGCGCGCGAGATCGACGTGGCCATGGCCGGCCGCGATGCGATGGAACTGGAAATCGCGCGTCGCTTCCCCGACGCCGAGTACCGCGACACCTGGGTCTGGTTCCAGTCCGGCATCAACACCGACGGCGCCCACAACCCGGTCACCGCCCGCAAGCTCCAGCGCGGCGACATCCTCAGCCTCAACACCTTCCCGATGATCTCGGGCTATTATACCGCGCTCGAACGCACGATGTTCGTGGGCGAGTGCGATGCGGCAAGCCGCCGGATCTGGGACATCAACGTCGCCGCCCACGAATATGGCATCAGCCTTTTGAAACCCGGCGCCTCCTGCGCCGAGGTGACGCAGAAGCTGAACACCTTCTTCGAGGAACATCAGGTCCTGCAATACCGCACCTTCGGCTACGGCCATTCCTTCGGGGTCCTCAGCCACTATTACGGCCGCGAGGCGGGACTGGAACTGCGCGAGGATATCGACACGGTGCTGGAACCCGGCATGGTCATCTCGATGGAACCGATGCTGACGATCCCCGACGGCCAGCCCGGCGCGGGCGGCTACCGCGAGCATGACATCCTCGTCATCACCGAGGACGGCAATATCGACATCACCAAATATCCCTACGGGCCGGATTTCAACATCGTCGGCTGACAGGGTGGGGAGGCTCTGCCTCCCCACACCCCTCCGGGATATTTGCAAACGGAAGAAGCAGGGCCGCCCTCAGGACATGAGGTCGAAGGCCACGGCCCTTGTGTCCAGTCCGTTGATCCGGAAGGACAGGAGCTGCTCGCCCGGATAGTGGCGCCGGGTCGTCATCTCGCGGAACGGGTGGCTGAATCGCAGCCGCCCGCGAGGCAAGCGTCACCGCCATCTCCAGCCGCTCGCCCATCGCGACCCTGGCGGTGGCCAGTTCCGGCACCGGCTCGGCGATCTCGGGCGGCCCGCGGGCCAAGGCCGGACATATGGCGGGCAAGGTGCCCGGCCATCGCGCGGACGAGGTCTGGCGAGAAGAAGGTCTAGCAAGGTTCCCTCTCCGGATCGAACCACAAGTTGCAGTCGGGAAACAGTGGCCGGGTCATCACAGGGTGAACGGCTTTCGCTTGCGGCAGAAACTTTGCTAGGTATGTCCGGGACAGACCTCTCGCGCGGACGGAACATGCCAGTCACGACCCCAGCGCCCTCACGGCGCACCTTCATCGCCCTGGCCGGATCGGCCGCCCTGTCGGCTTGCGGGCCAAAGCCGCCAGCGGCGGACGATCCGGTGACGCGCTATGGCTTCACCCCGGTCGAAGGCTACGGCCCGCTGGACGACAACGGCTATCACCTGCCGCCGATCCCGCCGAACTATCTGGAATGGCCGAACCGGCGGCAGCTGGTCTTCTACGAAGGCGAACGCCCGGCGGGAACGATCGAGATCGACCCCCACGCCAAGTTCCTCTACTGGATCATCGGCGACGGCACCGCCTGGCGCTATCCGATCGCGGTCGGCCGCGCGGGCCTGACGCTCCGGGGCCAGACCACGATCCGCCGCAAGGAGGTCTGGCCGGGCTGGCAACCCACCGCCAACATGCTGCGCACCCAGCCCGAGGTCTATGGCCCCTTCGCGCGCGGCGTTCCGGGCGGCCTTGCAAGCCCCCTCGGCGCGCGGGCGCTTTATCTCTACCGGGGCGGCAAGGACAGCCATTACCGCATCCACGGCACCAACGATCTGGATTCGATCGGCAATTCGGGGTCTGCGGGCTGCATCCGGCTTTTCAACCACGACATCATCGACCTCTTCGACCGGATCGACATCCCGACCGAGGTCAACATCCGTACGCTCGAGGACAGCCAGCGCCTTCTTGGCCCGGCCAACACGCCGCGCGGGGTCGAGCTGCCGCCGAAGATCATCTCGCCCGAGACGATCTACGGCGCCACAAATGTCGCGACTGACCCCGGAACCTGACACGTTTCAGGTAAGGATCACATAATCCTTCCGTGTGCTCTCGATCACTTCCCATGTCCCGCGAAACCCCGGGCGGATCAGGAAACTGTCGCCCGGGGCTACCTCGAACGCTTCGCCGCCATCTTCGGTGATCACCGACCGGCCCGAGAGGATCCGGCAATATTCCCATTCGTCATAGCTGATCCGCCACTTGCCCGGCGTCGATTCCCAGATGCCTGCATAAAGCCCGTCCCGTTCCTCGGCGTTCCAGGTCGTATGGACCGGATCGCCCTTCAGCACCTTTTCGGGCGCGGGGCGCGTGGTTTCCGGGTCGGCGGCGGCAGGCGTGAGGCGCAGAAAGGCGGACATGGCAGGCTCCTTTTCGTTTGCCTTGGCCTAACGCGGCGCGGGCCGCCGGGCAAGCCGCAGCGGCAGGCAAGGAAGTGCTGGAAACCATGCTGCGGCGCAGCTAGATTACCTGCAGCAACCTCGGGGGGACGAAGATGAGCGCAACCGGCGTCGAGAAACGCATCACCCCCCCGGACATCCGCGCCCGCAAGGGGGCCGAGCCGATCGTGATGCTGACGGCCTATACCTGGCCCATCGCCCGCATCGTCGATCAGCATTGCGACATCGCGCTCGTGGGCGATTCTGTGGGCATGGTCGTGCATGGCCTGCCCTCGACCCTGCCGGTGACGCTCGAGATGATGATCCTGCACGGGCAGGCGGTGGCGCGCGGGCTGACCCGCGCCATGTTGGTCATCGACCTGCCCTTCGGCAGTTACGAGGAAAGCCGGGAACTGGCCTTCCGGTCGGCTGCACGCGTGATCCGCGAAACGGGTGCGGCGGCGGTGAAGCTCGAGGGCGGCGCGCATATGGCGGACACGATCCGTTTCCTGACCGAGCGCGGCGTGCCGGTCATGGGCCATGTCGGGCTGTTGCCGCAGGCCGTGAACACCGTCGGCGGCTACAAGGTGCAGGGCCGTGGTGCCGATGGCGACCGGGTGCTGGCGGACGCCCGCGCGGTTGCGGATGCAGGCGCCTTCGCCATCGTCCTTGAAAAGATCCCCGCCTCGCTTGCCGAGGAAATCACCGCCGCGGTCCCAGTGCCCACGATCGGCATCGGCGCCTCGGCCGCCTGCGACGGCCAGGTCCTGGTCACAGACGACATGCTTGGCCTCTTCACCAGCTTCCGGCCGAAATTCGTCAAGCGCTTTGCCGATCTCGGGCCTGCGGCGGACGAGGCAATCAAGGCCTATGCGGCCGAGGTCAGGGCGCGGACCTATCCGGCGGCCGAACATCTCTTCGCCGACGAAGCGCCAGGGAAGAAGGGCTGAGCGATGCGCACGATCCGCGATCTTTCGGTCCTCCGGACCCGTGCGCGCGACTGGCGCGAGGCGGGCGAGAGCGTGGCGGTGGTGCCGACGATGGGGGCGCTGCACGAGGGGCATCTCAGTCTCGTTGCCGCGGCGAAGGCAGCCTGCGACCGGGTGATCGTGACGCTCTTCGTGAACCCCAAGCAGTTCAACAATCCTCAGGACCTTGCGAAATATCCGCGCACCGAGGCGACGGATGCAGCAATGCTGCAGCCGCTGGGCGTCGATGTCCTGTTCGCGCCTGATGCATCTGTCGTCTATCCGGACGGGTTCCTGACCAAGGTCACGGTTGCCCGACTGCAGGATGTTCTGTGCGGCGCCCACCGGCCCGGCCATTTCGACGGGGTGGCGACGGTGGTGACGAAGCTTCTGCTGATGACCGCAGCGGATACCGCTTTCTTCGGCGAGAAGGACTGGCAACAGCTGCAGATCATCCGCCGTCTGGTCGAGGATCTGAACATTCCGGTCGATGTGGTGGGCTGCCCGACGCTGCGCGAGAAGGACGGGCTTGCCATGTCATCACGCAATCAGCGCCTGTCGACGGCGGACCGGGCGCGGGCACCGGCGCTGCATGCCGCGATGATGAAGGCTGCCGAATCGGCCCGGGCAGGTGGGGACGTCACGGCGTCCCTGTCCGCAGCGCGTGATGCGATCCTCGAGGCGGGCTTTGCAGAGGTCGATTATCTCGAACTCCGCCATGGCGCCACGCTGGAGCCACTCGACCGGGCGGCGCCCGAGGCCCGTCTCTTCGCCGCCGCCTGGATCGGCGGCGTGCGGCTCATCGACAATATCCCCCTCGCCTGACCCGTCGCATGGCCGGGCCGCTCGCCTGGCCCTTGCGCGCGCTCTTCGCTCTGGCCCCGTTTTGGCGGTTGCGCTGAGAACGGCCGCTTCTTAGGGTCGCCCTTGGAGGTCTTGCATGCAGCCTGGACCGCGTAATCTCATCACTGATGTCGCCGGACTACGGGTCGGCAATGCGGCCGACGCGCGGCTCAAATCCGGCGTCACCGTCCTGACGGCGGACCGCCCCTTCACCGCCGCAGTCCATGTCATGGGTGGCGCGCCGGGAACGCGCGAGACCGACCTTCTGGCCCCGGACCGACTGGTGCAGGAGGTCGATGCGCTTGTCCTGTCGGGCGGGTCGGCCTTCGGCCTTGCCGCCGCCACCGGCGTGATGGAAGGGCTGAGGGCCGCGGGTCGCGGCTATCCGGTCGGACCGGTACGGGTTCCGATCGTTCCGGCAGCCATCCTCTTCGACCTTCTGAATGGCGGCCAAAAGGACTGGGCCGACAATCCCTATCCCGTACTCGGCCGCGCGGCTCTCGCCGCCGCCGCCGAAGAATTCGCGCTCGGCACCGAGGGCGCGGGCCAGGGCGCCACCTTGTCGGGCCTCAAGGGCGGGCTCGGCTCGGCGTCTGCGATCCTGCCCAATGGCATGACGGTCGGCGCGCTCGTTGCCGTCAATGCGCTCGGCTCGGCGATCGCGGACGGAGCGGGGCGATTCTGGGCCGCGCCCTTCGAGTTCGGCGCCGAGTTCGGCGGCCTCGGCCTGGCGCAGGCCGCAAGCCCGGACCGCGATCCCTTGCCTTCGAAAGCACCCGGAGAGGCCACGACCATCGCCATCGTCGCCACCGACGCCGCGCTCAGCAAGGCGCAGGCCCATCGCATGGCAGTCGCCGCCCATGACGGGATCGCGCGGGCGCTGGTGCCGTCCCACACGCTCCTTGACGGCGATCTCGTCTTTGCCGCCGCGACTGGCGCACGTCCGCTCGCCGATCCGATCGCCGACCAGTTCGCCCTCGGCCATGCGGCAAGCGCCTGCCTTGCCCGTGCCATCGCGCGCGCCGTCCATGCGGCACGGCCGGAACCCGGCGATCTTCTGCCCGCCTGGAGGGAGCGTTACCGCAAGTGACTGCCACCGATCTCTATGCCGATCCGAGCCTGGCGGCCTTTTACGATCACGACAATCACTGGGACGCCGACGACCGGTTCGTCGCGGCGCTCGCGGAGGGGCGCCCGCGCATCCTCGATCTCGGCTGCGGCACCGGGCGGCTCGCTATCGGGCTCGCTGCACGGCCGGGCGCGCGGGTGACGGCCGCAGATCCGGCCCGCGCAATGCTCGACATCGCCCGTACCAAACCCGGCGCCGACAAGGTGCGCTGGATCGAGGCGGACGCACGCCACCTGCGCCTGGAAGAGCGGTTCGATCTCATCTGCCTGACCGGCCATGCCTTTCAGGTTTTCCTGACACGGACGGACCGGCGGGATGCGCTTTTGACCATCGCCGCCCATCTCGCGCCGGAGGGCCTGTTCATCTTCGACTGCCGCAATCCGGAGCGCCGCGAATGGGAGGAATGGACGCCGGAGCGAAGCAGCGAAACCAGAGACCTGCCGGGGATTGGCCGTGTGACAAGCTGGAACGAAGTAGCCTGGGACGCAGCGCGAGCCGTCGCCCGGTACGAGACCCTCTATCGGATGGAAGACGACGGCCAGCTCTTTCACGCCACATCCGAGATCGCCTTCCCGGGACGGGATGAGCTTGCGGACCTCATCGCGGACGCAGGCCTCGTCGTCGATCGCTGGCTCGGCGACTGGCAGGGAACGACTTTCACGCCCGGCATGGCGGAGCTCATTCCGATCGGACGGCTCCCCTGACCCTCTTTCGTTCGGAAATATCCTCCGGGAGAGCGCGAGAGGGTGGAAAACCCTCTCGCTCCCCCTTCAGCCCAGAAGCGCTGCCATCAGCGGACTGTCGGCGACCTCCAGCCCCTCGATCACGTTGAAATGGTGGCGATCGGGCTCTACCGTCACCGGGCAGGACCAGGCATTCCCCAGCCGCCGCGCCTGATCGAGGAAGCGCGGCCGCTCGATCCCGCCGACCCAGACATGCACCGGCGTACCCGGTCGGCGCTGCAAGAGCGCGGGGCTTTCCGCCTTTGCGACCGCCGCGTCGATCTTCAGATCGTCATTCATCGCGGTTTCCATCAGCGGCCTGAGATCGCTCAAGGGCGAGATCGGCACGACCTGTGCGATCCGCCCCGCGACCGCGCCCGGAAGGCCGATATCCGTCGTCGCCATGCGCGCCGAAAGATGCCCCCCCGCCGAATGGCCGGTGACGACGATCGGCCCGGCGATCCGTCCGGCGGCGGCGATCAGGGCGGAGCGAATCTCCGCCGTCATCTCTGGCAGGCTCGCTGAGGGCGCAAGCGTATAGGCTGGCAGCGCCACCGCCCAGCCCGCCGCCACCGGTCCCGCCGCAAGATGCGAGAAATCGCGCGGCCCGAAGGCTAGCCAGTAACCGCCATGGATGAAGACCACGAGGCCAAGGGGCTCGCCTTCAGGCAAGAAGAGGTCGAACCAGTGCCGCTCGCCCGCGCCATAACGAAGGCCGGGTTCCGCCCTCGCTCCCATCGAATCGCGAAAGCTTTCGGCCTTCCGCGCCCAGCGTGATGGAAAATCTTTTCCATCTGCTAAATATTTTGAATTGGCAAACGCATCGTCAAAGCGCATATATTCCCCCGTCAACCGGCTCTTCCGGCCCTACCCATGCCTGCCCCGTCCGGGGGCAATCCACAAGAGGTCTGCCATGCTCGATACCGTCACCGATCTGAGGTCGCTTCTCAAGGACCCGTCGCTTCTGGCCACGCAAGCCTATGTCGCGGGCGAATGGGTCGATGCCAGGGACGGCAAGACCTTCGCCGTCACCAACCCCGCACGCGGCGATGTGATCTGCCAGGTGCCTGACCTCAGCCGTGCCGACGCGACGCGCGCGATCGAGGCGGCCGACAAGGCGCGCCACGGCTGGGCGGCGATGACCGGCAAGGAACGCGCGGCCGTCATGCGCAAGTGGTACGACCTGATGGTCGCCAATGCCGACGACCTTGCCGCGATCCTGACCGCCGAGATGGGCAAGCCGCTTGCCGAGGCGAAGGGCGAGATCCTTTACGGCGCCTCCTATGTCGAATGGTTCGGCGAAGAGGCCAAGCGCATCTATGGCGAGACGATCCCCGGCCACCAGCGCGACAAGCGCCTGACGGTGATCAAGCAGCCGATCGGCGTTGCCGCCTCGATCACGCCCTGGAACTTCCCCAACGCGATGATCGCCCGCAAGGTCGCCCCCGCGCTTGCCGCGGGCTGCGGTTTTGTCGCCCGCCCCGCCGCGGAAACCCCGCTGTCGGCGCTCGCCATGGCTGTGCTTGCCGAACGCGCGGGCCTGCCCAAGGGCGTCTTCTCGGTCATCACCTCGTCGCGCTCCTCCGATATCGGCAAGGAATTCTGCGAAAACCCGGCGATCCGCAAGCTGACCTTCACCGGCTCGACCGAAGTCGGCCGCATCCTCCTGCGACAGGCCGCCGACCAGGTGCTGAAATGCTCGATGGAGCTTGGCGGCAACGCGCCCTTCATCGTCTTTGACGATGCCGACCTCGACAAGGCGGTCGAAGGGGCGATGATCTCCAAGTTCCGCAACAACGGCCAGACCTGCGTCTGCGCGAACCGCATCTATGTGCAGGCGGGCGTCTATGACGCTTTCGCCGAGAAGCTCGCGGCGGCGGTGAAGAAACTCGCCATCGGCGACGGGCTGAAAGAGGGCGTGACCACCGGGCCCCTGATCAACCAGGGCGCGGTCGAGAAGGTCGAGGAACATATCGCCGACGTCCTCGCCGGCGGCGGCAAGATCGTGACCGGCGGCAAGCGCCATGCGCTCGGCGGCACCTTCTTCGAACCGACCGTGGTCACCGGCGTGACGCCCGACATGAAGGTCGCGACAGAAGAGACGTTCGGACCGCTCGCCCCCCTCTTCAGGTTCGAGACCGAGGAAGAAGTGATCGCGCGGGCCAACGACACGATCTTCGGGCTTGCCTCCTATTTCTACGCCCGCGACATCGGCCGCATCACCCGTGTTCAGGAGGGCCTGGAATATGGCATGGTCGGCGTGAACACCGGCCTCATCTCGACCGAGGTCGCCCCCTTCGGCGGCGTAAAGCAGTCCGGCCTCGGCCGCGAGGGCAGCCACCACGGGATCGAGGACTATCTCGAGATGAAATACATCTGCCTCAGCATCTGATCGGTGGGGCAGCGGAAAATCCTTCGCGAAGGATTTTCCGCCCGGGCGACAGCGGGGTCGAAAAATCTTCGCGAAGATTTTTCGACCTCAAGCGTCCGGGCGGCTGCCTCGCACCATCAGTTCGACCAGCGCGAGCACTTCGGGCTTGATCTGATCGCGCGGCGCGCCGACGAAGCGTGCCTGCAGCGACAGGTGCACCACGCCGTGAACCGCGGCAAACAAGGTCTTCGCCCGCGTCACCAGCAGTTCCGGCGTCAGATCAGGCCGCAGGGTCGCGAGCGGGGCCGCGATTTCCCGGATCAGCACCTCATGGGCATCGCGGTACCAGTCGGGCATCGGCGTGCCCTCGGGCAGGCGGTGATTGAAGAGTGCCTTCCAGAGCGCTAGGTTGTCGAGCGCGAAATCCACATAGACGGCGGCCAGCTCCTTCAGCGCCGCGCCCGGATCGCGGTCTGCGGGCAGGCGGAGCGCCAGTGCCTCGCCCATGCGCGCGAGCGTGCGGACGTTCACTTCCATCACCAGATGGTCGAGGTCGGGAAAGACCGTATAGAGCGCACCCAGCGCGCAACCCGCGCGTTCCGTCACGTCGCGCGCCTTCAGGCCGCTCAAGCCATGCTCGGCAATCAGCGTCTCGGCGGCCGCCACGAGCCGGGCCCTCAGATCCTCGCGCTTTTCGTCGCGTTTGTTTCCCATATCGATCCACATTGTTTTTTGAACAGTGTTCAGATTTTTCTTGAACGACGTTCAGACTTCCCGCATACCAGCGCCATGAACATCGTTCATATCAAGGGAGACCAAAATGTTCAACCTGCTCGTCACCTACTTCCGCGGCGCCAGGGCCGACCGGACCGAACAGCTGGCCGACGCGATCGCCCTGCCGGTCCTGCGGCAACAACTGCGCGACAGTGCCGCCTCGGTCGAAACCGCCCGCCGCGCCGTTGCGGTCGTCATGGCCCATGCCGAACGCGAAAAGAAGAATGCCGACCGGATCGCGAGCCAGAAGGCCGATCTGGAGGATCGGGCGCTCGCCGCCCTTGCCGCAGGCAAGGAGGCGCTCGCCGCCGAAGCCGCCCAGACCATCGCCCATCTCGAGGCGGAACATGATGTGGCGCTGCGCGCCATCGCCACCTACGAGACCGAGATCGCCAATCTGCGCGCCATCGTCTCGGACAGCGAACTGCGCCTGAGGGAACTGGAGCGCGGCCAGAAACTGGCGGTCGCGACCGACAAGACCCAAAGGCTACGCGCAGAAATGCCGCAGATCGCGACCTCCTCGCTTGCCCAGGCCGAAGCCACGCTCGCCCGGCTGCAGGAACGCCAGGCCCATGCCGACGCCACCCGCCTTGCGCTGAACGAACTCACGACCACGTCGAACGCCGCGATGATGCGCGACCGCCTCGCGGCGGCAGGCTGTGGCGCGGCCCTGCGCCCTGATGCGCAAGCGGTGCTTGAGCGCCTGAAGGCCAAGATCAACTGATCTGACATCACACCAGACACATAGTCCCAGGAAAGGAACATCCCATGCAAGACGCAGCCTATCAGCGTGTCTATTCGAACACGTTCGCCATCTTCACCATCTTCAACTTCGTCGTTGCCGCCGCGATGATGGCGGGCGGTATCTACAACATGGACGCCACCTTCGCAGGCAAGGGCTTCTACGCCATGTCCGCCCTGATGCTCGTCTCCTCTGCGATCGCCATCACCAACACCCTGCGTGACCGCGAAGAAGCCCAGCGCCTGCACAACAAGATCGAGGAAGCGCGCACCGAGAAGCTCCTCATGGAAGTGAACACCTCGAAGAACATCTGATCCCTCTGGCGCCGGGGCTTGCCCCGGCGCCACCGCCATCGGAGAACCGACCCATGACCCAATCGCACCCCAGCCTTATCCGCCGTACCGGACGTTTGCTTGGACGGTCGGCCTTTTTCCTTACCCTTGCGCTTGTTGCCGGGCTGACCGCGACCGCGCTCACCGTGCATCTCCAGGGTACGGCGCTTTATCTCGCAGAGACGCTTCTGGCCGGGGCGGCACTGGGTGCGGCCCTATTGCGCCGCCTCGCCCGTCGCGCCGCCTGGGCGATGCTGGTGATGGTCACGCTGACGGCAGGGCTCTGGTACCAGACGATCACCCCGCGCGACGACCGGGCCTGGGCGTCGGACGTGGCCCATGGCGTCACCGCCGAGATCGACGGCGATCGCGTGACCCTGACCAATGTGCGCAACTTCCGCTGGACCTCCGAGGACGCAGCCGCCGAGGCCTGGGATACGCGCAGCTACGACCTGTCGAAACTCGCGTCGGTCGATATGCTGACCTCGGTCTGGGACAGCCCCGACATCGCCCATCTTCTGGTCAGCTTCGGCTTCGAGGATGGCGAACACATCGCCTTCTCGGTCGAAATCCGCAAGGAAGCGGGCGAGGAATTCAGCACCCTCGGCGGCTTCTTCCGCCAGTTCGAACTGGTGCTGATCGCGGCAGACGAAGAGGATATCGTCAAGCTGCGCACCAACTACCGTAAGGAAACCGTCAGCCTCTATCCGCTGGCGATCAGCGCCGAGGGGCGGCGGCGGCTCTTCCTCTCCTATCTTGATCTCGGCAACCGGCTCGCCGCGAAGCCGGCCTTCTACAACACCGTTACCAGCAACTGCGCCTCGACGGTCTATCGCACGGTCGGTTCCTTCAAGGAGGATGTGCCGCTCGACATCCGCCTTCTGAAGACCGGGCTCCTGCCGCAATATCTCGCCGATCTCGGCTATCTCGATCCCGCGGTTGCCGCGACGCCCGCCACGATCACCGCCCGCGCCCAGACCATGCCGCAGGGTGCGGATTTCTCGACCGGCATCCGGGTCAGATAGGATCACTCCGGCGTCAGATCCCAGGTCCAGTAGGTCGCGTCGGCGATCCGGCGCGCATCTGCCACGACCGAACGGACCTTGTCGGCAGGCACCTTGCGGCCCTTGGTCCGGAAACTCCAGCTCAGCTCCATATGGCCCGGTTCCGGCGCATATCCGGAGAAGGAGAAGAAGAACCCGTCATTGTTGATCGCCACCGACTCCGGCGGCAGGAAGTCAAGCGGCGCATTGATCACGATGACCTTCTTCGTCTCCTTCATCGCCGAGCCGAGCAGAAGGGGCGTCTCGCGCGGACCGGACAGGGCCACGACAAGGCGTTTGCCCCAGTTGTCGGCGAAGAACGGGAAATCACGGCCAAGTTCGGCAAGGAACACTTCATTGCGGGGAATGAAATAACCCGCGCGGACCCTGATTTCATTCTGTTCCACATCGTCCTGCAGCTTCGGCGGCGTAAGCTCCCTGATCCCTGGATAGACGCTCGCATAATAATCGAGATAGGCTTTGGCATTGACCAGGGCGGGCTCTTCGGCCCAGCGTCGGCGCTGACCGTTTGCCGCCTCGCCCTGAAACGCATCCTCGACGGTCAGATAGACACCGAGAAGGCCGAACTCGAAGGTCTCGGTACTGTCGACCAGCCAGCCCTGTTCCTGCAAAGGCACGACCGGCTGCAACCCCTCGGCAGTGCCATGGCCGATGGGCAGCGCAAACCCATAGTCCGGCGTCACCGCGACCCTCAGCCGCCCCGCTTCGTGCGTGGCGGTCGGGTCGACCCAGAAAGTCTGCAGGCCGATCCGGACGCGAACGATCATGTGGTCGAAGGCCCTGATCGCAGCCACTGCACCGGCAAGGCGGTATCCCTCGTCGATATCGGTCAAAGCGACATCGGCACCGATGCCGAGGGCGCGGAGCGACGTGACGAGAAGAAGCGACTTGTCCTTGCAGTCGCCGAAGCCGGCGGCGACCACCTCTTCCGGCGTGCGGGCGAAATAGCCGCCGACACCGACCTCGATCCCGACATAGCGGATTTCATCCTGCACCAGCCGCAGCGCAGCCGTCGCCTGCATCTCGCGGCTGGAATGCGAAGCCCTGATCGCATCGAGCTTCGCCATCCAGCTTTCCGGAAGGGCATAGGCCTTGTCGTAATAGGGCGAGAGCGCGTCATTCAGCGGCTGCCAGTCGCCCCAGGCGCCGTAGGACACTTTCGCCTCGCGCAGGTCCTCGACGGGTGTAAGCGCCTCGTCGGGGAACGGCATATGACCCCTGCGCCACCAGTCGAACCGCCTGACCGCGCCAAGATCGGCCTCGCGCCGCTCCACCCGGTCGGGCAGCGGCGCCTGATGGAACGGCCAGTCGCGCGGCCAGAGCACCGAATGGTGGACAAGCCCGACCGGCACGCCGAACTCCATCCCCGCGCCGCCGCTGCGGGTTGCCCCGTCAAACAGCGGCTCGCGACGGAAATAGACCGCATAATCGACCACATCGCCGACCCGCAGGTCGGGTATCTGCCAGTGAACCGTCAACTGCCCGTCGATGATCCCCGCATCGAGCCGCGTCTCGCGCCGGAAGATCTCTTCCTTCACCCGATCGGCATACTGGATCACCTCGTCCCCGCGCCGCACGTCGAGATGGACAAGGCGCAGGCTTTCGAAATTCGGGTCGAAATCGTACTGGACGGTCCCTGCCCGCTCCAGCCCCGCCCGGTCGGTCACCTGCATGACATAGCGGCCGTAGCTGATCTTGACCTCACCCTCATAGGCCGACTGGGAATCGTTCAGCAGATAGGCGATGCCGCCGTAGGAGGCGGCACGCAGCGCATCGGTCATCGGAGGCACCTCGATCGCTTCGACCCAGGGCGGCGCCGGGGCCTTGCCATAGTCGCCCGCAACCGCGGCCAGGGGCGCGAAAAACGCCAGACATACCATCCACATCAACCGCATCGTCACCTGCCGTCCCTGAACCCTGCCGCATCTCAGCGCATCGCCCGCAACCGCGCAACCCCCGAGAGAACCTGCCTCAGGACCGAAATGCTCTTCTGTCTTTTCTTTGGCCCCGGCCAAGGTTAGGGCTCTGTCACACGTCCAATGAATGTCATGCTGATGGACACGAGCGACGAAACCCTGGCCCAGGCCGCCGCGATGGGGGACCGCGATGCCTTCGCGGTGCTGCTCGGGCGGCATTACGACCGGATTTTCGCCCTCGCCTTCCGCCTGACCGGCCAGAGGGCAGAGGCCGAGGACCTGACCCAGGACATCTGCCTTGCGCTGCCTGCGAAGCTTGAAAGCTACCGGCGCACCGCGCGCTTCACCACCTGGCTCTACCGGGTGACGGTGAATGCCGCGCACGACCGGCGCCGCCGGGCGGCGACGCGGGCAAAGGCGGGCGACGGCTGGGGCGACTGGGAAATCGCGCGGCAGGCCACGATGGCCGAAGCCGCCGAGGCGCAGGACTGGCTCGCCACCGCCATGCACGGCCTGACGCCGGAATTGCGCGACACCGTGGCGCTGACCCTGGGCGAGGACCTCAGCCAGGCCGATGCCGCCGAGGTGCTGGGCGTTTCGGAAGGCACCGTCGCCTGGCGGATGAGCGAAGTGAAGAAACGCCTGCGCGCGATGGCGCGCGCGGAGGGCATGCTATGACCGACGATCTCGACGATCTCAGGAAAGCTCTGAGGGCGGTCGCGCCCGCCCCCGACCCGGCGGCGAAGGCGGCGGCACTTGCGCGCGCCATGGAAGCGTTCGATGCGAATGCGGCGCAGGCCCGCGAAGCCGCCCGCCAAGAATCCGCCGACCAACCGCGTCCCACGTCGGACCGCCCACGAAGGGCGGGGTTCCTGACAGGAGTACGCAAGATGCTTTCGAAACTGACCTCCCGCCCGATGCTCGCCGCGACGGCCTCGGTCGCCGCAATCTGCGTGGGCGTCGTCATCACACAGCCGGGGATTTGGCAAAGGCCCGATATCGCAGACACGGGACGGAAACCCGCTGCAGAACAGGCGCCGTCCAGCCAGTCGGCGGCGGTTGCGGCAGACACACAGATCGCGCCGCCACCCGCAGATGACCGGGCGCGCCAAACCGCTGTCACCACGGCCGAAGCGCCAGCCCCCGAAGCTGATGCTCCGCTGGCTGCTCCGCCAGCGCTGATCGACCAGGTGGCGGACGAGCCAGCCGTCGTTGCAGAGGAAGAGATGTCGGGCGATGCGCAGGCCGAAGGTCTGGCGCGCATGCCCAAGTCTGCCGAGGCCGATCCGAACGGCATGACGGCCTATTTTGAGGCCGCGCCAGCCAGCAACGCACTTTCCGACGCCGCGGCGCCCTCGCCCGAACCCAACACCGAGACCTTCTCGAACGACACGCCGAACCCGGTAAAGATCGTGGCCGAGGAACCGGTTTCCACCTTCTCGACCGATGTCGATACTGCCTCATGGTCGGTCGTCCGCTCCTCGGTCATGAATGGCTATCTGCCGCCCGCCGAAGCGGTCCGGATCGAGGAGATGGTGAACTATTTCCCCTATTCCTACCCCGCTCCCGAAGCCGGCGGCGCGCCCTTCCTCACCGAGGTCAGCCTGTTCCAGACCCCCTGGAACAAGGACACCCAGCTTCTGCGCATCGGCCTGCAGGGCCGTCTGCCCGCCATCGAAGAACGCCCGGCGCTGGACCTCGTGTTCCTGATCGACACGTCCGGCTCGATGGAGGATGCCAACAAGCTGCCGCTTCTGATCCAGTCCTTCAGGCTGATGCTCGGCCAGCTTCGCCCCGAGGACCGAGTGGCGATCGTCACCTATGCGGGTTCTGCCGGGCTGGTGCTGGAGCCGACGGAGGCGAAGGACCGCGCCAAGATCGAGGCGGCGCTCGGGCGGCTCGGCGCGGGCGGCTCGACCGCCGGGGCCGAGGGGCTTGAACTGGCTTACCAGACCGCAGAAAGCATGAAGGGCGAGGGCCGGATCGGCCGCATCCTGCTGGCCACCGACGGCGATTTCAACGTGGGCGTGTCCGACCCCGAGGGGCTGGAATCCTATGTCGCCAGGAAGCGCGAGAGCGGCACCTATCTGTCCGTCCTCGGCTTCGGGCGCGGCAATCTGGATGATGCCACCATGCAGTCGCTCGCCCAGAACGGCAACGGCACGGCCGCCTATATCGACACGCTGGCCGAGGCGCAGAAAGTGCTGGTCGATCAGTTGACCGGCGCGCTCTTTCCGATTGCCGACGATGTGAAGGTGCAGGTGGAGTTCAACCCCGCCGCCGTGGCCGAATACCGGCTGATCGGCTACGAGACCCGGGCACTCGCCCGCGAGGATTTCAACAATGACAAGGTCGATGCAGGCGAGATCGGCGCGGGGCTTCAGGTGACGGCGTTTTACGAGGTGACGCCGGTCGGCTCGCCCGCGCGGCTTTCCGATCCGCTGCGCTACGGCGCGCAGCCCGATTTCGAAGGCGATATCGCTGAGCTGGGCTTCCTGAAGCTGCGCTACAAGGACCCGGGCGAGACCCTGTCGAAACTGATCGAACAGCCGATCCCGCCTATCCCGGGCGAGGCCGACGAAGACGCCCGCTTCGCGGCGGCGATCGCCGGGATGGGCCAGCTTCTGAGCGAGCCGAAATATCTGGGCGGCTGGGGCTGGGATGATGCGATCGCCCTTGCCAATGGCGCGAAAGGTGCCGATCCCTATGGCTATCGGGCCGGGGCGGTGCAGATCATGCGGCTTGCGCAGTCCCTGAGAGGGAACTGAGGGGAACCTCGTCGTCGGCCTCCGGCCGCTCCTCGGCGAAGGGTGTGCGCGGCCCGCGCAGGCTCAATCCTGCACGGGCCGCTTGCCGGCCCGCCAGTCGCGCACCCGGTCGCTCAGCCCGTCGTGATCGCCCATCGGACGGGCGGGAATGTCGTCCCACCAGTCGTCGCGGTCGGCGCGCCGTTCGGGGTTCACGGCGTAATAGATGCGGTTCTCGGCCTTCGTCGCCTCGCCCACGACCAGAAGCCGGACGTCGCTGTCAGTGTTGTTGATGAACGTATGACACAGGCCGGTTCCGGCCGGAAAGCCCACCGCGTCGCCGGGCGCGAGCCGGTGCAAATGGCCATCGATCCAGGCGTCGGGCGCGCCCTCGATCACATAGACGAATTCCTCCTCGGCGCTTTCGGCATGAGGGTAGGAGCTGCGGTGCCCGGGCGGCAGGCGTTCGTGATGGATGCCGATCCGCGTCAGCCCGAAATGGCGGCCGAAAGCCGCACCGAGGCTCATCTTCTCGTCATCGCCGGAATAGGACCAGGCTTCCGCTTCCTCGATCTGATGCCAATGGGCGATGCAGGACGGTCGATCGGTCGGCATGAAACCTCTCCTCGGTGGACTGACCGGCAGAGTAGATCGCCTGGACGATAAAGAAAATGGCGCCCGCGGGGGCGCCATTCCGGCAAGGGCCGCTCATCGGGCGCGAACCGCGCCCTCTTCGCGAAGAGAGCGGTCACGCTCGATGAGCGACCCGGGGTCTCTCGGCTCAGGCCTCGATCGTCTCCAGCGCCTTCGCCTCGACCGTGTCGCCCTTGGCGATCTCGATCCGGCGCGGCTTCAGCGCCTCGGGCACTTCGCGGACAAGGTCGATATGCAGCATGCCGTCGGCATGGGTCGCGCCCGAGACGCGCACATGATCGGCCAGCGCGAAGCGGCGCTCGAAAGCGCGCGTCGCGATGCCGCGATGCAGATAGGTGCGCGGGCTCTCTTCGGCAGCCTTGCGGGCGGCGACGGTCAGCGCGCCGTCCTTCACCTCGACCGACAGCTCGTCGGCGGCGAAGCCCGCGACGGCGATCGAGATGCGATAGGCATTCTCGTCGGTCTTCTCGATATTGTAGGGCGGGTAGGCGGGCTGTGCGACATCGGCACTCAGCACCCGGTCCATCAGGTCGGCGATCCGGTCGAAACCGACGGTCGCGCGGTAGAGCGGGGCAAAATCATAGCTACGCATGGTCATCCTCTTCAAGCGATGGTCAGGGTCCGCCCCATATGGGCGCGGACAGGTTGATCGCCGGAACCCGCATGCGGCATCCCGGCCCCCTCCATCTGGGAAGACTTCGTCAGGCTTTCAAGGGCTTCGCAAGGCCTGCCTTCAGTTCCTCACGGTTTGAGGAATTTCGCCCCGTTCGCCCCGGCAGGCGCACCGATCTGCGGCAGACGGCTGAGCGTCACGCCCCCCTGCATTTCGGTCTCGGCACTGGCGAAAGCGCTGCGCAATTCGATTAGGGGCTCGCCGATCTGGGCGCCAAGCGAGACAAACTTGCCATCCAGTTCCGCCTTGGCAGAGACGACCGAAACGATGCGCGGCACGCCGCCCTCGACCCGGAAGATCGGCGCGCCGGACGAGCCGAAATCGACCGAGCAGGAAAAGACATTCATGCCCGGCTGCGGCCCGATCATCCGGCAGCTTTGCTGCAACGACGGCACCTCCGAGCGGTCGAATGCATAGGACACCACCTCGACCTGCTCATCTGTCATCGGGTCGGTGCCGATGGCGAAGGGTCGGACCTGTGTAAGCCGGATCGGCTGGTCCAGCTGCAGGATCGCCAAGTCATAGGGCACGCTGTTCACATTCTCCGGTCCGAGGAAGGCATAGGACGGATGAGCCATCGAGCGCCGCACGCCGCGATAGGCGACGGCGCGGCCATTGCGCCAACCGGCGAGGAATTTGAATTCCCCTGCGGAAAAAGGTCTGCCGCTGTACTGATCATACAGGCAATGGGCCGCCGTCAGCACCAGATCGGGCGCGATCAGCGCCCCCGTGCAGAAGGCACGGTCGGCGATGTCGATACGGCCGACCGCCTCCCAGCCCCGGCTCTTGTCCGCGGTCGCCAGCGCCTCGAGCGCCGAATCCTTCATGTCATCGGCCACGACCGGGCCAGCCAGTGCCGACATCAGCAACAAAAGCAGTGCAAGCGCACGCATCAGAGACTCCGCCAAACACCGTCGCGATACAGGACGGCTGCGGCGAGATTATGGCTCACATGGTTAAGAAGTCGCAATCATGTGGCGGCGCCCGTCGCAGGCCCAAGCGCCCGCGGCCGTGGCCCGCCGGTCGCCCAGTTGATCAGCTCGATCGTATGCACCACCGGGACCGCCGTGCCGGAGCCGATCTGCATCATGCAGCCGATATTGCCCGCCGCGATCACCTGCGGCGCCCGCGCCTCGAGCGTCTCGATCTTGCGCCGCTTCAGCTCGGCCGACAGCGCAGGCTGCAGGAGGTTGTAGGTCCCGGCCGAGCCGCAGCAGAGATGGCTGTCGGCGGGCTCGACCACCTCGAAACCCATGGCCCGCAGTAGATCCTTCGGCGCCGATTTCACCTTCTGGCCGTGCTGCAGCGAACAGGCGGCATGATAGGCGACCCGCAAGGGCTCGGGCGCCCTGCCCTCTGGCGCAAGCCTGACCAGCAGTTCACTGACATCGCAGGCAAGGCCTGCCACCGCCGCCGCATCCGCGGCAAGGTCGGAGGAGCGGAACATATGGCCGTAATCCTTCACCGTCGTGCCGCAGCCCGAGGTGTTGATCACGATGGCGTCGAGACCCTTCGCGCGCTTCTCTGCCATCCAGGCGCGGATATTGGCGGCGGCGGCGCCGTGCGCCTCCGCCTCGCGCCCCATGTGATGGGTCAGCGCCCCGCAGCAACCCGCGCCCTCCGCCACCACCACCTCGCAGCCGAGCCGGGTCAGCAGCCGGATCGTCGCATCGTTGATGTCGGTATTCAGCGCCTTCTGCGCGCACCCCGTCAGCAGCGCCACCCGCATACGCGGCGCGCCCTCGGGCGCGAAGCTTTGGGGATCGTCATTGCGGCTGACCGGCGGCACCTGTTTCGGCGCCATCGCCACCATCGCCCTCAGCCGCGCGTCGGGCAGAAGCCGCGCGAAGGGCCGCGCCATCTTCGCGCCCAAGAGCGCCAGGCGGAAGCGGCCGGGATGGGGAATGACTTTCGCCAGAACCCAGCGCAGCCAGCGATCACGCCAGGGGCGCCGGTAGGTCTTCTCGATATGGGCGCGGGCATGGTCGACGAGATGCATGTAATGCACGCCCGAGGGGCAGGTCGTCATGCAGGCGAGGCACGACAGGCAGCGATCGACATGGCGGACGACCTTCTCGTCGGCCGGTCTGCCGCTTTCGAGCATCTCCTTGATCAGGTAGATGCGGCCGCGTGGGCTGTCGAGTTCATCGCCAAGGATCTGATAGGTCGGGCAGGTCGCGGTACACATGCCGCAATGGACGCAGGACCTGAGGATCTCGTTCGCCCGCGCGAGCCCCGGGTCTTTCAGCTGATCGTCCGTGAAAAAGGTCTGCATCGCTCAACCCATCAGGCCGGGGTTCAGAAGATGCTTGGGATCGAACCTGTCGCGCAAGGCCCGCGCGAGCACCGCAACCGGCGGCGCCTCGGGCGGAAAGGTCGCGATCCGCGCCCGCGTCTCCGCCGCCGCCCGGATCAGCGTCGCGTGACCCGCGACAGGTCCAAGCCGTGCGCGCAGATCGGCCCCCGCCGCAACGCGCAGCCATATCCGCCCGCCGCCCCAGTCGAAAAGCGCATCCTCCGCCTCGGCCCGCGCCGCGATGCCCGGCGCGTCGGACGGTTTCACCGCAAGACACCAGACATCGCCCGGCATCTGGTGAAAGGCTGCCACATCGCGGACGGCCTGCCACTCCGCGCCGCCCTCGCCGATGTGGGACCAATCGCCAAACCGCGCGAGACGCGCGCAGAGCCGCTCCGCCCGATAGGCGACCGAGGGAGCGAAACCCTCTATCCGGATCAGCGTGCGTCCCGTGCCGCGATGATGCGCCGCCCCCGTCACCTCGAAAGGCGAGCCGAGCGCGTCGGCCATCGCCGCCACCGCCACCTCGGGCGAAAGGGTCTCGCACAGAAGCGTCGCCGCCGTCTCGGGCCGGGGCAGGAGCTTGAAGGCAACTTCGGTGATCACCCCGAGCGTCCCCCAGCTTCCGGCCATCAGCTTCACCAGATCATAGCCGGTGACATTCTTCATCACCCGCCCACCGTTCTTCACCACCGTCCCGGTCCCGTCGACGAACCGGACCCCGATCAACGCATCGCGACAGGCCCCCGCCTGCACCCTGCGCGGGCCCGAGACATTCGCGGCAACCATGCCGCCCACCGTCGGCTCGCCCGCCATCCCCAGAAGCCCGCGCCAGTCGGCCGGTTCGAAGGCCAGCCTCTGACCCTCGCCCGCCAACAGCGCCTCGACCTCGGCAAGCGGCGTTCCGGCCCGCACCACCAGCGTCAGCGCCTGCGGCTCGTAAAGCGTCACGCCGCGCAGGCCCGAGACATCCAGCACCTCGCCCGCAACCCCCCTCCCGACCGGGCGCGTTCCTCCGCCAAGGATGCGAAGCGGCGAGGTCGCTGAGGTGATCCACTCGGATAGTTCCTGCTCGGTCGTGACCTTCACCCTGCCGCCTTCATCTTGGTTCAAATACCTTCGGGGGTCCGGGGGCAGACAGCCCCCGGCGTTCGTCTCAGGCGCCACGCCGGGCGGCGCTCGCTTCCAGCGGAAAGACCTTCGCCGGGTTCAAGAGCCAATCGGGATCGAAGACATCCTTCACCCGCATCTGCGCCTCCATATCTTCCTCTGTGAATTGCGCCACCATCAGGTCGCGTTTCTCGATCCCCACGCCATGCTCGCCCGACAGACAGCCGCCCACTTCGACACATAGCCTGAGGATATCGGCCCCCAGCGCCTCGCATTTCTCCAGATCGCCCGGCTTGTTGGCGTTGAAGAGAATCAGGGGATGCATGTTGCCGTCGCCCGCATGAAAGACATTGGCCACATCGAGCCCGTACCCCCGGCTCATCTCGCCGATGCGCTTCAGCACATGCGGCAGGGCCGAGACCGGGATCGTCCCGTCGAGGCACATGTAATCGTTGATCCGCCCCATCGCCCCGAAGGCCGACTTGCGGCCAAGCCAGATGCGGGCGCTTTCCGCCTCCGACCGGCTTTCGCGCAGCTCGACCGGGTCGTGGCGCCGCGCGATTTCGCCGATGCGGGCAAGCTGGTCGTCGATCTCGGCCGGGCTGCCCTCGACCTCGATGATCAGAAGCGCCTCGCAATCGGGATAGCCTGCCTTGGCGAACTCTTCGCAGGCGCGGATGCAGGGCCGGTCCATGAATTCGATGGCGACCGGCAAGACGCCCGCGCGGATGATGTCGGCGACGCAGGCGCCTGCCACCTCGTTCGAGTTGAAGCCGATCAGCACCGGCCGCGCGCCCTCCGGCTTGGGCAAGACTCGTAGCACCGCTTCCGTCACCACGCCCAATTGGCCTTCCGACCCGCAGATCACGCCCAAGAGGTCGAGCCCGCCCGCCTCCATCCACGGCCCTCCGATCTCCACCACCTCGCCCGCCATCGTCACCAAAGTGACGCCAAGAAGGTTGTTGGTCGTCACCCCGTATTTCAGGCAATGCGCCCCGCCGGAATTCATCGCGATATTGCCGCCGATGGCGCAGGCAAGCTGGCTGGACGGGTCCGGGGCGTAGAAGAACCCCTCGCCCTCGACCGCACCGGTGACCGACAGGTTGGTGCGCCCCGCCTCGACCCGGATGAAGCGGTTGGCGAGATCGGTCTCCAGCACACGGTTCATCCGCCCGAGGCCAAGGATCACCGCGTCAGAGGTTGGCAGCGCACCGCCCGACAGCGAGGTGCCCGAACCGCGCGGCACCACCGGCACGCGCTCCTCGCGGCAGATCTTCAGCGCGGTCGCCACTTCCGCAGTGGTTCCCGGCAGAAGAACCGCGAGCGGCGGGCAGCGATAGGCCGAGAGCCCGTCGCATTCATAGGCGCGGGTCTCGGCCGGATCGTCGATCACCGCCGCGCTCGGCAATACCGCGCGCAGCCGCGACACGATGGCGGCCTTGCGGGCGATCACTTCGGCATTGGGGCGCGGCAGCTGCATTTTCCCTCCATTTGGTAAAATCATATTACCAATTTATGCGATTGGCAAGCGAAAGCGCCGACGGCAGGATGCGCGCATGAGCTTCCTGCCGACCCTCTCCGCCCTTTCGCCGCTGGAACTTCTGGCCGGGCTCTTCCTGCTGCTCTCCTGGCTCGCCATCGGCTGGTTCATCGAACATCCGCCAGCGCGCCACCCGTCGGTCAGCCATCTCATGCAGGCCTACCGGCGCGAGTGGATGCGGGAGTTCGTGACCCGCCAGCCGCGCATCTTCGACGCGACCATCGTCGACAGCCTGCGCCAGGGCACGAGCTTCCTCGCCTCGGCCTGCATGATCGCCATCGGCGGCGGTGTCGCCATGATCGGCAATGGCGAACAGTTGCGCGGCATCGCCGACGATCTGGCACTCGGGCCGGAGCCTCTGCTGATCTGGCAGGGCAAGATGCTGATCACCGTCCTGTTCGTCACCAATGCGATGCTGAAATTCATCTGGTCGCACCGGCTGTTCGGCTATTGCGCGATCCTCATGGGATCGGCGCCCAACGATGTGGACAGCCCCGTGGCCTATGCCCGCGCCGCCCAGGCCGCAGAGATCAACATCCTTGCCGCGCGCAGCTTCAACCGGGGCCTGAGATCGGTCTATTTCGCGCTGGGGTCGCTTGGCTGGCTGCTCGGGCCGCTCGCGCTTCTGGTCACGACGGCGGCCACGCTCTACCTGACATGGCGGCGCGAGTTCGCCTCGCGATCGAGGGGGATCCTGCTGTTGGGCGCCGAGCCGACGCCTTAATCTTCTTGCCAAAGCCCGCAGAAGCGTCAGTATGGCGCTGTTTAGCAAGCGTTCTGGTTCATGGCGTCCCTTTCCAAACTTCTTTTCGTCGTCGGCCTGTGTTTCCTGACATTCGTCTGGGGTGTCGTCGCAACGACGAAGCAGGTCTTTCCCTATCGCTATGTCCAGCATGTCCTGACCGGGATCGACGCCTGGAAGAAGATGGAAAAGACCCGCCTGCCGCAGCATGTCATCGGGCCGGCGCCCGATGCCAGCGGCCCGTCCCCGGTCCGCGCCCTCGCGACCAGCGGCTCGGACGACCTGATCCTGATGACCGGGGGCTTCTTCGAACGGCAGGATATCTGCCCGTCCTTCGGCTGCATGGCCGCGATCATGGACCGAAGCGGCAAGGTGCTTCACAGCTGGCAAGCCGATCCGGCGATCCTGTTCGCCACCGAGAAATTCGCCGACTTCACCGGACAGCCCGATCCGCTGAACATGAACGTCCAGGGCGTCGATATCGACGGCGACGGCAATCTGATCGTCGTGTTCCAGGGCCGCAACATCTTTCCCTATCAGGTGGGGATTGCAAAGTTCGGCTGGGACGGCGGGCTTCTGTGGCAGCGGATGGACAACAGCCATCACTGGCCGACGGTCGGCCCCGACGGTCGCATCTATGTGCCGATCTCGCGCATCGCCCGCGACGAGACCCATGTGGCCGGCACCTCCGAACCGCTCGATTGCAAGGGCGGCGCGGTCTTTGAAGAGGGTGTCCAGATCCTCGCCCCCGACGGAACCGAATTGCACCGGTTCTGGATGGCGGACGCGGTCCTTGCATCCGACATGCAGGGGCTTGCCTATTCGGTGCGCACCGACTGCGACCCATATCATGTGAACGGCATCACCCTTCTGACGCCCGTGGCGGCGCAGAAACTGCCCGGAACGCAGGCAGGCGACCTTGTCGTGTCGCTTCGCTCCTCGTCGTCACTTGTGGTGATGGACGCGGAGACCGGCGAGATCAAGCATGTGACGGTCGGGCCAATGGTCGCACAGCACAGCCCGCATGTCCTGCCCGACGGCAGCTTCGCGGTCTTCGACAATCTCGGATCGCACGACACGCCCGGCGGCAGCCGCGTCCTGCGGCTCGATCCGGTCACCGGTCGCAGCGAGACGATTTTCCCCATCGCCGAGAATGCGGCGGGCTGGGGCCTGAATTCGAACGCACAGGGCCAGATCAGCTTTTCCGACGATGGCACGCGCATGCTCGTGGCCTCGACGCTCGAAGGGCTGGTGTATGAGGTAGAGGTCGCGACTGGCAGGGCCTTGTGGGAATACAGGTCGATCTCCGACATGCGGCCCTATCTGGAGATGACGGGGCAGTCGCCCGGAACGGACCGCTTTTTCCGGCTACAGACACAAGGCGCCCGGTTCGTGAGGGCGGCCGACTATGAGAGGTTCGCCGCAAGGGGCTGACCCGCCTGTCAGCCCGCGCGCCGCCTCTGCCCTTCGCTCAGCCAAGCGAGCAGCATCAGACCGGCACCCACGAGGAGCCAGGCCCAGTCGGGCATGAAAGGTTGCAATTTCAGATCGACGGTCCGGTAGGCCTCGCGCGGGGTGATGCCGATCCAGCCGCGGCCGATGGCTGGGCGCCCGGCGCGGACGGCGCGCACATCGGGCAGCCCGTCCTCGATCCGCGTCACGCCGCCGCCGGTCGCCTCGGCAAGCGGCGCGAGAAGATCGCCGCTCGCCACCGCCGCCTCAAACTCGCGCGGGCTTGCCGAACCCAGCGCGAAGACCCGTTCCAGATCGCCCTCGACGATACGGTAGAGGCCCGGGCCGGGCGGTGCCCAGACCTTGGCGTAAAGGCCGGGCTTCACTTCGGCCAGCGGCAGATAGACCGTCTTTCCATCCGGCCCGGTGACCTTGGCGACATGCTGCCCGCCCGGCTCCATCGTCCGCCGCTCGATCGTGACCTCGGAGCCCTTCACCGTCGCGGTCAGCGCCTCTTCCTCCAGGTCCGGTTCCTTCATCGCCCAATGAGCGAGGCGACGCAGCAATTCCTGTTGCGGTCCGCCCCCCTCGAACCCGCGGGTCCAGAGCCAGGCCTGATCGGACGCCAGAAGCGCCACGCGACCCTCGCCCGCCCGGTCCACAACCAGCAGCGGCTTGCCCTCCGGACCTTCCATCAGCGTCTGACCGCGCGCATGGCGCACATCGACATAGCGCAGCCAGCGCCCCCAGGGCCCCTCGCCGCCCGGTGGCCTGTCCTTGGCCCAGGCTTCCTCCAGCCCGTCGGTCACCGGATGGCGCTTGCCTAGATCGGACAGCTTGGGAAGATAGGGCCCCTCCAGCACCCGCGTCGTCGGCGCGGCGGGCATGATGTCGCCGAGCGCCGAATAATAGATGCTCTCGACCGAGGCATAATCCGCCCCCGCCGCCACCAGAACCGCGCCGCCGTTGAGGACATAAGAGCGGATATTGTCGAGATATTGCGCGGGCAGGATGCCGCGCAGGGGATAGCGGTCGAAGATGATCAGGTCGAATTCGTCGATCTTGTCGACGAACAGCTCGCGCGTCGGGAAGGCGATCAGCGCCAGTTCCTCGACCGGCACGCCATCTTCCTTCTCCGGCGGCCGCAGGATGGTGAAATGCACCAGATCGACCGCGCTGTCGGACTTCAGAAGGTTTCGCCATGTCCGTTCGCCCGCATAGGGCTCGCCGGAAATCAGCAGCACGCGCAGACGGTCGCGCACGCCGTTCACCTGCACTACGGCGGCATTGTTCCGCTCCGTCAGCTCGCCCGGACTGGTCGCGACCGTCAGTTGCACGATGTTCTGGCCCGCATGGTCGAGCTTCAGCGGCAATTCAAGGTCGGCATTGACCGGGATGTCGTAGGAGGCCGCAGGCCCGCCATCGACCGAAATCGCGATCTGCACCAGCCGACCCGCCTCGGCAGCGGGCATCGCGCCCTGTTCCTCGACCCTGAGGCCGATCACGCTTTCCTCGCCGATGATACCGAAGGCGGGCGCCTCGGTGATCTTCAGCCGCCGGTCCCAATCGCGCTTGCGACCGGTCAGCAGTACATTGAGCGGCGCGGGAACCGTCAGCGCGAGGTCGGGGTCGTGGATCTGCCCGTCGGTGATCAGGATCGCGCCGGCGACGCGCGATTGCGGTTCCTCGGCCAGCGCCCGCGCCAGCGCGGTCTTCAGAAGCGTTCCACCTTCGACCTCGGCATCCGGCACCTCGATCCGCCGCACATCGACGCCGGGCATCGCGTCAAGCTCTGCCGTCACCTTGGCGAGCGCCGCGTCCGCCTCTGCCATGCGGTCCTTCAGTCCCTGACTGGCGCTGCGGTCGGTGACCACCAGCACGATATCGTCAAGCTTCTCGCGCGTCTCGAATTTCAGTGCAGGCCCCGCGAGGGCGGCAAGGAAGGCCAGGGCCGCAAGTCCGCGCAGGACTGTCCCCCTCAGGCCGCGCCAGCCGGACAGCGCCACGGCCAGCACCGCAACAGCGGCCAAGGCCAGAAGAACCGGCAGCGGCAAGAGCGGCGCGAAGGCCAGCTGGCCGAGGTCGAGACCGGTCATTGCCCCAGCCTTTCGAGAAGTGCCGGCACATGGACCTGATCGGATTTGTAATTGCCGGTCAGCACATACATCACGAGGTTGATGCCGAACCGGTAAGCGATCTCGCGCTGACGGTCGCCTGCAAGGCCGCGCCCGACCGGATAGGCGGGATTGCCATATTCATCCATCGCCCAGGCCGAGGCCCAGTCATTGCCACCGATCACCACCGGGCTGACCCCATCGTTGAGGTTGCGGAAGGGCACGCCCTCGGCCTGTTCGGCATCGGGCGGCGCCGCCTCGACCCAGATGGCGCGAGAGGTATGGCGGCCGGGGAAGTCCTGCAGCAGATAGAAGCTGCGGGTCAGCACATGGTCCTTGGGCATAACCTCCAGGGGCGGAATGTCGAGAAGCGCGGCCAGTTCCTGCAGGCGCCGACCCTCCGGTGTCTGCCCCCCACCACCCGCAAGGTCGGCATCCCGCGTGTCGAACAGAATCATGCCGCCGGTCTGCAGGAAGCGGTTCAGTTTGCGGTATGCCTCGACCGAGGGCGCGGGCTGGTTCAGCGATATCGGCCAGTAAAGGAAGGTGAAGACCGACAGGTCGTCCCGTTCCAGATCGACCGCCATCGGCGCGCCCGGTTCGACCGAGGTGCGCTGGGTAAGGATGGCGGACAGGCCCGAAAGCCCGGCCTGTGCCATCTCGTCCACCCGCGGATCGCCGGTCACGACATGACCAAGCACCATGCCGCCCGCCGCCTCCAGTAGCCGCGCCTCGTCCGTCTCCGCCGCCCGTGCCGTTCCCCCCATCAGGCCGAGAAGCGCCGCGCCGCCCACCACGGCCACGAAAAGCGCCACCGGCACCCTGCGCGGTGCGCCGAGGCGGCCCTTGAGGCGCCCCGTCAGTATCAGCGTTGCCAATACGTCTGCGAGCATCAGCAGCACTGCCAGCGACAGCACCCAGCCCTTCAGCGGCCGCTCCTCTGCCCGGTCCAACCCCTCGATCACGGTTCCAGCGGGCCAGCGGGCGGGGCCGAGCGTCCGGCCGGGCGCGAGCACGTTCAGCGCGAAACTGCGCTCGTCGCTTTGGTAAAGTCCGGGCGGCATGTCGGGCGCCGGGATATTCCCGGCCAGCCGTGCGCCGGGCACGCCGCCGATATCCTCGGCGGGCGCAAGCGCGCCGTAAGCGTCCATCAAACGCGAGGCCTGCCAGACGGTTCCCGTCATATCCTTTTCCGCCGGGCGGTTCGGCTGACTTGAAATCGCCAGCCGGTCGAGCATCGAGACATAGAGGCCCGACAGGGGAAGGCCCGACCATTCGGCATTGGCCGTCACATGGAACAGCACCACCTGCCCGTCGCCAAGCGCCGCGCGCGTCACCAGGGGCGTGCCGTCGTCGAGCGACGCCAGCACCTTGTCCGCGAGGTCCGGCGAGGGTTCGGCCAGCACCTGCGCCGTCACCTTCACCTCGTCGGGCACGGTAAGGCCTGCGAAGGGTGACCCTTCGGCAAACGGCGCCACCGTGCGTGGTGCGCCCCAGCTCATCGTGCCGCCGACCGACCGGCCGCCAGGGCGGAGGGTGACCGGCAGAAGCGGGTCGCGCATCCCGTCAAGGCCCACGGCGGCCGCAAGGCGCGGACCGGCGAAGCGGACGAGCAGGCCGCCTTCTTCCACCCATTCCGCCAGCCGGTCGGCATCCTCGCCCGGCAGGCGCGCGACATCGGCCATGACGATCACTTCGGGCGCCGCAGGCAGGGCATCGGCAAGCGTGCCTTCCACCAGATCGACGTTCGGCGCCAGCGCCTTGCGCAGGTAGTGCAAGGGTGACAGAAGCTCCAACCCTTCCTGCGGCGTCCCCGAGGCGATCAGCGCCACCTTGCGGCGCTTCAGCGCGTCATCGGCCAGAAGCACCGCGCCCGCCGAGGCCTCGCCCTCGATCTCGAGCCGCGTCACCCGGTTGCGCAACTCGGACGGCAGGTCGAAAGAGACCTCCTCGATCGCCTCGCCCGGCGTCAGTGCGACGGGCGTGCGTGCCAGTTCCCGCTCGATCCCGGCCGGATCGAGGCCCTTGGCGATCACCACCGCCTGCGGTGGCCCGCCGGGAAGCGGGTGGAACAATTTGGCCGTCACCTTGCCGTCGAGAAGCCGCATCTCGCCCAGCGCCCGGGCGCCGCGCGGGCTCTCGATCACCTGAAGCGTGCCGCGCGCGACGAGTGCCGTGGCGAGCCCTTTCTTGCCCTCTCGGTCAAGCCCGTCCGAGAGCCAGAGCGTGTCGAACCGGCCCGCAGGCAGGGCGGTGGCCATGTCTCCCATCCGCTCGGCACCGGGTTCCCAGGCCATCGGATCAAGCGCCGCGAGCCGCGCCTCAAGCGCAGCGCCATCAGAAAAGGTCAGGTCGAGCGGCGCAGGGTCGGCGAGGTTCAGGAAAGCCACTGCCCGGCCCGCCCTCCGCGCCTCTGCCAGTGCCGCACCCAGACGGGCACGCCGGGCGGACCAGTCCGCCGCATCCGCCCAGCTTGCATCCGCGACAAGCAGAAACGGCCCGCGGCCTTCGGTTTTGGCAGCGGGGTTCAGAACCGGACCGGCGAAGGCGAGGATGGCGGCGGCGATAAGTGCGAGCCGGATTAGTAGCAACAGGGGCGGCGTGCGCGCGGCGGCGCTGTCCTCGTCCTTCAGGCCAAAGAGAAGGACGATGCCCGGAAAGCGCCTGAGGATCGGCGCGGGCGGCACGATGCGCAGGAGGATCCAGATCACCGGCAAAGCGGCAAGCGCCCAGAGCAGCCAGGGTGTGGTGAAGCCGATCATGCCGCCGAAGAGCGTCACCGCGCACCCCCGAGGACCGTGTGGATCCAGACAAGCGCCGCCATCGGCGGCTGGTCGGTGCGGTGGATGGTGAACTGCCAGCCCGCCTTCGCGGCGAGCGCCTGCAACCGGTCGCGCCGCTCGGCCAGCCGTTCGATATAGCGGCGGCGCAGACCGCCCGCCTCCTGCGTCTCATGCCGCGCGGCACCGCTCATCATCTCGAAGACGGTGCGGCCCGCGAAGGGAAAATCCTCTTCCGCCGGATCGACGATCTGCATCAGCGCGCCGATCACCCCCCGGGCCGCCGCTGCAAGGACAAGTTCCGACATCCGGTCGATGTCCCCGAAGAAATCCGACAGAACCAGCGCCCGCGCCCCGCTGACGAGGGTCGCCGTGGCGAGCGCAGCCTCGGCCTCGGGCAGAGGCGCCTCATCTGCGAGGATGCCTGCCACGCGGCCAAGCTGGGCCCGTCCCGCGCGCGGCGGCGCACGGTCGTCGGCCAGTCCGAACCTTTCGCCCGCCCGTTCCAGAAGAATGGCCACCGCCAGCGCCAGCACCCGCGCCCGCGCGCCTTTTTCGGGCCAGCGCTCGGAGGAGCGGAAATTCATCGAGGCGGAACGGTCGACCCAGAGATGCACCGACTGCGCGGCCTGCCATTCCTTCTCGCGGATATAGAACTGGTCCGACCGGGCCGAGCGGCGCCAGTCAATGCGGCGGGCCTCATCCTCGGGTCGCGCCGTGCGATACTGCCAGAATTCCTCGCCCACGCCCGCACGGCGCCGCCCGTGTTCGCCGGTCTGGATCGCCGCGGCCAGTTGCCGTGCCTCGGCCAGAAGCGGCGGCAAGGCATCGGCAAGGCCACCGGCCTGCTGCCGGAGGCCCGCTGCCGCGGCTGGGCCTGCTGGGCTCATGCCGCGTCCAGCTTGAGCGCGCCACGCGCCACGTCGGCGATCAGTTGCCCCAGGCTTTCCCCCCGCGCCCGCGCCGCGAAGGTCAGCGCCATCCGGTGGCTGAGAACCGGCTTGGCCAGCGCCGCCACATCCTCGACCGACGGCGCGAACCGACCGTCGAGAAGTGCGGCCGCGCGCACGGCAAGCATCAGGGCCTGCGCCGCGCGCGGCCCCGGACCCCAGCTGACCGAGGCTTTCACCGCGGCGCCCGCATCCGTCGCATCCGGCCGGCAGGCGCGCACGAGATCGAGAATCGCCTCGACCACACCCTCGCCCACGGGCATCCGCCTGAGGACGGTCTGCGCGGCGATCAGCGCGGGCGCATCAAAGACCTGCGAAGCGATCGCCTCACCTGCCCCGGTCGTGGCCAGAAGGATGTTCCGCTCGGTCTCGCGGTCGGGATAATCCACGTCGATCTGCACGAGGAACCGGTCAAGCTGCGCCTCGGGCAGGGGATAGGTCCCTTCCTGCTCGATCGGGTTCTGGGTGGCGAGCACATGGAAGGGCGGGCCAAGCGGCCGATGCTGGCCTGCGACGGTCACTTGCCGTTCCTGCATCGCCTGCAAAAGCGCCGACTGGGTGCGCGGCGAGGCGCGGTTGATTTCGTCGGCCATCAGCAGCTGGCAGAAGATGGGCCCTTCGATGAAGCGGAAGGCGCGGCTGCCGTCCTTCGCGGTCTCCAGCACTTCGGAGCCCAGAATATCGGCGGGCATCAGGTCGGGCGTGAACTGCACACGCTGGGTCGAAAGCCCCATGACGGTGCCGAGCGTATCGACGAGCATGGTCTTGCCAAGCCCCGGCACGCCCACGAGAAGCCCGTGCCCACCACAGAGAAGCGCGGTCAGCGACAGGTCCACGACCCGTTCCTGCCCGATAAAGCGCCGGGCGATCATGGCACGCGCTTGCCCGAGCCGTTCGCCCAGCGCCTCGATATCTGCAACCAATGCGCTATCCTCAGCCATGACAGATCGGTCCTTCCCTGCTAGGTATCCCATTAAAGGCAGATTATGCGTCTGACACCAATGGGGAAAAACCGGAAGGACACCCAATCGTGAAGCCCTCGGCGGAAAACATCGCAGCGGCCGCGAAAGCCGCAGGCAAGAAGGGGCCGCCGCCGGTCCATCTGTGGTCGCCGCCCTTTTGCGGCGATCTCGACATGGAAATCCGCCGCGACGGAACCTGGTGGTATCTCGGCACGCCGATGGGGCGCATGGGGCTGGTGAAGCTTTTCTCCTCGATTATCCGCAAGGATGGCGACAGTTATTTTCTGGTAACGCCGGTCGAGAAGGTCGGCATACGGGTGGTGGACGCGCCTTTCGTGGCGACTGACTTCCGGGTCGAAGGTACCGGGCGAGATCAGGTGCTGACCTTCGTCACCCATGTCGACGACGAGGCGATGGCGGGCCCCGACCATCCGATCCGCGTGGTACGCGACGCCGAGACCGGCGAACCCTCGCCCTATATCCATATCCGCGCCAACCTCGAAGCGCTGATCGACCGCAAGACCTTCTACCGGATCGTGGAGCTTTGTGTGCATGAGGCGCACGAGGGCGAGCAATGGTTCGGCCTCTGGTCCAGCGGTGTCTTCTTTCCCGTCATCCCCTCGGCCGAGCTGCCCTGATGCCTGCCTTCGCGGCCAATCTGACCCTCCTCTTCACCGAACTGCCGCTGATGGAGCGGTTCGCGGCGGCGAAGGCTGCGGGCTTCGAGGCGGTGGAGGTTCTCTTCCCCTATGACGAAAGCGCGCAGGAGATGCGCGACCAGCTGGTGGTGAACGGGCTGACGTTCGTGCTGATGAACACGCCGCCGCCGAACTGGACCGGCGGGGACAGGGGTTTTGCCGCCGTGCCGGGTGCGGAGGCGCGGTTCCGCAAGGATTTCGACCGCTGCCTGCGTTTCGCCGAAGTTCTGAAACCGCAGCAGATACATGTGATGGCGGGCGTGACCGACGATCCTGCGGCGCGGGCGACCTTCGTCGCGAACCTGAAATGGGCCTGCGCCCATGCGCCGCAACGCCGCCTGACGATCGAGCCGATCAACCGGATCGACATGCCCGGCTACTGGCTCGCCGATTTCGATCTCGCCGCCGAAATCCTTGACGAGGTCGCAGCGCCCAATCTCGCGCTGCAGTTCGATGCCTACCATGCCCACCGGATCACCGGCGACGTGACAGGCACCTGGGCGCGCCACCGGCACCGCGCCGCCCATGTGCAGATCGCGGGCTTTCCCGGCCGCCATGAACCCTCGGGCGGAGAGATCGACTATCCCGCCTTCTTCGCCAGGCTTGACACGGATGGCTACCGGGGCTGGGTCTCGGCCGAATACAATCCCAAGGGCGAAACGGCAGCGGGCCTTGGCTGGCTGGGCTGACGCCCTCGCGCCAGACAGGAGCAAGAGGCACCGCCGCCGTCAGGGCGCCTCCCTCCCCCTTGTGGGGAGGGATGGGGAGGGGGGCCTCAGCAGGCCCGCCCCGCGCAGCCCGCGCCTGCCCGCTCGACCTCGAAGGTCGTGTGCGACAGGCCGAACCGGTCGGCGAGCCGCGCCTTGAGGCGCCGCGTGACATCGGCGGCCTCGGCCCCGTCGGCGAGCACAAGATGCGCCTCAAGCGAATTGCGCCGCTCGTCGATCTGCCACAGATGCAGGTGATGCACGTCCACGATGCCGTCCTCGGCCAGGATCGCCGCGCGCAGGTCGCCATCGGCGACATCCTCGGGAGCGGCCAGCATCAGGATGCGGATCACCGGCCCGACCTCCCTGAAACAGTGCCAGAGAATCCACACCGAAATCAGAAGCGTGATCAAGGGATCGGCCAGCCGCCAGTCGAACCACATGACCAGAAGCCCGCTGACGATCACCGCAAGCGAGGTGCCCGCGTCAGAGAGATTGTGCAGGAAGGCTGCGCGGATATTCACGCTTTCCCGCGCCAGCCGGAAGGTCAGAAGCGCAGTGACGGAATTCACGATGAGAGCGACCCCGGCGAGGATCACGACCACGCTGCCCTCCACCGGCGGCGGGTCGACCATGCGTTCGACCGCCGCATAGCCAAGCCAGAGACAGATGACGATCAGCGTGGTGTAGTTTACCAGCGCCGCGACCACCTCGGCGCGGGCATAGCCGAAGGACATGCCCGGATGGGCGGGCCTGCGCGCGATCCGCCGCGCGGCGAAGGCGATGATGAGCGCGAGCGCGTCCGAGAGATTGTGCATCGCATCGGCGATCAGCGCGACCGACCCGGCGATGATGCCACCCACGATCTGCGCGACGGTCAGAACGAGATTGGTCGCGACCGCCGCCGCCACCTGCCAGTCGCCTTTGCCCTCGATCCCGTGGCTGTGCGTGTGGCTGTGACCGTGGTGGTCAGGCCCACCCGCGCGGCCATGATCCGCATGATCATGATGATGGGCGCCGCCCGCCCCGTGCCTGTGTTCCGCCATCTCTTCCGCTCTCTTGCGACTCACCTGTCACGACCCTAATTCCTCTAGCGGCTAGAGGTTCAAGGACATTCCCCATGCTCTCGATCGGAGACCTGTCGCGGCGCACCGGCGTCAAGGTACCGACCATCCGCTATTACGAACAGATGGGCCTTCTGCCGCCCGAAGGGCGGACCGAGGGCAACCAGCGCCGCTATGGCCATGCCGGGCTGGAGCGGCTGGCCTTCATCCGCCATGCGCGCGACCTCGGCCTGCCGATTGAAGCTATCCGCGAACTCACTGCGCTTGATGGCAGCGATTGCGCGAAGGCGCATCCGATCGCCAAACGTCACCTGTCGGATATCCGCCGCCGGATCGAGGCCTTGCGCGGGCTGGAGGCTGAGCTTGCCCGGATCGCCGCCGCCTGCGATGGATCGGAGGGTGCCTGCCGGACGCTCGCCGCGTTCGGTGACCACGACCGATGCGAGAGCAGCCACGGCCGGTCGTGAGGGCAGCCGCACGATCAGCGGCCCGTCAATGCGCCTCGGCCCAGTTCAAACCCCGGCCCGCATCTACCGTCAGCGGCACGTCGAGATGCACGGCCGGATGGGCCGCGCCCTCCATCACCGCGCGCGCGGCGCTGATGAGCGCATCGACCGCGCCTTCCTCGACCTCGAAGAGGAGTTCGTCATGGACCTGCAAGAGCATCTTCGCGGGCAGGTCCGCGATGGCCTTCGGCATGCGGATCATCGCCCGGCGGATCACGTCGGCCGCCGCGCCCTGAATGGGCGCGTTGATCGCCGCGCGGCGGGCGAAACCTGCGGTGGGCCCTCTGGAATTGATCTCCGGCGTATGGATCTTGCGGCCGAACAGGGTCTGGACATAGCCCTTTTCCTTCGCGAAGGCGGTCGTCGCGTCCATATATTCCTTGATGCCAGGGAAACGCTCGAAATAGGTGTCGATGAAGGCCTGCGCCTCTGCCCGCGGGATGCGCAGGTTGCGCGCCAGGCCGAAGCCGGAGATGCCGTAGATCACGCCGAAGTTGATCGCTTTCGCCCGGCGGCGGACCATCGGGTCCATCCCCTCGACCGGCACGCCGAACATCTGGCTCGCGGTCATCGCATGGATGTCGATCCCCTGCCGGAACGCCTCTTTCAGGGCCGGGATGCCCGCGACATGGGCGAGGATCCTCAGTTCGATCTGACTGTAGTCGAGCGAGACGAGCCGCATGCCCGGTCCCGCGACGAAAGCCTCGCGGATGCGGCGCCCCTCGTCTGTCCGCACGGGAATGTTCTGCAGGTTCGGGTCGGTCGAGGCGAGGCGCCCTGTGTTCGCCCCCGCGATCGAATAGGAGGTATGGACGCGGCCCGTTTCGGGATTGATCGCCTGTTGCAGCGCGTCGGTGTAGGTGGATTTCAGCTTGGATATCTGCCGCCAGTCCAGCACCGCCGCCGCCAGCCGCGCCGCCGTGGGGTTCACGTCTTCAAGGGTGGTTATGTCTTCCAGCACATCCGCCCCGGTCGCATAGGCGCCGGTCTTGCCTTTCTGGCCGCCCTCGACCCCCATCGTATCAAAGAGAATTTCGCCGAGTTGCTTCGGCGAACCCACATTGAAGGGCTGACCGGCGATCTCCTGTATCTCGGCCTCGAGCCCCGCCATCTTCTGGGCGAAGGTATTCGACATGCGGCTGAGGACCTGGCCATCGACACGGATCCCGACCATTTCCATGTCGGCCAGAACCGGCACCAGCGGGCGTTCCAGCGTCTCGTAGACGGTCGTCACCTGCGCGCGATGGAGGTTCGGCTTGAACGCGCGCCAGAGGCGGAGCGTGACGTCTGCATCCTCGGCCGCATATTTCACCGCTTCGTCAATGGGGACCTGATCGAAGGTGCGTGCGGACTTGCCTGAGCCCAGAAGCGATTTTATTTCAATGGGCTGGTGCGACAGGTAGCGTTCCGACAGCCCGTCCATGCCGTGATTGTGCAGGCCCGCATGCATCGCATAGGACATCAGCATCGTATCGTCGATGGGCGCCATGCGGATGCCGAGGCGGGCGAGGATCTTCCAGTCGTACTTGATGTTCTGGCCGATCTTCAGGACCGCATCATCTTCCAGCACCGGCTTCAGCGCCGCAAGCACCTCGTCGCGCGCCATCTGACCTTCGGCAAGCGTGGCGGAGCCGAAGAGGTCGCCCGCGCCCTGCCGGTGGCCGACGGGGATGTAGCAGGCCTGCCCGGGGATGACAGAAAGCGAGATGCCCACAAGCTCGGCGCGCATCTCGTCAAGGCTTGTCGTTTCCGTGTCGATGGCCAGATAGCCACGTTCGCGGGCGAGTGCGATCCAAGCGTCAAGCGCGGCCCTGTCGCGGACGCATTCATAGGCGGCGTGATCGAAGGGAAACGCCTCTTCGTGCGCCTGCGGCTTCTCATCGGCGCCGGCCGCTGGCGCGGCGGGTGCCTCCGGCAGGGCGGGCACATCGATCTTCAGCGCCTCGGCCACGCGCTTGGTCAATGTGCGGAATTCCATCTTGGTCAGGAACTCCATCACCGCGCCCGCCTCGGGCGCCTTGACCTCCAGCTCCTCCAGCGCTTCGGCGACCGGCGCCGCGGCATCGAGCGTCACGAGCCGTTTCGAGATGCGGATCAGGTCGGCATTCACCTCCAGCGCCTCGCGGCGCTTGGGCTGCTTGATCTCGCCTGCCCGGGCGAGAAGCGTTTCCAGATCGCCATATTCGTTGATGAGAAGGGCCGCCGTCTTCAGCCCGATCCCCGGCGCGCCGGGGACATTGTCGACCGAATCCCCGGCAAGCGCCTGCACGTCGATGACCTTCTCGGGCGGCACGCCGAATTTCTCGATCACCTCGTCGCGGTCGATGCGGCGGTTCTTCATCGCGTCGAACATCACGACGCCGCCACCCACAAGCTGCATCAGGTCCTTGTCGGAGGAGATGATGGTCACATCGCCCCCCGCCTCGACCGCGCGGCGGGACAGCGTGGCGATGATATCGTCGGCCTCGTATCCCTCCATCTCCAGACAGGCGACGCCGAAGGCGCGGGTCGCCTCGCGCGTCAAGGGAAACTGCGGGCGCAGATCCTCGGGCAGCTCGGGCCGGTTGGCCTTGTACTTGTCATAGATCTCATCCCGGAAGGTCTTCGAGGAATAGTCGAAGATCACGGCCACATGCGTCGGCCCGTCCTTGCCCTTGTTGGCAAGGATCTGGCCCCAGAGCATGTTGCAGAACCCCGCGACCGCGCCGATGGGAAGGCCGTCGGACTTGCGCGTCAAGGGCGGCAGCGCGTGATAGGCGCGGAAGATGAAGGCCGACCCGTCGATCAGATGCAGATGGCTGCCCTTGCCGAATGACATTCCGTCCCCCGTTTCGCCTGACCTTCCGGTCTTCGCATGAAGAGGGGCGCTTGGCCAGACGCTGCGGTCGGGCGCCGCGGACTCGTCGGCTGCCGTCAGCCCTGCTCCTGTCCGAACCGCCACTGCGACAGGTTCACCGACCAGGTGGCGGGGGTCCAGATGCCGAAGCGGATACCGGCGGCGCGCAACTGTCGCCCGACCCAGACATTGCAGGTGTTGAAGAGGTGAAAGCGCGTGCGGCCAGCGAAGAAGGCGTCGCCTTCATAGAAACCCGGCGCTTGAACCAGAACCGGACTTCCCGTTGCCCGGTCGCGCGCGAACTCCGCCTCGATCCCGGCGATCAGGGCCTGATATTGCGCCTCTGTCAGCGCGAGCCGACGGTAGGTCGGCAGGCCCGCAAGATCGACATCCCGCCAGACCTCGACCCGCAGGACCGAGGCGTCACCAATGACCGCGCGCCAGACCGCACCGGGCGCGATGTCAGCCATCGTTCCGGTGGTCGTGTAGAAGGCGCGCGCGCCCCAGCCGACGATCAGCCAGCGGGCATCCGGATGCCCCACCGGCACGCCGCCCTGCTCGGCGAACTGGAACCGGCGGCGAAGGTCGGGATCAAGCGGGAAGACGAAATCATTGTGGATCGCCCCGGCGAGGAGACCGACTTCGCGCGCCGGATGCCCTGCGCCGCCGCGCGGGCCGCCGACCGGTCCCGCGATCAGGCCGCCCAGAACTGTCGCCGCAAGAAAGACGACGGTCGCGGCGACCAGCCAGCGCAGTGCCCGCAGAAGCCAACTTGCCGGTCGGATCACCCTACCCTCGCTCGGCGGCCGCCTTCAGATTGTCGAGATGAAAGGACCAACCGCGCTCGTGCGCCGCAATCAGCGCGGCGCGCCCGTGTTCCGGTGCGCCTTCCCAGCCGCTGTGAGTCAGGCCCAGGCGGCTCGTCTCGCCCGCTGCGGTCAGGTCGAAACAGACCTCGGTCACGAAGGTCCAGTCCTCATCCGCCCAGTCCAGCACCAGGCGCCGCGCCGGGTCGGCCAGGATCACCCTGCCGCGGGTCGCATGCGCCGCGCCGGTCGCGTCACGCCATGGTTCGCGGAACAGGCCGCCGGGCCGGGCCTCGATCACCACGTCCGGGCCCCACCACAGGCTTGGCTCCACCAGAACCGCCCACAAGCGCGAAACCGGTACCGCGACCGATCGTTCGAGCGAGAGCCCGTTCACTCCCTGAGTTTCTCGATGAAATTCTCGTGGACGTATTTCTTGTCGCAATAGCCGCATTCGACGACGCCGGTGTCATGCGGCACGGCCAGCCAGACGCGTGGATGGCCGAGCGCGCCTTCGCCGCCGTCGCAGGGGATTTTCCAGACGTTGATCACTTCGGTCTCGGGCGCGGGGATCGGCATGGTCGGGCTCTTCACAACAAGGGTTCGGCCCATTCTAGCGATGGGCGGTCGGGTGACAAGTCAGCGGGCGAGCATCGGGCCGAGCGGGCGCCCGGCAAGGAGATGCATATGATAGTGCGGCACTTCCTGATGGCCGTGGTGACCGGCGTTCGACAGCACGCGGTAACCCTGCCCGCCCTCGCCCGGGCTGATCCCCAGCTTGCGGCAGATCCCGGCCACGGCGCGGTGGAAATCGGCGATCTCCTCGGCGCTCGCATCGGCGGCGAAATGGTCGAAGCACACATAGGGGCCTTTCGGGATCACCAGAACATGCACCGGCGCGCTGGGGTTGATATCCTCGAACGCCAGCGTGTGCTCGGTCTCGATCACCGTCCGGTTCGGTATCTCGCCGCGCAGGATGCGGGCGAAGATGTTGGTCGGGTCGTAGCTGTAGGCCATGGTTGCTCTCAATCGGCAAAGAGATGGTCGGTCGCGGCAATCGCGCGCGCGGTCTCGGCGGGAATAGCAAGGAAACGCGCCAAAGACACGGCATTTTCCTCCGCACTCGCGCGCTCGCGCAGATGGAAGGTCTTGGGCAGGTCCGCATCGCGGATCCGGTCGCTTTCGAACCGCACATCGAAGCGCACGGTGGGCAGAAGCGCCTCCATCGTCTCGGGCCGGGTCGCGGGACCCGCAAGGCCAACGCGCTGCGCATGACCCTTCAGATAGTCATCGGAAAAGTCGCACTGGATTTCCAGAAGCCGCACAGTCGCGCGGTCGCCGTAGAAATCGCGGATCAGGTCGAAATCGGCGGTGTCGAGGCAGATCGCCATCCTGTCGGTGCCGAAGTGATCGAACAGCATCCGCAGAAGCGAGCGGCGATGGCGGCTGCGCTTGGCAAGCGTCGTCTCGATCCCGCCAAGATCGGGCAGCGCGGTCGCCTCTTCGGTGAAGAGATAGTCGAGCGCGGGAATGTCGCTGTGCGCGCGGATCGCGGCGGCAAGGCGCTTGGCCACGTGCCATTTCTTGCAGGCGACGAGCAGAAGCGTGCGGTTCTGCCCGATCCCCCCCTCGGCCTCCCAGAAGCGCGGAGCAAACCGCCGCCCTTCGCGGCCACGGCTGGTCAGAAACCCGTGAACCTTCTTGCCCTCGCCGGTGATGCCGAAACTGACACCGGTCTGCCCGTAAAGGTCGCCAAGCCGCGCCTTCAGATCCTGAGCTTCGGGGCTGATCTTGCGGGCGAAGAAGAAATCCTGCGCCAGAAGCATGTCGTGCTGGTCGTTGTAGAAGGCCGCGGGCATGCCATAATCGGTGAAGATCAGGAAGGTCGGCGTGCGGGTCCGGATCTCGCCCTCCGGGACCAGATGGCGCACGAGCGTCTGGAAGAAGGTCTCGTCCGGGATCCATGTCGTGCGGAAGAAGCGCATCACATCCGGCCGCGTCCGGCAAAACTCCAGCAGCGCCTCGATCGTGCGGCGCCTCAGACACCACCATTGGCTGCCGATCATGATCCTGAGGTCCGCCGGTATGGCACGCGCGAGGCCGAGGCGCTTCTGCCATTCGAAGCTCTGGTAGAAGAGCCATTTCTGCGTGCGTTCGTTGAAGACGTGGCGGTAGGTCAGCCGTTCTGCCCGCATGCCGGTCTTGATCCAGTCGCTGTCGAAGAAATCGAAGCTTTCGATATAGTCGACGTCCTCCCGGTCCAGCCGGTCGTGGATGAATTCCGCCGTCTTGATCGGCATGCAGTCGCCCGACAGCATGAAGAAATGCGTGGCGTCGGGAAAGGCCGTCTCGGCCGCGCGCACCGCATGTAGCGAGGCGGCGACAAGGCTCCATTCGCCCCAGCCGCACCTGATGCGCCGCGCGGCAAAGACCACCGAGGGATTGTCGGCAAGCGCCGCCCGGATCGCCTGATAGGCCTCCGTCGGCGCGCGCCGGTCGAAATGGATCGCGACATAATCGCCCGCCGCCGTCAGCCGCCGGGCCTGGGCGATGACCCCTTGCGGGTCCTTGTGACAGAGAAGTGTGTAAGCGATCTTCGCCATTTGCCTTGCGGTTGCCCGATTTTCGCACTCTTTCTCTGATAGATGGATTGTCCATTGAAAAGACAGTATTAGTTTGGTTCTGTCCGAAAAATTTCTTTTCAACCCCCGGATGTGAGGGGTGCAGCGAGGCGATCGGCGATGGGTTTCCCCGGAACGTGGATGACGGAAAGCGAAAGCATGGTCTATCGGGTGGTGCCGAAATGCGCCTGCTCGTCCATCGGCCAGATCATGTTCTATTCCGATCACGGCCGCTTCTTCGACGGCGACATCCATGATTCGACCGCTGGCCTTCACAAATGGGCGCAGGAGGCCAGCCAGCCGAAGATCGAGGCCAATGTGAAGGGGCACAAGAGCTTTGCCTTCACCTGTGTGCGCAACCCCTACGGGCGCATCCTGTCGTCCTTCTTCGACAAGATCGCGGGCATCCAGCGCAACGGCAAGCGCTATCGCGGCAATCTGGTGCCGATGCTGGCGCAGAAATACGGGATCGAGGTCGGCAGCCCCGAAAACGATTTCGATTTCGACCAGATCGCCAGCTTCCGGCGCTTCCTCTTGTTTGCGCGCGACACGATCCGCTGGCGCCGCCCGATGGAACCCGACATCCACTGGTCGGCCATGGCGGGCCATGTCTCGACCTATATCGTGAACGGCGGGCGCTACGACCATATCTTCTTCACCGAGAGGTTCGACGAGGGCATGCAGAAGGTCCTCGATCGGGTGAAGACGCCGGTGCCGGTCGTCCTGAAGGACGTGCCGCGCTTCAACGAAAGCGAAGGCCACGGTCCGAAGCGCGCCCATCCGATCTCGGCCTATTTCGACGATCTCTCGCGCCATCTCGTCTGGGAAATCTACAAGAAGGATTTCCAGCTCTTCCGCTACGATTTCGACGATCCCGACAACAAGATGCCGATCGGCGAAATCGACCTGGACGAGGTTCACGCGAAGCTCGGCCGCTGATACAGGGCGCGACGGCGCCGCCGAAAATCCTTCGCGAAGGATTTTCGGCCCGACCGTCAGGACAGATGGCCCGGCGCCTGCCCATCCGCACCGCCGGCCCGCGGACAGCCGAGGAGATATCCGAGCGCGGCGCGGCTCGTGCGCACACGAATCGCCTCGAAGTCGACCTGCCCCGTGGCGAGCGCCGTCGTCACGATCCCGCGGGTCATGGCGATCACATCCGTCGCGGCCTCTGACGGATCGGCGATCCCGCGTCCGCTGAGGCAGGACACCATCGCCTCACGGACCTGTCGCCGGCCCGCCATCACCTCCGGATCGCGCGGCAGCTGTGCCTCTGCGTCTTCCAGCGCCCGTGTCAGCCGCGGCTCCGTCTCATACTGCCAGACCGCCGCGACCATCATCAGGGGGATCGCCTCTTCCAACGGCAGATGCCGCGACGCAACGCTTGTCTCCGCGAGGCGCGCACTCATCGAAAGCCGCATCCGCCGGACGAGCTCCGACAGGATCGCGCCCCGGGAGGGGAAATACTGGTAGAGCGAGCCGACCGACACCCCCGCCCGTTCGGCGACCCGGTTCGTATTGATCGCGCCCAGACCCTCTTCTCGGAGAATGCGAGTAGCGGCTTCGAGAATCGCCTCGACCGTGGCGCGGCTTCGCGCCTGGGCAGGTTTTTTCCTGGGCTTTACAACGTCCTCCACCGAGGGCTCCAAAGGCGAGTAGGTAATGTGAGCGATTGCTCGCATTATCGGTCCATCAAAGGCAGAGGCAAGAGGCTCCGATGTTCGGGATGGAAAGCAACAGGTTCTTCGGCCGGAAGGTCCTCGTGACAGCGGCCGCCACCCCCTTGGGACGCGCACTCGCGCTTGGCCTGGCAAGGCGCGGCGCCGACGTCCTTGCCATCGACAGGGACATGGCCGGGCTCAGCGATCTGGCGTGGGATTGCGCGGGCGCCGTCCAGACAGGGACCGGCGATGCGACCATACCGGAAGAAGCGGCGGTGATCGCCAGCTGGATCCGGTCGGACCATGCCAGCCTTGCGGGTCTGATCGCTTGCCCGAATGCCGCGGGCCAGGCGCCATCCTCGCAATTGCTCCAGCGCCTCACGCGGCTCCTGCGCGGCAATCCCGACCCGTTTGCGGGCGTCGTCCTGCCTGACGGAACGGCGGAACTCTCAGGCCTTGGCGAGGGTCACGCGCCCGCAGAGCCCCGGTTCGGCATCACCCGGATCATCCTGCCACCGGGCTCGGGCGATTGCGACCATCCCGCCATGGCCGACGCGGCACTGCGCGCCATCAACGCGCGCGCAGCCGTCGTTCACCTCGCCGCCCGTCGCCCATCCCGGCGCCGCAGCGCCCTGAACCGCATCCTCGTGCGTGCCGCGGCCTGAACGGGACGAAGTTTGCTTGCCTGATCTCGCGTGCCGGTGCTAGCTCAACCCGCGCGACAGGGGAGGCCGACGCATGGGCAGACAATCACTCGAACGATTCACAACCTTCGGCGCGGTGGCGCTTCTTACAGTCCTGTCTCTCGCATCCGTCGCCCTCTCGCCCTGGGCCTGGCTCGGCGTCGGCCTCTTTGGTCTTCTCACGCTGGTCGGCATCCGCGATGTCACCCAGACCCGCCATTCGATCCTGAGGAACTATCCTGTCCTCGGCCATATGCGTTTCATGTTCGAGGGGATCCGACCGGAAATCCGCCAGTATCTGATCGAAAGCGATCATGACGAACTGCCCTTCTCGCGCGACGACCGCTCGCTCGTCTACCAGCGCGCCAAGGGGGTCGAGGACAAGCGGCCCTTCGGCACCCGCGCCCGGGTCTACGAGGCGGGCTATGAATGGATCACCCATTCTGTCCAGCCCAAACATATCAGCGACACCGATTTCCGGGTGCGCGTCGGCGGGCCGGACTGCAAACAGCCCTATGACGCCTCGGTCTACAACATCTCGGCCATGAGCTTCGGCGCACTTTCCGCCAACGCCATCCTCGCGCTGAACAAGGGGGCGAAGACCGGCGGCTTCGCCCATGACACAGGCGAGGGCGGCATTTCGCGCTATCACCGCGAGGGCGGCGGCGATCTGATCTGGGAAATCGGCTCGGGCTATTTCGGCTGTCGCAACAGCGACGGGTCCTTCAGTGCCGAGAAGTTCGCCGAACAGGCGGCAGACCCCCAGATCAAGATGATCGAGATCAAGCTGAGCCAGGGCGCCAAGCCCGGCCATGGTGGCGTCCTGCCCGCCGCCAAGGTCACGCCCGAGATCGCCGAGGCCCGTGGCGTGCCGATGGGCACCGACTGCGTCTCTCCCCCCTCGCACAGCGCCTTCTCGACGCCCCTGGAATTCATGCATTTCATCGCCCGCCTGCGCGATCTGTCAGCCGGCAAGCCGGTGGGCTTCAAGCTCTGCATCGGTCACCGGCGCGAATTCATGTGCATGGTCAAGGCGATGCTGGAAACCGGCATCACCCCCGATTTCATCGTGGTCGACGGGAAAGAGGGTGGCACCGGCGCGGCGCCTTTGGAATTCGCCAACCATATGGGCATGCCGCTGGTCGAGGGCCTGACCTTCACCCACAACACGCTGCGCGGCGCGGGGCTGCGCGACCGCATCCGCATCGGCGCCTCGGGCAAGCTGATCACCGCCTTCGACATCGCCAAGGCCTTCGCGCTTGGTGCCGACTGGGCCAATTCCGCCCGCGGCTACATGTTCGCGATCGGCTGCATCCAGGCCCAGGCCTGTCACACCAACCATTGCCCCGTGGGCGTCGCGACGCAGGACCCTTTGCGTGCCCGCGCACTGGTCGTGGGCGACAAGACCCAGCGCGTGGTGAACTTTCACCACAACACGCTGAAGGCTCTGGGGGAGCTGACGGGGGCCGCGGGCCTCGACCATCCCTCGGGCCTCCTGCCGCACCACCTGATCATGCGCGAGACCGACCGCGTCATGAAGACCGGCGACGAGGTCTATCCCTACCTGCCCGAAGGGTTTCTCCTCCGCGACGAGGAAGACCGCTTCGGCTACCTCCTGCGCTGGCGCCGCGCCAATTCGGCCAGCTTCGCGCCGATGGGGGCCTATGTGTGAGCGGTGATGGCGAATGGCTGCTTCGAGCCCATTGGCGACTTTCAGGAAGGCCGCAGCATCGGAGAATCATTCGCAGGCGCAGCAACGTTCCCGGCCCAAAGCGGACCTTCGAACCCGAGATTTCGTTTCTCGCGGCTTTCCTCATACCGGCCGGTCGAAGTTAGAGTTGCGCCCCCTGCATGCGTGCCGCACTGATCACAGGTCGCGGCTGGGCAGAAGAAGCTTCGTCAATCCACTGTCCACGCTCCTTGGCATCGACAATCGAAAGGCAGTGGGTCACACTACAGGATCGAGGGGTTATGAGCCTGAAACCCGAATGGCCCCGACGTACGGTTGTCGATCATCGGCAGAATATGTTCGGGAAGATCAGGATCATCCGGAGCCAAAAGTCCAACCCGGCGCAGGTTGGCAATCAGGCTCGCGCGGGGGGGCGTGCGCTCCAGATAGGTGCGCACGGCGCAGGGCACATGATCGCGATTGGCCGAGACGCCGACCTTCACCCCATGCAGCACACGCCAGCGAAAGCTGTAGTCGGGGTAAAGCACGGTCTGCGTCACCTCGATTCCGGCGCCGGTCTCGTAGTCGTTCATGAACACCCTGTCGCCGGTCATGAGGGCAAGACCTTGATAGCGGAAATGCCGGGTGACGACGGCCTTGGGATCGCCGATGCGTTCAAGGCGCCGATAGAAGAGATGCTCGCCCTCGGGGGCAAAGCTGACAAGCGAACGGATGACCGTCCCCGGCGTTGACATCGACCAGTAATACTCGAAAAAGCTGCCCGAAAGCTGAAAGAGGCGCGGATCATTGCGCGCAAGAATCCGGTCAAAATGCATCCGCAAAGTGCGTGACAGATTGTCCGACGACAGGCCCCGGAGTTTCACGATGGCGGCAAAATCGGCTGGGGGCAGTCGGATCTCGTGTTCCTCGACGCCGAAGTAATCACAGATCCGGCGCAAGAGCGCGCTGCGTGGCAAGGAACTGCCCGCCAGATAGCGATTGAATTGACTTCGGTTCAGCCCGAGGTCCCGGGCCACCGTCGAGATGGACGGTCGATAGCTGCACAGCAGGCGCAGGTTTGTCGACAATTCGGTCATGATGCTATTTGACCCTGTTTTTGCACCTGAATGCATCAAAGCGCAACTGTTTGCCAAATTGTCAAGCAGCAGCGCCGGACCTCAGTCTGAGCGCAAAGGGGCGCCAGACCCCACCCCTCAGGGATGTGATTCATGGACAAGACCGCCAGCGCCATTCCGCGTCGCGCCACCATTGGTATCGTTGCGGGTTCGGGGCCCGAGGCAGGGATTGACCTCTGGGCCAAGATCCTGCGCCGCAACGCAGCCGTGCTGGGCCCGTCCTTCCGGGGCGATCTGGATGCGCCGCCCGTCGTCGTCCTGTCCGAACCGCAGCTTGGCCTCTCGATGGACCTTGCCGCCAATGAAGGCCCGGTCTGGGAAGCAATGCAAAGCACCGCCTGCCGTATCGCGGCGCAGTCCGATGCATGGGCAATTGCCTGCAACACGCTGAACTGGTTTGCACCCCGTATCGAGAGTTTGGGGCTGTCCTCCGAATTTGTGAGCTTTCCCGAGGTAGTGGCCGACTGGATCGCCGCTACGGACATTCGAAGACTTGGCCTTCTGGGGGCCGCACCTGTAACCGATTTGGGCGCATGGTCGGCCTATCGAGACCTTGCCGGGCTGATCGAGATCGAAACGCCCGCCGACCGGGCCCTGCTGCAGGATCTGATCTATGATGTAAAACGGCTTGGTTCGGCCGATCCGGGCCTACGTCCGCGCTTTGCCCGGATTGTCGAGGCGATGCAGGCCGATACCCTTCTCTTGGCCTGCACAGAACTGCCGCTGATTGCCGATTTCCCAACCTCGAAAACGCTCGTCGATGTGACCGATCTGGTCGCCGACGCGCTTGTCGCGCGCTCCCTTGCGGGAGGGGACCGCGCCGCCATGACCCCCGCCCAACAGGAGAACGACGCATGAAGAAACTGCTTCTGACAGCAGGCGCCCTTGCGCTTGCAGCAGGCGCCGCGAACGCCCAGGTGGCCTGCCCGATCAAGATCGGTGCCACCGCACCTTTGTCCGCCCCCGGCGCCGTTACCGGCGGCGAGGCGATGCGCGACGCCATGGCCATCGCCGAGGCAGACATCAACGCAGCCGGGGGCGTGCTGGGATGTGACGTGCAGGTCGTGGTGGCTGATGACGAAGGGCTGCCCGAAAGAGGGCGCGCCGTGATGGAACGTCTGATCACGCAGGACGGCGTGGTCGCCGTGGGCGGCGGCTATCATTCGTCGGTCGGTCTGGCGAACATGGAAGTGGCCGATGCCGCAGGCATTCCGGTCGTCTATGCCGAAACCTGGAACGACGACATCACCGGCAAGGGGCTGAAGCACATCTTCCGCATCGCGCCCCTTTCGTCGGAAGTGGCCCGCATCTTTGCCGACTTCGCCGCGACCGTTCCGGGTGTGAAAAAGGTGGTCCTGGTCGCTGAAAACACCGACTACGGCCTGCCCGCCTCCGAACAGACCAAGGCGGGTCTGGACGCGGCGGGGATCAGTTCTTCGGTCTTCACCGTCGATATCGGCACCCAGGATTTTTCCGGCATCATCGAGCGGATCAAGGCCGAGGATCCCGACATGATCATCCAGCTTCTGACGGGCGAGGCCAGCTACAACTTTACCCAGCAATCGGCCGAGGCAGGGATCGGGCCGCAGGATATTCCCACCACCTGCGATCAGGCAGCGCTTGAATCTGGCGCCTTCTGGCAGAACGTGCCGGACGGAAACCTGTGCTTTGTGAACGCCGTCGGCCTGCCGCGCGCGCTGTACAACGACAAGACCAATGCCTTTGTTGCAGCCTATACAGCCAAGACCGGCAAATCGGCGGCGGAATCCTATGCGATGGAGGCTTACGATTCCATTATGATCTTGGCCGAGGCGATGAAGATCGCCGGATCGACGGATGGTGACGCCATCGTCACCGCGCTGGAGAACATCACCTACCAGGGCACTTTGGGAGAAATCAGCTTCCCCTACAATTCGGCTAATCCGCCGGCGGCGGCCGGCGTGGCGCCCTACTTCTGGCACCAGTTCCCGAACCCTGCCGTGACCATGGTGCAGTATCAGGAACCGGGCCAGCTGGCGGCTGATGCGCCGAACCTCTTCCCGCCGCAATACAAGACGGGCGAGCCGATCTGGCCAGCCTCTGTCCAGCAGTAAGAGGGGTATTCACATGGACCATCCGGGGTTCTTTTCCTTGGCCATTCTCTGGATGGTCCTTTGGGGTGCGATCGGCGGGGCGGTCATCCACCGCGCCTATCTGGCCCGAGATCTTGATGTGACCGCCGCCCGCACAGTCGGCGTGGCGGTCGGGGCGGCGACGGGGCCTTTCGGCCTTGTCCCGCTTTACCTGCGGACACCGACGCTGACCCGCGCGTGGCAGGCACTGCCATGGATCGGCGTGGTTACAGTATTTCTTTTCGCCTTTCGGGCGTCGGACCCGGACAATGTCTGTTTCACCTCGGGGACCTTTGTCACTTCGCAACTGGTCAACGGGCTGATCATGGGCACGATCTATGGGCTGATGGCGCTGGGTCTGGCGCTGATCTTTTCGATCATCGGCATCGTCAGCTTTTCGCATGGCGAATTCTACATGATCGGCGGCATGGTGGTGTACTACATGACCGAAGTCTGGGCCCCCGGGCTTGGACCTATTGCCGCTGTGATCGCAGCCTGTGCGGTTACCTTTGGCATCGGCGCGGCGTTCGAGCGGGCCTTTTTCACGCCGATCTATGCAGGAAAGGTCGAGCGCCCGAATGAATATGCGATCCTTGTCACATTCGGTCTGGCCTTCTTCCTGCAATATCTGGTGCAGGGGCTTTCAGGGGCGAACCCCGTCAAGGCCTCGCCTTTTTTCGAACTTCCGCGCAGCGAATGGCCCGCAGGCGCGCCGATCATCGAAACCACCCGGTCGAACATAAAGCTTTTCGACATGATCTCGATCTCGACGCCCCGCCTGACAGCGGCCATCCTGTCGGTGGTCATGCTGCTGGCGCTGATCTGGTTCCTTTACAACACTTGGACCGGGCGGGCGCTTCGGGCAACCGCACAAGACCGGCAAGCGGCGGCGGTCGCGGGCATCAATCCGGGGCGGATGAACATGCTGGCCTTCGGGCTGGGCTGCATGCTGGCAGGACTGGCAGGCGCGGTTCTGGTGCAGGCCTTTTCGTGGCTGCCCCAAACCGGGGCGATCCCGGCGCTGCGCGCCTTTGTCATCATCGTCCTGGGCGGCCTTGGGTCCTTGCCCGGCGCCTTCATCGGCGGGCTGATCCTTGGTCTGGTCGAGGCGGCAGGCGCGGGCTGCGTGCCTGATCCGACCCGGGCCGCGGCCTATCTGCCGGCCTATGGCATGATCATCCTGACCCTTGTCCTGCTTCTGCGCCCGCAGGGCCTGTTCGGGAGGAAAGTATGATTTCCCACGCCCCCAAGATCGCCGGCTCTGTCGCGGCGGCCCTTCTGGTGCTGTTCCCGCTGGTCTATTCGGCAGGCAATTACGACTTCGTGATGCACCTGTGGATCACGGCCTTCTACTACGCCATCCTTGCTTCAAGCTGGGCCTTGCTGGCGGGCTATGGGGGACAGTTCTCCTTTGCCCATCTCGCCTTCATGGCACTGGGGGCCTACGGCGCGGGCATTCTGGACAACTATGTTTTCCTGACCTCGCTGCCGACCGGCACCTGCACCGAGTTCGGGCTACTTGGCACCAACATCGTTTTTCTTCCCCCAGCAGGCACGGGCGACGCCGGGGCCTGCCTGACAGCGGCCCGTGCAACATGGCCCGAAGGCGCAACCGTCAGCCGCTTTCCGTTGCTTCTGCAGATTGCTTTCGGAGCAATCGTCGGCGGCGGGGCTGGCTGGCTCATCGGCACCTTGGTCCTTCGCCTGCGTGCGGCCTATCTGGCGCTGTTCACCGTGGGGCTGTCGGAAATTCTGCGCGCGGTCCTGTCGGCGGAAATCTGGCTGACCCGGGGTCAGGCCGGCATGCCAATGTCTCCGCTCTTCCCCGAGGGCATCACCATCCTTGGCACGACCTATGGCCCGGCGGCCAAGCTACCCGCCTATTACGTCATGCTGGCGCTGTTCTTCGCAACACTTTCGCTGCTGCTGTGGGTCGCGCGGTCTCGCATCGGGCTGTTCCTGCGCAGCTTGCGCGAGGATGAGGATGCAGCCGAGGCGCTTGGCGTCGATACCGTCAAATGGAAGCGCGCTGTCTTTGTTCTGACCGCGGCGATCGCGGCGACGGCGGGGGCGGTGCAAGGCCATTACGTCGGCCTCATCACCCCCAACACCCTCGTCCTTCTGCAAATGTCGCTGGTCATCGCCATGGCCGTCATCGGCGGGCTCGAGAACCTTGTGGCCGCCGCCATCGGCGCGATCCTGATCTCTTTCGCGCTCGAATTCCTGCGGACGGATTTCACCATTCTGGGCCTTGAGGTGGACATGACGACATGGCGGCTGGTGTTTTTCGGTCTTCTGCTGATGCTGACCCTGCGCTTCCTGCGCAATGGCGTGATCCAGGGGGCGCTGATGTGGATCGAACGGCGCGGTGTGGGCGCCGAGACCGTCGCCAAGCGGCGTGCCGCGGAGGAGGCGAAATGATCACCTTGGACGTCAAGGACATCCGCAAGAAGTTTGGCAATCATCAGGTCTTGAAGGGCGTCAGCTTTCGCATCGAGGGCCCGGAACTGGTGGGCCTGATCGGCCCCAACGGGGCGGGCAAGACCACGCTGACCAATGTGCTGGACGGCGCGATCAAGCCCGACAGCGGCACGATCCGCCTTAATGGGACAAGGATCGACCCGCTGCACCCCTATGAAATCGCCCGCGCGGGGCTGGGGCGCACCTTTCAGGTGACCCGCGCCTTCCGGCGGATGACGGTGCTGGAAAACCTCTACGTTCCCGCCATGGCCATGGACGCAAGCGTGAACCGCAAGGAAATGGAGGAAAAGGCCAATGAAATCCTTGCCTTCCTGACCATCGACCACTTGCGCAACGAATATGGCCGCGCACTGTCTGGCGGGCAGCAGAAGCTCTTGGAACTCGGTCGGCTTCTGATGCTCGACCCCGATGTCTACATTCTGGACGAACCCTTCGCCGGCGTTCACCCCAGCCTGATGGCCACGATCTACAAATGGATCGAGCGGGTGAATGGCGAAGGCAAGGCGATCATCCTGATCTCGCACCAGATGGAATCGATCTTCACCCTGTGCCGCCGCCTTCTGGTGCTGAACTTCGGCGACCTGATCGCCGATGGCCCGCCAGCCGAGGTCAAGAACGACCCGGCCGTGATCGACGCCTATCTGGGGGTCGAGGAAGACATGTCCGGCACCGGCCTGCTGACACAGGAGGCAAGCCATGCTTGAAGTCCGCAACATGGACGTGGGCTATTACCGCGACCTGAACATCCTGTCGGCGCTGAACCTCGATGTGAAGCCGGGCCAGATCGTCACCATCCTGGGGGCCAACGGCGTGGGCAAGTCCACCTCGCTCAAGGCGATCTACGGCTTTCTGCGCCCCAATGGCGGCACGATTCATCTGGATGGCCAACCGTTGATCGATGTGCCCACGCATGAGCGGATCAATCTCGGCCTTGCCTATATCCCCCAGCATCCCGGCATCTTCCGGGAAATGACGGTCGAGGAAAACCTGCTGCTTGGGGCCTGGACCTTCCGCCGGGACAAGGGCCGCATCGCCCGCAAGCTGGACGAACAATACAGCCGCTTTCCGGTCTTGAAGGAAAAGCGCCGCCAGCCGTCGGGGCAGCTGTCTGGCGGCCAGCAGCGGATGATCGAGATCGGACGCACCCTGATGGGCAATCCGAAGGTGCTTTTGGTCGATGAACCCACGGCGGGCCTGTCCAAGACCTATGCCGAAGATGTCTATCAGATGCTGCGCGATCTGCGCGACCGCGACAATCTGGGCATCCTGCTGGTCGATCAGGAAATCCGCCATGCCCTGCGGATTGCCGATTATGTCTATGTGCTGGAACTGGGGCGCAACAAGTTCGAAGGCCCGCCATCCGAGTTCGGCGATCTGCAAAAAGCGTTCTGGGTGGGCTGATGCGTCTGATCCATACCGGCGGCACGATCGGCATGGCTCCGTCGCCACAAGGCCTTGTTCCGGCGCCGGGGGTGGTCGAAGCGGCGGTCGGCGAACGGGCGCAGGTCACGGCCCTTGATCCGCTGGTCGACAGCGCGGCCATCGGCGCAGCTGACTGGAACCGCCTCCTCGACCTGATTGAGACCGCCGACGACCCGGTCATCGTGACCCATGGCACCGACACCATGGCCTATACCGGCGCGGCGCTTTCCCAGGCGCTGGCCGGGCGGGACGCTCCGGTTATCCTCTGCGGCGCAATGGCTCCGCTGGGAACCGGCGGCGATGCCGAGGGCAATCTTGACCTTGCGCTGTCGGCACAGCCAGGCCCCGGCGTCTGGCTGGCCTTCGCCGGTCGCCTGATCCCTGCGGCGGGCCTTGTGAAACACGACAGTCACGGCGCCGACAGTTTCCGCGCGGTGCCGCACGCGCCGTTGTCTCGCCCCCCGGCCCGCCGGTTCGGCCCGGCACGCATCGGCATCATTACCCTGACGCCGGGTATTCCGGCAGCGATGGTCCGCGCGGCCCTGTCCGAACTTGATGGTTGCGTGCTGCGGGTCTTTGGCGCGGGAACCGCCCCGCCCGATCCGGCGCTGTATCGGGCGTTGTGCGAGGCCCATCTACGCGGATGTGCCCTGCGGGCCGTTTCGGCCTGTGAAACCGGCGGCCTTGCCCCCGGCGCCTATGCGGCAGGGGCTACCCTTTGGGAGTCTGGGGTGCAGAACGGCGGGCTGGAAACAGCTGAATCGGCCTTCGTTCGGCTTTGGCTCCACCATTCGAAAGGGGCATGATGCGGCAGGACAAGGATTCTCTGGGGGTAGTAGACATCCCCGATCACGCGCTCTGGGGCGCACAAACCCAGCGCGCAATCGAAAATTTTCGCGCCAGCGGCATTCCCATCAGCCATTTCCCGTCGCTGCTCCGAGCGCTTGCGCAGGTCAAGCGGGCTGCGGCAGCCGTGAACGCATCTCAGGGGCGGTTAGACCAGGCTCTGGCCAGCGCCATCATGCAGGCCGCCGATGAGGTGATCAAGGGCGCGCATGGGACGCATTTTCCCGTCGGTGTCTTGCAAGGCGGTGCCGGGACGTCATCAAACATGAACATGAACATGAACGAAGTTCTGGCCAACCGCGCGCTGGCAATCCTGGGCCATCCGCACGGCGCGCACCACATCTTGCATCCAAATAACCATGTGAACCTCTGCCAATCCACCAACGATGTTTATCCGACCGCGATCAGGCTGGCGCTGATGGCCGAGACGATTGGCCTGCAAGCTGCGCTGGCCGGTCTTGCAGAGGCTTTCGCGACCAAGGGCGCAGCATGCTATAGGAAGACGGCGACGTGCCATGCCCCCTTTGATCTGCTAAGAATATCGCATGGCTTATGACCCCGATGACAATCCTGACGATAGGTTCCACTTTGAAATATGGAGTGGCCCAACCGAAGCTCTGAAGGCTACAAACCCCAGCGTCTCGTATTGCGAAAATCACAACGCAGACTTTGACTATGGATTGGCCGCATTGGACTTCAAGCTTTCGGCGCTGGCGCTGATGGAGCGACAGCGCGAGGACTGTCATTTGTCGAATTGGACAGCCCCAGTTCTGCACATGATCCGCCAGACACTCGAACTCACTTTAAAATCTCTGATTGAAACTGTTGGGTGGAAGGTCGGCGCTAAAGCCGGAAAAGTTCGGTTTAAGCATGACCTGCGAGACCTGTGGAAGCAAGGTCGTGATTGGTTGGTTGAAAACGGCTACCCGATCGACAACGATGTGCGTTTGGCAGCGACCGACGGCATCGTCGAGAACATGCATGCAATCGATCCAACGGGCGATCTGTTTAGATTCGGCACTTCAAGCAGAAAAGCTTTCGGAAGGAATAGGAGTTCCGACCGCGTTGGATATCGACAGGATCAACTATTCGAGGAATTCGAGCAGGCTTGCGAATTTCTTGATCACTGGTGCGGAGTTGTGATGCGAGAAATCATTCAAGCCGAACAGGGCTGGGAGAAGGACCCATTCTTTGATCGGGAAGACTACCCAAAGATCAAAAGCGATTAGTAGGTCAAGGCAACGGCGGGGTCGATAGGTCGATAATCTGGTTGAGGCCCTCACGCGAATTGAGGTGCTCCGGTCCCGTCCGCCGACCGAAGGTCTGGATCGCCCCGCATAGCGGTCAGCCCTCAGATCACCCCGTCCGCCCGGAACAGTGCCTTGACGTCCTGCTCGGGGCGCGGCCCGAAATGGCTGATGACCTCGGCCGCCGCGATGCAGCCCATGCGGCCGGCCGTCTGCAGGCCCTGGCCGGTCGCGAGGCCATAGAGGAATCCGGCCGCGAACTGGTCGCCCGCGCCGGTCGCGTCGACCGGCACAACGCGATGGACCGGCACCTCGACCCGCTCCGCGCCGCGGATCACGACGACATCGGCGCCCGAGCGGGTGCACACGATCAGCGGGCAGTCGGCCTTGGCCTCGGCAAGCGCCGCCTCCAGATCCTCGGTCTGGTAGAGCGAGCACCATTCGTGCTGGTTGCCGATCACATAATCCATCTGGTCATGCACCAGTCGCCGGAAATCCGCCCGGTGCCGGTCGACGCAGAACGGATCGGAGAGCGAAATGCCCGCCTTGCCGCCCGCCCTGTGGCAGGCCTCGGCGGCCTTCAGGAACGCGGCCTTGCCCTGATCCTTGTCGAAGAGATAGCCTTCCAGGAACAGGTAGTCGGCCGCCCTCACCACCTCCTCGTCGAGGTCCTCGGGGCCGAAATCGGCGCCTGCGCCCAGGTAGGTGTTCATCGACCTTTCGCCATCCCCGGTGACGAAGATCATCGAGCGCGAGGTCGGCAGGTCGGCTGCGGCCGACGGCGGGTTCGGGAAGGCCGTGCCCTCCGCCTCAAGCGATTTGGCATAGAAACGCCCGAGCGCGTCATCCTTCACCTTGCCGACAAAGGCCGTGCGGAGCCCCAGATTTCCAAGCCCGGCAATGGTATTTCCCACCGACCCGCCCGGCGCCTGAACCCGCTCCTTCATCGAGGCATAGAGCGTCTCGCCGCGTTCGCGGTCGACAAGCTGCATGATGCCCTTCTCGATCCCCATCCAGTCGAGGAAATCGTCGTCGCACTGGGTCAGCACATCGACCATGGCATTGCCAAGGCCGACGACATCGAAACGTTTGGTCACAGATTCTTCTCCTCATAGGGGCAGAGATCACGGATCAGGCAGGCCCGGCATTTCGGGCTGCGCGCCGTGCAGGTATAGCGGCCATGCAGGATCAGCCAGTGGTGGGCATGGTGCTGGAATTCGGCCGGGATGTGATCTTCGATGGCGCGCTCGACCTGATCGACATCCTTGCCGGGCGCGATGCCGGTGCGGTTGCCGACGCGGAAGATATGCGTATCGACCGCCTGCGCGGGGTGACGGAACCACATGTTCAGGACGACATTCGCGGTCTTGCGGCCCACACCCGGCAAGGATTGCAGCGCGGCGCGGGAAGACGGGACTTGCCCGCCGTACGCCTCGACCAGAATGCGGCTCAGTTTAATGACATTCTTCGCCTTCTGCCGGAAGAGGCCGATGGTCTTGATATGCTCCGTCAGGCCGTCCTCGCCGAGCGCCAGCATCTTTTCGGGGCTGTCGGCGATCTGGAACAGCGTCCGCGTCGCCTTGTTGACGCCCGCATCCGTCGCCTGCGCCGACAGCGCCACCGCGACCAGGAGCGTGAAGGCATTCACATGCTCAAGCTCGCCCTTGGGGTGGGCCTCCGCCTCCCGGAACCGGGTGAAAATCTCGCGGATCGTGTGATAATCGAGCTGGCGCGCCATGGCTTCCTCATGCCCTGTGCGCCCGCTACCGTGCAAGCAAAAAGCCGCAAAATCCGGGTCGCGCGCGACCTTCCCCTTCCCTATTCTCGGCGCAAGGAGAATTGCCATGCAGATCGACGGCCCCTCGGACGCCTATCACTATCAGGTCATCGGCCGCGCGCTGCGCGAGATCGACGCGGCGGGGCAATCGGCCCTTTCGCTCGATGATCTTGCCCGGCGGCTGAAGATGAGCCCCGCGCATTTCCAGCGCACCTTCTCGGCCTGGGTCGGCGTCTCGCCCAAGCGCTATCAGCAATATCTGACGCTCGATCATGCCAAGCGGCTTCTGGCGGAACGATTCACCCTTCTCGATACGGCGCACGAGACCGGCCTGTCCGGCACCGGACGGCTGCATGACCTCTTCCTGAGGTGGGAGGCGATGAGCCCCGGCGCCTATGCGGCGGCGGGCGAAGGGCTCGATGTCAGCTACGGCTGGTTCCCCTCGCCTTTCGGCGAGGCGCTGGCGATGGGCACAGAGCGTGGCCTGTGCGGGTTGGCCTTCGCCGAGGAATGCGGGCGCGCGGCGGCCTTCGCCGACATGACGGGGCGCTGGCCAGCCGCGCGGTTCAGCGAACGCCCCGAGGCGCTGCGCCCCTGGGTCGAGGCGGCCTTTGCCCAGAAGGGCGAGGCGAGGCTTTTGATGATCGGCGCCCCCTTCCAGATCAAGGTCTGGGAGGCGCTGCTGCAGATACCTTCAGGTCAGGTGACCACCTATTCGGAGCTTGCCCGCGTAACAGGCCATCCGACTGCGCAACGGGCGGTGGGCACCGCTGTCGGGCGCAATCCGGTCAGCTTCCTCATCCCCTGCCACCGGGCGCTGAGGAAATCCGGCGGGCTCGGCGGTTATCACTGGGGCCTGCCGGTCAAGCGCGCGATGCTCGCGTGGGAAGCGGCGCGCGAAGAGGAGGCTGCCTGACACGCTCCTGAAAAGGCCGCCATGAGCGGCATTCCGCCGACCCGCGCGTGGCGACGGATCGTTATTGCCTAACACAGGCGTTATGCAGAGCGTCGACCCGTCTTTATCATGGAGCTCTCCATATGCGTCTCAGTTCCCTTCTCATCGCGGGCCTCGCAGCGGTCGCCTTCCTGACCGCCTGCGTCGCACCGCAGCCCACCTACAATCCCAACGATCCGAACCAGCGCGCCAAGCAGGGCGTGGTTCTGGGCGCGCTCGGCGGCGCAGCGCTTGGCGCGCTGACGGGCGACGACAATGACAAGACCTCCGACCGGGCGCTCGGCGGCGCGGTCCTTGGCGCGGTCGCGGGCGGCCTCTACGGCAACTTCCTCGACAAGCAGGCGGCCGAACTGCAGCGCGACATCCGCACGAACGGCGTCAGGATCATCAACGAAGGCAACCGCCTGCGCGTGGTCATGCCCGAGGGCATCCTCTTCCCGGTCGACAGCGCCAGCGTTAACCCCGGCATCATGAACGACCTCTACACGGTCGCAAGCAGCCTGCAGCGCTATCCCAACAGCCGCGTCGATATCGTCGGCCATACCGACAATACCGGCTCGGCCGCCTATAACCAGGACCTCTCGCAGCGCCGCGCCGGGTCCGTCGCCGCCGTCCTGCGCAGCGCGGGTGTCACGGGTGCCCGCCTCAACCCCTATGGCGCGGGAGAGGACCAGCCGGTCGCCTCGAACCTCACCCCCGAGGGCCGGGCCCAGAACCGCCGGGTCGAGATCATCATCGTCCCGAACGGCTGAGGCCGCACTGACGGTTGCGAAAGGGGCCGGGGCTTTCCCGGCCCCTTTTCATTTGAACAATGCCGTGAGCGGTCATATGTCTTGACCAATTCCAGAGAATGCCATGCCGTTTCAGAAGATCGACTCCGAGAAGCTTTCCCATTCCGTCGTCCGCCAGATCGAGCGGCTGATCCTGCAGGGCGTGCTGCGCCCCGGCGAGCGGCTGCCATCGGAACGTGACCTTGCGGAACGGCTGGCCGTTTCGCGGCCCTCGCTGCGCGAGGCGGTGGCGGAACTGGAGGAAGCGCGGCTTCTGGTCACCCGTGCGGGTTCCGGCATCTATGTCGCCGAGGTTCTGGGCTCGGCCTTCTCGCCCGCGCTGATCAAGCTCTTTTCCGCGCATGATGACGCGGTCTCCGACTATGTCGATTTCCGCCGCGACATGGAGGGGCTGGCCGCCGAACGCGCCGCGCGGCTCGCCTCGGACACCGACCTGCAGGTGATCGACACGATCTTCGCCCGGATGGAAGCGGCGCATGCCAAGCGCGACCCGTCCGACGAGGCGGCGCTCGACGCCGAATTTCACATGGCGATCATCGAGGCGGGGCATAATGTCATCATGCTGCACATGATGCGCTCGATGTTCGATCTGCTGAAGGCGGGAGTCTTCTATAATCGCCAGGCGATCTTCCGGCAGCGGCAGACCCGCGACACGCTTCTAGACCAGCACCGGGCGATCCGCGACGCGATCCTCGCGCGCGATCCGGGTGCGGCGCGCGCGGCGGTCGAGGCGCATCTGACTTTTGTGCAGGATTGCCTGACCGACCTGCGCCGCGCCGACCGCAACGAGGATGTGGCGCGCCTCAGGCTGCAACAGGAACAGACGCGGGGCTGAGCGGCGCCTCGTCGAGCACTTCGTGCACTCCTCGGCAACGGCGGCGCCCACCTCGCGAGGAGTGCACGAAGTGCTCGACGAGCGCGCTTCAATGAAAAAGGCCCGCGAGGATCGCGGGCCTTTGTTCTGGCAGGTTCAGGCTCAGTGCAGCTTCGCTTCGACCTCGCCGATCGCCGCATCGACCAGCGCTCCGCGATCGGCCGCTGTCATGTTGCTGGCGATCAGGTCGCCCGCGGCGGCCACCGCCACCTGGACGGCGCTATCGCGCACTTCCTTCACCGCGGCGGCCTCGGCCGATGCGATCTGGTCTTCGGCTGCCTTCAGGCGGCGCGCGATCGAGGCCTTCAGGTCGACCTTGGCCTGTTCGGCCGCATCCATCGCCTCGCGCTTCGCGGTCTCGACGATCTGCCCGGCCTGTTCCTGCATCTCGCGCTTCTTCCGGTCGTAAGAGGCGAGAAGCGCCTTGGCTTCCTCATGCAGCGCCTTGGCCGCGTTCAGATCATCGCGAATCCCTTCGGCGCGCTTGTCGAGAAGCCCGCCGATCATGCCCGGCACCTTCAGCTTCAGAAGAAGCGCCACGAAGAGGATGAAGGCGATCGTCACCACGAAGTTGGTGTTGCGGAGCGAGAAGAAGGGCCCACCGGCAGCCAGAGCCGGGGTAGCGGCGAACATCAGGGCGAATGCAAGTCTCTTCATGTCCGTCAGCCTTTCATCCGGGCCGCGACGGCCGCCGCGACGCTCTTGGCATCGGCCTTGCCGCCGAGGGCGGCAACGATGGCTTCGGCCGTGTCCTTGGCCACGTCGCTGACCGAGGCGACCGCGCCTGCGCGGATCTCGTCGATGCGCTTGGCGGATTCTGCGGCACGCGCCGCGATCTCGGCATCGGCCTTGGCCGTCGCCTTGTCGAGGTCGGCCTGTATCTCGGCCCGGGCGGCGGCAACGATCTTGCCCGCTTCCGTGCGCGCGTCGACCAGCGCCTGCTGATAGGCCTTCTCGGCCTCCTGGGCCTGGTCCTTCAGCCTCGCGGCCATTTCCAGGTCGGAGGTGATCCGGCCCTGACGATCGGCAAGGATCCCGGCCAGACGCGGCAGCGCGATCTTCGCCAGGATGAAATACAGAACGACCAGCGTCACCAGAAGCCAGAAGATCTGGTTGGGGAAGGTCGAGAAATCGAGTTGCGGCATGCCGGCGGATTCGGCCGCATGACCGGCGGCGTCCGCAGCGTGGCCAACGGCCTCGGCGGTGCCTTCAGCGACGTCGGTCGCGGTGGTTGTGGTATTGGCCATTCTTTCCCCCGGAGATGCTCATTCCCTTCGCGGGCGGGTGCGCAAGCGCCCCCGCCCGGCCGTAAGGATCAGTCGCTCAGGATCAGACGGCGAACATCAGAAGGAGTGCTACGAGGAACGAGAAGATCCCCAGCGCTTCGGCGAAGGCGATGCCGATGAAGAGGGTCGCGGTCTGGCCGGCAGCGGCCGAGGGGTTGCGAAGCGCGCCAGCGAGGAAGTTGCCGGCAACATTGCCCACCCCCATCGCCGAGCCGCCCATGCCGATGCAGGCAAGGCCGGCGCCGATGAATTTGCCGAGAGCGGCAGCAGCTGCGAGTTCCATGTGTATCTCCTTACGGTTGGATAGTGCAGTTGAGTTGAGACCCGAGGTCAGTGGCCCGGATGCAGCGCATCGCGGAGGTAGACGCAGGTCAGGATGGTGAAGACATAGGCCTGGATGAAGGCCACGAGAATTTCGAGCGCATACATGGCCACGATGGCGAGGATCGACAGCGGCGTCACCGCGTAACCCACCGCCGAGAAAAGGACGAGCGGCGCAAAGGCCGCGAACACCTTGATAACGGCGTGACCGGCCATCATGTTGCCCGCAAGACGGATGGAGTGGCTGACGGGACGCACGAAGTAGGAAATCAGCTCGATCACCGCGAGGATCGGGCGCAGCGCGAGCGGCGCCGACGAGACCCAGAAGAGCCCGAGGAAATGCAGGCCGTTCTTGGCGAAGCCGAGGATGGTGACGAAGAGGAACACCATGACCGCCATCACCGCCGTGACCGCCACATGCGAGGTGGTGGTGAAGGCGCCGGGCAGAAGGCCGAGGAAGTTCGAGAAGGCGATGAAGATGAAGAGCGTGAAGATGTAGGGGAAGTACTTCACGCCGTCATGGCCGGTCACATCCTCGACCATCTTGTAGACGAAGCCATAGGCCAGTTCCGCGATCGACTGCATCCGTCCCGGCACGACCGAGCGCTTGGCGGTGCCAAGGACAAAGAGAACGATGACGCAAAGAACCGCGACCGCCATCCACAGCGTCACGTTCGTGATCGAGAAAGCGCTCAGCGCATCGCCGAACAGCGGCCCGACCTTGAACTGGTCCATCGGATGGAACGTAAGGCCCTGGGCTTCAGTCTCGGCTGCCATCTTCTTCCCCTTCCGTCCGGGCGTCGCCACCCGCGTTTCGTTCCATGTTCCGCTTCTGGAACTCGCCCGCCGTGCGCATCATCACCCGCACTCCGGCCGCGAAGCCCAGCAATGTGAAGACCACCAGAGCCCAGGGAAGCGTCCCCAGAAGGCGGTCGAGCCCGTATCCGATGGCCGCGCCGATCCCCAGACCCGAGACCAGTTCGATCACCATGCGCCAGCCCAGGTCGGCGGCGCCGAAATCCTTCACCACCCGAGGCTCCGGTGTCCCGGCCTTTTTCAGGGCCTCGATGCGTCTTTCCAGATCCTTCAGACGAACGGGATCGGGACCTTCCTGCATGGTTCGGCCTTTCGCGGCAGTCGGCGCGGGTCTAGACGGCCAGCAGGCCCGAGTCAACGGCGAAAATCCGCCCGCCTTCATGTCATAAGCATCTGAATCTATTGACGTTCAGCCTGCGCCGGTCGCCCTGGCAACCCCGCGCCACACGGTCGTAGACCGTATTTCGGCAGGATTGCGATATTCAACTTTCCGGTTGACCTTTCGCCCTGCCCACCAAACGCCCGCCTCGGCGCAGCCATGAGACCAGCCGTCCATCGATCATCAGAAGTCCCGCGAAGATCACCGCCATCCCTGCGAGATGCTGCCAGAGGACCGGCTCGCCCAGCACATGGACCCCAAGCGCGACGGCAGAGATCGGGGCGACGAAAGTGACGGTGGAGGTGGCCGTCGCCCCCGCCCGCGCGAGCAGCCAGTAAAACAGCGTGAAGCCGACCGAGGTCAGAAGAAGACCGATGGTCAGCAGCGCGCCCCAGGTTTCCGCCCGCGTGATGCGGGGCATGCCATCGAAGATCAGCGCAAGCGGCAGGATGAAAAGCGCCGCGCCACTCAGGGACCAGGCCGCCAGCACCGAAGGATCGAGCGTGCGGAAGCGGCGGGCGAGATTGGTGGCGATGCCGTAGCAGACCGGCGCCAGAAGCGCCGTCAGGATCGCCCAGAGGGCGGGCATCTGCCCGGCCCCGATATAAGGCAGGGACAGAAGTACAATCCCGGCAAAGCCGGTCGCGACGCCTAGCGCGCGCGCCGCCATCGCCCGCTCTCCCCCCGGCCAGAGATGCGAGACGATGACGACCAGAACCGGCGTCATCGCATTCACGATCCCCGCCACCCCGCTTGGCAAGTGGCGCTGCGCGACCGGGTAAAGCGCGAAGGGAATGGCAAAGAAGACGATGCCCAGCAGGAAAAGGCCTCCGACGGTGCGCGGCGGCAGGCGCGCGGCACGCCCGCTGATCCAGACCCACGCCCAACAGCCCATCGCGCCCACACCGACCCGGCCAAGCGAGACGGTGAGTGGCCCCAACTCGCGCAGCAGGACCGCATTCATCAGGAAAGACCCGCCCCACAGGATGCCGAGCGTCAGGATCAGAAGCCAACAGCGTATGGGCATCGCGCACCTCCGGGCAGCGACAGTCAATCCCGACCGCCCCGCCCCGTCCACCCGGAACCTGCGCATGCCTGATGGAGATTTGTGGTCGGGCCGATCACCGGCCCGAATGACCGCGCGCCACTTCCGCGACGGCCCGCCGGACGCTAAGGTCATGCCATGACGCTCGACCTCATCTTCGCGGCCCTTGCCGACCCGACGCGCCGGGCGATCCTGACCATGCTTCTGGAAGATGACATGGCGGTGACCGATGTCGCCCATCCGTTCGACATGTCGCTTGCCGCGATCTCGAAACATCTGAAGGTGCTGGCCGAGGCGGGCCTCATCGCGCAGGAACGGCGCGGCCGGGTGATCTGGTGCAAGCTCCTGCCCGATGCGATGCGCGCGGCCACCGTCTGGATCGCCGGTTTCGGCCTGTTCGAGGCGCTGGACCTCGACGCGTTCGAGCGGTTCCTGGAAGAAGAGATCGCGCCCGAACCGTCGGAATGACGCGCCCCGTTGCCCCGATCGCCACGCCGCGCTAGGGAAAGTCCATGCCCCGCTATGCCCTCAAGATCGAATATCACGGCGGCCCGTTTGCGGGCTGGCAGCGACAGGCCGGCCAACCCTCGGTGCAGGAAGCCATCGAAACCGCGCTGCGCAAGCTCGAACTCGACGCAGGCCCGATCCAGGGCGCGGGCCGGACGGACGCCGGGGTGCACGCGACAGGCCAAGTCGCGCACTGCGATCTTTCGAGGGACTGGGACCCGTTCCGCCTGTCTGAGGCGCTGAATTTTCATCTCAAGCCCGCGCCCATATCGATTCTCGTCGCGGCACGCGTCGCCGACGATTTCCACGCCCGCTTTTCCGCGACCGAGCGACGCTATCTCTTCCGCCTTCTCTCCCGCCGCGCGCCGGCGACCCACGACAAGGGCCTCGTCTGGCAGGTCCAGCATCCGCTCGACCCTGACGCGATGCGCGACGGCGCCGCCCATCTGGTCGGGCGGCACGATTTCACTACCTTCCGCTCGACCCTCTGCCAGGCCGACAGCCCGGTGAAGACGCTTGACGAAATCGTGATCGACGCCCACCCCGTGCCGCACGGCACCGAGTTCCGCTTCCGCCTGCGCGCCCGCAGCTTCCTGCACAATCAGGTCCGCTCGATCGTCGGCACGCTGGAGCGCGTGGGCGCCGGCGGCTGGGCCCCCTCGGACGTCCGCGCGGCGCTTCAGGCTTGCGACCGCGCCGCCTGTGGCCCGGTCTCGCCGCCCTCGGGCCTCTATCTCACCCATGTGAGCTATCCCGAGGATCCGTTCCGGTGAGCCCCCGCCCCGATCCCGTCCTGGCCGCCGACGAGGCCGCCCGCGCGCTGGCCCGGTCTCTCTGGCACAACGCCGACACAGCGGCGCTTGCCTTCACTGACCCCGCGACCGGCGCCCCGATGATCGCCCGGATCGGATTTGGCCTTGCCGCCAACGGCACCGGCCTGACCCTTGTCTCCGACCTCGCCCAGCACACCCGCGCCCTCCGCGCGTCCGCCCGCGCCGCGCTCCTTATCGGCGAACCCGGACCGAAGGGCGATCCGCTGAACAGCCCCCGCCTCTCGGTCGCCGTCGCCGCCCGCTTCGCCGCGACCGAAGACCGCGCGACCCTGCGCGCCTGCTGGCTCGCGCGCCACCCCAAGGCCAGGCTCTACGCCGATTTCGCCGATTTCCACTTCGTCCGCCTCGACGTCATCGAGGCCTTCCTCAACGGCGGTTTCGGCCGCGCCCACCGGATCGCGGCCGAAGACCTGCAGGGCTGACCGGATCGGCGCGCCCGGGGTCGGGCCACCCGGGTCAGAGCGGCCCGATCAAAGCGGATTATCCATCCGCACCCGCATCAGAAGCCGCCCCTTCGAGGCCTGCGGCCATACGACCCGCACCTCGTCCTTGCCCGCACCCTGCTCGAACTGAAGATAGGGCATCTCACCCCTGATCTCGCCCACCGGCCCGGTGATCGCCCCTTCGGCACAGATCGATTCGACATTCCGCGCCCAGCCAGAGAACGGCAGGAACGCCCCGGGTTGAGCCACCCAGACGGTCGCCGCCGTTGCCTGATCATGGGCATGAAGCACCGGGTTCTCGACAGCCTGCGTGACGCCGTTGAACGTGTTGCCCGCGAACAGGACGTTGCGCATCCGGCTCCGGTCCAGATCCGCGAAGGTCGTGTCGATCCCCTCGACCCGGTCGATGGACCCGCTCATCGACCGGAAAACGTTGCCGGACACGTTCAAGCCCTGGATGAAATGACCCGCCCCGTAGGGCTTGATGCTGATGAAGCGGAACCAGGGCGCGACATCGGTGCATGTGAACGTGTTCCCGGTGATCGTCAGGCCGCCGAACGAGAACTGGTTGATGAAGGCCGGTGTCGCCTCATATTCGTTGGTCAGTTCGATGAAGCTGTTGTCCACGTAATTGCCGGTGATCGTCGACCGGTGGTTGGTCGTCGCCAGAACCAGCCCCGCAAGCCTCAGGCCCTGCGTCTCGTTATCCCCCTGAAACCAGTGATTTCCCACGACCAGATGGCCGGTGCCCGCCAGAACGCCGAAATGCCGGAAATGGACCACGCGGTTTTCCCTGATCTTCACGTCGTTCGCGTTCACGTTGAACACGATCGACTGCCGGTCCTGCGAGCGCAGCGGCGATTCATTCGACAGGAACTGGCAGCGGTCGATCAGCATCCCCTGGCAGCCGGTCCCGGACGAAGTGATGCCGCGATCCTTCGGCGCGGTGATGAAACAGTCCCGCATCTGGAAGATGCCGCCGCTCGGCGCCAGCATCACGCCGCTCGCCTGCCCGTTGCACTGGATGTCGATGTCGTCGAGGATCATCTTCTCAAGCTGCGCGAAGCCCGAGAAGTCCAGCACATATTTGAACCGCGTGAATGTGTAGCTCTGGGTCCCCGGCGCGCCGTAGAGCGGCTGGCTCAGCGTCAGCGTGCCATTGCCCACGTTCTTCGCCGTCACATAGACCTCGCGCCCGACGCCCGCGCCGGTCACCAGCGCGCCGACCGGCACATTGGCGATATTGGCGACCGCGCTCAGCGTCGTCGCACTTGCCGCCGAATATGTGCCCTGCGAGGTGACGACCGTCGGCGTCCAGGCCGCACCCGCGACCACGTTGAACTGCCCGTTGCGGATCACCCGGCGCGTGTTGAACGTTGCCTTGTTGTTCACCGCAGCCTGCATGTCGATGGGCGCCGTCACCTCAACCCGCCGCCCACCAAGGTCGAGCGCATCGTGATCGGCGAAATTCAGAAGCGCCTGGAAGGCCTTCTTGAAACCCAGTTCCTCGCTGCCGAAGGCCTCGGCATAGAGCGGCAGGTTGAATCCGCGCGTCAGCGCAAGCCGCTTGTCGACCGGCATGGTGACCGTGCCCTCGAACCGGCAATCGGAATCGATCTGCACATCGTTGGCCAGCAGGAAGGTGCCCTTGGAAAACAGCACCGTCCGCCCCGTCGCCAGAGCATCCGCATCCGCCGCCTCGACCGCCGCGCTGTCGTCGGTGACGCCGTCGCCCTTGGCGCCATAGTCGCGAACGTCGACCCAGTCCATCATGGTCCGAAGGAAGGCCTCGGTGACGTCCTCGATGACAATGTCATCGACGCGCACCACGCCGCCCGTCGGCCCGGTCAGGTCGATGCCGAAATGGCCAAGCGTCGCGGTCGTGCCCCAGCTCATGTCGACGCCCTGGCGGAACCCGATGCCGATGATCGCGCTCACCGTCTCGACCCGGCCGTAGGCGGTCAGCGCGACCAGCGGACCGACCTCGACGACACCGGTCAGATGGGTCGAGGCATTGACGCCCGCCCAGGCCGCGATCCGGACCAGGGGCAGGTTGCCGCTCATCGCCTTGACCTTCGCCGTCACCCGCAGGTAGCAGCCCGGCAGGATCGGCGTGTCGCCCTTGTAGCGCAGGCTCATCGTGACCGAATTCTTCTGCATTTCCAGGCAGCTGCCGAAATCCTGATCGGCCGGTACGAGTGCGGCATCGGCAAAGCCCTGATAGGTGGGCGAGCCCGGCGTGCCGTCGGTCCGCGACCATTGCGACAGCCCCGCCTCGAACGGCGCGGGCATCAGGACGATCCCATCGGTGATGACCTTGTTCATTCACGACCCCTTCATGGTTCAATCTCGACCGGCACGAAGGGAACCGTTCACCCCGAGGGGCGTCCAACCACAGCTCTGCCGGAAACGGGGCGCGGCCCCTGCCCGACCGGAATAGCCGAGAAGCTTAAGAGATCGCTAAAGGGGGCGCGCGGTCAGGCGCCGAGGCTCTGGTCCTCGACCGGCCAGACGCCGTTGATCCGCCAGGTTCCGTCGATCAGGATCATCTCGTAATCATAATAGCGGATCGCCCCGTCCGGACCCCGGACCTCGACCCGCTCCAGCAGCCGCCCGCCCGCCTCGCGCAGCCCGAGATACCGCACCCGATCCGCGCCCCAGATCGCCGGGTAACCGCCCTCGACCATCCGCCCGAAATTCTCCGCTGTGCCAAAGACCTGACGGATGAAGGGCGAAGCGAAGCCGAAGGCGGCCTCGACGTCACCGGCGCGGAAGGCCTCGAACTGGCCACCGATGACCGCCTCGATCTCGGCGTCCTGCGCCCACGCGCCTGAAGCCATCACACCCATCATCAGGGCAAACACCCATCGACGCATCGCCGCCTCCCTCGCTTCACATCGAGGATACGGCAAGACGCCCTGAAAAGTTGCCGGTCGCAATCAGATTTTCGCGACCGGCGCCCGGACGAAGTCAGCCGATCAGGCCACAAACTCTCCGGCCAGCGCCCGTTCGATCAGCGTGACGGTCTCGCCCACGCCGTAAAGCGCGATGAACCCGCCGAACCGCGGCCCCTGGCTCGCACCCAGAAGCACCTCATAGAGCGCCGTGAACCAGTCGCGCAAAGGTTCGAACTGGTGCGCCGTGCCGACCGCGAAGACCATGGTCTGCAGGGCCTCGGCATCCAGCCCGCCCTCCCAGATCTTCAGCCGCGCCACCAGATCCTCCATCGCCGCGCGCTCCTTGTCGGACGGCAGTCGGAAGACCCGCCCCGGCGCCACAAAATCGTTGAAATAGCGCACCGCGAATTCCGCCGCCTGATCAAGCTGCGGGTTCTTCTCCGGGCTCGCATCAGGCGCATAATTGCGGATGAAGCCCCAAAGCCCCGCCTTGTCCTTCGCCCCGGCAACCGACGCAAGGTTCAGAAGCATCGCGAAGGACACGACCATGTCCGACGCGGGCGGTTTTCCGTTGTGGATATGCCAGACCGGGTTCGCCAGTTGCTGATCAACCGCCTGCGCCGGGAAAGCGTTCAACTGCTGGTGATATTCATCCACCGCCTTGGGGATCACGTCCCACCAGAGCCGCTTCGCCGTCTTCGGCTTCTGATACATGAAATAACCAAGGCTTTCCGTCGCCGCATAGGTCAGCCATTCGTCGATCGTCAGACCATTGCCCTTCGACTTCGAAATCTTCTGCCCCTGCTCGTCGAGGAACAATTCATAGGTGAAATGCTCCGGCTTCCGCCCGCCCAAGACCTCGCAGATCCCGTCGTAGATCGGCGTATTGGTGGAATGGTCCTTGCCATACATCTCGAAATCGACATCCAGCGCCGCCCAGCGCGCACCGAAATCCGGCTTCCACTGCAGCTTCACATTGCCGCCCGTCACCGGCAGCGTCCATTCGCGCCCCGTCTCGTCGTCGAAGGTGATCGTATGGTTCACCTTGTCGACATGCTTCATCGGCACATAAAGCACCCGCCCCGTCTCTGGATGGATCGGCAGGAAGCAGGAATAGGTCTGCTGCCGCTCCTCGCGCAAGCTGGCAAGCATGATCTCCATGATCGCCTCGTACCGCTCCGCCGCCAGCCGGAGCGTATCGTCGAACTGCCCCGACTTGTAGAACTCGGTCGCCGAGATGAATTCATACTCGAACCCGAATGTGTCGAGGAACCGGCGCAGCATCGCATTGTTGTGATGGCCGAAGCTCTCATATTCCCCGAACGGATCGGGGACGGAGGTCAGCGGCCGCTGCAGGTTCTCGCGCAGCATCTCCTGCTGCGGCACATTGTCCGGCACCTTCCGCATCCCGTCCACATCGTCGGAGAAACAGAACAGCCGCGTCGGAATGTCCGAGATGATCTCGAACGCCCGGCGGATCATCGTGGTGCGCTGCACCTCGCCGAATGTGCCGATATGCGGCAGGCCCGAGGGGCCGTAACCGGTCTCGAACAGCACATATCCCTTCTTCGGCGGCGCCTTTTCATAACGTTTCAGCACCCGGCGCGCTTCTTCAAAAGGCCAGGCTTTCGAATTCATCGCAGCATCGCGGAGCGTCGTCATGGTCGCACACTTTCAAAGGTTGGAAACGGCACCCGATGCGCCGCAAGGCCCGTCCCTATTGTGCGGGGGGCGAATGGTCAATAATTTCACGCCAAACAGAAGGAACGAACCCTTGCCCAATACCCTGCCCGCCTTCTCCGCCCAGGACGCGCTCGTGGCGCTCATGGTCACCGTCTCCGTCTCGGACGAAACGATCCGCACGGCCGAGCTTGTCGCCATCGAACGTCAGGTCAACCACCTGCCGATCTTCGCGAATTACGATATGGAAACCGTGCGAGAGGTCGCCCAGACCGTCTACAAGCTGATGGAGGATGAAGACGGGCTCGACACGCTTTTCGCCATGATCCGCGCGGCCCTGCCCGAAAAGCTCTACGAGACCGCCTATGCGCTTGCCTGCGATGTCGCCGTCGCCGACGTCCGGCTCGGCCAAAGCGAGCTCAGGCTCCTCGAAGAGGTCCGCGAGGAGCTGGACATCGACCGGCTTCACGCCGCCGCCATCGAACGCGGCGCCCGCGCCCGCCATATGACGCTCTGAGAGGTTGCCATGCGTGTAACGATTGTCCCCCTTCTCGTCCTGCCCCTGCTGGCCTGTCAGGACAAAAGCTGTACGCCCGAAGATCTGGCCCAGCAGGCAACCGACCTGATGGTCGCCGCCCGCACCTACGGCCTGACCCACCGCGACCGGATGCAGGAGACGGGCGAAAAGGTCGCCGACCTCGTCGATCGCGCCAACCGGGCAAGCGGCGATCTGCAACCGCTCTGCGACGAGATCGCCGCGCTGATGAAAGAGATCGGCGGCTGACCCGCCTTGGGCGAAAGGCGCCATCGATGCCCGCTTGACCGGATCGCGCGCCCGTCGGACAACACTCCTGTCGGATAGGGAGAGTTCCATGCGCCGCCGTCAGCTCGTATCTGTGTTCATCGCCCTGGCGGTCATGATTACCGCCCTGCCGCAGCGGGCCGCCGCCTTCTGCGGCTTCTACGTCTCACGCGCCGACGGCTCGCTCTACAATCAGGGCTCGCGTGTGATCTACACCCGCTTCAACCGCACCTCGGTCATCACCATGGCGTCGGACTACAAAGGCCCCGCCTCCGATTTCGCCATGGTCGTGCCAACGCCCTTCGTGCTGCAGAAGAACCAGGTGAAGATCGTCGATGCGAGGACGGTGGACCATCTCGACGGCTATACCGCGCCGCGCCTTGTGGAATATTTTGACTATGATCCCTGTGAGGTCGGCTTTGCGGAGCCGGTCATGGCGGAGGCGGCCGTCGAAAGCGGAAGCAACGCCAAACCGACCCGCCGCGATGGCGCGAGGGCGCTCGGTGTCAAGATCCTCTCCGAATATGCGGTCGGCGATTACGATATCCTGATGCTGTCGGCCAGGGAATCGAACGGCCTCCTCACCTGGCTCACCTCCGAAGGCTACAAGCTGCCGACCGGGGCCGAAAAGACCGTGCAGGCCTATCTCGACATGGGCATGAAATTCTTCGTGGCCCGCGTGAACCTCTCGCGCCATGCCGCGAATGAACGGCAGGAACTGCAACCCCTGCAGATCACCTTCCGCTCCGACGATTTCATGCTGCCGATCCAGCTTGGCAAGCTGAACGGCGACGGGCCGCAGGATCTGATCGTGATGACACTCACGAAAGACGCCCGCGTCGCGCTGACCAACTACATGACGCGCGAACTGCCGACCGACGTCAATGTGCCCGTCTTCGTCAAGGACATGTTCCCCGATTTCTACCGCACCATGTTCGCCCGCGCCGCCGGTCCGAACGGCGCTTTCCTCGAATATGCCTGGGACATGGGCTGGTGCGACCCCTGCGCCGACGATCCGCTGACCTTCGACGAGTTTCGCGAACTTGGCGCCTCCTGGATTACCCGCAAGAATGCCGACATCCCCCCGGCCTTCGTCACCCGCATCCATATCCGCTACGACAGCACCAGCTTCTTCGAGGACCTGAAATTCCGCGAGACCGAGAACCGCGAGAATTTCCAGGGGCGCTATGTGCTGAACCATCCGTTCGACGGCGAGATCACCTGCGAGGCGGGCAAGGACTATGTGAAAGAGGTCCGCGCCCGTCTGAAGGAAGAGGCCAAGACCCTGCGCGACCTGACGGGCTGGAGCGAAAAGGCCATCCGCCGCGAGATGCGAAAGACGGTGCCCGTTCTCTATCAGTGAAGGTCCGGCACTCTCACGCCCAGCTGCCGATCAGCCGCAGTTCCATCCGACGCGCCCGCTTGGCCCAGCTTGAGGCACCCGGCGGGTTTTCGCGGTCGCCGGGCGGCACCGCATCGCGGCGCGCGACATCGGCGGCATAGATTGCAAAGACCCGCTCCTCCCCCGCCGCCGTCGTCAGATAGCCCACAAGACCCGAGACGAAATTCAGCGTACCGGTCTTCGCGACCACCCGTTGCGGCGCGCGGGCCGACCCCAGATCCTTGGCATCCTTGAACTTCACCGGCTTCATCAACCCGCCAAGCCCCGCGCCCGGCCCCAGACGGCGCAGCGCCTCCGCCATCTCTGCCGCGCTGACGCGCGAAGCGCCGCCCAGCCCCGAATGATCGACGAACTGCGCGCCACGCCTTCCGATCCCGCTGGCAAGCCAGTCTGCCATCGCCCGAGCCGACGCGGCATGGGTCTTCGCCCCCCGCACGACCGAGGCGGCCATCCCCACCGTCTCGGCGGTCATGTTGGTGGAAAATTTCAGCATGTCGCGCAACACATCGGGCAAGGGCGCGCTCTCACGGCCGCGCAGCAGCGTCGGACCGGGCGGCACCGATGCCAGCACCTCGGGCCGGTCGAGCCTGATCCCCTGCGCCGCCATCAGCGTGCGGAACACGTCGCCCGCGTAAAGGTCGGGCCGCCGCACCGGCAGCCAGCGGCTGCCATCCTTGTTCAGCGCGGCCTGCGCCACCGTCCAGTCCTCGGTCCGGCCACCATCGGCATAGGTGAAGATCGGCAGGTCGCGCGCCACCACCTTCATCCGCGCCATCTCGACCGCTGGCGCAAACCGCTCCGCGCGCGCGTCGAACCCCACCCTGTAGCCGTCGCCGCCGCGCGCCCAGGTGAAATTCACCCGGTTGAAGTTCAGGTTCAGCCCCGAGACCGCCGGGTTATAGCCCAGCCACTCCGGCTGGCCCCGGTCGATCTCGGGCAGATAGGGCAGCGCCCCGCCCCAGACAAGGAAGCGCCCCGCGACTGAGGTCACGCCCGCCGCCCTGACCGCTGCCGCCAGATCGCCCAGATCGTCGGTCGACAGCGAAGGATCGCCGCCGCCCGCCAGGATCAGATCGCCCGCGACCCGACCGCCCTTGACCGGCCCGGTCACCAGAACCCGCGTCGAGAAGCGATGCCCCGCCCCGAGTGTCCCCAAGGCATAAAGCGCCGTGACCGCCTTCAGCGTCGAGGCGGGCGGCATCGGCCGGTCAGGCTCCCGCGCCGCCAGCACCTCGCCGCTTTTGGCATCCATGAGCAGATAGCAGACGGCAGCACCGGGCAACTTCGCCTCGGCGATGATCGCCTCGGCCAGGTCGGCCGAAGGCACCGCAGCCGCACCACGCACCGGCCGGGCGGGTGGCACCGGCGAGCGCAGCGGAGCCTCTGCCAGGGCGGGCCAGGCCGCCCCCGCCATAAGCCCCGCCAGAAGGCCGCGCCGCGTCAGTCCCGTCATTCCGTCCGTCTCCATTCGCCCCGTGCCCGGATCGCGGAAGAGGACATGTCGTTCAGCGGCATGTCAAGAAAGACCCAGGCCGGCGCCCGCCTGCGGGCCAGAAGGCCCGCCGCATGGCCAGGCAGCCGCCAGCGCGCATATTCCTCCGCCGCCCGCGCCCCCCGCGCCGCCAGCCGCTTGCCCGGCCGGGCGAAGATGGCGATCGGCACATGCCGCATGATCCAGTCCCAGCGGTCCCACCGGTGAAACTCGGCCAGATTGTCCGCCCCCATCAGCCAGACGAAGCGCACGCCCGGATAGATCGCCATCAACCGCTCGAGCGTCTCGGCGGTGAACCGCGTCCCCAGCCGCACCTCGATGTCGGTGATCGCGACACGCGGATCGCCCATCACCCGCCGCGCCCGCGCCACCCGCTCCGCCATCGGCGCAGGCGGATTGGCCTTCAGCGGATTGCCGGGCGAGACCAGCCACCAGACCCGGTCCAGCCCCAACCGCTTCAACGCCTCCCGGGTCAGATGCGCATGGCCATCGTGGGCCGGGTCGAACGATCCGCCCAGAAGGCCGATGATCATGCCGGGGGTTGCGATGGGAAGTCCTGCTCGCCTCAACTGCCTCGACCCCCGGTTGAATTCATGACTTGACCGGAGCCCCGTCGCGCCTACCATGCCCAAAGCAGAAGCGGTGCTCAAGATGCCGGGCGTACCGGCTGGCCGGGGTTTCCCCTGCCTTTCATCGTGAGAATGCACATTCGGCGCATGACCTCCGCTGGGCTTCACCCAGATATGGTCATGCAGGACAGGACTGGTTGGGCATCGTTTCTGCGTTTTCAAATGAACCTATCGGATGTTCTCAGGCCCTTCGCGGCCTCCCTTTCCCAGATTGACTGGACCGACCTGGCACTTGAAACCCACCTGCGCCAGCGCCTGCCGACACGTCTGTCTTCCATCGCGCGACCGCTCGCCCGCGCCTTGAAACACAGGTTCCCCGCAAGTGTCGCACCGGATACTGCGCTGCTCCTGCGCTTTCTCCGCACCCGCCCCGAAGCCGGCAGGATCCTTGCGCTCGCGAAGCGCTTGGGCGACATCCCCGCCCCGCCCTTGCTGACAGCCGGCTTTCGCCCGGATCCGGCGCTTGCAACGCTTGGGCTGCCCGCGCTCGACACGACCGAGGCTCTCGCAGACTGGTTGGGTCTTACCGAGAGCCAGCTTGTTCGTTTCGCCGACCTGCGCGGGCTCTCTGCTCAGGCGGCGTCGCACTTCGCCGGGCATTATCGCCATCACCTGATCCCGAAGACGGACGGCCAGTTTCGGCTGATCGAGGAGCCGAAGCCGCTGATGAAACGTCTGCAGCGCCACGTCCTGCGCTGGCTTCTCGACCGGGTTCCGCCACATCCCGATGCCATCGGCTTTCGCAAGGGCACCTCCTGCTTGACCGGCGCACGGCGCCACGCGGGCGAACAGGCCGTCGTATGCTTCGACCTCACCGATTTCTTTCCGACGATCGGCTTCAGCCGCGTCTACGCGATCTTCCGCACCCTGGGCTACCCGACGCCCGTCGCCCGAGCGCTGACCGGCATCTGTACCGCCGTAACGCCCGACGAACTCCTTCAGGACAACCGGATCGCCGCGCGCAATCTTCTCACGGGCCGCCATCTGCCGCAGGGCGCCCCCACCTCGCCCGCGCTTGCCAATCTGGCCGCCCGCGCGCTCGACCGCCGCCTCGCGGGCCTCGCGCGCAGGCTCGGGGCGAGTTACAGCCGCTATGCAGACGATCTCGCCTTCTCCGGCGACCGGCATGTCGTTCCAACCCTGCTCTCCGCGGTTCCCGATATCGTCCGCGAGACAGGCTTTCGCCTCAACCCCGCCAAGACCCGGAAGGCGCACTCAGGCCAGCGCCAGACCGTCACCGGTATCGTCGTGAACCGTCACCTGAACCTTGCGCGGCCCGTCTATGACGAGGTGAAGGCCATCCTCCACCGCCTCTCCGATCCGGCGGACCCGCGCCGCCGCGACCCGGCGTTCCTCGCGCATCTCGACGGCCGTATCTCCTGGGCCGAACAGGTCAACCCCGCGCGCGCCCGCAGCCTTCGCGATCGTTTCGACGCCCTCGCCCTCGGCTAAGCCCGATTGCCCTTTGCCCCCATCTCCCCTACATGGGGCGCAACCCCTGTTCCCGCGAGGATTCCATGGCTTCCTACCAGTATGTCTACCACATGGATGGCGTCTCCAAGACCTATCCGGGCGGCAAGAAATGTTTCGAGAACATCCGCCTGAACTTCCTGCCCGGGGTCAAGATCGGCGTCGTCGGCGTGAACGGCGCGGGCAAGTCCACGCTGCTGCGCATCATGGCCGGCATCGACAAGGATTTCACCGGCGAGGCCTGGGCCGCCAAGGGCGCGCGCGTCGGCTACCTGCCGCAGGAACCGCAGCTTGACGCCTCGCTCGACGTGCGCGGCAACGTCATGCTGGGCGTTGCCGCCAAGAAGGCCAAGCTCGACCGCTACAACGACCTCGCCATGAACTATTCCGACGAGACGGCAGACGAGATGGCCGCCCTTCAGGACGAGATCGACAGCCAGAACCTCTGGGACCTCGACAGCCAGATCGACGTCGCGATGGAAGCACTCCGCTGCCCGCCCGACGACGCCAATGTCGACACGCTCTCGGGCGGCGAAAAGCGCCGGGTGGCGCTCTGCAAGCTTCTTCTCGAAGCGCCCGACATGCTGCTCCTCGACGAACCGACCAACCACCTCGACGCCGAAACCATCGCCTGGCTGCAAAAGCACCTGATCGAGTACCAGGGCACCATCCTGATCGTCACCCACGACCGCTATTTCCTCGACGACATCACCGGCTGGATCCTCGAACTCGACCGCGGCCGCGGCATCCCCTACGAGGGCAACTATTCTTCCTGGCTTGAACAGAAGGCCAAGCGCCTGGAACAGGAAGCGCGCGAGGACAAGGCGACCCAGAAGACGCTCGAACGCGAACTCGAATGGATCCGCGCCGGTGCCAAGGCCCGGCAGGCCAAGCAGAAGGCCCGTATCAACGCCTACGAGGAACTCGCGGGCAAGTCCGAACGCGAAAAGATCTCGACCGCCAAGATCATCATCCCCAATGGCCCCCGTCTGGGCGGCAAGGTGATCGAGGTCGAGGGGCTGGCCAAGCACCTCGGCGACAAGCAGCTGGTCGAGGATCTCTCCTTCTCGCTGCCCCCCGGCGGCATCGTCGGCGTCATCGGCCCGAACGGCGCAGGGAAAACCACGCTCTTCCGCATGCTCACGGGGCAGGAAAAGCCCGACGCGGGCAGCGTCTCGTTCGGCGACACGGTGAAGCTTGCCTATGTCGATCAGTCGCGCGACGCGCTCGACCCCAACAAGACGGTGTGGGAGGAAATCTCCGAAGGGCTCGAAGTGCTGGAACTCGGCGACGCCACGATGAACAGCCGCGCCTATTGCGGGGCCTTCAACTTCAAGGGCGGCGACCAGCAGAAGAAGGTCGGGCTCCTTTCAGGCGGTGAACGCAACCGCGTCCATATGGCGAAACTCCTGCGCTCGGGCGGCAACGTCCTCCTCCTCGACGAACCGACCAACGACCTCGACGTCGAAACCCTGCAATCGCTCGAAGCCGCGCTCGAAGACTTCGCCGGCTGCGCCGTCATCATCAGCCACGACCGCTTCTTCCTCGACCGCCTCTGCACCCATATCCTCGCCTTCGAGGGCGACGCCCATGCCGAATGGTTCGAAGGCAACTTCGAGGCCTATGAGGAAGACAAAGTGCGCAGATTGGGGCCGGATTCGATCGAGCCGAAGCGGGTAAAGTACAAGAAATTTACGAGGTAAGCTTGAAGCAGAGGAATAAGTTGACGACACCGAAAGCAATCTCTGCGACGCTCAGAATTCTGAGTAGCTCTAGCGCATACTGAAAAGCGCTGGAATAGGAGACTTTCGAGCTGTCACTTTGCGCGTCAGCTTTTGCCAGCATACGAAGCTCACCTCCACATGCCTGGGCAAACGCGTCTTCAAATTTCATGAGTGCTTGCTCAGCGTTCTTGACGAGTTGGCGAGTTCTGGCTTCCAAGTCTGAGAACACTTTGTGCGCTCCCAAACTGAGCAGGCCAACCGCAATGATGAACCGGCCTCCATGCGTCATGTCGATCACCGCGATAGCCGCCGCCAGTAACCCTCCCAAGACTAATACAAACAAATTGAAGCAGTCCACACGTTGCTGAGCGTGCCGATCAAACATCCGCCATGCATGCTCGTAAGCTGTATCGCTAAACGAGTGTTCTTTCATTGGCTTACCTTCAGTAGCGTGGCGCGTTTGCGCCAATCTTCCTACCGCGAAATCGAGAGAACAGCTAGCAGCAGGTCATAAGGTGGATCAACCAGCGCGCTCTGAGCGCAGGTTGACCCACGATCCCTTCTGATAGCGCGCTGTAGCCAGCATATGTCGGGTCGTTCCGCGCGGCACGCGCGGGTTGACCGTCCGTTTCCCTGCATCGCCAGTTCCTCGCCCCGCGCCATGGTGGGTGAACCCGCCTTCGGCGGAACCACCCACCCTACGGATGAAACTCCCGATCGACCCGGCCCAAACGACTATCGCGATGGATCGACGAATAGGGCCGATCGGTTGGCTTCCCTACAAACCCACGCTTCACCGGACCGCGCAACCGCTTCCCCCCGCAGCAAGCGTAGGGTGCGTGCTCGCACGCACCATCACCCCACGCCAACGATCATCTGTGCGTGAAATCACGCACCCTACCATCTTCCCGCCGCGATCTCGCGATGGATGGACGAATGGGGCCAGTCCTCTGGCCTTTCGACAAATCCGTGCTTGACCGGGTTCAGGTGGCAATACCGGACGTGGGCGGCATAATCATCCGCATCTCTGATATGGTGCTCCCAGAACCGGCGCTGCCACAATCCACGCTCCTGCCGCGCCTCGTGGCTCGGCCGAAGCCGCGCTTTCGGCAAGTCCCGCGAAAACCGGCTCTTGATCGATCGCCACCGGGTCGGGAAATCCCGGTCCCCCTCCGGCAATGTCCAGACCGCATGCAGATGATCGGGCATCACGACCCAAGCGTCGATCCCGAACGGCCGTTCCGCCCGCGTCGCCGCCACCGCCTGCCGAAGCCGCCCGACCTCGCGCAGCAAGAGGTCCGAGCCGCGCTCGGCCAGCGCAACGGTGAAGAAGACGCAGGCACCGGGTATGCGGGGGCGGAGGTAGCGCGGCATGGGCGGCAGCCTCACCCAGCAACGTTAACGGATCATGAACCGTCGCTGGCGCGCCGCAGGCTGCGCTTCGGCGCCCTTTGCGGCGCGGCGCATTCCCGCACCCCGCCGGAACCGAAGCGCCCCCTCCGCGTTGTCAGCGGACAGGGCCAGTCCGGCCTGCGGACGAAGGGAACAGACATGACGCTCGGCACCATCCTCCTCATCATCCTCGTCCTTGCCCTTATCGGCGCTCTGCCGAACTGGGGTTATTCGCGTGACTGGGGCTACCGTCCGGTCGGCGGGCTCGGCCTCGTGCTGCTCGTCGTCCTGATCCTCGTCCTGATGGGACGGGTCTGAGGCGGTGACCGCTCCGGGCGAAGGGCCCTGTGAAAGAGACCAATCGAAAGGAAAGTGACATGAAAGGCATCATCGCCTGGCTGCTCGGCGTACCGATCGTCGTGATCATCCTGCTCTACGTCTTCAATATCTTCTGACGGCGGGGCGCGCCGAGCTTGTGGCCCGGTTGTGAACAGCGCCGTGGCAGGCCTTCACCCGTCTTGCCCGAATCCGTTCTGCACATAGATCGAGGTCAGCCCGATCTGATAGCGATAGTCGTAGCCCGCCCCCGAAAGCTCGGCGAAGGTGCCGGTTTGCAGCACCTCGGGGATGGTCTCTGCATAGGTTTCCAGCGCGATCACCTTGGGGCGCACCGGCCAGCCGGCGATGCCGCTGATCGCCGCCTCGTCCAGACCTTCGATGTCGATGTTCAGAAAATCCACCCCGTCCGGCGCCTTCCGGCCATGCTCGGCCAGGATTGCATTCAGGCTGGTGCAGGGCACCGAGGCGACGGTATCGGCGCCGCGCTCCTCAGCCAGTTCGGCGGAGACGGTCGCACTCAGGTCGAGGTCGCGCCGTGAATAGAAGTTCACATGCCTTTGGCTGGCCGCAACCGCCTCTGGCACGATTGCGCTCCATATGCTGGTGTCGCCCGGTCGCACCTTGCGGAAAATCTCGATGCTCCGGCGGTTGGCGTCGACGTTCACGCCATTCCAGCCCAGACACCACAGATAGGCGGTGTTGGATTGCCGGAACGGATGGTGCGCGCCGACATCGACGTAAAAGCCGTGCGAGCGGTTGAAGAGCTTTCGGATGATCGTGTCTTCGCCGTACTGCGAGAAGCGGACGCGAACAGACCCGTTCCGACCGAGAAGCCTTGCCAATCGCGCCAACTTCATGACCAAACCTTCCCGTCCGACAGGCGCGCAGCCTAGGCGAGTGCCCCAGTCGGAGCAAGCGGCACCACGCATCGCGTTCGCACGTTTTCCTTGCCGCCGCCCTGGAACGGTCGTTTCATGGGGCGTCCATCAGTGAGGTTCCGATGCCCTATGCCGCTCTTGTCTCGCTCGCGCTCGCCATGGGCGTGGCGCTTGCCGTCTATCTGCCCGTCCTCAGCCAGAGCGGCCGGATCGTCGGATCGCCGATCCTCGCGAATGCGCCTTTCTACCTTCTGGGCCTTCTGACCACGGTGGCGATCGCGGTCGCCGCCGGCAACCGCCTGTCCGATTTCGCGCGGCTCAGGGAGGTGCCGGGCTGGATGTATCTCTCCGGCGTCGTCTCGGCCCTGATGATCCTCGGCTCGACCTTTCTGATCCCGCGGATCGGACCGGGGCCGTTCTTCGTGCTGCTGGTGACCGGCCAGATACTGACCGGCGCGCTGCTCAGCCAGATGGGCTGGCTGGGCGCGCCAATTGATGCGGTCGGCCTGAGGAAGGCGGCGGGGCTTCTGCTCGTTGTCCTCGGCGCGGGGCTGGTCACCATCCGCTGAGGACGGCGGGCGGGCTTACCGAGGGCTGAACCCGGCGTTCGCCCCTGTCGGGACGGATGCGGGACGGATGCGGCACGCGGGGGCGACGGAGGCGGGACGGCGCCTCAGGCCCAGCCGTAGTTGAAACTGACGCTGATCCGCTCTTCCTCGGCCATGTTCATCGGCACCTCGTGGCGGAGCCAGCTTTCCCACAAGAGCACATCGCCGACCGCTGGCTTGACGTAGACGAACCGCTGCAGCGCCTCGGGCGCGGTCTTCTTCACCACCGGCGCCATCATCATCATCGGCAGGCGCGGGTCTTCGAGCTTCAGCGCCGACGTCCCTTCAGGCATCGCCACATAGGTCGTGCCGGAGATCACCGAATGGGGGTGGATATGGGAGGCATGCGTGCCGCCCTCGGGCAGGATATTGATCCAGAGCGCGTTGCATTTCAGCTTGCGCTCGCCAAGGTCGAAGCCCAGGTCCTTGCAGAAGGCCGCGACATGCTTGTCGAGCGCCTTTTCCAGGGCCCCGAAGATCGGGAAGCGCCAGGGCAGGTCGTCGAGCGACGCATACGAGGTATAGCCCGGATAGCCATTGTCCTCGCACCAGCGCTGCCCCGCCTCGTCATCCTCGGCGATGGCGAGGCAGGAGGCGTTCAGTTCGCCGTAATCGACCTTGGGCTTGGCCAGTTCGTTCAGGGCGGCGCGATAGAGGCGGGTGACGAAGAGGGTGGAGATGTCGGGCATGGGTCGGGTCCGGGCTGACGGGCGGGGGCCAGCCCCCCTCCCCCTTCCCCTCCCACGAAGGGGAGGGGTGGTGCAAGGGGTGGCACATGGGACATTGCGGCAAACGGTGGCTGGTTGCTTCAAACCCCGCGTCATCAGGGGCCCGCCCCGGCCTTGAGCCGGGGCCTCTTCGCCGGCAGAGGCCCCGCATCAAGTGCGGGGCGGGTGTTGGCAAGAAAGAAAAACCCCCGCCGTTCCCGGCAGGGGTCCATTCCGTCGGTCGGGGTTGCCCCCTGCCCTTACCAGTCCTCGCGGACCACAACGCGGGTCTTGACCGGCAGCTTCATCGCACCGAGGCGCAGGGCTTCACGCGCGATGTCTTCGGCAACGCCGTCGATCTCGAACATGATCCGGCCGGGGTGGACGCGGGCGGCCCAGAAATCGACCGAGCCCTTGCCCGAGCCCATCCGGACTTCGGTCGGCTTGGCCGAGACCGGCAGGTCCGGGAAAATCCGGATCCAGACGCGGCCCTGACGCTTCATGTGGCGGGTGATCGCGCGGCGGGCTGCCTCGATCTGCCGCGCGGTGACGCGCTCGGGCTCGGTGGCTTTGAGACCAAAGCCGCCGAAGTTCAGGTCAGACCCGCCCTTGGCTTCACCGTGGATGCGGCCCTTGTGCTGTTTGCGGAACTTTGTCCGTTTGGGTTGCAGCATCTTGTCTCTCCTTACCGGTCGCGGCGGTCATCGCGGCGCGGACCACGCGGGGCCGGACCGTCCTGAGCCTCGGCCGCGCGGCGGTCGCGGGCCTGCGGGTCATGCTCCATGATCTCGCCCTTGAAGATCCAGACCTTGCAGCCGATGATCCCGTAGGGCGTGGTGGCTTCCGCCAGAGCATAGTCGATGTCGGCGCGCAGCGTGTGCAGCGGCACGCGACCTTCGCGGTACCATTCGGTCCGGGCGATTTCCGCGCCGCCGAGGCGGCCCGCGACGTTCACACGGATGCCGAGGGCACCCATGCGCATCGCGTTCTGCACGGCGCGCTTCATGGCGCGACGGAAGGACACGCGGCGCTCCAGCTGCTGGGCGATCGATTCCGCCACAAGCATCGCGTCCAGTTCGGGCTTGCGGACTTCGACGATGTTGAGGTGCAGTTCCGACTTGGTGAAGTTCGCGAGCTTCGAACGCAGCGTTTCGATGTCCGCGCCCTTCTTGCCGATGATGACGCCCGGACGCGCGGTGTGAACCGTCACGCGGCACTTCTTGTGCGGACGCTCGATGATGACTTTCGAGACACCGGCCTGCTTGCACTCTTCATGGATGAAGTCGCGCATCTTGAGGTCTTCAAGAAGCAGGTTGCCGTAGTCCTTGCTGTCAGCAAACCAGCGGCTGTCCCAGGTGCGGTTGACCTGGAGGCGCATCCCGATGGGGTTGACCTTCTGACCCATTATGCAGACTCCTCAACTTGACGCACCTTGATGGTCAGTTCGCTGAACGGCTTCATGATCTTGCCATAACGGCCGCGCGCCCGCGGACGGCCACGCTTCATCACCAGGTTCTTGCCGACATAGGCCTCGGCCACCACCAGCGCGTCAACGTCGAGACCATGGTTGTTCTCGGCATTGGCGATGGCGGATTGCAGGCATTTCTTCACGTCGATCGCGATCCGCTTCTTCGAGAAGGTCAGGTCCGACAGGGCCTTTTCCACCTTCTTGCCACGGATCAGCGCGGCGACGAGATTGAGCTTCTGCGGCGAGGTGCGAAGCATCTTCGCCTTGGCGAAGGCTTCGTTATCGGCCACGCGGCGCGGATTTTTTTCCTTGCTCATGGCTTACTTCCTCTTGGCTTTCTTGTCGGCGGCGTGACCGTAATAGGTCCGCGTCGGCGAATATTCGCCGAACTTCTGGCCGATCATCTCTTCGGTGACGTTGACCGGAATGTGCTTCTGGCCGTTGTAGACGCCGAAGGTCAGACCGACGAACTGCGGCAGGATGGTGGAACGGCGCGACCAGATCTTGATCACTTCGTTCTTGCCCGAACCTTGAGCCTTTTCCGCTTTCTTCAGCAGATAGGCATCAACGAAGGGGCCTTTCCAGATGGAACGAGACATGGATTAACGCCCTTTCTTCGCGTGGCGCGAGCGAACGATGTATTTGTCGGTCGCCTTGTTCGTGCGGGTGCGGTTGCCCTTGGTGCCCTTGCCCCACGGCGTAACCGGGTGGCGGCCACCGGAGGTGCGGCCTTCACCACCACCATGCGGGTGGTCGATCGGGTTCATCGCAACGCCGCGGACGGTCGGGCGGATGCCCATGTGGCGGCGACGACCGGCCTTGCCGAGGTTCTGGTTCGAGTTGTCGGGGTTCGAGACCGCGCCAACCGTCGCCATGCACTCCTGACGCACCATGCGAAGCTCGCCCGACGACAGGCGGATCTGCGCATAGCCGCCGTCACGGCCGACGAACTGGGCATAGGTGCCCGCGGCGCGTGCCAGCTGGCCGCCCTTGCCGGGCTTCAGTTCCACGTTGTGAACGATCGTGCCGATCGGCATGCCCGAGAACGGCATCGCATTGCCGGGCTTCACGTCGGTCTTGGCGCCCGAGATCACGCTGTCGCCGACGGCGAGGCGCTGGGGGGCGAGGATATAGGCCTGTTCGCCATCCGCATAGCGGACGAGGGCGATGAAGGCGGTCCGGTTCGGATCGTACTCGATCCGCTCGACCGTCGCGGCGATATCGAACTTGTTCCGCTTGAAGTCGACGATGCGGTAAAGACGCTTCGCGCCACCGCCTTGGTGACGCATCGTGATCCGTCCGGTATTGTTCCGGCCGCCGTGCTTGCGCAGACCCTCGACGAGGGCCTTCACAGGGCGACCTTTCCAAAGCTCCGAACGGTCGATCAGAACCAGCCCGCGCTGGCCAGGCGTCGTCGGCTTATACGACTTGAGTGCCATGCTCTCTGTCTTCCGTTGCTTTGGACCATTGGTCCGTTTGGTTTGAAGGGCCCCGAAGGTCCCCGACTTGAGGGATGGGCAGATTGCCCATCCTACGGTCCGGTAGGATGGGCAATCTGCCCATCCCCCCGAAAAGCCTCGCGGCCCCGATGGTCGGGGCCGCGAGATTCGTGCGGCTTCTATCAGAGGCCCGACTGGACGTCGATAGTGTTGCCCTCTTCGAGGGTCACATAGGCCTTCTTGATGTCGCTCCGCTCGCCGGGACGGCCGCGGAACTTCTTGGCCTTGCCTTTGGTGATCGTGGTGTTGACCGCCTTCACCTTCACACCAAAGACCGCCTCGACGGCTTCCTTGATCTGGGGCTTGGTGGCCGACCGCTCGACCTTGAACACCACCGCATTGTTCTCGCCCGCGAGGGTCGATTTCTCGGTGATGACCGGACGCTTGATCACGTCGTAATGTTCGGGTTTCACGCTCATTTCAGATTCCCCTTGCCAAGACGGGCCTCCAGAGCCTCGACACCCGCCTTGGTGAGGATCAGCGTCTCACGCTTGAGGATGTCATAGACATTGGCACCCATCGACGGCAGCACATCGATACCTTCGATGTTGGCCGCTGCGCGGGCGAAGTTCTCGTTCACCTCGGCGCCGTCGATGATCAGCACTTTCTTCCAGCCCAGCTCCTTGGCCGCCTTGGCGAGGATCGCCGTCTTGGCCTCGGCCATCGACAGGGTGTCGATGATCACGAGATTGCCCGAACCGGCCTTGGCCGACAAAGCATGCTTCAGGCCAAGCGCGCGCACCTGCTTGGGCAGGTCGTGCGCGTGGCTGCGCGGGGTCGGAACCTTGTACTTGCCGCCGTGACGGAAGATCGGGGCCTTGCGGTCGCCGTGGCGGGCGCCACCGGTGCCTTTCTGGCGGTAGATCTTCTTGGTCGAATAGCTGACTTCCGACCGGGTCTTGGCGCTGTGCGTGCCGGCCTGGGCCTTGGCGCGCTGCCAGCGGACGACGCGGTGCAGGATGTCGGCGCGCGGTTCCAGGCCGAAGAGCGCTTCGTCCAGGTCGATCGTGCCGGCCTTGCCGCCGTCGAGCTTGATCACATCAAGTTTCATGCTTCACCCCCTTCGACCGCAATGTCAGCGGCCGGAGCGGCTTCCACGGCGGAAGCAGCGGATTTGATCGCGGCGGGCATCGGCAGATCCTTCGGCAGCGGCTTCTTCACCGCGTCCTTGATCGTGACCCAGCCGCCCTTGGAGCCGGGAACCGAGCCCTTGACCATGATCAGGCCACGGTCGGCATCGGTGCGGACAACCTGGATGTTCTGGGTGGTGACGCGGACGGAGCCGAGGTGACCCGCCATCTTCTTGCCCTTGAACACCTTGCCGGGATCCTGGCACTGACCGGTCGAACCGTGCGAACGGTGCGACACGGACACACCGTGCGAGGCGCGCAGGCCGCCGAAGTTGTGACGCTTCATCGCACCGGCGAAGCCCTTGCCGAGCGAGGTGCCGGCGATGTCCACGAACTGCCCTTCGGCATAGTGGGCAGCCGAGATTTCGGCGCCAACCTCGATCAGGTTTTCCGGGCTCACACGGAATTCCGCGATCTTGCGCTTGGGGGCCACGTTCGCCTTGGCGAAATGGCCGCGCATCGCCGCGGTGGTGCGCTTGGCCTTGGCCACGCCCGCACCGAGCTGAACGGCAGTGTAGCCGTCCTTCTCGGCCGTGCGCTGAGCCACGACCTGAAGATTGTCAAGCTGAAGGACGGTGACAGGAACCTGCTTGCCGTCTTCCAGGAACAGCCGGGTCATGCCCAGCTTCTTTGCGATAACGCCGGAGCGCAGCATCTCTCCGCCCTCCTCAGTTCAGCTTGATCTCGACGTCCACGCCAGCGGCGAGGTCGAGCTTCATCAGCGCGTCCACGGTCTGGGGGGTCGGATCAACGATGTCGAGAAGGCGCTTGTGCGTGCGGATCTCCCACTGGTCGCGCGACTTCTTGTCGATGTGCGGACCACGCAGAACCGTGAATTTCTCGATCTTGTTCGGCAGCGGGATCGGACCCCGGACCTGTGCACCGGTGCGCTTGGCCGTGTTGACGATTTCCTGCGTGCTGGCGTCCAGAACGCGGTAATCGAAGGCCTTGAGCCGGATGCGGATGTTTTGACCAGTCATGTCAGTCATGCCTCTCGCGGGCTTCTTCAGGTTGAGAGGCAGACACCGCCGAATGCGGCGCCTGCGTCGAACCAAATCTCTCGGAGATCAGGCGGCCCGGGTAAGGGGGTGCGCCATCACTGTCAAGAGGGAATGGCGCGCCCGAAGACGCACCATCTGTTCTTTGCCCGTCCGGGGCTTTCCGGCCCCGTCCGGTATCCGATGTCCCGACTTACTTCAGGATTTTCGAGACGACGCCGGCGCCGA
>NZ_JARJNR010000030.1 GCF_030143255.1 Frigidibacter sp. SD6-1
GGCCCCGTCCGGTATCCGATGTCCCGACTTACTTCAGGATTTTCGAGACGACGCCGGCGCCGACGGTGCGGCCGCCTTCGCGGATGGCGAAGCGGAGCTTCTCTTCCATCGCGATCGGCGCGATCAGCTCGACCTCGAACTTCAGGTTGTCGCCCGGCATCACCATCTCGGTGCCTTCCGGCAGCTTCACCGTGCCCGTCACGTCCGTGGTGCGGAAGTAGAACTGCGGACGGTAGTTGGCGAAGAACGGCGTGTGGCGGCCGCCTTCTTCCTTGGTCAGGATATAGGCCTCGGCCTCGAAGTTCGTGTGCGGGTTGACCGATTTCGGCTTGCACAGGACCTGGCCGCGCTCGACGCCGTCACGGTCGATGCCGCGCAGAAGGACGCCCACGTTGTCGCCCGCCTCGCCGCGGTCGAGCAGCTTGCGGAACATCTCGACCCCGGTGCAGGTCGATTTCTGCGTCGCGCGGATGCCCACGATCTCAACCTCGTCGCCGACGTTGATCACGCCGCGCTCGACACGGCCGGTCACGACCGTGCCGCGGCCCGAGATCGAGAACACGTCCTCGATCGGCATCAGGAACGGCTGGTCGATCGGACGGTCGGGCGTCGGGATGTAGCTGTCGACCGCATCCATCAGCGCGCGGATCGACGTCTCGCCGATCTCGGGGCTCTCGCCGATCAGCGCCTTGTGCGCCGACCCCTTGATGATCGGGATGTCGTCGCCGGGGAATTCGTACGAGCTCAGCAGCTCGCGCAGTTCCATTTCCACCAGCTCGACCAGTTCCTCGTCATCCACAAGGTCGATCTTGTTCATGTAGACGACGAGTGCGGGAACGCCGACCTGGCGGGCCAGAAGGATATGCTCGCGCGTCTGCGGCATCGGGCCGTCCGAGGCCGCGCAGACGAGGATCCCGCCGTCCATCTGGGCGGCACCGGTGATCATGTTCTTCACATAGTCGGCGTGGCCGGGGCAGTCGACGTGGGCATAGTGACGGTTCGCGGTCTCGTATTCCACGTGCGCGGTCGAGATCGTGATCCCGCGCGCCCGCTCTTCCGGCGCCGCGTCGATCTGGTCATAGGCCTTGAACTCGCCGAAATATTTCGTGATCGCCGCCGTCAGCGTCGTCTTGCCATGGTCAACGTGCCCGATCGTGCCAACGTTAACGTGCGGTTTGTTCCGTTCAAACTTTGCCTTTGCCATAG
>NZ_JARJNR010000031.1 GCF_030143255.1 Frigidibacter sp. SD6-1
CAGGGCTATCGCATTTGGCCGATGATGGACCTTGCGAAGTCGTCGGACCATGCTGATCGCTTTCTTTTTCTTGAGATGGGGAGGTTTGGCCGTGCGGTTCTGAGGAGGTTGAGGGTGAGGCGCCTCAGGATGGCGAGGTTTTCGGGGCCGTTGTCGGTGCGGTTGCGGGCGCGGTCCTCGTCGAAGGTGACGTCGAGCACCCAGTGGAGGCTGTTCTCGATGGCCCAGTGGGAGCGGATGGCGCGGGCGAAGGCCTCGGGGGTGAGGCGGGCGGAGGAGAGGTAGTAACGGGTCGCGGGCGGGCCGCCATTGCGGCTGGCGGTGACGCAGGCGAGCGTGGCAAGGCCGGGCATGGCGGGGGCGCCGGGCTCGGCTCGGTCACCAAAGAGCCAATCGACAGAATGGGTTACGCGGTGGTGGCGGGTCTCGATCCGGCCGTGGTTGGCGTCGGTGGTCTCGAAAGCCTCCAGGGGGCCGGGCGGGTCGGCGAAGAAGCGCGCGACCTCGGCCAGCATCGCCGGGCGGTTGCCTTTCAGCGCGAAGAGGTAATCGCCCCCCCGCTCCAGCACCAGCTGCGCCGTCTCGGCCTGGGCGTGGATCGCATCGCCCGTCACCAGCGCGCCATCGAGCGCCAGCCTGGCCAGAAGCGCCCGGGCGGCGGTGATCTCGTTCTGCCCCTCGGCCACCGCGCGTTGGCCGAGGCTGACCCGCGCCTCGGCCCCGAAGGCGGTCACGACATGCAGCGCCGAGCGGCCCGCCGCGCGGTCGAAAGAGCGCCTCAGCGTCTTGCCGTCGATGGCGACGACCCCGGGCCCCCCGGCGCCAAGGTCGCTCAGGAAGGCCTCGAAAGCCCGCCCGAAGGCCTGCGGATCGAGGAGCCGGAACACCCGGCTGAAGGTGTCCTGGCTCGGCAAACCATTCTCCAGCCTCAGGAATTCCCGCAAGAGAGGCTCCCGGTCCCCGGCAAACTCGGCAAAATCCACGCAGGTTTCCGCCCCGCAGACCGACGCCACAAGCGCAATCGTCAGAAGGTCCAGAAGATCATGGCGCTGCGCATTCCCCGACCGGGGATCAGGCAGATCGCGGAAAATCGTGATCAGGGACGGCATCGGAAAACTCCACAAAAGGAGCCCTCCAAAGAATCCATATCACCCCTCACCGCCAGAGATATTTCTCAAATGCGATTCCCCTG
>NZ_JARJNR010000032.1 GCF_030143255.1 Frigidibacter sp. SD6-1
GCCTGCATCAGCGCGCCGACCATCTCGTCGAGCGCCGAGCCGCAGCCGCAGGACGGCACGATCGCCTCGACCGCGCATTCGGCCGCGGTCCCTGCGGTCCGGCTGTGCTCGTCCGATACGGTCAGCGAGTATCATCGATTAGGCCGATACCGTGGATACTTTCGTCATGATCGTGGCTCGTCGGCATATGTCGCCGACACCCCGGCCCCTCAACTTTCCAAGGCACAGTCTTGCAGGGCACCATCTTGGGAAAACCTGAAGCAAACGACATATTCCGTTTCAATTCGCGAAAACTTATAGTCCAAGACGAGCTCAAGCCCTTCGTCTTCGCGGAAAACATCCATAGACTTCAGTTGAATCAGCTCCCAGAAACTTTCCGCCCGCAGCGAATCTGGAGTTTCAAACGCGAATGCATTTAGATCTCCGTCGCCTACCTTAACTACGCGATGCAAATAAGGGTGTATATCACTCTGGAAGTTTTTGTAAAACGCTTCGCTGCACTTTCTCTCCCATGCCTCTGGATTCCGAAGGAAATCTGCCGCGGCATCAAGGTCGCTCCACTTTGCGTTCCATAACTCCACAGTTATCTTTCGCCCGTCTGGGAGTGTGTGCCGTGTTGTCCATACGTCAGTTTCCGTTTCTACCGTACCGAAAAAATCATGCTCCATTTTAACACTACCTCCCGAGCTACTGCCGCAACTTCCGGCCGGGGCTGTTTTTGACGTTAATTAGATCAGGGCCGCCAATTCCGCCAAGGTCGCAAATTAGCTGATCTTCCATCACAAACGCTTCGCGAGTGGAGGTCGCGGGCCAGAAGAAGCTCAACACGACCGGAGAACCTTCCGCCTTGGATTTCGCTCTTTTGCTCTTTTTACAACGCGATTTTGGCCCCTTTCCAGCGTACCATTTGCCGTTGGCGAGCTTGAAGAGGTAAGCGCCGGAAGATGCATTATGCCCCCACGCCTCCAGCTCTCCGGCGAAGTAGGTGTGCGCGCCCGCGACCTCGAGATTGTGCACCAGCGTCGGCCGGTCGTCCAGCTCCCGCGAGACGACCGTG
>NZ_JARJNR010000033.1 GCF_030143255.1 Frigidibacter sp. SD6-1
GGCATTGTTGCATAAGTCACCCTTGAGGAAAGATAGCCCCTTTCCCCTTCATTATCAGCCCACGCGAACGATCTCAGCGGTGCCGAGGGCTGAGAAGCAGTTCAACAGTGCAATGCGGATCTGGATTTCGGCCGTCTGGCTGTCGGGGTGCCTTGCGGCGATGCGCTCGCCGAAGGCTTTCAGGCACCGCATCTTCGCCTCGATCCGGCTCCGAACGTGATATCCGGTCCAGCGTTTCCAGAAGGCCCGGCCGTAGTGCCGGGTGGCGCGCAGGGTTTCGTTTCTGGCGATCGCTGCCGCGCAGTCCTCTTTCCAGGGTCGACCGTTCTTGCGGATCGGAATGATCGCGGTGGCCTGGCGGTCGATGATGGCGGTGTGACAGCGGCGGGTGTCATAAGCCCCATCGGCGGTCACGGTTCCGATCTCCTCATCCTCGGCGATTTGGTTGAGCAGTTCCGGCAGGACCGGACTGTCGCCATCGCTGCTGGAGGTGAACTCCACCGCCCGGATGTCGGACGTGGCCGTGTCCATCGCCAGATGCACCTTGCGCCACTGGCGGCGGCCCTGAACGCCATGCTTGCGCGCCTGCCATTCGCCATCGCCCAGGAACTTGATACCGGTGCTGTCGACGAGCAGGTTCAGGGGGCCATCGGCGCGCCGATAGGGGATCTGGACAGCCAAGGTCCTCTGGCGTCGGCACAAGGTCGTATAGTCCGGCACAGCCCAGTCCAAGCCCGCCATCTTCAGCAGGCTGGCCACCATTCCCGTCGTCTGCCGCAAAGGCAGCTTGAACAGCACCTTGATCGTCAGACAGAATTGGATCGCCGCGTCCGCAAACACCGCAGGCCGACCGGGGCTGCCCTCAGGCGGCGCGAGCCAGATCATCTCCTTGTCCAGCCAGATCAGCAAAGATCCACGCCTCTTCAGTGAGGCGGTGTAGCTGGACCAGTTCGTAGTGCGGTAGCGGGCGGGTGATGGCTTGCTCATGCCGCCTGTCTAACCGCTTGGATTCACGAAGTGAATCCTTTGCCACCAGAGTTATGCAACAACGCC
>NZ_JARJNR010000034.1 GCF_030143255.1 Frigidibacter sp. SD6-1
CCGAGACGTGAGCTCTGCCCCGACGCCTCCAGCCCCAGCCAGACCAGATCCGTCGCCTGCCGCCCCATCACCGCCGTCACCGGAAAGACCCCGGTCTGGCCCGTCTCCTCGTTCCGCGCGATCACAAGATCGCCCTCGCGAAGGTCCTCGATCCGGACCTTGCCCGACGGCGTCAGTTCTCAACCTTGATGGCGGGGTAGGAACCACCACACGCTACTCAAAACTTGCGAGTCTCCCAACAACAACCAACTAGTCGAGATCAGGATTGAAGTCTAACCGCCACGGGTGCTGCTCAGACTCCCGCTCTGCTTCAAAAAGCACATCATGCTTGAACAATTCAACCACACTCGGATCATCCTGAGCCACATGATCGATGTGGATCGGGTCTGCATCGTCAACTTCGTGCCCATCTTCGCCGCACAAGAACTGATAGATACCATCAGATGGAGTATACGCGACAAAGAGAATTGGCCGTTCTCTCTTCTCGCAATGTTTACATATCAGCGCCATGGAGCTTTTCATTTCATCGGCGGCCTCCAATCCAAATCAACCCCTTCAATGGGAAGAGAGCAACTTTTTTGGAAATTGCAGGCCGCGCACAGCGGTTGCCCGTTCCAAATCTCCGTCTGGCCGCCCCTCGACCACGGCCAAATATGATCGGCGTGCGTAGCAGGTTTGCCGCAGCGCACACACTTACCGCCGTTCTTACACATAACGTCCGCGCGTTTACTACCACGGAATTTTCTACCATTATGCCCCCACGCCTCCAGTTCGCCCGCGAAGTAGGTATGCGCGCCCGCGACCTCGAGATTGTGCACGAGCGTCGGCCGGTCGCCCAGCTCCCGCGAGACGACCGTGATCACCCCGCCGTCGGCATTCACGATCCGGTCGCCGACCGCCAGTTCCCCGGCCTGCACCCAGCCCCGGCCCTCGACATAGAGCGGATGCTCCGCCGTCACGCCGAGACGTGAGCTCTGCCCCGACGCCTCCAGCCCCAGCCAGACCAGATCCGTCGCCTG
>NZ_JARJNR010000035.1 GCF_030143255.1 Frigidibacter sp. SD6-1
TTAGGGTCAGGACCCATTAATCGGCTTGAGGCTGCCCGGCCTGCGTGATTCAAGCTCCCAAACTGACGGGGGTGATGATGAGCAACCTTTACTGGCTGACTGACGAGCAGATGGAGCGGTTGAGGCCGTTCTTTCCGAAGAGCCATGGCAAGCCACGTGTCGATGATCGGCGCGTGTTGAGCGGCATAATATTTATCAATCGCAATGGCTTGCGTTGGTGCGATGCCCCGCGTGAGTATGGGCCGCCGAAGACGCTCTACAACCGCTGGAAGCGGTGGGGTGACATGGGGGTTTTCGCGAGGATGATGGAGGGACTGGCCTCCGAGGGCACCGACCAGAAGATCATCATGATCGACGCGACCTACCTGAAGGCGCACCGCACGGCTTCGAGCCTGCGGGCGAAAAAGGGGGGCCCGACGACCAGCGCGGGCGCCTGATCGGGCGCACAAAGGGCGGGTTGAACACCAAGTTGCATGCCGTCACAGACGCCAAGGGGCGACCCCTGAAGTTCTTCATGACCGCAGGTCAGATCAGTGACTATACCGGAGCCGCCGCCCTGCTGGGCAGTCTGCCTGCTGCAGAGTGGATGATCGCGGACCGGGGTTATGACGCCGACTGGTTCCGAGATGCGTTGAAAGACAAAGGGATACGCCCCTGCATTCCCGGTCGGAAGTCGCGCGGCAAAGCTGTCCGCTACGACAAGCGCCGCTATCGCCGCCGCAATCGCATAGAGATCATGTTCGGTCGCCTGAAAGACTGGCGCAGGGTCGCAACCCGTTATGACAGATCCGCCAAAACCTTCCTATCCGCTGTCGCCCTCGCCGCCACCGTCATGTTCTGGCTTTGAGGTTCAATGAGTCTGGACCCTAG
>NZ_JARJNR010000036.1 GCF_030143255.1 Frigidibacter sp. SD6-1
TCCATGTCGACGACAGATCGGGCAGTCCCCTTACCTTCTTTTCATACTGCGCCTCATTCCAAGACCATTTGTATCGCCACCAATAGTACCAGCGTTTCGGCCAGCGCGCTCGCAGCGAAAGCATTTTATAATAGGCTGCCGCTGCGATGAGATAGCCAAGATCTTTGGACTTTTCGAACATATCAAGCGCTTCCGAGTCGAGTCCCTCTTCTCGCTTGATGCACCCTAAGATGTGTATGGCCGGAGCATGCCCGCTCTGCGAAAGACGTGCAAGAATATTCCGCCGCCCCCCCTCATCTCCCGCCATCTTAAAGAGCCACGCACACTGGAAAGCGATATTCTGATTGCCGCCGCCATGAACTACCAACAACCGCTCAGCGATAGTTTTTATGTCTCGCGGCTCTTCAATATAATGCGCGACATATCCAGAAATCCGACTGGCTTCCTCGACGGTTGAACTTTCAATCTCTGCAAGGAGATCATCGATGGTTTTCACGGCGATCATTTGAACAGCTTTAGTAGTCTCGTGGAGAACTTGGTTATACGCGCGCCTTCACCTTTATACTTATTAATCGGGCAAATCTTACCTTTCTTCGGTGGGTTCTTCTTGGGTTGGACCGGATCGGGGAGTTCTTCCGGATTTGTGGTTGGAAACTGTAACCGCTCATCGCCCGAACTAAAGGGATCACCCTCATCAACGCAGCTGGTAAGAAGTTGCATGGTAAGCGCTGCGATGCGCCCAATCCGCGAGCCTGCATTATGGCTCCACGCCTCCAGCTCGCCCGCGAAGTAGGTATGCGCGCCTGCGACCTCGAT
>NZ_JARJNR010000037.1 GCF_030143255.1 Frigidibacter sp. SD6-1
CTTGGAATGAGGCGCAGTATGAAAAGAAGGTAAGGGGACTGCCCGATCTGTCGTCGACATGGATACCTCCGGCGGACAAGTGACATGGGCTGACGCCCTCGGGCGCAGCCGTGTTGCGAAGGCCGGGTAGGGTGCCGTGTGCCTCAGTCTCTGAACAAATCCTTAAAACGCGCCGCCAAGCCGTTGATTTCATTCATGCCGGACACCCACCCACGGTGGGTCATGTCAGCACCGCGCTTCTGAACGGTCAGCCGATCGACACCCAGGAGATCGCGACGGAATGTCTGCTCGAGGCGATCGTGCCGTCCTGCGGCTGCGACACGCCGCTCGACGAGATGGTCGGCGCGCTGATGCAGGCAGGCTCGTCCTTCCCGGAGGGGACGGAGGTCCTGACGCCCTCTGGCAAGGTCCGGATCGAGGACCTGCGCGAGGGCGATCTGGTGATCGCGCGGAACGAGGAGACGGGGGAGGTCGGGCCCTATCCCGTGGCCGCGATCATGGGGCGTCAGGCGACGGATCTGGTCTGGCTGGGGCTGGAGGCGTCGGGGCAGAGCTCACGTCTCGGCGTGACGGCGGAGCATCCGCTTTATGTCGAGGGGCGCGGCTGGGTGCAGGCGGGCGAGCTGGCCCCCGGCGACCGGATCGTGGATGCCGACGGCGGGGTGATCACGGTCGTCTCGCGGGAGCTGGACGA
>NZ_JARJNR010000038.1 GCF_030143255.1 Frigidibacter sp. SD6-1
GCGACCTCGAGATTGTGCACCAGCGTCGGCCGGTCGTCCAGCTCCGCCGAGACGACGGTGATCACCCCGCCGTCCGCGTCCACGATCCGGTCGCCGGGGGCCAGCTCCCCCGCCTGCACCCAGCCGCGCCCCTCGACATAGAGCGGATGCTCCGCCGTCACGCCGAGCCGGGAGCTCTGCCCCGACGCCTCCAGCCCCAGCCAGACCAGATCCGTCGCCTGACGCCCCATGATCGCGGCCACGGGATAGGGCCCGACCTCCCCCGTCTCCTCGTTCCGCGCGATCACAAGATCGCCCTCGCGCAGGTCCTCGATCCGGACCTTGCCCGTCAGAACACTCACGGTTGGTAGCCAGCACTGACTTGGGCTACAAACCTATTAGCTGCCCAAGTATCCCTTTTTCCATGGCTTTGATTTAGATTCCCTTTCAAAATGGCTCATTGGCTCGGGAATCTCTTGATCTAGAATCTCTAGCAGCGCCACCATCAAGTGCCCACAACCGATAGCATGGGCTTCAGCAACCTCACAACCGCACGTCGCGATCAGTTCGCCACTTTCTTCGCGAGC